>NZ_CP028339.1:2400000-3658031 GCF_003030465.1 Thauera aromatica K172 | reverse complement strand
CTGTGGCTCGCGCTTGCGGCAAGGCATGGAAAAGCGACATTCTAACCTTCGGAGCGCAGACTTATCCACAGGCTGGTCCAAAAATTGTTCTTGACAAACATGACATTATGCATTTAACTCCTCGGTTTGACCCAACACTGGCAGTCCGATCATGAAACGCACTTATCAGCCTTCCGTCGTCCGTCGCAAGCGCACTCACGGCTTCCTGGTCCGCATGAAGACCCGTGGCGGCCGTGCGGTCATCCGCGCACGCCGTGCCAAGGGCCGTCATCGCCTCGCTGTCTGAGGTGAGCCTGCCCTCGGGCGCTGATCAGGGGTTCCGCAGCGCTCACAGATTGCACAAAACGGATGAGTACTCATCCGTTTTTGCTTTTCGGCGGGCTTTGCGCGGGCGCTTCTACATGGCGCATTACCGCCCGAACGGCCTCGACAGCGCCCGTCTCGGCGTCGTCGTGGCGAAGAAGCTGGCGAAGCGGGCGAACGTGCGCAACCTGGTCAAGCGGATCGCGCGCGAGATCTTCCGCCGCCATCGCGAATTCCTGCCGGCGGTGGACCTCGTCGTCCGGCTGCATGCGCCGGTGGCGAAAGCCACGCGCGCCGAACTCAACCTCGACCTGCTGCAGTTGCTGCAAAGGCTGCCCCGGCAATGAAGAGCCTGATGATCGCGCCGCTGCGCGCCTACCGCTACGCGATCAGTCCCCTGCTGGGGCGCAATTGCCGTTTTTACCCGACCTGCTCCGAGTACGCCATCGAAGCGATCCAGCGCCATGGCGCTTTGCGCGGCGGCTGGATGGCGGCCAGGCGGGTGGGGCGCTGCCACCCTTTCAATCCGGGCGGGTATGATCCCGTTCCCTGACCTGAGACAGAACGAATCCGATGGATCAACGCCGCCTCATCCTCTTCCTGGTTTTCTCCTTTGCCCTGGTCATGCTGTGGGATGGCTGGATCAAGCAGAACCAGCCCGCGCCCGTGGCGCAGCAGAGCGCCGGCACGACCGCCGCCGCCAACGGCGCGGTGCCGACGCCCTCGGCCAGCCTCGCTCCGGGCCAGGTCGTGGTCCCGAGCGATCCTGCGCCTTCGGCCGCGGCGACGGTCACCGTCGAAACCGACCTGCTGCGTGCAGAGGTCTCCGCGCAGGGCGGCGACGTCGTTCGGCTGGAATTCAAGGGGCATAAGCAGAAGGAGGATCACAGCAAGCCCTTCCTGCTCTTCGATAACGGTTCTGCCCACACCTATCTGGCGCAGAGCGGCCTCATCGGCGGGGGCCTGCCGACCCACAAGACGGTGTTCACGCTGCCCGAGGGCAACTTCGTGCTGAAGGCCGGCGAGGACCGTGTCGTCCTGCGCCTCGAAGCGCCGGAGCAGAACGGCGTGCGCGTCACCAAGGTAATGACGTTTGCACGTGGCAGCTATCTGATCGACGTCGCGTACGAGATCAGCAATGGCGGCAGCGAGGCGCTCAGCGCGCATGCCTATTTCCAGCTCACGCGAGACTCCAATCCGGCGGAGAAGCCCGAGGGCTTCGGCGGCGTGCAGACCTTCATCGGCCCGGCGTTCTACACCGAGGCTGGCAAGTTCCAGAAGGTCCAGTTCGGGGACATCGACGACGGCGACGCCAAGTTCGTCAAGACCGCCAGCGACGGCTGGGTGGCGATGGTGCAGCACTACTTCGTCAGTGCCTGGCTGCCGGAGCAGGGCGAGCGCGAGTACTTCGCGCGTTCGGTCGGCAATGGCCTCTACTCGGCGGGCGCGATCATTCCGGTCAGCCAGATCGCACCGGGTGCCGCGGCGAAGGTGGAATCCCGCCTGTACGCGGGCCCGCAGGAGCAGGACAAGCTCGAGGCCATCGCCCCCGGGCTCGATCTGGTGGTCGATTACGGCTGGCTCACGGTGATCGCCGCGCCGCTGTTCTGGGTGCTGGCCTGGCTGTACAAGCTGACCGGAAACTGGGGTTGGGCGATCATCCTTGTGACCGTGATGCTAAAGGCGGTGTTCTTCCCGCTGTCGGCCGCGAGCTACAAGTCGATGGCCAAGATGCGCGTGCTCGGCCCGCGCCTGCAGCGCATGAAGGAGCTGTACGGCAACGACAAGGCGAAGATGCAGCAGGAGATGATGAATCTCTACCGCACCGAGAAGATCAACCCGCTCGGCGGCTGCCTGCCGATTCTGGTGCAGATTCCGGTGTTCATCGCCCTCTACTGGGTGCTGCTCGGCAGCGTCGAGATGCGCCAGGCGCCGTGGCTGGGCTGGATCCAGGATCTGTCGGCGAAGGACCCGTACTTCATCCTGCCGGTGATCATGGGTGTGTCGATGCTGGTGCAGATGAAGCTCAACCCGACCCCGCCCGACCCGATCCAGGCCAAGGTCATGATGGCGATGCCGATCGTGTTCACCTTCATGTTCCTGTGGTTCCCGTCCGGCCTGGTGCTGTACTGGGTGGTGAACAACATCCTGTCGATTGCCCAGCAGTGGCAGATCACGCGGATGATCGAGAGTGCAAAGCCCGGCAGCAAGACCGCCTGACACCATCGCCGCGGTCGCGACCGCACCGGGGCGCGGCGGCATCGGTGTCGTCCGCGTTTCCGGCGCCGCCCTGAGCGCGTTCGCACAGGCCTTGTGCGGGCGTGAGCCGCAGCCTCGCCGCGCCCATTTCGCCCGTTTCGCGGATGCGGCGGGGCAGGCGATCGACGAAGGCATCCTGCTGTATTTTCCGACGCCGGCGTCGTTCACTGGCGAGGACGTGCTCGAGCTCCAGGGCCATGGCGGCCCGGTGGTCATGCAGCTGCTGCTCGAGCGCTGCCTCGAGCTGGGTGCGCGCCTGGCCGAGCCCGGCGAGTTCACCCGCCGCGCTTTTCTCAACGGCAAGCTCGACCTCGCCCAGGCCGAAGGCGTTGCCGACCTGATCGAAGCTTCCACTGCGGCCGCGGCGCGCTCCGCGCTGCGCTCGCTGTCGGGGAAATTCTCCGAAGAAGTACGACGCATCACCGATGCCCTGATCGACCTGCGGATGCTGGTCGAAGCGACTCTCGATTTTCCCGAAGAGGAAATCGAGTTCCTCGAACGCGCCCGCGCGCTGCCGCGCCTGGACGGGATCCGCAGCGACCTCGAAGGCCTGCTCGACCGTGCCCGCCAGGGTGCCCTGCTGCGCAGCGGCCTCAACGTGGTGCTGGTGGGCGAGCCCAACGTCGGCAAGTCCAGCCTGCTCAACCGCCTCGCCGGCGAAGAGCGTGCGATCGTCACCGACATCGCCGGCACCACCCGCGACGCGCTGCGCGAAACGATCCAGATCGAAGGCATTCCGCTGCACATCATCGACACCGCCGGCCTGCGCGACACCGCCGACACCGTCGAGCGCATCGGCATCGAGCGCACCTGGCGCGAGATCGAGCGTGCCGATGTGATCCTGCGCCTGGTCGAGGCCGGCGGCAGCGGCGGGGAGGGCGGCGACACGATCGACGCCCGCCTGCCCGCCGGAGCGATGCGCCTCACCGTGGTGAACAAGATCGATCTCGCCGGCGGCGAGGCCGTCCGCGAGGATCAAGCGGGGAGCGTGCGTCTGCGGCTGTCGGCCAAGACCGGCGCGGGAATCGAGCTGCTGCGCGAAGAGCTGCTGCGCATCGCCGGCTGGCATGCGCACGGTGAAGACGTAATCCTGGCGCGCGAACGCCACCTTCGGGCCTTGCGTGAGGCGCTGACGCACGTCGTCGCTGCCGGGGAGCAGTGCGCGGCGCTCGAACTGTTTGCCGAAGAGCTGCGCCTGGCGCAGGAAAGCCTGGGTGAGATCACCGGGGAGTTCACCGCCGACGACCTGCTCGGGGTCATCTTCTCGCGCTTCTGCATCGGCAAGTAGCGAGGCTTCCGGCATTGTCCGGGACGTTCCCGGACGATCGCTGGAGACTTCTGCGGGTGTTCTTCCCGGACTTGTGCGCGCACCCGGGGAGGCGCAACGGCTGCAGCAGGCTTCAGCCCGACGAGCGTCCGGGTGGGGTTGGGGCTGATCGCCGGAAGGCTGCCCCGGAATGACAGGTGCAGCACCCGCAAGCCATAATCGGCTCCCCAACCGCCACCGGCGGCGTCCGAAAAAGAAGTCCAGGGAGTCCTTTCCGTGTCCAGCCTGCAAGATCGCGTCAAGCGCGCGATGCGCTCCATCGTGCCCGCCGACGGTTCCACCATCGGCAACACCGCGCTGCGCCGCGAGATCGAAGCCCTGCTGCAGTCCGAGGGGCTGTCGATCGGGGAGGATGACTACTGGCAGGCCCACGGCGCCCTGGTGGCCGAGGGCGTGCTGCTGAAAGGGCAGGGGCGCGGCGGGTCGGTACGCCGCGCGCAGGCCACGGACGCAAACGCGCCGCCCCCGGCCGGCGACCCGGTGCGCGCGGCGCGAACCGTTCAGCCCCAAGACAAGACCACGATGGCACAACGCAAGACCAGCAAGACCAGCAAGACCAGCAACACCGGCAGAAACGCCAACGGCGGCAGCCTCGGCTTCGAGGCCGAACTCTTCAAGGCCGCCGACAAGCTGCGCGGCAACATGGAGCCCAGCGACTACAAGCACGTCGCGCTCGGGCTCATCTTCCTCAAGTACATCTCCGACGCCTTCGAGGCCAAGCACACCGCGCTGCTCGCCGAAGACCCGCAGGCTGCCGAAGACAAGGACGAATACCTCGCCGACAACGTCTTCTGGGTGCCGAAGGAGGCGCGCTGGTCGCACCTGCAGGCCAGCGCCAAACAGCCCACCATCGGCACCCTGATCGACGAGGCCATGCGCGCCATCGAGAAGGACAACGAATCGCTCAAGGGCGTGCTGCCCAAGGACTACGCCCGCCCCGCGCTCAACAAGGTGATGCTCGGCGAGCTGGTCGACCTCATCTCCGGCATTGCGCTGGGCGAGGCCGGCGACCGCTCCAAAGACATCCTCGGCCGGGTGTATGAGTACTTCCTCGGCCAGTTCGCCGGCGCCGAAGGCAAGCGCGGCGGCGAGTTCTACACCCCCCGCTCGGTGGTGCGCGTGCTGGTCGAAATGCTCGAACCGCTGCCCGACCCCGCGCGCGGCGTCGCCGGCCGGGTGTACGACCCCTGCTGCGGTTCGGGCGGCATGTTCGTGCAGTCGGAAAAGTTCGTGCAGGAGCACGGCGGGCGCATCGGCGACATCGCCATCTACGGGCAGGAATCCAACTACACCACCTGGCGGCTGGCCAAGATGAACCTTGCGGTGCGCGGCATCGACTCCGACATCCGCTGGAACAACGAGGGCAGCTTCCACAAGGACGAACTGCGCGACCTCAAGGCCGACTTCATCCTCGCCAACCCGCCCTTCAACATCTCCGACTGGGGCGGCGACCGCCTGCGCGAAGACCTGCGCTGGAAGTTCGGCGCGCCGCCCGCGGGCAACGCCAACTACGCCTGGCTGCAGCACATCCATCACCACCTCGCCCCCAACGGCACCGCCGGCGTGGTGCTGGCCAACGGCTCGATGAGCTCCAACCAGTCCGGCGAAGGCGAGATCCGCCGCGCCATGGTCGAAGCCGACGTGGTGGACTGCATGGTGGCGCTACCCGGCCAGCTCTTCTACTCCACCCAGATCCCCGCCTGCCTGTGGTTCCTCGCCCGCAACAAGAACCCGGAGCATGGAAAACCGGGTGGCCTGCGCGACCGCCGCGGCCAGGTGCTGTTCATCGACGCCCGCAAGCTGGGCGTGCTGGTGGATCGCACCCGGCGCGAACTGACCGACGAGGAAGTGCAGAAGATCGCCGGCACCTACCACGCCTGGCGCGGGGAAGCCGGCGCAGGCGAGTACGCGGACGTGGCCGGCTTCTGCAAATCCGCCACGCTGGAGGAAATCCGCAAGCACGGCCATGTGCTGACACCGGGGCGCTACGTGGGCGCGGCAGAGCAGGAGGAAGACGGCGAACCCTTAGAGGAGAAGATGGCACGGCTGGCCGCGCAGTGGCGGGCGCAGCGGGCGGAAGCGGCCCGGCTGGATGCGGCGATCGAGGCCAACCTGAGGGAGCTTGGCTATGGCGGTTGACCTTGGAGCCTATGCCAAGCCACTGCATGTTCCAAATGGGCTAGAGCGTTTGCCGATCGGGTGGTCGTGGGGGCGGCTCGACGATCTCTGCGAAGGCGTATTCGATTGCCCTCACTCGACCCCAAAACTGGTCAACGCAGGCCCATTGGTTGTCCGCACGCAAGACATCATTTCGGGTGTGTTCCGTACAGAGCAAGCTGCTCACGTTTCCGAGGAGACCTACAGAGAACGAACGGTCAGGGCATTACCTCGGCACGGGGATCTTCTGTACAGCAGGGAAGGTACCTACTTTGGTATTGCGGCCGAAGTTCCCGAACAAGTGCGCGTATGTCTTGGGCAGCGGATGGTGCTGATCCGTCCGCAGGCAAGCAAGATAGATTTTCGATTTCTGCGCCACTGGCTGAACTCACCCGTCATGGCTACCCACATTCATGGTCACCGTGACGGGAGTGTCGCAGAGCGACTTAATCTTCCCACGATTCGCGCCTTGCCCGTCGCGGTCCCCCCGCTCCACGAACAACGCGCCATCGCCCACATCCTCGGTACGCTGGACGACAAGATCGAGCTCAACCGGCGCGCGAACGAAACGCTGGAGGCGATGGCCCGTGCCTTGTTCAAGGCGTGGTTCGTGGACTTCGAGCCGGTGCGCGCCAAGCTGGAGGGCCGCTGGCAGCGCGGTCAATCGCTGCCCGGCCTGCCCGCGCACCTCTACGACCTCTTTCCCGACCGGCTCGTCGAGTCGGAGTCGGGGGAGGTTCCGGAGGGGTGGGAGATGCGGTCGCTGGATTCGATCGCGAACTACCTCAATGGCCTTGCATTGCAGAAATTCCCGTCCGAAAGCGAAACCGAGTTTCTGCCTGTCATCAAGATCGCGCAGTTGCGTGCCGGAAGCGTGGCTGGCGCAGACAGAGCGAGCACGCGGATCAAACCGGAATATGTCGTGGTCGATGGCGACGTGCTGTTCTCGTGGTCCGGGTCGCTCGAAGTCGAGGTGTGGAATGGTGGCCGGGGGGCACTGAATCAACACCTGTTCAAGGTCACGTCTGACCTGGTGCCGAAGTGGTTCTACTTCTTTGCCACTAGGTATCATCTGCCGGATTTTCGGGCTGTTGCCGCTGCCAAGGCCACCACGATGGGGCACATCCAGCGCAAACATCTCACCGATGCTCGGATTGCGGTTGCACCGCCCGAGTGCATGGAAAGGCTTGACGCTGTTATTGCTCCGATCTTCGACCAGACGATCCGCAACGCGCAACAGTCCCGCTCCCTCGCCAAACTCCACGACACCCTGTTGCCCAAGCTCATCTCGGGCGAGTTGCGCGTGCCGGATGCGGAAGCCTTCCTCAAGGAGCGCGGCCTGTGAAGCCAACATCCGAAATCGTCATCTACGAAGGGGCTGAGGCCCGCGTCGAGGTGCGACTGGATCGGGAGTCGGTCTGGCTCACGCAGGAGCAGGTGGGGTTGCTGTTCGGGCGCGAACGCTCGGTGATCACCAAGCACATCCGCAATGTGTTTGCCGAAGGCGAGCTGGACGAGAAAAGCACTGTGCAAAATTTGCACATTGCCGGCTCGGACAAACCGGTGAAGTTCTACCACCTCGACGTGATCATCTCGGTCGGCTACCGGGTCAAGTCCATCCAGGGCACCCGCTTCCGCCAGTGGGCAAACCGCGTGCTGCGCGAGCATCTGACTCAAGGCTACAGCCTGGACCGCGAACGCTTCGAGAAGAACGCCGCCGAACTGGAAGCGGCGCTGCAACTGGTGCGAAAGGCCGCCGCGGGCGAGGCGTTGACCGCCGAGCAGGGTCGCGGGCTGGTGGATGTGATCGCGCGGTACACCCACACCTTCCTGTGGCTGCAGCGCTACGACGAAGGGCTGCTGACCGCCCCGGCGGGCAGCCCGGGCGGGGTGCTGCCGACCTTGGACGAGGCGCAGGCCGCCATTGCGCGGCTGAAGGCCGACCTGATGGCGCGCGGCGATGCGTCCGCGCTCTTCGGGCGCGAGCGCGGCGATGCCTTTGCCGCGCTGCTCGGCAATCTCGATCAGAGCGTGTTCGGCGAGCCGGCCTATCCCACCGTCGAGACCAAGGCCGCGCACCTGCTGTACTTCGTCATCAAGAACCATCCGTTCGCGGACGGCAACAAGCGCAGCGCGGCCTTTCTGTTCGTGGATTTCCTGGCGCGCAACGGGCGCCTGGTCCGCAATGGCGAAGCGGTGATCAACGACGTGGGCCTGGCGGCGCTGGCGCTGCTGGTGGCGGAGTCCGACGCCAAGAACAAGGACGTGATGATCCGCCTGATCGAGAACATGCTCGCCCTGCCGGGCAGCACGAAGGAGGCGTAGGCGATGGCGTTTCTGTCGGAGGCCGCGGTGGAGCAGGCGCTGCTGGAACAGTTGAGCGCGCTGGGCTACCGCATCGAGCGGGAAGAGGACATCGGCCCCGACGGGCACCGCCCGGAGCGCGAGAGCCACGACGAGGTGGTGCTCAGGAAGTGCTTTGAAGACGCGGTGGCGCGCCTGAACCCCGGCCTGCCCGTCGAGGCGCGGCAGGACGCCGTGCGCAAGGTGATGCAGTCCGAACTGCCGGCGCTGCTGGAAGAAA
The DNA here is from genome assembly GCF_003030465.1 of Thauera aromatica K172. Taxonomy (GTDB): domain Bacteria; phylum Pseudomonadota; class Gammaproteobacteria; order Burkholderiales; family Rhodocyclaceae; genus Thauera; species Thauera aromatica. The sequence goes on along the minus strand of NZ_CP028339.1, from coordinate 3,649,401 downwards.
ACCGCCGCCTGCACAAGCTGATCACCGAGGGCGTGGACGTCGAGTACTACGCGACCGAGGGCGAACAGCGTGGCACGCTCACCGCCGGCAAAGTGGCGCTGATCGACTTCGATCACCCTGAGCGCAACGACTGGCTGGCGGTGAGCCAGTTCGTGGTGATCAACGGGCAGAACAAGCGGCGCCCGGATGTGGTGGTGTTCGTGAACGGCCTGCCGCTGGCCGTGATCGAGCTGAAGGCGCCGGGCAGCGACAACGCCACGCTGGTGGGCGCCTTCAATCAGTTGCAGACCTACAAGCAGCAGATTCCGGCGCTGTTCCACAGCAATGCGCTGCTGGTGACGTCCGACGGCATCGCGGCGCGGGTGGGGTCGCTCTCGGCCGATCTGGAGCGCTTCATGCCCTGGCGCACCACCGACGGCAGCGCGGTGGCGCCGAAGGGTGCGCCGGAACTGTCCACGCTGATAGCGGGCGTGTTCGAGCAGGGCCGGCTGTTGTCCCTGCTGCGGGATTTCACCGTGTTCGGCAACACTTTGGACAAAAGCGGCGGCTCGGGGCTGGCCAAGATCATCGCCGGCTATCACCAGTTCCACGCGGTGCGGCATGCGGTGGCGTCCACCCTGCGCGCTTCGGCGCCGGTGCAGGGGGTGGCCGAAGACCCGGCGGACTACGGACTGCCTTCCGTGGCGACACAAGCCAGGGGCGACCGGCGCGCTGGGGTGATCTGGCACACCCAGGGCTCCGGCAAGAGCCTGTTGATGGCCTTCTACGCCGGGCAACTGGTCCGCCACCCGGCGATGGCCAATCCGACCCTGGTGGTGCTCACCGACCGCAACGACCTGGACGACCAGCTCTTCGCCACCTTCTCGATGTGCCGCGACCTGATCCGCCAGACGCCGGTGCAGGCCGAGAGCCGCGAGGACTTGCAGAAGCTGCTGAACCGGGCCTCCGGCGGGGTGATCTTCAGCACCCTGCAGAAGTTCGGCGAGCTTGGCGAGCCGCTCACCACGCGGCGCAACGTGGTGGTGATCGCGGATGAAGCGCACCGCAGCCAGTACGGCTTCAAGGCCAAGGTGGATGCGAAGACCGGCGAGATCTCCTACGGCTTCGCCAAGTACCTGCGCGATGCGCTGCCCAACGCCTCCTTCATCGGCTTTACCGGCACGCCGATCGAGGCGGACGACGTGAACACCCCGGCGGTGTTCGGCCACTACATCGACGTGTACGACATCAGCCGCGCGGTGGAGGACGGCGCCACGGTGCCGATCTACTACGAGTCGCGGCTGGCGCGCATCGAGCTGGACGAGGACGAGAAGCCGAAGATCGACGCCGAGGTCGACGCGCTGACCGAAGACGACTCCGAGGCCGAGCAGGAGCGCTTCAAGCAGAAATGGGCCACGGTGGAGGCCCTGGTGGGCAGCGACAAACGCCTGGCGCTGGTGGCGCAGGACATGGTCGCCCACTTCGAGGACCGCGTGGCGGCGCTGGATGGCAAGGCGATGGTGGTGTGCATGAGCCGGCGCATCTGCGTGAAGCTCTTTGATGAGATCATCAGGCTGCGCCCGCACTGGCACAGTGACGATGACCAGGCCGGCAGCATCAAGATCGTGATGACCGGCACCGCTTCCGACCCGGCCGGGTGGCAGCCGCATATCGGCAACCAGGCGCGGCGCGATCTGCTCGCCAGGCGCGCGCGCGACCCGCAGGACCCGCTCAAGCTGGTGATCGTGCGCGACATGTGGCTCACCGGCTTTGATGCGCCCTGCATGCACACCATGTACGTGGACAAGCCGATGCAGGGGCATGGCCTGATGCAGGCGATTGCGCGGGTGAACCGGGTGTTCCGCGACAAGCCGGCCGGGCTGATCGTGGACTACATCGGCATCGCGCAAAGCCTGAAATCGGCTTTGCAGCAGTACTCCAGGAAGGACCAGGAGAACACCGGCGTCGACGAGGCCCAGGCGGTCGCGGTGATGGTGGAGAAGTACGAGGTGGTGCGCGACATGTACCACGGCTTCGACTATCTTTCGGCGCTGGGCGGCACGCCGCAGCAACGCCTGGCGATGATGGCCGGCGCCATCGAGTGGATACTCGCCCTGCAGCAGAAGCTGGCCGCAGCCGAGAAGACCCCGGAAGGCAAGAAGAACGCCCATCGCCGCTACCAGGACGCGGTGCTGGCGCTGTCCAAGGCGTTCGCGCTGGCCTCGGCCTCCGATGAGGCCCGCCGGATCCGTGAGGAAGTCGGCTTCTTCCAGGCCATTCGCGCCGCCCTGGTCAAGAGCGCGACCGCCTCCGGCGCGGCCCGGCAGGAGCGTGAGCTGGCGATCCAGCAGATCGTCAGCCGCGCGGTGGTATCGACCGAGATCGTGGACATCCTCGCCGCCGCCGGCATCAAGAGCCCGGACATCTCCATCCTTTCCGACGAGTTCCTCGCCGAAGTGCAGCAGATGGAGAAGAAGAATCTGGCGCTGGAAGCCCTGCGCAAGCTGCTCAATGACGGCATCCGCTCGCGCAGCAAGGCCAACGTGGTCGAGACCCGCGCCTTCTCGGAGCGCCTGGAAGACGCCGTGGCGCGTTACCACGCCAACGCCATCACCACCGCCGAGGTGCTGCAGGAGCTGATCGCGCTCGCCAAGGACATCCGCGCGGCCCGTGAGCGCGGCGAAGAGTCCGGATTGTCCGACGAGGAAATCGCCTTCTACGACGCCCTGGCCGAGAACGAAAGCGCGGTGCAGATGCTGGGCGACGACAAGCTGCGCCTGATCGCCCACGAACTCTTGATGAGCCTGCGCGAGAACGTGACGGTGGACTGGGCGCACCGCGATTCGGCCCGTGCGCGGATGCGGGTGCTGGTGAAGCGCATCCTGCGCAAGTACGGCTACCCGCCCGACCTGCAGGACGCGGCCGTGCAAACGGTGTTGCAGCAGGCCGAGGCGCTGTCGTCGGGGTGGTCGGTGGAGCGCTGACATCGGCCGGCGTGGGGAGGTGTCGGTGAGGATGACGTGAAGGTTGAGGGGCGAACGCCCGAATCGACCAAGCTTCGGAAAAGGAGGCTTTCCGTGGCCGGTTCCGCGAGTCTCTGCGGAGGTCCACGCCATCTGTGCCCTGATGTTCGTGCTTGCCGACCTCGGCAAGCTGGCCAGTATCGACGGCGCCGCCGCTTTCATGGCGAGTGCCGGAGTGCCGACTTCCTCCGCCTCTAGAACCCTTTTTGCACCGAAGCCATTTTCCTGTTTCACGTGAAACAATAGCGCTGCCGTGGCCGTGCCGGCAGTCGTGCCCGGCTTGCGGCAGGCCCGGTCATCGCTGGCAGACGGACTATGCCGCGCTCGTAATTCACCTCCGAAAATCAGGAAAAATGGAAACCGAATATCTTTTCGTCGTTCTGGGGCTGGCCGCGCTGTTTGCCGGTTTTGTTGACGCGGTCGTCGGCGGTGGCGGCCTGATCCAGCTCCCGGCGCTGTTTGCCGCTTTCCCGGCGGCAATGCCGGCGACGCTGTTCGGCACCAACAAGCTGGCGAGCATTGTCGGCACCGCCAGTGCCGCGATCCAGTACGGTCGCCGCGTCCGCATTCCATGGCGGGTGGCGGTGCCGGGAGCGTTCGCGGCGCTGATCGGCTCATGGTACGGGGCGAAAGCCGTGGCCTACCTCGATCCGGCGATCCTCCGGCCGCTGATTCTGCTGTTGCTCGTGCTGGTGGCAATCTACACTTTTGTCCGCAAGGACCTGGGTGCGGTGTCGACCGAGCCGGAGCATGGCGTGCGCTCGGTGCTGCTGGCGCTCGCGATCGGGCTGGGGATCGGGTTTTATGACGGATTCTTCGGTCCGGGTACGGGCAGCTTCCTGATTTTCCTCTTCATCCGCCTGCTCGGGATGGATTTCCTGCGTGCCTCGGTATCGGCCAAAATCCTCAATGTGGCGACGAATGTTGCCGCGATTGCCTACTTTGTCGGCAATGTCGAGCTGCTGTGGGCGCTTGCCGCCGTGATGGCCGTGTGCAACCTGAGCGGGGCGGTTCTTGGCTCCCGGATGGCGCTGCGGCATGGAACGGGCTTCGTGCGCAAGATGTTCCTCGGCGTCGTGCTGGTGCTGATCGTGCGCCTCGCCTACGACACTTTCCTGCGTTGATCGACTCCTTGTTCCACGTGAAACAGGCAGGAAAATCTTTGGAGAAATATTGTATTAGCGGAGCATGATAAAATAGCCGTTTATGTCTTCATGTAACCATGCCGAGGAAATGAACGGACTTCATCTGATTGCCGATCTGTATCGCTGTGAACCGGTGAGCGGGCTGCTGGTCGAGCGCGCCGCGCTCGAGACCCTGTGTATCGAGGAATGCCGCAGTGCGGGCTTGAGTCCGCTCGGGGCGTATTTCTACCAGTTCGTGGATGAGCGCGGGGAGGCGGCCGGCGTCACCGGCACCGTGGTGCTCGCCGAATCCCACCTGGCGATCCACACCTGGCCGGAGAGCGGCGACGTGACGCTCGATGTCTATGTCTGCAACTTCTCCCGCGACAACAGTGGTCGTGCCCGCCAGTTGTTCCGGTGCGTCATCGATGCCCTGCGCCCGCAGGACATCGTCAGCCATGAAGTGGTGCGCGGCCGCTTGCCCGCCGAGGTCTGAATCATGAGCGATCCCCTCCCCGGCTTTCCCGATGGACTGCTGGCCGAATTCCTCGCCGAGGATGCCGGCTATTTCGTCCGCGGCGATCGCCTGCTCGAGGCCGGCCGTTCCGCATGGCAGGATTACGAAGTGTGGGAGACGGCCCGCTTCGGGCGGCTGTTCCGCCTCGACGGTTGCTTCATGACGTCCGAGCGGGACGAGTTCCATTACCACGAAAACCTGATCCACGTGCCGGGCATGGCGCATGCGGGCCTGCGCCGGGCGTTGATCATCGGTGGCGGCGACGGCGGTTCGGCGGAGGAGTTGCTCAAGTACCCCTCGGTCGAGAAAGTGGTGATCGCCGAGCTCGATGCCAAAGTGGTCGATATCGCGCGGCGCTACTTCCAGGCGGTGCACCGCGGTGCTTTCGACGATCCCCGCGTCGAGCTCCGCATCGGCGACGGCATGCGCTATGTCCATGACGAAGCGCCCGCCGCCGGTGCGCGTTACGACCTCGTCGTGCTCGACCTCACCGACCCGGTCGGCCCGGCCGAAGCCCTCTACTCTGAAGTTTTTTTTGCCGCCTGCCGGGCTTTGCTGACGCCGGGCGGGGCACTCGTCCTGCACATCGGCACGCCGGTTTTCCAGCCCGAGCGGGTGCAGGCGCTGGTCCAGCGCCTGCGGCGGGTATTCGCCTGCGTGCGGCCGTATTTCCTCCACATTCCGCTGTACGGCAGTCTGTGGGGCATGGCCACGGCCGCGGATGAGCTCGATCCGGTGGCGATCGATGCCGCCGAAATCGACCGCAGGCTCGGCGAGCGCGCCATTTCCCTGCTGCAGCACTACAATGGCGCCGTCCACTGCGCTCAGTTCGCGCTTCCGAACCATCTCCGCGATTTGCTCGCCTGAGCGTCGCATCCGTTTTTTTCCTTCGATCGTGACCACTCCTTCAAGGCCTGCCCGGCGGGCAGCGACGCGGCCCGCCGCAGCTCCCGAAACACGCCGGCGCCCTCCCGCAGTGCGCCTGCGTGAAGACAGCCTGGCCTATGCCTTGCAGCAGGCCGCCGGGATGGTGGCGGCGGTCATCGACGGCGGCAACCTCACCGATGCCTTCGAGCGCCTGCTCGCCAGCCATCCGGGCTGGCCGGATGCGGTCCGCGGTGCGGTTCGCGATCTCGCGTGGACGACGCTGCGTGAATACGGGCGGGGCGATGCGGTCCTCGCCCAGCTGGTGCACACCCCGCCGCCGGTCGAAATCCGGGCCCTGCTGCTGGTGGCGCTGCAGCGCCTGTGGCAGAAGCCGGAGCAGGCGCACACCGTCGTCGATCAGGCGGTGGAAGCCGCGGTGGCGTCGATGCCCGGGCTCAAGGGCATGGTCAATGGCGTCCTGCGCAACGCCCTGCGCCGGCAAGGGCAGTGGCAGGAATGGATCGAGGCCGATCCGGGGGCTCGCCACGCCTGCCCGCCGTGGTGGCAGGCGCGATTGCGGGCGGCGCATCCGCAGGACTGGCAGGCGGTGCTCGAGGCCGGCCGCCAGCGCCCGCCGATGGCGCTGCGGGTGAATCCGCGCCGCTCGACGGTGGCGGATGCCCTGGCCGAGCTCGAAGCCGCGGGGGCGTCCGCCCGCGTGCTCGAAAACGGCGCCTTGCTCCTCGCCCAGCCACGCGCGGTGGCCCGCCTGCCGGGGTATGCCGAAGGCCGGCTATCGGTGCAGGATGCCGGTGCGCAGTGGGCGGCGCGACTGTTGCAGGCCGAGGCCGGAATGCGCGTGCTCGACGCCTGCGCCGCTCCCGGCGGGAAAACCGCCCATGTGCTCGAAGGGGCCGATGTCGATCTTCTCGCCCTCGAGCTCGATCCGCTGCGCGCCGGGCGCATCGAGCGCAATCTCGCCCGCCTCGGCCTTGCGGCCACGGTCCGGGTGGCCGACTGCCGGCGGCTCGAGTCCTGGTGGGACGGGCGCCCGTTCGAGCGCATCCTCGCCGACGTGCCCTGCTCCGCCTCCGGGGTGGTCAGGCGCCATCCCGACATCAAGTGGCTGCGCCGTGACACCGACATCGCCCGTTTCGCCGCACAGCAGGCGGAAATCCTCGATGCGCTTTGGCGCGTGCTGGCGCCGGGTGGCACAATGCTCTACGTCACCTGCTCGGTGTTCGATCAAGAAAATGCCGGGCAGATCGCCCGTTTCTGCGCCCGCCATGCGGACGCCGAGCGACTCCCCATCGATGGTCGTACCGAGCTGCAGCTGCTGCCCAATGCCGAACATGACGGCTTCTATTTCGCTCGCCTGCGCAAGGCGCCTTGAGCGCCTGCTGCGCACCGCCGCATTCATTCTCGCCGCCGTGCTCGCGCCCGTGGCCCATGCCGACGAGGGCATCATCCGCAGCGCCGAAGTCGTCCCCGGTGACGGCGGCTACGTCCTCAACGCCGATATCGACTTCACCCTCAATCCGCGCCTGGCCGACGCCGTGAACCGCGGCGTGGCGCTGTTCTTCACCACCGAGCTGGTGATCGAGCGCCCGCGCTGGTACTGGTTCGACCGCGTCGAAGTGGAGCGCAGCCTCGACTACCGCCTCTCCTACCATGCGATCACGCGCAGCTACCGCCTGTCGATCGGCAGCCTGCACCAGAGCCTGGATACGCTCGAGGCCGCCGTCCTGACGATGCAGCGTGTACGCAACTGGCATATCGCCGAGAGCGCTGCGCTGGAAGCGGGAGTGGTGTACGACGTCGCGCTGCGCTTCCGCCTCGATACCAGCAAGCTGCCCAAGCCTTTCCAGGTCACCGCGCTCGGCAGCCGCGACTGGAATCTCGGCACCGACTGGCGGCGCTGGATCTTCCAGCCAGGGACGCCGGGCTTGCAATGAAGCGGATCCTTCTCGTCGTTGCCGCCGCCCTGGCCGGGATCTCGCTGTTCCTGCTGACTTCGGCCAGCGCCAACACCGAGCTGTTCGCCCGCAGCTATCCTTTCCTGCTCGCCCTCAACGGCATGGTCGCGGTGGTGCTCGCCGGTCTGGTCGGCGTCCAGCTGCGCCAGCTGTGGCGGGAATACCGCGCCCGCCAGTTCGGCTCTCGGCTCAAGTATCGGCTGGTGCTGATGTTCGCACTGATGGGTGTGGTGCCGGGGGTCGTCGTCTATGCGGTGTCGCTGCAGTTCGTGGCGCGCAGCATCGAGTCCTGGTTCGACGTGCGCGTCGATTCGGCGCTGGAAGGGGGGATCGCGCTCGGCCAGAATGCGCTCGATTTTCTCGCCAGCCAGCTCAGGGACAAGGGCGACGACCTCGTCCTCGAACTCGAGCGCAGCGATCCGGTCGCGCCGGCGCTGCTCAACCGCCTGCGCGAGCAGGCCGGTGTCGGCAGCGCCACGGTGCTCACGGTGGCGGGTCAGGTGCTGGCCACCGCCGCCGAGAGCGGCCAGGGCCTGATTCCCGACCTGCCCAACCCGGCGCAGCTGCGCCAGGCCCGCCAGAGCCGCTCCTTCCACGCCGTGGACAGCCTGCCCGATGGCCGCCTGGTGATCCGCGTGATCGTGCCGATTCCGCAGCGCACCCTGGCCGGCGAAACCCGGCTGCTGCAACTGACCCAGGCGGTGCCGGAGACTTTCGGCCGCCACGCCGAAGCGGTGCAGGAAGCGTACCGCGACTACCAGCAGCTCACCCTCGGGCGGAGCGGACTGCAGCGCATCTATACGCTGACCCTGAGCTTGACCCTGCTGCTGGCGCTGCTTACCGCGGTGGCCGCGGCCTTCCTCATTGCCCGCCGCCTGGCGGCACCGCTGCTGATCCTCGCCGAAGGCACGCAGGCGGTGGCGCAGGGCGACTTCAGCCCGCGCCAGGCCCTGCCTGCGCACGACGAGCTCGGCGTGCTGACCCAGTCCTTCAACCGCATGACCCGTCAGCTCGAGGATGCCCGCGCGGCCGCCGAGCGCAACCGTACCGCGGTGGAATCGGCACGGGCCTATCTCGAGAGCGTGCTCGCCAACCTGTCGACCGGGGTGCTCGCGTTTTCCGCCGATGGCGGCCTGCGCGCAGCCAACCATGGTGCGCTGCAGATCCTCGACGACGACCTGGCCGGCTTCGAGGACCTCACCCTCGAAGAATGGCCGCGCCTGACCCCGTTCCGCGATGCCCTGCTCGAAGGCTTCGGCACCCACGAGGGCGACTGGCAGGCCGAGATCGAGCTGCCGGTCAAGGACAGCTCGCCGCTGACCCTGCTGATCCACGGCTCGCGCCTGCCGGCGGCCACCGGCGGCGGCCTGGTGGTGGTGTTCGACGACATCTCCCGCCTGGTGGCGGCGCAGCGCACTGCGGCGTGGGGCGAGGTCGCCCGCCGCCTGGCGCACGAGATCAAGAACCCGCTGACGCCGATCCAGCTTTCGGCCGAGCGCCTGGCGCTGAAACTCTCCGACCGCCTCGACGATAGCGGGCGCGAAATGCTCGCCCGCGCCACGACCACGATCGTCAACCAGGTCGAGGCGATGAAGAATCTCGTCAATGCCTTCCGCGACTATGCGCGCCTGCCCGCGCCCCGGCTCGAGGCGCTCGATCTCAACGCCCTGATCCGCGAAGTCCTGAATCTGTACGAAAGTTCGGCGCTGCGCATCCGGCTCGAACTCGACTCCGCCCTGGCACCGGTGCTGGGCGACCCGACGCAGATCCGGCAGGTGATCCACAATATGCTGCAAAATGCGCAGGATGCACTCGCCGGCAGCGAGGACGGCGAGTTGTGCCTGGCGACACGCGGCGAAAGCGCGCGCGCCGTGCTGCTGTTCCGCGACAACGGCCCGGGTTTTCCGGCCGAGGTGCTGGCCCATGCCTTCGAACCCTACTTCACTACCAAGTCGCGCGGCACCGGGCTGGGTCTGGCGATGGTGAAGAAAATCATCGACGAACATGGTGGAGACGTCCGCATCGCCAACCGCGAGGGCAGCGGTGCGGAAATCCGTATTCGGCTGCGTCTGGCCGAATCCAATGGTGCACACTGAAAAATGGCAAAGATACTGATCGTTGACGATGAAATCGGGATTCGCGAGCTGCTCTCCGAGATCCTGCGCGACGAAGGGCACGACGTTCTCCTCGCCGAGAATGCCACCGCGGCACGTGGGGTGCGCAACGCCGCACGCCCCGACATGGTGCTCCTCGACATCTGGATGCCCGATACCGATGGCATTACCCTGCTGAAGGAATGGGCGGCCAACGGCCAGCTCAACATGCCGGTGGTGGTGATGTCCGGCCACGGCACCATCGATACCGCAGTCGAGGCCACCCGGATCGGTGCGATCGACTACCTGGAAAAGCCGATCGCGCTGCAAAAGTTGCTCGCTGCGGTCAAGCGCGGGCTGCAGCGGCCGCAGACCCAGGGTACACCGCCGGCCCTGACCCTGGACGCGTTCACCCGCTCGCTGCCGCTGCGCGAGCTCAAGCGCCGGGTCGAGCAGATCGCCGGCAGTTCGCGCCTGCTGCTGCTGCGCACCGGCAGCGGCTCGCTCGCCGAGCTGGTGGCGCGCAGCGTGCTGTCCGGCAGCGCGCCCTGGCTCGACCTGGGCACGGTCACCGCGCCGCTCGACATCGCCCAGCTGCAGGCGACCCAGGGCGGGGTGCTGTTCGTCCCCGAACTCGCCCGCCTGTCGCGGCCGCAGCAGAAGAACCTGGCCTTCGCCCTCGAGCGCCTGGAGCGCTACGACCTGCGCCTGGTCGTGGCCACCGAGCGCAGCCAGAAAGCGCTCGCCGCCGAGGGCTGGGACGCCGGCCTGCTCGCCAGGTTGTTCGAAGTCAGCATGGCGCTGCCGTCGATCGCCGAAGTGCGCGACGACCTTCCCGAACTCGCCAGCCAGATCCTGCTCCACCTCGTCGAGGCCCATGAAGTGCCGCTGCGGCGCCTGTCCACCGCGGCCCTCAACCAGCTGCGCAACCTGCCGTGGCCGGGCGGCTACGCCGAACTGCGGGCGGCGGTGAAGTCCCTCGCCCTGGGCACGCTGGAAGAGGAGATCGGCGCGGCCGAGGTGCGTCGCCTGCTGCCGGCGGAGGCCGGCGCCGGCGCCTGCGGCGTGTCTCTCGACCAGCCCCTGCGCGAGGCACGCGAGGCCTTCGAGCGCATGTACTTCGAGCACCATCTGCGCCTCGAAGCCGGCAACATGACCCGGCTTGCGGAAAAGACCGGGCTCGAACGCACCCACCTCTATCGCAAGCTCAAGCAGCTCGGCCTGCAGCCGGGCCGCCGCCACGAGGACGTCTAGCGCGGACGCCATCCGCACGACGTCGTCGTTGCAATGCAACATCCGGTTTCAGGTGCCGCCCCGCACGCGTAGAATCCAGATCCCTGCAGATCAATCGGAAAACCGCGGTGAAGATCATCATCCTGGGGGCCGGACAGGTCGGTGCCTCGGTGGCCGAGAACCTCGTCTCCGAAGCGAACGACATCACCCTCGTCGACACCAGCGACGAGCCGCTGGCGGCACAGCGCGACCGCCTCGAAGTGCGCACCGTGTGCGGCAACGCCGCCTCGCCGTCGGTGCTCAGGGAGGCCGGTGCCGACGATGCCGACCTGCTGATCGCGGTCACCCAGTCCGACCAGACCAACCTCTGCGCGTGCCGCATCGCGAAGGCGATGTTCAACCTGCCCACGCGCATCGCCCGCCTGCGCTCGACCGACTACGTCGACCACCCCGAACTGCTCGACGACAGCAACTTCGCGGTCGATTTCTCGATCTGCCCGGAACAGGTCGTCACCGACTACGTCAAGCGCCTGATTGCCTTCCCGGAAGCCCTGCAGGTGCTCGAATTCGCCGATGGCGTGGTCAGCCTGATCTGCGTGCGCGCGTTCGAAGGCGGCCCCCTGGTCGGCCATCCGCTGAAGGCGCTGCGCTTTCACCTGCCCAACGTCGAAGTGCGCATCGCCGCGATCTACCGCGAGGGCGTGCCGATCATCCCCGAAGGCGACAGCGTGATCATTCCCGGCGACGAGGTGTTCTGCCTCGCCGCCACCGTCCATATCCGCCAGGTCATGCGCGAGATGCGGCGCACCGACCGGCCGATGCGCCGGATCATGATCGCCGGTGGCGGCAACATCGGTTTCCGTCTCGCCCAGTCGATCGAAGAGAACTACCACGTCAAGATCCTCGAAGTGAATCGCGCGCGCGCGGAAATGCTTGCCTCGCAGCTGTCGCGCGCGCTGGTGCTGCGCGGCGACTCCACCGACGAAAAACTGCTCGAGAACGAAGGCATCGACGAGACCGACCTGTTCGTCGCCCTGACCAACGACGAGGAAGACAACATCATGTCCGCCTCGCTCGCCAAGCGCATGGGCGCGCGCCGCACCCTGGCCCTGATCAACCGCAAGAGCTACGTCGACCTGGTCCAGGGCGGCCCGATCGACATCGCCATCTCGCCCGCCCACGCCTCGATCGGCACCCTCCTCGCCCACGTCCGCCGCGGCGACGTGGTCGCGGTGCACAGCCTGCGGCGCGGTGCGGCGGAAGCGCTCGAAATCATCGCCCACGGCAACCGCAAGGACTCGAAGGTGGTCGGCCGCATGATCGAGGAGATCGCCCTGCCCAAGGGCGCGACGATCGGCGCCATCGTCCGCGACGAAAAAAACGACGAAGGCCGGGTGGTGCGCCGCGAGGTGATCATGCCTCACCACGACACGGTGATCGTCGAGAACGACCACGTGATCGTGTTCTGCACCAGCAAGAAGCTCGTGCGCAAGGTCGAGAAGCTGTTCCAGGTCGGCTTCACCTTCCTCTGACCCCGGTTCCCCTGCATGCGTGCCTACCACCCCGCGCTCAACGCGCTCGGCCTGATCATCATGATCTTCGGCCTGCTGATGGGCTTTCCGCTCGTCGTCTCGGCCTGGCTCGACGACGGCGCGACCCTCGCCTACGACCAGGCGATCTTCGTCACCTTCGTCGCCGGCCTGCTGCTGTGGGCGGCGACCCGCAGCCGGCGCCGCGACCTGCGGGTGCACGACGGCTTCTTCCTGGTCGCCGCCACCTGGGTCGTGCTGCCCCTGTTCGGGGCGCTGCCGCTGCTCGCCTACCTGCCCGAGCTGCGCTTCACCGACGCCTACTTCGAAGCGGTCTCCGGGCTCACCGCGACCGGCGCGACGGTGCTCAGCGGGCTCGACGCGATGCCGGTGTCGATCAACCTGTGGCGCACGTTCATGCACTGGATCGGCGGCATGGGGGTGATCGTGCTGGTGGTGGCGATCCTGCCCCTGCTCGGCATCGGCGGGCGGCAGATGTTCAAGGCCGAAGTGCCGACGCCGATGAAGGACTCCAGCCTCACCCCGCGCATCACCGAGACCGCCAAGGGCCTGTGGCTCGCCTACGTGCTGCTCACCATCGCCTGCGGCCTGAGCCTGTGGGGGGCCGGGCTCGAAGGCTGGGATGCGGTGATCCACGCCTTCTCCATCGCCGGCCTCGGCGGCTTTTCGAGCAAGGACGCCTCGCTCGGGCATTTCCAGAACCTGGAGGTGGAGATCGTCGCCATCGTCTTCGCCCTCCTTGCCGGGCTGAACTACGCCACCCACTATCTCGCCCTCGTGCGGCGCTCGCCCCGGCCTTACCTGCGCGACCCGGAAATCCCCTTCTACTTCGGCGTGCTCGCGGTCAGCATCGTCCTGCTCACCGCCTACCTGATGCGCTTCGAGGCCCACGCCGATCTCGCCACCACGCTGCGCTACGTCGCCTTCCACGTGGTGTCGATTTCCACTTCGCTCGGGTTGTCGACCTACGACTACACCCTGTGGCCGATGTTCGCCCAGGTCTGGATCCTGTTCCTCGGCAGCTTCATCGCCTGCTCGGGCTCCACCGGCGGCGGCATCAAGATGATGCGGGCGATGATCCTGTACAAGCAGGTGTTCCGCGAAATCGTCCGCTCCCTGCACCCGCACGCGGTGCGCCCGGTGCGCCTGGGGGTCAAGCCGGTGCCCGAGACCATCCTCCACGCCGTGCTCGGCTTCAGCTTCATGTACATGGTGTCGATCGTCAGCATGACCCTGCTGCTGTCGGCCACCGGGCTGGAGCTGATCACCGCGTTCTCGGCGGTGGTGGCCTGCCTCAACAACACCGGCCCGGGGCTGGACGCGGTCGGGCCGGCTTCCAACTACCAGGCCCTGAGCGCGTTCCACAAGTGGGTGCTGGCATTCACGATGATCCTCGGCCGGCTCGAAATCTTCACCTTCCTCGTCGTCCTGACGCCGACCTTCTGGCGGCGCTGAGCGCCCGGGGCGCGCGTTCCGGTCGTGCTTGACGGACGACAAGGCCAACTTCGCGCACAAAAGGGGATAATCGCGGCTCGTGCCCGAATCGCAGAAACAAGGACTCGCCGTGAGCCGCCTGAAAAACGACACCTTCCTGCGCGCCCTGCTGCGCCAGCCGACCGACTACACTCCCGTCTGGCTGATGCGCCAGGCCGGACGCTACCTCCCCGAATACTGCGAGACGCGCAAGCGCGCCGGCAGCTTCCTGCAGCTGTGCAAGAGCCCGGCGCTGGCCTGCGAAGTCACCCTGCAGCCGCTCGCGCGCTACGAGCTCGATGCCGCGATCCTGTTCTCCGACATCCTTACCGTGCCCGATGCGATGGGCCTGGGGCTGTATTTCGCCGAAGGCGAAGGCCCCCGCTTCGAGCGCCCGCTCAAGGACGAATGGGAGATCCGCAATCTCACTGCGCCCGACCCCCACGCCGAGCTGCAGTACGTGATGGATGCGGTCGCCGAGATCCGCCGCGCGCTCGACGGCAGCGTGCCGCTGATCGGTTTTTCCGGCAGCCCGTGGACGCTGGCCTGCTACATGGTCGAAGGCGGCTCCTCGGACGACTACCGCAAGGTCAAGACCCTGGCCTACAGCCGCCCGGAGCTGATGCACCACATCCTCGAGGTTACCGCGCAGGCGGTGGTGAAGTACCTCAACGCCCAGATCGAGGCCGGCGCCCAGGCGGTGATGGTGTTCGACTCCTGGGGCGGGGTGCTGTCCGAGGCGGCCTACCGCGAGTTCTCGCTGCGCTACCTCGAGCAGGTCGTCGCCGGCCTGATCCGCGAGCGCGACGGCCAGCGCGTGCCCAGCATCGTGTTCACCAAGGGCGGCGGCCTGTGGCTGGAGTCGATCGCCGCGATCGGCTGCGACGCGGTCGGCCTCGACTGGACCATGGACATCGGCCGCGCCCGCCGCCTGGTCGGCGACCAGGTGGCGCTGCAGGGCAACCTCGATCCCAACGTCCTGTTTGCCCCGCCCGAGGCGGTCGCCCGCGAAACCTGCCGCGTGCTCGACGCCTTCGGCAACCACCCGGGCCATGTCTTCAACCTCGGCCACGGCATTTCCCAGTTCACTCCCCCCGAGAACGTCAGCGTGCTGGTCGATACCGTCCACCAGTACAGCCGCAGCCTGCGCACGGCGCGCTGAGCGCGGGCCGCCGCGGTACGCCCGGGGGAACAAAGGCGGCCGCGGCCCGGCCATCTGTCAACGACAGAATTCCAATTTTTTTCTTGACCCAGTGCGCGGCAAGCCTCGGCCTTCAGGCTGGGGAAGGATAGCGCGGACGCCGTAGGCGTCTTTTCGGCGATTAGTGTGGCGTCTTCTGCTGTTCGATGTACTGGCGGATGATCTCGATAGGTGCTCCGCCGCAGCTTCCGGCGAAGTAGGATGGCGACCACAGCGCACCGCCCCACAGTTTCTTGCGGATGCTCGGATCGTTTTTCTTGCGGATCATGCGGCTGGAAACGCCTTTCAGGCTATTCACCAGCGCCGACACGGCCACCTTCGGGGGGTAGTTCACCAGCAGATGAACGTGATCGTCCTCCCCGACGGTATTTTGTCACGAAGACCAAAAGCACATGCATCAGAAAGACGCAGTGTCTTCCGTGTCGGATATCGTTGTCGTTGGTCATAGGCAAAAATATACTATCCGCATGCAACGTCTCCAAGCCTTCAAATACGAACTGATGCCGACCGGCGAGCAGCAGCGCGACATGCGCCGTTTCGCTGGGTCGTGCCGGTTCGTGTTCAACAAGGCGTTGGCGTTGCAGAAGGAGCGCCACGAACAGGGCGAGAAGAAACTCGGCTACGCCGGGCTGTGCAAGCTGCCTACCGAGTGGCGCAACGGCACCGAGACGCCGTGGCTCAAGGACGCGCCGACGCATCCGCTACAGCAGACGCTCAAGGATTTGGAGCGGGCGTACACCAATTTCTTCGCCAAGCGGGCCGCCTTCCCGCGCTTCAAGAAAAAGGGCCAAGGCGACAGCTTCCGATATCCTGACCCGAAGCAGAGCAAACTCGATCAGTCCACCAGCCGCCTTTTCCTGCCCAAGCTCGGCTGGCTGCGCTATCGCAACAGCCGCGATGTGCTGGGCGAAGTGAAGCAGGTCACCGTGTCCGCGAGCGGCGGCAAATGGTTCGTCAGCATCCAGACCGAACGCGAGGTCGAGCAGTCCGTCCCCAACGGCGGTGCGGTCGGCATCGACATGGGCATCGCCCGCTTCGCCACGCTGTCGGACGGCACGTTCTACACCCCGCTCAACAGTTTCAAGCGACATGAAACAGCCTTGCGCAAGGCGCAGCAGGCCATGAGCCGCAAAACCAAATTCAGTAGCAACTGGAAAAAAACGAAAGCCAGAATCCAGCGCATCCATTCCCGCATCGGCAACGCACGCCGCGACTACCTGCACAAGACCACGACCACGATCAGCCAAAACCACGCGATGGTGTGTATCGAGGACCTGCAGGTACGGAACATGTCCAAGTCGGCGGCGGGCACGGCAGAGGCGCCGGGAAGAAACGTTCGGGCCAAGTCTGGCCTGAACAAGTCCATCCTCGATCAGGGCTGGTTCGAGTTCCGGCGGCAGTTGGAGTACAAGGTGGCGTGGAGAGGCGGGTATCTCATCGCTGTGCCGCCGCAGAACACGAGCCGCACCTGCCCGTGCTGCGGTCATGTGTCGGCGGACAACCGGAAAACGCAAGCCCGGTTCGCGTGCGTGGAATGCGGTTTCGAGGAAAACGCCGATGTGGTCGGCGCGATCAACATTCTCAGGGCGGGACACGCCCGTTGCGCCTGTGAAGTGAGTGGTGCAGTAATGCCGCCAGCAGCAGGAACCCGCCGAAGCGACTCACACCGGTTCGATGCCGGTGGGAGCGCCGTAGGAATCCCCCGACTTTAGGCGGGGGAGGATGTCAATTGTGCACATCCGGATGCTTCGCCACCTCCTCCCGAGGCCGTCACTTCCAGTTATCCGGCATATTTTACAAGTCATTGATAAATAAAGATTTTCATAAAAGCGCAATGTTGCAGCACGGTGGCGGAATAGCCGTACTGACGGCACTTTCAGCGCGATTCACCCAGCTTTCCCACAAACTTATCCACAGCTTTTGTGGACAAGCCTGCACTCCGGTTCGATGCCAGATACTTGGCAGGTTTTTTCTCCGGCAGTTCTCATGAACCCGGCGCAAGTGATTGATCCAGAATGAATTTCAAGATTCATCCGGGTTTGAAATGAGTATAGTCCGTGTCGCCCTGCCGGTGCCGCTGCCGCAAGTGTTTGATTATCTTGCCCCGGACGCCACCGCGGCCGACGTCGGCCGCTGCGTGACCGTCCCGTTCGGGCGCGGCGAGCGCAACGGCCTGATCCTCGCCCTGGGGGCGGCCGCCGCCATCGAACCCGCCCGTCTCAAGACGGTCCGCCACATCCAGCGCGAAGTCCCGCCCCTGCCGGCGGACTGGCTGGAGCTGGTCGATTTCGTCGCCCGCTACTACCACGCCCCGATCGGCGAAGTGGTCGCCCTCGCCCTGCCGCCCGGCCTGCGCCGCGCCGACGGAGTGAGCGGCGAGGACGAGGACCCCTTGCTGCAGATCGCCGCCGCGGGGCGCGAGGCCTTGCACTCCCCCCGCCGCGCGAGCAAGGCCCTGGCCCTGCTGCAGACCCTGGCGGCGGCCGGCGCAGGGCCCTGGCGGCGCAGCGTGGTGCGTGCGCTCGAGGGCGGCGAGGCGGTCGGCGAACTGCTGCGCCGCGGCTGGGTCGGGGGTGCGGAGCGCGTCGCCGCGCGCCATGCCACCGGCGCCCGGCCCGAGCCGACGCCGGAGCAGACGCAGGCGCTGGAGGCGATCCTCGGCGCCGGGCCCGGCTTCAAGCCCTGGCTGCTGCACGGCGTCACCGGCAGCGGCAAGACCGAAGTCTATCTGCGCCTGGCCGCGCACCTGCTGGCGCAGGGCCGGCAGGTGCTGATGCTGGTGCCGGAGATCGCCCTCACGCCCCAGCTCGAGCGCCGCGTGGCGCAGCGCTTCGCCGCCGCGCACGTCGTCAGCCTGCATTCCGCGCTCGCCGACGGTGCGCGCTCGCGCGGTTTCGTGCAGGCGCTCGCGGGCGAGGCCGACATTGTCCTCGGCACCCGCCTGGCGGTGTTCGCGCCGCTGCCGCGACTGGGCCTGATCCTCGTCGACGAGGAGCACGACGCCTCCTACAAGCAGCAGGAAGGGGTGCGCTATTCGGCGCGCGACCTCGCCGTGTGGCGCGCGCGCCAGCGCGGCGTGCCGGTGGTGCTGGGCTCGGCCACGCCTTCGCTGGAAACCTGGTACCACGCCCGTAGCGAGCGCTATGCGCTGCAGACCCTGAGCCAGCGTGCGCTCGCCGCGACCCTGCCGGCGGTACGCTGCATCGACACCCGCCGCCTGCGCCTCGACGAAGGCCTCAGCCCGGCGCTGCAGGCGGCGCTCGGCGAGCGCCTGGAGCGCGGCGAGCAGAGCCTGGTGTTCCTCAACCGCCGCGGCTATGCGCCGGTGCTGTCGTGCCCGTCCTGCGGCTGGGTCAGCCGCTGCCCGCACTGCTCGGCGAACCTCGTCGTCCACCTCGCCGACCGCCGCCTGCGCTGCCACCACTGCGGCTGCGATGGGCCGATCCCGTCCGCCTGCCCGAGCTGCGGCGACCAGGACATCCGGCCTTTCGGGCGCGGCACCCAGCGCGTCGAGGCGCGCCTCGCCGAGCTGTTCCCGCAGGCCCGGGTGCTGCGCGTCGACCGCGACGCCGCGCGCACCCGCCGGCAGTGGGAAAGCGTGCTCGCGACCATCGCCGAAGGCGGCGCCGACATCCTCGTCGGCACCCAGATGATGGCCAAGGGCCACGACTTCCCCAACCTCACCCTGGTCGGCGTGATCGGCGCCGATGCCGCGCTCCACGCCGCCGACTTCCGCGCCCCCGAGCGCCTGTTCCAGCAGCTGATGCAGGTCGGCGGCCGTGCCGGGCGCGGTGCCCTGGCGGGCACGGTGCTGATCCAGACCGAATACCCGGCGCACCCGCTCTACCAGCAGCTGGCGCGCCACGACTTCGACGCCTTCGCCCGCATGGCGCTGCAGGAGCGGCGCAGTGCGGGCTTCCCGCCGTTCACCCACCAGGCGATGCTGCGCGCCGACGCCCCTGCGCTCGACGCCGCCGTCGACTTCCTGCGCCATGCCCGCCGCCTGGCCGAGGAGTGTGCTCCCGAGGGCCTGCGCCTCTACGATCCGGTGCCGATGCGGCTCACCCGGCTGGCGCGGCGCGAGCGCGCCCAGCTGCTGATCGAGGCCGACCAGCGCGGCGTGTTGCAGGGCTTCCTCGCCGGCTGGGTGGCGCTGCTCTACCGCCAGCGCACCGTGCGCGAGCTGCGCTGGCAGCTCGATGTCGATCCGCTGGAAGTGTGAGGCGGGCCCGCCGGCATCCGGGGGCGGACTCAGCGCTGCTCGGCGAGCATCCGTCCGAGGCGCTCGATCGCCTGTTCGTGGGCGGCGGACCAGGGGTGGCCGAAGTTCAGCCGGAGGCAGTCGCGGTAGGCCCGCCGCGGCGAAAACATCGGCCCCGGGGCGAGGCTGATGCCCTCGTCGAGCGCCCGCCGGTGCAGCGCCAGGGTGTCGGCCCACGGCGGTAGCTGGACCCAGGTGAAATAGCCGCCGCGCGGCCGGGTGATGCGGCTGGCTGCGGGGAAATGGCGTTCGAGTGCGGCCGCGAGCCGGGCTTCCTGGCGTTCGAGAGTGGCGCGCAGGCGGCGCAGGTGGGGGTCGAAGGCGCCGCTGCGCAGGAAATCGGCGAGGGCGATCTGGACCGGGACCGTGGTCGCGAGGCTGGTGGCGATCTTCAGGCGCTGGACTTTCTGGGCGAAGCGCCCGGCGGCGACCCAGCCGACCCGGTAGCCGGGCGCGAGGCACTTGGAGAAGCTCGACACGTGGAGGACGAGCCCGCTGCGGTCGAGCGCCTTCATCGCCAGCGGTGCGCGGCGGCCGAAATACAGCTCGGCGTAGGTGTCGTCCTCGATCAGCGGCACGTCGTGGCGCTGCAGCAGCGCGAGCAGCGCGGGGCGCTGGTCGTCGGGCACGAGCGCGCCGAGCGGGTTCTGGAAGTTCGGCATGAGCACGCAGGCTTTTACCGGGTGCACACGCAAGGCCTGCTCGAGCGCGGGCAGGCTGACGCCGTCGCGCGGATGGGTCGGGATCTCGACCACCCGCAGGTGGAGGCGCTCGATCGCCTGGAGCACGGCGTAAAAGGCCGGCGACTCGACCGCCACCAGGTCGCCGGGCCGGGTCAGCGCCTGCAGGCACAGGTTGAGCGCCTCCATCGCTCCCGAGGTGATCACGATCTCGTCGCCGGCCACTGCCGTGCCGCCGTGCAGGTAGCGCAACGCGATCTGACGGCGCAGCTCGTCGTTGCCCGGCGGCAGGTCGGTGACGGTGGCGCGCGGGTCCATGCCGCGCGCGGCGGCGGCGAGGCAGCGGCCGAGACGCTCGAACGGAAACAGGAACGGGCTGAGGAAGCTCGAGCCGAGGGGTACGACCGCCGGGTCGCGGGCCGACTCGAGGATCTCGAAGATGAAGTCGCTGACCTTGGGTGCGGTCGAGCGGCCGGCGGGGCGGGTGAGGCCGGGTGCGGCGAGGGTGTGATGGGGGCGCACGAAGTAGCCCGACTTGGGCCGCGCCTCGACAAGCCCGCGGCTTTCGAGCCGGTGATAGGCCTCGAGCACGGTCGCCGGGCTCAGCTGGCGGGCGCGGCAGGCCTGGCGGATCGAAGGCAGGCGTTCGCCCGGGCGCAGCACGCCGTCGCGGATGTGCTGTTCGATGTCCAGTGCCAGGTGCTCGTAGAGGTGCATCGGTCGATTGTATGCCGCGCCCGGCGCTGTTACGGTCGCCGATGCGGGCGGCTGTACCTGTGAAACGGCGGCCGGGTGGCGAATAATGCGGAATCGGGGATCGACGGAAAGGCGGATCGGCATGACATCGGCAGCGTTACCGGAATACCACGCAGGCGACGCGGAACGCGGCATCGGCCGTACCTCCGGCAGGGTGCCGGGCAACGCCGGCATCTGGGTCGGCATCACCTGCGAGTTCGTCGAGTTCCTCGTCCTGTTCGCCGTCTATTTCGTTGCCCGGGCGAACTTCCCGCAGGCGTTCGAGGACGGCGCGCCGCGGCTGTCGGCCACTGCCGGAGTGGCGATCACCTTGCTGATGGTCAGCAGCAGCTTCCTCATCGCCTGCTCCGTGGCCACGATCCGCGCCGGCCGGCGCGGGCGCTCGATCGCCTTTCTCGTCGGCGGGCTCGTCCTTGCGCTGGGCTACCCGCTGGTGAAGCTGCTCGAAATCCGCTGGAACCTCACCCAGGGCATCGACGGCGAGTCGGGAATCTTCTTCACCGTGTATTACTACCTGACCTTCACCCACCTCGTCCATGGCTTCTGGGGGATCCTCGGCATCCTGTGGGTGCTGGGGCGCCACGCCATCGGCGCCTATTCGGCGCACAACCACGACGGGCTGGAAGCGTTGGCGAGCTACTGGCACGCCACCGACATCATCTGGCTGATCATCTTCGCCCTTTGCTACGTGCTGCCCTGAGCCATGCGAACCGACTCTTCCACGCCGTCGACGGCCCTCCTTCCGCTCGGCCTCGCCTGGCTGTTCCTCGTCGTCATGACCGTGTTCAGCCTGTGGCTGGTGCGCTGGCTGGGCCCCGCGTCCTGGGTCCAGCTTCCGGTCGCCGCGATCATCTGGCTCAAGGGCTGGGTGGTGGCGCGGTACTTCATCGAGTCCCACCAGACCCACCCGTTCATCGCCTGGGTGATCCGGATCTTCCTTCTCGGCGTGCCGCTCGCCCTCGTCCTGACGACCTGGTTCGGCCCCCAGCTCGCAGGGCTGACCGCGGCACGCTAGCGCGCCGCCCGCGGGGGCGGGTGAGCGGACGGGCGCTCAGCCGACCCGATCGACCGCGTCGCGGTAGCGCTCGACGGCTTCCTCGCGGCTGCGCGCGCTAACCCCGAGGTCGCGCACCATGCCGTCGTGCAGGCTGTAGCACCAGCCATGGACGGTGACGTTCTGGCCGCGCTGCCAGGCCTCGCGCAGGATCGACGTCTGACAGACGTTGACCACCTGGTGCATGGCGTTGAACTCGCACAGGCGGTTCAGGCGCTCGGTGGTGTCGTCGATGCGCGCCAGGCGTTCGTCGTGGCGGTCGCGCACGTCCTGGATGTGGCGCAGCCAGTTGTCGGTGAGCCCGGTGCGGTTGTCGTGCATCGCCGCCCGCACGCCGCCGCAGCCGTAGTGGCCGACCACCAGGATGTGCTTCACGCGCAGGATCTCGACCGCGTAATGGATCACCGACAGGGCGTTGAGGTCGGTATGCACGACGACGTTGGCGATGTTGCGGTGGACGAAAACTTCGCCCGGCGCGAGGCCGATGACCTGGTTCGCCGGCACCCGACTGTCGGAGCAGCCGATCCACAGGTACTCCGGGCTCTGCTGGGTGACCAGGCGGGCGAAATATTCCGGATCGTCGGCCTGCATGCGCTCGGACCAGGATTTGTTGTTGGCGAAGAGGTGTTCGATGGACTGGGCCATGATGATCAGCCGGTGGAGGACGGGAATGTGGACAAACAGCTGGATTATGAAGGAGCGCTTCCCTGTTTGTCAGCGCATCCGCTGCATGCACATCAAATTCCCGTTCCCCGGTTGCGGCCGCCTCCGGCGGCCGTGTTTCAGTGCGCGATCGGCGTGAAGCCAGGGTCGTCGAAGTAGCGTGCGTAGTGCTCGAGCGCGCCGATCACGGTGACCGCGCCGGCGCGCGGCTGGCGGTGGCCGTCGGCGTTTTCCATCGCGCTGGCGCCTTCGAGCAGATCGGCCACCACGAGGTGGAGCTGGGCGTCGGCTGCCGGGCTCAGCCGGCAGTTCTCGACCATGTAGGCGACTTCGCCATTCACCCGCTTCGCCAGCGCCTGGTAGCCGGCGGCAGGCAGGCGGTCGGCATGGATGTCCTCGAGCCGGGCGGCGAGGTCGTTGCGGATGTTCGCCATCGCCTGCGCGAGGGGGGCGTCGATCGCCCACTTCTTGCCATGATCGAGCTGCAGCGTGGCGCTGGCGCTGGCGCTGACGTTGGCGGCGGGGGCGTGGGTGTGAGCCTGCGGGGCCGCCGAAGCGGCCCAGGCGCCGCCTGCCGCGCTGCCGAAGAAAAGGCCGAGGGCGGCGGCGA
Source organism: Thauera aromatica K172 (assembly GCF_003030465.1). GTDB lineage: Bacteria > Pseudomonadota > Gammaproteobacteria > Burkholderiales > Rhodocyclaceae > Thauera > Thauera aromatica. Next base: position 3,626,341 of record NZ_CP028339.1, on the reverse strand, counting down.
GCGCCGAGGCGTGTACTTGAAATTTCATGATTCCTCCGTGTCGTGCGCCGTTTCCGGGAGGCGCAGACAGGAGTATCCGCGCGCCGCCTTAAACCGCCCTTAAAGTGGCGCCGACCCGTCCGCCGCTGGCGGAAAGCCGACCCGCACGGTCAGTCCGCGGCCGCGGGGGCCGTCATCGAGAGTGAGCGTGGCGCGGTGCAGTTCGGCGATCCGGCGCACGATCGACAACCCCAGGCCGCTGCCTTCCCCGCGGTGGTCGGGGCCGCGGTGAAAGCGTTCGAAGGCCTGTTCCCGTGCCGCGGGGGCAATCCCCGGGCCGCTGTCGGTGACGCGCAGCAGCGGATAGCCGCTGCGCGCTGCGTGCGCCTCCTCGACGGCGAGATCGACACGCCCGCCCGGCGGGGTGTAGCGGACGGCGTTATCGACCAGGTTGCGCAGCAGCACCGCGAGCAGCAGCGGGTCGCCGTGCACCGTGCGCTCGTCGCCCGGCAGCAGGCCGAGGTCGATGTTCCGGCGCGCGGCGAACGGCGCCTGGGCGGCGACCGCGTCGCGTGCCAGCGCCCGCAGGCCGATCGGCTGCGGCCGTTCGAGGGCGGTCTGGGGGTCGAGGCGGGCCAGGGTCAGCAGCTGCTCGACCAGCCGGGTCGCGCGTTCGGCGCCGCCGACGACGTTGGTGAGCGCGCGCCGGGCCTGGGCGCGGTCGTCGGCGTTGAGCGCCACTTCGGCCTGGGTGCGGATCGCCGCCAGCGGGGTGCGCAGCTCGTGGGCGGCATCGGCGGTGAACCGGCGCTCGAGTTCGCGCGACTGGCGCAGGCGGGCGAACAGCGCATTCAGCGCCTGCTGCAGGGGCAGGACCTCGCGCGGCACGCGGGCGAGCGCGAGCGGGGCGAGGTTGTCGGGCGCGCGCTGCTCGACTTCGCCGGCGAAGCGCCCGAGCGGGGCGAGGCCGACGCCGACGGCGAGCCAGATCGCCACCGCCAGCCCGGGGACGGCGAACAGCAGCGGGTGCAACAGGTGGCGGGCGATGCTCTCGGCGAGCGCGGCGTGCAGCGCTGCGGTGGCGGGCGTGGCGGGGAGGTGGGTGCCGAGCATGGCGTCGATCTCGTGACGCGCATCGAGGTAGCTGAAGGCCGCGGTCGCCCCCCAGGCGAGCAGGACGGCCGCCGCCAGCAGGGCGATCAGGCGGTGGCGCAGGGAAGGCGGGCGGGAGGGGCGAAATGGGGTCATGAGCGCCCCCGGGAAACAGCTTTGCCGTTTCCGCCCCCCGAGGGGGACAAGACCACTTGGGGCGGCCCGGCGTTTTCTTGAGAGGGCTCGTCCTCGATCAGGTAGCCCACGCCGCGCACGGTGCGGATCAGCCCGGGGGCGAGCTTGCGGCGCAGGTGGTGGATGAACACTTCCACCGTGTTGCTCTCGACTTCCTCGCCCCAGCCGTAGAGCTGCTCTTCGAGCTGCGCCTTCGACAGCACGCGGCCCTTGCCCAGCAGCAGGGCGTGGAGGATGGCGAACTCGCGTGTGGTCAGCGTCACCGCGTGTCCGTTGAAGCGCACCTGGCGGCGGCCGGGGTCGAGCTGCACGTCGCCGCAGCTGAGCAGCGGTGCCGCGCTGCCGCTCGCGCGCCGCACCAGGGCGCGCAGCCGGGCCTGCAGTTCGGCCAGCTCGAACGGCTTGACGACATAGTCGTCGGCGCCGGCATCGAGGCCGGCGACGCGGTCGGCGAGGGCGTCGCGCGCGGTCAGGATCAGGATCGGCAGATCCAGCCCCGCAGTGCGGGCGCGGCGCAGCACGTCCATCCCGGACAGGCGCGGCAGGCCGAGGTCGAGCACTGCCGCCTGGTAGACGCCGGTGTCCAGGGCATGGGCCGCGGCGCTGCCGTCGCGCGCCCAGTCGACGGTGAAGCCGGCCTGTTCGAGGCCGGCCTGGATACCATCGCCGAGCAGTTCGTCGTCTTCGACGAGCAGGATCTTCATCGTTGCCGTCCTTCCTTGCGCACTCTTTACCGGTCCTTCGTACCCTGTGCCTGCGTCCCGCCCGCGCCGCAGCCGCTTCGGCGGCCGCGGCGCGTCAGGCGCGCGGCTTCAGCGCAGCTCGAACGCTTCCTGGTGGAAGCGCAGCCGCCGCCCCCAGGCACGGGCCAGCCCCGCGCGCAGCTGCTCGGCGAATCCGCGCGGCCCGCAGAACCAGACTTCAGCGCGCTGGCGCGCGTCGTGCAGTGCGGACAGGCGCTCGGCGGTGAGCAGGCCGTCCGTGCTGCTGTCGTGGATGTGCAGGGTCACCGAAGGCAGTCCGGCGCACAGGGTTTCGAGGCGGGCGACGAAGGGGTCGTGGGCGCGATCGCGGGTACTGTAATGCAGGTCGGCGGCCGGCGCCTCGTCCGGGTGGGCGTGCAGGGCCTCGAGCCAGGCGAGGAAGGGGGTGATGCCGATTCCGCCTGCGACCCAGATCTGGTGCGCCTGGCGGTCGTGGCGGCCGAGGACGAAGCGGCCGTAGGGGCCTTCGACGGTGACCGCCTGGCCGACCGCGATCCGGTTCGAGAGCTGGCGGGTGTAGTCGCCCAGGGCCTTGATCTGGAAGCGCACGCTGCGGTCGCCACGGTCGGCGCTGGCGATGGTGAAGGGGTGCGCGCCTTCGAAGCGTTCGAAGCCGACGAAGGCGAACTGCCCGGCACGGTGCCCGCGCCACTCGCCGTCGAGGCGGCAGGTCACTTCGGTGATGTCGGGGGCGGGCGAAGACAGCGCGGTGACCACGCCGTGCACGCGGCGCTCGCGGCCGATCCGGCCGCCGAGCGAGAGCGCCGCGGCGACCGTGCCGGCAGCCAGCAGCAGGGCGAGCAGCGCGCCCGCGGGCTGGGTCCAGTATTCGACCGGGGCGAGCACCGCGGCATGGAAGGCGAGCATCAGGTAGAGCACCGGCATGGCGCGGTGAAGGTGGCGCCAGAATTTGTACGGAAAGCGCTTCAGCAGGCTGAGCACGACCATCGCCAGCATCAGGTAGATGGCGAACTCGCCGAGCTCCTCGCCGGCTTCGCGCAGGTTTTCGAGCAGGCCGCCGGATTCTTCCCCGTGCGGGCGCTCGCCGCGGCCGAAGATCGACTTGAGCAGGTCGTCGGACAGCTCGATCAGCCAGTGCAGCGCGGCGAACACGCCGGCGAGGATGCCGGCCCACTTGTGCACGCGGAAGATGCGGTCCAGCCCGCCGAGCGGGCGTTCCAGCCAGGCCGGGCGGGTGGCGAGCACCATCGCCAGCGACATCAGCCCGATCGCGAGCAGGCCGCTGAGGTAAAGCGCCTGCTCGCGCACCGCCCACGGCAGGGCGCCGGCGGCGGAGTCGAGGGCGGGGATGCCCACGCCCCAGGCGAGGACGATGAGGCCGATGAAGGCCGACAGTGCGGGAATCATGGCAGTGGCTCCGGAAGAAAAGGCGGGGCGCCGGCGCGATGCGGCGCCCCGCGGGGGCGGCTTACTTGGTGGCGGGGGCGGTGGGGTTGGTGGCGCGCTCGGCGGCGGTGCCTTCGATGACGTCGCCGGTGTAAGGATCGACGCTCAGCCGGGTCCGGGGTTCGTCCGCGCTGCGGTTGTCGTCGCGCCGGCTGCGCTTGACGTCGGTGTCGAGGACGTCGCCGCTGTGGGGGTCGATCGCCAGCTTCACCCGCTGCCCTTGGGCATCGGTGGCCTTGGCCTGGTAGTGGTCGCGTTCGCGCTCGATCTCCTGGATGTCGCGGTAGCCGGTGGCTTCGAGCTTGACCTGGACCTGGTGCACCGTCAGCCACGAGGCCTGATCGGTGTTGCTGCGGTCGCCCTTGCTGCGCTTGACTTCGGTGTCGAGGACGGCGCCGGTGAGCGGATCGACGTCGATTTCCACCCGCTGTCCTTGCGCATCGGTGGCCTTGACTTCGTACTTGTCGTCGTCGCGCTCGATCTTCGTCAGTTCGCGATAGCCGAGGGCTTCGAGCTTGAGCTGAACCTCGTGCAGCGTCAGCCAGCCGTCCTGACCGGTGGTGGCGGCAGTGCCGAGGGTGCTGCCGGTGCCGTTCTGGGCGAGGGCGGGGATGAGCACGGCGCCGCCGGTGAGGATGCCGGCGCCGAGGAGGAGGGTGGCGATGAGAGTGGTGGCACGCATGATGGCTTCTCCGGTTGCGGTGGGTCGCGGTCTTTCCTTCGACCGTGGCGCCATCCTGCGCCGGCGGGTCTGAACCGATGCTGAAGCGCGCGTTCATTTCCGGTTCACGTTTCGGGTCATACTTTCGCCTCCGGCCGGCGCCGGTGACGAAGCTGCGCAGGGCGCTGGAGCGCCTGTGCGCACTGCGCATCCGGCGGCCGATTGACGACCGATCGAAAAGGAGAGCACCCCATGACCCCCGAGCAAGCCCGTTCCATCATCGCCGTGTGCCTAATGGCCGCCTTCGCCGACGGTGCCCAGGACGGCAGCGAGCGCGAACACGTGCGCAAGGTCGCCGAATCGCTCGGTCGCGACGCCGAGATCGACTTCATCGCGCTGTACCAGGACGTGCTGCTCGGCCGTCTCGGCCTCGAGGCGGTGGTCGCTGCGCTCGACAGCGCGGCGCTGCGTCAGCTCGCCTTCGAACTCGCGGTCGGAGTGTGCGAGGCCGACGGCAGCCGCAACCCTCAGGAAGCCGCCTTCCTCGAACGCCTCGCCGCCCTGCTCGGACTCGAGCGCGGCGCGGCCGGGCGCTTCGTCGATGAGGCCGAAGCGCTGGCGCAGGCGCCGGTGATCGAGGCGCCGGTGATCGAGGCGCCGGTGACGGAGACTGAGGGCGCGGCGCCTGCTCCGGCGTCCGCCGCCATCGACCGGGGCGAGCTCGAACGCATGATCCTCAACGCCTCGATCCTCAACGGCGCCCTCGAGCTGCTGCCGCAGTCGATGGCCTCGATGGCGATCATTCCGCTGCAGATCCGCCTCGTCTATCGCATCGGCAAGGCTCACGGCTATGAGCTCGACCGCGACCACATCAAGGACTTCCTCGCCACCACCGGAGTGGGGATGACCGGGCAGTACGTCGAGCAACTCGGGCGCAAGCTGGTCGGCGGCCTCCTCGGCAAGGCCTTCGGCAAGCTCGGACGCGCGATCGGCAGCCAGGCCACCGGCTCGGCGTTCTCCTTCGCCACCACCTACGCCATCGGCCAGGTCGCGCTGCGCTACTACGGCGAAGGCCGCCGCCTCGACGCCGCCGGCCTGAAGGCGATGTTCGCCCGCCTGTTCGAGCAGGCGCGCGGCCTGCAGGCGAACTATGCGGGGGAGATCGAGCAGCGCGCGCGCACGCTGGACCTGGGTAAGCTCACCGCCGAACTGCGCGCCTCCTGACGACAGCGTCTCGCCCACACTCCGTATCGCGGGGGGTGGGCGATCTCGCCGCCGCTACGCGTAATCGCCGTCGCCGCCGCGGTCGTCTGGAATCGCGGGAGCCTTGCCCGGCAGACACAAATCCTCACGCTCATTTGGTTTTGCCATCAGATGCGCTTCCGCTCCCCCGCGTTTCCGCCATTCAAAAGGAGGAGGTGGATGCATTTCAGAAATGGTCGGAATGTCGGTTTATCAAAATCGGCTTCAATTCTATTCGCTGAATAAGTCGAAGATTAACGTCCGAAGCCACTTGCTGCCTTCTTCTTGATGATGCTTGGTATGCCAGAAGATATTTATCTGTATTTCCGGCAGGGTGATTGGGTGCGGTACGTAGCTCAATGGGAAAGAGGATGCAAGGCGTTCTGCAATTTTATCAGGGACTGTCGCGATAAGATTCGTTTCTTTAAGGATGTATGGCAATGCTACGAAGTGGGGCACGCGTAGCCTGACATTTCTCCGGATGGCTGAGTTCTCCATCAGTTCATCCGTCTTCCCATGCCCGGTGCCAGCCGAAATCACGACAACGTGCTCTGCGTTGGCGAACTCTTCGAAACCGAACGGCTTTCCGTCGAGCGGATGTCCTTTGCGGAAAAGGCAGCAATAGCTCTGCCGGAAAAGTCTGCGCTGATAGAAATCACTCTTGAGATCGGGCAGTAGACCGATAGCAAGGTCGACCTTGCCTTCTGCCATTTCTTCTTTCAGGTTGACCTTGCTATTCCTGACGGTGCTGATTGTTACCCCCGGGGCTATTTTTGCAATCGATCCGATCAGGAATGGCAAAAAATAAATTTCACCTATATCGGTCATTGCGATGGTGAAGCGCCGAGAGCTGGTTGCAGGATCGAATGTAGAGCGCCGGATCAGAGTCTGCTGGATCATGGCCAACGCTTCGGAGATCGGCTCTGCCAGCTGCTCTGCATAAGGAGTCGGCTGCATTCCACTGCATGAACGGTAAAACAGCTCATCCCCGAGTAGTTTCCGCATGCGATTGAGAGCGCTGCTTACCGCCGGCTGGGAGAGGTCCAGTGACTCGGCAGCCTTGGTGACCTGACGGTCTCGAAAGAGCTGCTGGAAGACGATCAGCAGGTTTAAGTCGATGTTTTTCAAGTCCATGTTTCTCAGTATTCATACCATAAATAGTGAATATAAATCCGCGCTCTTCAGGAACATCCAGTGGCGAGTAATAATAAAATCTAATCGATCGATCGATTTAAATTTTAGCAGTGTCCGCCCATGATGGCTGTTCCCTTTGGATTGTGCGAGGAGAGAAATTGATGTTGCCGAAACATATCGACACTTGGCAGATGGTTCGTCCTGGAGATCTCGTCCGTACAAAAATTCCAATGCCCGATATTAAGCCGGGTGAATCCGTTGTAGAAATCAATGGGTGCGGAGTATGTCATACGGATTTGTCGTATTTTTACATGGGGGTTCCTACTGTACAGACTCCGCCGTTGTCTTTAGGCCATGAAATCAGTGGAGTCGTCGTTGGGGGGGAGTCGTCCCTCATGGGGCGTGAGGTGATCGTGCCGGCGGTGATCCCGTGTGGGGAGTGCGAACTATGCCGAAGTGGTCGCAGTAATCGCTGTTTGTCCCAGCAGATGCCGGGCTATTCCATGGGTATTTACGGCGGCTTCTCGAGTCACATTGTAGTTCCCTCTAAATTTTTATGCGTCGTGGAAAATAGGGGTGCCATCCCGCTCGAACACCTGTCGGTGGTCGCCGACGCGGTGACCACGCCTTACCAGGCGGGTTTGCGCGCCGGTCTTAAACCGGGCGACCGGGCGATCGTGATCGGGGCGGCCGGCGGGGTGGGTTCATTCATGACGCAGGTCGCGAAGGGCATGGGCTGTGCGGCCGTCGTCGGGATCGACATCAACGAAGAAAAACTGCAGATGATGCGCGGTTACGGTGCCGACCACGTCATCAATCCGAAGGGCCTCGGCCACAAGGAAGTGAAGGAGCGGTTCAAGGCGTTCTGCAAGGAACAAGGCCTGCCTTCGGCTTACGGCTGGAAAATTTTCGAAGTCACCGGGACCAAGGCGGGGCAGGAGCTGGCCCTTTCCCTGCTGTCCTTTACCGGCACCTTGGTGATTGTCGGTTATGGCACGGAGCAGACTACCTACATGCTCTCCCGGCTCATGGCTTTCGACGCCGAGATCATCGGTACCTGGGGTTGTCCGCCCGACAAATACCCGGATGTGCTCAATATGTGCGTTGACGGACGGATCGCGCTCGCGCCCTTTGTGGAAACACGCCCGATGAGCGAAATCAGTCATGTCTTCGAGCAGGCGCACCATGGCGAGCTCAACAAACGTGTGATTCTGACCCCCGACTTTTAGGAAAAAGCATGAAACCCGGTGAAAAAAAGCTTCCCTATCTATTCCAGCCCGGCCAGTTCGGCCGCTTCAAGATCAAGAACCGCATCAAGTACGGTGCGTGCTGTGTGTCCAACTACAATACCCGTGACGGCTTCATTACCGAACGGGAGCTGGCCCGCGTCAAAGTGATTGCCAGCACCGGCTGCGGGATCATCACCAACCAGGGCGCCTATCCCGACCCTCTCGGTGAAGGCAAGGCCTATTTCCGCCAGGTTGCGATCTACGACGACAAGTTCCTCCCCCAGTTCGAGAAGATCGCGGCCATGATCAAAGATCAGGGCGCCATGGCGATCCAGCAGATCCTGCACGCCGGGCGCTATGGCGGCATCGACCTCGGCTACTGCATCCAGCCCTCCGATGTTCCACAGACGCTGCCGCATTTCCGGCCGCCGAAGATCATGACCCGGGAGGAAATCCGCGATTGCGTGCGCCAGCATGCCGACGCAGCCAAACGCTGCATCCGCGCCGGTTTCGACGGTACCGAGATCACCAGCTTCATGGGCTACCTGCTGGCCAACTTCAATTCCCGTTTCACCAATCAGCGTACCGATGAATACGGCGGCTCACTCGAGAACCGCGGCCGCTTCATGCGCGAACTAATCGACGGCATCAAGCAGGCCACTCCTGACAATCCCCTGATCGTGCGCCTGAACGGCGCCGAGTTGATGGACAAGTGGGGTGGGAACACCGAAGACGAATGCTTCGAGCTGATGCAGCAGGCGGTCGACTGCGGCGTCGACATGATCTCGGTGACCGTCGGGTGGCAGGAGGCGCCCGAGTCTTCGATCGGCCGTGATATTCCGCCTGGATACTGGAACTATCTTTCGGAACGGGCCAAGAAAATGTTCCCGGATACCCCGATCACCTTCGGCAACCGGCTGCCCGACCCGCGCATGGCCAATGACTGCATCCGCGACGGTGTCTTCGATTTCTGGGAAGTCTGCCGTCCGCTGCTCGCCGATCCGGAGATGATCCACAAGGCGGCGGAAGACCGCCTCGACGAAGTACGCCGCTGCGTCGGTTCGCTCAACTGCCTGTCGCGCCTGTTCCGCGATCTGCCTTACACCTGCACGATGAACCCGGCACTCGGCCATGAGGTCGAGCCTGAATATCACGTCACCCCCGCGACCGTGAAGAAAAAAATCATGGTGATCGGTTCTGGCCCGGCGGGGATGGAATGTGCGATCACTGCGGCGAAGCGTGGGCACGAGGTCACCGTGTTCGAAAAATCCGATCGTATCGGAGGCAATCTCTACGCCTATGCGAATAATGACTTGGCACGCCCGGATGATCTGCACTCGATCATCGGACACTACGAGGCGGTGGCAAAGCGGCTGGGCGTCGAAATCCGGCTCAATACCGAAGTGCACGCCAAATTCATGCGCAGTGTCCTGCATCAGTACGACGCCTGCATCGTGGCGGCAGGGGCTCGTATCGATCATGAGGCCTTTGCGCACTTGGAAGGGCACGAGCGGCTTATCGATGCTCTTGACGTTGCCCATGGAAGGGTCCAGGCCGGGCAGAAAGTGGTGGTGATCGGTGGCGGCAAGATCGGCTTGACGGTGGCCGAATTCCTGCGCAAGAACGGCGCCGAAGTGACCGTCGTGGAAAGGGAAAAACGTATCGCTGGGGACATCAAACCGTCGTTCAAGTGGCGCCATAGTTCCTGGGTTGAAGAGCTCGGCATCACCTGCCTGACGAGCAGTCGTGTGACCAGGATCACCGCGGAAGGGGTGGCGGTAATCAACGACAAGGGCGAAGAAAAATTTGTTCTTGCGGATACGGTGCTGCTTGCTGCTCCGCGTAAACCGAATCATGAGTTGTTCCACGAGTTCGAGTGGATGATCGACGAACTGCACGGTGTCGGCGATGCCTTGATTCCGCGGGGGCTGGAGCAGGCGATCCAGGAAGGCTTCCGGATGGGAGTCAGGATATGAGTTCCGCAATGCTTCCCGGCCCTCAAGCCTGGCGGCTTGCGGCGGAAAACCGGGCGGATCTCTTCCAGGCACTCGATCCCGGGGCGCGCATCGGTCTGGTTGCACGTGGCTCGCCCGAGAAAATGCTGGTCTGGGAGTCGAGTGACCATGCCGTCGAGGCCAAAGACATGCCGTTCAAAGGGTATGGCGCTGCGGAAGTGGACATCCTGCTTGCGGCAGACAACGATGCCCTTGAAAAAATTGTCGTCGCCACCGAAGGACCATTGTTCGAAGTCCTGCGCGCAGGAATCCGGTCGGGCTCCGTTGTGTGCTACATGCTGCGCCGTCGCTGCGACCTGGAAACGAAAGGCTATGACGAAATCCTGGAGGCGCTGGGGTTCGTTTTCATGGGTGCCTGCCGATGATATTTCAGAACCCGCAGGGTGCGCCGGAGCTGGCGTGTGACCATTGTGGCTGCAGGTGGGTCGATCGGATAAAAGAGGCATGCTACGAATGTGGCGCGCCTGTTTCCAAAAAGTCACAAGCCGAGTTTCGTCAGGCGCTGAAGCAGCATTTGGAAAAAAATGGAGTCAGGCTCAAGCAGTAATGTCGATTGGCTGAACCCCGGGCCGGCAGATCGAAGGGCAGTTTTGCATTTTGCCCAGGCCACGCAACACATTGTTCTTACGGCGGGCCATCGGCGCTGGTTACGCTGGTGGTCCGCCATGGATGAGCCTGTTTTTACCGAATGTAGCGTATCGGCAAAGGAAAATTAGGCATGAACATCAAGATTGTGGGTGCGGGACCGGCTGGCCTGTATTTTGCAGCGCTGATGAAGAAGCACGATCCACGGCACAGAATCGATATCTTCGAACGCAATTCCCGTGATGCAACGTGGGGGTTCGGTGTCGTTTTTTCAGATCGAGCGCTCGATTTTCTGCGCGCTGACGATGAGGCGATTTATGAATACCTCATGCCAAACCTCGAAACATGGTCACAGATCGCAATTGCACACAACGATACGCGAATAGGTGTTTCCGGAAATGGGTTTTCTTCCATCGGACGATTGGAACTCCTGACCCTGCTATACGAGTACGTGGAAAGGCTGGGCGTGAAGATTCATTTCAATACGAACATCACGAATCTGGCTCAGCTCGGAGAAGCGGATCTGATCGTCGCTGCGAACGGCGCATTTTCCTGGATCAGGTCCGAGAATGAAGAGAAGTTCGGGACTACGGTCGATTGGCGTCCGAACCGGTTTATCTGGTATGGAACAAGTAAAACATTCAACAGCCTGACGCTGACATTCCGGGAAACTGATGTTGGCGTTTTTTGTGCCCATCACTATCGTTATAAGCCGGACATGAGCACCTTCCTCGTCGAAGTCGAAGAAGGAACATGGGAGCGCGCCGGCTTCGAAACGATGGCGCCGGATCAAACGATAAATTATTGTGAGCGCGTATTCAGGAATGATCTCGACGGTCACCCGATCATCTCCAACAATTCCTACTGGCGCAAATTTCCTGCGGTGTGGAATGAACGCTGGAGTTTCGATAATGTCGTTCTGATCGGCGATGCGTTACGCACTGCGCATTTCTCGATCGGCTCGGGGACGCGTCTTGCGATGGAGGATGCAATAGCGCTCTTCAGGGCACTCAGGGAATGCGGCCCCGACCTGCAGCGGTCTTTCTCCCGCTTCCGCGAAATGCGCCTGCCTGCGGTGAAGAAAATATGGGATGCCGCCAACGTGAGCATCCGCTGGTATGAGGATATGAATCGGCGGGTCAGCACGCTTACGCCGGTCGAACTCGCTTACGACTACATGACACGTACCGGCCGCCTCGATCACGCAGAAATCCGCCGATGTGATCCGCGCCTGGCCGCCGCCTACGAAGCGCTTCATCCGGAAGTCATCCAAGGGTGAGTTGCTGGAGTCGCGCATAAGGTGCTGCGACTTTGCCTGGTGGCATTAATCTTTCCCATTTTGATTGGCCAGTTTCCTGATGCTGCCAATGTGCGGCGGTGGAATTCATATTGATAGGTTTCCCAGCGAAGATGTCGCTGAGGTGCCTGTTACGGAACTTGTTTGTTAATTGGAAAACATTGTCGATAAGTTCCGCAGGACTGTGTTGTCTTTGAAAGCCCATGCCCCGTCGTTTTTCTGAAAACTATTCGTTTGATTGATTAAAGCAATTCGATTGATTTGTTGAGTCTGCCGGAGAACGGTCCTAAGGTGTCATCCAGGCAATTACATCTGTAATTGCCACTCGAAATGGAGAGAAGCGATGCTTTCAGGATGCGTTCCCTGGGATGAAAAAACTGCCCGATATTATCGTGAGAAAGGATATTGGGAGGATATCGGTATTGCCGACATGGTTGAACGGGGGGCTTCTGCGCATCCCGAAAAACTGGCCATCGTCTCCGGGGATAAAAGAATTACCTATGGCCAAGTGATGGATGCGGTCAATCGCCTGGCCTGCCGTCTTGTCGAGGCCGGCCTCAGAGCGACTGATCGCGTCGTAATCCAGTTGCCGAACTCGCCGAATTTCATATATTCCTATCTGGCGCTTACCAGAATAGGGGCAATTCCTGTAATGGCATTGCGCGCCCATCGGCATACAGAGGTTCGCCATTTCATCAATGCTTCGGGTGCGGTTGGATATTTCATACCTGACGAAATAAACAATTTCGACTACCGGCAGATGGCGGAATCTTTACGCCCAGAGTGCCCGGGGCTGAAATACGTTCTGGTCGATGGTGAGGCTGGCTCCGGACAGCATTCACTGAAAAAGATGATTGAAGAGGAAGTCGAGCAGGAAAGAGTAGCCGAGGCTCTCGGTGATATCCGCATCAACCCGGATGAGGTAGCAACAATGCTCCTTTCCGGTGGGACGACCTCGATGTCCAAGCTGATTCCCCGGACGCACAATGATTATGTGCTGAACGCCAGGTTGTGCGGGCGAGCCGCAGATTTCGACGGCAATACCGTTTTTATGGCGATTCTTCCGCTTGGCCATAATTACAACCTTGCTTCACCCGGTATCCTGGCAACTTTCTATTATGGCGGGGCGGTTGTTCTTGCTCCCTCTGGAGATCCGGATGAGGTTTTATCTCTTGTGGAGCGGGAGGGTGTCAGTGTAATTGCTGCGGTTATTCCATTGATTGCAAACTGGCTTAATTCAAATGCAATGGACAAATATGATCTGTCCTCGCTCAAGGTGGTCCAGAACGGTGGCGCCCGGCTGCCGCCGGATCTGAGAAAACAAATCGCTCTTCGCCTGGGGGCGACCCCGCAAGAAATTTTCGGAACTGCGGAGGGGCTGATCAATATGACTCGCCTCGACGACCCGGAGCATTTGCTGCTGGAAAGTTCAGGGGCGCCGGTTTGTGAAGACGATGAAATCAAAGTTCTGAATGAAGAGGGGTTGGAAGTCAAGGATGGCGAGCTTGGAGAGCTGGTAGTCCGCGGCCCATACACCATTCGTGGCTATTTCAATTCACCCGAGGTGAATGCCGGCGCTTTCACTCCCGATGGTTTTTATCGAATGGGAGATATCGTATATAAGGAAGGGCGCTATGTGTTCGCAGCGGGAAGAAAAAAGGATTTCATAAACCGGGGTGGTGAAAAAATAAGCTGCGAGGAAGTGGAAGATATCATTCTCCAACACCCGAAAGTCTTTCAGACTTCATTGGTTGCCATGCCGGACGATATTTTTGGCGAGCGGGCCTGTGCTTTTGTAAGGCCGAAATTTGGAGAAATGATATCGCTGGATGAGCTGGTCGAATTCATGCGTTCAAAGAAAATTGCCAGTTTCAAGTTGCCTGAGAGGCTTGAAGTCATTGACGAATTTCCAGTCAGTCCGGTCGGAAAGATCTTGAAAAAGCAACTGAGGGAAAATATCGCAACCAAGATTTCCGCTGAAAAGGAGAAGTCGCTAACGAACTGATTTTGTTTTCTTATGCTGCACAAGAGGAGACACATATGAACGAAAAGAAACTGATGCAGTGCGTGGCCGGTATCGCTGGCGTGGGGTTGACGGTCCTGCTGCCGATGGGCGGCGCCTACGCGGCGGACAAGGTCAAGGTCGGCCTGATGCTGCCCTACACCGGGACCTACGCCTCGCTGGGCAATGCGATCACCAACGGGTTCAAGCAGTACGTGGCCGAGCAGGGCGGCAAGCTGGGCGGGCGCGAAGTCGAATACTTCGTCGTCGATGACGAGTCCGACGCCGCCAAGGCCACCGAGAACGCCAACAAGCTGGTCAAGCGCGACGAGGTCGACGTGCTCGTGGGCACGGTGCACTCGGGCGTGGCGCTGGCGATGGCCAAGGTCGCACGTGACACCAAAACCCTGACGATCATCCCCAACGCCGGGGCGGACGAGCTGACTGGCGTGCTATGTGCGCCCAATGTATTTCGCAGCTCCTTTACCAACTGGCAGCCCGCCTACGCGATGGGCAAGGTGATGGCCGAGCGCGGGCACAAGAAGGTTGTGACGCTGACTTGGAAGTATGCTGCCGGGGAGCAGTACGTAGCCGGCTTCAAGGAGGCCTTCGAACAGGCCGGCGGCAAGATCGCCAAGGAGCTCTACCTGCCTTTCCCGAACGTCGAGTTCCAGCCTTTCCTGACCGAGATCGCCGGCCTCAAGCCCGATGCGGTGTTTGTGTTCTTCGCCGGCGGCGGCGCGGCCAAGTTCGTCAAGGATTATGACGCGGCAGGGCTCAAGAACAGCATCCCGCTGTACGGCTCGGGTTTCCTCACCGACGGCACGCTGGAGGCGATGGGCGGTGCGGGTGAGGGCGTGATGACCACCCTGCACTATGCCGACGGCCTCGATACCGAGAAGGACAAGACCTTCCGCACCGGCTACGCCAGCGCCTACAAGATGCAGCCCGACGTCTATGCGGTGCAGGGCTATGACGCCGCCCAGCTGCTCGGTGCAGGCCTGGCCAAGGCGCCGGCGGGCAAGTTCGACAAGGATGCGGTGATGAAGGCGATGAGCGCGGCCACGGTCGACAGCCCGCGCGGTGCGTTCTCCCTGTCGAAGGCCAACAACCCGGTGCAGGACATTTACCTGCGCAAGGTCGAAGGTAGTCAGAACAAGGTGGTCGGTATCGCTGCCTCCAAGCTGGCCGATCCGGCACGCTATTGCCGCATGAACTGACCAGGCAGACTGCCGCTGTCCGCTCCTGCCGGATGCCCGGCTGCGCGCGGACAGCGTTTCCTCTCTGCGCACCTTCATCGACCGCATCCCGACGCCATACGCGTCCGGGAGGGGGAGTTTCAAGCATGGATTTCGTTTCCTTCCTGATCCAGATCCTGAATTCGCTGCAGTACGGACTGCTGCTGTTTCTGGTGGCCAGCGGGCTGACGCTGGTGTTCGGGATCATGGGCATCATCAACCTGGCGCACGGCAGCTTCTACATGATCGGCGCCTACATGGCGTTCGCGCTCACCAGCGCGACCGGCAACCTGATGCTGGCGATCGTGCTCGGCATACCGCTGGCGTTCGCCTTCGGGGCACTGCTCGAGAAGCTGTTGTTCGTGCATCTGTACAAGCGCGACCACCTGCAGCAGGTACTGCTCACCTACGGGCTGATCCTGATCTTCGAGGAGCTGCGCAGCCTGACCATGGGCGACGACGTGCACGGGGTGGACATCCCGGCGCTGTTCTCGGCCTCGATCCAGCTTTCGGACACTCTGTCCTACCCGGTCTACCGGATCGTGATCTCGGTGGTGTGTGTGGCCCTGGCCGCCGGGCTGTGGTGGCTGATGCAGCGCACCCGGCTGGGGATGATGATCCGCGCCGGCTCGCACAACCGCGAGATGGTGCAGGCGCTCGGCGTCAACATCGACCTGCTGTACCGCAACGTGTTCGCCCTCGGCGTGGCGCTGGCCGCGCTCGCCGGCATGCTCGCCGCGCCGGTGTCCTCGGTGTATCCGGGGATGGGCGGCAACGTGCTGATCATCTCCTTCGTGGTGGTGGTGATCGGCGGCATCGGCTCGGTGTGGGGGGCGCTGGTGGCGGCGCTGCTGGTGGGCTTTACCGACACCTTCGGCAAGGTGCTGGTGCCCGAGTTCGCCGGACTGGCGGTGTACCTGGTGATGGCGGTGGTGCTGCTGTGGCGCCCCGAAGGCATCTTCAAGAAAGGCTAGGCGATGAATTCCAGAATCCCGCTGTTTCTACAACTGCTCGCGCTGCTCGTGCTGATCGCCTATCCGCTGTACGGCTCGAGCTTCTACGTCGAGATGCTGGCCAAGACCCTGGTGATGGCGATCTTCGCCATGAGCCTGGCGCTGCTGGTGGGCTTCACCGGGCTGGTCAGCCTCGGGCATGCGGCGTATTTCGGCATCGCCGCCTACGTCGTGGCGCTGGTGACGCCCAAGTACGACCCGGCCAGCTTCTGGTTCGCCTTCCCGGCCTCGGTGCTGGCCGCGGCGCTGGCCGCGCTCGTGATCGGGCTGTTCGTGCTGCGCACCAAGGGCATCTACTTCATCATGGTGACGCTGGCCTTCGCCCAGATGGCCTACTACATCTTCCACGACACCCCGCTGGGCGGAGGCTCGGACGGGATCTACCTGAACTTCAAGCCCGATGCGGCGATTGGTGGCTGGGTGCCGTTCGACCTGAACGAGCCGCTGCAGATGTACTACTTCATCCTCGCGGCGATGGTGGCGGTGTTCGTGCTCTTGAAGCTGGTGCTGCGTTCGCCGTTCGGGCGCGTGCTCGCGGGCATCCACAGCAACGAGCACCGCATGCAGTCGCTGGGCTACGCCACCTTCCGCTACAAGCTCGCCGCATTCACGCTGGCCGGCGCGCTGGCCGGGGTGGCGGGCTTCCTGTACGCGGTGCTGTTCGGCTTCGTCACCCCCGAGTACCTGTCGTGGCACCAGTCGGGCAACGTGCTGATGATGGTGATCCTGGGCGGCATGGGTAGCCTGGCGGGGGCGGCGGCCGGGGCGTTCGCCTTCATCGGCCTGCAGGAGCTATTCACCGACCTGAGCAAGCACTGGCAGCTGCTGATGGGCAGCGTGATCGTGCTCGCGGTGCTGTTCATGCCGGACGGGCTGGCCGGGCTGCCCAAGCGGGTGATCCGCATGATCAACTGGGGAGAGGACAAAAATGGCTGAGGCAATGCTCGTGGCCGACCGCCTGACCCGCCACTTCGGCGGGCTGACGGCCAACGAAGAAGTGTGCATCACGCTCGAGCGCGGCACCCTGCATGCCTTGCTCGGCCCCAACGGCGCGGGCAAGTCGACCTGCATCAACATGCTCTCGGGCGATCTGCCGCCCTCGTCCGGGCGCATCCTGCTCGGCGGCCGGGACGTCACCCGGCTGTCGGCGGCGGCGCGCTCGCACCTGGGGATCGGACGCAGCTACCAGCGCACGAACATCTTCCCGCAGTTCACCGTGCTCGAGAATTGCCGCCTGGCAGCGCAGTCGCGCCGGCCGCGGCCGTGGAAGATCTTCACCGACGCCCAGCGCCTGAGCGACACCGTCGAGCGCGCGCGCGCGGCGGTCGCCGAGGCCGGGTTGGGCGGGCGCGAGGCGCGGGTGGCGGGCACGCTGTCGCACGGCGAGCAGCGCCAGCTCGAGATCGCGATGGTGCTGGCGACCGACGCCAGGGTGCTGCTGCTCGACGAGCCGCTGGCGGGCATGGGCTCGGAGGAGTCGGCGAAGATGGTCGAGCTGCTGCGCAGGCTCAAGGACGGGCGTGCGATCCTGCTCGTCGAGCACGACATGGATGCGGTGTTTGCGGTCGCCGACACGATCACGGTGATGGTCAACGGCGCGGTGCTCGAATCGGGCCCGCCGGTGCAGATCCGCAACAGCGCCGAAGTGCAGGCCGCTTACCTGGGAGAGGACGAACATGTCTGAGACGCTGCTCGAAGCGCACGACCTGCACACTTATTACGGTTCGAGCCACATCCTGCACGGCGTCGATTTCCACATCGCGAAGGGTGAGGCGCTGGGGCTGATGGGGCGCAACGGCATGGGCAAGACCACGCTGATCCGCTCGATGCTCGGGCTGGTGCGTCCGCGCCACGGCACGGTCAAGGTCAATGGCGACGACATGACCGGGGCGAGCACGCACCGCATCGCCCTGCGCGGCATTGCCTACGTGCCCGAGGGGCGGGGAATCTTCCCCAACCTGAGCGTGCGCGAGAACCTGATCATGGCCGCGCGCGCCGGCGTCGACGGTCAGCGCACGTGGACCTTCGAGCGCGTGATGGAGACCTTCCCGCGCCTGGGCGAGCGCCTGTCGAACGGCGGCGGGCAGCTCTCGGGGGGCGAGCAGCAGATGCTCACCATCGGCCGCGCGCTGATGACCAACCCCGACCTGCTGATCCTGGACGAAGCCACCGAGGGCCTGGCGCCGCTGATGGTGAAGGAGATCTGGAACGTGGTCCGCACCATCCGCGAAACCGGCATCGCCACCGTGATCGTGGACAAGAACCACGCCGCGGTGACCGCGCTCACCGACCGCTCGATGATCCTGGTCAAGGGCCAGGTCGTCTTCGACGGCCCGAGCGCGGCGGTGCGCAACGACCCGGAATTGATCCAGAAGCATCTCGGCGTCTGAGGACGCAGATTTATTCGAAATCATGGGGGCGTCGAGCGCAGGCCACTATATTGAGCCTGCCGATCAAATACCGCGCGGGCCGCGCCTGTCGACTCCGGTCGATGTCGACGTCCTTCGATGCGCATCGGGCTGCGTTCAGCTGCGGTTCAGCCGGTGGCGTGCACACTCGATGGCGATCATCCACCCGGAGCCTGCCGCCCTGCCTTGAGCGGAGCATGTCCGGCGGAAAGAGGGGTGGAGGATCTGGCGCTGGAGGGCGCTTCGTTCGATCATCCCGGTTGGGAGGCGTTGCCGGTGCCGCACCGAGGGTGTCGGCCGGGCGCGGCCAGCCCGGGGCAAGGAGGTTTCCGATGACAAACCGTTCGTTACCGGCCGTGGCCCGGCTCCTTGCCGGGCTCGCGTTCGCCGCCTCCTTCGCGGCCGTGGCCGGCGGAGGCGACCACGAGCGTGCGCGCCGGGCGCTCGAAGCGGGCGAAGTGCTGCCGCTGCGCGCCGTGCTCGAGCGGGTCGAGCGCGACTATCCGGGGCAGGTCGTCGAAGTCGAGCTCGAACGCGAGGACGGCACCTGGCTCTACGAGATCAAGCTGATCCGCCCCGGCGGCAGCGTGGTCAAGCTCAGGCTCGATGCGCGCGACGGGACCTTGTACGCTGCCGAGGGACGCGATCTGCATCCGTCCGGCCGGCACGCAGACTGAGGACGCCGGCGGCGGGAACAGCAAGGCCGGGAAGGAAAGGACGAAGCGATGCGGATTCTGGTGGTGGAAGACGAACCCACGCTGGCGGCGCAGCTGCGCCAGGCGCTGACGGCGGCGGGCTATGCGGTCGATCTCGCCCATGACGGGCGCGAGGCCTGCTTCCTCGGCGAGGTGGAGGCGTTCGATGCGGTCGTGCTCGACCTCGGCCTGCCGCTGATGGACGGCCTCAGCGTGCTCAAGCGCTGGCGCGGCGGCGGGCGGACGATGCCGGTGCTGATCCTGACCGCGCGCGGCGACTGGCACGAGAAGGTGGCCGGCATCGACGCCGGCGCCGACGACTATCTGACCAAGCCTTTCCACATGGAAGAGCTGCTCGCCCGCGTGCGCGCGCTGATCCGCCGTGCGGCCGGGCAGGCGAGCGCGGAGCTCGTCTGCGGTGCGGTCGTGCTCGACACCCGCGGCGGGCGGGTCACCGTCGACGGCCAGGCGCTGGCGCTGACCAGCCACGAGTTCCGCGTGCTGTCCTACCTGATGCACCACGCCGGCGAAGTGGTGTCGCGCACCGACCTCACCGAGCACATCTATGCCCAGGACTACGACCGCGACTCGAACACGATCGAGGTCTTCGTCGCCCGCCTGCGCAAGAAGCTGCCGCCCGGGCTGATCGAGACCGTGCGCGGCCTCGGCTACCGTCTCGCATGTCCGGGCTGAAGCCGGTCGCCGCGCTCGCCGGCGGGCGCGGTTCGCTGCGCCTGCGGCTGCTCGTCGGCACCCTGGTGTGGATCGTGCTTGCGATCGCTGCCACCGGTTGGGGGCTGGGCGCGCTGTTCAGCCGCCACGTGGCGCAGCAGTTCCACGTGGAACTGCGCACCCATCTCGACCAGCTCGCCGCCAACCTCGTGTTCGATGCCGACGGCCAGGCCGTGCTCAAGGCGCCGCTCAGCGACCCCCGCTTCGCCCGGCCGTATTCCGGGCTGTACTGGCAGGTGGACCGGATCGACGGGGCGGTGCCGGAGATCGGCGTGCTGCGCGCGCGTTCGCTGTGGGATGTGGCGCTGGCGGTGCCGGCCGATGCGCTTGCCGACGGCGAGCAGCACGCCCACCGCGTCGACGGCCCGGACGGCGCGCCGCTGCGCATGATCGAGCAGGTGCTGCGCCCGGCCGAACAGCCGCAGGCGGCGCTGCGCCTGATCGTCGCCGCCGACGAAGGGCTGATCGGCGAACCGGTGGCGCGCTTTACCCGTCTGCTGGCGCTCGGCCTCGGCCTCCTTGGCGCCGGCCTGGTGGCGGCGGCGCTGGTCCAGGTGCGGATCGGCCTGCGCCCCCTGGCGCGCCTGCGCGGGGGGCTGGCCGAGGTGCACGAAGGCCGCCGGCGGGCGATCGAAGGCGCCTTCCCGTCCGAGATCCAGCCCCTGGTCGATGAATTCAACGCCGTGCTCGTGCGCAACGCCGAGATCGTCGAGCGCGCCCGCACCCAGGCCGGCAACCTTGCGCATGCGCTGAAGACGCCGCTCACCGTGCTCGCCAATGCCGCCGCGCAGCCGGCACGAGGGCAGCCGGGAGAGCCGGTGGGAGGGGGGGAGGGCGGCGCGCTCGCCCGCCTCGTCGCCGAGCAGGTCGGCCTCGCCCGCACCCAGATCGATTACCACCTGGCGCGCGCGCGCGCCGCCGCCGCGGCCGGCATTCCCGGTCAGCGCACGCCGCTGCGTCCGGCGCTCGACGGCCTGTTGCGGCTGATGGCCAAGGTCCATGCGGGGCGGGGGCTGGAAATCGGGCCAGCCGGCGGCGCGGACGCGCTCGTATTCCGCGGCGAGGCTCAGGATCTGCAGGAGATGCTCGGCAACCTGCTCGACAATGCCTGCAAGTGGGCGGCGCACCGCGTCCGCGTCGAGGCGCGGGCGACGGCGGGTGGGCGGCTCGAAGTGGCGATCGACGACGACGGCCCCGGCCTGCCGCCGGCGGTGCGCGAAGCGGTGTTCGGGCGTGGCGTGCGCGCTGACGAGAACACCCCCGGTTCCGGCCTCGGGCTGGCGATCGTGCGCGACCTCGCCCGCCTGTATGGCGGCGACATCGCCCTCGAGACGTCGGCGCTGGGCGGTCTGCGCGCGGTGCTGACGCTGCCCGCGGCGTGAGCGGGGCGAGGTGCCCGGGTGCTCCGGCGGCAGGCGCGGGAGGCTCCGTGCGGCGTCGGCGCCGGCGTCAGGTGCCGCGTGCGGCGGCGAGCCGGGTCCGGGCGAAGGCGGCCCCGGTCTTCAGCACTTCGCGCACGCCGTAACGCCGGCGCATGTTGCAGCCGTCGCACAGCGTGGGGATCGGCGCCATGCGCTCGCGCTCGGCGAGGACGGTGTCGATGCTGTGCGTCGCCACGTTGCCGAGGACGTGGCGGTGGCCGATGTCGTTGTAGCAGTAGAGGTATTCCCCCGCGGAGGAAATGAACACATCGACGTTGCGCGCGAGGCAGCGGAAGCGGTTGCTGCGCCACTGGCGGTAGAGGTCGCGGATGCTCGGAATGAAGTCGAACTCCTGCGAGCGCAGGCGATGGCGACGGATCGTGGCGCGCAGCGTTTCCGTCCCAGCGGCCGGCGCTTCGGCGTGCAGGCCGCCGCCGCGGTTGTACAGCGTCGGCGACATCGTCAGCGTGGCGACGCCCTGGGCGCGCAGCCAGTCGATGGTGGCCGGCAGCGAGGGCAGGCATTCGGGCAGCGGGGTGAGGCTGATCGCGAGCCGGGTGTGGCGCAGCAGCTTCTGCGCGGCCTGGATGTTGGCCATCACGCGGGCGTGGTCGAGGTTGACGTGAACGCGGCGATAGACAGCGGGGTCGATGCTGGAAAAGGACACCATCAGCAGATCGATGGCGCCGTCGAGGTGGCGCAGCTTGTCGGCGTCGAGCAGGTGGCCGTTGCTGACCATGTCGAAGCGCACCGGGTGGCCACGGAGGTCGTCGACGAAGTCGAAGAAGTGCCGGTGCGTGGTCGCCTCGCCGTAGCCGGCGATGACGGTGCGGAACACCTGCTCCGGCGTCAGGCGGGCGAGCGTCTGCTGCCAGGTCTGCCGGCTCATCCGCTGCGGGTGCTCGATCAGCTCGCGCGGGCACATCGGGCACAGCGCGTTGCACTTGCTCGTCCATTCGGCATTGACGGCGATGCGGTAGCGCCCGCTCGGGGGCGGTCGCTCGAGAGGGGGCGGTTTCATGACGCGGGCACCAGGCGGGGAATGTGGTTGGGGCAGTTGGGCACGACCTGCTCGACGCTCACCTCCACCACCCGGGCGTGGCCCGGGAAGAGGGCGAGCATTTCGCCGGCGTCGACGATGCGGGCCTTGCCGTTGACGCGCAGGCGGGCGCCGTCATCGAAGTCGATGAACAGGCAGCCGACATGGGGATTGGCGAGGAGGTTGCCGAGGCTCATGAAGGCGCCATTGCCGTCGAAATCGGGGAAGACGAAGCGTTTGTCGTCGAGGATGCGCACCACGCCCGGTCCGCCGCCCTTGAACGAGCAGTCGCAGCGCCCGTCGGGGGCGCTGGTGGCGAGGAAGAAGAACGGCGCGCTTTCCAGGCGGGCGTGGAACGCGCCCGGGATGTGGTCCCACAGCAGGCGCGTGCGGCGGGCCTCGTCCCACCAGGAGGCGGTGTTCCAGCGCTGCTGGGCGGCCTGTTCGCCGGGATGGAAGGGGGGCATGTTCATCGGTAGTGATGGGCTCCGGGGAGGTCGGACGGGGCGACAACCGGTGTGTGCGAGGTCGGTCGCCGGGCGGTATTCATGGCGGCGCAGTGTTCGCCGGCAACATTAAGCTCGTCTTAAGCGGTTCCGCCTGCCTCCGGGGCGGGCGCGGCAAAGGAAGTGCGGGGCAGCGTGCGGGTCATATCGGCCGCTGCGGGGCGGGCACCCCGGCCCGCAGCGCTTAAGCTCGGCTTAATCCTCGGCCCTCAGGATCGGCCCCGGTTCCCTTGCCGAGATCGCTCATGGAATGGCCGCACTCCTATCCCGCACTGCCTGCGCTGCCGGCGCCGCTGCCGCACGACGGCGCTGCCCTGCCACGCCGTCTGGCCTTGCTTCCGGTGCGCAGCGACGCGCAGCGCAGCGCGGTCGAAGCCTTCATCCGCGCCCGTTTTGCCGAGCACTATGATGCCCGGGTGCGCCACTTCATGCCCTGCCTGTACGGGCTCGAGAGTGACGACGGCCGCCTGTACGGTGCGCTCGGCACGCGTGCCGCCGACGCCGGAGCGCTGTTCCTCGAGCGCTACCTCGAGCGGCCGATCGAGCAGGTCCTCCTCGATCGATGCGGCGTCGCCGCGGCCCGCCGCGACATCGTCGAAGTCGGCAACCTCGCGGCCCGCGGGGCGGGCGCAGCCCGGCTGCTGATCCTCGCCCTGAGCGGGATGCTGGCGGCGCAGGGTTTTCGCTGGGTGGTATTCACCGCGACGCCGGCGCTGCGCAACAGCTTTCAGCGCCTCGGCCTGGCACTGCGGACGCTGGGTCCGGCCGATCCTGTCTGCATGGGAGAGGAGGCGCGCGAATGGGGCAGCTACTACGAGCGCTGCCCGCAGGTGATGGCTGGCGAGATCGCGCACGGGGCGGCGCACCCGCTGCGCGCCGACGTCGTCCTGGCGCCGGGCCGCCGGTCCCTGCCTTGCGGGGCAGAGGGGACGCATGTCGCCGGCTGTTGACGCCCTGCGGCGGGCGATCGCCGCTTACGGTGAGCGCCCGGCGCTGCAGTGCGGCGCGCACACGCTGAGCTACGCCGGCGTCGACGAAGCCGTCGCCCAGCGCAGCGCCGAACTCGCCGGGCTGGGCGCCGCGCGGGTCGCCCTGAGCCTGGATAACGGCATCGACTGGGTGCTGTGGGAGCTGGCGCTGCTGTTCGGCGGGCGGATCTGCGTGCCCGTGCCGGGCTTCTTTTCTCCCGCCCAGCAGCGCCACGTCATCGACAGCGCGGGCATCGACACCTGGATCGGCCCGCTGCCGGCGTGGCTCGCCGACGCCGGCTTCGGCGAACGGCAGGCGGGAATCTTCCAGCGTCGCCCGCCCGCGGCGGTGGAGGTGCCGCGCGGCACGGTCAAGATCACCTACACGTCCGGCACCACCGGCCAGCCCAAGGGCGTGTGCCTGGACGGCGAGGCGCAGCTCGCGGTGGCGCACAGCGTGAGCGGGCTCGCCCAGGCGTGCGGGGTGCAGCGCCATCTGTGCGTGTTGCCGCTGGCGACCCTGCTGGAGAACATCGCCGGCGTCTACGCGCCGCTCCTGGCCGGTGCCTGCGTGGTGCTTGCGCCCCTCGCCGAAATCGGCATCCACGGCGCCAGCGGGCTCGATCCGGCGCGCCTGCTCGGCAGCCTCACCGCGACCTGCCCGCACAGCCTGATCCTGCTCCCCCAGCTGCTGCAGGTCCTGGTGGGTGCGGCCGAGCGCGGCTCGGCGCTGCCCGACAGCCTGCGCTTCATCGCCGTCGGCGGCGGCCGGGTGGCACCGCAGCTGTTGCGCCGCGCCGAGGCCCTGGGGTTGCCGGTGTTCGAGGGCTACGGCCTGTCCGAATGCGCTTCGGTGGTGTGCCTGAATACGCCCCAGGGGCGGCGTATCGGCTCCGTCGGCCTGCCCCTGCCGCATGTCCGGCTGCGTCTCGGCGAAGATGGCGAAATCCTGGTGCGCGGGGCGCGCATGCTCGGCTACCTGGGCGAAGCGCCAGGCGCCGGCGAGTGCCAGGCTGGCGGCGAGAGCCAGGCGAGCGGCGGGTGGCAGGCGACCGGTGATCTGGGCCACTTCGAGGACGGTTTCCTGGTCGTCCACGGGCGCAAGAAGCACCAGTTCATCACCGCCTTCGGGCGCAACGTCAACCCGGAGTGGGTCGAGGCCGAGCTCGCCCAGCAGCCTGCGATCGCCCAGGCCTGGGTTCATGGCGAGGCCCTTGCGCAGAACGTCGCCGTCCTCGTCCCCCGCTCCGCCGACTGCACCGACGCCGAACTCGAGGCGGCCGTCCGTGCGGCCAATGCCGCCCTCCCCGACTACGCCCGCGCACACCGCTGGCTGCGCGCCGCCGCTCCGTTCGGCGCCGCCAACGGGCTCGCCACCGCCAACGGCCGCCTGCGCCGTGATGCGCTGCTGCAACACTACCGGGCGGCGATCGCCGCCCTCCTGTCCGTCCCTGCCGATGAGGTCCGTGCATGAACTTCTTTGACCAGCTGCAACGACAGACCGCCGCCGAGCGCGAATACCTGTTTGATGCGCCGATCATCCGCCAGGCGCTTGCCGGCACGGTCGGCCGCGACCGCTATGTCGCCTTCCTGACCGAGGCCTACCACCACGTCAAGCATACCGTGCCCCTGCTGATGGCCTGCGGCGCGCGCCTGCCTGAGCGCCTGGAGTGGCTGCGCGAAGCGGTCGCCGAATACATCGGCGAGGAGACCGGCCACCAGGAATGGATCCTCGCCGACATCGCCGCCTGCGGCGCCGATGCCGACGCCGTGCGCCACGGCCAGCCGGCGCTGGCCACCGAGCTGATGGTCGCCTACGTCTACGACCGCATCGCGCGCCACAACCCGGTGAGCTTCTTCGGCATGGTCAACGTCCTCGAAGGCACCAGCATCGCGCTCGCGACCCGGGCCGCGGGCACGCTGCAGCGCAGCCTGCAGCTGCCCGCCCAGGCATTCACCTACCTGAACTCCCACGGCAGCCTGGACCAGGAACACATCCGCTTCTTCGAGCGGCTGATGAACCGCCTTGACTGCGCCGACGACCAGGCCGCGGTGGTCCATACCGCGAAAGTGGTCTACCGCCTGTACGCGGACCTGTTCCGCACCCTGGCGCAGTCCGCCTGAGGAGGCCGTGATGCGACTTTCCGAATGTCGTGCCCTGCTCACCGGAGCGAGCGGAGGGATCGGCCAGGCGCTGGCCGAGCAGCTGTGCGCTGGCGGCGCCCGGGTGCTGCTGGTCGGGCGTGAGACCGAGGCCTTTGCCGCGCTCGCGCAGCGCTACCCCGGCCAGGTCGATTGCGTCCGCGCCGATCTGTGCGAGCGCGCCGGGCGTGACGCGGTGCTGGCCGCCGCGCGCCGCTGCGATGGCCTGAACTGCCTGATCAATGCCGCCGGGATCAACCGCTTCGGCTTGCTGGAAAGCCAGGACGAAGAGGCGATCGCCCACCTGATCGGACTCAACGTCACCGCCACCGTGCAGCTCACCCAGCGTCTGCTGCCGGTGTTGCGCCAGGCGCCGCGTGCGGTGCTGGTCAACCTCGGCTCCACCTTCGGCTCGATCGGCTATCCGGGCTTCGCCGCCTATTGCGCGAGCAAGTTCGCCGTGCGCGGCTTCTCCGAAGCGCTGCGCCGCGAACTGGCCGACAGTCGGGTGAAGGTGCTCTACGTCGCCCCGCGCGCGACCCGCACGGCGATGAACGCCGCGCCCGTGGTGGCGATGAACACGCAGCTCGGGGTCGCGATGGACGATCCGGACGCGGTCGCCGCGCGCATCGTCGAGGCGATCCGCCGCGAGCGCGAAGAGCTCTATCTGGGCTGGCCGGAAAAATTCTTCGTCCGTCTCAACACCGTGCTGCCGCGCATCGTCGATCGCGCGCTGCGTCGCCAGCTGGCGGTGGTCAAGCATTTTGCCCGTCCCGCCGGTGCGCACTCCCGTTCCACCCCGCCTCCGCTCTGAAGGAAAAACCGATGAAACCCCTCTACCGCCTGTTCCCGCTCCTGTTCGCCTGCGCCAGCCTGCCCGCCTTTGCCCTCGGCGAAGCCGGCCAGGCCAGGCTCCACCAGCTGCAGGAACGCTGGGCCGAAATCCACTACCAGCTGCCGGAAAAGCAGCGTGAGACCGCCTTCGCCGCACTCGCCGGGGAGGCCGGGAAGGCGCTCGCCGATGAACCGAAGGCTGCCGAGCTGCACATCTGGCGCGGCATCATCCTCAGCACCTGGGCCGGCGCCAAGGGCGGGCTCGGTGCGCTCGATCTGGTCAAGCAGGCCAAAGCCGAGCTCGAGCAGGCGCTCGCGCTCGACCCCGCAGCGCTCGATGGCTCCGCCTACACCAGCCTGGGCAGCCTCTACTATCAGGTTCCGGGCTGGCCGCTGGGTTTCGGCGACGATGCGCAGGCCGAGCTCCTGCTGAAGAAGGCGCTCGCCCTCAACCCGGACGGGATCGACCCCAATTACTTCTACGGCGACTTCCTGCGCCGGCAGAAGCGCTACCCTGAAGCGCGCGCCGCCCTCGAAAAGGCGCTCGCCGCGCCTGATCGTCCCGACCGCGCCAGTGCCGATGCCGGCCGCCGCGCCGAAATCCGTCGCCTGCTCGCTGAGGTGAAAGAGAACATGGAGTGAAGGAGGCGCTGCGGGGCTGGCGGGAAGGGTGGGGTGAGCGGGAGTGCTGGATGCACGTGTCCCGCCCGTCGCGGCGCGAACGGGAATAAAGTGGCCGGATGCGGCAAGCGGACAGGAAGGAAGATGCGGATATTGCTGGTCGAAGATGACGCCGCCCTCGGGCAGGGGATTCGGGTGGCGCTCAAGCCCGAAGCCTACACCGTGGACTGGGTGCAGGACGGCGACAGCGCCCTCCACGCGCTGCGCCACGAAAGTTTCGATCTCGCCATTCTCGACCTCGGCCTGCCCCGCGTGGACGGGCTGGAAGTGCTGCGCCGCCTGCGCGCTGCGGCCAACCCGGTGCCGGTGCTGGTGCTGACCGCGCGCGACGCCACCGCCGACCGCATCGCCGGGCTGGATGCGGGGGCGGACGACTACCTGGTCAAGCCGTTCGATGTCGATGAGCTGAAGGCGCGGCTGCGTGCCCTGCTGCGGCGCAGCTTCAATCGCCCGCAGCCCGTGCTCGAATACCGCGGCATCCACCTCGACCCGGTCAACCAGCAGGTCAGCTACCGCGGCCAGGCGGTGGCGCTGCAGCGCAAGGAGTTCCTGCTGCTGCATGAACTGCTCGCCCAGCCCGGCCGCGTGCTGACCCGCGACCGCCTGCAGCAGGTGCTCTATGGCTGGGATGAAGAAGCGGAAAGCAACGCGCTCGAAGTGCACATCCACCATCTGCGCAGGAAGCTCTTCCCGGAGCTGATCCGTACCGTGCGCGGCGTCGGCTATCTGGTGGACAAGGCCTGATGCGCTCGATCCGCAGCCGTACCCTGCTGCTCGTGCTCGGCCTGCTCAGCCTGACGCTGACGTTGATTTCCTACAAGAGCTACCGCGATGCCCGCCATGAAGTCGAGGAAGTGTTCGACGCCGGCCTGGTGCAGACCGCGCGCCTGCTCGCCGGCATGGTCGGCGGCGAGTTGCCGGCGTCGATGCGGCAGGCGATGCAGACGGCGCTGGACGAAGCGATGGCGCAGAACGGGGTGGCGGGCCAGGGCGATGTACCGGCTGGAGCGGTGGGGCACGAATACGAGAGCAAGCTCGGCTTCGTCATCTACGATGAGCACGGCCAGGCCCTGCTGCAGTCGGCGAGCGCGCCGGCCGCGGCGCTCGATGCGCTCGACGCGCTCGTGCAACGTCGGCCGCCGGCCGCGGCCGATGCCGCGACCGCGGACCGGGCTGCCGCCCCCCTTCCCGAAGCGCTCGCCGGCTACCACGAGGTGCGCGTGGACGGGCACCGCTGGCGGCTGTTCATGCTCCACGATGTACGCGACCGGCAGTGGGTGCTGGTCGGCGAGCGCGAGGACGTGCGTGGCGAACTGGCGGCCAAGATCGCGCTGCGCAGCCTGCTCCCGGACCTGATCGGCCTGCCGCTGCTCGCGGTGCTGGTGTGGCTGGCGGTGGGCTGGGGGCTGCGCCCGCTGGCGCGGATGGTGCGCCTGCTGAAGGCGCGTGACCCCGGCAACCTGTCGCCCTTGGTGCTCGCCCCTCTGCCGCAGGAGCTGGAGCCGGTGGTGGCGTCGCTGAACCGCCTGCTCGGCCAGCTCACCGCGCTGCTCGAACGCGAGAAGCGCTTCCTCGCCGATGCCGCGCACGAGCTGCGCACGCCGCTGGCGGTGCTGCGCATCCATGCCCAGAACGCGCTCCAGGCGCCCGACCCCGGCGATCGCGAGGAGGCCTTGAAGCAGCTGGTCGGCGGCGTCGAGCGCGCCACGCGGGTGGTGACCCAGCTGCTGACCCTCGCCCGCCTCGAACCCGGCGCGGCGAAGGCGGGGATGGCCCCGCTCGAGCTCGCCACCTTCGTCCGCGGTGCGCTCGCCGGGATCATCCCGCTGGCGCTCGAACATGGCCAGGAACTGAGCTTCGAGTGCGCCGAAGGCGGCGATTTCAGCGTCCCCGCCGACGCCCCGAGCCTCGAAATCCTGCTCCAGAACCTGGTCGCCAATGCGCTCCAGCACAGCCCGGAAGGGGGCCTGGTGCGGGTTGAGCTGCGCCCGTGCGCCGACGCCGTGGCGCTGAGCGTGCACGACAGCGGCCCCGGCGTTGTCCCCGAAATGCGGGCCCAGGTGTTCGAGCGCTTCTTCCGCCACGGCCCGGGGCAGGGCGCGGGGCTGGGGCTGTCCATCGTCGCCCGGATCGCCGAGCTCCATGGCGGCAGCATCGAACTGGGCGACAGCCCGCTGGGCGGTCTCGAGTTCACCGTCCGGCTGCCGCGATCCGCGAGATGACGGTGCCGTGTGCGCCGAACGGGGCTTGTCTGGGGGTGTCGCGGGGGCGTTGACCGGGGGCGGAAACGGCTGTTTCGAAGGGCATCGACCGGTTAGACTCCCCGCTGACTTTTGCCCAGTCGGCACATCCCGGCCGGCCGGATCGCGCTCCGCTGCCAGGCCTTACGCACGGTCATGCACAGCGTGGTGTCCCATGGCCCTGCGTCGTTCGTCGCCGCACAGCGGGGTCCAGGCGGAAAGCCATCCTGTCGGCAAGAAGCCAGCGAAGAACGCCACATGGAGGAAGGCATGAGCGACGAAGCGCAAGCTGCACCTACGCTGCCACTCGCGGAAACCTTGACCGTCGAGTTCAAGAGCGACCGCAAGCGCCTGCCCGACGATGAGCTGGTCGAGTCGCTGGTGTGCATGGCCAATACCGACGGCGGTGAGCTGTGGCTGGGCGTGGAGGACGACGGTACGCCCACCGGCCTGCACCAGGCGCATCAGAACTTGTTCGGCTTGCCGGGGTTGGTTGCAGCGCGGACCTCGCCGTCGCTGGCCGTTCGCGTCGAACCGGTAGAGCTTGCCGGCGTACGCGTGGCGCGCATCACCGTCCCCAAATCCTCCGGCGAGGTGGCAACCACGGCGGGCGTGTACCTGCGCCGCCGCATCAAGCAGGACGGCACACCGGAATGCGTGGCGCTGCTGCCGCACGAACGCAGCAGCCGGGCAAGCCGGTTTGGTCTGGTGGATGTTTCGGCGCAAGCGGTGGCCGGCGCCACGTTGGCCGACTTCGACCCGCTGGAGCGCGAGCGTCTGCGCCAGACCGTGCGGCAATATGGCGGCGACCGCGTGCTGCTGGAACTGGATGACGAAGCCATGGACGGCGCGCTGGGCTTCACCACCCGCGACGAGGCCGGCCAGCGCGTGCCGACGCTGACCGGGCTGCTGCTCATCGGCCGCGAAACCGCCTTGCGTGACAAGGTACCCACGCATGAATTCGCCTTTCAGGTACTGGCGCGCGAGGCCGTGGCGTTCAACGAGTTCCGCCGCTTCCCACTGTTGAAGGCGCTGGATTGGCTGGAGACCAATTTCCGCCCCTACAACCCCGAGCGCGAGATTCAGGTGGGGCTGTTCCGCGTCCCGGTGCCCAAGGTGGACATGGGGGCATTTCGCGAGGCCGTTGCCAATGCGCTGGTGCATCGTGATTACCACCGCCTGAGCGCGGTGCATGTGCGACTGGACGATGACGGCCTGACCATCAGCAACCCCGGCGGCCTGGTGGAGGGCGTGACCCTGGACAACCTGCTGATCACCGAGCCACGTCCGCGCAACCGCACGCTGGCCGATGCGATGAAGCGGGTCGGCATCGTCGAGCGTTCGGGCCGAGGTGTGGATACGATCTACCGTGGCATGCTGCGCTTTGGCCGCCCCGAGCCGGACTACAGCCGCACCGACAGCAACAGCGTCGTCCTGCAACTGGACACGGCGTCGGCGGACGAAGTTTTTCTAAAACTGGTGGTGGAACAGGAAGGCCGCCAGGGCGGCGCGCCGCTGCCGATCGACAGCCTGATCGCGCTGGCCGCCTTGCGCGAGCACAAGCGGTTGAGTGCCGAAGGGCTGGCATCCCACATCCAGCGTGACGCGGTGCGCGCCAGGCGCACGCTGGAGCGTTTGGTCGAGGCGGGTCTGGTAGAGGCGCATGGGAATGTGCGTAGCCGCAGCTATACCTTGTCGGCGGATATGTATCGGGCCAAGGGTGAACAGGTGGCGTACACGCGGCAAGCGGGTTTCAGCAGCCTGCAGCATGAGCAACTGGTACTGGGCCATGTTCGGCATCACGGACGCATCCAGCGCAGCGAGGCCATGGAGTTGTGCCGCTTGAGCGGGGATCAGGCGCAGAAATTGTTGAAGCGGCTGACGGCGGATGGCCGACTGGTGAAGCAGGGAGAGAAGCGGTGGACGTTCTACACGCTTGGCGATAGCGAGTGTGCGTAATCGTTACCCGCGCTATCCGCCGCTATCCGCCGCTATCCGCCGCTATCCGCCGCCCCGTCCCGTTTGTATCTCTTGCCGGGCATGGCGGATGTGAACAAGGGGCTGCGATGCGCACCGATTGCACGTTTGCCGGGCGGCGGTGCTTGCTTCCATCGGATAAAAGTGAGTAAATACTTACTCCCTGAGTCCAGATGGTCGAATCCTCCTATGAGCTCCCGACACCTTCCCGCCGACGAGCGCCGCGCCGTCACTGTCGAAACCGTGGTGGCGCTGGCCGGAGAGCAGAATCCGAGCGAGATCACCACCGCCACCATCGCCGAGCGCATGCAGCTCAGCCACGGTGCGCTGTTCCGCCACTTCCCGACCAAGGAGGCGCTGTGGGGCGCGGTGATGGAATGGGTCGCCGAGCGTCTGATGGCGCGCATCGAGCGTGCGGTGCAGGCCGAAGCCAGCCCGCTCGCGGCGCTCGAGGCGATGTTCATGACCCACATCGATTTCATCGCCGATCACCCCGGGGTGCCGCGGATGATGTTCGGCGAGCTGCAGCGCGCCGAGCTCACCGCCCCCAAGCGCATGGCGCAAACCCTGCTGCGGCGCTACGGCGAGCGCGTGCGGGCCTTGCTCGAGGCCGGCCGGACGGCGGGCGAGATCGACTCCGCGCTCGATCTCGCCGCCGCGGCCACCTTGTTCGTCGGCACCGTCCAGGGGCTGGTGGTGCAGTCCCTGCTCGCCGGCGACGTCGGCCGCCTCCGCAGCGAGGCGCCGGCGGTGCTCGGCATCTACCTGCGCGGCATCCGGAGGCAGGCATGAAGCGATGGCTTTCCGCCAACGGCCGCCGCCTGGCGCTGGCCGCGGTGGTGCTGCTCCTGGCCGGCCTGCTGGTCTTCGTCGCCCTGCGCGCGGGGCCGCTGGCGCGCGTGCAGGTGACGGTGGCGACGGTCGAGGCGCAGGCGCTGACGCCGGCGCTGTACGGCATCGGCACCGTGGAGGCGCGCTACAGCCACCGCATCGGTCCGACCTTCGCCGGGCGGGTGCTGAACGTGGCGGTGCAGCCGGGCGAGCGGGTCCATGCCGGGCAGGTGGTGGGCGAGATCGACCCGGTCGATCTCGACGAGCGTCTGGCGGCGCAGGAGGCGGCGCGGCGGCGCGCCGAAGCGAACGTGTCGAGCGCCGAGGCGCAGATCCGCGAGGCCGAAGCGCGCCAGCGTTTCGCTGCGGCGCAGGCGCAGCGCTACGCGCGCCTGCTCGAAACCCACAGCGTCAGCACCGAGGCCGCGGCCGCGAAGCAGCAGGACGCCCAGGCCACCGCCGCCGCGCTGCAGGCGGCGCGCGCCGGTCTGGAGGCGGCGCGCCAGGAATTCATCCGCCTGCGCGCGGAGCGTGATGCGCTGCGCCTGCAGCGCGCCAACCTGCGCCTGATCGCGCCGGTCGATGGCCTGGTCACGCGCCGCGACGCCGACCCCGGCACCACCGTGGTCGCCGGCCAGGCGGTGGTCGAGATCGTCGAGCCGGCCAGCGTGTGGATCCATGCGCGCTTCGATCAGCAGCGTGCGAGCGGGCTGCAGGCCGCGCTGCCGGCGCAGATCGTGCTCCGCTCGGCGGCCGGCAGCGCGCTCGCCGGACGGGTGGCGCGGATCGAGCCGCTGGCCGATGCGGTCACCGAGGAAGTGCTGGCGAAGATCGACTTCGCCGCCCTCCCCGCCCCCCTGCCGCCGCTCGGCGAGCTGGCCGAAGTCACCGTCGAGCTGCCGGCCCTGCCGGCGCGGCCGGTGCTGGCCAGCGCCAGCGTGCACCGCCTCGGCGGCCGCCTCGGCGCCTGGGTGGTGGAAGACGACGGCGCGCTGCGCTTTGCGCCGCTGCGCCTGGGCACGGCCGACCTCGACGGCCGCGTGCAGGTGCTCGAGGGCCTGCACGGCGGCGAGCGCGTGGTGGTCTACAGCCAGAAGGCGCTCGCCGCCGGCAGCCGCATCGAGGTCGTCGACCGCCTGGTCGGCGCGGCGTCATGATCAGCCTGGCCGGGCGCGACATCCTCCACGCCTGGGGCAAGTTCGTGTTCACCGGGCTCGGCCTCGGGCTGCTGATCGGGGTCACCCTGACCATGGCCGGGGTCTATCGCGGCATGGTGGACGACGCCAAGGTGCTGCTCGACAACAGCGGCGCCGACCTGTGGGTGGTGCAGCAGGACACCCTGGGGCCGTACGCGGAGTCGTCCAGCGTGTACGACGACACCTGGCGCAGTATCGCCGGTATCGAAGGGGTGGCGCGCGCGGCCAACGTCACCTACCTGACCATGCAGGTGCGCCAGGCCGGCGCGGTGGCGCGCGATGTGCGCGCGATGGTGGTCGGCGTCACCCCCGACGGCCCCGGCCATCCCGGGCAGCCGGTGCATCTGCTCGCCGGCCGCCACCTGAGCCGCGGCCATTACGAGGCGGTCGCCGACATCGCCACCGGCTTCGCCCTCGGCGAGCGCATCCGCATCCGCCGCAACGAATACACCGTGGTCGGGCTGACCCGGCGGATGGTGTCCTCGGGCGGCGACCCGATGGTCTTCATTCCGCTGAAGGATGCGCAGGAGGCGCAGTTCCTCAAGGACAACGACGCCATCGTCCGCCAGCGCGCGCGCACCGCACAGAATCCGGCGTTGAACCGCCCCGGCCAGCCCGGTGTGCTCGATGCGGTGCTCGCCACGCAGAGCACCAACCCGTATGTGAACGCGGTGCTGGTGCAGCTCGCCCCCGGCTACGACGCCGACCAGGTGGCCGAGCCGATCCGGCGCTGGCTACGGCTCACCGCCTACACCCGAACGCAGATGGAGGAAATCCTGGTGTCCCGGCTGATCGCCACCTCGGCGCGCCAGATCGCGATGTTCCTGGTCATCCTCGCCGTGGTCAGCGCGGCGATTGTCGCCTTCATCATCTACACCCTGACCCTGGGCAAGATCCGCGAGATCGCGGTGCTCAAGCTGATCGGCACGCGCAACCGCACGATCGCGGCGATGATCCTGCAGCAGGCGGTCGGCCTCGGCCTGATCGGTTTCGCCGTGGGCAAGGTGGCGGCGACCTTCTGGGCGCCGATCTTCCCCAAATACGTGCTGCTCGAGACCGGCGACGCGGTGCGCGGCCTGCTCGCGGTGGTGGCGATCTGCGTGCTCGCCAGCGTGCTCGCGATCCGCGCCGCGCTGAAGGTCGATCCGGCGGAGGCGATCGGTGGCTGAATTGAAACAACCCCCACGCTCACTGCGTTCGCGGAGGGTCGGCTTTACACAGCCGACCCGTTCGGCAGGCACGGCGCGGTACGCCGCGAAATCCCTGCCTCACCCCCCCGAGGGGGCGTCAGTGCGCTTGAGGCGGCTCGGCGCATACTGCGAAGGCATCCGCATCGAAGGCCTGCGCAAGCGCTACGGCAGCGGCGGGGAAGACGCCTTCTCCAGCAGCGCCAGTCCTTCCGCTTCGCGCCCCCGGCCGCGCTGGGCACGCATGACAAAACGGGTTTCCGTATCGAATTCAGCCAGCATCAGGGTGGCCATCTCATCGACCAGTCGATTGACGCTCATGCCCCTCGCCTGGGCGAGCGCCTTGAGCCGCCGATACTTGTCGTCAGGCAGGCGCACAGTCAGTGCCGTCATGATTGCAGTTCCTCCACAAAGGTCTCGGGTGAACAGATACGCAAGTGCGGGAAATTCAGCTCCATCTGGCGAAAGTCCTTCAGATTGCGCGTTACGATCATGTCCGCGCTGCCAGCGACAGCCAATTCAACGAGGTGATTATCGCCCTCGTCACGCAGATTGGGTCGCCAGGCGTAATAGATCCGTACCCACTCGCATCGGGCCAGGAAGATATCCAGGAGCGCCTCGCGCTCGGCGATGTTCAGGCGACTGCGCTCGAACAATTGAAAAAGGGGGCAGGTTCAAAAAATGGGTGCACTGAGTTCGCTGCTTTCGTTGCTCTCCGCCCCCAAGGGGTTTCGCTCCGCCTGGCGCGGGGCATGCTGACATGGAAGGCATCCGCATCGAAGGCCTGCGCAAGCGCTATGGCAGCGGCGACACCGCGGTCGAGGCGCTCAAGGGCGTGGACATGGTGGTGGCGCCCGGCGAAGTGGTCGGCCTGATCGGCCCTTCCGGCTCGGGCAAGAGCACGCTGCTCAAATGCCTGGGGGCGGTGATCGAACCCAGCGCCGGGCGCATGACCCTGGGCGGGGAGGCGATCTACGACGAGGGCTGGAAGATCCGCGACCTGCGCGCGCTGCGCCGCGACCGGATCGGCTTCGTGTTCCAGGCGCCCTACCTGATCCCGTTCCTCGACGTCACCGACAACGTCGCCCTGCTGCCGATGCTCGCCGGGCGGCCGAACGCGGAAGCGAGAAAGCGCGCCCGCGAACTGCTCGAGGCGCTCGACGTCGGCCACCGCGCGCGGGCGATGCCTTCCCAGCTCTCCGGCGGCGAACAGCAGCGGGTGGCGATCGCGCGCGCCCTGGTCAGCCGCCCGCCGGTGATCCTCGCCGACGAACCGACCGCGCCGCTCGACAGCGAACGGGCGCTGGGCGTCATCCGCATCCTCGACCGCATGGCGCAGGAGTACGACACCGCGATCATCGTCGTCACCCACGACGAGAAGATCATTCCCACCTTCCGCCGCCTCTACCACATCCGCGACGGCCGCACCTACGAGGAGGCCGGTGAGGGGCGGGCGCTGGGCTGAAGCGGGTCGGGCTCAGTCCTGCCATACGCCCAGTTCGACGAGCTGCCGCGTCGCTGCCTCGGCCCAGCCGCGGTTGGCCGCGGGGCTGGCCGGGCTCGGATGCAGGATGCGGCCGAAGCGCAGGCCGGGCAGGTCGGCGAGCGCCTCGGTGGCGCGCTTTTCCGCCCAGTTGCCGATGCCGATCACCCATTCCGGCCGGAGGGTGGCGACCAGGGTGCGCAGGTGGGCGTCGCAGGCCGCCAGCAGCGGGCGCTGTTCGGCGGTGGCGAGCTTGTCGGGAGTGAGGTTGCGGCCGCCCTCGAAGAACGCGAGGGGGCAGTAGTTGGCGACGAAGTGTGCGGCGAAGAAGGCGCCCGGGGTGCCGAAGCGGGTGCGGAACAGGCCCCACAGGCGCTGGCCGCTGACTTCCGAGCGGGGGCACGCGAAGCCTTCCACCGGGCGCTTGGGGTTGGGCTGCGCGGGCTGGCCGACAGCCCCTTCCAGGCCCAGCCAGTCGCGCGCGCTGGCGATCTCGCCGAACGGCACGCCGATCTGCGCCATGCCGAAGGGGCCGGGGTTCATGCCGACGAAGATGACGCGCTTGCGCCCTTCGCCGAAGCGCTCGAGATAGCGGTGGTGGATCGCCCAGGCGTAGTCGAGCGGGTTGTAGACGTGGGTCACCGGAGCGCCGAAGCGCATCGCGTCGACGGCTGCGGACAGGGTGCGGGCGGCGGTGATGAGGGTGGGAGCGGTCATGGTCGGCGCAGGTTCGGGGACGGGCATCGGCGAATGGGAGGGGGCGGGCATCGGCGAATGGAAGGGCGCGCGGGGACGTGCAGGTGCGCAAAAGGAGGGCGGCCGGCGGGCGCTCAGGCTCCGGTGGCGGCGGGGGTGGCGGCGCGGTCACCGTTCCACGGCGCCACTTTGAGCAGCAGTACCATGCCGGGCACGGCGAGGAGGAAGCACAGCCAGAAGAAGTGGGTCCACCCCAGCGCTTCGACCAGCCAGCCGGCGGTGGCGTTGATGAAGGTGCGCGGCACCGCCATCAGGCTGGTAAACAGCGCGAGCTGGGTCGCGGTGTACGCCGGGTGGGTGGCGCGCGCCATGAAGGCGACGAAGGCGGTGGTCCCTAGCCCGGCGCCGACCGCTTCGCCGGCGATCACGGTGGCGAGCACCACCAGCCGCGCCGGGGTGGAGTCGCCCGGGCCCAGCCAGGCCATCCACACGAAGCCGAGGATGGTGACGAACTGGACCACGCCGAAGATCCACAGCGCGCGGTTGATGCCGAGCTTGAGCATCCAGATGCCGCCGAGGATGCCGCCGATCACCATCGGCCACAGCCCGGCGTTCTTGGCGATGACGCCGATTTCGGTCTTGCTGTAGCCCATGTCGAGGTAGAAGGGGGTGGCGAGCGCGGTGCACAGCGAGTCGCCGAGCTTGTAGAAGAACAGGAAGGCGAGCACGAGCAAGGCCGAGCGCACGCCGTGGCGGCCGAAGAATTCGCGGAAGGGTTCGACCACCGCGTCGCGCAGGGTGCGCGGGGTGCCGGCGGCGGCGCGCGGCTCCTTCACCAGCAGGGTCATCGCCAGGCCGGGGAGCATGAAGGCGGCGGTGACCAGGAACACCTGCGTCCACGGCAGGTGGTCGGCGAGGATCAGCGACAGTGAGCCCGGCACCAGCCCGGCGATGCGGTAGGCGTTGACGTGGATCGCGTTGCCCAGGCCGAGCTCATCGTCGGGCAGGATCTCGCGGCGGAAGGCGTCGAGCGCGATGTCCTGGGTGGCCGACAGCAGCGCGATCGCCGCGGTGAGGCCGATCACCAGCGTCAGCTGCTCCACCGGCGACACCTGGCCGAGCCAGGCGATCGCGGCGAGCAGGCCGAGCTGGGAGACGAACATCCAGCTGCGCCGCCGCCCGAGCCAGGGCAGGATGCCGTAGCGGTCGAGCAGCGGCGCCCACAGGAACTTCCAGGTGTAGGGAAACTGGATCAGGGCGAAGGCGCCGATCGCCTTCAGCGACAGGCCCTCGGTCTTCAGCCACGCCGGCACCAGGTTGAGCAGCAGGTAGAGCGGCAGGCCGGAGGCGAAGCCGGTGAAGATGCACACCAGCATCCGGCGGTTGAGCAGGGCGGCAAGCCAGGCGGGGGCCCGGGAGGGCGATGCCGGAGAGGGCGATGCGGGGGAGGGCAAGGTGCGATTGATCTGTAGCAATGCGGGGCGGGCCATTATCGCAGATCATCGCCTTCCGGCCGCTTGATACAATCCGATACCAAGCTTGCGTCTGGCGCCATCTGCGCCAACAATGCGCGCAAGCGGAAATTCCCCGCTTCGAGGAGGTAGCTTTAGATGCCCTATTCAGTGACCGTGGTCTTCGGTGGTGAGCGCGAATATCGGTTCACGCCGCAGGATGCGGAAGTGGCGGCGATGACCAAGGATCAGGCCCGGGTCTGGCTGACGCAGGAGTTCGAAGATCTCGGGTGCACGCCGACCAACCCGATGGGCAAGGTGCTGATGCTCGACATGATCCTCAGCGTCGCCAAGAACGGCGGCGAGTCGCGCTTCGAGCAGCGCAGCGAATGGGCGAAAAAGTATGCCGTCGTGGCTGCCGCGGCGCTCGAACGGCCGCTTGTGCGCGTCGATGTCTCGTCCTTCGTGGTCGGCTGAAGGCGCCGTCCGCCGGTTTCCGGGCGCGCGCCCAGTTGCCGCCCTCGTTGGTCCACGCGCTTCAGCCCTGGCGGGCGGCGGTTTTCCGCCGCCCGCGTGCTTTCAGGCGCCGCGTCCGAGCCGGTAAACCGCCACGCTGGCGAGGAAGTTGGGTTCGTCGAGGACCAGCTTGCCCTCGTCGAAGGCCAGGCGCTCGCGCACCTCGATGGCGTTCAGCTCGCACAGGGCGTCGAAGTCGGCGATGGTGAAGAAGCGCACGTTGGGCGTGTTGTACCACTGGTGCGGCAGGCTCTCGGAGACCGGCATGCGGCCGTTGATGATGCTCTGGCGGTGGCGCCAGTAGCCGAAGTTGGGAAAGCTCACCACCGCTTCGCGGCCCACCCGCAGCATCTCGGCGAGGATGCCCTGGGTATTGTGCATGGCCTGCAGCGACAGACTCATGATCACATGGTCGAAGAAGCCGTCCTCCAGCCCCACCAGGCCTTTTTCCAGGTCCATCTGGATCACGTTGACGCCGTTCCGCACGCTCGCCAGGAGCTTGTCGGGGTCGTTTTCCACCCCATAGCCCTGGACCTGGCGCACGTCCATCAGGTGGCGCAGCAGCGCGCCGTCGCCGCAGCCCAGATCAAGCACCTTCTCGCCGGGCTCGATCCATTGCGTGATCACTTCGTAGTCGTAGCGGTAGGAGGTCATATCAGTATGCGCCGAGCCGTCTCAAGCGTACTGACGCCCCCCTGGGGGGCAGCGAACGCAGTGAGCGTGGGGGTTGTATCAATTTAGACCTCGATGCGGTCGAACCAGGCCGACAGCAGCGCGTGGTAGTGCGGCTCGTCGAGCAGGAAGGAGTCGTGGCCGGCCGGGCAGTCGACTTCGGCGTAGCTGACGTTGCGCCGGTTGTGCAGCAGCGCATAGACGATCTCGCGCGAGCGCTCGGGCGAGAAGCGCCAGTCGGTGGTGAACGACACCACCAGGAAGTCCGCGCTCGCGCGTGCCAGCGCCGCAGACAGGTTGCCGGCATAGTCGAAGGCGGGGTCGAAGTAGTCGAGCGCCTTGGTCGTCAGCAAATAGGTGTTGGCGTCGAAGTAGCCGGCGAACTTGTCGCCCTGGTAGCGCAGGTAGGACTCGATCTCGAACTCGACGTCGTAGCTGTAGGTGTTGCGGCCGTGGCGCAGGCTGCGGCCGAATTTCTCCGCCATCGAGTCGTCGGACAGGTAGGTGATGTGGCCGACCATGCGTGCCAGCTTCAGTCCGCGCGCGGGGACCATGCCGTGCTCGTAGTAGTGGCCGCCGTGGAAGTCGGGGTCGCTGAGGATGGCCTGGCGGGCGACTTCGTTGAAGGCGATGTTCTGCGCGGTGAGCTTGGGTGCGGCGGCGATCACCGCGACCTTGCGCACGCGCTCGGGAAACTGCAGCGCCCACGACAGCGCCTGCATGCCGCCGAGGCTGCCGCCGACGATCGCGGCGAAACGCTCGATGCCGAGCTGGTCGGCGAGGCGCGCCTGCGATTCGACCCAGTCTTCGACGGTGACGAAGGGAAAGTCCGCCCCCCACGGCTTGCCGCTGGCCGGGTTCGGCTGGTTGGGGCCGGACGAGCCGTAGCAGCCGCCGAGGTTGTTCACGCCGATGACGAAGAACTTGCGCGTGTCGAGCGGCTTGCCCGGGCCGACCAGGTTGTCCCACCAGCCGACGTTGTGCGGGGCGTCGGCATAGGTGCCGGCGACGTGGTGCGAACCCGACAGGGCGTGGCACACCAGCACCGCGTTGTCGCGTGCGGCGTTGAGCGTGCCGTAGGTTTCATAGACGAGATGGTAGCGCTCCAGCGTGCCGCCGCTGCGCAGCGCCAGCGGCTGCGAAAACTCGGCCCGCTGCGGCGCCACCACGCCGACCGATCGGGGTTGGATCATGTTCGTCATGTGCAAAACAAAAAACCCAGTCGGCTGCAAACGCGGACTGGGTGCCCTCGCTTTAGCCGTATTTGTTGAGCGCCCGCAAGCTGGTGATCAAATCGGCGCAAGGTGGCGGAAAGTTAGCGCCCGGTGCGGGAAAAGTCAAACGGCGCGGTATGTTAAGATTTTCCCCCGCACTTCATCGCATGCACCGACATGATCCAGGTTTTCATCAACGGCGAATCCGAAACCCTGCCGCCCGATCTCACCGTCTCCGCCCTGCTCGAAGCCCGCGGCCTCGCCGGCAAGCGCCTGGCGGTCGAGCGCAACGGTGAGATCGTGCCCAAGGCGCGCCACGGTGCAGTCACCCTCGCCGAGGGCGACCGGCTCGAAGTCGTCGTCGCCGTCGGTGGCGGCTGAGTCCGGCGCGGCCGCCGCCGGCGGCCTGAAGAGGGCGCTTTCCCGGCAGCTTTTGATCCGCCTCCCGGACCGTTTTCAAATTCATCCAGAACCACACAGGCCCACATCATGAACGACTCCCTGGTCATCGCCGGCAAGGCCTACGCCTCGCGCCTGCTGGTCGGCACCGGCAAGTACAAGGACTTCGCCCAGACCCGCGAAGCGATCGACGCCAGCGGCGCGGAGATCGTCACCGTGGCGATCCGCCGCACCAACATCGGCCAGAACCCGGACGAGCCCAACCTGCTCGACGTCCTGCCGCCGGAAAAATTCACCCTCCTGCCCAACACCGCCGGCTGCTACAGCGCCGACGACGCGGTGCGCACGCTGCGCCTGGCGCGCGAGCTGCTCGATGGCCATGCCCTGGTCAAGCTCGAAGTGCTGGGCGACCCGAAGACCCTGTTCCCGAACATGCCGGAGACGCTGAAGGCGGCCGAAACCCTGGTTCGGGACGGCTTCGAGGTCATGGTGTACTGTGCCGACGACCCCATTCAGGCGAAAATGCTCGAAGACATCGGCTGCGTCGCGGTGATGCCACTGGCGTCGCTGATCGGCTCTGGCATGGGCATCCTCAACCCCTGGAACCTGCGCCTGATCATCGACAACGCCAAGGTCCCGGTGCTGGTCGATGCCGGCGTGGGCACCGCGTCGGACGCCGCGATCGCGATGGAGCTGGGCTGCGACGGCGTGCTGATGAACACCGCGATCGCCGCCGCCGGCCAGCCGGTGCGGATGGCGGGCGCGATGCGCAAGGCGGTCGAAGCCGGGCGCGACGCCTATCTCGCCGGGCGCATGCCGCGCAAGTTCTACTCGGCCGACCCGAGCTCGCCGACGCAGGGGCTGATCGGTTCATGACGGGCACGCAAGACGCGCAGCAAGCGGTCGCCGGAGTCGAGATCATCGGCCGCGACAGTCCCGAGCACCGCTTTTCCAGCCGCAGCATCCGCAGCTTCGTGCTGCGCCAGGGGCGCATGTCCGAAGCCCAGCAGCGCTACCTCGACGACATGTTGCCGAAGATCGGTATCGACTACCGCGCCGCGCCGCTCGACCTCGACGCAGCGTTCGGCCGCCGCGCGCCGAAGATCCTCGAGATCGGCTTCGGCATGGGTGAGACCACGGCGCGCATCGCCGCGGCGATGCCCGACCACGACTTTCTCGGCATCGAGGTGCACACTCCCGGCGTCGGTGCGCTGTGCAAGCTGATCGCCGAAGGCGGCCTCGCCAACCTGCGCATCATCCAGCACGACGCGGTCGAGGTGATGCGCGACATGATCGCCGACGGCGCCCTCGCCGGCGTGCATGTGTTCTTCCCCGACCCGTGGCGCAAGAAGCGCCACTTCAAGCGCCGCATCATCCAGCCCGACTTCGTCGCCCTGGTCGCGCAGAAGCTCGCCCCCGGCGGCTACCTGCACTGCGCCACCGACTGGGAGGACTACGCCCACTGGATGCTCGAGGTGCTGTCGGCCGAGCCGGCGCTGGCCAATACCGCGGAGGGGTTCGCGCCGCGCCCCGGCCACCGTCCGCTGACCAAGTTCGAAAACCGCGGCCTGCGCCTCGGCCACGGCGTGTGGGACCTCGTGTTCCGCCGCCGCGCCGGCTGAGCGGGCCGCCCGCCCACCCGCCTACCGAGGACCGCCCGCCGTGCTGCGCGCCCTGTTCCGCTTCCTGTTCACCGTGCTGCGCACTTTCGTGCGCATGCTCGACCTGCTGCTGCGGGGCGCCTTCTATGCGCTGCTGATCTTCGCCATCGGCGCCGTGCTCGCCCTCTTCTTCCACCCCGGCCCCGCGCTGGCGCCAGGCTCGGCACTGGTGCTGCGCCCGGTGGGGACGATCGTCGAGCAGGCGGTGCTGGAGCCGCCGCTGGCGCTGTTGCGCGCCGGCGGCGCGCCGGGCGGGCAGGTGGCGCTCGCCGACCTGCTCGAGGCGGTGCGCAGCGCGCGCGACGACGAGCGCATCGCCGCGCTGGTGATCGAGACCGACGAGCTGCTCGGCGGCGGACTCTCCAAGCTCGCCGAACTGCGCGCCGCGATCGCCGACTTCAAGGCCTCGGGCAAGCCGGTCCTGGCGCGCGGCGAGCGCTTCACCCAGACGCAGTACTACCTCGCTTCGGTTGCCGACGAAGTGCACCTGTCGGCCGACGGTTTCGTCCTGCTGCGCGGGCTGGCGCGCTACGGCACCTACTTCAAGGGCGCGCTCGATACCCTCGGGATCAAGGTCCATGTGTTCCGCGTCGGCGAGTACAAGTCCTTCTCCGAGCCCTTCACCCGCAGCGACATGTCCGACGAGGACCGCGAATCCACCCGCGACCTGCTCGGCGGCCTGTGGCAGGTGATGCGCGACGACATCGCCGCCGGGCGCAAGCTCGCCCCCGAGGCGGTCGATGCCCACGTGCACGGCCTGCGCGCCGCGCTCGCTGCCAGCGGCGGAGACGCGGCACAGGCGGCGCTCGACGCCGGCCTGGTCGATCGCTTCAGCACCCGCGACGAATGGCGCGCGCGCCTGGTCGAAGCAGTGGGCACGGCGCCCGGCGGCAGGGAGGCGCGCAGCATCGACGCCGCCGACTACCTCGCCCTCATCGACCGCAACGCCGCGGGCGCGGATGCCCGGGTCGCAGTGATCGTCGCCCAGGGCACCATCGTCGACGGCATGGAAGCCGGCGGCGTGGTCGCCGGCGACACCTTCGCCCGCCTCATCCGCGACGCGCGCGAGGACGAACGGGTGAAGGCGGTGGTGCTGCGCATCGACAGCCCTGGCGGCAGCGCCTGGGCCTCCGAGCTGATCCGCCGCGAGCTCGAACTCACCCGCCGCGCGGGCAAGCCGGTGATCGCCTCAATGAGCTCGGTGGCCGCTTCCGGTGGCTACTGGATCGCCACCGGCGCCGACGAAATCTGGGCGGCGCCGGCCACGGTCACCGGCTCGATCGGCATCTTCGGCCTGTTCCCGGAGTTTTCCGAACCTCTGCGCCGGCTCGGCATCGGGGTCGATGGGGTGGCCACCGCGCCGCTCGCCGGCGCGCTCGACCCGCGCCGCCCGCTCGACCCCGACGCCGCCGCGGCGATGCAGCTCGGCATCGAGCACGGCTACCGGCGCTTCCTGGAGACGGTGGCGAAGGCGCGCGACATGGGCGTCGCCGAAGTCGACGAGGTCGCCCGCGGACGGGTGTGGACCGGCGCCGCGGCGGCCGAGCTGGGGCTCGTCGATCACCTCGGCGGGCTCACCGCGGCGGTTGCCGCCGCTGCCCGGCGCGCCGGGCTGGAGGACTACGAGCTGGTCTGGCCCGCTGCCGGTGAATCCATCGAGCAGCGCCTGCTGCGCCGGCTGATGCGTGCGGGCGAGCCGTTCGGCATCGATCTCGGCCGCGCCGGCGGCCACGCCGCGAATCCGGGCGCATTCGCCCTGCTGCTGGGGCAGATGCAGGCATCGGCCGCCGAGCTGGCGCGCTGGAACGATCCGCAGCACCTGTACCTGCACTGCCTGTGCGAGGCGCCGTAGCCGGCGCGCCGCCGCGGCCCCTGGATGGCCTGCCGGGGATGGCGCGCGCAAGCGGATGCCGTTCCCGCATGAGGCCGCGAAGCTTTCAACCCGTGAGGAGAACGCCATGAAACTGACCAGCCGGAGCTTCACCGACGGCGCCCCGATTCCGGGCGAATTCGCCTTCTGCATTCCGGCCGCAGAAGGCCGGGTATGCCTCGGCGGCAACCGCAACCCGCAATTGTCGTGGTCCGACGTGCCCGCGGGCACGAAGTCCTTTGCCCTGA
The DNA here is from genome assembly GCF_003030465.1 of Thauera aromatica K172. Classification (GTDB taxonomy): domain Bacteria; phylum Pseudomonadota; class Gammaproteobacteria; order Burkholderiales; family Rhodocyclaceae; genus Thauera; species Thauera aromatica. Next base: position 3,581,421 of record NZ_CP028339.1, on the reverse strand, counting down.
TCTGCCACGACCCCGACGTTCCCAGTCGCGGCGACGACGTCAATCAGGAAGGGCGGACCATTCCCGCCAGCCTGGCGCGGGTGGACTTCTACCACTGGCTCCTCGTCGACCTCCCGGCCGAGCTGCGCGAAATCGCCGCCGGCCAGTTTTCCGACGAAGTCACGCCCGGCGGCAAGCCCGGCCCGGCCGCGGCCCTCGGCGCGCGCCAGGGCGTCAACGACTTCACCCCCTGGTTCGCCGCCGACGAAACGATGAAAGGCGACTACCACGGCTACGACGGCCCCTGCCCGCCGTGGAACGACGAACGGCTCCACCACTACGTGTTCACCCTGTACGCCCTCGACGTGCCGCACTGCGCGGTCGCAGGGCGCTTCACCGGCGCCGGGCTGCGCGCGGCGATCGCCGGCCATGTGCTCGCCGAGGCGAAGCTCACCGGCTCCTACTCGCTCAATCCGGCGCTGGGCGGCTGAACGCGGCGCGGGCAGCTCTGCCCGCCCCTCCATCGCCCTGCGGGTGCGCAGCCGGGGGGCAATGGAGGGCATACGGGCCGATCGTCAGCCGGCCGCCTCCGGCGTCGTGCCCTGGTAGATCGCGGCCGCCTTGGCGGTCTGTGCGATCACCACCTGGCGCAGCGCGGCGGGTTCGAGCACTTCGACCTTGTCGCCGCAACCCAGCACCCAGCGCAGCAATTGTCCGGTTGCCGGTACGGTAGCCTGGACCACGACGTCGAACGGGCTGCCGTCGGGTTCGTCTTCGATGCGTTGACCCTCGGCGAGCGGGCAGTCGCGCAGCAACTCGGCCACATAGCCGCGGGCACGCAGACGCAGATCGAAATGCTTGTTCCCGGCAAAGTCCGCCTGCCCGCTCTCGATCAGTGTCTGCAGATCGAAGCCCGGCATGAGCCGGGCCGCCTCCTCGTTGACGGCCGAGCGCGTCATGCGGTGCAGTGCATACATGCGCAGGGGCTCATTCTCGTCGTTCTTCAGTGCGAACAGATACAGGCGGGGGCCACGCTGCAACAGTCCCTGAGGGTGCAACGTAGGCTGGGTGACTTTTCCCGCGTTGTCGCGGTAGCCGACCTTGAGCGTGCGTGAACAGGCGAGCGCCTCGAGCACGTCGGCCAGCACGCCGTTCCGGATCGCGGCCGGCAGCAGACGCTGGGTGTCGCTGACGATGCGCAGTCTGTCCTCCCCGAGGGCAAAACCGTTCTGCGGGTCGAGCAACTGCGGCCACAGAGTTTCGAGCCGTCGTATCGGCAGTGCACTCTCGACGAGGTTGCGCATTGCCCGACGGGCATAGTCCCAGACGTAGGGATCGGTGTCGTCGCGCTCATGCGTGCGCCGGTAGCGCAGGGGCTTGCCGCCGGGATTGACCGCTTCGATCGCACCTGCGCCGACCAGCTCCTCGAGGTCGCGCTGGATCGCCCGGCGCCGGGCGTTCGGGCTGGTATGCGCCTTGAAGTGTTCGGCTACACGGTCCAGCAGGCGGGCCGGGTCGGGACACTCCTCCGGACGAGCACGCGTGGGAATGATCCGTAACAGGGCTTCGAGGCGTTCGATGCGTTCCTTGTATGCCGCCATGCAACTGTTCTCCTTCGATGCGGAAACTATACGACATTTTATGACGTATCCGGATGGTTCAATGCCGTCATGGAAAACAGATATGACATCCACCCGATTCCTCCCGAGCCGTCTCGGCTGCCGTCGCGCAAGCTCCCGGACGCCTCCGTCCAGCCTCTCGGAGGCTGGGGAGAAATCGGGCTGTCCCTGTGTCCGGGACTGCAATCGGGCGATGGCTCGGGGGAGAGCCGGCAATGCTGTCTGGGTGAGGATCTGGTGCGCATCCGCGACTGGGGAGCCGCGCTCATCCTGACGCTGACCGAACCGCACGAGCTCAGTACGTCCGGCTCCGAACGCCTGGCGAGTGGCAGCGGACGTCTGGGTATGCAGTGGCGCCACCTGCCAGTCCGTGACCGTTATCCCCCCGGTCCCGCATTCGAAGATGGCTGGCAGGCGGTCGCGGGCGAGATCGGCGCGCTGCTGAGGACCGGCAGGCGCGTCCTTGTGCACTCCATCGGGGGGTTCGGGCGAGCCGGGACCGTGGCTGCATGCCTGCTTGTCGAGTCCGGCATGGGTCCCGAGCAGGCGGTTGAATGCGTGCGCATGGCCCATCCGCGTGCGATCGATAACGCGCTACAGGAGTGGTACGTCTGGAACTACCGTCCCTGTCTGCGTTGACGGTGAGCGGAGCTTCCAGCAGGACTTGTCCGTCGGTATGCGACGCAGTTTGTCGTATGGCAAAAATAGAATTTCTTCTGCCGCTCGATCCGGAGCGGGACACCGTCAAGAGGCAATCATGGCTGAAATCCCTTCGTCCCTCATCGCCCGGCAAAAAGCCGAACTCGAAACCTGGCATGCGGATGCCGCTGATATTGGCGACTTCATCGCTGGCGATGTCTGGGATGCGCTCGAGCGCAAGCTGGAAAACCTCACATCCGATGGCCTGATGTGGGATTTCGCCGATTTCATCCAGACCGGGCTCCTGATAACGCTGGCGATGCGTTTTGACGAAGCCTGCGAAAGATGGATTTCAAACCGCATCGAAGCGTTGAGCGACGCCATGCAGGCTGCCGCCGGACCGGTGTGGGACTTCGATACCGAACGCGCCAGCCTCGACAGCCTGAGAAAAGGCCTGCGCATTCGCCAGCGCATGACACCCAAGTTCGAACGGATCTTCGACACGGTCAAGCCCGGCTTCCTTCGCATGCTCGCGCGAGCGCTTGCAGACGATGCCGATTACGTTCTCGAAGACATGGACAAGGACGCACAAAAGGATGCGGCCAACCTGCGCGCGGCCTTCCACGCCGCACGCAGCGAAATTTCGGGTGAAATCGCCCGGCTTGCCGCCGACCTGCTACGGCGTACGCTCCACGACTACATGGCCGCCATGGCCACCGTCCAGAGCCGGTCTGGCACGGTCCGCGAGGAAGAGGCGGGGCATCGATAACTCCGCCCATGCTGACGGAACGGGACGGCGTGAGGGCATGGCTCCCGGGGGCGATGACACCGCCACGCCAGCCGCAGACCTGGCCGCGGTATCGAAAAGGGCGAGGAGCCAAGGTCATTCGTGCCTCTTCATGCAATATGCGTTTTTGGAGAACTTCCTGGCGGATGTCGTCACACCTTAACGCGACAATAAATGTCGTACTAGAGCGATAAGATGGGTTCCGATCGATGACGAAGGCGGTGAGGGCCGGTCGGGGCTGTTCCCTGCGGCCTGCATGCCAGCTCGGGCTTCCCTACAAAACATCAGGAGATTGGTCATGGTCATGTTAATCGAACACATAGATGCGATCGCCCGCAAGGAACAGCGCGATGTCCTGTATGTGCAATTCCATCAGCCGACATCCGATGAAGACCTCAAGGAAGAGAATGTCGATGGTCTTGGCTTCTTTGACGAACTTGACTGGGAGCATCTTCCGCGGCGGCAGCAGATCATCGGCTGGCTTGACGCACACGGCATCGGCTGGCGGCATTGCGCCGACTTCGCGAACGAGAACGGAATATTTCCCTACTTGGGACAGATCTACATCGACCTGCCGTACGATCCCACCTTACCTGCCTACAAGGAGCTGCGGGCATTTCTGGAGAATCCGGATGGCAGCATGCGATTTCCGGATGCCACCTTCTGCTACGTGCCTCTGGAGATGGCGATGAAGAATGCCGCGCACGATGAACCGGGTTTCTGGGAAGAGTGGGCCAAGAACTTCTGACCCATTGCAACACCCCGTTGATCGTTTTCCAGCCGGCTCGCCTTGAGGCCGCCGTCAATCACGAGTCATTACGAGATACTCATGCAAGCAGTAGAAATTGTGGGTCCCCCTCGGATCGTTCTGATGGGTGTGGGTGACGCAGGCTGCAACTTTCTTGATGCCCTGCTCTGCCTGCCCGGAGGTGAGCAGCTCGAATGCATGGCAGCCAACACCGACGCCGCTGCGCTTGCACGCAGTCACGCCTCGACGAAGCTGCACCTCGGCACATCCTGGGCCGGAACCGGGGGAATGATTTCCGCAGGTCGGGCCGCTGCCAAATCGTCTCGTCGAACGATTCGGAATGCATTGAAGCACCGCCACTTTCTCATCCTCGTCGCCGGGCTTGGGGGTGGAACCGGCACAGGCTCGACGCCGGTCATCGCCAAAATCGCGCGCAAGATGGGCATTCCCGTAATCGCAATCGTGACCCGACCGTTCTCCTTCGAAAACGGTCGCGAGCGGCTTGCACGAAAGGGACTGCGACGGCTCCGGCGCCAGACGGAGGCGGTGATAACGGTCAGCAATGATGAGCCCGGTGTGCGGCGCGGCCAGGATACAACCTTCAATCACATGTCCCGCCTCATCGACAAGGAAGTGATAAACCTTGTCCGTTGCTTCACCTCAACGATCCTGGAGCCAAGCATGGTCAATTGCGATCTCTCGAAGGTCCTCGATTGGCTGAAGGGGGCCGGGGAACTCTCCGCCCTGTGCATCACGGGGACAGGCGAATCCGCATTGCAGGATGTTCTCGCGGCCGTGCAGGCAGAAGACGGGATCGTCGCCCGGCAACTTGACGGAACGCGACGCGTCTTCGTCACGATCACGGAATCGTCTGCTCTGACCATGAGTTCGGTTCGGAAAATCGTCCGGACAATTGAGCAGTACCCTGCACCCGACGTGTTCTACATCTATGCAACGACCAGCGAACCGGACCTCGGTGTCGATCTGCGCGTGACGATGATTACCTCTCGAATCAGATAAAATTCACTTGGTTTATGTCAACAAAATATTTAGAATTTAGCGGAATACGGATTAGTCAGTTTTGAGCAACGGCGAGGCTTTCCCAGACGTTACAATACATACATACATACATACATACATACATACATACATTACTGCTCCTATTGTTCCGATGCGCCGAACCGACCACAAACAGAGGCTCTATGCCGTTTCCAGTGGAAATTGACTTCTCAACAGACATGACGGTAGCGCCCGTAGTCGCGGGGGATGGCCGGCACCAAGGGGTTGTTCGGTAGATGCTTGAGCTTAGACATGCGCAGGTAGGCCATGGCGATGAAGTTGTCGATGTTGCGGAAGCCTCGGGCGGCGGTCTTGGTCTGCTGGAGCAGACCGTTCATCGCTTCGACGTAGGCGTTGCTGCGACCGTCGAGCATGCCGCGTACGACGCCACCGAGGTGCGCCTTCAGCGTGGCGGCCAGCCGCTTGAAGGGCTCCAGGCGACTGCGGCGTGCCCAGCTCAACCATTTCGACATCGCCCCGTGCGCGAGCTCCTCGCTGTTGCTCGCGCCCGCTTCGCTGTAGACCAGGCGCAGTGCCTGCTTCAGGCGCCAGGCGCGCGCACTCTTCAGATTCGAACGCTGCAGCCAGTGCATCGCCTCGAACTGAGCGCGGGTCCAGCTCACCGGGTTCTTGCGCATCCCCCACAGCAGCTGGCGCAGCGTCTTCTTGCTCTGTGCGCCGACCGCTTCACGAACCGCTGCCGCGGAGCTGCGCATCTCTTCGCGTCGGACCTCGTCCATCGCCGCGCTTGCCAGCGCGACGACATGAAAGCGGTCGTAGCTGATCTGGGCATTGGGCAGCGACTGGCCGATCCCCTTGGCGTAGGCTGCGCTCATGTCGATGCAGGCATGCTCGATGGCCTGCGGGTCGCCGCCGTGCGCGCGCATGTCCTGCGCAAAGGCCTGCACCGTCACGTGATCGCGGCCTGGTGTGGCGAACAGCAAGCGCTTGGCTTCAAGGTCATGCACGACGGTGATGTACGCGTGCCCGCGCTTGACGCTGGTCTCGTCGATCCCGACGTAGCGCACGCCCGACATGTCGTCCTTGGCACGGGCCACCTCGACGTAATGGCGCACCCGACGCCACAGGCGCTTGGGCGCAACCCGCAACAGGTTGGCTGCCTGGCTCACCGGCATCTCCTGGCACAGCGACAGGCTCAGCGCCTCGAACAGCAGGGTAAAGCCGCTCCCCTCACGCGCCCACGGCACCGGCAACTGCGTGGTCTTGCCGCAGCCGTTGCACTGCACACGCGGGATCTCGGCATGCAGCCACGCTTCGAACTGAAAGAAATCCAGGTGACGCCAGCTGCGCCGCACGCGGTCGTGGACCAACTGGTGCTCGGCTCCACACGCCGGACACGCGGCACGACGACCGGTGTGCTCGACCTCGAAGTCGATCCGGCGCTTGCCCGTGTTGAGTTCGACCTTGGCAACGTGCCAGGGCGGCTGCAGGCCAAGTGCGGTGGTGAAGAGGGCTTCGATCTGGGTGTTCATGCGGTGCGAGGTTACGGTTACTGTCAGCGTTGGGCGGTTGTACCACCGATGCTCATGTCTGTTGAGAAGTCAATTTCCACTGGAAACGGCATAGAGCCCAAACAGAACGCCCTGTTCGGCTACGTGAATATCGATGGTCGTATTGCTGTCGAGCACCCGTTGGTTCGAGTGAAAGTGCTGGCCGATTTGGTGCTGTGTGTGATGCCGCCGATTTTCGATTCGCTTTATGCCGAAAGCGGCTGCCCCCTCAGCTATGAGTACGTTCAGTACGTTTATTAATTGCGCTATTTGATTGCCGAGTTAATAGCTTAATCGTTAGGTCAGGAAGCCAATATGCCAGTGGTAGCAGCGCAAAATCGTCTTTCCAGGATCATTCGCGTACTCGCTCGAACGAAGGTTCAGGAATTAAATCGCTTAAAACGGAATAGTTCCGATCTAGAGCGCGCCGACTTCCTTTGGCACTATTTACTGCAAAGTTTCGCAACAATGGGGCGCTCATCAGGTCGGCAAGGTCTCATCGAAAACCAAAACAACTATCGTCGCATTACGTATGAGGTCCTTGAGCTTCTGACTGATATTGCCCGCGCCACTGAGATCTACGATGTTTGTCGTATTGCGCGTATTCGAATGCCGGACAGGAAAGCACGTTTCATTCTCGGCTGCTTCGAGCACATCCGTGATCTGGGGGGGCCTGCAGCTGCCAAGGCAGCGCTGTTGTCCTGTGTCGGGCGGGAAAGCAAGATCCGGTTCTTAAAAGAATTTCCAGGGATCGGGCCCAAGTATGCTAGAAACATAATGATGGATGTGTATCATAAAGACTTTCGAGACAGTATTGCTATAGATGTTCGGATAAAATCTGTTTCGGCGTTGTTGGGGGTTTCTTTTCCTTCGTATTCAGCGCATGAGAATTTTTATCTTGAGGTTGCACGTCGTTCTGGAGTTAACGGCTGGGAGCTTGACCGAATCCTGTACAACTATAGAACCGAGGTTGAGCAGGCTTTGTCCTATTAACTGAGTTTCCCTCGGTTTTTCGTCTTCCAAAGGGTAGGTTTCATGCCAGGGTTTCCGCACTCGGAAGTCATAACGGATGAATTCCCAGCATTTTCATCCTGATGTCGTCATCCCAGGCCGCGCGCTTGTGCTTCTGGCGCAGGCTGGTCTTGACGGGGTCGGTCGCCACTCTGGGTCCGAAGCGCCGGCTTGCGCCGTGCGCTTCACGATGATCCGGCCGCCGCCCGCGCCACAGCGCGGGCCGGCTCAAAGCAGCGCGGTCGCTTCCTTCTCGCCGCGCTCATAGACCACGTTGGCGCGTCCGACCAGCAGCGGGTCGAGGGGGCCGATGGCTTCGGTGTCCTTGTTGGCGTAGGGCAGCTTGTGCAGCACGTAGCGCATCGCGTTGAGCCGTGCGCGCTTCTTGCAGTCGGACTTGACCACGGTCCATGGCGCGTCGGCGGTGTCGGTGTAGAAGAACATCGCCTCCTTGGCCTTGGTGTAGTCGTCCCACTTGTTCAGCGAGGCGAGGTCGATCGGCGACAGCTTCCACTGCTTGAGCGGGTGCTTCTCGCGCTCCTTGAAACGCCGGCGCTGCTCTTCGCGGCTCACCGAAAACCAGAACTTGATCAGGTGGATGCCGCTGCGCACCAGGGTGCGCTCGAATTCCGGCGCCTGGCGCATGAACTCGTTGTACTCGTCGTTGCTGCAGAAGCCCATCACCCGTTCGACGCCGGCGCGGTTGTACCAGGAGCGGTCGAACAGGATGATTTCGCCGGCGCTGGGCAGGTGCTGGATGTAGCGCTGGAAGTACCACTGGCCGCGTTCGGTTTCGGTCGGTTTCTCCAGCGCCACGACCTGCGCGCCGCGCGGGTTGAGGTGCTCCATGAAGCGCTTGATGGTGCCGCCCTTGCCCGCCGCGTCGCGGCCTTCGAAGACGATCACCACCTTCTGCCCGGTTTCCTTGACCCAGGCCTGCAGCTTCAGCAGTTCGACCTGGAGGTGGTATTTGTGCTTCTCGTAGTTCTTGCGCGACATCAGGTTCTTGTACGGATAGCCGCCCACCCGCCAGTCGGGGGTGAGCTGGTCGTCCGGCGCCACCGGCATTTTCGGCGGCGGCTCCTCGCCGTGCAGCAGGGTCTCGCGCAGCACCGCGGCGTCGTCCGGCGAGGCGCCCTCGAGGATCGCCGCCAGCGTCTGGGTCAGGGAGTCGATGCCTTCGCTGGCGACCCGGCGGACGATGTCGGACACCGCCACCGTCTTGGCGTCGCGCGCTGCGCCGACGGCCTGGTCGATCTCGAACCCGGCGATGCCTGCCGCGCTGTGTGCAGGGGCGATGTCGCCGGCGCGCGCGGGCCGGGGGGTTTCGACCCCGCCGGCGTGCTTGCTGCGCACCGCTCGCTTGCGTGAGGCCGGGACGGCGGCGTCCTTCTTGTGCTCGGTCTGCATCGGTTCGGGCTCCGTGGTGGTTATTGTCATGCAGTGTCGCGCAATAATGACAAAAGCAGAACTGCGGGGTGACGCACAGTAACGTGTAGATAGTTATTCAGGGCGGATCGTTTCTCAGTATGCCGAACCTTTGGTACCCTCGGGAACCTTCCGCCCGTGCCGCACTGCCACCGCGCTCGTCACAGCCCGTAACCGCCCCGCAAAATTAAGGCTTCTATACCGGTGCGGCATGTCGCTGCGACGGTGACAGTCGTGATTCATGTCGGAATCGATACCTTGCGCCGCAGTATCGAGTGACAGACGATGGGGAGACACATGAAGCTGCCGTCACGCCTGCACCTCGCTGGTGCCTGTCTGATCTTTCCGCTGGCTTTTGGCGCCAGCGCCGCCAGTGCCCCGGCGGCAGTCGATGCTGCACGCATCATCGCGGCCGACCGCGAGCCGGGTAACTGGATGAGCCACGGCCGCACCTACGACGAGCAACGCTACTCGCCACTCAAGCGTATCACCGACCGCAATGTCGGTGAGCTCGGCCTGGCATGGACCGCCAGGCTCGACATTGACCGCGGGGTGGAGGCAACGCCGATCGTGGTTGACGGTGTGATGTACACCACCGGTGCGAAGAGTATCGTCTATGCCTTCGATGCACGCTCCGGCACGCTGCTGTGGAAGTTCGATCCCGATGTGCCTGGTATCCGTATGTCCGAAGGCTGTTGCGATGTCGTCAATCGCGGCGTTGCAGTGTGGCAGGGCAAGGTCTACGTCGGTGCCTACGACGGCCGGCTGATTGCACTCGATGCACGCGACGGACGCAAGCTATGGGAGACCGACACAGTGGTCGACCACGCCCGTAGTTACACCATCACGGGTGCGCCACGGGTAGTCAAGGGGAAGGTGCTGATCGGTAACGGTGGTGCGGAGTATGGCGTGCGCGGTTATGTATCTGCCTACGATGCGGACACCGGCAAGCTGGCCTGGCGCTTCTACACCGTGCCCGGCGATCCGGCGCAAGAGAAAGACGACCGTGCGATGGATATCGCCCGTAAGACCTGGCACGGTACGGAGTACTGGAAGCAGGGGGGCGGAGGTACGGTGTGGGATTCGATGGCTTACGACCCCGAACTCGACCTGCTTTACATTGGTACCGGCAATGCGTCGTGGTGGAACCGCCAGGCCCGCTCCGAAGGCAAGGGCGACAACCTGTTCGTATCGTCAATTGTCGCACTGCGCCCCGACAGCGGTGAGTACGTGTGGCACTACCAGACCACGCCGGGTGACATGTGGGACTATACCGCCACCCAGCACATCATCCTGGCCGAGCTGCCGATCGACGGCAAGAAGCGCAAGGTGCTGATGCAGGCGCCGAAGAACGGCTTCTTCTACGTGCTTGACCGGACCAACGGCAAGCTACTGTCGGCGGAGAAGTTCGCGCCGGTCAATTGGGCCACCCATGTCGATCTTGCCACCGGACGGCCTGCGGTGGACGAGGAGGCTGCGAACTACCTGAAGGGGCCGAAGGTGATCTCGCCGGCCTTCATCGGCGCGCATAACTGGCACCCGATGTCCTTCAATCCTGCCACCGGGTTGGTCTACATCCCGATGCAAGAGACCGCCGGCATGCTGTCGGCGCCCGCCAATCCGGAGCGGGTTGCCCACAAGTCGGTGGTCAACCTCGGGGTGGATGTGCCCGACCTGCCGGAGGACCCCGAGGTGGTCAAGCAGATTGCCGCCAGCTTCAAGGGCAAGCTGCTGGCCTGGGATCCGGTCCAGCAGCAGGCGGTGTGGACGCAGGACTATCGCACCATCTACAACGGCGGTACGTTGAGCACGGCGGGCAATCTGGTATTCCAGGGTACGGCCGATGGTCGCGTGACTGCGTATGCGGCGGACAGTGGCAAGCTGTTGTGGTCGTCTCCGGCCAATACCGGGGTGATGGCCGGGCCGGTCACCTATGAGGTCGATGGCGAGCAGTACGTGACCTTCATGGCGGGCTGGGGCGGTATCTTTCCGCTGATCCTCGGGCCGCTGTCGCGTGAGGCCAGGGTGCAGCCCGAAGCCCGGGTGCTGACCTACAAGCTGGGTGGCAAAGTCGTGCTGCCGCCGCCGGCGCAGCTGCCGCAAGCGGTACCGCAACCCCCGGCCGTGACGGCCAGCGCCGAGGACCTGGCGGCCGGCCGCACGCTGTACAACGGCTTCTGCGGCGGTTGCCATGGTTTGAATGCGATTTCCGGCGGAGTGCTGCCTGACCTGCGCTATCTCGATGCGCGCAAGCACGCCCAGTTCAAGGACATCGTACTGATGGGCGCGCGCGCCGCCAAGGGCATGCCGCCTTTTGCCGGTACGGTCTCCGAGGCCGATGCCGAACGCATCCACCAGTACCTGATCAAGCGTGCGCACGACCTGCGGCAAGAGGCTGCCAGCGCCCGCCCCTGAGTCCCGCCGGGCACTGACTGTCTGCTGGTGCTCTACTACCAGCATCACGAGGAAGACAAGGCCTACAGCCGTGGCAAACGGGTCGCCGACAAGCTAGATCTTGAGTTCGATGCCGGCCTTATCCGCTACGTCCATTTCACCCGCTGGGGCGACTGCATCGTTGACCCACTGGTCATCCTGCCGTTTGGAAAACAGGGTGTCGATCTCGCTGGCAGCAAAACGTCCGGTATCGGCGACCTGATTTTCGGTGACACGCTGTGGACCATTGCCGACTTCGAAAGAAGTGAAGTCGAGTTCTACGAGGACGACCGCAAGACCGGCCGTCAGCGCGATCCGCTGCTGCAGATCCACACCCATCTGGGTGTGTCTTACCGCCACAGGAAACGGCATAGAGCCGAGGAACTCGGACTACCCGCGCAGGAGGCAGAGTTTTTCGAACAGAGCAAACGTAAGGGACCACGGAAAATGATGGGAGCAGTCTTTTTGGGTGGGCTATTCGGGGCAATGCTCCTGGACATGCCGATCGCCTTCGCAGCACTAATCGGTACCGTGCTGTTGGTGCTCATTCTTGGAAAGTTCGCCCCTCAGAGGGGCGTGCGGAAGGTGATCGCCGGCGCTAAGGGGGCTCGGGAAGGGGCGCCCCCCTGCCTGCCGAGGAACCTGCCCGTGAAGCTGACTTTTCAACCTGCCGTGCCTGCTTTCCACACAGTATGCCGCGCGCGGCAACGTACCAGTGCGCTCTCGCGCGCCTTACGCATCGCATTCCCCGGGGCCCTGGCGGGCTTCGCCTGTATTGCCGGCGCGCGGGATGCCGCGATGACGGATCAGGACGCGGCTGTGCTCAATCCGGTCGTGGTCACCGGCACGCCCATCGCTACCGGGAGCTTCGACCTGCCCTACGCGATCGATTCGGTGGACATGCGTTCCAACCAGGCGGGCCATCTCGGCGTCAATGCCTCCGAGGCGCTCGCCGGTGTGCCTGGTCTGGTGATCCAGAACCGCCAGAACTACGCGCAGGATCTGCAGATCTCGATCCGCGGCTTCGGCGCGCGCGCAGCGTTCGGTGTGCGCGGCGTCAAGCTCATCGCCGACGGCATCCCCGCCACCAATCCCGATGGTCAGGGTCAAGCGGCGACCTTCAACCTCGACACTGCCGAGCGCATCGAAGTCATGCGCGGCCCCTTCTCCACCGTCTACGGCAACCACGCTGGCGGCGTGATCCAGCTCTTCTCGCGCAAGGGCGAAGGCGAGCCGCGGGTGCGCGCAAGCGTGCTCGGTGGAAGTTGGGGCACGACCAAATTCGGTATAGGCGCCGAGGGTGAGAAGGGCGGCATCGGCTTCGTGCTCGACACCTCGCGTTTCGACACCGACGGCTACCGTGACCACAGCAAGGCTCGCCGGGACCAGGGCTTCGCCAAGCTGACGCTGAGCCCGGACGAGGACAGCACGCTGACCCTGGTGGCCAACGGCCTGCGGCAGCTGGATACGGAGGATCCGCTGGGAGTGACCTGGGAGACCTACGAGCGCGATCCACAGTCCCTAACAATCGATCCGCTCGACACCGAGATCCCGAAACGTTCCTATGGGGTTCGCTACGATACGCGCAAGAGCATCCACCATCTGCAGGGCGGCGCGACCTACGAACGCCGTTTCGGCGAGAATCGCCTGCAGCTGTCTGCGTATGCCGGCCGGCGCGCCGTGACCCAGTATCAATCCTTTTCCAGGGGCTTCCAGTCCAGCCCGCGTCATGCCGGTGGCGTGGTCGATTTCGACCGCGACTTCCATGGCATGGGCGTGCGCTGGATTTCGCAGCGCGCGATGGGAAGCGGTGAACTCACCCTGACCACCGGTATCGATTACGACCGCTCCGAGGATGATCGTCGTGGCTACGAGAACTTTGTCGGCACCACGCTCGGGGTGAAGGGGCGACTGCGCCGCGACGAACTCGACACCATCACCAGCATCGATCCCTACGTGCAGGCGCAGTGGAAAAGCGGGCCGTGGCAGTGGTCGCTCGGCGCTCGCCATTCACGGGTTTCTTTCAAGGTGGAAGACCGCTACATCAACGCTGACAACCACGATGACAGTGGCACTGTGCGCTTCAGCAAGACCACGCCGGCGCTCGGGGTGAGCTATGCACTAAACCCCGCGACCAGCCTCTATGCAAGTGTAGGCGCTGGCTACGAGACGCCGACACTCAACGAGCTTTCGTACGCGACGTCCACCACCGGCTTCAACTTTGGGCTGCGTCCGAGCACCAGTCGCCAGGCGGAGATCGGCATCAAGACCTTCGTGGCCGACAACGCGCGGATCAACGTCGCACTGTTTAGGATTGAGACCGAGGACGAGATCGTCGTGTCCGCCTCGGAGGAGGGCCGGACTAGCTACCAGAACGCCGGTCGCACGCTGCGCCAGGGCATCGAATTCGCCGCCCATGCAGAGCTGACGCGCACGCTGATGGCGCGCGCCTCGTTGACCTGGATGCAGGCCGAGTACGACGAAGAGTTCACCAGCCGCGGGACCACCGTTGCGGCCGGCAACCGCATTCCCGGCATCCCACGCCTTGCGGCGTTCGCCGAACTGGCTTGGCAGGTGACGCCGGGTGTGACGCTCGCTGGCGAGGTGTCACATCGCGGAGAGCTGAAGGTGAATGACCTCAACACTGACCGCGCTGCCCCGGCCTACACGCTCGTCAATCTGCGGCTGTCCGCCGAGCAGCACCAGGGGCCATGGACCTTCGGCCAGCTGCTGCGGGTCGACAACGTGCTCGACCGTAAACATGTGGGCTCGGTGATCGTAGGTGACGCCAACAAACGCTACTACGAGCCTGGTCCCGAGCGCAGCCTCTATGCTGGGGCGAGCGCAAGCTACAAGTTTTGAGCATCCTATCCCCCGCACAAGGGGAATAGGATGCTCAAAAAGTCGCTTACCCGAAGGCTGAACGACGTTTCCATAAGTGCTCAATCCCGCAGGAACAGCTGCAACAACTCGTTCAGGAAGCGCCGCCCATGCAGGGTCGGGCGGAGCTGGCCATCGGCGGTGTCGAGCAGCCCGTGTTCGCGGGCCTGCGCCAGCTCGTTCGCGATCACCTCCAGCGGCAGCCCGGTGCGCGCCGCGAACAGCTGCGCCGGCACGCCTTCGCTGAGGCGCAGCGCGTTCATCATGAATTCGAAGGGCAGCTCGGCCGTCGTCACTTCGCGCGCCTCCTGGATGAAGTCGCCATGTGCCGCGCCTTCGAGGTAGCGCGCGGGGTGCTTGTGGCGCATCTCGCGGCGGATGCCTTCGTGGCTGGAGAGCTTGCCGTGGGCGCCGGGGCCGAGGCCGAGGTAGTCGCCGAAGGTCCAGTAGTTGAGGTTGTGCCGGCTGTGCTCGTGGGGGCGGGCGAAGGCGGAGGTCTCGTAGTGCTCGAACCCGGCGGCGGCGAGGCGCGCTTCGAACGCTTCCTGCATGTCGGCGGCGCTGTCGTCGTCGGGCAGTGGCGGCGGGTGGTGGGCGAAGGGGGTGTTGGGTTCGAGGGTGAGGTGGTAGCAGGACAGGTGGTGCACGCCGCAAGCGATCGCGGTCTCGAGGTCGGCGAGCGCCATGTCCGGCGTCTGTCCGGGGAGGGCGTACATCAGGTCGAGATTGACGCGCTCGAAGTGCGTCTGCGCGGCATCGACTGCGCGCCGCGCCTCGCTGCCGTCGTGGATGCGGCCGATGCGGGCGAGGAGGGCGTCGTCGAAGCTCTGGATGCCGAGCGACAGGCGATTGACGCCGGCGGCGCGGTAGTCGCGGAAGCGGGCGGCTTCGACGGTGCCGGGGTTGGCTTCGAGGGTGATTTCGGCCAGCGGCTCGAGCGGCAGCAGCATGCGGATGCCGGTGAGCAGCGCATCCAGCGTCTGCGCCGACATCAGGCTGGGGGTGCCGCCGCCGATGAACACGCTCAGCACCCGCCGCCCCCACACCTGCGGCAGCGCCGCCTGCAGGTCGGCGAGCACCGCGTCGAGCCAGGCGCGCTCGGGAATGCCGCCGCTGCGCGGGGCGTGCGAGTTGAAGTCGCAGTAGGGGCACTTCTTCACGCACCAGGGGAAATGCACGTATAGCGCCAGCGGCGGCGGAGCTGTGAGGCGGGCACGCGCGGGCAGGGCGAGGGCGGCGGCGGGCGGCGGAGCGGGGGTGAGGGGAATGATGCGGCGGGTGGTCACGGTGGCGGAGGCGGGACGAAAAGCGTGGGGGGTGGAGGCGGTCTTGCCGGGGGCGGAGTTGAGGCCGGGTGGGGCCTGGGTGGGGCCGGCGCGGCGGACGGCGCTTACAGCGGGTGGCTGCGCAGGCGGTCGAGGAGGTGGCGCATCGCCGCGCCGCGGTGGCTGAGGGTGTTCTTCAGCGCTGCGTCGAGTTCGGCGGCGGTCTGTTCCAGTTCGGGCAGCCAGAACAGCGGATCGTAGCCGAAGCCGCCGTCGCCGCGCACGGCAGGGAGGATCTGGCCGTGCCATTCGCCGTCGGCGATCAGCGGGCGCGGGTCGTCGGCGTGGCGCACCAGCACCACCGCGGAATAGAAGTAGGCGCGGCGCTGCTCGGGGGCGGGGAAGGCGGCGAGCCGCTCGAGCAGCAGGGCGTTGTTGCGCGCGTCGGACTTGGGCTCGCCGGCAAAGCGCGCCGAATGCACGCCGGGCGCGCCGCCGAGCGCTTCGACGCACAGCCCGGAGTCGTCGGCGACTGCCGCCAGGCCGGTGGCGGCGGCGGCGTGGCGGGCCTTGGCGAGCGCGTTTTCGACGAAGGTGGGGTGCGGCTCTTCCGCTTCGCCGACGCCGAACACCGATTGCGGAATCACTTCGATGCCGAGGGGGGCGAGCAGCGCCCGCATTTCGGCGGCTTTCTTTGCGTTGTTGCTGGCGAGGACGAGGCGGGCGGGCATGGCGGGGTTCCGGTGCGGATCGAGTGGGAGGGGGCAGCTCAGGGGGCAGCGACAGGTTCAGCCGCCGTGCACGGCGGCACGCTGCAGTTCGAACAGGTGGCGGCCGCCGAGTTCGGCGAGATCGAGCAGGGCGTCGAGCTCGGCGCGCGAAAACGCCGCGCCTTCGGCGGTGCCCTGCACTTCGATGAGGCCGCCGCCCTCGGTCATCACCACGTTCATGTCGGTGTCGCAGGCCGAGTCTTCGGCGTAGTCGAGGTCGAGCACCGGCACGCCGTCGTGGATGCCGACCGACACCGCGGCGACGAACTCGCGCATCGGGTTGCGGGCGAGCTTGCCGGCGGCGACGAGGCCGACGAGGGCGTCGTGCACCGCGACGCAGGCGCCGGTGATGGCTGCGGTGCGGGTACCGCCGTCGGCCTGGAGCACGTCGCAGTCGATGACGATCTGACGTTCGCCGAGTGCGGCGAGGTCGACCACCGCGCGCAGGCTGCGCCCGATCAGGCGCTGGATTTCCTGGGTGCGGCCGCTCTGCTTGCCTTTGGCCGCCTCGCGCGCGCTGCGGGTATGGGTGGCGCGCGGCAGCATGCCGTACTCGGCGGTGAGCCAGCCCTGGCCCTTGCCGCGGAGGAAGGCGGGCACGCTGTCTTCGACGCTGGCGGTGCACAGCACGCGGGTGGCGCCGAATTCGACCAGCACCGAACCTTCGGCGTGGCAGGTGAAGCCGCGGGTGAGGCGGACGGGGCGGAGTTGGTCGGGCTGGCGCTGGCTGGGTCGCATGAGGTTTCCTGGGTCGAGAGGGCGTGTCACGGTGGAGGGATGGAGGCGGCATCGGCCGCTCCGGCGTGTCGGGGAAGAAAGAACATGCCGCTCGGTCAGCGGCCGGCGGCCAGGGCCTTGACGCATCCACGCAGCAGACTGGGCCGGGGCGGGCGGGGGGCCGGCGTGGGGGGGCGGCGCAGCGCCTTTTGCAGCGCAGGGACGCTTTGCGGGCGGGCCAGGGGGTCGAGCCGCAGGCAGTGGTCGACGAGCTCGAGCAGGTCGGCGCTGTAGTCGGCCCGGGTCCGCGCCAGCGGCACGAGGGAATCCGTCCGGCGGCGCTCGTCGGCGCGCGGCGGCGCGGCGCCGGCGAGCGTGGCGTAGAGGCTCGCGCCGACGCCGTAGATGTCGGTCCACGGGCCCAGGGGCGCGCCGCGGTCGTGCTGTTCGGGGGCGGCGAAGCCGGGCGTGAAGATCGGTTCGAGCACGGCCTGGTCGGCGTGCAGGATCTGGCGCGCGGCGCCGAAATCGAGCAGCACCGGGGTGCCGTCGGGGCGCAGGTGGATGTTCGTCGGCTTGAGGTCGAGATGCAGCAGGCGGTGCGCATGGACTTCGCGCAGGCCGTTGAGCAGGCGCGCGAACAGCGTGCGGACGAAGACTTCCGGCAGCGCGCCGCGGTGGTGGCGGCTGGTGTCGTGCAGGGTGCGGCCGTGCTCGAAGCGCATCACCATGTAAACGGTACCGTTGGCGCGGAAGAAATTGAGCACCCGGGTCACGTTGGGGTGATCCAGCCGGGCCAGTGCGCGCCCTTCCTCGAAAAAGCACTTCATGCCGCGGAAGAAGACGGCGCGCTGGGCGTCCGTCACCCGTGGCTCGATCTCGCCGGCGTCGCGCTGCACCAGCGCGCCCGGCAGGTATTCCTTGACCGCGACCGGAGTGCCGGTCTCGTCGTGGGCCAGATAGACGGTCGAAAAGCCGCCCCGCGACAGCGGGCGTTCGATGCGGTAGCGCTCGAGCGCGCAGCCCGCCGGCAGCGGGCTGGCTTGAGACGGGGTCTTCGGGGGCGCTAGAATCGCGGTCTTCACAGCTTCCTTCCTGAATCGGACCCCAGTGTAAACGATCACGCCGGGTTCCCGGAGACCCCTCGATGATCCACAGCATGACCGGCTTCGCGGTGCAGAACCGCGACCTGGGCAGCGTCAGCCTCCACCTCGAGCTGCGCAGCGTCAATTCCCGCTACCTCGATCTCGGCTTTCGCATCGTCGACGACCTGCGCCAGGCCGAACCGGCGATCCGCGAACGCCTGGCCGCGCGCCTCGGCCGGGGCAAGGTGGAGTGCCGGCTGAACCTGCAGGCCGGGCCCGGCGCCGCGCGCGGGCTGGCGCTCAACGCCGCCCTCCTCGACCAGCTCGCCGAGGCCGAGGCCGGCCTGCGTGCCCGTTTTGCCGATGCCGCGCCGCTGTCGGTTCATGAACTGCTGCGCTGGCCGGGCATGCTCGCCGACGACAGCCTCGGCTTCGACGAGATGCTGCCGGCGATCGTCGCCCTCACCGAGGCCGCGGTCGACGAACTGGTCGCCAGCCGCCGCCGCGAAGGCGACAAGCTCGCCGCCATGATCCGCGAGCGCGTCGTGCGGATGCGAGAGCTGGTCGCCGTCGCCACCCCGCGCATGCCGGCGGTGGTGCTCGAATACCAGGAGCGCCTCACCGCCAAGCTGCGCGACGCGGTCGCCAGCCTGGACGAGGACCGCATCCGCCAGGAAGTCGCGCTCTACGCCCAGCGCATCGACGTCGCCGAAGAGCTCTCCCGCCTCGTCACCCATCTCGACGAGGTCGAACGCATCCTCAAGGCCGGCGGCGCCGCCGGCAAACGCCTCGACTTCCTGATGCAGGAACTCAACCGCGAGGCCAACACCCTGGCCTCGAAGTCCCCCGCCACCGACATCACCGCGATCGCGATGGAAATGAAGGTGCTGATCGAGCAGATGCGCGAGCAGGTGCAGAACATCGAGTGACGTTTCTCCGCCGCGTTTTTCGTTCCGCTTCCCGTTGCGACACGAAGCATTGCGTGGCCGTCCACTGATGACCGCCTCCGCCCGCACGCTCACCGCCTGGATCGCGACCTTCGCGATGCTGGTGGCGGCGCTCGCGCCGGCGTTGTCGCAAGCGGCCTATCGCGCCTCGGGCGACGCGATGTGGCTGGAGATCTGCACCGCCTACGGCATCGAGCATGTCGCCGCCGCCGGCGGCGCGCAGGACCCGGCCGACGATGCGGAGCGCCCGCTCAAGCCCTGTGCCTTCTGCAGCCTGTTCGCCAGCGCGCTGCCCGTGCCCTGGGGCGCGGCGGGCGTGCCGGCGGCGCCCCAGGGTGCGGACGTCGTTGCCGCGTTCACCCTCCACGCGCCACGGCCCCGTCTGCCGTGGGCCGCCTCCCGTCCACGCGCACCGCCCGCGTACGCCTGAGTCTCCGGCCACCGCCGTGCCCACGGCGGCTGCGGGGGCTCCTCCGTTCATCGGTTAACCCGAGTCGATCGACCCGGCGGGCGCGCGCGCCCGCCCCCCGATGTCGATGCGCAGACGCTGCCGGCGGCGTGGCCCCGGTGCGTGCCCGCGCATCCAGGAAAGGAGTACAGCGTGAAATACAAGCAGCTTGCCGCCCTGAGTGCGGCCCTCGGCGCCGCGTTCGCCGCCGCCGCCGAAACCCTGCCCGTGCTGGGCGAAGTCAGCGTCACCGCGACGCGCGAGGCGCGCCCGCTCGGCGAGACCCCGGCCACGGTGTCCGCAGTGAAGGAAGAGACCCTCGCCGCAACCCGCCCGGCGCACCCGAAGGACGTGCTCAACCAGGTCCCCGGGGTGTGGATCAGCAACCTGTCGGGCGAAGGCCACTCCACCGCGATCCGCCAGCCGCTGACCACCGCCGCGGTCTACCTCTATCTGGAGGACGGCATTCCGACGCGCTCGACCGGCTTCTTCAACCACAACGCGCTGTACGAAATCAACGTGCCGCAATCGGGCGGGCTGGAAGTCTCGAAAGGCCCGGGCAGCGCGCTCTACGGTTCGGACGCGATCGGCGGCACGATCAACGTGCTCACGCGCACGCCGCCTGTCGGGCCCGAGTTCGAGCTCGGTGGCGAGGCCGGCGCGCACGGCTGGGGCCGGGTGTTGGCGAGCGGCGGCGACGCCGATGCGGACGACGCCTGGCGTGCCAGCCTGAACCTGACCCACAGCGATGGCTGGCAGCGCGACGCCGGCTACGACCGCCGCGCCGGCACCCTGCGCTGGGACCGCGCGCTGGCCGACGACGCGATGCTGAAGACCGTGTTGTCCTTCTCCAGCGTCGACCAGCAGCACGTCGGCAGCCTGAACCGGGCCGAGTTCCACCACGCGCCGCGCAGCAACAACATCCCGTTCTCCTTCCGTGAAGTCGATGCCTTCCGCCTGTCGACCGCCTTCGAGCGCGAGAGCGCCACCACCCTGCTGTCGGTGACGCCCTACTTCCGCGACAACCGGATGAAGATCATCCCGAGCTGGACGGTCAGCTACGACCCCAACCGTTACCGGACCGAGAACCAGTCCTTCGGCTTCCTGAGCAAGTACCGGATGGATTTCGTGCCGCTGCGCGCGCGCCTCATCGCCGGCTTCGATGTCGACTACAGCCCCGGCTCGCGCGACGAGGATTCGATCGCCCTGACGCGCACGACCAACGCCTTCGGCGGCACCTCCTACCGCCTCGACCGTGCCGTGGCGGCGGTGCAGATCTATCGCTACGACGTCACCTTCCGCGCCCTCTCGCCTTATCTTCACGGTGAAATCTCGCCGCTCGAGCGTCTGCGCGTCACTGCCGGAGTGCGTTACGACGACATGCAGTACGACTACACGAACGAGTTCAACGGCGGTGCGGCCGGCGCCACCCAGGGCGTGGCGGGACCTTTCCCGGGGAACGGCTGGTACGGCCACGCGGCCAGCACCAAGGTCGGCTACCACCACCTCAGCCCGAAGCTGGGCGCCACCTGGGCGTTCACCGAGCAGCTGAGCGGCTTCGTGTCCTACAGCAACGCCTTCCGTGCGCCCTCCGAAAGCCAGGTCTTCCGCGGCAGCCGCGAGTCCAGCGCGGCGCGCGCCCAGGCCCAGGCCGAATCGCTGCTGAAGCTCAAGCCGGTCATCGTCGACAGCTTCGAGACCGGCCTGCGCGGCCATGCGGGCAGCCTCAGCTACGAACTGTCCCTTTATCACATGACCAAGAAGGACGACATCGTCAGCTTCCAGGACCCGCTCACCAACCAGCGCACCGCGGTCAATGCCGGCGAGACCCTGCACCGCGGCGTCGAGGCCGGCCTCGGCCTGGCGCTGGCGCGCGACTGGCGGCTCGATGCCAGCCTGTCCTACGCCAAGCACACCTACGAAACCTGGGTCGTATCGGGTACCGCAAATTTCAACGGCAAGGAGATGGAAACCGCGCCGCGCCTGCTCGCCAACACCCGCCTGAGCTACGCGCCGGCGGCGATGAACGGCGGGCGCGTGCAGCTCGAATGGTTCCGCCTCGGCAGCTACTGGCGCGACGCCGCCAACACCAGCAAGTACGACGGCCACGACCTCTTCAACCTGCGCGCGAGCGTCCCCTTCGCCAAGGGCTTCGAGGCCTACGCCAGCGTCACCAACCTGTTCGACCGCCGCCACGCCGAGACTTCGAGCCTGTCGAGCGGTGCAGCCAGCTACACCGCCGGCCTGCCGCGCACCGTCTATGCCGGCCTGCAGGCGAAATGGTGAGGACGATGATGAAAGGATTGCTTTCACGCTGCGGCCGTCGCCTGCTCGGCGTCGCGCTGGCCTTCGCCATCGTCGGTGCCGCCCTTGCTAACGGCGGCCACGCTGCGGCGGACAGGCCGGCGAAGGCGGCGCGGCCCGAACTCGGCACCAGCGCCGCGGTCGCGCCCGACGGCAGCTGGTACGCGGTCGCCAGCCGCGACGGCCATGTCGTGCTCCACCGCAGCACCGATGCCGGCCAGCACTGGGTCGAAGCGGCGGTGGTCAACCACGTCCCGGAGGCGATCGCGGCCGACGGCGAGAACCGGCCGCAGCTCGCCTTCGCCGCCGACGGCGCGGTGCTGGTGTCGTGGGCGCGCCGCTTCGAGGAGCGTTTCACCGGCGACGTCCGCTTCGCGCGCGCCGCCGACGGCCTGCACTTCAACGAGCCGGTGACCGTGCATCGCGATCGCAGCATCGTCGGCCACAGCTTCAACGCGATGCGGGTGATGGGCGACGGCCGGGTGGTGCTGGCCTGGATCGACGGCCGTGACGGTGCCGCAGCCAGGCGCGAGGGCGGCGACTACCGCGGCTCGGCGATCTATGCCGCGCTGTCCGACGACGGCGGACGCAGCTTCCGGCCCGAAGTGAAGCTCGTCGACCACAGCTGCCAGTGCTGCCGGCTGGCGCTGACCGAGGACGTCGACGGTGCGCCGCTGCTGCTGTGGCGCCACGTCTTCGCGCCCAACGAGCGCGACCACGCGCTCGCCCGTCTCGACGCCGACGGCACGATGGCGCCGCTTGCGCGCGCGACCTTCGACCGCTGGCAGATCGACGCCTGCCCGCACCATGGCCCGGCGCTGGCGGTCGCCGCCGACGGCAGCCGCCATGCAGTGTGGTTCAATCAGCGCGAGGGCGTGGGGCGGGTGTTCTACGGCCGCCTCAGCGCCGGCGCGGTCGAAGGTCAGCGTGCGGTCGGCGGGCCGCGCGCCGCGCATGCCGACATCGCCCTTGCCGGTGCGCGCCTTGCCATCGTGTGGAAGGAGTTCGACGGCGAGCGCACCCGGCTTTTCGCCGAACTCTCCGACGATGGCGGGCGCAGCTTCCGCAGCCAGGAACTGGCCGCCACCGCGGGTGCGTCCGACCAGCCGCGCCTGTTGCGCCGGGACGAGACCCTGTTCGCATTCTGGCGCACCGCCGATGAAGGCATGAAGGGGTATGAACTGCGATGAAGACGAACCGCCTGAAGAAAAATGCGGCAACCGCGCTGGCTGCCGTGCTCGCAGCCGTCTTGCTGGGCTGGGCGCCGCCGGGCGCTGCGGCCACGATGACGGCGGGCGTGCCCGCCGCGGCGGGTGCCGCTGCGATGCCTCCCGCCGCACCGGCTTTCGTCAGCCTCGATGCGGCCGGCGCGCGCCGCCTCGTCGCGCCTGCCGCCCACCGCGCGCCGACCATCCTGGCGCTGTGGTCGGCCGAGTGCGTGCATTGCAAGAAGAACCTTGCCCTGTTCGCGGCGATGGCGCAGGCCGAGCCCGGCCTACGCCTGATCACGCTCGCCGTGGAACCGGCCGAGCCGCAGCTGGGCGCGATCCTCGACCGTTTCGGCGTGCCCGGCGAGCGTTTTGCCTATGGCGACGAGGCCCCCGAGCGCCTGGCCTTCGCCATCGATCCGGACTGGCGCGGCGAGCTGCCGCGCACGCTATTGTTCGACGGTCGCGGCGGGGCGACGGCGGTATCGGGCGTGCTCGGCGAGGCGCGGGTGCGCGAACTGCTCGGCCTGGGCGCGGCGGGGGGCGCCGCCCGCTAAGGGGGGCGAGGCTGCAGCTCGGGCGCGCTCGTTGACGGCATCGGTAACGGCAAGGAGAGGAAAGGGACGGAGATGAATTCTTTCAGCAGGAAGGCCGCATTCCGCATCGCCGCCGTCAGCATCGTTCTGGCTGCACTCGCGAGCGTGGCGGCGTGGTTCGTGGCCCGGGAGAAGGCGGAAGAGAGCACGGTGGCCCTTGCAATCGAGGAGTCGCAACGGCTGATCAGCCATTCCGGAGCCATTTACCGGCCGGATGCGGCGGCCACCGAACATGCCGTCCAGGCGGCGAAGGCCATCACCGGGGGGCTCTTCGATATTGCCGAGATATACGACCGCAACGGTCTGAAGCTGGCCGAGACGATGACGGCGGAAGGCGAAGAGGTTGAGCCCCTGCTGTCATCGCACGGCAGACCCGCCTATACCCGGGCGTCCTACGAAAGCATCAACCTTGCCGACGGGCGCTGGGTGCTGCGCGTGTTCGTGCCACTGCGCGAATCGCTGGAAGCCCCCCGCTCTGCCGTGACCGGCTACTTCGAAGGCGTCCGGGTCGTCCCCGAATGGCAGCAGGCGCAGATGCGCTCGGACGCGCTGGGGATTGCCGCGCTGGTCGGCTTGGCCGCCTTGCTGTGCGGCGCGGCCATCTACCCCGTCGTGGTGAATCTGTCTGCGGAAAACGAACGCCGGGCGCGCGACGTGCTCGGCGCCCACCTCTCGACGATGGAGGCGCTGGGGCGTGCGATCGCCAAACGTGATTCGGATACGGGAGGGCACAATTGCCGGGTGGCCTGGATCGCCATCAGGCTTGCCGAGCAGCTGGGTGTGGCGGGCAGCGACATGCAGGCGCTGATCGTCGGCAGCTTCCTCCACGACATCGGCAAGATCGCCATTCCCGATGCCATCCTGCTCAAGCCCGGAAAGCTCGATGAAAGCGAGTTCTCCATCATGCGCACCCATGTCGAGCAAGGGGAAGAAATCATCGGCGGGATCGGCTGGCTCGAAAAGGCGCGCAACGTCGTCTCCGGCCACCATGAAAAGTGGGATGGAACGGGCTACCCCCGCCGCCTGGAGGGGCTGGCGATTCCTCTTTCGGCGCGTATTTTCGCCGTGGCGGACGTGTTCGATGCGTTGTGTTCCAAGCGCCCTTACAAAGAGGCGATGGGGTTTGATGCGGCCATGGCGATTCTGGAAAGGGACGCAGGCCGCCACTTCGATCCCTGTGTGATTGATGCATTCCGGCAGGTCTCGCGGGAAATCCACGACCGTCTGGCGTCCTGCTCCGACGAGGATTGCAGGACCTTGCTCGATGAGCGGGTTCGCTCGCATTTCGGCCTGGCTTGAGTGGCTTGGCCTGAGCACCGGCCGGGCGCGTCCGAGCCACGTGCGGCTCAGGGCCGCGGCGTGCCCCTGTGCGCGTCCAGCACCTGCCACGCGGCGTGCACCGCGTCCGCGCCGTAGCGGCGTTCGAGCCGGCGCACGGTGAAGTGGCCGCGGCTGACGTCCTGGAAGTGGTTCATGAACATCAGGTTGATTGCGGCGCCGGCGGCGGCGCCGATGCCCGGCACCAGCATGCCGGCGGCCTTCTGCGTGAGCTGGACCTTGTAGCGCGCGGCGACGAGCGTGATCAGGCGCACCAGCGCGGGCGCGCCTTCGGCGCTCAAGCCCTTTTCGGCGAGGTGGCGGGCGGCCTCGCTGACGCCGCTGGCGAGCGCCGCACGGACCGCGTAATAGCCAGCATCGGCGGCATCGTCGCTGGGCGCGTGGCTGCCGAGGGCGAACACTTCGAGCGCCGCCAGGCGCGCACCGGCGGTGCCGATGTCCTCGCCTTCGGCGCGCGCGATGTCGAGGATGGCGCGCATGATCAGGATCGTCGACAGCGGAATTTCCACCGTCAGCCCGGCGAGGCCGAAGGCGCCGCCGGCACCGCCGCTGACCGAGCCGAGCAGCTTGTGCAGGCGCGGCGAGGCGCTGTCCGCTTCCGCCTTCAGCGTTTTCGCCGCCGCCGCGAGCGCACGCAGCAGGGCGTCGTGGGCGAGCGCGCCGACGCGGGCGCGCCAGGCTTGCGGCAGGCGTGCCAGGCCGCGTTCGAGCGGGCTGCCGATGAAGCCGCTCAGCCGTGCGGCAAGGCTGGGGCTGTCGAGCAGCCGGTGGGCCCGGGCGAGGGCTTCGAGGTCGTCGGTGGAGAGCATGGGGGTGGGCGTTCATCCTCGATCGGCGCGAGGCGACGGAAAACCGGTGGACGACACGGGTCGAACCCCGTCCACGGCGCTTCGCCTTCGTTCAGACGCGGGCGTGGCGGCGGGTGTTCCCGCACGCCGCAACAGGCTCAGGAGGGTTTGGCCGTTTCCAGCGACTGCAGGATCGTCGCCCCCAGGATCGCGGTTGATTGCGCGCCGGACACTGCGAGCTTGCGGTTGAGGATGAAAAAAGGCACGCCGTCGATGCCCTGCCGGCGCACGCCCTCGGCCATGCGCCGGACTTTGTCGACGTCCGTCTTGCCGGCGAGGTAGGCCGTCACGGCGTCGCGACGGTCGCCGCAGGCGGTGGCGATGTCGGCCAGCGTGTCCGCATCGCCGATGTCCCGCCCTTCCTGGAAATGGGCGGCGAACAAGGCCTGGGCCAGGGCCTGGATGTGGGCCGGCTTGCGCCCCGCGGCCTGCGCCCGGTACATCAGGCGGTGCGCGTCGAGGGTGTTGGGGCGGGTCTGGATGCGTTCGAAGGCGTAGTCCAGCCCGTCCGCCGCGGCCGCCTCGCGCACGCGGTCGAGCGCCGCCTCGGCCTTGATCGGGCCGCCGAATTTCGCGTCGAGGAAGGCGCGGTAGGGCTCGCCCGCCGCCGGCGTGTCCGGGTTGAGGAAGAAGGGCAGCCAGTTCACCCGGACTTCGAGGTCGGGGCGGCTGGCGCGGAGTTCGGCGAGGGCGTGGTCGAGGCGGGTCTTGCCGAGGAAGCACCAGGGGCAGACGAAGTCGGAAACGAGGTCGATGTCGAGGATCATGGCGAAGGTCGGGAGGCGGGAGAGGGCGGGCAGCGGCGCGGGAAGCTGCGGTACCCGCGGGCGGCGGGGGGTCAGAGGTAGCGGGCGATGAAGCAGGGCTGCGCCGGGTCGCTGCCTGCGGGCAGCGCCAGCCACACCCGCCGGCCGCTGCCGGGGACGCGCGCGAGCGGGCTGCCGTCGGCGGCGAGGACCTGCGTCGGCACGCCGTCGCGGTTGCCGGCGGGCTGCACGAACTCGAGCCGGTCACCGGGGGCGAAGCCGTTCTTGACTTCGACTTCGGCCAGTCCGCGGGCGGCATCGTAGCCCACCACTTCGCCGACCAGCAGGCTGCGTCCGGATTCGGAATGGCCGCGCAGGTAGTTCTGCTGTTCGGGGGTGTGGTGGCGCTGGTAGAAGCCGTCGGTGTAGCCGCGGCTCGCCAGCCCTTCGAGTTCGCCGAGCAGGCGGGGGTCGAAGGGCTGGCCGGCGAGGGCGTCGTCGATCGCCCGGCGGTAGCTCTGGGCGGCGCGGGCGACGTAGTACGGGCTCTTGGTGCGGCCCTCGATCTTCAGTGAATCGACGCCGATCTCGACCAGCCGGTGGACGTGCTCGATCGCGCGCAGATCCTTCGAGTTGAGGATGTAGGTGCCGTGCTCGTCCTCCTCGATCGGCATCAACTCGCCGGGGCGGGTGCCTTCTTCGAGCAGCCACGGCTTGCTGCCGCCGATGTGGCGCGGGCCGCCGCCGAGCGCGGCGCCGTGTGCCAGCTGGCGCCGGCTGCGGGTGGCGGTGCCGACCGCGCCGGCGTCCTTCGGGGTGCCGATCGGCGGGCCGCCGTCGGCGTGGATGTTGCCGCTGGCGTCCTCGCCCGCTTCGTGCAGGCTGTAGTCCCAGCGGCAGGCATTGGTGCAGCTCCCCTGGTTGGGGTCGCGGTGGTTGAAGTAGCCCGACAGCAGGCAGCGTCCGGAGTAGGCGATGCACAGCGCGCCGTGGACGAAGACTTCGAGCTCGACGTCCGGGCAGGCGTCGCGGATCTCGGCGATCTCGTCGAGCGACAGTTCGCGCGACAGGATGATGCGCTTGACCCCGACCGACTGCCAGAAGCGCACCGAGGCGTAGTTGGTGGTGTTGGCCTGCACCGAGAGGTGGAGGTCGGTCTCCGGCCAGCGCTCGCGCACCAGCATCATCAGCCCGGGGTCGGCCATGATCAGGGCGTCGGGGCGCAGCGCGATCACCGGCGCCATGTCGGCCTCGAAGCTGCGGATCTTGGCGTTGTGCGGGGTGATGTTGGCGACCAGGTAGAACAGCTTGCCGGCGGCGTGGGCGGCGTCGATGCCGGCGGCGAGCGTATCGAGCTGGCCGAAGCTGTTGTTGCGCACGCGCAGCGAATAGCGCGGCTGGCCGGCATAGACCGCGTCCGCGCCGTAGGCGAAGGCGGTATGCATCATCTCCAGGGTGCCGGCGGGGGCGAGCAGTTCGGGGCGGCGGGCGGCGGCAGGGGAGGCGGGCATTGGCGGCGAGGGGCGGTCAAAAACGCATTTTACGCTGCGGCGCGAAAACGGCCCAAAGGCGGCTGCCCGAAGGCGCTGCGGTTCCTCGCCGGACGGAGCGTCCGCGGCCGGCCGCGCCGCGCGCCGCACCACGGCCGGGACGGGGCGTCCTGGCGGTCGTGGTGGGTTCGGGGTCGATCGATCAGGGGGTGCGCGGCAGCACGGTCAGCACGCGCACGATGAAGGCGTGGAACTCGTTCATGTAGTTGCGCAGGAAATCGGCCGTCGACGGGTCGGTGACCTGGCCGTCTGCACTGATCAGGCCGGGCTTGAACTGAATGTAGGCCTCGACCGTATTCATCAGGGGAGCGTTGCAGAAGCACAGCACGCCGCGCAGGCTCTGCTGCGCCAGCGCGGTGC
Organism: Thauera aromatica K172; assembly: GCF_003030465.1. GTDB lineage: Bacteria > Pseudomonadota > Gammaproteobacteria > Burkholderiales > Rhodocyclaceae > Thauera > Thauera aromatica. Next base: position 3,553,145 of record NZ_CP028339.1, on the reverse strand, counting down.
CGATCGAGCCGGGGGAAGCGCCGATCACGGCCGTGGGCTTGCGGGCGAGGGAGTTCTTGCCCCAGGGCCGGCTCGCCCAGTCGATCGCGTTCTTCAGCCCGCCGGGAATCGAGCGGTTGAATTCGGGAGTGACGAAGAGGATGGCATCGACCTCGGCAATGCTCTTCTTGAGGGTGCGCGCGACCGGCGGGAAGTCGGCATCGTAGTCCTGGCTGTAGAGCGGCAGGTCCTTGATCGGGATTTCGCTCAGTTCCAGTTCGGGCGGCGCCAGGCGCACCAGCGCTTGCGCCAGCAGGCGATTGATCGAAGTGCTCGACAGGCTGCCGACGAAGTAGCCGACCTTGTACTTGCTCATGGGGATCTCCTTGCGGGGCGGTGCGCCGGGCTGCGGCCTGCTCCCGGCGGTGGGCGGTGCGTGGCCGGGAACGCCGTGGCCGGCGAACGGTTTCCATGCGCCGGCCACGCTTCACCATAGGCGAGCTGCATCGCGGCGGCAACTCGCTTCGGCCGGCGCCGCGGCACGATGCACCAAGTTGGAGGGGGTTCTGCGCATAGCGCACGTCCGTGGTGCGCAGAAATGCCCGGAAAGGGTGGCAACAGTTTGATTCGGCGCGTTTTTTCGCACTGGAACAGTGCTTGCTTGAAAAGATCGTCCGATATGGAGGTCTTATGGAAGCAAGCAATTCCAGCAACGACGTGTTGTTCATCCTGCTGGGCGCCATCATGGTGCTCGCGATGCATGCCGGGTTCGCTTTCCTCGAGCTCGGCACGGTGCGCAAGAAGAACCAGGTCAATGCCCTGGTGAAGATCCTGTCCGATTTCGCGGTGTCGACGCTGGCCTATTTCTTCATCGGTTACGGCATCGCCTACGGCGTGGATTTTTTCAGCGGCGCCCAGGTCCTGGTCGAAAAAAGCGGCTACGAACTGACCCGCTTCTTCTTCCTGCTGACCTTCGCTGCGGCGATACCGGCGATCATCTCCGGCGGCATCGCCGAGCGCGCCCGCTTCCAGCCCCAGCTGGCGGCGACCTTCCTGCTCGTCGGCTTCGTCTATCCGTTATTCGAAGGCATCGCCTGGAACCAGGCCTTCGGCATCCAGGCCTGGCTGAAGGCGAGCTTCGGTGCCGAGTTCCACGATTTCGCCGGCTCCGTGGTGGTGCACGCGATGGGCGGCTGGATCGCGCTGCCGGCGGTGCTGCTGCTGGGGGCGCGGCGCGGGCGCTATTCGCGCAGCGGCGCGATCGCGGCGCACCCGCCGTCGTCGATCCCCTTTCTCGCCCTCGGCGCGTGGATCCTGATCGTGGGCTGGTTCGGCTTCAACGTGATGTCGGCGCAGAGGCTCGACAGCATTTCCGGCCTGGTGGCGATCAACTCGCTGATGGCGATGGTCGGCGGCACGGTGGCGGCGCTCGCGGCCGGGCGCAATGACCCCGGCTTCGTCCATAACGGCCCGCTCGCCGGCCTGGTCGCGGTGTGCGCCGGTTCGGACGTGATGCACCCGCTCGGGGCGCTGGTGGTGGGCGCGGTCGCGGGCGCGCTGTTCGTGCTGATGTTTACCCTGACCCAGAACCGCTGGAAGATCGACGACGTGCTCGGGGTGTGGCCGCTGCACGGACTGTGCGGCGCGTGGGGCGGGCTGGCGGCGGGGGTGTTCGGCAGCGAAGCGCTCGGCGGCCTGGGCGGCGTGGCGTTCCTGCCGCAGCTGCTGATGACTGCGCTCGGCATCGCCGTCGCGCTCGTCGGCGGCGGGCTCGTCTACGGGGCGTTGAAGGTGGCGGTCGGTCTGCGCCTGGAGCAGGAGGAGGAGTTCAACGGCGCCGACCTGTCGATCCACCGCATCAGCGCGACTCCGGAGCGCGAGTCGAACTGGTGAGTCGTCTGGCGGCTTGCGGGGTTCAGCCGGCTTGCGGCCGCAGCTGCTCCAGTACTTCGAGAAAGCCTGCCAGCAGGGGGCGGGTATCGGTTTCGCGGACGGCGACGGAGAGGGCGAAATGGGCGCCTTCGTCGTCGATCGGCAGGTAGCGGACGCGGGGAATGTGCACGCATTCGAGCGGGGCGGGGAGCAGGGCCAGGCCCAGGCCGGCGGCGACGAGGCCGATCTGGGTGGTGGCCTCGCGTGCGGTCTGCACGATCCGGGGCTCGAAGCCGGCACGCCGGCCGAGCTGCGCGAGCAGGGCCGGCAGCCCCGTCCCCGCGCCCGGCGGAAAGGCGATGAAGGCTTCGTCGGCGAGCTCGGCGAAGCGGATCGAGCTCCGCCCGGCGAGGCGGTGGGCGGCGTTGATCACCAGGCGCAGGGGATCGCGGCCGATTTCCCGCACCTTGACCCCTTCCGCGACGGCGCCGCCGACATAGCGCACCAGGCCCACATCCAGCCGGCCCCTGGCCAGCGCGGCCAATTGCGCGTCGGTGAACATTTCCGTGAGTTGCAGCTCCACGTCCGGATAGCGCTGGCGGTAAGCGTAGAGCAGGTCGGGCAGGGTGGTGGAGTAGGGCAGGGAGGAGGTGAAGCCGATCCGCAGCCGGCCCAGCTCGCCGCGGGCGGCGCGCCGGGCTTCTTCGGTCGCCGCCGCGGCATCGTCGAGGATCGCCCGGGCGCGCACCAGAAAGCGTTCTCCGGCTTCGGTCAGCGTCACCCGGCGCTTGCTGCGTTCGAACAGGGCCACGCCCAGCTCCGCTTCCAGATCGCGGATCTGCATCGACAAAGGCGGCTGGCCGATGTGCAGGCGTTCGGCGGCCCGGGTGAAATGCAGCTCTTCGGCCACAGTGACGAAGTAACGCAGGTGACGCAGTTCCATTGATCTATTTTTTAGATTATTTGCTGTTATTAAATATATTGGACTGGGTGTAAAAGGGCAACTAGGATGCCCTCGAACGCCTACCTCCGAACGCCTGCGCCCATGTCCACCGCTCCCCGGGAATCCAGCCACCTCGCCGCCGGCACGGCCGCCTACCGGCGGGCCAATTTCGCCATGTTCGTCGGCGGCTTCGCCACGTTCTGCCTGCTGTACGGCCCCCAGCCCTTGCTCCCCCTGTTTTCCGCGTATTTCGGCGTGGCACCGGCCAGCGCCAGCCTGTCGGTTTCGGTCGCTACGGCGGCGCTCGCGCTGATGCTGGTGCCCGCCAGCCTGCTGTCGGACCGCTTCGGCCGGGCGCGGTTGATGAAATGCTCGCTCGCCGGCTCGGCCTTCTTTGCCCTGCTGATGCCGCTGGTGGAGGATTTCCAGCAACTGTTGGTCCTGCGCACCCTGCTCGGCATTTCCATCGCTGGGCTGCCTGCTGCGGCGATGGCCTGGCTGGGGGAGGAAATCGCCCCCGACGCCAGAGGCCGGGCGATGGGGCTCTACATCGCCGGCAACGCCCTGGGGGGAATGAGCGGGCGCTTCATCGCCGCGCTGGTCACCGAGTGGAGCGACTGGCAGAGCGCCTTCCTGGTCCTCGGCCTGATCGGACTCGCGGCCGCCCTGCTGTTCTGGAAATGCGTGCCGGCGTCGCGTCATTTCCAGCCGCGCAGCATGCAGCCTGCCGCCCTCGTCGCCGATCTGGGCCGCATGTTCCGGGACCCCGGCCTGCCCGTCCTGTTCCTGTCCTCCTTCCTGCTGATGGGGGCATTCGTCGGGCTCTACAATTATCTCGGTTTCCGCCTCGAGGCCGCGCCTTTCGAATTGGGGCAGAGCGCGATCGGAGCCATTTTCCTGCTCTACGTGCTGGGCACCTGGGCTTCGGCGTGGTCGGGGCGGCTGGTCGATCGGATCGGACGCAGGCAGGTGCTGTGGATCATGGTGGCGGTGATGGGGCTCGGCCTGGGGCTGACCGTGCCTGAATCGCTCCCTGCCGTGATGGGGGGCGTGGCCTTGTTCACCTTCGGCTTTTTCGGCGCCCACGCCACCGCCAGCGGCTGGGTCGGCGCGCGCGCGGGCGAGCGGCGGGCGCTGGCCGCGGCGCTGTACCTCACCGGCTATTACCTGGGGGCCAGCATCCCGGGTTCCCTCGCCGGTCTGGCCTGGAGCTGGGGGCGCTGGCCCGGGGTGAGCCTCGCCGTCGGGGCGTGCGTGCTCGCCGTGTTCGGCCTCGCCCTGTATCTGCGCCGCCTCGAGGCGGTGGTCGTGGCCCGCGAGCGCGGATGCTCTTCCGACCCGCGGTGACGAGGCCAGCCCGGTTGCCCAGGCCCGGGTGAGACGCCGCCGGCTTTCTTCGTCCGGCCCTGTTCGCCCGCTCCGTTCAGCGATCCCTTGCCGCGATCTCTTTCATCCACCGGCCGCCGGGCGCGGCGTGCGGTCCTGCAGCCACGCCCGCACGCCGCGCCCGGCGGCCGCGCCGCTGGCGAAGCAGGCGGTGAGCAGGTAGCCGCCAGTGGGCGCTTCCCAGTCGAGCATTTCGCCGGCGCAGAACACGCCGGGAACCGCCTGCAGCATCAGCTTCGAGTCCAGCGCTTCGAAGCGCACGCCACCGGCGCTGCTGATCGCCTCGTCGAGCGGGCGCGGCGCGGCCGGGCGCAGCGGCAGCGCCTTGATCCCGGCGGCGAGGCGGGCGGGATCGTCGAAATCGGCTTTCCCCAGGCATTCGTGCAGCAGCCCGGCCTTGACTCCCTTGATTCCGGCCTGGCCTTGCAGGTGGCTGGCCAGCGAGCGGCGACCGCGCGGCCGGGAAAGCTCGGCGGCCAGGCGCTCGAGGCTGCGCCCGGGGGCGAGGTCGAGATGGAGGGTGACGCTGCCCTGGGCGCGCAGGGTGTCGCGCAGCACCGCCGACAAGACGTAGATCAGTCCGCCTTCGATGCCGGTGGCGGAAATCAGGGCTTCGCCGGCACGCTGGTGCACGCGGCCGCCGGCGTCGGTGACGCGGGCGGCGACCGATTTCAGCGGCTGGCCGCGGAAGCGCTCGGCGAAGTGCGCGCTCCAGCCGATGTCGAAGCCGCAGTTGGCCGGCTGCAGCGTGGCGACGTCGACTCCGGCGGCGCGCAGCGGCGCCACCCAGGCGCCGTCCGAGCCCAGCCTGGCCCAGCTGCCGCCGCCCAGCGCGAGCACCACGGCGTCGGCCGCGACCGTGCGTTCTCCGCCCGGGGCGGCAAAGCGCAGCGCCGTGCCGCTCCCGGCCCAGCCCAGCCAGCGGTGGCGTACGGCGAAGTGCACGCCGGCCGCGCGCAGCCGCGCCAGCCAGGCGCGCAGCAGCGGCGCCGCCTTCATTTCGCGCGGAAACACGCGCCCGGAACTGCCGATGAAGGTCTCCACCCCGAGGCCGTGCGCCCATTCGCGCAGCGCCTGCGGGCCGAAGGCGGCGAGCATCGGTGCGAGGGCGTCGCGGCGCTCGCCATAGCGGGTGAGGAAGGTGTCGGCCGCCTCGCTGTGGGTGAGGTTGAGCCCGCCGCGCCCGGCGAGCAGGAACTTGCGCCCGACCGAGGGCATGGCGTCGAACACGGTGACGTCCACGCCGGTGCCGGCCAGGGTTTCGGCCGCCATCAGGCCGGCCGGACCGCCGCCGATCACGGCAACGCGGGGGTGTGGGGAGGGCTGCTCCGGGGGGGCTGCACTGTGCATGTCGGGGGGCGGGGGCGCTTCAGGATGCGGCGAAGCGCCGGCGAAAGCGCTGCGGAACGGGTGCCTTTTGCCGCGCGCCGTAATCGAAGAACATGATCCCGGTCTTGCCGCGCGCCACTTCGCGCCCGCTGGCCTGGTCCGATATCCGCCATGCAAGGTCGCAGCCGTGTTCGTGGAAGTCGGCGGCGGTCATGTCGACCGTCATCGTTTCGCCGTGGAAGGCTTCGGCGCGGTACTGGACGGCGGCGTCGGCGACGATGATGCCGCAGCCTTCGACGTCGAGTTCGGTGTAGCCCATTGATTTCAGGAAACGCACCCGCGCTTCGGAAACCACGCCGAGCAGTTGGGCGTTGTCGAGATGGTTGCCGTAGTTGATGTGCGAGATCAGCAGCGGGATGCTGGTCCGGAAGGCGAAGGTGGCGGGAAGTTCGATTCGGATGCGGGCCATGGCGGGAGTGGGGGCGGATCGGGCGGAAAGAAGAAGGATAAGAGCTTGGAGGACGGCGGCGCAATCCGGCCGGGATTCCGCATCGGCCTACCCCGGCCGCACCGCCATGGTGCATCGAAGAGGGGAAATAAAAATTTTTGACGCATTGCGCACCAACATGGGGAATTTGATGCACAATATTGGGGTTCGCACGCGATGATTTCGGGTAAAACCGAGATCATCGCGTGCGCGTGTCTGTCCGCTCCATTTTCAATTCACCCTACCTACAGGCTCAATACCATGAAATATCAGTCTCTCGAGGAGTTCCTGGCTTACGTTGAACAACGCAACCCCGGCCAGCCCGAATACCTGCAGGCGGTCAGTGAAGTCATGGAGAGCCTGTGGCCCTTCATTTCTGCGAATCAACGTTATGCCGAGCATTCCCTCCTCGACCGGCTGATCGAGCCCGAGCGCGTGATCATGTTCCGCGTGTCCTGGGTGGACGACCGCGGCGATGTGCAGGTCAATCGCGGTTATCGCATCCAGCACAGCTCGGCCATCGGCCCTTACAAGGGCGGCCTGCGCTTCCATCCCTCGGTGAACCTGTCGATCCTGAAGTTCCTCGCCTTCGAGCAGACTTTCAAGAACGCGCTCACCACGCTGCCGATGGGCGGTGGCAAGGGCGGTTCCGACTTCGATCCGAAGGGCCGCAGCCCCGGCGAAGTGATGCGCTTCTGCCAGGCCTTCGTCAGTGAACTGTATCGCCACATCGGCTCCGACACCGACGTTCCCGCCGGCGACATCGGCGTCGGCGGGCGCGAGGTTGGCTTCATGACGGGGATGATGAAGAAGCTGTCGAACGACGCCTCGTGCGTGTTCACCGGCAAGGGCCTCGCGTTCGGCGGCTCGCTGATCCGTCCCGAATCGACCGGCTATGGCACGGTGTATTTCGCCCAGGCCATGCTCGAGCATGCCGGGCGCGATTTCGCCGGGATGCGCGTGTCGGTGTCTGGCTCGGGCAACGTCGCCCAGTACGCCATCGAGAAGCTGCTCCAGCTCGGCGCGAAGCCGATCACCTGCTCGGATTCGAGCGGCACGGTGATCGACGAGGAAGGCTTCACCCACGACAAGCTGGCCGTCCTCATGGAAATCAAGAACCACTATTACGGCCGCGTCGCCGAGTACGCCGAGCGTGTCGGCGCCCGCTTCGAGCCGGGCGTGCGTCCGTGGCATGTGCCGGTCGAAGTCGCGCTGCCGTGCGCGACCCAGAACGAGCTCGACGCCAATGACGCCGCGACCCTGGTCAAGAACGGTGTGATCGCCGTCGCCGAAGGCGCCAACATGCCCAGCACCGCCGAAGCGGTGAAGGTGTTCGAGCACAACGGCGTGCTCTACGCCCCGGGCAAGGCGAGCAACGCCGGTGGCGTCGCCACCTCCGGCCTGGAGATGAGCCAGAACGCGATGCGCATGTCGTGGACGCGCGACGAAGTCGATGGCCGCCTGCAGGAAATCATGCTCGGCATCCACGCCGCCTGCCTGAAGTACGGCCAGCGCGATGACGGTACGGTGAGCTACTCCGACGGCGCCAACGTCGCCGGCTTCGTCAAGGTCGCCGACGCGATGCTCGCCCAGGGCGTGATCTGAGCCCGTCCGGCTGCGGCTGGAGGCGCTGCCGCCTACCTTTCGCCCGCCCCGCGGCCGTTGTCGCCGGGCGGGTTTTTCACGTCTGCGGCGGTACAAGGCCGATCGGTTAAACTGCCGCCCGTCCCAATGAATTCAGGAGTGTCTTCCCATGATCCAGGTCAGCATCGTCCCGGTCACCCCCTTCGAGCAGAACTGCAGCATCCTGTGGTGCGACCGCAGCAAGAAGGCGGCGGTGGTGGACCCCGGCGGCGACCTCGACCGCATCCTCGCCGCGGTGCGCGAGCTCGGGGTGACGGTGGAGCGGATCCTCGTCACCCATGGCCACATCGACCATGCCGGCGGCACCGCGAAGCTCGCCCGTGAGCTGGGCGTGCCGATCGAAGGCCCGCAGGAAGAAGACCGCTTCTGGATCGAAGGGATGCCGGAGCAGAGCCGCACTTTCGGCTTTCCCGACGTCGAGGCCTTCGAGCCTGACCGCTGGCTGCACGACGGCGACACCGTCACCGTCGGCGAGGAGAGCTTGCAGGTCATTCATGCCCCCGGCCATACGCCCGGCCATGTCGTGTTCGTTCATACTGGAGCGCGCCTGGCGATCGTCGGCGACGTGCTGTTCGCCGGCTCGATCGGGCGCACCGACTTCCCCCGCGGCGACCATCAGACCCTGATCCATTCGATCCGCGACAAGCTCTTCCCCCTGGGTGACGATATCACCTTCATTCCCGGCCACGGCCCCACTTCCACGTTCGGCGAGGAACGCGAGAGCAATCCTTTCGTCGGCGGGCGTTATCGCTGAGCGGCGCGCCCTCCTGCGCTGAATCGCGCCCGTGTTCCTGTCCTGTTGTCGCCCGGGCGATTCCAGCGCAATATTTCCCGCATGCCGGCGTGACCGGTGCCGATCGGGGGGATGAAGGTGAACACGAACAGCGACAGGCGCAGTGGCCATACGTGGCGTTTTTTCCGCTCCGGCGGTTTCGACCAGGTCCGCATCGACACGGTGGACGATCTGCGCCACCTCGGCGAGCTCGACCAGAAGCTGTGGTCGGTGCTCGCTTGCCCGACTTCCGGGCTGGAGTTCGACAGCCGCACGCTGCAGCTGCTCGACACCGACAGCGACGGCCGCATCCGCGCCCCCGAAGTGATCGCCGCCGCGCGCTGGGTGTGTGCGGTGCTGAAGGATCCGGACGGGCTGTTCCGCGGCGCCGATGCGCTGCCGCTGGCGGCGATCGACAGCGCCCATCCGGAAGGCGGAAAGCTGCTGGCGACGGCGCAAAAGGCGCTGGCCTATCTCGGTAAACCCGAGGCCAGCGCGATCGCGGTGGCCGATCTGGCCGACACCACCCGCCTGTTCGCACCGGAGCACTTCAACGGTGACGGCATCGTCCCCGCCGAACTCGCTGCCGAAACGACGTCCGATCCGGCACTGGTGAAGGCGATCGGCCTCATCGTCGACACCCTGGGGAGCGTCGACGACCGCAGCGGGCGGCCGGGCGTCGACCAGGACCGCGCCGATACCTTCTTCGCCGCGGCGCAGGCGGTGTCCGACTGGCATGCCGAGGCCGAAGCCGCGCCGCAGACCGTGCTCCCGCTGGGGGAGGCCACGGCCGAAGCCGCGGCGGTGTTCGACGCGGTGTGTGCCAAGGTCGAGGACTACTTCACCCGCTGCCGCCTCGCCGCGTTCGACGAACGCGCCGCGACCGCGCTCAATCCGGCCGACGCGGCGTATGCGGAGCTAGCCGTGCAGACCTTGGGGACCGATGCCGCGGGGGTTGCCGCGCTGCCGCTGGCGCGGGCCGCTCCGGGACGGGCCCTGCCGCTGGGAGAGGGCCTCAACCCGGCCTGGGAGGGCCCGCTCGCCGCCCTGCAGGCGCGCGTGATCGAGCCCATCCTCGGGGCCCGCGCCGAGTTGTCGCAGGCCGAATGGCAGGATCTCGCCGCGCGCTTCGCCGCCTACCGCGCCTGGCTCGCGGCGAAGCCGGCTTCGCCGGTCGCCGCGCTCGCTGCGGCCGAACTGCGCGCGCTGCTCGAGGCGGGCGTGCATGCCCGGCTGAGCGCGCTGATTGCGCAGGATCGTGCCGCCGAAACCGCCGCCGCGCAGATCGACGCCCTCGAGCGCCTGGTGCGCTACCACCGCGACCTCGTCACCCTGCTGCGCAATTTCGTCACCCTCAGCGACTTCTACGATGCCGGCGACAAGGCGATCTTCCAGGTCGGCACGCTGTACCTGGACCAGCGCAGCTGCGAACTGTGCCTGCGCGTCGCCGACATGGGGCGGCATGCGGCGCTGGCGCCGCTGTCCGGCGCCTACCTAGTGTATTGCCAGTGTGTGCGCCAGGACGAGGCGCCGATCACCATCGTCGCCGCGATGACCGGCGGCGATGCCGACGAGATGATGGTGCCCGGGCGCAACGGCGTGTTCTACGACCGCCAGGGGCGTGACTGGAACGCCAGCGTGGTCAAGGTGGTGGAAGCGCCGATCAGTGTGCGCCAGGCGTTCTGGTCGCCGTACAAGCGCGTCGGTCGCATGCTCGGCGAGCAACTCCAGAAGTTCGCCGCTTCGCGCGACAAGGCGGTCGACGAGCGCGCTGCGGTCGGCGTCGCCGAAGCCGGGACGAAGGCCGCCGCGCCGGCGCCGGCGGCTCCGTCCCAGGCCTTCGACATCGCCAAGTTCGCCGGCATCTTCGCTGCGATCGGGCTGGCGCTGGGGGCGATCGGCACTGCGCTGGCGGCGGTGGCCACCGGCTTCCTGTCGCTGCCGGCCTGGCAGATGCCGCTGGTGGTGGTCGGCGTGCTGCTGCTGATCTCGGGGCCGTCGATGCTGCTCGCCTGGTTCAAGCTGCGCCAGCGCAACCTCGGCCCGCTGCTCGACGCCAACGGCTGGGCGGTGAACACCCGGGCACGCATCAACATCCCGTTCGGCGCCGCGCTCACCGGGGTGGCGGCGCTGCCGCCCGGCGCCTCGCGTTCGCTCGCCGATCCCTATGCCGAAAAACAGCGTCCGTGGGGAACCTGGATGTTCCTGCTGATCGTCGCCGTGATCGCCTTCGTGCTGTGGCAGCAGGGGATGTTCGAACGCCTGGTGTCCTGATCCGGCGGTCGCGGCTCCGTCAGCTGCGGGCCTTGAACATCGGCAGGCGCCAGCCGAAGCGGATCGCGCACAGCCGCAGCGCCAGGGTCAGCGAACCGCCGGCCAGCGCGGCCTGGCCGGGGCTGATGCCGTGGGCCATCAGGCCGAGCAGGAGGAGGGCGCCGGCCCACGAGGCGGTGGCGTAGAGCTCGCCGGTGAACACCAGCGGCAGCTCGTTGCACAGCACGTCGCGGACGATGCCGCCGAACACTCCGGTGATCACGCCCATCAGGCTCGCCACCAGCCAGGACGCGCCCAGCGCCAGCGCGGCCTGGGTGCCGGAGACGGTAAACAGCGCCAGCCCGAGCGCGTCCGGCAACAGGAACAGGCGCGCGGGCAGGCGTACCAGGCGCACCAGGGCGAAGGTCGCCAGGCCGGCGGCCATCGCGCCGATCAGGTAGCGCTGGTCGGCGATCCAGAACACCGCGCGGTCGAGCAAGACGTCGCGCAGCGTGCCGCCGCCGAGCGCGGCGGCGAGGGCGACGACGACGATGCCGAACAGGTCGAAGTGCTTGCGCCCGGCGTCGAGTACGCCGGCCGCGGCCTGGGCGGCGACGCCGGCGATGCCGATGCCGTAGACAAGGGATTCGATGCCTTCCATGGTGCGCAGCATGATACCGCCGTTCTCCGCTGGCGGCGCCCGCAGCGGGCCGCCCGGGCCGGATCGGGAGCGCTCGGTGTCCGGCCGGCGACCGCGGCCGGTCATGCTAGAGTCCGCTTTTCCCGGGCGTTCGCCCGGGCGCCCGATCGAGGACAACGCATGCCGATTCCCGCCTCCTTCCGCGGCCGCTTCCGCGTCCCGGCGATCGCCGCGCCGATGTTCCTGGTTTCCGGCCCGGAGCTCGTGATCGGTGCCTGCCGGGCCGGAGTGGCCGGCACTTTTCCTGCCCTCAACGCCCGTCCTGCGGCCGAACTCGACGGCTGGCTCGCGCGCATCGGCGCCGAACTCGCCGCCCACGACCGCGACCATCCCGGGGCGCCGAGCGCGCCCTACGGCATCAACCTGATCCTGCATCGCTCCAATCCGCGCCTGGCAGAAGACCTGGCGACCATCGTGCGCCACCGGGTGCCGCTGGTGATCACCAGCCTCGGCCATCCCGGCGAAGTGGTGAACGCCGTGCACGGCTACGGCGGCGCGGTGTTTTCCGACGTCATCCATGCCGAGCATGCGCGCAAGGCGATTGCGGCCGGCGTCGACGGCATCATCGCGGTGTCGGCCGGTGCCGGCGGTCATGCCGGCACGCAAAGCCTGGTGAGCCTGGTCCGCGAGATCCGTGCCTTCTGGCACGGGACCCTGGTCGCCGCCGGCAGCATCGCGGACGGTGCCGCGATCCGTGCCGCCGAAGTGCTGGGAGCGGATTTCGCCTACATGGGCACCCGCTTCATCGCCACCTGCGAGGCGCTCGCTCCGGAAGCCTACAAGCAGATGCTGGTCGAGTGCGGAGCGTCCGCCATCGTCTATACCGGCGCCATTTCCGGGACCAACGCCAACTACCTGTGGCCGAGCCTGGAGAAGGCCGGCTTCGCGCGCGAGGCGCTGGTCGCCGGGGCTGCCAAGGGGACGCTCCACGATCTCGGCAGCGAGGCCCGGGCATGGCGCGACGTGTGGAGCGCGGGGCAGGGCGTGGCCAGTATCGACGACGTGGTGCCGGTCGCCGTGCTCGTGGAGCGGCTCGCCGCCGAGTACCAGCGGGCCTGCGCCCTGCCGCCCAGCGCGGCGTTGCGCGGGCGCTGAGCGCTCAGTTCCGCCCCAGGCGGCGGTACAGCGTGCTGCGGCTGATGCCGAGCGCGCGCGCGGCGGCGCTGGCGTTGCCGCCGTGGCGCGCGAGCGCGGCATGCACCGCGTCGTCGCGCCCGGCCGAGGGGGCGGTGTCGCGCAGGGTGGCGGGCAGGTGCTCCGGAGTCAGCAGGGTGCCGTCATCGACCAGCGCGAGCAGGGTGCGCAGCAGGTTGTCGAGCTGGCGCAGGTTGCCCGGCCACGGGTAGCCGCGGATGAAGGCGGCGAGCGCCGGCGACAGGGTGATGGCGCGCGCCGCGGCGCCGTGCGCGGCGAGCAGCGCGGCGGCGATCTGCGCCACGTCGCCGCGCTCGCGTAGCGGCGGCAGGCGCAGCGGGTAATGGCCGAGGCGGTAATAGAGATCGGCACGGAAGCGCCCGGCGGCAACTTCCTGGGCGAGGTCGCGATGGGTCGCGGCGACGATGCGCACGTCCACCCGCTGTCCCGCGCCGCCGCCCAGCGGCTGTACCACGCGCTCCTGCAGCACCCGCAGCAGGCGCGCCTGCAGGCTCGCCGGCATGTCGCCGATCTCGTCGAGGAACAGCACGCCGCCGTCGGCCTCGCGCAGGCGGCCCTTGCTGCCCTGGCGGCGCGCGCCGGTGAACGCGCCTTCCTCGTAGCCGAACAATTCCGACTCGATCAGCCCTTCCGGGATCGCCGCGCAGTTCACCGCCACCAGCGGCTGGCGGTGGCGGCTGCCGGCGGCGTGCAGCGCCTGGACGAAGCGCTCCTTGCCGACCCCGGTCTCGCCCAGCAGCAGCACCGGAATGTCGGCTTCGAGCAGGCGGCGCGCGGTGTCGAGGAGCCCTGCGGGGAGGCCGACGTCGGCCACCGCCGGCGCTCCCAGCACGGCCGCGGCGGGCCTGTGCGGCGGTTCCGGCCGCGCCGCCGTGGCGGCGGCGGTGGGCGACGGGGGCGGATGGAGCGCCTCGCGCGGGAGCGGGTCGAGGTCGGCGCGGACGGGCAGCAGCTGTGCCGACAACAGCTCGCCGCCGTGGCGCAGCGAGGCGACATGGATGCCGTTGCGGCTGAGCCAGTGCTCCAGGCTCTGTCCGCACAGCTGCGCGAAGCGCAGCCGCCCCAGCGCCGTCCAGTCGAGCCCGAGCGCGGCGAGGGCCGTGCGGCTGGCCGCGCGCAGCACGCCGTCGTCGTCGAAGCCGAGCCGGCCGCAGCGCGGGGTGGCGAGCAGCGCCGGGTCGGCGGCAAGGCGCAGTTCGTGGAGGCGGGTGGCGTGGCGATCGAACAGGCACTGCTCGATCCGGCGCACCGCGGCCTCGACCTGCAGGCGGTGGGCGTCGTGCAGCCGCCGTGGCTGGCCGGAGACGTCGATCACGCCGAGGCGCCGCCCCTGCGGATCGTGGATCGCCTGCGCGGTGCACGATAGCTGGCGGTTGCGTTCGAGGAAGTGCTCGGCGCCGCGCACGGTGGCCGCGCCGAGCACGAGCGCGGTGCCGATCGCGTTGGTGCCGCGCACGTCCTCGCGCCAGTCCATGCCCGGCGCCAGCGCGACCCGTTCGGCGCGTTCGAGGAAGTCCGGATGGCCCATGCGCTCGAGGATCAGCCCGCCGTGGTCGGCGACGATGACGACGTGGCCGTCGTCGAGCACGCTGTCGAACAGGACGTCGATCGCCGGGCGTGCCCGCTGCAGCCAGTCGGCGCTCTCCTCGCGGCGGGCGGCGAGCTCGGTTTCGGCCAGCCGTGACGGCGGCCGCCAGCGCCCGACGTCCAGTCCCAGGCCCTGGCAGCGGCGCCACGAATGCAGGATCGGCTCGGGCACGCTGCGTGCCGATACGTCGTCACCGTCGAGAAAACGGCGGCGGGCTTCGGCAAGGGGGAGGGGTGGGGGCGTCATCGGTGCTGCTCCGGGTGTCGCGCGACAGGTGTCGCGGTCCGCGACACCTGGGAGAAGGTCGTCGGCGCGATTATGCGCCGCCGTCCGGCCGAGTGCGGCGGCGGAAATGGGGCCGTTTTTCTGCGGCGCAATAATTTTCTCCAAACAAATCCGGTGGCAAAGGCGTGCAGCGATGTTGCGCTGCAGGAGGCTGGACGGCTGGCACGCTCCATGCACTGTCTTGCCTACATCCGCACGGATGCAATAACCACAGGAGGAACACGATGGACATGCTCGATCCCGCCCGCGCCGGGCTGAATTTGAAGACCCGCTACGGCAACTACATCGGCGGCCAGTGGCGGGCGCCGGCCGCCGGGCGCTACTTCGACAACATCACCCCGATCACCGGGCGGCCGATCTGCGAGATTCCGCGCTCGGACGAGGAGGACGTCGAGTGCGCGCTCGACGCCGCACACCAGGCCAAGGCCGCCTGGGGGCGGACCAGCGCCGCCGAGCGCGCCGCGGTACTCAACCGCATCGCCGAGCGCATGGAGGCCAATCTCGAGCGGCTGGCCCAGGTCGAGACCTGGGACAACGGCAAGCCGATCCGCGAGACGCGCGCCGCCGACATCCCGCTTGCGATCGACCACTTCCGCTACTTCGCCGCCTGCGTGCGGGCGCAGGAAGGCAGTCTCGGCGAGATCGACCACGCCACCGTCGCCTACCATTTCCACGAGCCGCTCGGCGTCGTCGGCCAGATCATCCCGTGGAACTTCCCGCTGCTGATGGCGGCGTGGAAGCTCGCCCCGGCGCTCGCCGCCGGCAACTGCGTGGTGCTCAAGCCGGCCGAGCAGACCCCGCTGTCGATCCTGGTGTTCGCCGAACTGGTCGGCGACCTGCTGCCGCCGGGCGTGCTCAACATCGTCAACGGTTTCGGCGTCGAGGCCGGCAAACCGCTCGCCTCGAGCAAGCGCATCGCCAAGATCGCGTTCACCGGCGAGACCGGCACCGGGCGGCTGATCATGGGCTACGCCAGCCAGAACCTGATCCCGGTCACGCTCGAGCTCGGCGGCAAGTCGCCGAACATCTTCTTCGAGGATGTCGCGGCGCAGGACGATGCCTTCTTCGACAAGGCGATCGAGGGCTTCGTGATGTTCGCGCTGAACCAGGGCGAGGTGTGCACCTGCCCGAGTCGCGCGCTGATCCAAGAGTCGATCTACGAGCGCTTCATCGAGCGCGCCTTGCAGCGCGTCGCCGAGATCCGCCAGGGCAACCCGCTCGATCCGGCGACGATGATCGGCGCCCAGGCCTCGGCCGAGCAGAGGGACAAGATCGAGCGCTACCTGGCGATCGGCCGCGACGAGGGCGCCGAAGTGCTCGCCGGCGGCGAGCGCGCCTGCCTCGGCGGCGAGCTTGCCGGCGGCTTCTACATCCGGCCGACGGTGTTCAAGGGCCACAACAAGATGCGCGTCTTCCAGGAGGAGATCTTCGGCCCGGTGGTGTCGGTGACGACCTTCCGCGACCGTGAGGAGGCGCTCGCGATCGCCAACGATACCCCGTTCGGACTCGGTGCCGGAGTGTGGACGCGCAACATCAACACCGCTTTCCACCTCGGCCGCCAGCTCGAGGCCGGCCGCGTGTGGACCAACTGCTACCACGCCTATCCGGCGCATGCGGCGTTCGGCGGCTACAAGCAGTCGGGCATCGGCCGCGAGACCCACAAGATGATGCTCGAACACTATCAGCAGACCAAGAACCTGCTGGTGAGCTACAGCGAGGACAAGCTCGGCTTCTTCTGAACCTGTCCGCCTTTCCGCCGCCGTCATCCGCCTCCCGCAGGCGCCTCCCGCAGACGTCGTTTGCAGGCCCCGGGGGCAAGAACCCGCTTCATTTCCGGCGCCGGACTTCGGTTCGGGCCAGATCCAAAGGAAATACGACCATGAGCACGACCACTTTCTTCATTCCCCCCGTCAACCTGATGGGCGCCGGCTGCCTCGCCGAGGCGGTGAGCGCGATCCGCGGCTACGGCTTTCGCCACGCCCTGATCGTCACCGATGCCGGCCTCGCCCGCGCCGGCGTCGCCGCCAAGGTCGCGGGCCTGCTCGCCGCGCACGACATCCAGGCGACGGTGTTCGACGGTGCGCAGCCGAATCCGACCGTCGCCAACGTCGACGCCGGGCTCGCGCTGCTGCGCGCCAAGGGCTGCGACTGCGTGATCTCGCTCGGCGGCGGCTCGCCGCACGACTGCGCCAAGGGCATCGCGCTGGTCGCGGCCAACGGCGGGCGGATCGGCGACTACGAGGGGGTGGACCGTTCGGCCAAGCCCCAGCTGCCGCTGATCGCGATCAACACCACCGCCGGCACCGCGAGCGAGATGACGCGCTTTTGCATCATCACCGACGAGGTGCGCCACATCAAAATGGCGATCGTCGACCGCAACGTCACTCCGATCCTGTCGGTCAACGACCCCTCGCTGATGCTCGCCAAGCCGGCGGCGCTGACCGCCGCCACCGGCATGGACGCACTCACCCACGCGGTCGAGGCCTACGTGTCCACCGCGGCGACGCCGATCACCGACGCCTGCGCGCTGAAGGCGGTGACCCTGATCGCGGCTAACCTGCGCCGCGCCGTGGCCGACGGCCAGGACCTCGAAGCGCGCGAGCAGATGGCCTACGCCCAGTTCCTCGCCGGGATGGCGTTCAACAACGCCTCGCTCGGCTACGTCCATGCAATGGCGCACCAGCTCGGCGGCTTCTACGATCTGCCGCACGGCGTGTGCAACGCGGTGCTGCTGCCGCACGTCGAGGCGTTCAACGCCCCCGTCGCCGCCGCCCGCCTGGCCGAGGTCGCGCGTGCGATGGGAGCCGAGCTCGGCGGACTCGACGAGGCCGCCGCTGCCGAGCGCTGCCTGGCCGAGATCCGCCGGCTTGCCGCCGACGTCGGCATCCCGGCCGGGCTCGCCCAGCTCGGAGTCAAGGCCGAGGACATCCCGACGCTCGCCGCCAACGCGCTCAAGGACGCCTGCGGGCTGACCAACCCGCGCCCGGCGGGTCAGGTCGAGATCGAAGCGATCTTCCGCGGCGCGCTGTAACGAAGGCAAACGGGCGGGGGGCGCTTGCTTCTGATGCGCGGGCGGCCGATAGTATGGGCTTGGGAGTGTTTTTCCCGCCGTTTTTCGGAGCTTGTCCCACCCATGAGTGCCTGGAGCTGTCCCCACGACCTGAACGGTATCTGCCAGCGCGTGCGCGGCGCGATCTGCTCGCCCGGCATGCGCGGTTGCGAACTCGAAGGCAAGGTGCGTTTTGCCCGCGAAGAGATGAATCAGCCGCGCAAGCCGGTAAAGGCGTCCGCAGTCGCGCCCGAGCCGGTGCGCAAGGCCAGCGCCCCCGCCGCACCCCGCCGCCGTCTGCCGTTCTGAAGCGAAGTTCCGCTGCGCCGTCAGCGCGGCGATGAGCCTGCGCCGCTCGCGCAAAACAGCTCGATGCCGGCGACGGCATCGAGAATCTTGCGCACCGCGGCCGGCAGCGCCGCCTGTTGCAGAGCGGCGAACGCCTGCCAGTGGAGGGCGCCATCGTCGGCCGTCGCCGCTGCGGCGGGGGAGCTTGCGCGCAGCAGCACCGGCTGGATGTCGAGTGTGAAGTGGGTGAACGTATGAGTCAGCGGCGCCAGCGGGGCGCCCTCGATGCAGGCGAGGCCGGTGCGCCCACGCACCCAGGCAGCGGGGTCTGCCGCATCCGCGGGAATTTCCGGCAGGGCGAGCAGGCCGCCCCAGATGCCGGCCGGCGGTCGCCGCTCGAGCAGGACTTCGCGGCCGCGGATCAGTACCGCGAAGCGCGCACTGCGCCGCGGTACGGCTTTTTTCGGGCGTGCTGCAGGAAGCTCGGCGATGCGGCCGGTGCGCCGGGCGATGCAGTCGCCGTGGAACGGGCAGCGCGCGCAGGCCGGCCGGGCGCGGGTGCACAGCATCGCGCCGAGATCCATCTGGGCCTGGATGTAGCGCCCGGGTTCGTGTTCCGGCAGCAGCGATTCGGCCAGCGCCCACAGGCGGTCTTCCACCGCCTTGTCGCCGGGAAAACCCTCGATGCCGAAGATCCGGCACAGCACGCGCTTGACGTTGCCGTCGAGGATCGCGGCGCGCTCGTCGAAGGCGAAGGCGGCGATCGCCGCCGCGGTCGAGCGGCCGACGCCGGGCAGGGTGGCGATCGTTGCCGCATTGTGCGGAAAAACACCGCCGTGCTCCGTCATCACCACCTGTGCGGCGCGGTGCAGGTTGCGTGCGCGGGCGTAATAGCCGAGGCCGCTCCACAACGCCATGACTTCTTCGACCGGTGCGGCGGCAAGGCCGGCGAGGTCGGGAAACCGAGCCAGGAAGCGCTGGTAATAGGGAATCACGGTGTCGACCCGGGTCTGCTGGAGCATGATTTCCGACAGCCAGATGCGGTAAGGATCACCTCCGCCCTGCCAAGGCAGGTCGTGGCGGCCGTGTCCGCGCTGCCAGGCAAGGAGGCGGGGGGCGAATTCACTCATCTCACGGTTTTTTCCCAGTGTTTTCCTGTGCCGGAGCGACCCGATCCCGAGGAGCGTCCGGCGACCTCGACGCTCGGGGGGCGCCCGGTGATAATCGACGCTTTGATCGCCTTCCCCTGCCGCGCGGACCGACCGCGACCGTTCCTCATATGACCCAACAGACTTTTTCCGACGAAGATGCGGCGCGCCGCTTCCGTAACGCACTCGGCATGTTCGCCACCGGCATCACGGTGGTGACGGCGCGCACGCCTGCCGGCGAACCGATCGGCCTCACGGTGAATTCCTTCAACTCGGTGTCGCTCGATCCGCCGCTGATTGTCTGGAGCCTGTCGAACGATCTGCCCAGCCGGCCGCTGTTTGAAGCCTGCGAATACTACGCGATCAACGTCCTCGCCGAAGACCAGATCGAGCTTTCGCAGCGCTTCGCCAGCCGCACCGGCGACCGCTTCAGCGGCCTCGAGTTCGAGCACGGCGTCGGCGGCGTACCGCTGCTGAAGGGATGTTGCGCGCGCTTCGAGTGCCGCAATACCGTGCGCCATGCCGGCGGCGATCACGTCGTGTTCATCAGCGAGGTGGTCGGCTTCGATCGCGAAGAGCGCCTGCCGCTGCTGTATTTCAGCGGTGCCTACCGGCGTCTGGCGGGCTGAGTGCAGTGCCGCTACCCGGTTCGGCGGATGATTCGTCGACCACCTCGATCACGTGCGGCAGCGAAGGATCGAGCGCGAGCGCGAGTACCGACAGGCGCTGCAGGGCGGCGGCGTGGTCTTCCGACCCGTTGCCGGGGCTCATCGCCTCGCGGTAGAACACGCCGTCCGGATGCAGGTTCCAGGCCCCCGCGGGAATGATCGCGCAGTCGGCGATCACGCCCTCCGCCAGGCGTACCCAGCACAACAGCACGCCGCGCGCGGTTTCCACCCGGGCCAGGCCTGCACCGGCGCCGGCGGCGGTCGCGTCGAGCAGCGCCGGCACATCGTCGGTGAAGGGGTAGCGCATCCGGCTGGCGCAGTCGGCGACTTCGATCGCTTTCGCCAGCAGGCGGGCGGAGACGCGGTGGCCGCGGTCGAGCAGCAGGCGTACCAGCGGGGACGCGGCGTGGCGCGCCAGCGGCCCGGTTTCGGCGGGCTCGCCGGCGTAGGTCGGGCGGGCGACGAACTCCGCGCTCGGCCAGCCGCCGACGGCCGTGGCCCAGGCCGCGGCGCTCAGGGTGCCGAGCAAGGGCACGGCGGCGCCGCAGGGCGGCCCGCTGGCGCCGAGCGCGATCAGCTCCGCCATGATCGAACCGAGGCTGCCGCCGGCGTTCACCCGCTCGATGAACTCACCGATGCCGTGGGGCATGCGGATCTGGTTGAAGAAACCGGCGAGCAACTCGCGGGCGACGAGGTCGAGGACTTCGCCGCCGAGCGCGAACGCGGCTTCCGCGCCGTGGGGGGTGATCAGACGGCGGTGGAATTCGGCGAAGCGGTTGTGGCGGGCGTCGAAGCCGAATTGCTGCGGCCAGTCGATCAGCAGGCGGCGGAGGTGGGTGTCGACGGCTTCGGCCGCCAGCTCGCGCTCGATCGCGAACCAGGCGTCGCGGGACGGTGCGTGCTCGCCTGCCGCCGCCTGGCAGGCGAGCGCGAGCGCACGGGTATGGGCCCGCGGACTGTGGCTGGCCTGTTCGCCGAGCTGGCGCAATGCGGTGGCCGGTTCGAGGCCGATCACCGAGCCGCCCATCCAGCCGCGTGCGGGCAGGGACATCTCGATGCGGCCGATGTGTCCGCCGCGGCGGTAGGCGGTGATGTGGATCGGCGGGCGATCCGTCGTCGGGGTGTCGGGCATGCTCGAATCCGGCCGGAGTATCCAGGGCGTGGCGCAAGGATAGCGCGCATCGCCGCCTCGTGACGCGGCGATACGCGGCAGGGCGGGCGCTTTCACGGCGATCCGGGGAATGCTTGTCTCCGCTCCCGCTCCCGCTCCCGCTCCCGCTCCCGCTCCCGCTCCCGCGCGCCCGCGCCGCGTTGGTGGCGTGGAGCGTGAAAACGCGGCGCGATCGTGCATTCGTACCCGACTTGCGTTAGGGTAGCCCCCTGCCGCAGCCCGAACATCGGGAAGCGCCCCGGATTCGGCGGCGGTGCTAGAATCCGCGCAGACCGGATCATCCCGGACAATCCGAATCCATTCACACCAATCGAGGAAAAGCATGAATAAAGGTGAATTCGTCGAAGCCCTGGCCGACCGCCTGGATTTTTCCCGCGCTCAGGCCGACCGCGCGCTGTCGGCCGTGCTCGACATCATCGCCGAGCAACTCGCCAAGGGCGAAAAGGTCGCCTTCACCGGCTTCGGCTCCTTCGAGGTCTCCGAGCGCGCCGCCCGCACCGGCCGTAATCCCCAGACCGGGGCCGCGATCGAAATCGCCGCTTCCAGCGTTCCCAAGTTCACCGCCGGCGCCACGCTCAAGTCCGCCGTCAACAAGTAATACCCGGAGCAGCCGCTTCCAGACGGGCCGGCGCATCGTGCGCCGGCCCGTTTTCCTGCGGCCAGTCCGTCGCTGCATTTTCCTGGCGACAGTTTCGCCGGGAACGGTTATACTGCGCGTCGTTGTGCAATGCAGCAGAAGGGCCATCGCGGTTTTTGCCGCGGACCGGAGCGTCCGCCATCTCCGCAACATTCGGCCCGAGGGACTGTAACCACAGCCCCATCGCCCCCGACCTCCCGCCGAATTCCCATTCGTTCTTCCGATCGTCTGGCTCGTGACAACCGGTTGGTGCCGATGCGCGGTCTTCCCGGCCCGGTCTTTGCGACCGATGCTGGCCAGACCGGCCACGCCCATCGCGCGTTCGTCGCCTTTGCGATTCCACGCAGCGCACCTGCCTTTGGCCGGTTCGCCGCGGCGCGATGCCATTGCGGCGCCCATCCCGGATGCGCGCCGAACCCGGCCGCCGCTGCAGTGGCGGCCAGAAAGACAGGAAGAACCATGACGTTCCAGACTCTCGGCCTTGCCGCAGAACTCCTCAAGGCCATCGAGCAGACCGGCTATACCACGCCCACTCCGGTGCAGCAGCAGGCCATCCCCGCCGCCATCGCCGGACGCGACCTGCTCGTTTCCAGCCATACCGGCAGCGGCAAGACCGCCGCGTTCACCCTGCCCGCCCTGCACAAGATCATCGATCGCCGGCCTGCGCCGGGCAGCGGGCCGCGCGTGCTGGTGCTGACGCCCACCCGCGAACTCGCCCAGCAGGTCGAAAAGGCGGTCCAGACCTACGGCAAGGGCCTGCGCTGGCTCAACACCGCCTGCCTCGTCGGCGGCGCGCCGATGTTCGCCCAGGTCAAGCAGCTGCAGCGCCAGTGCGACGTCGTCGTCGCCACCCCCGGGCGCCTCCTCGATCACCTCAACCGGCGCAAGCTCAGGCTGTCCGACGTCGAAGTGCTGATCCTCGATGAAGCCGACCGCATGCTCGACATGGGGTTTGCCGAAGACATCGACGCCATCGTCGCCGCGACCCCGGGCAAGCGCCAGACCCTGCTGTTCTCCGCCACCCTCGACGGCGTGGTCGGCAGCATGGCGACGCGCATCACCCGCGATGCCGAGCGCATCGAGATCGAGGTCGCCCAGCAGGATCGCGGCCAGATCGAGCAGCGCCTGATGTTCGCCGACGACCTCGGCCACAAGAACCGCCTGCTCGAGGCCCTGCTGGGCGAAAACGGCATGAACCAGGCGGTGGTGTTCACCGCCACCAAGCGCAGTGCCGACGAACTGTCGCTGTCGCTCCAGGAAAAGGGCATCGCCGCTGCTGCGCTCCACGGCGACATGCACCAGACCCAGCGCAACCGCACCCTCGACCGCCTGCGCCAGGGCCGCATCGGCGTGCTCGTGGCGACCGACGTCGCCGCGCGCGGGATCGACGTCGCCGGCATCAGCCACGTCATCAACTTCGATCCGCCGCGTCAGGCCGAGGACTACGTGCACCGCATCGGCCGCACCGGCCGCGCCGGCCGCGACGGGATCGCGATCACCCTGTCCGGCCCGCGCGAGACCGGGCTGATCCGCGCCATCGAGCGCTTCACCGGCGACCGCCTCGCGGTGCATACGATTCCCGGCATGGAACCCTCGCCGCGCAAGCCGTCCGCGCCGCGCCCGGCCGGCAACGGCGGTCGGCGCTTCGGCAGCGGCGCCAAGCCGGGGAGCGGCTACGGCCGCCCGGGCGGTGACAGCCGGCGCAGCGGCGCAGGCTTCGGCCGCGACGCCCAGCCCTCTGGCCGTGGCGATCGCGGCTTCGGCGACCGCCGCGAGCGCGGTTCGCGCGGCTGACGCCCGCGCTGTGCGTGCAGAAAAATCCCGCTGATGCGGGATTTTTTTCGTCTTCCGCCAGCCGCCGCCCTATTGCAGCTGGAAAGTGGTCTCCGTGCCCTCGTCCCAGCCGTCCCACAGGAAGTCGTCGGCCTTGCCGTCGGCGATCAGGCGCAGGGCGTAACTGACCTGCTCCTTGTAGAACTCGCAGAAGGCACCGGTGCGGCCCATGCCGCCGTTCATCTCGTGCGCCTCGGCCGGGCAGGGCGAGCCACAGAAATGGCGGATCGCGCACTCGGCGCAGGGGCTGAAGCGGTCCACGTCGCGTTCGATCACCGGGCGGAACGCCGGCGAGGCGAGGGCCGCGTCGACGCCGCCGTCGACCAGCTTGCCGCCGTTGAAGCGCGGCAGGCCGATGAACTCGCTGCACGGATAAAGGCTGCCGTCGGCGGCAAGGGCGAAGAAGGCGCGCCCGCCGCCGCAGGGCGAGATGTCGCACATCAGGCGGCGCGCGCTCGGCGCCAGGATCGCGAGCACGATGTTGGCGAAGTTCGCCACCACCAGCTTGCGCCCGCTCTCCCGGTAGAGCGCGTGGCTGCGGTCGAGGGCGGCGAAAAAGGCGCGCCCCATGTCGGCATCGGCCGGCTTCACCCCGCGCGCGCCGGGCAGTGTGCAGCGCACGGTGTTGAGCATGCAGGTCGGCACTTCGTGGGCGTGGAAGAGCTCGACCATCTCGCTCAGCCACGGCAGGTTTTCCCCGGTGCAGGTGGTGATCACGCTCCACGAGCCGTAGCCGCGCAGCTTTTCCATCGCCGCGAGCACCTTGCCGTGCACGCTCTGCCCTCCCCAGGTGCGCCGGGTGGCATCGGTGATCGCGGCGGCGGGGCCGTCGAGCGACAGCCCGATGCTGACGTTGCGCGCGGTGAGGAAGGCGATCGCCGCGTCGTCGAGGAGGGTGCCGTTGGTCTGCACGCCGAAGGCGAAGTCGTCGGCGAAAGCGTCGATCGCGGTGAACACCGCGTCCTTGTTCATCAAGGGCTCGGCACCGTGGAAGATCGCGCGCGGCTTGCGCCCGCTGCCGCCCAACGTCGACGCGAAGTAGTCCTTCAGTGCCTGCAGCGAGTCGAGCAGGGTCTGCGCCGGCATGTGGCGGCCGCCGCTGCGCTGTTCGCCGGGCAGGTAGCAGTAGCGGCAGTCGAGGTTGCAGCGCTCGGTCGGGTTCAGATACACGCCGGAAGGCTTGAGGCCGAAACGCAGCGCATGCAGTTCGCGGGCGAACTCGTCGAAACGGGCGCGGTAGCCGTCGAGAAGCGCGCCGCCGGCGAGCTCGGCATCGACCCGGGTCTTGTCCACCAGCGCCCAGAACGCGGTCGCCGGATCGGTGAGGGCGGCGTAGACCGGGTGGCCGATGTCGACCGGAATCAGCCGCGGGCCCGGCGGCGGGAGCGGGGCGGCCCTCATTTCGCCGCCTTTCGGTCCATCAGCACGTAATGCGACAGGCCGATGCCGTCGGGGTTGCAGCTCTTGCGCACGGCGAGGGTGGGCGCGGGGGTGGTCACCTCGGCGGCGACCGGGGCGGGCGGGCAGGACTGTGCGGCAGGAAGAGTGTGGGTCGGTTTCATGATCGGATCCTCGAATCGGAAAAACGAAAAGGGCCCCGGTCGAGGGCACGCTTTCGCATGCGCTCGACCGGAGCCCTTGCCTGGACTCCTCGCCGGTTCGACACGTCTTCTGGCTCCCGGATCAGCCGTAGCGCTGCGCCTTCCCGGCGGGGTGGTCCCCGCCAGTGGCCGGTCTGTCGACCTTGCAGCGCCCGTCCCCGGATACAGCGGCGGGCCCGCCACGGATTCGCACCGTGTTCCGTTTCGTCGAACCGAAAGGAGGCCCGATTGTCCAGGAGGGGCGCGCCCGGGGTCAAGCTCGATCCATTCCCCATCCACCCCCCATCCACCCCCCATCCACCGCGGTCCGGCACCATCGCCGTGCGGGCCGGTCCGACGCTGCAGGAGCGTGCTGGCGCTGCAGGGCCGCGGCGCACGCTGTCTGCACATGTAGCGGAGGACACGACATGGATGCAAGGACTCTTTGTGCCCGCCTGGGCCTCGACCCTGGCGTGCTCGCGGGCGGCGAGCAGGCGGTGCTGTCGCCGATCGACGGCAGCGTGCTGGCACAGATCGCATGGGCTTCCCCGGCCCGGGCCGAGGACCGCATCGCCCGTGCCGCCGCGGCCTTTGCCGCCTGGCGGCAGGTGCCGGCGCCGCGCCGCGGTGAGCTGGTGCGCCGCTTCGGCGCGCTGTTGCGCGAGCACAAGGTAAGCCTCGGCGCCCTCGTCACTCTCGAGTGCGGCAAAATCCGCAGCGAAGGCGAGGGCGAGGTGCAGGAGATGATCGACATCTGCGACTTCGCCGTCGGCCTGTCGCGCCAGCTCCACGGCCTCACCATCGCTTCCGAACGCCCGGGTCATGCGCTGCGCGAGAGCTGGCACCCGCTGGGGGTGGTCGGCATCGTTACCGCGTTCAACTTTCCGGTCGCGGTGTGGGCCTGGAACGCGGCGCTGGCGCTGGTGTGCGGCGATGCGATCGTGTGGAAGCCGTCGGAGCGGACGCCGTTGTGCGCGCTCGCCTGCCAGAGTTTGCTGGAGCAGGCCGCCGCTGGTCTGGAGGACGTGCCGGCGGGCCTGTCGGCGGTGCTGCCGGGCGGCCCCGAGCTCGGCCTGCTGCTGGCCGACGACCGCCGCCTGGCGCTGGTCAGCGCGACCGGCAGCTGCGCGATGGGGCGCGTGCTGGCACCGCGCATCGCGCAGCGTTTCGGGCGCAGCATCCTCGAACTGGGCGGCAACAATGCGGTGATCGTCACTCCCAGCGCGGACCTCGAGCTGGCCCTGCGTGCGATCGTGTTCGGTGCCGCCGGCACCGCCGGCCAGCGCTGTACCAGCACGCGGCGGCTGTTCGTCCATGCACAGGTGCGCGCGGCGCTGCTGTCGCGTCTGCGCGCGGTCTACGCCAGGATTGTGGTCGGCGATCCGCGCGAAGCCGCCACCCTGGTCGGCCCGCTGATCGATCGCGGCGCTTTCGAGCGGATGCAGGCGGCACTCGCCGCAGCGCGCGCGCAGGGGGCATCGGTGCACGGTGGGGGGCGGGTCCTGGCCGAGCGCTTCCCGCACGCCTGGTATGCGCGCCCGGCGCTGGTCGAGCATGGTCCGGCCGTGCGCAACAGCAGTGAGGAAGTGTTCGCGCCCGTGCTCCACTGCTTCGACTACGAAGATCTCGACGAGGCGATCGCGCGCCACAACGCCGTGCCCCAGGGCCTGTCGTCGGCGATCTTCACCAACGACCTGCGCGAGGCCGAGCGTTTCCTGTCGGCGGCGGGGAGCGATTGCGGTATCGCCAACGTCAACGCCGGCACCAGTGGCGCCGAGATCGGCGGTGCCTTCGGCGGCGAGAAGGAGACCGGCGGCGGGCGCGAGGCCGGCTCGGACGCCTGGCGCGCCTACATGCGGCGCTCGACGGCGACGATCAACTATTCCGCGGCGCTGCCTCTGGCGCAGGGAGTGAGCTTCGATGTGGACACCGCCGCTCCGCGCTGATTCGTGCTCTGGAGTCTGGCGGCTGGCGCCGGTTTCCGGGCCCGGTCGTTATTGCCGGCTCTTGGCCTTGCCCTGCTTGTCTTCCGGCTTGCGTTCAAGCTGTGCCTCGCCCGACTTCGAGTGCTCGAGGCCGCTTTCGCTCATGCGCTCTTCGGCGCGCTCCAGGCTGCTGCTGCGGGTGGCCGCGTTCGGGCCGTTGGTGTTGCCCAGGCCTTTCTCGCTCATGTGGGTCGCGGCGCTGCCGCCTTTCACCGCCTTGCCGGCGCCCTCCTGTTTGGCGAGAACCGAGCCGCTGCCGGCGGCGAGGAGAAGGGCGGTGGCGAGGATGGAAATGCGCTTGTTCATTTGTCGAGCTCCTGGTGAGGGTGTCCGGAGTGGAGCCGTCGCGCACTGCGCTTGCCGTCTCCACGGTGGAAACACGATAGGAGAATCCGGCGCTGCGAGGGGTATCCGCCGGTAATCAATTGTAATGGCAGATTACCGCTGTCGCAGGCGTTCAGCAGATCCGCGGCAGCTGTTCGCCAGCCAGCCAGTCCACCATGCGCCGCCCGCCGAAGCCGGTACGAATCTGGACGAAGCGCTGCGGGTCGGCGGTGACGGTGCCGATGCAGGCCGCCTGTGCGCCTAGCGGGTGGGCGCGCATCGCCGCGAGCAGGGCGTCGGCGGCCTCCGCGGCGCATACCGCGACCAGCTTGCCTTCGTTGGCGACGTAGAGCGGATCGAGGCCGAGCAGTTCGCACGCCGCACGGACCTGGGGCGCCACCGGGATTGTCTTTTTCTCCAGCTCGATGCCTACGCCCGACTGGGCGGCGATCTCGTTGAGGGTGGTCGCCAGCCCGCCGCGGGTGGGGTCGCGCAGGACGCGGATCGCCGCCGCCGGCACCGCGTCATAGAGCGCTTCGACCAGCCCGTTCAGCGGTGCGCTGTCGGAGACGATCGTCGACTCGAAGGCGAGCGCCTCGCGCTGCGCCAGGATCGCCATGCCGTGCTCGCCGATGGCGCCCGACACTAGCACCGCATCGCCGGGGCGGGCGCGGGCGCCGCCCGGGTCGCGCCCGGCGGGCAGGGCGCCGATGCCGGCGGTGGTGATGAATACGCCGTCGCCTTTGCCCTGCTCGACGACCTTGGTGTCGCCGGCCACCACGTGCACGCCGGCGGCACGGGCGGCGGCGGCCATCGAGTCGACGATGCGCGCCAGCTCGGCGAGAGGGAAGCCTTCCTCGAGGATGAAGCCCGCCGTCAGGTACAGCGGGCGGGCGCCCATCACCGCGAGGTCGTTGACCGTGCCGTGCACCGAGAGGCTGCCGATGTCACCGCCGGGGAAGAACAGCGGGCTGACGACGTGGGCGTCGGTGCTCACCACCAGGCGTTCGCCGGGGGCGGGGGCGGGCAGCACCGCGCCGTCGTCGCCGCGGGCGAGGTAGTCGTTGGCGAAGGCACGCACGAACAGTTCGGCGACGAGCTGGGCCATCGCCCGCCCGCCGGCGCCGAAGCTCAGATCGACGCGGCCGTGGCGCAGGTCCAGCGCTCGGGTGGAAGCGGAGTGGTGGGCATTCATCGTAAAGCGGGCTCCGGGTTCAAATTCGGGAGGGGACGCAAACCGTTCCTCATTCATTCGGTGCGACAGGCCCGAAGGCCGGGCGCTATTGCGTGCGCCGCGCCGCATCGCGGAAGCGGCCGTAGGTGTAGTGCGCGGCGCAGGCGCCTTCCGAGGACACCATGCACGCGCCCATCGGCGTTTCCGGCGTGCATGCGGTGGCGAACAGCTTGCAGTCGGCGGGAGTGCGTACTCCGCGCAGGATCGCGCCGCAGGCGCAGGCCTTGTGGTCGGGCACCGGGCGGTCGGCGAGGGCGAATTTCCGCTCGGCGTCCCAGCGCGCGAAGGCGGGGCGGATGCGCAGGGCCGAATCGGCCACGGCGCCGAGGCCGCGCCATTCGAAGCTGGGGCGCGGCTCGAAGGTGGCGGCGACGAGCGCCTGGGCCTTGCGGTTGCCGTCGCGGGTGACGGCGCGGGTGAATTCGTTCTCGACTTCGGCGCGGCCGTCGTTGACCTGGCGGATCAGCATGCGGATCGCCTGGATCACGTCGAGCGGCTCGAACCCGGCGATCACGACTGGCTTGCGGTGCGCGGCGGCGAAGCGCTCGTAGGGCCGGCTGCCGATCACCGTGGACACGTGGGCGGGGCCGATGAAGCCGTCCAGCGCCACCGTGCCGAGCTCGCGCACTTCGGGCGATTCGAGGATCGCGGCGATCGCCGCCGGAGTCAGCACGTGGTTGCAGATCACGCTGAAGTTGTCCAGCCGCTGCGCCGCGGCCGCGCGCAGCACGAGTGCGGTGGGCGGAGTGGTGGTCTCGAAGCCGATGGCGAAGAACACCACTTCGCGCGCCGGTTCGCGCACCGCGAGGGCGAGCGCGTCGGCCGGCGAATACACCATGCGCACGTCGGCGCCGCGCGCCCTCGCCTTCATCAGCGACAGGCCGCCGGAGGCGGGTACGCGCAGGCAGTCGCCGTAGGTGCAGAGGATGACTTCGGGACGCGCCAGCGCCAGCCCGATCGCCAGGTCGATGCGCCCGATCGGCAGCACGCACACCGGACAGCCGGGGCCGTGGATCATGCGCACCGTGGGCGGCAGCAAGTCGGTGACGGCGTAGCGTGCGATCGCATGGGTGTGGCCGCCGCAGAATTCCATGAAGGCGTAGTCGCGGCCGGGGGCGACCTCGTGCGCGATCGCCCGCGCCAGCCCGGCGGCAAGGCGGCCGTCGCGGAATTCGTCGATGTACTTCATGCGTCGCTCCCCCGCTCCGCATCAGGGTGATCGCGGGCGGTGCCAGGATCGAGGCCGGCGGCAGCGAACAGCGCCAGGGTGCGCTCGGCTTCTGCCGGATCGAGCCGGGTCAGGGCGTAGCCGACGTGCACGATGACGTAATCGCCGACCGCGGCGTCGTCGACGAGGGCGAGCGAGATTTCCTTGCGCACGCCGCCCAGTTCGACGCGGCACAGCTCGCCGTCGAGCAGTTCGACGATGCGGGCGGGAAGGGCGAGGCACATGCTCAGGACTCCGGTGTGGCGAGACGGTGGTGGGCGACCCAGGCCTGGCCGAGGGCGAGGCTGGCATCGCCGGGCGACAGCCGCTGCGCGCCGAGCACGGTCAGGCCGCGCGCGCCGAGGGCAGATTGGAGCGCGGCCGAGAGCAGGTGGTTGTGCAGACAGCCGCCGCAGAGGACGACGGTGTCGCAGCCGCTCGCGATGCGTGCGTGCTCCACCCAGTCCACCAGCGCCGCCGCCACGGTGGCCTGGAAGCGCGCCGCGCCGCGCGCGGCGTCGGTCTCGTCGGCGAGGCCGAGGAGCAGGGGATGGAGGTCGAGTTCGAGCAGAGGAAGCGTACCGGGGGGCGAAGAAGCGGCCGTGTCGAAGCGGCCCGCGGACCGGTCGGCGCCGCCCGCGGCCGGCGCCGGGGCCGCCGGGGGGGCGAGGATGCGCCAGTTGCCGCGCGCCACCGCCGGCACGGGGCTGCGCGCGGCGAGCGCTTCGAGGGCGAGCGCGGCTTCCGCTTCCGTTCCCATGACCTCGCAGATTCCGAGCAGACCGGCGGCGGCGTCGAAGTGGCGGCCGAGGCTGCTGGTGGGGGGGCACAGCGCCGGGCGGGCGAGCACCTGGCCGAGCTGTGCCGCCGCCGGCTGGCGGGCGAAACGGCGGGCGATCTCGGCGCCGCGACCGCCGGCGTGGAGGAGTGCGGCGGCGATGCGCCACGGTTCGCGCGCGGCGCGGTCGCCGCCGGGCAGGGGTAGCGGGCGCAGGTGGCCGAGGCGGACGAACTCCGCTCCCGCGACCCACAGCAACTCGCCGCCCCAGGCGCCGCCGTCGCTGCCCAGGCCGACACCGTCGAGGGCGAGGGCGAGCACTGGGCGGGCGTCGAAGCGGCCGTGCTCGGCGAGCACGGCGCCGGCGTGGGCGTGGTGGTGCTGGACACCGAACGCCGGTACTCCCAGCCGCGCAGCGGTGGCGAGGGCGATGCGGGTGGAGTGGAAATCGGGATGGAGGTCGTGGGCGACCGCGCGCGGTGGGCGCCCGGAGGCGGCGAGCAGGGCGGCGACCGCGGGCTCGACGCCGCGGCAGGCATCGGCGTTGTCGAGGTCGCCCCGGTTGGGGCCGAAGCGCGCGTGGCCGTGCTCGAGCAGACAGGCGGCGTGCTTGAACCAGGCGCCGAGGGCGAGGATCGGCCGTGTGTCGGCGCGCGCCGGTGCGCCGATCGAGGGCAGCGCCAGCGCCTCGCCGTGCAGCGCGCCCGCGGGCGTGGATGAGTCGTTCGCGCCCGTCCCGGCGGCCGGCGGCGCATGGTCGGTGGCGGCGTTCATGTGCTCGCGCCGCGCCCGGCGCGTGCCGCCGCCAGCCCGGCTTCGATCCAGTCGATCCATTCGCCCACGCCCGCGCCGGTGGTCGCCGAAGTCCGGATCACGCGCAGGCGCGGATTGAGCCGCAGGGCGTAGTCGATCGCACGCTGCGTATCGAAGGCGAGGTGGGGCAGCAGGTCCACCTTGTTGAGCAGCAGCAGGTCGGCGGCGGCGAACAGGTCGGGATACTTGAGCGGCTTGTCCTCGCCCTCGGTGACCGACAGGATCGCCACCTTGTGCGCTTCGCCGAGGTCGAACGCGGCCGGGCAGACGAGATTGCCGACGTTCTCGATCAGCAGCAGGCTGCCCGCGGCGAGGTCCATCCGCGCCAGCGCGCGCGCGATCATGCCGGCATCGAGATGGCAGCCCTTGCCGGTGTTGATCTGCAGCGCCGGCACGCCGGCGGCGCGGATGCGCTCGGCGTCGAATTCGGTCTGCTGGTCGCCTTCGATGACCGCTGCCGGGATGCGCCCGGCGAGCTCCTGGAGCATGCGCACGAGGAGCGAGGTCTTGCCCGAGCCGGGGCTCGACACCAGGTTCAGGGCGAAGATGCTGCGCGCGGCGAAGGCGGCGCGGTTGGCGGCGGCGAGGGTGTTGTTGCGGGCGAGAAGGTCGCGCTCGATCGCCAGCATCCGCGTCGCGGTGGAGGGGGCGTCGGCAGGTACGGCGGGGGCCGCGGGCGGTGGCCGGTGGCCGGGGAGGTCGGCAGCGGGGAGGTCGCGGACGTTCCCGGGCGCGCGCTGTGCAGGCGTGTCGGCGGTCAACGCGCGCCAGCGGTGAGAGGGCTCGGCCGGCGGCCGTTCATCCGCCTCGCGCGCCGCTGCCTTGCGTGCCTTTTTGCGGCCGCCGAAGACGGCACCGATCCGCGCTTCCCCGCCACCGCATCCGCATGTCGTGCACATCCTGTCCTCCCGCGCTCGTCCTGCTCACGCGACTTCGAGCGCCCGCACCCGCATTCCGGTACCGGCGCAGGGTTCCACGCCGAAGCCGCCGCATTCCGGGCAGGGGGCGTAGCGTTCGCGGATCGCCACCGTCCGCCCGCAGCCGGGGCAGTGCCCGCTGCCGGCAACCGTTTCCATCTGGATCGCCGCGCCATCGGCGATCGTGCCGCGCAGCACGAACTGGAGACAGAACTGCAGGGACTCGGTCTCGACCGCGGCCAGTTCGCCGATTTCGAGGATGATCGCGTGCACGCGGCGGAAGCGCTGGGCCGCGGCGGCCTCGTCGATGATTTCCCGGACCCCTTCGGCGAGGGACAGTTCGTGCATGCGCGGTGGTGGCGGGCGTCAGCCCTTTGCCGCGCGCGCGGCTTCGACTTCTTGCGGGCGCAGGCGGGCGGCGAGCTTGTCGAGGACGCCGTTGACGAACTTGTGGCCGTCGGTGCCGCCGTAGCCCTTGGCGAGCTCGATGGCCTCGTTGATCACCACCCGGTAAGGCGTGTCGAGGTTGTGGCGCAGCTCGTGGGTGCCGAGCAGCAGGATCGCGTGCTCGATCGGCGACAGCTCGCTCACCGGGCGGCTCAGCAGCGGCGTGAACACCGCGCGCAACTCGTCCGCGCTGGCGATCGCGCCGCGCAGCAGGCTGACGAACAGTTCGCGGTCGACGCGGTCGAGACGCTCGGTTTCCGATTCCAGGTGGCGCTGCACGGTGGCCATCGGATTGCCCGACAGCAGCCACTGGTAGACGCCCTGCAGGGCCAGTTCGCGGGCCCGGCGGCGGGCCATCTTGCTCGTCGGGTTGGGGCTGGCGGCGTCTTCCGGGAGTGGGTTCGACGGGGTGGAATCGGTCATCGCAGCACCTTCAGCAGGCGGGCCATTTCGACCGCGGCACGGGCGCAGTCGGCACCTTTCTCGCTCATGCGGGCCAGGGCCTGGTCCTCGTCTTCGGTGGTGAGCACGCCGTTGGCGATCGGCAGGCCGGTGTCGAGGCCGACGCGGGTGATGCCGGCGCCCATCTCATTCGACACCAGTTCGAAGTGGTAGGTCTCGCCGCGGACCACCGCGCCGAGCGCGACCAGGGCGTCGAAGCGGCCGCTGTTGGCCATCGTCTGCAGCACCAGGGGAATTTCCAGCGCGCCGGGCACGGTGGCGATGCGGATGTCGGCGCGGGCCACGCCCAGGCGCAACAGCTCGTCGGTGCAGGCCGACAGCAGGCCTTCGCAGATGTCGAGGTTGAAGCGGGCCATGACCACGCCGACGCGCAGGCCGGCGCCGTTGAAGTCGGGGTCGATCTCGGCGATGCCGTCGTAGCGCGACTGTTTGCGGGCGGTTTCGGGTTGGGTGCGTTGCATGGTTTTATCTTCGCGAGGAGTTCAGTTCTTGTCGACGAAACCGGTGATTTCGAGGCCGAAGCCGGTCATGCTCGGGATCTTGCGCGGGCTGGCGAGCAGGCGCATCTTGCCGACGTTGAGCGCGCGCAGGATCTGGGCACCGACGCCGAACAGGCGCGCGTCCCATTTCACGGGCGGGCGGTCCAGGTTGCCGTCGAGGCAGGCCAGTAGTTCACGCCCCGATTGGGGGCGGTACAGCAGCACGATCACGCCGGCTTCGGCCGCGGCCAGGGCGGCGAGCGCCTGGTTGACGGGGAAGCTGTGCTTGCCGCTGCCGGAGTCGAGGAAGTCGAGCACCGAGATCGGCTCGTGCACCCGCACCAGGGTTTCGCGCTCGGGCGTGATGTCGCCGCGCGAGAGGGCGAAATGGATGTCGCCCGAAGTCTTTTCCTCGAAGGCAGTGAGGCGGAAGCGGCCATGCGGCGTGTCGACGTCCTTCTCGCTGACCTTCTCCACCAGGTGCTCGGTGGCGGCGCGGTATTCGATCAGGTCGCGGATGGCGCCGATCTTGAGGCCGTGCTCCTTGCCGAAGTCGATGAGATCGGGCAGGCGGGCCATGGTGCCGTCGTCCTTGAGGATCTCGCAGATCACCGCGGCCGGCTCCAGTCCGGCGAGCTGGGCGAGGTCGCAGCCGGCCTCGGTGTGGCCGGCGCGGATCAGCACGCCGCCCTTCTGCGCGGTGAGCGGGAAGATGTGGCCGGGAGTGACGATGTCGTCCGGCTTGGCGTGGCGGGCGACGGCGACCTGCACGGTGCGCGCGCGATCGTGCGCCGAAATGCCGGTGGTGACGCCGGTGGCGGCTTCGATCGAGACCGTGAACGCGGTGCCGTGCGGGGTGCGGTTGTCGCGCACCATCTGCTGCAGGCCGAGCTGGCGGCAGCGCTCGTCGGTGAGCGTCAGGCAGATCAGGCCGCGGCCGTATCGGGCCATGAAGTTGATCGCTTCCGGAGTGACGAATTCGGCCGCCATGACGAGGTCGCCCTCGTTCTCGCGGTCTTCCTCGTCGACCAGGATGACCATTTTGCCGGCCTTGATGTCGGCGATGATGTCGGTGATCGGCGCGAGTGCGCTCATGCTGTTTCCTTTGTGGGCGTTGCGGCGGCGCTTGGCGGACGGCATTCAGGCCGCGGAGCCGGCTTCCTCGCTGCGCCAGGCGAGCATGCGCTCGACGTAGCGCGCGATGAGGTCGATTTCGAGATTGACCCGGCTGCCGGCGCTCAGGTGCTTGAGGTTGGTGACCGCGACCGTGTGCGGGATCAGGTTGATCGAGAAGTCGCGCCCTTCGACGCGATTGACGGTGAGGCTGACGCCGTTCACGGTGATCGAGCCTTTCTTCGCGATGTAGCCGGCGATCGCCGCCGGGGCGCGGATCACGAGTTCGTGGCTCTCGCCCACCGGTTCGAACTTGAGCACTTCGCCGACCCCGTCGACGTGGCCGGTGACGAGGTGCCCGCCGAGGCGGTCGGCCAGGCTCAGCGCCTTTTCCAGGTTGACTTCGGCGCCGGCGAGGTCGAGGCCGACGGTGCAGTCGAGCGTCTCGCGCGAGACGTCGAACTTCACTTTGGCGCCGTCGCGCGCGATCACGGTGAGGCACACGCCGCTGTTGGCGATGCTGTCGCCGACGATGACGTCCCCGAGATCGAGGCCGCAGGTGTCGACGGTCAGGCGCACGCCTCCGGCGAGCGGCTCGATGTGTTCGATGCGGCCGACCGCCGCGATGATGCCGGAAAACATGGAAAGGGACTGAGCCGAAAGGGAGAAAGCCGGGATTGTAGGGGAAAACGGCGCGCTACAGGGCGCGCTCCAGCACGCTGGCGAAGGGCTCGGCCTTCATGAAGCCGACCACGCGCAGCCCCTGGCGCTCCTGGCCGCGGGCGTCGAAGAAGAGGATGCCGGGCGGGCCGAACAGGCCGAAGCGCTTGAGCAGGGCCTTGTGCTCGTCGTCGTTGGCGGTGACGTCGGCCTTCAGCAGCAGCATCTGGCCCATGCGCTCGGCGACGCGGGGATCGGTGAAGGTGAAGCGCTCCATTTCCTTGCACGACACGCACCAGTCGGCATAGAAATCGAGCATGACCGGGCGGTCGGTGGCGGCCAGCCGCGCGTCGAGCTCGGCGATCGAGCGCACTTTTTCGAACTGCGGCTGCGTCACCGCCCCCCCGGCCTGGGCGCGCAGCACGGCGAGCGGCTGCAGCGGGTCGCGCGAGCCGGCAAGCGCCCCCACCAGGACCGCCGCGCCGGCGATCGCGAGCGCCACGCCGACGCCCTTGCCCAGACGCATCCAGCCCCGTGCATGCGCAGGCAGGGGGTCGAGCGCATGCAGGAAGATGCCGGAAAACAGCAGCAGCGCCGCCCACCCCAGCATCGCCGCCAGCGCCGGCAGTACCGGAGTCAGCATCCACAGCGCCACCGCCAGCAGCAGTACGCCGAAGGTCTGCTTCACGCCTTCCATCCACGGCCCCACCTTGGGCAGCAGCGAGCGCGACGCCACCCCCACCGCGAGCAGCGGCGCGCCCATCCCCAGCCCCATCGCGAACAGTGCCCAGCCGCCGAGCACGGCGTCCCCGGTCCGGGCGATGTAGAGCAGCGCGCCGGCCAGCGGTGCGGCCACGCAGGGGCCGACGATCAGCGCCGAGAGCACGCCCATCGCGGTCACTCCGCCCAGGCTGCCGCCCTTGCTGTGGCTGGCGCTGTCGGCGAGCCGGCTTTGCAGCGCGGAGGGCAGCTGCAGCTCGTAGAAGCCGAACATCGACAGCGACAGCAGCACGAACACCAGGGCGAAGGCCGTCAGCACCCATACGTTCTGCAGCGCCGCGGTCAGCATCGTGCCGGTGACGCCGGCGGCGACGCCGGCCAGGGCGTAGGTGGCCGCCATCCCCAGCACGTAGGCCAGCGACAGCGCGAAGGCGCGCATGTGCGAGACCTTGTGTCCCTGGCCGACGATGATTCCGGACAGGATCGGAATCATCGGGAAGGTGCACGGCGTGAACGCCAGCAGCAGGCCGAAGCCGAAGAAGCTGGCGAGGATCAGCGGCACACTGGCGCCGGCGAGGAGGCGGGCGACGTCGCCGCTTTCGTCGCCGGAGACCACGTCCGGTGGCGTCGCGCTGGCGTCCGGGAGGGCCGCCAGGGTGGCGGCCGGGGCTGTCCCGGCGGTGTCGCTGCCGAGCAGTTTGCCGAGAACGCCGCTTGCGGCCGGTTTCGGGGGGGCGGCGAGGTCGATTGCCGCGCTCTGCGTGGTGGGCGGGTAGCAGATGCCGCCGTCCCAGCAGCCCTGGCTGGTGGCGATTAGCTCGAAGCGGGTGAGGCCCGCCGGCGCCTGCACCGGCAGCAGGATGCGCAACTCGCCGCGGTGGGTTTCGACTTCGCCGAAGAACTCGTCCCGGTGGCGTTCGCCGGCGGGTTTCTCAGGCGTGCCGAAGACGACCGTGGCGGGTTCGGCCTCGAAGCGGAACTTGTCGCCGTACAGGTAGTAGTCCTTGGTCACCTCGAACACGACTTCCACCGTCTGCGCATCGAGCGCCTGCGCGCGCAGCGCGAACGCCTTTTCGGGTGCGATCGGGTTGGCGTGCGCGGCGGAGGCGAACAGGCTCGCGAGCATGGCAAGCAGCCACAGGGTGCGATGCAGGAGGAGGTGGGGCATGAACGTCATTCGGCTGAAGGGTCGGATCGGGCTGGAGGCGGCAGGGACGGTGTGGCGTTCGTGCGCACCCAGTCGAGGTAGGCGGGCAGGCCCCGCTCCACAGGGACCGCCACGATTTCGGGAAGTTCGTAGGGGTGGCGGGCCCCGATCGCCGCCTCCAGCGCAGGATAGACGGCGGCGGTGGTTTTGATCAGGAGCGGGGTCTCGGTGGCCGTTTCGATTTTGCCCTGCCAGCGATAGACCGAGGTGCAGGGAGCGAGCACATTGACGCACGCCGCCAGCCCGTCCTCGATCAGCGTCGCCGCCAGCGCCTGGGCGGCAGCCGGGTCGGGGAGGGTGGTGAGGACGATCAGGAGGGGGCTCTGGGGCGGTGCGTTCATGGCGGATTTGCGGGCGGCGTGCCCGGAATGCGGCTCATGTTAACATCGCACCTCCGGCCGATGCCTTTTCCCGCATCAAGTCTTTCCCGCGCGCCTGTCCGCGACCCGCATCACGAGTTCCGCCATGACCTTCATCGCCCAGTACATCGACAAGCATCTTGCCGCCGTGGCCGCGCTGCGCGCCGTCGCGCCGGCGGTGGCCGCCGCCGCGCAGCGCATCGGCGCGGCGATCAACCGCGGCAACACGCTGCTGCTGTGCGGCAACGGCGGCAGCGCGGCGGACGCGCAGCACATCGCCGCCGAACTGGTCGGGCGCTTCGTCGCCGAGCGCCGCGGTTTGCCGGCGATCGCGCTGACCACCGACACGTCGATCCTCACCGCGGTGGGCAACGACTATGGCTACGACAGCGTCTTCGCCCGCCAGGTCGAGGCGCTCGCCCGGCCCGGCGATGTGGTTGTGGGGATCTCCACCAGCGGCAACAGCCCCAACGTCATCGCCGCCATGCACGCAGCGCGCGCGCGCGGCTGCGAGCTGATCGGCCTGCTCGGGCGCGACGGCGGCAGGCTGCGCGATCTGGTCGACGTCGCCGTCACCATCGGGGTGGCCGAGACCGCGCACATCCAGGAATGCCACATCATGGTCGGCCACATCTGGTGTGCCCACGTCGATGCGCATCTGGCCGCCGCCGGCCCGGTCGGCGGCGACCGCTGCGGCGGCGTGCTGGGCGAAGCCGAGGCGGTCGCCGCCGTGCGTGCCGCGCGTGAGGCCGGCGCCCGCGTGGTGATGACCAACGGCTGCTTCGACATCCTTCACCCCGGCCACATCGAGTACCTCGAACAGGCGCGCGCGCTGGGCGATCGCCTCATCGTCGCCGTCAACGACGACGATTCGGTGCGGCGGTTGAAAGGCGAGCGCCGGCCGGTGAACCCGCTCGACCACCGCCTGCGCATGCTCGCCGCGCTCGGCTGCGTGGACTGGGTCGTCCCCTTTGCCGAAGACACTCCCGAGCGCCTGATCTGCGCGGTGCTACCCGACGTGCTGGTGAAGGGCGGCGACTACACTCCCGAGCAGATCGCCGGCGGCGACTGCGTGCGCCGGGCCGGCGGCGAAGTCAAGGTGCTCGGCTTCGTCGAAGGGCACTCGACCAGCGGGCTGATCGAGAAGATCCGCCGCTGATTGGCGGCGGCTGGGTGGTGACCCTGGAAGATGCACGCCTCTGGGGACGCGACCTGGTGCGCGGGTGCAATTTCGAGCACCGCCACTGCGACATCCGCTACGTCACTCCGGCGCAGGTGCGCTGAGCCTTCTTGTCGTCAGGGCACAGCGTTGCTCGATCAAGGTCACGATTTGCTCAACCACAACATGGCCGGTGAAGCCACACTCGGGGTCGGACTGGAGTTTCCCCGCAGCCGGCGGCATCGACTTTGCCCAGGCCAGCTGCTGCAGCGAACTGGTCCTAGGTCCGGGCCACCTTCGTTCTGGTATTTCATTTCCGGCACCACGCCCAGCGCCTGGCAAAAATCCTCCTGGTGCAGGCGCTGCCGCTGGCCTTGTGCATTGGCCACCCGGTCGTAGCGCTCGACCAGCAGGAACGGTCGGTCCAACACGGAACGCACCTGTGACCTGGCCGGCTTGAGCTGCATCGCCCCGGCCAACGCCAGGCAGAAGCCTTCGTTGGTGACGGTGTCCGCCAGGGTACGGATGGCTGGCTTCAAGATATGTGAGCTGGGCGTTCCGTTTCGCGGCAGCCCGATCCGGGCGCCATCGAAAACCACCGGCAATTTGTCTTGAGCGCCCGCCAGTGAAAGCCGCAGGCCATCCTTGCCGGCCAACATCGGCCGATGCGGCAGTTCATCGAGAATGGCGACGATCTCTTCGTCGCCCAGCCACTGAACGTCGGCGCCTTGCTCAAGAGTGGGGATCGCCTGCCCTGGCTCCAGCAAGGTCACGGCGCCGGCACACTCCCCGCCGATGCGATCGAGCAGCGCAAAGTCATTCTGGCTCGATACCTGAAACTGCTGTGCAATGAGGCGCCGGAGTTGCCCCTCTGGCAACAGCCCCCCAAAGAAGGGGCGAGTGTGGTGATCGTCGAATGGCTCTGCTCGCAGCGGCAGGGAACTGGACAAGGCCACCGCGTCTGAACGTGAGAGCCAATCCGTGCTGTAACGGAAACCCAGCCGGCCCTCCACCAGGCTCAGGGTGCCGATTCGGTCAGCGAACAGCCATACATCCAGTTCACGTGCCATGGTCGCTACCCCTCCGGATTTACCGCCGGGGTCGATGGCAAGCCGGTGAGTTGGATCTCTCCGCCCAAGGCGTCGATCACGCGCAGCACATTTTCCAGACGCAGCGTCGGCTTGCCCGCTTCAAGGTCGACGATGAAGCGAACCCCAACCCCTGCCGACAACGCCAACTGGGGCTGCGTCAGGCCCAGCTGCTTGCGTGCAGCACGGAGTGCGTTACCGAGTTGTTCCGTAGTCCGTATGGAGCCCATCACCGATTTTCTTTCCCGTTCGGGAAATTATCGGACAGGGTCAAGAAGGGTGCAAGCGATCTTTCCCGTTCGGGAATTTTTCGGATAAGCGTGCGGCCACATCAAAAACTTTCCCGATCAGGAAAATTCTAGTGATTGCAGTGCGCTTGTTGCCTCGTCAAAAGCCTACGGCATGGCGCTGGAGGGGCGCGTCTCAGCGGCGGCAGGAATGAAGGCGGAAGTGGCGATCGGCGACGGGGCCGTGGTTTCCGTTGCGCTCGCCGGGTGGATTGCCGGCCGGTACTCCGGCACCCAGCGCCCGAGCCCGGCGCGCACTTTGTCGTCGCTGACCGGGCCCGGCTGCGACAGCCAGTCGCCCAGTTCCTCGAGGAAGGTCCCATTCACCGCCCGCGAGCGCGCGATGCGCAGCTTGGGGTGGGGCGTCTCGCGGGTTTCCTCGGCCGCGGCGAGCGGTTCCTCGTACAGCTTCTCGCCCGGACGCAGGCCGGTGAACTCGATGCGGATCTGGTCCTCGGTATAGCCCGACAGCCGGATCATGTTGCGCGCGAGGTCGACGATCCTCACCGGCTCGCCCATGTCGAGGACGAAGATCTCCCCGCCCTGGCCCATCGCTGCCGCCTGCAGGACCAACTGCGCGGCCTCGGGAATCGACATGAAGTAACGGTTGATCTCCGGGTGGGTGACGGTCACCGGCCCGCCGCGGGCGATCTGCTCGGCGAACTTCGGGATCACGCTGCCGGTGCTCCCCAGCACGTTGCCGAAACGCACCATCTCGAACTGGGTGGGGCCGGCGCCGGCCCGGCTCAGCGCCTCGCAGACCATTTCCGCCAGGCGCTTGGTCGCGCCCATGACGCTGGTGGGGTTGACCGCCTTGTCGGTGGAGATCAGGACGAAGCGTTCGGCGCCGTGGCGGCGGGCCTGCGCCGCCACCTGCAGGGTGCCGAGGACGTTGTTGCGCACTGCCTGCCAGGCGTTGCCCACTTCCATCAGCGGCACGTGCTTGTAGGCGGCAGCGTGGAACACCAGCTGCGGCTGCCAGGCGGAAAAGATTTCGTCCACCCGGGCCGCGTCCTTGACGTCGCCGGCCAGCGGCACCACGTCCACTTCGGGCCGGTGTTCGCGGAACCATTGCTCGATGCCGTACAGGGCGAATTCGCTGGCCTCCATCAGCACCAGCCGGGCGGGGGCGAAGCGGGCGAGCTGGCGGCACAGCTCGCTGCCGATGGAGCCGCCGGCACCGGTGATGAGCGCGGTCTTGCCGGCGATCATTGCCTGCACGTGCGCGGAGTCGATGTGCACCGGTTCGCGGCCGAGGAGGTCCTCGATGTCGACCGGGCGCATGGCGTTGATCGCGACGTGGCCGTTCATCAGGTCGTCGAGGCCGGGCACGGTGAACACATGGGCGCCGGCGCGCACCGCGATGTCGGTTGCACGCTTGAGTGCGGCGCTCGCCGCGGAGGGCATGGCCAGGATCACGTGGCTCACCTTGTAGTCGTGCAGCACCTGGGGAAGGCGCTCGATCGCGCCGACCACCGGCTGGCCGTGAAGCTCCCGCCCCCACTTCGCCCGGTCGTCGTCCACCAGGGCGACTACCTGCCAGTCCGGGCTGCGCGCCAGTTCGCGCACCAGCATCGCGCCCCCGGTGCCGGCGCCGACCACCACCACCGGCTTGCCGGCGCCGATCAGGCCGCCGTACAGGCGATGCTCCTTCCACATCCGCCACGCCGCGCGGCCGCCGCCCATCACCACCACCAGCAGCACCGGATAGAGCACGAGCATCGTGCGCGGCAGGGCGGGGGGGCCGCGGTCGACGGCGATCACGAGCGCCATCGCCACGGCGGAGACGCCGACCGCCTTCAGGACCCGGCGCAGGTCGGGCAGGCTGGCGAACACCCACATGCCGCGATACAGCCCGGCCCAGCGGCAGGCGATGGCGTGGACGAGCAGCAGCACCGCTCCGGCCGCAAGCAGCTTGTCGGCGTAGTGTGCGGGGAGATCGAAATTGAAACGCAGCGCAACGCCCCCGACCCACGCCACGAGCATGGCGAGGAGGTCGAAGAGGAAGACGATGGCGGAGCGGGTGGCGTTCTTGAGCATGGGGTGGCGCCGCGCCGGCCAGTCCTGTCCGGTGAGCGCGGTCGCGATTCTAACCGCTTGCCCGGGCAGGGATGGCGTGGCGAATCGATTTGTCTCACTTGCTCACAAGAAAACGCCGCGCCGCCCCAGCCTTGCCCGCGCCCCCGGGGGGCGGAAAGGGCAAAGCCGTTTCCCGGCGGCACTCGACATCACTGCTTTTCGGCGGCCCCGGCGCGGAAGCGGAAGGCCAGCAGCACCAGCGGAGCGTAGGCGAGCACGACGCCGGCGAGAACATCCAGGATTCCGCTGCCCACCCCCAGCGCGAGCGGCAGCAGCCACAGCAGGTTGATCGCCGCCACCGCCAGCGTCACCGGCCGGTGGCGGCCGAAGTGCCGGGCCGCGTGCTGATAGGCATGGCTACGGTGGGCCTGGTAGAGCTTTTCGCCCCGCAGCAGGCGGCGCAGCAGGGTCATGGTGGCGTCGGTCACGAACACGCCGAGCAGGATCACCCAGGCCCAGAACAGCTGCGGCGACACCCAGCCGGCCTGCAGCGACAGCACTCCCAGGGTGATGCCGAGGAAGCCGCTGCCCGCATCGCCCATGAAAATCTTCGCCGGCGGGAAGTTCCAGCACAGGAAGCCCGCGGCTGCGGCGGCCAGCACCAGCGGCAGGAGCGACAGCGCCGGATGCCCGGACAGCAGGTAGAGCGCGCCGCCGCCAAGACCGGTGCAAACCGCTTCGACGCCGGCGATGCCGTCGATGCCGTCCATGAAGTTGTACAGGTTGAGCATCCAGACCAGGTACAGCGCGCCGAAAACGGCACCGACCCAGCCCGGCATCTGCAGGGCGGTGAGGAACGGCACGGGGGGCAGGCCGCCGAGCCAGGCCAGCGCCCAGGCGGCGGCGCTGAAATGGGCCAGCAGCCGCCAGCGTGCCGCGATGTGTCCGTGGTCGTCGGCGAACCCGACCACCGCCACCGCCCCGCCCGCCCCGAGCAGGGCCCACAGCTGCGCCGGCGCGATCACTTCCGCCGCCCA
This sequence comes from Thauera aromatica K172, assembly GCF_003030465.1. GTDB lineage: Bacteria > Pseudomonadota > Gammaproteobacteria > Burkholderiales > Rhodocyclaceae > Thauera > Thauera aromatica. Next base: position 3,510,083 of record NZ_CP028339.1, on the reverse strand, counting down.
CAGCGCGGGCAGCGCGAGTGCGGTACCGAGCACGATCGCGACGCCGCCGCCGCGTGGCGTCGGCAGGGCGTGCGAGCTGCGCGCGTTGGGCACGTCGATGATGCCGCGCGCCAGTGCATAGCGGCGCAGCAGGCCGGTCAGGGCGGCCGAGAGGGCGCCGACGGCGAGGATCAGGCCGAGTTGGGCAAGCACCCCCATTCATTCTCCTCCGGCGCCGGCGGCCATACGCCGCAGGCCTTCATCGACGCCGATGGGCGGGGTCCAGCCGAGCGCTGCGCAGGTCGGCGCGATGTCTACCTGCAGGTTGCTGCACAGACGCCGGACCATCGCCTGCCGTCCGCTCAGCGTCCCGCCCAGCGCCAGCAGCCACGGCGGTACCGGCAGCAGCCGGGCCGGCACGGCCATCGCCGCGGCCAGACGCAGCAACAGCGCGGTCGTGGACAGGTCCTCGCCGTCGGAAACCATGAAGGTCCGGTTCGCGGCGGCGGGGTGGTCGATGCAGGTCGTGATCAGGTCCACCAGGTTGTCCACCCCCACCAGCGAGCGCCGGTTGTGCCGGATGGCGCCGAGCGGCAGGGGCAGGCCGCGCGCGAGCCAGCGCATCAGGGTCTGCAGGTTGGCCTTGACGCCGGGGCCGTGGACCAGCGGCGGACGGATGACGGTGACGTCCATGCCGGTGCTGGCGGACAGGGTGAGCAGGCCCTGTTCGGCCTCGTGCTTGGAGAGGGCGTAGGGGTCGCCGGGCGCGGGGCGGTCGTGCGCGCAAAAGGGGCGGCCCGGTGGCGAGCATTCGCCATTGACCTTGACCGAGCTGATGAAGATGAAGCGCCGCACGCCCGCGCGGGCCGCCTGCCGGGCCAGTTGCAGGGTGCCGTCGACGTTGACGCGGCGGAACTCGGCGAGCGGATCGGCGGCGCCGTCGTTCATGACGTGGACGCGCGCCGCGGCATGGACGACCACCTCGCGCCCGCCAAGCAGCCCGCGCCAGTCGGCGTCGGGGCCGAGGGCGGGGCCGGGCTGCAGCCCGCTGCCCGGCGGCGGCCGGCGGGCGGTGCCCACCGCCTGCCGGCCCTCCGCCTGCAGCCGGCGCAGGAGGGGGCGCCCGATGAAGCCGCTCGCGCCGGTGACCAGAAGTGAGGTGCTCATCGATCTGCAGGCTTCATGTGCCGCCTTTGTCCGAGGCGAGGGAGTGTTGAAACAGCGGGATCAGCAGGGCAGCACCTTCTTGCGAGAGATGGTGCGCATCGCGATACAGCGGCTTGCCGGCGCGGAGGGCGCGGCAGCGGTCATCGTCGCAAAATGCGTGGCCCGGGTCGAGCAGTTCGAAACCGGAGGGGGTCACGGAAACGTCGGCGATGCCGAGCATCGCCCGCAGCGCCCCTTGCTGGCGGCGGTACTCGGCGGCGGGAAGGTCGTCCGCCGGAGGCCAGCCGAACCACGCCGCGCGCGCGGCCAGGGAGGGAATGCTGCCCGGCATTTCGGGGACCTGCTCGACCACCACCACGCGGATGCCGCGTGCGTGAAGCCGCTCCACCAGCGCTTCGAGGGCATCGGCAAAGCGCCGCCGGTCCTCGTCGGATTGCGCAATGGAGAGGTAGTACGACCAGCGGGCGACGAGGAACACCGTGCGCAGCGACGGCTCGCGGTCGATGTACTCGAGCACCGCGTGATTGAATCCGGTGCAGCTCGTTTTTGAACGCTTGAACTCGAGCGTGCCGAGCAGCGGCGGGCAGGCGGATTTTCCCGCAAAGCGCCCGCCGAGCCCTTCCTGCGAGGCCGCATGGTCGACGGCGGGGGCCAGCGATAGCGCATGGGAATCTCCCCAGAGGAGGAATCCGGGCGCGCCGTTTTTGCCCAACGTGCATAGACCGCCGTCGCGGATGGCGTCGAGTCCGAGGCCTGAACAGGCTTCGCGAAAAGGGATCGGCTCTTCGGCGATGGCTGCGGTCGCCACTACGGCTGCGGGAAGGCGCATGGGCAGGCCGCCGCTCAGGCGCACACCGATTCCCGCCAGGCTGGCGAGGCCGACGGTCAGTGCGGTGGCGCGGAACAGGGTGCGGCGCGTCAGTCGGCGGCTTTTCCCTCTCAGCGGGCGCTCGACGTAACGCCACGAAAGCACCGCCAGCACCAGGGTGAGGGCGGCCAGCCACAGCAGTTCGAGCCCCGCCGGGGCGCGTCCGAGACGATAGTGGGCGAAAACGAAGAGCGGCCAGTGCCAGAGATAGAGCGAATACGACAGCAGGCCGGTGAGAACGAGCGGCCTTGCGCCGAGGATGTGGTTGCACCGCGCTCCACCAGCGCTGCCGGCGGTGATGACCATCGCCGTGCCGAGGACCGGAATCACCGCGCTGAGTCCGGGGAACAGGGTGGCCGCGTCGAAGGTGAACACGGCAAGGCCGATCAGTGCCAGGCCGGCGGTCGCCAGCGCATCGCGCAGGGCGGCGGTCTGCGGCGGGGGGATCACCCGAAGCGCCAGCAGGGCACCGGCGAGCAGCTCCCATGCGCGCAGATGCGGCAGATAGAAGGCGGCCTCCGGCGCATGTCGGACGACCGCTGCCGCCGCCAGCAGGGAGAGCAGTGCGCAGCCGGCGATGATTGTTCGGAGATGGGCGGGAAACCAGCGCAGCGCCGCCAGCAGCAGGCAGGGAAAGACGATGTAGAACTGTTCTTCTACGGCCAGCGACCAGGTATGAAGAAGGGGTTTGTCGATCGCTTCGGCATCGAAATAGTCGGTTTTCTTCCAGAAATACAGGTTGGCAGCGAAGAACCATGCTGCGACCAGGCTGGATGAGAGCGCTTCCAGATCGGCCGGCAGGAACCAGATGCAGCCGGCGAGGAAGCTCGCCCCGGTGACCACCGCGAATGCCGGCAGCAGGCGCCGGATCCGGCGCTCGTAGAAGGCGGCGAAGGAAAATACGCCCATCCTCATCTCGCGGTGGAGGATCGACGTGATCAGATACCCGGAAATGACGAAGAACACATCGACGCCGACGTAACCGCCCTCGAATCCGGAAAGCCCGTAATGGAACAGGATGACGGGAACGATCGCGACCGCCCGCAGGCCGTCGATATCAGGTCGGTAGGTGGGATGAAGGCTCAAGGGGGGCGCTCAAGGCTGTTCGCTGCAAACGTGCGCGAGGGCGGCAATCATGCAGTGCACAGGGACTCGGTGCAAGGCTGTGGCGAATGCGCGAAACCGCCTGCGAGGCGCTGCAACTTGTGCTCCCCGGCATGCCGGGCGTCGTTCCCGGGCAGCGTATAATTCGCCCCCTCGAAGCCGGCATCCGCCCTGCCGTCCGCTCCCCTGTTCACCCGGAGGCTCGCCCTTGTCCCTCACCATCCTCGGCCTTTCCGGCGCGCTCACCCACGATCCTTCCGCCGCCCTCTACCTCGACGGCCGGCTCGTCGCCGCGGCGGAAGAGGAGCGCTTCGTCCGCGACAAGCACGCCAAGAACCGCATGCCTTACGAGGCGGCGAAGTTCTGCCTCGAGTTCGCCGGCATCCGGCCCGGGGACGTCGACATCGTCGCCATCCCCTTCGCCCCGATCGGCATCACCGAAAAGGCGCGCTGGCACTACGCGAAGCGCTACTGGTACGCCCCCGACCGCGGGCTGGATGCGATCCTGCTGGGCAACCGCCGCTTCCACCGCTACAAGAAGCGCATCGAATGGTGCCTGGCGCAGCTCGGCTTCGACCTCAGGAAGGTGCGCATCGAGCCGGTTGAACACCACCTCGCCCATGCTTCCAGCGCCTACCACTGCTCGGGCTTCACCGAGAAGACGGCGATCATGGGCATCGACGGCAAGGGTGAGTACGCCACCACCTTCTTCGGCTGGGGCGAGAACGGCCGCATCCACAAGATCAAGGAGTTCTACGACCCCGATTCGCTCGGTGGGCTGTACGGCGCGATCACCGAGTACCTCGGCTTCGAGATGCTCGACGGCGAATACAAGGTGATGGGCATGGCGCCCTATGGCGACCCCAGCCGCTACGACTTCTCGCGCCTGGCGAAATTCGAGCACGGCGAGCTCGTCATCAACACCGACTACGCCAACGTGATCGGCTTGCGGCGCTACAAGGAACAGGGCAAGGGCTACTACTTCTCGCCCAAGCTGATCGACTGGCTGGGGCCGATGCGCCACGGCGACATCGCCGACGACCCCTACATCCACTACGCGGCGAGCATGCAGAAGCTGTTCGAGGATCTCGCCCTGCAGATGATGGACCACTACCTCGGCGACATCCTGCGCGAGACCGGACGGCTCGCCTTCGCCGGCGGCGGCGCGCTCAACGTCAAGCTCAACCAGAAGATCATCGCCCGCCCGGAAGTGAAGGAGCTGTTCGTGCAGCCGGCCTCGGGCGATTCCGGCACCGCGGTGGGGGCGGCGTCCTACGTCTCGGTGCAGCGCGGCGTGGCGGTGGAGAAGATGGAACACGTCTATCTCGGGCCGCGCTACACCAATGAGGACGTCATCGCCGCCTGCGCCAGGCACCCGGCGCGGCCGCAGTGGCAGGTGCTCGAGGACGGCGACGTCGCGGTGCCGCAGCGCATCGCCCGGATCCTCGCCGACGGCCACCCGGTGGCCTGGTTCCAGGGCCGCATGGAGTTCGGCCCGCGCGCGCTCGGCGGCCGCTCCATCCTCGGCTGCCCGAGCGCGCCCGGGGTGGCCGACCGGATCAACGAGCAGATCAAGTTCCGCGAGCGCTGGCGCCCGTTCTGCCCCAGCATGCTCGACACCGTCGGCCCGCAGATGCTGCAGACCGACCATCCGGCGCCGTTCATGACCTTCACTTTCGAGGTCGCGGAAGAGTGGAAGACGCGCGTGCCCGAAGTAGTGCACGAGGACGGCACTTCGCGCGCCCAGGTACTGCGGCGCGAATTCAACCCGCGCTATTACGACCTGATGAAGGAGCTGGAAACGCTCACCGGCAATGGCGTGGTGCTCAACACTTCGCTCAACCGCCGCGGCGAGCCGATGATCTGCTCGCCGACCGACGCGCTTAACATGTTCTTCGGCTCGGACCTGCAGTATCTGGTGATGGAAGATGTGCTGGTGGTGAAGGAGGGCTGAGGGTGAAGCCGCTGCGGCTGTACTGGTCGAGCTCCAAGCCGAATTTCGGCGACGCGCTCTCACCGCTGATCTGCGCGCGCGTGTCCGGCCGCCAGATCGTCCATGCGGAAGTCGGCCGATGCGATCTCGTCGCCCTCGGCAGCCTGCTGCAGCGCGTCAAGGAGCATTTCTGGACGCGCCGCATCACGGTGTGGGGAACCGGATTCATCGAGCCCGTGCCGCCGCATCGGAGCCGGCATCGCTATTGCGCCGTGCGCGGAAAGCTGACCGCATCGATCGTGCGCGCCGGCGACGGGGTCGCGCTCGGCGATCCGGGCTTGCTCGCCTCCATGCTGGTGGACGACGAGGCGGGCCGGGAGGCGACGAAGCGCTATCGTTGCCTGGTGATCCCGCACTACAAGGACCGGGCGCATCCGGCGCTCGGAGAGCTGCTTCGGCAACGGCCCGATGTGGAAGTCGCCGATGTGTTCGAGCCTGCGCTCGATCTGTTGCGCAAGATCCGGGCGGCCGATGTCGTCCTGTCTTCGGCGATGCATGGCCTGATCGCCGCCGACAGCCTGGGGGTGCCGAATGCCTGGCTGAAACTCTCCGACAATGTGCGCGGGGGCGACTTCAAGTTCCGTGATTACTACAGCGTGTTCGGCATCGCCCCCGCACCGCTGGTGCCGGGGGCCGAGCTTTCCCGCAGCCTCGAGCAGGTGCGCGAAACGTATGCCCGCCCCGGCCTGGAGCAGATCAAGGCCGCCTTGCTCGACAGCTTTCCGCGCGACCTTTGACCGGCCGCATGCCCGGTGACGCTTCCAGAAAATGCTAGAAACATTATCGAAGGCCTTTCCGCGGATCGCGCGCATGGGCGCTGATCGCCGCGCTCCTGTGCTGACCGCGTTCGTCCTGAGCCTGGTCTTGTCGGTGATCGCGGTTGCGGGGAGCGACGACCTCAATCGCGACGGGATGCTCTACGTCGATGCCGCACGCGCTTTCCTGGACGGCGGGCTGGAAAGCGCCAGAACGCGCTTCGACTGGCTTTTCCTGCCGGCCCTGATCGCCGGGCTTGCAGCCGTTACTGGCCTCGATCCGGATCTGGCCGGCTATGCGCTGTGCGCAGTGCTGCTGGCCGCGGCTTCTGCGCTCCTGGTGCTCCATTCGGAGAAGGTTTTTGGCGGCACCGCCTGGGCGGCCTGCCTGGTCGTGCTCGCCATTCCCGCCTTCAATGGTTACCGCGAGTACATCATCCGGGAGTACGGCTTCTGGTGCTTCACGCTCCTGTCGGCGTGGCTCGCCATGCGCTGGGTCGAAAAGCCGGCGTGGTCGGCGGCGGTATCCGGGCAGGTGGCGCTCTGCATCGCTGCCGCATTCCGGGTCGAGGCGCTGGTGTTCCTCCCGGTGATCATCGCCTGGCAGCAGCATGCCTCGCGCGGAGGGCAACTCCGCCCGCGGCTCACGATGCTGCTCGCCTTGCCGCTGGCTGCCCTGGTGCTCGGCGCATCCGCCTACGGGTTCGGGATGTTCGATCTGAGAGGGCGGCTCGCCTTCTATCTCAGCCTGATCCAGGAAAGCGTCTTGTTCGCTAGCGGGGTGGACGAGTTGGCGCACTCGGTCCTGCCCGATCTGTCCCGGGACGATGCCGGAATCATCCTGTTCTGCGGCCTCGTCGCGCTCGTTGCGGTCAAGTTTTTCAAGACGCTGGGACTGTTCCTGATTCCCTTCCTGTTCGCCTTCAGGACCCCGGGGGTCTGGTCCCGCGCGCAGCCGCTGTCCGCTCTGTTCCTCGCCTATCTGGCCGTGCTGGGCGTGTTCGTCACCGGAATGCTGTTCGTCACGTCACGCTATGTGAGCTTCCTGAATCTGCTGGTGGTGCCCGTCGTCGCGCACGGGCTGATGCAGATGATGCGTCGCTGGCCGGGGCTGAAGCTTCCGCTCGTGCTGCTCGCGGTGGTGGTGATGCTCGCGAATGTCGTTTCGCTGTCGCCGAAAAAGCACCAGTACGCTGAGGCCGGCGCCTGGCTGAGAGCGAACCTGCACGACCCGCAGAGGGCGTACGTCGAGGGGCGGCGGGTGCGCTATCACGCGGGGCTGGAGCAGGAAGAGTCGCCCTTGTCGCCCGCGGATGCGGTTCAGGAGCCGCTCAGATCGAAATTCGACCTTTTCGTGATCGAGGCCCCGGCGGAACGGAATGCCGCGGCGCTGGATGCCTGGCGGACAGAACACGATCTGGATCTGATCGCCCGTTTCCCGGGACCCGGGAGCGAGGTGCTGATTCTTGCCCCGCGCAAGGGCAAGGCCGGCGCCGCAGGCAGGCGGTGACTCCCGGGCGGTGCGGGGCCGGGCTCAAGCGGAGCCGAGCGGAAACGGTCGCTGCGCCACCTCGCGATATCCCGCGCTCAACGCCGCCCCCTCATCCCCGCCGAGAATCCAGGCTCGATCCACCTTGATCCGCAGCAGGTGTTTCGCATTGCGCCGGCGGCGCCAGGACGATAGCGGGCGGCGCCCGGTTTTCATGTCCGCGACATCGATCAGGCCGAGCCGGCGTTCCGCGGTGAGGACGACATTGCCGAGGTGGATCGAGCGGAAATAGATGCCCCGCTCGTGCAGGGTGGCGATGAAACGGCCGAGCACCTGGCGCAGGCCGGGATCCGCCTGTTCCCCGGCGATCAGCTGACGAAGCGTTGTGCCCGGCAGCGGGCGGTAATGGACGACGTCGCGGCCGGCCGCCGGCACGCGGAAGCAGTCGATGACTTCGGGGCAGGGAATGCCGCGCGCGCGCAGGGCCTGCACGTTGTCGACGAAGCGTTGTGCATACGGGTACCAGCTTGCCGAACTGAGCAGGCGCTTGCGCCGGAACAGCTTCAGGTAGCTGCCGTCGGCCAGCACCATGACCTTCGGCCCATGGCTGTCTCGCTCGATGACGGTGGCCTCCCGGGTGAGGTCGACGAATGCCTCGTGGCTGCAGGTCTTCACGCTTCGCTTTTCTCCGTCAAAGCGCGATTGTAATCACAACGGGGGGCGGATTTTCGCCTCTGGCGGCCGTGCTACCATCGCGCCACCCTAGAACACGCTGAAACGACATGACTTCTCCCGCCGATCCGGCATCGTCCAGCCTCCGGATCTACTTCCGCCTGCTGGGCTATGTGCGGCCCTACATCGGCACCTTCGCCGTCAGCATTCTGGGCTTCATCGTTTTCGCCTCGTCGCAGCCGATGCTGGCTGCGGTGATGAAGTATTTCGTCGACGGCCTCACCGACCCGGCGGCGGCGCTGGACGTGGGCGTGGCGCTGGTCGATGGGGTGGCGTTGATGAAAGCAGTGCCGCTGATGATCGTGCTGATCGCGCTGTGGCAGGGGCTGGGGTCCTATCTCGGCAACTACTTCCTGGCCAGGGTGTCGCTGGGCCTGGTGCACGATCTGCGCGTGCGCCTGTTCGACAGCCTGCTCCGGCTGCCCAACCGCTACTACGACGCGCACAACACCGGCCACCTGATCTCGCGCATCACCTTCAACGTGACCATGGTGACGGGGGCGGCGACCGACGCGATCAAGATCGTGTTCCGCGAGGGGCTGACGGCGATCTTCCTCGTCATCTACCTGCTGTGGATGAACGCGAAGCTTACGCTGGTGATGGTGGCGGTGCTGCCGGTGATCGGCGTGCTGGTGAATATCGCCAGCCGCAAGTTCCGCAAGCAGGCGAAGAAGATCCAGGTCGCGATGGGCGACGTCACCCATGTGGCCTCGGAAACCATCCAGGGCTATCGGGTGGTGCGCAGCTTCGGCGGTGAAGCCTACGAGTCGGGACGCTTCGCCGCGGCGAGCGCGAACAACACCCGCAAGCAGTTGCGGATGGTGAGGACCAACGCGATCTTCACCCCGAGCCTGCAGCTGGTGACCTACGCGGCGATGGCGGTGGTGCTGTTCCTGGTGCTGCTGCTGCGCGGCGACTCGAGCGCCGGCGATCTCGTTGCCTACATTACCGCGGCCGGCCTGCTGCCCAAGCCGATCCGCCAGCTCTCCGAAGTGAGCTCGACGATCCAGCGCGGCGTGGCGGGAGCGGAGAGCATTTTCGAACAGCTCGATGAGACGCCGGAAGTCGACGACGGCACCGTCGAGCGCGAGCGGGTCGAGGGGCGGATCGAGGTCCGCGGGCTGGCCTTCCGCTACCCGGGTGCGGAGCGTCCCGTGCTGCACGACATCGCCTTCGACGTCGCGCCGGGGCAGATGGTGGCGCTGGTGGGGCGCTCGGGCAGCGGAAAAACCACGCTGGCGAACCTGATCCCGCGTTTCTACCATTACGAGGACGGCCAGATCCTGATCGACGGGGTCGAGGCGCGGGCCTACCGCCTGCGCAACCTGCGCCGCCACATCGCGCTCGTGACCCAGCAGGTCACCCTGTTCAACGACACCGTGGCGAACAACATCGCCTATGGCGATCTGGCCGGGGCGCCGCGCGCGGCGATCGAGGCCGCGGCCGAAGCGGCCTATGCGAAGGAGTTCATCGATCGCCTGCCGCAGGGCTTCGACACCGAAATCGGCGAGAACGGCGTGACCCTCTCCGGCGGCCAGCGCCAGCGCCTGGCGATCGCCCGCGCGTTGCTCAAGGACGCACCGATCCTGATCCTCGACGAGGCCACCTCGGCACTCGACACCGAATCCGAGCGTCATATCCAGGGTGCGCTCGACCATGCCACCGCGGGACGCACCACGCTGGTGATCGCCCACCGCCTGTCAACGATCGAGAAGGCCGACCTGATCCTGGTGATGGATCAGGGCAGGATCGTCGAACGTGGCACCCACGCCGGACTGCTGGCGGCAGGCGGAGCGTATGCCCGCCTGCACGCGATGCAGTTCCGCGACGAAGGCTGAGCGCGTTTCAGACCGCCGCCATGGTGGTCAGGGCGGGGACCGCGAAGCCATGGCGCGCTGGTAATGGCCGAGGAGATCCCGCCAGTCGGCGTCGGGCATTGGGCTGCGGTGGCGGTCGAGCTGAGCGAGGTCGTGGCGTGACGCCAGCCGCGGCAGGAGCCGGCGGCGGGCCTTTTCCAGATCGAGCAGGGCGACATCCACCGCGGCGCTGTTTTCCGTGCTGCGCACGAAAATGTGCTTGGGATAGAGGCAGCCGTGCTGCCAGTGGCCGCGATGCATCCGGGCGAGCGTTCGCGCAAGTTCGCGCAACATCGCCGCCCGGGTGGCGGGGTCGTGCGGCTGGCGGTACCAGGCGTCGAGGTTGATGTAGCCCTCGAGCGCCTCGGTGACGAGGATTGCCTGCCACTGGCCGTCCTGGTTGCGGGCGCCGCAGTAGGTCAGCGTCGGCACAGGCACTTCGAGAGTGGCGAGGGCGCGCAGGGCTTCGGCCTCGCGCAGCACCGTGGGGCGGCCGAAAGGATGGCGCAGGGAACGGTGGACATGGCCCGTTTGCCGCTTCACGTACAGCAACGATCCCGTTTCGCCGCGCAGCAGCTGCACTCCGCTGTTGCCGCCGCGGCGGACATTCGGTGCCTCGACCCACTCGCCCCGGGTGTTCCACCAGTGGATGAAAGGCCGGGCAGGCCCGCTGCAGGCGCTTACCGGCATGACGGTGCCGCCTTGCGCAAGACATAGACCCGCCACATCGCATAGCCGGGGAGGAAATCGTGGCGGCCGATGATGCCGAAGCCGGCACGGACGAATTCATTCTCGATCACGCTGCGGGAGACGACGAAGCGGTTGGCATTGCTGCCGGTCTTGCCCGCCGCGGCGCGGCGCCGTTCGAGGCGGGCACGCTTCCAGGCCTTGTAGTTGCCATCGACCCAGAGCGAGAGGATCACGGTGTCGCGGCTGACCCGGTGGAACTCCTGCAGCATGGTCAGGCGGTGTGCGCTGTCGCTGATGTGATGCAGCAGGCGCATGCAGAAGATGCAGTCGACGGCGTCGTCGGGAAGGTCGATGGCGAAGGCCGAGGTGCGAAAGGTCTGGACGCGGCGGACGATGTCGGCCGGCTGGTGGGCGAGCGCCGTTTCCAGCATCGATTCGGAATTGTCGGCTGCGAGGATTTCGCGATCCGGACGCTCGGCCAGCAGCGGCCAGAAGCGGCCGGCGCCGCAGGGCAGATCGAGCACCCGCTGCGGATCGCCGGCCTGGGCGAGCGCACGGCGCGCGAGCTGGATGTCGCGCAGATGGGACAGACGCCGGGCGAGGCCGTCCTGGTGCTTGGCAAGATACTGGGCTGCGTGGGCGCGGTCGTATTTATGCGAGAACGCCAGGTCGACCGGTGCTTGCTTCATCGGCATTCGTTGTTCCTTTCCATGTCGGGGTGGGCGTGATCGGATTCGGCCCGAACCAGCATGCCCATCCGAGTTTAAGAAAAGCTTAACAAACGGGACCTACGGGCGCCATGGGCTCTTTGGCCGGGCTCGAGAGTGTGCACGGTGTCGTCATCGGTCATCGGTCGCTGGCAACTGGCCGGTGAGGTGGGTTGGCCGCGGCCGTCGCGTGCGCCGTGGTGACTCCGGCAGTGTTTTCGAGCAGGCTGCGGGTTGCCGCGTGCAGGAAGGCTTCCAGCCGGCGTGCCATGGCCTGCTGCCGTGCGGCATCCTCGAACGTGCCCGCTGCGGAGGTTGCGCCCACGCGGTAGCGGTAGAGCTTGCCCTGGCGGTCTTCGGACAGCACCAGAGCGGTGTCGCCTTCGAGGATGGCGACGTTCTGGCTGCTGCCGGAGGGCTTGATGACGCCGAAGCCGGCGTCGCCCGCAGGCAGTGCGAGCAGGTCGCGGCCCCAGCATTGGTGGGTGGTTGCGCCGCCGAGCCTGCCCATGATCGTCGGCACGACGTCGACCTGGGTGCCGACGACGTCGCGCGTGGCGCCGAACTTCTCCTGGATGCCGGGGGCGATCAGCAGCAGCGGCACGTGGAAGCGCAGCAGGTCGATGTCGGTGAGCTGTTCCACGCCGCCGAAGCCATGATCGCCGACGATCACGAACAGCGTGTCCTTGAACGAGGGCAGTTGCCGCGCCTGCTCGAAAAAGCGGCCCAGCGCCCAGTCCGAATAGCGCATCGCGGTCAGGTGCTGGTCGTAGGCACCGTGGCCCGTCACCGGTTCGACCGGCAGCGGATCGGGCAGCGCATAGGGGCTGTGGTTGGAGAGCGACTGCAGCAAGGCGTAGAAGGGCTTGTCGCCGCGCGCGCGCAGTTCGGTGATGGCGCGGTCGAACATGTCCTGGTCGGAAACGCCCCAGGTCGGGTCCGAGAACACCGGGTTCACGAAGTCCCTGCGGCCGATGAAGGTCGTCATGCCCTGGTTGCTGAAGAAGCCGGCCTGGTTGTCCCAGGCGAAATCGCCGTTGTAGACGTAGAGGTCGTCGAAGCCACGGGCACCGAGCAGCTGCGGCAAGCCGGAGAATTTCTGCGCGCCCTCGGGCGTCTGCATCAGGTACTCGAAGCCGGGCAGGTTGGGAAAGCAGGCCATGGTGGCGAACATGCCCTGGTGGGTGTGCGTGCCGTTCGAGAACACCCGGGTAAACAGCAGGCCTTCGCGCGCCAGCCGGTCGAAGTGCGGCGTGATGCCGCTGTCGTCGCCGAGGGCGCCGACGTAACGTCCCGCGAAGCTCTCGAGCAGGATCACGACGACGTTACGCACCGGCAGCGCGGTGGCCGCGGGCGGCACGTAGTGGCGGCGCACGGCGGCCTGGCCGGCGTCGACCAGGGTGTCGTCCGGCGTCAGCAGCAGCTCGCGGATGACGCGTGTCGCCTCGGTGTCGGCGATCGCGTCCAGCCAGGCGCGCTTGCGCTGGTCCGACAGCTCGTGCCGGGTGGCGTCGTACAGCGTCAGCGCCGCATTGAGGCCGAGATGGTTGGCGAACATCGAGTCGGTCGTGAACGCATCGCCCCAGCGCAGCGGCGGTCCCTGGCGCAGCGTGCCGCGTGCGGCCGCCGCCGATACCACTACGCACAGCAGCAGTGCCAGCCAGCGCCAGCCCGGGTGTCCCGCGGCCTTCATCGCGTGCGCGGGAGCGGGGTGCGTGGCGCGGTCGAGGCGGTGGAACAGCCAGGCCAGCAGGGCGCTTGCCGCCAGCCAGACGAGGACGTAACGGGCGACCGGGAAGCCATGCCAGACCATGCTCAGGACGGTATCCGGGTCTTCCTTGAAATACTGGAAGAACAGCTTGTTCAGGCGCTGGTGGAATTCGCGGTAGAAGTCCAGTTCGATGACGCCGAGCAGCAGGGCGAGGCTGGCGCAGGCGGTCAGCCACATCCGCTGGGCGCCGCGCGCGGCCATCGCGCGCGTGCTCGCGAGCGACAGCACCAGGGGCAGGCAGATGAACGACACCAGCCGCAGATCGAAGCGCAGGCCATTGAAAAAGGCTTCGGCCAGGATGGCAGGCGCGATGCCGTCGATCAGTTCCCGGTTGTGTACCAGCAGCGCCAGGCGCAGCAGGAAGAACATCGACAGCAGCAGGGCGACGCTGCCGAGGAGAAAGCCGAAGTGGGCGCGCAGGCTGATCGGCGCGGCCGCGTGCGGGATGGGGCGGTTCATGGACGGGCCGTGGTCGGGGGCTTCGCCGCCGCGCGCGCGAATCTTCGTGCCGGCCGGAGTGCTGGCGGGTGCGATGAGGGAGGGGGCGAGGGGCAGACGCTGTTCGGGCATGGTCGCGCGGAGCCGGAGAGGGTCCGCGCAATCTACGAAAGCGCCCGTGAGGAAAGCGTGATGCGGGTGTGAGGAAAGTGTGAGTGTCGCCTACGCTTACGCCGCCGTCGGCCCTGGGCCGAAGTCGATCGTCAGACAGGCGCCGCCGTCGGGCCGGTTCGCGGCGTGGACGGTCCAGCCGCAGGCCGTGCAGATGTGCCGGACCAGCGCCAGGCCGAGGCCGTGCCCCGGTTTGCTCCCGCCGCGCCGGAAGCGCTCGAAGCAGCGCATCGGATCTTCCGTCCCGAAGCCCGCGCCGCGGTCGAGCACCTCGAGCCGGCGCCCTTCCTGCACCACCTCGATCGCGTGCCCTTCGCCGTGGCGGAGTGCGTTCTCCAGCAGGTTGTGCAGCACCAGCGCCAGCAGGTTGGGGTCGGTTGCGACTTCGGCCTGGGGGTCGATGCGGATCGTCAGTGCCTCGGCCCCGGCGGGGTGCAGGCGGCTCCATGCGCTGCGTACCGCCGCCCCCAGGTTGACCGGCTCGACGACTTGCGGCCGGGCTTCACGGGCGAGCAGCAGCAGGCTGTGGGCGAGCGTGGTCGTGCGGTCGGTGGTGGCGATGATGCGCTCGGCACGGCGACGGGCCTTGTCGGACAGAGAGCTGTCGGTGAGCAGCATTTCGGCGTCGCTGCGGATACCGGCCAGGGGGGTGCGCAGCTCGTGCGACAGATTGGCGCTGAAATCGCGCTCGCGCGTGAGCACGGCCGCCTGCCGGGCCTCGGCCCGGTCCAGGGCGCGGGCCACGGCAAGGAGTTCGGCGTCGAGACTTTCTTCGGCGAAGGGGGTGCCGTCGCGCTCGCCCTCGACGCGTTCGGCGAGCGTCTCCAGGCCGCGCGTCATCCGGCCGGCGATTGCGTAGACGAGCACGAAGGACAGGGCGACCAGCATCAGGTCGCCGATCACGACTGCGGTGATCACCGCAGACTCGCGCGCGCGATGCTCGGACTCGTCATAGACGAGGACGTAGCGCTGGCCGTCGGCCCCGCGGACGGCGACGTGCAGTTCGCGCCCGGAGGACCAGTCCTCGTGATTGCCGAGCGGAAGTCCGGCCAGTTCCGGGCTCAGCCCTTGCGGCAGTTCCGCCCCCGGCGTGAAACGGTAGAGGGTCATATCCGGCGTCTGCGGCCCGATCAGGATGCCGAGCTGGCGGCTGTGCTCGATGCTGTACTGCAGTTGCTCGTCGAGCGTGCCGTCGATGAACTCTTCTTCCATCTCCTCGTAGAGCCCCACCAGGGCGAGCGACTGCGCGATGATGAGGACGACCAGCATGGCCGTGACCGACACCGCGATCCGGATGCGCATCCCGCCCGACAGCCAGCGCCGTCCGCCGCGGTGTGCGGCGCTCTCAGCGGTTGACGAGCTTGTAGCCGAGGCCATGGACATTCACCACCTGGGTGGGGGCGTCGTCGCCGAAGGCTCGACGCAGGGTGTGCAGCACGCTGCGCAGATTGTCGCTGCTGTCCTGCTCGTGGCCCCAGACCGCGATCTCCAGCTCACGCCGGGAGAACACACGCTCGGGCTGCGAGAGCAGTTCGGCGACCAGACGCAGGGCTTTCGGGGGCAGTGCGAGGAGACGGCCCTGCAGCCGCACCTCCTGTGTTGCGGCCTTGAACTCCAGCTCGCCGTGGCGCAGCACCGGATCGGCCGGGCGGGCGGTGCTGCGCCGCGCCAGCGCCAGCAGGCGCACCTCGAGTTCCTGCAGGGCGAAGGGCTTCACCAGGTAATCGTCGCTGCCGGCCTCGAAGCCGAGGAGCTTGTCTTCCAGCGCGTCGCGCGCGGTCAGCACCAGGATCGGTGTTGCGTGGCCCTCGGCCCGCAGCCGGCGGGCGAGCACGAGGCCGTCGCCGTCGGGGAGGTTGCGGTCCAGGACCAGCGCATCGAACGGGGAGCGTGCGAGCAAGGCCGATGCCGCCACGATCGAGTCGGCGTAGTCGCACTGGTGACCGCGTGACTCCAGGTACTCGTAGATGTTCTCGGCGATCGTGCGGTCGTCTTCGATGATGAGCAGGTGCATCGGTCTGGACGGGTTCGGGTTGATGGTGCGCGCGATGCTCAGGCCGGGCCCGCTGCGGTGCTTCGGGCAGCGGTGGAGGGTATCGGTTCGAGGTGGGTCGAGAGACGGGTTCCGGTCCGCTCCTGCACGGCGCGCTCGAGCGTGTCGGCAACTGCGTGGGCATCGGCCACGGTCCAGTCTCCGGGAACGCACAGCTCTACGTGGGCGAAGTGTACCGCGCCCGCGGCACGGGTCGTGAGCTTGGCATGGAAGCATCCCGGCGGCGACGCTTCGCCGAGGGCGCGCTCGATCGCGGCGACGTCCGCGTCGGATAGCGTACGGTCCATCAGGCCGTCGATCGACCGCCGCATCAATTCCCAGCCCTCGCGCAGGATGTTGAGTGCGACGGCGCCGGCGACGACGGGGTCGAGCCAGCTCCAGCCGGTCGCGCCGGCCAGGCCGACGCCGCAGACCACGCCGGCGGTCGTCCATACGTCCGCCATCAGGTGGCGCGCATCGGCCTCGAGCGCCAGCGAGCGGTGCACGCGACCGACCTGGAGCAGCACGCGCGCGACGAGGAAATTGACCAGGCTTGCGCCGACGGACAACAAGGTTCCGACGCCGAGATCGCCGATCGGTTGCGGATTGAGCAGGCGCTCGCCGGCGGTGAGCAGGATGAGCAGCGCCGCGATGAAGATCAGGCCGCCTTCGAAGGCGGCGGAGAAATATTCGGCCTTGCCGTGGCCGTACTGGTGGTCGTCGTCGGCGGGCTGCCGCGCGAACGACACCATCCACAGGGCAAAGCCGGCCCCGGCCAGGTTGACCACCGATTCGAGCGCGTCGGACAGGTAGCCGATCGAGCCGGTGAGCCACCAGGCGCCGGTTTTCATCGTAATCGTGATCAGCGCTGCAGCGAGCGAGAGCAGCAGCGCCTGGCGCGGGGTGAAGGCTTTCATCGGCTCAGAGGGCTGTCGGTCGGGGGTCGGCGCATCCCAGGGTCTTCAGCAGCACATTGTAAAGACGATGATCCTCTTCCAACCGCTGGACGGCGAGTCGGCGGGCATCGACGTGGGTGGCGTTACGCATCAGCGATAAAGCATCGCGCATGTCGCTCAGCAGCAGGCTGGCTTGCGCCCGTTGCGTCCGCTGCGCGGGCAGATTCGCCCGCAAGGCGTCGAGGTGCGCGCCGAGTTCGAGGGCCAGCTTCGCTTCGCCATCGGATGCTACCGCTTGTCCGGCCGGATCGGCCTGCGCCGCCCGCAGATGAGCGCTCACGGCATCGATCTCGTGGCGAACCGATGTGCAGGTTTCCTGCGGCAGGAATGACGGTTCGTCCGGTGCGGCGTGCGCTTGAAGGACGCTGCCTGCAATCAGCACGGACAGCAGCGAGGAGCGTAAAAAGGCGGTCTTCATGGGAAAGGCTCCGTGGTCAGGAAAGGCGGGAGCGTGGCCCATTCATCCTGAACTGGAGCTGAACCGCGACTTCCGCCCCGCGCCGCCGCACGCCCGTCCTGCGTTCAGGTTCGATTCATTCGCGCACTTGCACACTGGGCACCCGATTCCGGACGAATGGCGGACGAATGGCATCCAGCCTGCCCGTCCGGTCGAGTTTCCGACCCGGATCAAGGAGCGAACCATGAACTGCAAATTCCGCACGATCGCATTGTCGTGCTGCATCGGCGCGAGTGCCGGGGTGCTGGCGGCCCCGCCCGCCGATCTGATCGCCCGCTACGCGGCCGAGGCGCGTGTCGCCGACCCCGCTTTTGCGGGCTTCTCGGCCGATCGTGGCGAAACCCTGCATCGCACCCCTCACGCCGGTGGCAAGCCCGATACCCCGGCGTGCACGTCATGTCACGGCGATGATGCACGCGCACCCGGCCGGACCCGCACGGGCAAGGCCATCGAGCCGATGGCGGCGTCGGTGGCGGCAACGCGCTACACCGATCCGGCAAAGGTCGAGAAATGGTTCAAGCGCAACTGCACCGAGGTCCTGGGCCGCGAGTGCAGCGCTCGCGAGAAGGGCGACTGGCTCGCCTGGATGATGACGCTGTAAGCACCGACCACGGAGATTCCCCCATGAAAACCGTTCCCTTCCGTCCGCTCGCCCTCGGTGTCGCCGTGCTCGCCGTGACCGTACTGCTGTTCGGCCGCGCCCGCGCCGGAGACCAGGATTACTACCCGCCGGTGACCGACAAGCTCACGCTGCAGGAGTGCGGCAGTTGTCATATCGCCTTTCCCCCATCGATGCTGCCGGCGGCATCGTGGAAACGGATGATGGGTGAGCTGGCGAACCATTTCGGCGACGACGCCAGCGTCGATGCCGACACCGCCGCCGCGATCACCCGCTACCTGACCGGGCATGCGGGCGATGCCTCGGGCCGGCCCGGCAAGCTGCTGCGCGGCCTGCGCGCGGGCGACGCGCCGCTTCGCATCACCGAGTTGCCGAAGTGGGTGCACGAGCACGACGAGGTGCCGAAAGCCGACTGGACGCGCAAGGATGTGGGGAGCAAGGCCAACTGCGGCGCGTGCCACCTCGACGCCCAGCAAGGCTATTTCGAGGACGATTGAGGGGCGGGGCCGTGAAACGCTTGTTGTCTGCCTTCCTCGCCCTGGTGACGCTGGCATGGGGCTGGACACTGCTGTCGGCGGCGGGGTCCGCCGACGCGGGTCCGGGTAATCCGTGGGCGGTGCGCGAACATGCGCTGACGCTCACCGGGCTGTGGTCCTTTGCCCTGATGTCCCTGGCGATGGTGCTCGCCACCCGGCCGGTCTGGCTGGAGCGCCCTTTCGGCGGCATGGACCGTATCTACCGTGTCCACAAATGGGCGGGCATCCTGGCGATCGGCTTTGCCGCGCTGCACTGGCTGGTCGAGCTGTCGGCCGGCACGATCAAGGCGGTCTTCGGCCATGAAGGCCGCCTGGCCAAGGATCGCGGCGGCGACTTCCTGGAAGCGATGCGCGATGTTGCCGAGGAACTCGGCGAGTTTGCGGTCTATGCGCTGCTGGCGATGCTGGTGCTGACGCTATGGAAGCGCTTCCCGTTCCGGGCCTGGCGTTACCTGCATAAAGCGATGCCGGCGCTGTACCTGGCGCTGGCCTTTCATGCCGCCTTCCTGGCGCCGCTCGATTACTGGGGGCAGCCGGTCGGCGTCCTGCTTGCGCTGCTGATCGCCGCCGGATCGGTTGCCAGCGTGCTGGCCCTGGCGGGCTGGATCGGCCACCGCCGTCGCGTCGGCGGGGTGGTGGAGTCGGTGCGCGAATCCGGCCCCGGCCTCACCCAGGTCACCTGTTTCCTGGACGAGGGCTGGCGCGGGCATCGCCCCGGGCAATTCGCCTTTGCCACCTTCGACCGCCTGGAGGGCGCTCATCCGTTCACGATCGCCGGCGCCGATCGGGGCGACCGCCGCGTCACTTTCGAGATCAAGGCGCTGGGCGACTACACCCGGGGCCTGGCCCGGCGGCTCGAGGCGGGCCAGGCGGTGGAGGTCGAGGGGCCTTATGGCTGCTTCGAGCTGCCGCGCGGACGAGGCCGGCGAGGCCAGGCGTGGGTTGCCGGTGGGATCGGCGTGACCCCGTTCCTCGCCTGGCTGGAAGCGTTGCAGACGAGGCCGGAGCAGGCGCCCGACGTGGACTTTTATTACTGCGTGCGCGACCGGGCCTCGGATCCATTCGTCGCCCGTCTCGAGGTCTTGTGCGCGGCGCTGCCGGCGCTGCGGCTGCACGTTATCAGCAGCATGCACAACGAAAGCTTGAGTGCGGAAGTTCTGGGCGCGGAAGTCCTGGGCGATCGCGCGGGGAAAAAGGAGGTACTCGAAGTCTGGTTCTGCGGCCCGCAAGGCCTCGCCGAGCGGCTGCGCCAAGGGTTCCGTGACATGGGCGCGGCCGGCGTCCGCTTCCATCAGGAAGCGTTCGAAATGCGCTGAACGCGCGGTGACGGGCGCCGCGGCCCCGGCTCAGGCGGCGGGCAATTCGGTGTCCAGCCAGCGGTGCAGGGCGCTGCCCGCCGGCCAGTTGCGCAGCAGGCGGGCACGATCGCGCCGCCAGGCGCGGGCGTGGGCCGCGGCGCTGCGGTGCTGGCGCAGGGCGTCGAGGTCGATGACGACGATGCGGCCTTCGTGCCACAGCAGGTTGGTGGCCTTGAGGTCGCCGTGCGAGATGCGCTCGCGGTGCAAGGTGGCGAACAGCTGACGCAGGGCTTCGCCTTCGGCCACGGGCGGGCCGCTGTCGACATGCGGGGCGAGGTGCTCGAGCAGGTTCCGCCCCGGGCACCAGGCGTTGACCAGCCAGGCGCGCCGGCGCAGCGGGCCGAAGCGCTCTTCGACCAGGGCCAGCGGCGCCGGCGTGGCGATGCCGAGAAAGGCGAGGCGGTGGCCGGCGACCCAGGAATGGGCGGCGCGGCTCGGGCGCCAGGCGCGCGACAGCGCGTGGCCGGCGTTCTTGATGTTGTAGCGCTTGATCACCAGCGTCTGGCCGGCGATTTCGGTACGCGCCACCGTGCATGTGCCGCCGTCCTTGAGCAGCTGGCCGGCGGCGAGGGCGCGGTCGGGGTCGGCGAGCAGGGGGGCGAGCGCTTCCGCCTGGTCGCGCACTACGGCGCTGAAGCGGTCGAGGCGCTGTTCCACCCGGAACAGGGTGCAGTCGCGCAGGACCTTGCCGAGAAAAGCCTGCAGGCGGGCGCTGCGGGTGGCGGCGATGCGGGCGCGCAGGGCGGGGAGGTCGAGTGCGGGCAGGGCATCGTCGGCGCTGCGCCAGGCCTCGATCAGGCGCGAGAGCCGGTCATCCCACGCTGCCGGCAGCTGCGCGGCGAGGATGGCGAAGTTGGCCGCGGCCTGGGCGGCATCGAGCGGCCGCCCGGGGCGGAGGGCGCGCACCGCGTCGCCGTCGATCACCAGCAGGCGGCCGCCGTGGACCAGGAAGTTGCCCAGATGAAGGTCGTCCTGCACCAGGCCGCGGGCGTGGAGGCGGCCGAGCAGGGCGAACGCGGGGGCGAGCACGGCGAGGGCGCGCGCGCTGCCGGCCGCTTCGGCGGCCTCCGCCTCCCAGCGTGCGGCGAGGCTGTCGGCGCCGTCGAGAAAGGCGGTGAGCAGGGCGTGGCCGCCGTTGTGCAGGGGAGCCGCGGCGAGCAGCGCCGGAGTGGGGATGGCGGCGGCGGTGAGGGCCTCGATGCCGCTGCGTTCGCGCTGCCAGTGGCGGGCGCTGGCAGGGGCGATGAAGAGCTTGGCGAGTACGCGGCGGCCCTCGAACTCGGCCTCGCCGACCAGGCGCTTGCCCGGCAGCACGCGCAGCAGGCGGTGCAGCGTCAGGCTGCGGCCGTCGGCCAGCTCGACGCGCAGCGGCAGGACCGGGTGGCGGCCTGCCGCACGCAACGCCGCGGCCGTCTGCAGCGGGGCCGGCGTGCTCATTCGCGTGCCTCCGGGGCGTACTTGCGCAGGTAGCGTGCGTGCAGCTTGTCCGCGCGCCGTGCCAGGCTGCGCAGCAGCGCCGCCTCGCGGCGCAGGGTGGCGCGCAGCGGCCCCGGGAAGTAGGCGCGCAGAAAGCGCAGCAGGTCGCGCCGGGTGAGGCCGATTTCGAGCGCGGAGAAGTACAGCCCGGCCAGATCCTTGTCGCGCCAGCGCCGCGGCGTGCGGCGGCGCACCTGGCTGCGGTGGAGGTCGATCAGCGACAGGCGCAAGGCGCCGGGAGCGGGCGGCGGCGCGGTGTGGAGGAGGAAATGGCAGAGGTAGAAGTCGCGGTGGTTCATGCCGCCTTCGTGCATGCGCCGGGCCATCTCGGCGATGCGCTCGATCAGGGCGCGCTTGAGCGCGGGCGGCGGTGGATGGGCGGGCCAGTCGCGGCAGTAGTCTTCCAGGCTCACCGTCGGCGCGAGCGCCTCGGTGATGATGAACGAATGCTGGCGGGCGGGGTTGCGGCCGCGCTCGCCGAAGGCCACGGCGCGCATCGTGGCGACGCCGACGTCGCCCAGGCGGGCGATCGCACGCCATTCGTTGCGCGCGCCGAGCACCGGCAGGCGCAGCGAGAACAGGTTCTTGAAGATCTCGCCCCAGCCCACGCCGCGGTGGATCTTGACGAAGTAGGCGCGGCCGCCGACTTCGGTGCGCAGCGTGCGCCGGCCTTCGAGTTCGCGGAACACTTCGCCCTGCAGCGCTTCCACCGCGGCGAACGGGTCGCGCCCCTGCCACAGGCTGCGGAAGGGCTCGTCGAGGAAGACGCTGCGGTCTGACCGTTCCATCGGGGTGCTCATCGGCTGCCGGGTTCGCGCGCGGGCCGTTGCAGGATCACGTCGGCGGCGCGCTCGGCCAGGCTGTAGAGATCGGCGCGGGCGGCGAAGGCGAGGCCGTTGGCCTGCCAGCGGCGGCGCTGCCCGGCATCGTTCAGCGTGGATGCGACTTCTGCGTTGAAACGCGCCTGGTCGAAGGGCTCGGGCAGGATCGCGCCGGCCTCGGCTTCGGCGATGAAATGGGAGAAGCCGCAGGTCTTGGTGGCGATCACCGGCAGGCCCGCCACCATTGCTTCGAGGAGGACGATGCCGCCCGCTTCGTGATAGGCGGGGTGGATCATCAGGTCGGCGCCGAGGAGGAAGCGCGGCACGTCGCCGCGCCCCTTCAGGAACTGCACGCGCTCGCTCACGCCCAGGGTGGCGGCCTGCAGTTTGAACGGCTTGGGGTCGTCCTGGCCGATCACCAGCAGCCGGGTGCGCTGGCGCAAGGTGTCGGGCAGCGCGGCAAGCGCCTTCAGGCTGCGGTCCACGCCCTTGGTCTTGAAGCCGGAGCCGATCTGGACCAGCAGGAAGGCATTGCCGGTGACGCCGAACTCCGCCCGCAGCCCGGCGCGCACCTCGTCCGCGTCGGCGGGGCGGCGCCGATCGGCGGCGATGCCCGGCGGCAGGACGTGGAAGCGCTCCGGCGGCGTCCCGTAGTGGCGGGAAAACACCGGCAGCTGCGCTTTCGTGATCAGCAGGATCTCCGTTCGGCTATCGGAGCCGAACACCGCGCGCTCGTAGGCGGCGAAGTGGCGGTAGCGCCCGCCGAGGCGGTAGAGCGGGTTGCGCAGCGTGCGCGCCTTGTCCTCGAAGCAGGGGTCGGCGGCGTAATAGACGTCCAGCCCCGGCATCTTGTTGAAGCCGATCACGCGCCCGGCGGGGCAGCGGGCGAGGTCGGCCTGCACCCACTCGGTGTATTTGCGGTAGCGGCGGTGGTTGAAGAGCGCGCGCACCGGCACGTGCACCACCTCGAAGGCGGGTGGCACTTCGCCCTGCCATTCGAGCACATAGACCCGGATCGCGTGGCCGCGCGCCTGGCAGGCCTGGGCGATGCGCAGGAAGTCGCGCTGCATGCCGCCGAAGGGGAAGTACTTGTACAGGCAGAAGGCGAGCTGCATCAGGCGGCCTCGTTGCGCTCGAGCACGGCGGTCAGTTCGGCCCACACCCGCTCGGGGGCGAGGCGGGTGAAGCACAGCGGCTGCTCGCGGGCGAAGTCGGGGCGGGCGCGCTCGGCCGCGCTCGGCGTGTAGCGGCAGCGCTTGTGCAGGCAGGGCGCGCAGGCGAAATCGGAGGCGAGGTGGCGCTGGCCGGCGCCCCAGGCGCCGGTGAAACCGGGGTTGGTCGGGCCGTAGACCGACACCGTGGGCACTGCCAGGGCGGCGGCGAGGTGGCCGAGGCCGGTGTCCACGGCGATGCAGGCGTGGGCGCCGGCGATCTCGGCGGCGACACCGGCGAGCGTCAGCCGCGGCAGCACGCGGGCGCCGGCAAGCCCTTCGGCCAGACGCTCGGCGCGGGCGTGCTCGGTGTCGTTGCCCCAGGGCAGGCGCACCTGCCAGCCCGCGGCGCAGGCGCGCTCGGCCAGGCGGCGCCAGTACAGCTCGGGCCAGTGCTTGGTCGGCCAGGTGGTGCCGTGGAGGAAGACGAGATAGGGCGTGCCGGGGCCGGCTGCCTGCGCGGCGCCGGCGAGCACACGGGCGCGGTCGAGGCCGTACGGGTCGGCCGCAGTGTCGGGCCGGTCGGCGAGCGCATAGCCGAGCGCGGCGGCGAGCAGCTCGCGCACGCGCAGCACCGCGTGCCGGCCCCAGGCGACGGCGTGGCGGTGGCGGTAGAACAGGCTGGCGAGCGGCTCGCGCGCCGAGTGGCGGTCGAGGCCGTGCACCGGGCCGCGCGCATGGCGGGCGAGCCAGGCGCTCTTAAGCAGACCCTGGGCGTCGATCACGGCGTCGTAGCGCCGGGCGCCGATCGCCGCGGTGAACGCGCGCCACTCGCCGCTGCGCCAGGCCCGCAGCGGATGCTTGCGCCAGCGCCGCACTGCCACCGGGATGACCCGGTCGACCGCCGGGTGCCAGCGCGGGATCTCGGCGAAGGCTTCCTCCACCACCCAGTCGAAGCGGATTCCGGGCAGCGCGCGCGCGGCGTCGGTGAGCGCCGGCAGGGTGTGGATGACGTCGCCGAGCGAGGACGTCTTGACGATCAGCACATGCATCGCCGCGTCAGGCCCGCCCGGTGAAATGGACGGTTTCCGCCGCGCTCCGGCCGCCGGCGTGCTCGAGCCCGGTGAGGCCGAGGCCGCCGAGCGCGGCGAGGATGCGCTCGGGGGCGATGTCGGTGAGGCAGCGGGTGTGGCCGAGCGGGCAGGTGCGCTGGAAGCAGGGCGAGCACTCCAAGCGCAGGGTCTGGACGGCGACGCGCTCCGCCAGCGGTGGCGTGTGTTCCGGGCTGGACGAGCCGTAGATCGCCACCAGCGGCACGTCGAGCGCGGCGGCGACGTGCATCAGGCCGGAGTCGTTGCTCACTGCGGCGGCGCACATCGCCAGCAGGTCGACGGCGTCGCCCAGGGCGGTGAGGCCGGCGAGGTTGGTCACCGCCGGGTTGCCGTCGGCGATCGCTTCGCCGGCGGCGCGATCCTTGTTCGAGCCCAGCACCCAGACCTGGTAGCCGCGCTCGCCCAGTGCGCGCGCCAGGGCGGCGAAGTGCGGGATCGGCCACTGCTTGGCGGGGCCGTATTCGGCGCCGGGCATGAAGGCCACCGCAGGGCGCGCGGCGGGCAGCGCGTACTGGGTGCGCAGGATCTGCTGGTTGGCCGCCTGGGCGACCAGGCGCGGCAGCGGCAGCGGCTCGGGCAGCGGCGCGCCGGCGGGGGCGGCGAGGGCGACGAAGCGCTGCACGGTCATCGGTAGCGCGGCCTGGTCGAGACGGCGCAGGTCGTTGAGCAGCAGGTAACGCATCTCGCCGCGAAAGCCGGTGCGCTGGCGGATGCCGGCGAAGAAGGGCACGAGCGCGGACTTCAGCGAGCCGGGGAGCACGATCGCCTGGTCGTAGCCTTCGCCGGCGAGCGAGCGGCCCAGCGCACGGCGCGTGCCGAGGCCGAATTCGCCGTGGCCGAGCGGCATCGCGACGCCGCGGCGCACTTCGGGCATGCGCTCGAGGATGGGGAGCGACCAGCCCGGCGCGAGTACGTCGATGGCGCATTCGCCGCGCTGCTTGAGGACCTTGAACAGGCTCTGCGCCATCACCATGTCGCCGACCCAGGACGGGCCGACGACGAGGATGCGGCGGGCGCCGGCTGCGGGCGGTACGGCGGGGGTGTTCATCGCGTCCGGCTCATCGGCTACCGGCGGGGCGCTCAGCCACGAGTGGCGAGCCAGTCGAGGTAGGCGGGCACGCCGCTTTCCACGTCCATGAACGGGCGCGCGTAGCCGGCGGCGCGCAGGGCGCCGATGTCGGCCTCGGTGAAGCTCTGGTAGCGCCCCTTCAGGTGCTCGGGGAAGGGGATGTAGTCGATGCCGCCGCCTTCCTGGCCGCGGGCGCGCATCCAGCGCAGCGCGGCGTGGGCGACGTCGTTGAAGCTCTGCGCGCGCCCGGTGCCGAGGTTGAAGATGCCCGACACCTGGGGGTTGTCGAGCAGCCACAGGTTCACCGCGACGATGTCGTCGACATGGATGAAGTCGCGCCGCTGCTCGCCCGGGCCGTAGCCGTCCGAGCCCTCGAACAGGCGCACCCGGCCGGATTCCCGGAGCTGGTTGTGGAAATGGAAGGCGACGCTCGCCATCCCGCCCTTGTGCTGCTCGCGCGGGCCGTAGACGTTGAAGTAGCGCAGGCCCACGACCTGGCTGCCGAGGCCGGCGAGCTGCGGGCGCAGGTGGCAGTCGAACAGGAACTTGGAGTAGGCGTACATGTTCAGCGGCTGCTCGAACTCGCGCCCCTCGCGGAACACCGGCCCCATGCCGTACACCGAGGCCGACGAGGCGTAGATCAGCGGCACCTTGTCCGCCACGCACCAGGCGAGCAGGGCCTTGGTGTACTCGTAGTTCACCTTCATGACGAAGCGGCCGTCCCACTCGGTGGTCGATGAGCAGGCGCCTTCGTGGAACACCGCGTCCACCTGGCCGAAGCGCTCGCCGGCCTGGATGCGGGCGAGGAAGTCATCCTTGTCCACATAGTCGAGGATATCGGCGTCGGCCAGGTTCAGGCACTTGCGCCCGTCGCTGAGATCGTCGACGACGAGGATGTCGCGGATGCCGCGGGCGTTGAGGCCGTGGACGATGTTGCTGCCGATGAAGCCGGCGCCGCCGGTGACGATGATCATGTTGTGGTCCTCGTGGGTGGTCGGTGTCAGGCCGCGGGGCCGGCCGCGTTCAGCGCGGCGGCGAGTTCGGCGGGGGCGACGGTGGCGGTGCCGAGCTTGCCGACGACGATGCCGGCGGCGACGTTGGCCACCGCGGTGGCCTCGGCCAGGGTCAGGCCGCAGGCCAGCCCGGCGCCGAGTACGGCGACCACGGTGTCGCCCGCGCCGGTGACGTCGAACACGTCGCGCGCGCGGGTGGGCAGGTCGAGCGGCGCCCGGCCCTTTTGCAGCAGGGTCATGCCGCGTTCGGAGCGGGTGATCAGCACCGCCTCGAGTTCGAGCGCCTCGCGCAGGGCCTCGCCGCGGCTGCGCAGGGTCGGCTCGTCTGCGCAGTGGCCGACCACGGCCTCGAACTCGCTCTGGTTGGGGGTGATCACGGTGGCGCCGCAGTAGCGGCCGAAGTCCGTGCCCTTGGGGTCGACCACCACCGGGACGCCGGCCTCGCGGGCGACGCGGATCATGCTGCCGACCTGGGCCAGGGTGCCTTTGCCGTAGTCGGACAGCACGGCCGCGCCGGCACCGGGGAGGGCCTCTTCGAAGGCGCGTTCGATGCCGGCCGATTCGAGCACGGCGAAGTTGTCCTCGAAGTCGAGCCGGATCAGCTGCTGGTGGCGGCTGATGATGCGCAGCTTGGTGATCGTCGGGTGCTGCGGCGCTTCGAGCAGGCGGCACACCACCCGCCCCTCTTCGAGGCGCTGACGCAGGCGCACGGCGGCCTCGTCGCGGCCGACCAGTGCCACCAGCTCGGTGCGCGCGCCCAGTCCGGCGGCATTGAGGGCGACGTTGCCGGCGCCGCCGGCGCGGACCTCGTCGGCCTCCACCTTCACCACCGGCACCGGCGCCTCGGGCGAGATGCGGGTGGTCGAGCCGTGCCAGTAGCGGTCGAGCATCACGTCGCCGACGATGACGAGGCGGCCGCGGGAGAATTCGGGCAGGGGAAGCGACATGGTGTGGGTGGGGACGGACGTTCAGCCGCGGATTATCCCATGAAGCCGTGCGCGCCGGCGGGGTCGAGTCTTGCGTTTGCCTATCGTCGTGGAGCGTCGGAGGGGCGCAGGCGGGGGCAGATCCTGTATTGGCTCATCGGGTGGCGCCAGACGTTCAGCGATTGAACCAGCGCAGGGTCGTGCCCCAGCTTTCGAGGTCGAGCCGGGTGGCCTGGCCGCACTGGAAGTCCAGCCCCAGCCAGCGCTCGGCGGGCAGGCCGAGGAGATGGCCGGCGAGCACGCGCAGCGGGCCGCCGTGGGCGACGACGACGACCGGCTGCGCCGGCGCGGCCTGCTGCAGCGCCGCGAGCCAGTCCAGCACGCGCGCCGCCATCTCGCGCGCCGACTCGCCGCCCGGGGCGCGAAAGCCGAGCGGGTCGGCCGCCCAGGCGTCGATCGCGGGGCCGATGGCAGCGAAGCTGCGCCCTTCCCAGTCGCCGAAATGCATCTCCTTCAGGCGGGCGTCGAGCAGCGGGGTGCCGAGTTCCTCGGCGAGCAGGCGGGCGCGGGCGAGCGGGCTGGCGTACAGCGCGTAATCCGGCGGCAGCAGCGGCCGCAGGCGGGCGGCGACCGCGGCGGCGGATTCGGCGAGGCCGACATCGTGCTGGCCGTAGCAGATGCCGGGCTCGACCGCGGGACGCGGGTGGCGGATCAGGTGGAGTTCCATGGGCTTCGGCGGGTGGGGGGTGAGGCCTGGGGTGGGTTGATGGTTCGTGGTGCTGATGGTGCGTGCCGCTCGATCGGTGTCTGTGGTGCGGATCTTAGATAAAACGTTCGATCTGCAAAATCACTCCGGGGACGGCGCTTTCTGCGCGTTACCGGTTTCCGGCATGGCCGCTCTCATTGCAGCGCATTTTTGTGGCGCGATTCGATGTTGCGCGCCAGATAAACTGATTTGCGCGCCAAATAAAGCTGATTCATGCCAAAAAAATCCGCACCGAGGCATTTCAGCCCATCGTCGACGTGACCGCCCGACATCCGGAAGGCATCGGCGGCAGCGTTTATCTCCCGGTCGCGCTGCCGCAGCGCCTCGCAGAGCTGTTCGGCATCGTGCTCGAGATTGCCGGCGAGATCGACGACCCCTTCGAGCAGGCCTTCTTCCTGATGGTGCACCTGCCTTACCTGCAACCCTTCGAAGACGTGAATAAACGTGTTTCGCGCCTCGCCGCCAACTTTCCGCTGGTCCGCCACAATCTCTGCCCGCTGTCCTTCATCGACGTGCCGGCACAGGCTTACGTCGATGCGATGCTGGGGGTGTATGAACTCAACGACGTCGCCCTGCTGCGCGATGTATTCGTCTGGGCCTACGAGCGTTCGTGCCAGCAATACGTCGCCGTGCAGCAGCAGCTCGTGCCGCCCGACACGTTCCGCCTGCGCTACCGCAACGAACTCGCCGCAGCCGTTGCCGCCATCGTGCGCGGCGGGCAGGCCGCCGACGAAGCAGCGATCCGCGCCGTGTTGCCGGCAAAGGTGGCCGAGGAGGACCGGGGACGTTTCGTGACGTTGACGCTGGCCGAATTCAAGACGCTTCACCCCGGCAATGCGATCCGCTTCGGGCTCAGGCCGCTGGAGTTTTCGGCGTGGCTGGAGCGGGAGGCTGGGCGTGATTGAGGCTGGAAAAATGACAATGCGAAGGCACAGGTTCAGGAGAGTGGGGTTGTCCTATGGCATCGCGCCCGCTGGTATGCAAGACCCCGGCGTCTTGGTCTGACGCCACGGCCGTTTCCTGCGAGTCCGCGACGTGACGCGCGGCCGCTTACGGGACCGATGCTGGCAGGCATAGTTTCGACCACAAGCCGTCGCTAACCACCCAATCCGGATAGCGGTCATCTGGGCGAAGTGATATGCTTTATGCCATCCCATTACACACAACTCCCGCGTCATAGCGTAACCTGCCGTCCCCTTTCCCTTCCTTCCGACCTCCGATGAGCTGGGCTACCGAAGAATTCCGCACCCTCGACCTGGGCGACCAACGCCTGAACCGGCGCACAGCCCTGCTCGCCGAGCGGCTGGCTGCGCAGCCCACGGCAAGCATTCCGGCGGCCTGTGGCGGCTGGGCCGAGACGCAGCGGGCTTATCGACTGTTCTCCCATGACGATGTCGGTTGGGAGGATCTGCTCGCGCCGCACGCCACCTGCACACAGCAACGCATGCTGGCCACGGCACCGCTGGGCGCTGTGCGCTTTACCCTGCCGGCGCGTCCGGGGCAGCCGGCACGCGTGTTCCGTCAGCACGTATGGGTCGAACGGGTGCAGATCAAGATCGGCCGCAAGGACGTGATGGACGCCACCTGCGTCATCGCGCGCGAAATCGACCCGCCTGAAGACGTCAAAGGGCTCGAATGGCGCCTGATCACCAATCGCGAAGCGCCCGACTTCGAAGCCGCCGTGGAGCTGATTGACTGGTACCGTGCGCGTTGGGAAATTGAGCTTTTTTTCATGTACTTAAAAACGGCTGTAAGGTCGAAGCGCTGCAGCTGCAGTCTATCGAACGGCTGGAACGGGCACTGACGCTGTTCATGGTGGTGTCGTGGCGCATCGGCCGGCTGATGCGGCTGGGGCGCACCTGCCCGGACCTGGAAGCAGAACTGCTTTTCGAACGCGATGAATGGGAAGCGGCCTTCATCCTCAACAAGCGCCGACCACCCAAGACGCCCCCTCCGCTCAACGAAGTCATCCGCCTGGTAGCCAAGTTGGGGGGATTTCTGGGGCGCAAAGGCGACGGTGAGCCCGGTGTGAAAACGATCTGGATCGGGGCTGCAGCGGATCATGGAGTACGCGGCAGGGCGGCAGTTTGAGCGAGAGCTTGAAGACGGTGAATGAGTTACTTGATTAGCAATGATGATCAGCCAAGCTGGCCGGCCACGGTCGCCGGGCCTATACTGTATGTACGTACAGTATATCTGGTGAGAGGTGGAGCCATGGCAATGAACCGAATCCAGTTTCAACCCGGCCTGTCGATGCCCGAGTTTCTCAAGCGCTACGGGACCGAAGCGCAGTGCGCGGCGGCGTTGGAGCAGGCGCGCTGGCCGCAGGGGTTTCGGTGCCCGAGTTGCGATGGGGCCGCCTACAGCCGGGTGCGCGGGCGAACCCACGCGCTGTTCCAGTGCCAGGCCTGTCGGCATCAGACCTCGCTGATCGCGGGCACCGTGATGCAGGGCACGAAATTGGCCCTGACCGTGTGGTTCCTCGCGATCTACCTCATCAGCCAAGCCAAGACCGGTCTGTCGGCGCTCGCCCTCAAGCGGCACCTGGGGGTGAGCTACCCGACCGCCTGGCTGATCCACCACAAGCTGATGCAGGCGATGGCCGAACGCGAGCAGCGCTATGTCCTCGAAGGCCAGGTCCAGATCGATGATGCCTACCTCGGCGGTGAGCGCAGCGGAGGCAAGGTCGGTCGCGGCTCGGAAAACAAGGTCCCTTTCGTCGCCGCCGTCTCCCTCAGTGATGACGGCCACCCCTTGCGCGCCGTAAGCGGTAACTGCCCGGCGTTGTTCCCGGTCGCATGATCGGCGTGGACAATCGCCTCCAGGTTCAACAACGGAGGCGGTGTTCATGGCAGGAGCAATCAAGCGCAAGTGGCGGCGGCGCAGTCGGGACGAGTGGCGGGAGGTGTTCGCCCGCCATGTATCGAGCGGACTGAGCGTGGCGGCGTTTTGCGCGCGCGAGTCGATCAGCGTCTCGAGCTTTCAACGCTGGCGGGCACTCGTTGCTCTGGCGAGCGGTGCAGCAGACGCTCGAACGCCGGCTCGGCAAGAGGCGTTCGTCGATCTGGGCGTGCTGGGCTCAGGCGGCGCCTCGCGCCTCGAGCTCAAGCTCGATCTGGGTGGCGGACTGGTACTGCACCTGGTGCGCGGCTGATGTTCTTCCCGGAGGGCACGGTACGGGTGCACCTGTATGGTCGGCCGGTCGATATGCGCAAATCCTTCGACGGGCTCTATGCACTGGCACACCACGGCGTGGGACAGGACCCTTTGTCGGGGCATCTGTTCGTGTTCATCAACCGGCGGGCGACCCAGATGAAGGTGCTGTACTGGGATCGCAGCGGCTTTTGCATCTGGGCCAAGCGGCTCGAGTCGGGGCGCTTCGTGTCGGACTGGTCCAAGGCGGTCAGCCGCGAGATGGACTGGACAGGGCTCAAATTGCTGCTCGAAGGCATCGAGCCGGCGCGCTTCAAACGCCGCTTCAAACTGCCAGAAATCGCGGTGAAAGCCGCATGAATGCTGGCTTTTGCGGTAAAATGCGGGCCATGACAACGCCCGTTTTCCTGACCGTTCCGACGCTTGCCGAGGCCGCCCGCTGGGCCCCTGAGCAAGTCGTGGAACTGGCCCAGGCGAACGCGGCCACACAGCGCCAACTCGATGCGATGCGGCTTGAGTTCCAGGCGATGAAACACCAGCTCGACTGGTTCCGGCGGCAGCTGTTCGGCCAGAAGAGCGAGAAGCGCCTCTTCGAGGCCGACCCGCATCAGATGCACCTGGGCGAGTTGCCGGTGCCCGAATCCTCGCCCCCGCCGCCTGGCAAGGACATCGCCGCCCACACCCGCCGGGCCCGCGCCACCGATTACGCCCGGGACGACGAGCCGGCGCTGTTCTTTGACGAGACCCGGGTGCCGGTCGAGACGATCGCGCTGCCCAACCCGGACGCCGAAGGGCTCGCCCCGGACCAGTACGAGGTGATTGGCGAGAAGACGAGTTTCCGGCTCGCGCAGCGCCCGGGCAGCTACGTCATCCTCAAATACGTGCGCCCGGTGATCAAGCACCGCGACACCCAGGTGATGTCTTGCCCGGCGGCGCCGGTCGGGGTGATCGAGGGCAGCCGGGCCGACGTGAGCTTCGTCGCCGGGCTCATCACCGACAAGTTCTGCTACCACCAGCCGCTGTATCGCCAGCACCAACGGCTCGGGGACAACGGCATCAAGGTCTCGCGCCCGTGGCTCACGCAACTCACCCACGCGGCGCTCTCACTGCTCGAACCGGTCTTTGTCGCCCAACTCGACTCGATCCGCGCGAGCCGGGTCAAGGCGATGGACGAGACCCCGATCAAGGCGGGCCGTGCCGGCCCGGGCAAGATGAAGGGCGGCTATTTCTGGCCGGTCTATGGCGAGCGTGACGAGATCTGCTTCCCCTATCACGAGGGCCGGGGCGGCAAGCACATCGCGCAGACACTGGGCACCGACCCGCCGCCCAAGGGGGCGGTGCTGCTCACTGATGGCTACGGGGCCTACGAACGCTACGCTGAAAAATGCGGGCTCACACACGCTCAATGCTGGGCCCATTCGAGGCGGAAGTTCTTCGATGCGCAGTCGGTCGAGCCCGAGCGCGCAGGCCAGGCGCTGGACATGATTGGCAAGCTGTACGCGGTGGAGAAGCACATCCGCGAAGCCAAGCTCGTCGGCGAAGCACGCCGCGCGCACCGGCTCGCGCAGGCGAAGCCCGTGGTCCACCAGTTCTTCGCCTGGGTCGATGCCCAGTTCGAATCCCAGGGCCTGCTGCCCAGCTCCCAGCTCCCCGCTCACCACCGCCATGGCGTATGTGCGCGAGCGCCGCGCCGCCCTCGAGGTGTATCTGGCCGACCCCGAGGTGCCGATCGACACCAATCACCTGGAGCGCGCCCTGCGCGTGGTGCCGATGGGCCGTCGCAACTGGCTCTTCTGCTGGACCGAGGTCGGCGCCAAATACGTGGGCATCGCGCAAAGCCTGATCGCCACCTGCCGCCTGCACGACATCGACCCCTATGCGTACCTGGTCGATGTGCTCCAGCGTGTCGGGCAGCACCCGGCCGCCGACGTGGCGCAACTCACCCCCAGGCTGTGGAAGCAGCACTTCGCTGCCAACCCGTTGCGATCCGATCTCTTCGCAATCTCGAAGTAGGCAAGGACGCCGGTCAGTTACCGCTTACTGCGCGCCAAACTCACGCCCGTACCGGGCTTCAGCCTCCAGGCGATCGGGCAGTGGGCGACGACGCATCTGGCCCCCGGCAGCACTGTGTTCTCCGATGGGCTGGCGTGTTTCGGTGCGGTCACGGCGGCTGGATGCACGCATCAGCCGACCGTCGTCGCTGGACGCAAACCGAAGGACTTGCCCGAATTCCAGTGGATCAACACCGTGCTGGGCAACCTCAAGACCAGTCTGAACGGGAGCTACCATGCATTCGACTTCCGAAAGTATGCGGCGCGTTACCTCGCCGCTTTCGCCTACCGCTTCAACCGCCGATTCGATCTCCGGGCACTGCATACGCGCCTGCTCGTCGCCGCAGCCAACTGCGGGCCGCTCCCGCAGCGCGCGATTCGGACCGCTGAGGTTCATTGCTAATCAGGTTGAGTTATGTGTAATGGGATGTCATTAGCCTCGATTCGCTTGAATTGCTGAACCGGTGGGGCCTACTGAGTAGTTACAAAATTTTTTACCAACCAAACGAGATTTCTTATGAAAATTAAAGTATTTATTTTTCTTGCCATATTTAGTCTAAATTCATGGGCATTAGGCGGCTATGAAAGCCTTAGTGGCGACGACAAGAAAATAACTGATCACATAAAAAATGCACTTCAAATATCAAGCGACGATGCATTTACCGTGTATGAAGGTGTCATAATGAATCAGCTAAATACAAAGAATTGGCAATACAACACATATGATAATGCTACACTTGACGCATCAGAAGTGGCAAAATCAAAAAACAAGATATTGCATATAAATTTTGTAACAGATAACAGGTATGTAAATATTTCTTTAGTTAAATACGATTTAGAAAATCAGATTTTGGTGCAGTCAATAGAAACACTCCCAAGAAAAAGTGATCTCGCAATGGGAAAATACAATGAATTAAAGGGTGATTCTGCCACATGGACAATCGATAATGACTTGCCTGAGTTCTCTGCATTTTCCAAAAAAAAATCGTCCGCCAGAGTTAAAATCAGGCTCTATGCCGTTTCCAGTGGAAATTGACTTCTCAACAGACATGACGGTAGCGCCCGTAGTCGCGGGGGATGGCCGGCACCAAGGGGTTGTTCGGTAGATGCTTGAGCTTAGACATGCGCAGGTAGGCCATGGCGATGAAGTTGTCGATGTTGCGGAAGCCTCGGGCGGCGGTCTTGGTCTGCTGGAGCAGACCGTTCATCGCTTCGACGTAGGCGTTGCTGCGACCGTCGAGCATGCCGCGTACGACGCCACCGAGGTGCGCCTTCAGCGTGGCGGCCAGCCGCTTGAAGGGCTCCAGGCGACTGCGGCGTGCCCAGCTCAACCATTTCGACATCGCCCCGTGCGCGAGCTCCTCGCTGTTGCTCGCGCCCGCTTCGCTGTAGACCAGGCGCAGTGCCTGCTTCAGGCGCCAGGCGCGCGCACTCTTCAGATTCGAACGCTGCAGCCAGTGCATCGCCTCGAACTGAGCGCGGGTCCAGCTCACCGGGTTCTTGCGCATCCCCCACAGCAGCTGGCGCAGCGTCTTCTTGCTCTGTGCGCCGACCGCTTCACGAACCGCTGCCGCGGAGCTGCGCATCTCTTCGCGTCGGACCTCGTCCATCGCCGCGCTTGCCAGCGCGACGACATGAAAGCGGTCGTAGCTGATCTGGGCATTGGGCAGCGACTGGCCGATCCCCTTGGCGTAGGCTGCGCTCATGTCGATGCAGGCATGCTCGATGGCCTGCGGGTCGCCGCCGTGCGCGCGCATGTCCTGCGCAAAGGCCTGCACCGTCACGTGATCGCGGCCTGGTGTGGCGAACAGCAAGCGCTTGGCTTCAAGGTCATGCACGACGGTGATGTACGCGTGCCCGCGCTTGACGCTGGTCTCGTCGATCCCGACGTAGCGCACGCCCGACATGTCGTCCTTGGCACGGGCCACCTCGACGTAATGGCGCACCCGACGCCACAGGCGCTTGGGCGCAACCCGCAACAGGTTGGCTGCCTGGCTCACCGGCATCTCCTGGCACAGCGACAGGCTCAGCGCCTCGAACAGCAGGGTAAAGCCGCTCCCCTCACGCGCCCACGGCACCGGCAACTGCGTGGTCTTGCCGCAGCCGTTGCACTGCACACGCGGGATCTCGGCATGCAGCCACGCTTCGAACTGAAAGAAATCCAGGTGACGCCAGCTGCGCCGCACGCGGTCGTGGACCAACTGGTGCTCGGCTCCACACGCCGGACACGCGGCACGACGACCGGTGTGCTCGACCTCGAAGTCGATCCGGCGCTTGCCCGTGTTGAGTTCGACCTTGGCAACGTGCCAGGGCGGCTGCAGGCCAAGTGCGGTGGTGAAGAGGGCTTCGATCTGGGTGTTCATGCGGTGCGAGGTTACGGTTACTGTCAGCGTTGGGCGGTTGTACCACCGATGCTCATGTCTGTTGAGAAGTCAATTTCCACTGGAAACGGCATAGAGCCTAAAATCATGGTGAATTCCGGAGTTGGAACAATTCAATATATTAATTTTTATGCAGTCAACATTAATAATAAACGCTAACATCTAACTTTGCGGTCAGGTCGAGCCGCCTAGGGCGGCCGGCTTACCTTGTTCGTTGAATGACAGCTTCCCTATAAGCTCAACGGCAGTAACGGGTCGGCAGAAGTCGGTGGCCGCTAAGTGACTGACCCTTCGTGCCCATGCGCAACCGTCTTGGTCACGAAGTGATCGTGCTGCACGCAGCGTGGATGAGGACCTCGCCGGTGTGCGCTGCTACAGGACGATCACTCGCGCGCCTGTGTAACAGGCCGACATGGCAGGCGAGTTCCGCCGTTTGCTGCAGCGCCCCGAGCAGGTCGCCGGAGTGGCTCGACACTTTGCGCGACATCCAGGCGCGGGCGCGAGTCCAAGCCAGAATTGAGCGTCTTGCCGGTGGAAATCCCGGCGATGTCGAGCCTATTGGCGAAGGTGTCTCCGAGCTGAGAATCAACTACGGTCCCGGCTACCGGGTGTATTTCAAGCAGCGAGGGCGTGAGCTGATCATTCTGCTGGCCGGTGGCGACAAGAGCATTCAGGCCAGGGACATCAAGGCCGCCTTACGCCTCGCGCGCAAAATTTCTGACAGGCTCTTCATTGCCAAAGCGCTTGGTGACATTGCCCGCGCTAAAGGCATGGCTCAGGTCGTCAGAGACGCCGGGCTCTCCCGCGAAAGCCTCTACAAAGCTCTTTCGGGGGAACGCAGCCCCGGTTTTGACACGATCAGTCAAGTCGATGGTGGGGCTGCTCAGCCTGGGCATGAGTGGTTGAAGCGGCGGCGCCCCATTCTCGACTGCATCGATGGCCGGGCGGCGCGTCGACGTCGTCTCCGCCTTGTGCTTTAATGAATACACGTATTCATTAGGGGCGATCATGCCTACTTCCATCCGACTTGATACCGAGATCGAGCGTCGGCTTGATCTGCTTGCTACCACCACCGGCCGCAGCAAGGCGTTCTACCTGCGGCAGATCATCGAGCAGGGCATCGAGGACATGGAGGATTACTACCTCTCCGCCGATGTGCTCGAACGTGTGCGCAAGGGTCAGGAGCCGGTGCACTCCGCCGCTGACGTGAGGGCGGATCTTGGCCTGGATGATTGATTACACCGACACCGCGCTCAAGCAGTTGCGCGGACTGGACAAGCCCACGGCCCGTCGCATCCTCGACTACCTCGACGGTCGGGTGGTCGGCAGCGGCGACCCGTGCAGCGCCGGCAAGGCGCTTACCGGCCCGCTGGGTGGGTTGTGGCGTTATCGGGTGGGTGATTACCGAGTGATCTGCGATCTGCAAGACGGCCGGATGCGGGTGCTGGTCGTGCAACTTGGCAACCGGGGCGAGGTTTACCGCTGACGATCGTGCTGCACGCAGCGTGGGTGAGGACCGCGCCGGTGCGCGCGGCTACAGGGCGACTCTTCCCACGCCTGTCAACAGGCCGACATAGCAGGCGAGTTTCGTCGCCTGCTGCAGGAGCCCGCTGGCTCCTACTGCGGATGAGCGTGCGCACCGAAAGCAGCCAAGCACGATCAGCGCCAGTCGTTCCCCGGCATGATCCGCTTCATGAACTCATCAAACATCGGCACCGTAAAGGCGGTGTCACCGTGGTTGGGGCTCCAGACCATGCCCTTGGTGATCAGGGAACTGCGTGTCGGCGCCAGTGAAGACACTGCTGCGTTGAAGCAGGTGGCGATGTCACCCGATCTGTGGGGGCCTTCGCCCAACTCGGCCATTGCACGGAGATACTTTTTCTCTTTCGGGGTGAGGCGGTCGAAGCGCACGCGGAAGAAGCTCTCATCGAGCGCCGCCACGGCGGTGACGGACGCTGCATTGACGGCATCGATATCGATCGGTGATGCCTGCGCCGCCTGCCACGTGTGGCTGCCCCACTGCTGCAGGAAGTATGCGTAGCCTTGGGTGACCTGCAGTATCTGGCTCACGGCTCGTTCGGTGATCGCCTCGCCCTCGTTCTCGATTGGCTTCTCGATTGCGAGGCGGGCTGCGGCGGGCGGCAGCGGTCCGATCATGGGGAAATCAAACAGGCGTTCGGCATACGACTTAGCGTTCCCCATCTGCCCTCGTAATTGTGGCAGACCTGCACCGACCAGAACGATGGGCAACTGCCGCTGCTCGGTCCGATGTATTGCCGTGATGAGGGCTGCCAGTTGCACCTCCTCCACGTATTGCAGTTCGTCGATGAAGATCGCCAGGGCCGTGTTGGCCGATTTGGCCGCTAGGCCGACTTGCTCGAACAGCGCTTGCAGGTCGTGCTCAAGATCGCCGTTGTCGGCCAAGCCCGGCTCGGGCTCGTAGTCGATGCCCACCTCAATATCGCCGAAAGTGACCTTGAGCTTGCGGACGAAACCCGCCAGCGCACGCAGACCGCGCACGGCGTAGTCCTTCGCGGCCGCGATCTGACTCAGGCGCAGCAGAGCCTGACGCAACTGAGGTGAAAGCAGGGCTGGCAGTGAACGCCCTTCGGGCGCCTCGACTCGGGCCGTGTGGATGCCGGCCGCCTCGGCATCCATCCTGATGCGGTCCAGCAGTACCGTCTTGCCGACACCGCGCAGGCCGACCAGCATGGCGCTCTTCGCCGGGCGACCGATCCTGGCGCGCTCGAGCGCGATGCGCAAGGATTCGCGCAGGTCATCACGGCCGGCAAGTTCGGGGGGCGGAGTGCCAGCGCCGGGGGAAAAAGGATTGCGGATAGGGTCCATGCAGTGCAGTTTATCTATAAATTTTAGAATTTACAGCAATTGAATAACTTCGCAAATTTTACTATAGGTGATGATTGCAT
Organism: Thauera aromatica K172; assembly: GCF_003030465.1. Taxonomy (GTDB): domain Bacteria; phylum Pseudomonadota; class Gammaproteobacteria; order Burkholderiales; family Rhodocyclaceae; genus Thauera; species Thauera aromatica. The sequence continues at coordinate 3,471,559 of NZ_CP028339.1, read as the reverse complement.
GTGGTCGCGTGTGAGTTTTGGAGGGCCACCGAGGTGATTAATGCCTCTTCGGGGTCGATATCACCGTAAGCGCTCCACAAACCCCATCCTTTGGTAGTCGTTGGTGAGGCGGCATGCTCCAGCGCCCCGGGCAGGTCGCCGGTGTAGCCGCACCGGGCAAGGAAGAGCCTGCCGGATGTTTGCCGGCGTATTCATTTTTGATTATATTGAATACATTGACCGCAACAGGAGCCAGGCATGTCCCGGACAACGACCACGACCATGACGGTTCGCCTCCGCGGACCGCTCAGCGATTTCGTCGCCGCCAACGTGGGCGAGCATGGTGACTACGAGAATGTCAGCGAATACGTGCGCGACCTGATTCGTCGCGACAAGGAACGCAAGGAGCAGGAAGCCTTCGACCGGCTGAAGGCCGAACTGGCCCATGCCTTTGCCGCTCCGGAGAACTCGTACCGCCCCCTTGCCGCCGCCGACGTGATCGCGCGCAATCGAGGCTGACGGCATGGCTCAGGTCCTGATCCAGGAGGCGGCGTCTTGGAGGCTTGACGAGATCTATCGCTACACGCGCGATCGCTGGGGCACGGAACAAGCCGACCGCTACATTTCCGGCCTGTTCGAGTCCTTCGACGGCATCGATACCCACCGCACATCATCCAGGCCCATCCCCGCCGAGTTCGGCATCGAGGGCTACTTCTTCCGCTACGAACGGCACGTCGTCTACTGGCGCCGGCTTTCGAACGGCGATATCGGCATCGTCACCCTCCTGCACGAGCGGATGCACCAGATCGAGCGCTTCCGGGACGACTTCGGCGCATGACGAGGACCGCGCCGGTGCGCGCGGCTACAGGGCGATCGCTCGCGCGCCGGCGAGCAGGCCGGCATAGCAGGCGAGCTCCGCTGCCTGCTGGGTCGCGCCGAGCAGGTCGCCGGTGTAGCCGCCGAGGCGGCGCACGAAGATGCGCGCGGCCCAGGCGGTGACGCCGGCCACCGCGGCCACCGCGGCGAGCGCCTGCGCCGGCGCCAGCCAGACCAGCGGGAGCAGGCCGAAGACGGCGGCGATGGCGAGTTCGGCCGGCGTCAGGCGTTTGGCGAGCGGCTTCGACTTGGCGGTTTCGTCCTCGCGCACGTAGGGCAGCAGGTGGATCAGGCTGGTCGAGGCCAGGCGCGACAGCGGGTGGGCGACGAAGAGTGCGAGCGCCACCGCGGGCCCGCCGCCGGCCGCCGCCAGTTCGAGCAGGGCCGCAGCCTTGGCGAGCAGCATCAGCACGATGCCGACGGTGCCGTAGCTGCCGATGCGCGAGTCCTTCATGATCGTCAGCACCTGTGCCTTGTCCCAGCCGCCGCCGAAGCCGTCGCAGGCGTCGGCGAAGCCGTCCTCGTGGAAGGCGCCGGTGGCGCGGATGGTCACCGCCATCGACAGGATCACGGCGAGCGCGGGCGGCAGCAGCTGGGCGAGGGCGAGGTAGCTCGCCGCGCCGATTCCCGCCACCACCCAGCCGACGAGCGGGAAGTAGCGCGCGGCGTGGTTCAGGCGCTCGGTTGACCACGGCACCCAGGCCGGCACCGGCAGGCGGGTGAAGAAACCGAGTGCGGTGAAGAAAAGTTCGAGCTGGTAGCGCATCGTCGCGGGCCGGTTCCGCCTTCAGCCCTTCTCGCTGACCCCGGCCGACTCGAAGCTCGCCATCTCGTTGAGGAAGTTCACCGCGGCCTGGACGAGGGGGTAGGCGAGCGCGGCGCCGGTGCCTTCGCCCAGGCGCAGGTCGAGCTCCATCAGCGGTTCGGCGCCGAGGAAGGCGAGCTGGACGCGGTGGCCGGGCTCCTGCGAGCGGTGGGCGAACACGCAGTAGGGCAGGATCGCGGGGGCGAGGGCGTGGGCGACGAGCAGGGCCGAGGTGACGATGAAGCCGTCGATCAGCAGCACCATGCGCTTTTCCGCGGCGCCGAGCATGGCGCCGGCCATCATCGCGATTTCCAGCCCGCCGTATTCGGCGAGCGCTTCCAGGGCGTCGGTCGGGTAGCCGCCGCGCGCCAGCGCCTGGCGCAGCAGGGCGCGCTTGCGTGCGAGGCCGGTGTCGTCCAGGCCGGTGCCGCGGCCGGTGACGGTGTCGAGGTCGGCATCGCGCTCGGCGCCGATCAGGCAGTGGGTCAGCAGCGAGGCGGCGGCGGTGTTGCCGATGCCCATCTCGCCGAAGCCGATGCAGTTGCAGCCGTTGTCCGCCAGCGCATGGGCGAGGCGGCGTCCGCGCTCGAGCGCGGCGTCGCGCTGTTCGGCGCTCATCGCCGGGCGTTCGAGGTAGTTGGCCGTGCCGGCGGCGATCTTGGCGTCGATCAGCGCCGGGCGGGGGGCGAATGTGTGATTGACGCCGGCATCGACGACGCTGAGGTCGAGGCCGAGCTGGCGGCTGAAGACGTTGATCGCGGCGCCGCCGGCGAGGAAGTTCTCCACCATCTGCCAGGTGACGTCCTGGGGGAAGGCCGACACGCCGGCGCGCGCTGCGCCGTGGTCGGCGGCGAAGACGGCGAGGTGGGGCTGGCGCAGCGCGGGGGTCAGCGTCTGCTGGATCAGGCCGATCTGCAGCGCGAGCGCTTCCAGCCGGCCGAGCGCACCGGGGGGCTTGGTCTTCTGGTCGATCTTGTGCTGGAGGGCGGGGGCGAGGGCGGAGTCGGGCGCGGCGATGTCGAAGTTCATGAGGGGGTGTCGGTGGTGGCGGAGTCGTCGGGAAGGTCGCGGTAGAGCTCGCCCAGCGCCAGCTCGAAGCCGAGCGCCGGGAGGTGCAGGGCAGCGCGCTCGCCGCTGGCTTCGCTCAGCAGCCAGCCGCCGTCGTCGAGGCGGCTGTAGCACTCGACGTGGGCGTGCTCCTGTGACAGGAAGAGCACCGTGCGCAGGCCGGGAAAGCGGCGGTAGGCCTCGAACTTGCGGCCGCGGTCGTAGGCTTCGGTGGACGGCGACAGCACTTCGGCGATCAGCGCCGGGTCTTCCTTCACCTGGCGGCGGGCGCGGTCGGCATCCGCGCAGCTGACGAAGACGTCGGGGTAGAACAGGCTGTCGTCCGCGGCCAGGCGCAGGCGGACGTCGGTCATGAAGACGCTGCAGCGGGTGCCGGCCAATGCGCTGCGCAGGGCGAAGGCCGTGTTCAGGCAGATCGTGTTGTGCACGTCGGTGCCGCCTGCCATGGCGAAGGCTTCGCCGTCGACGAACTCCCAGCGTTCGGGCTGTTGCGCCTCCCAGGCGAGGAATTGGTCCAGGTTCATGGCGTGCTTTGCGGCGGGCAGGCCCATGTCGTGCTCCTCGGTTGGCGTCCAGGGCGCAGTTTAGCCCTGCTTGAGCACCAGCGGCAGGCCGGCGGCGACGAACACCACCTGCGTGCAGCACGCCGCCACCGCCTGGTTGAGCCGCCCGGCCTCGTCGCGGAACAGGCGCCCGAGCGGGGTTTCCGGCACCAGACCGAGGCCGACTTCGTTCGCCACCAGGATCACCCGGCCGGGCAGGGCGGGGAGGGCGGCAAGGAGCGCGGCGCGCTCGTCGCGAAAGCGTGGCAGGGCCTCGGCGTCGGCGCCGGGGGGCAGGGTCTCGGCACCGGCGAGGAGGTTGGCGAGCCACAGCGTCAGGCAGTCGACGACGAGGCAGCGCGCGGGTGCGGCCTCGCGGCGCAGGGTGGCGGCGAGCGCGAGCGGCGCTTCGACGGTGCGCCAGGCGGCGGGACGGTCGGCGCGGTGGCGGCGGATGCGCGCCGCCATCTCGTCGTCGAGCGCCTCGGCGGTGGCGATGACGGTGACGGCGAGGCCGGAGGCGGCGGCGCGGCGCTCGGCCTCGCCGCTCTTGCCCGAGCGCGCCCCGCCCAGGATCAGTTCGCAGGTCATGACAATCAGGAGGTCCGGGTGAGCGTGGGAGCGGGGTCGAGTCGTCGATCGTGCTGCACGATCTTGGCCGGGACGGTATCATCCATTCCCATTGCCCCGGAAGGGGCAACGCGTTATCGGTGCCCGTGGGCGGTCCTCGCCCCGGGTTAAACGGGAAACAGGTGCGCGGCCCATCGCTTGAACGATGGTCGCAATGCCTGTGCTGCCCCCGCAACGGTAAGTGCGCGCAAGGCGGATCACGCAGCCACTGGGACACCCTCCCGGGAAGGCGATCCGCTGCGACCGGCCCATCAGCCGGTACAGCGCCCGAGCCCGGAGACCGGCCGAACGCGATTGGCGGATGTGCCGCGGGGTGGTGGCGACGGGCGCGGGTTTTCCTGCTCGGTTCGGTGCGCTCTCGCTCCCGGCACGTCCATGTGCAGCTGCCATGACGTGCGGGGACGCCCGCCATGGCGAAAGGAGTTCCTCGTTCAAATGAAAATCCGCCTTTCCGCGCTCGTTTCCGCGTGCGCGCTCGCTTATCCGTTCGTCCCGGCCCAGGCCGACGACCCCCAGCTCGACCACGTCGTGGTCACCGCGACCCGCCAGGAAAGCAGGGCCGACGACTTGCTCGCCGACGTGACCGTGGTCACTCGTGAACAGATCGAACGCCTCGGCGACACCACCCTGGCGCAAGTGCTGTCCCGCACCGCCGGGGTGTTCGTCACCGACGGCGGCTTGCCGGGCAAAACCGTTTCGGTGCTGATCCGCGGCACCGACAGCGGACACGCGCTGCTCCTCATCGACGGCATGCCGGTCACCTCCGCCACCCTCGGGCAGGCGCCGTTCGAAACCCTGAACGCGGCCGAAATCGAGCGCATCGAGATCCTGCGCGGGCCGGCCTCGTCGCTGTACGGCTCGGAGGCGATCGGCGGCGTGGTTCAGGTGTTCACCCGCCGCGGCCAGGGCCCGGCCAAGCCGCGGCTGGCGCTGCGCTACGGCAGTCATGACACGCGCGACCTGCAGGCCGGCGTTGCCGGCGGAACCGGGCAATGGTCCTATGCGCTGTCGGCCAGCCGGCTCCAGACCGATGGCATCTCGGCGACGCGCGGCCCGAGCGCCAATCCCGACCGCGACGGCTACAAGAACAGCGCCGCTTCGGGCAGCCTGCAGTGGCGCCCGGCCGAGGGCCATGAGCTCGGCGTGCACGTGCTGCGCTCCGCCGACGAGAACCACACCGACGGCGACTTCGATTTCGACAACCACACCGACAACGACATCCTGAGCTGGAACGCCTATACGCGAAACCGGCTGAGCGAGCGGTGGACGTCCACGCTGCGGGTGGGGGCGATGGAATACGCTGCCGACAACTTCCGCCCCGGGGCCAAGGACCGCTTCGTCACCGATACCGGCCTCGTCTCCTGGCAGAACGACATTCGCACGGCATGGGGCACCTGGCTCGCCGGCATTGAGCAGCAGCGCCAGGAGGTCGACACCAGCGGCGCCCTGGTGGTCGATTCGCGGACCACCGATTCGGCTTTCCTGGGCTGGACCGCCGCGTTCGGCGCGCACGGCGTGCAGATCAACGTCCGCCACGACGACATCGAACGCTTCGGCAGCGAGAAGACCTGGTCGGCCGCCTACGGCTACCAGCTCACCGAGGCGCTGCGCGCCTTCGCCTCGCTGGGGACGGCGTTCAAGGCGCCCAGTTTCAACGACCTGTACTATCCGGTGAACTGCTTTTCCTTCGGCTGCTTCGGCGGCAATCCGGACCTCGCGCCGGAGTCGGCGCGCAACCGTGAGGTCGGCCTCGCCTGGGAGCGCGCCGGCGAGGAAGTGCGCGTGGTCTACTTCGACAACCGGATCTCCGACCTCATCGACTGGGGGTTCACTCCGGAGAACATCGGCAAGGCCAGGATCCGCGGCCTGACCGCCAGCTACCGCGGTCGCGCGCAGGCCTGGCAGTGGAACGTGGTCGCCGATTTCCTCGATCCGCGCGACGAGGAAACCGACAACGTGCTGCGCCGGCGCCCCCGCCAGCGCCTGCTCGCCGGAGTCGATTACAGCGTCGGCGCGTGGACCGTGGGCGGCCAGTGGACCGCGGTCGGCGCGCGCTACGAAGATTCCGCCAACGATCAGCGCATGGGCGGCTATGGCCTGGTCGATCTGTTCGCCCGTTACCGCTTCGACAAGGCGTGGACGCTGGAGGCGCAAGTCAAGAACGTGGGCGACAAGGACTACGTCCTCGAGCGCGGCTACCAGAACACGGTGTTCGCCACCGAAGGGCGCACCGCCTTCGTCGGCCTGCGCTACACCCCGCGCTGAGCCCCGGTGGCCGTGTTCCGCCCGCCTTCCGCCCACGGCCCCGCGCTTGCCGGACGGCGGGCGCGGATCGTCCTTGCCGGGCTTGCGCTGTCGGCGGCGCTGGCCCTGCTGTGGGCCTTGTCGGCGGGCGAGCTCGACATTCCGGCGGGCACGGTGTTCGGCGCCCTGTTCGGCAGCGAGCAGGGCATGTCCGCCGCGATCGTGCGCGAACTGCGCCTGCCGCGTGCGGTCGCCGCCTTCGTCTGCGGCGGCCTGCTCGCCACCGCCGGCGCGCTGATGCAGGTGCTGCTGCGCAATCCGCTCGCCGACCCCTACATCCTCGGCATTTCCGGTGGCGCAGCGGTGGGGGCGCTGGGCGCGATCACGCTCGGCGCGGCGAGCTTCTGGATCGATGCATCGGCCTTCGTTGGCGCACTCACCGCGATGCTGCTGGTGTTCGGGCTGGCGCACGGCGAGGGCAGCTGGACGCAGACCCGGCTGCTGCTGACCGGAGTCATCGTCGCCGCCGGCTGCGGCGCGGCGGTGTCGCTGATGCTCGCGCTGGCATCGGATACGCGGGTGAAATCGATGCTGTTCTGGCTGATGGGGGACGCCAGCGCGGCGGTGCGGCCGTGGCCGGCGGTGCTGGTGCTGGTGGGGGCGCTGGCGCTGGTGGCGCCCTGCGCGCGCGACCTCAACGTGCTCGCGCGCGGCGAGCTTGGCGCACGTGCGCTCGGGGTGGCGGTACCCCGCCTGCGCGTCGGCCTGTACGTGCTCGCTTCGCTGCTGACCGCCACCGCGGTGACGCTGGTGGGCTCGGTCGGCTTCGTCGGCCTGATCGTGCCCCACCTGGTGCGGCTGGCGGTGGGCAACGACCAGCGCGTGCTGATTCCGGCCGCGGCGCTCGCCGGCGGCACCCTGCTGACCCTGGCCGATACCGCGGCGCGCACGGTGATCGCGCCCCAGCAGCTGCCGGTGGGGGTGCTGACCGCGCTGATCGGGGTGCCGGTCTTTCTGTTCCTGCTCTCGCGCAGCCCGCGATGAACGCCGTCCGCCGCCCCGTCGACGACGCTCCCTTGCTCGAGGCCGAGCGCCTCGCGCTGCAGGTGGGCGAGCGCTGGCTGTGCTGCGAGTTCAGCCTGAGCCTGGCGGCGGGGGAGTGCCTGGTGCTGCTCGGCCCCAATGGTGCGGGCAAGACCACCTTGCTGCACACCCTGGCCGGGCTGCGCGCGCCCACGGTGGGCGCGGTGCGCCTGGGCGGGCGGCCCTACGCGGCGTGGCCGACGCTGGAGGCGGCGCGGTTCCGCGGCCTGCTGGTGCAGCAGCAGCCGGACCATTTCGCCGCGAGCGTGCTCGAGACGGTGCTGATCGGCCGCCATCCCCACCTCGGCCGCTGGGGCTGGGAGGGCGCCGAGGATGTCGCCATCGCCCGCCGGGCGCTGGCCGACGCCGGCCTCGCCGGGTTCGAGGGGCGCGACGTGCTGACCCTGTCCGGCGGCGAGCGCCAGCGCGTGGCGATCGCTGCCCTGCTCGCGCAGGCGCCGCGCCTGTTCCTGCTCGACGAACCGCTCAACCACCTCGACCTGCACCACCAGATCGCCACCCTGGAGCTGTTCCGCCGCATCGCCCGCAGCGATCCGGCGGGCCGCGGCGTGGTCATGGTGATGCACGACCTGAACCTCGCCGCGCGCTTCGCCGACCAGGTGATCCTGCTCGATGGCCGCGGCGGCGTCACCGCGGGCGGGCGCGACCAGGTGCTGCGCGCCGACCTGCTGAGCGAGGCCTTCGGCCACCCGCTGCGGCGCTGCGAACTCGACGGCCGGGCGATTTTCGTGCCGGACTGAACGCGCGCCGGCAGATCGGGGACAATGTGCACCGTGCGCGCCGGGGCGCGCGATGCGGTGAATCGAGGAAGGACAGCATGACCGAAAACGAGCAACGCGACGCCCGCCACAACGCGCGCATGGCGCGCAAGAAGGCGGTGATCGATGACCGGATCGCGCACGCACAGGCCGAGCGCGGCGTGCTGCTGGTCAACACCGGCAACGGCAAGGGCAAGTCGAGCGCCGGCTTCGGCCTGGTGGCGCGCGCCCTCGGCCACGGCCTGCAGGTGGGCGTGGTGCAGTTCATCAAGGGCCGCGCCGACACCGGCGAGGAGGCCTTCTTCCGCAACCAGCCCGGCGTGCGCTGGCACGTGATGGGCGATGGCTTCACCTGGGACACCCAGGACCGCGCGCGCGACGTCGCCCGCGCGCAGGCGGCGTGGGCGCTGGCACGCGAGATGCTTCAGGATCCGGGCATCGGCCTGGTGGTGCTCGACGAGCTCAACATCGCGCTCAAGCACCATTACCTGGAGGTGGACGCGGTGCTCGCCGACCTGCGCGCCCGTCCGCTGCGGCAACACGTGGTGGTCACCGGCCGCGGCGCGCCGGCCGCGCTGCTCGACGCCGCCGACACCGTCACCGACATGACGCCGGTCAAGCATGCCTTCGCCGCCGGGGTGAAGGCGATGCCCGGCATGGAGTGGTAAAGATGGCACTGCCCGATCTCGCGGTTTACCGTCCCGGCCCGCTGCCGGGGCATGTGTACCTGGTGGGCGCCGGCCCCGGCGACCCGGAGCTGTTCACCCTGCGCGGCGCGCGCCTGGTGGCGGGGGCGGATGTCGTCGTCCATGACAACCTCGTCAGCCCGGCGATCGTCGACCTCGCCCCGGCGGCGGCCGAGCGCATCTACGTCGGCAAGAAGGCCGCCGACCACACCCTGCCGCAGGACGAGATCAACCGCCTGCTGCTGCGCCTGGCGCAGGCCGGCAAGCGGGTGGTGCGGCTCAAGGGCGGCGACCCCTTCATCTTCGGCCGCGGCGGCGAGGAGATGGAGGTGCTGGTCGAGGCCGGGATCACCGTCGAGGTCGTCCCCGGCGTCACCGCCGCGGCCGGGGTGGCGGCCTATGCCGGCATCCCGCTGACCCACCGCGACCATGCGCAATCGGTGGTGTTCACCACCGGTTTCCTGAAAAACGGCGCGCTCGATCTGGACTGGGCGATGCTCGCCCGCCCGCAGCAGACGGTGGTGATCTACATGGGCATTTCGCGCCTGGCCGAGATCTGCCGCCAGTTCATCGCCCACGGCCTGCCGCCGGACACGCCGGCGGGGGTCATCGAGCGCGGCACCACCCATGCGCAGCGGGTGGTGGTGGCGGATCTGGCGACCCTCGCCGAGCGCGTCCACCAGGAAGGGGTGCGCCCGCCCTCGCTCACCGTGATCGGCCGCGTGGTCGGCCTCTACCCGAAGCTGTCATGGTTCGAACCCGCCGCCCAGCCTCAGGCTTCGCCGCTGCCGCACGCCGGCTGTGCGGTGGTGCATGGGGAGGGCCGGAAGTGAGCACCGTCGTGGTGCGCCAGGCTGCGGCGGCTGCCCCGCAAACGGCCGCGGCGCGCTGCCCGGCGCTGTTCGTCGCCGCACCGGCTTCGGGCCAGGGCAAGACCACGATCACCGCCGCGCTCGCCCGCCTGCACACCCGGCTCGGGCGCCGCGTGCGGGTGTTCAAGTGCGGCCCCGACTTCCTCGACCCGCAGATCCATGCAGTAGCCAGCGGCGCGCTGGTGGATAACGTCGACCTCGGCATGTGCGGCGCGGCCGACATCGCCTGGCGCCTGCACCGGGCGGCGGGCGAGGCCGATCTGATCCTGGTCGAAGGGGTGATGGGGCTGTACGACGGTGCCCCTTCGGGGGCCGACATCGCCCGCCGCTTCGGCCTCCCGGTGATGGCGGTGATCGACGCGCGGGCGATGGCGCAGACTTTCGGCGCCATCGCCCACGGCCTCGCCCACTACCAACCCGGCCTGCCCTTCGCCGGCGTGCTCGCCAACCACGTCGGCAGCGCGCGCCACGCCGAGCTGCTGCGCGCATCGCTGCCCGCCGGCATGCGCTGGTTCGGCGCGGTGATGCGCGATGCGGCCGCGGCCCTGCCCGAACGCCATCTGGGCCTGTTGCAGGCGAGCGAGATCGAAGACCTCGACGCCCGCCTCGAGCGCCTCGCCGACCATCTGCAGCACACCGGTGCGGCCGAATTGCCGCCGGCAGTGGCGTTTCCCGCGGTGCCGGCGCAGCTGATTCCGCCCCTGCTCGCCGGGCGGCGGGTGGCGGTGGCGCGCGATGCGGCCTACGGCTTCCTCTACCCGGCCAACCTCGACACCTTGCGCGCGCTCGGCGCCGAGCCGGTGTTCTTTTCCCCGCTCGCCGGCGAGCCCCTGCCGCCGGGCAGCGACGCGGTGTGGCTGCCCGGCGGCTACCCGGAACTCCATGCCGTCGCGCTCGCCGCCAACACCGCCCTGTGGTCGGCACTGCGCGCCCATGTTGCCGCCGGCAAGGCGCTGCTGGCCGAATGCGGGGGGCTGATGAGCCTGCTCGAAACGGTGGTGGACCGCGACGGCGCGGCCCACGCCTTTGCCGGCCTGCTGCCCGGGTGCGCGCGGATGCAGCAACGCCTCGCGGCGCTCGGCCTGCAGGAAGTGACACTGCCCGAGGGCCGCCTCAGCGGCCATACCTTCCACTATTCGAAGACCGAAACCGCGCTCGTGCCGGCGCTGCGCGCGCGCCGCCCCGATGGCGGCGAGGGCGAGGCGATCTACCGCTGCGGCGCGCTCACCGCGTCCTACGTGCATTTCTGGTTCCCGTCGAACCCGGTCGCGGTCGCGGCCCTGTTCGGCGCCGCCGGTGGGGCGGGCGAGGAGGGCGCGCTGCGGACGGCTCAGCCGGATGCGCTGCTCGACGGCGACGGCGTCAGCACGGCGGCGAGGTAATCTTCCGGCAGGCGGTATTCGGCGGCGAGCTCGGCGGCGCTGCGGCCGCTCGCACGGATCGTCTCCAGCCAGCCGGCAAGGCCGGTCGACAGCGAGCGCCCGGCCTGCTCGCCCCCCAGCGTGGTGCGCTCGCCGGCGGCGACCTCGTACTTGTTCGCATAGCCGCGCGGCGTCACCATCAGACCGTCGCGCACGAAGGTGTTGGAGTTGCCGATCAGCACCGTGCTCAGCATGCCGATGTCGGCCTCGGCCATGCGTTCCAGGGTGGTGAACTCGATGCGCTGCTTGGGCCGGTAGGCCGACTTGACGATGGCCACCGGGGTGTCGGCGCGGCGATGGCGCAGGAACAGGCGCTGGGCCTCGACGATCTGCTGGGCGCGGCGGCCGCTCTTGGGGTTGTAGAGGGCGACGACGAAGTCGGCGTAGGCGACGGCGTCGAGCCGGCGCGCGATCGTCGGCCATGGGGTGAGCAGGTCCGATAGCGAGATTGCGCAGAAGTCGTGGGTCAGCGGCGCGCCGACCAGTGCGGCGCAGGTGTTGAGCGCCGAGGCGCCGGGCACGATCTCGACCTCGATCTCCGCATCCGGCGTCCACCCGGCCTGGAACAGAACCTCGAAAGTCGGCCCGGCCATGCCGTACACGCCGGCGTCGCCCGAGGAAATCAGCGCCACCTTGCGCCCCCGGCGCGCACGCTCGAGGGCTTCGATGGCGCGGTCGAGCTCTTCGGTCATCGACTTGCGGATGATCTCCTTGCCTTCGAGCAGCTCGGCGACGAGGCGGATGTAGGTGACGTAGCCGATCACGGTGTCGGCTTCGGCGATCGCGGCGCGCGCGCGTGCGGTGAGGTGCGCCTGGCTACCGGGGCCGAGGCCCACCAGCATGATCTTGCCGGCGGTGGTGGTGGGCGGGCTGGAAACGGGAATCGCGGCGCTCAGCATGAAGGGGGCTCCGAAAGGAAGGCCTGTCCTGGGGGCAGGTGGGGGTGGATGGGCGGGGGCAGGCGGGCGATCGACACCGTGGCGTTGCGCCCGTCGGCGCCGCGCAGCTTGTGCTTTTCGACCAGCAGCGCGCCGGGGTCGGTGGCGAGGTCGGTGCCGGCGGCGAGCAGCGTGGCGGCCTCGGACACCGAGGGTGTGCCGGTGTAGCGGCGCACCGTTTCCGACGGGTTGGGCACGACGACGCGGGCGAGCACGGCGGGCGGGTGGAAGGCGATGCGCCAGCGGTGACGGCGGGCGAGCGCGAGCAGGCCGGGCTCGTCGGCCTTGAGCGAGATGCTGGCGACGGCGGCGACGTCTTCGAGGCGCGCGCCGGCCTGCGCGAGCGCTTCGTCCACCGCGCGCGCGATCGTCGCCTCGGGCGTGCCGCGGTCGCAGCCGAGGCCCAGCGCCAGTCTCGGACCGCCTTCTCTCAAAGCGTCCCCTCTCACGCTGTTTCCTCCCACGCCCTCTCCTCCCGCGCTGCCTCCTGCGGCGGGCGGTAGATCACGCGCTTGCCGGCGAGGCGTGCGGCCCAGCCCGCGGGCAGCGCGCGGTGGCTGATCCACAGCACCGCGCCGAAGCGCGCCGGGTCGATGTCCTCGAGGCGTGCAAAGCAGTGCAGGTTGGCCGGCAGCGGGCCGCTGCGGCCGTTGGCGTGGCGCGCCCACCAGTCGCGGCTGCCGGCTTCCTGCACGAGGGCGACCGGCTCGTCGTTCACCACCGCGGCGCTGGCGCGCACGAGCTCGTCGTGGCTGGCGTCGAAGGTCCAGCCGAGCTCGCGCCCGAGCAGGTCGACGGCGAGCGTCGCGCGCGCGTCGGAGGCGGTGGTCAGCACCGGGGTGGCGCCCACCGCCTGCTGCAGCGCGGCGGCGATGGCGTTGGCGCCGCCGAGGTGGCCCGATAGCAGCGGGATCGCCCAGCGCCCGGCCTCGTCGACGACGACGACGCCGGGGTCGGTTTCCTTGCTCTTCAGGTGGGGCGCGATCAGGCGCACGACGGCGCTGAGCGAGACGATCGCGACGATGCCGTCGAAGGCGGCGAACAGCGCCGGGATCTGGTCGCCGACCTTGCCGGCGAAGCAGGCGCAGGCGCCGGGGGCGGCGGCCTCGGCCGTGGCGCGGAACTTCTCCGGCGCGAACAGCGTGGCGCCGGGCAGGGCGGCGAGCACGCGCCCGCCGAGGGCGATGCCGTGGCGGGTGATGGCGACGACGGCGAGGCGGCCGTTGGGGAAAGGAAGGTGTTGCTGGGGCATCGGATGCTGTTCTTGCCGGCGGGGGGGATGTTCAGGCGTCGATTACGGCGGCGAGCGATCCGGCGGCTGGCGCAGCGCGCTCGCGGCAGCCGCGGCGCAGTTCGCCGCGGGCGCGTTTCGGGTTCTGCACCAGCAGCAGCGAGAGATAATTGACCTTCTCGCCGCGCAGGCGGGTGAGGTCGTGCACCACGCGCTCCTCGGGGGCACCGACCTTCTCGACGAAGCAGCTGGTGGCGGTGAGGCCGCGGCGCTCGAGCAGCTCGAGGATCTCGTCCACCAGCGGCTTCACCTTCATCAGCACCAGGGTGTCGAACTCGTCGAGCAGGCGGTCGATTACTTCCACGCCGTAGGCGGCGGGAATCACCGCCATCGTCTCGTCCTCCTCGGCGAGCGCGAGGTCGGCGACCGCGGCGGCGGCGGCGAAGGAGCTGACCCCGGCGATGGTGTCGACGGTGATCTCGGGCGCGAGCTCGCGCACCGCGCGCGCGAGGTGGCGGAAGGTGGAGTAGGTGGAGGCGTCGCCCTCGACGAGGAAGGCGAGGTCGCGCCCCTCGGCGAGCAGCTGCACGGTCTGCGCCGCGGCGCGCGCCCAGGCCTTGGCCAGGGCGACGGCGTCGCGCGTCATCGGGAACACCAGCTCGACGGCGTCGGCGGGAATCGCCAGGCCGCCGCGGCGGGCGATGTCGAGGGCGTAGGAGGATTCCTCCGCCTTCTTCACCGGATAGGCCCAGCGCGCGTGCGACTGCAGCGCGGCCCAGCCGCGGCGGGTGATCAGCTCGGGGTCACCGGGGCCGAGGGAGACGCCGATCAGGCGGCCGAAGCGGGCGGGGGTGGGGGCGGCGGGGGGCGGGTTCATGGAGCTTCCTTGCGGGCGGTGACGATCCACACCGGGTTCTGCGCGGCGAGCCGGTGCAGGTCGAGGATGGGCTGGCTGCGCGCGGCCGACAGCATGGTGACTTCCCAGGCGGCGCCGGCCGCGGCCAGTGCGGTGGTGGCGGTGGCGAGGTTTTCCAGGGTGACGAAGTTCATCACCAGGCGGCCGCCCGGCCTCAGGCGGCTGAGCACGAGGGCGATCAGCTCGGCGAGCTCGCCGCCCGAGCCGCCGACGAAGACGGCGTCGGGGTCAGGCCAGTGTTCCAGCCCGGCGGGGGCCTTGCCTTCGAACAGGCTGTAGTTGGTGGCGCGCAGCCGGCGCGCGTTGGCGCGTGCGTTGGCGGCGTCGGCGGCGTTCTTCTCGATCGCCCAGACGTGACCGTGGTGGGAGAGGCGGCTCGCCTCCAGGCCGACCGAGCCGGCGCCGGCGCCGATGTCCCAGACCACGCTGTCGGTGCGCAGGGCGAGTTTGGCCAGCGACAGCGCGCGCGCCTCGAGCTTGGTGATCAGGCCCTTTTCCGGTGTGCGCTGGACGTAGTCGAGGTCGTCGAAGCCGAACAGCGGTGCGCTCGCCGGCAGCGGGTGGGCGGCCGGCGCGGCGGCGACGTCGGCCGGGGCGGACGCCGGAGCGTCGTGGGTGGACGCCGGCAGGCGCTCGACGATGACGACGTTGGGCCCGGGGAAACGGCGCTGCGCGGCTTCGGCAAGCGCCAGCCGGGGGAACACCGCTTCGTCGGCGAGGCACAGGCGGGCGACGACCGACAGGCGAACCTCCTCGCCGCTGCCGGCTTCGCCGTAGCCGGCAGCGCGGAGGGCGCGGGCGAGGCGGTCGGGGCCGTTGGCCGGGCTGGTGAAGGCGGCCACCAGCGGCTGCTCGGCCACTGCACGCACGATCCGGTACAGGCCATGGGCGGGGCCGGGTGCCGGCTGCAGCGGATCGGGTTGCCATTCGCCGGCGTCGGCGCCATGG
Organism: Thauera aromatica K172; assembly: GCF_003030465.1. GTDB lineage: Bacteria > Pseudomonadota > Gammaproteobacteria > Burkholderiales > Rhodocyclaceae > Thauera > Thauera aromatica. The sequence goes on along the minus strand of NZ_CP028339.1, from coordinate 3,456,541 downwards.
CAGGAAGCGATGTGGGCGTCCTGCCACGGCAGCTTGAGGCGGGCGAAAGCCAGTTGCAGCGTCGACGGCGCGGGCAGGACCTCCACCGCGTGCGCGCCGAGCTTGTCGATCAGGGTGGCGGCGATGCCATGACAGAGCGGGTCGCCGGTGGCGAGCACGACGGCGCGGCCGGCGGCGGCCTGCGCCTCGGCGATCCAGCCCGGCAGGCGGGCGAAGGCGCCGTCGAGGGCGTGGCGGCGGGCGGCCGCGGGCAGGAACTCGGCCACCAGCTCGAGCGTGCGGCCGGCGCCGATGACGCAGGCGGCGCCGGCGAGGCGGGCGCGAGCGAGGTCGGACAGACCCGGCCAGCCGTCGTCGAGGATGCCGACGATGGTGCAGGAAGGGAGTGCGTTCGGTGTCGTCATCGGTCCGCTGCGGCGGGCATGGCGGTGCAAAAGCGGGTAACGGCGGCCGTTGCCGCCGGGGTCTGGCCGCCGCCGGAGTGCGGCGCGGGCCATGGCGATGCGGCCGGTGTGCGGCCGGCGATGGGGGAGGAGGCCCTGCGTCGGCTCACGGCGCGTCCTCGTCGATGCTCACGATCGGCGCGCCCTCGAAGTTGCAGGCGAGCACGGTGAGGCGGTGCGGGCCGGGGTAGCGTTCACGCAGGCTGCGCAGCGCGCGCTCGGCCAGCGCACGGTGGAAGGCGGGCGCGAGGCCCAGCTCGGCGAGGCGTTCGGCGGCGAAGCGGGCGGTCTCGGCGGCGCGGATCTCGGCCACCAGCGCAGGTGGCGCACCGACCTCGGCAGCGGCGCCGGCGATCAGCGCGCGGTCGATCTCGCCGCGCCAGGCGTGGGTTACCGACAGGCCCTGGGCGATCTTGGTCAGCTTGCCGACCATCGCGCCGAGCACGATATGGCGCATGCCCAGCTTGACTGCGGTGGTGAACGCCGCCTTGACGAAGTCGCCGAACTCGACGAAGCAGGCCGGGTCGAGCTCGGGGAAGACGCGCATCGCGCCTTTCTCGGTGCGCCCGCCGGTGGTCAGCACCAGCGTGGTCTGCCCCTGTGCCGCGGCGACCTCGATCGCCTGCACCACGCTGGCGCGCCAGGCTGCGGTGGAGAACGGGCGCACGATGCCGGTGGTGCCGAGGATGCTGATGCCGCCGAGGATGCCGAGGCGGGCGTTGAGGGTCTTCTTCGCCATCTCCTCGCCGCCGGGCACCGAGATCCTCACCGCCAGGCCGTCACCGGCCTGCAGGATGGCCGCGCCGGCGGCGGCGACGTTGGCGACGATGTTGCGCCGCGGCACCGGGTTGATCGCCGGCCCCCCCACCTCGAGGCCCAGCCCCGGCCTGGTCACGACGCCGACGCCGGGGCCGCCCTCGAGCACGACTTCGCCGCCCCCGCCGGGGATGCGGCGGACCTCCACCGTGATGTGCGCACCGTGGGTGGCGTCGGGGTCGTCGCCGCCATCCTTGATCGCCACCGCATGGGCGCAGTCGGTGGCGTCGATCCGCTCCACCCGACCGTCGAGGATGGCGAACTCGGCCCGCATGCCGTTGGGCAGCGCGCACGCCACCCGCTCGGGTACTGTCCCGCGCACCAGCCCGAGCGTGGCCGCGGCTGCCGCGGCGGCGGCGGTGGCGCCGGTGGTGAGGCCGGTACGGTTGCCGCGCTGGCGACGGCGGTCGCCTTTGCGGATCTTGTCGGGGGGCGCTGCGGAGGTGTCCATCGGGTAGGGCAGGAGGAGGTTGCGGGCGGTCGGATATCCGTGCGCGGTGGCGTCCGGGCTTACGCCCGCGAGGTTTGCAGCTGGCGGCTTTCGGCGAGGCCGAGCAACGCGTGGAGGGCGGCGACGACCAGGGTGGAGCCGCCCTTGCGGCCGCGGATGGTGATCCACGGCACCGCGTCCACCGCGGCGAGCAGCGCCTTGGACTCGGCCGCCGACACGAAGCCGACCGGCATGCCGACGACCAGCGCCGGGCGCACGCCGTCGTCGCGGATCAGGCGCACGAGTTCGATCAGCGCGGTGGGGGCGTTGCCGATGCCGACGATGGCGCCGTCGAGCAGGCCGAGGCGCTGCGCCTTCTTCATCGCCTGCACCGCGCGCGTGGTGTCGGCGGTGCGCGCGGCCTCGATCACGTCGGGGTCGGAGATGAACTCGTGGGGGTGCAGGCCGAAGTGTGCGAGCCGGCCCTTCGACAGCCCGACGCAGATCATCTCGACGTCGGCGACGATCGGCGTGCCGCCGGCGAGGACCGCCGCCAGCCCGGCCTCGATCGCATGCGGATGGAATTCGGTGAGGCCGTTGAACTCGAAGTCGGCGTTGGCGTGGATCATGCGGCGCACGATCGGCCATTGCCCCGCGGTGTAGGCATGCGCCCCGGCCTCGGCGTCGATGATGGAAAAGGAGTCGTGCTCGATTGCACGGCCGGCGGCGGTGAGCTGTTCGGTGATGGTGTTGGCGTGCATGGGATGGCCTCCGTGCTCAGGCGTGGGCGGAGTGGGGATGAGGGTGGGCGTGCGCGTCCGCGCCGTGTCCCGCGGTGCTGCCGTGGCTTGCGTGGGCGTGGGCGTGGCCGCAGGCGGTGTGGCTGTGGTCGTGCAGGTGCTCGTCCTCGGCGGCGAGGCGGTAGCGGCAGCCGTCGCACTCGAGCAGGCCGTGGCCGGCGCCTCCGCCGTCGGCGTCCGCGCAACCCTCGGCCACGCGCGCGTCGACCAGGGTGAAGATGCCCTCGTCGAAGCCGAAGTGGGTGCCGAGGGCGAAGGCGAGCTGCGGGTACTGGCGCTGCAGGCGCTCGACCTGGGCGCGGATGCGCTCCATCAGCACGCCGGTGAACAGATACACCGGCACGATGCAGATCTGCGTCATACCGAGTCGGGCCTGGCGCTGGACCACGGTTTCGAGCCGCGGCCAGGTCACGCCGGTGAAGGCGAGATCGACCAGCTCGTGGTCGCCGTCCTCGAACAGCCAGCGCGCCATTTTCGCCAGCTCGCCGTTGGCGCCGGCGTCCGAGGAGCCGCGGCCGAGCAGCACCACGCCGGTGGTGCGAGGGTCGGGCCGGTCGAGCCGGCGCATCAGGCGATCGAGCTGGCCGCGCAGCACGGCGAAGAGCTCGCGCCCCATGCCGAGGTGACGGGTGCAGGCGAAGTCGACGCCGGGGTGGCGCGCGCGGGCGCGCTCGAGCGCGGCCGGCAGTTCCATCTTGACGTGGCCGGCGGCGTTGAGGATGAAGGGGATCGCGAGCACGCGGCGGGTGTCGTGCGCGGCGCGGTCGAGGCCTTCGTCGAGCAGCACCTCGGCGTGCTCGATGAAGCAGGTCTCGATGCGCCAGCCGGGATGGCGTTGGCGCCATTGCGCGGCGAAGTGCAGGATCTCCTGGTTGCCCTCGCGCTTGCGCGAGCCGTGGCCGACGAGGAGCAGGGCGGTGTCGTTCATGTGGGATTTCCGGTGGGCGCGGTGGCCTCTACGGCTGCGGCCGCCTTGCGGAAGCGGTGGCCGAAGCCGGGGTCGTAGAGCTTCGAGCGCGCGATGTCGGGCCACAGGCGGGCGCCGAGTGCGGGGCTGGCGAGGATCATGGCCTGGCTGGCGATCTTCTCGTCCTGGCAGCGGCGCTTGATGTCGGCCAGCGTGCCGCGCACGATCTTCTCCGCGCCCGACCAGCTCGCCTTGTGCACCACCACGATGGGCGCCTCCTCCGGCCAGCCGGCGGCGCGCAGCGCGCGCTGCACCTCGTGCAGCAGGGTGATCGACAAGAAGATGCACAGCGTCGTGCGGTGGGCGGCGAGCGCCTCCAGCTCCTCGCCCGCGGGCATCGGGGTGCGGCCGGCGACGCGGGTGAGGATGACGGTCTGGGTGAGCTCGGGCAGGGTCAGGGTCTCGCCGGCCGCCGCGGCCGCGGCCATCGCCGAGGACACGCCCGGCACCACCCGCCAGGGGATGCCGGCGGCGCCAAGCGGGCGGGTCATCTCGACGAGCGCGCCGTACAGGCCGGGGTCGCCGGTCTGCAGGCGCACCACGGTGCGGTGACGGGCGCAGGCGTCGATCAGCCAGGCGTTCATCGCCTCGAGGGTCATGTCCTTCGAGTCACGGATCGCGCAGCCGGCGGGCGCGTGCTGCGTCGCCGCCTGATCGACCAGTGAGCCGGCGAACAGGATCGCGCCCGCCTGCTCGAGCAGGCGGCGGCCTTTCACCGTGATCAGGTCCGGGTCGCCGGGGCCGGCGCCGACGAACCAGACCGTGCCGGGCCGGCCGCTCATCAGCCGCGCGCCGGGACGGCGAAGCAGAGCCGGACCAGCGGACGGTGGGCCTGCGACTGCAGCAGCCGGACCACCGCCACCGTCAGCACCGGCTCGATCAGCACCACCGGCAGGTAGGCGGCGGCGAAGCTTATCCACGCCGCGAAGGGTGTGGCGGTTTCCCCCATCGCCAGCCAGAAGCCGACCATCAGCGCGACGCCGGCGTAGTAGCGGGCATCGAGCTTCAGCACCGAGCCGACCTTGGTGGCGGCGCCGGCGGCGAGCTTGCGGCCCAGCGTGGCGTGCAGCGCGAGCAGTGGCACGGCGAGCGACAGAAAGTTCACCCCCAGGTGGAGCAGGTCGGCGGGCTCGAAGATCACGCCCTGCAGCAGCAGGCCGAGGCCGAAGCCGAGCAGGGTGGGGATGAAGCCCAGCGTCAGGTAGATCGGCATCACGCCGATGAAGTGCAGCTCCGACGCGCCCGCGGGCAGGTGGAAGCTCTGCATGAAGACGGAGAAGAACAGCGCCGCGAGTAGCGTGTGCAGGATGCGCTGCGGTTTCCTGAGCAGCTGCGGCGCCTGGGCGGCGATGAGTGAAGCGGCGGCGAGGTTGGCGGCGGCGATCTTGGCGCCGGAAAGGATGCCCGGTTCGATGTGCATGGTGACTCCCCACGAGTGCGTCGATAAGGATGCGGACACCGGCGTGGGGGGCATGCGGACGGAACCGTGGCGCGGCAGGGCCGCGACCAGGCGGACAGCATGTACAGCGGATTCGGCTGGAAGCCGGACGCATGCGGCCGGCGGCAGACCAGTCGGATCGAACCCTCACCCCGGGGTCACACATCACGAAACTCGATCGGGCCGGTCTTCTGGCTTGCCTTCTTCCTCGTCCACCGGCCTTCCCGAGCGCAAGGCTCAGTGGCGTGTTGGCGGAGTCGTCAGGCTCACAGCAGCGGGGGCTGCGCCGGACTGGCTGAAACGCGTGGGTTTCAGCGTCACCGGACTTCCCGTTTCACTCCGTCCTGCGGCTGCAGGGCGGAGCACCCGGATCGAATGCGGGCCTAGCTTAATGGAGGCGGGGGATTTTTCGCAAGCGGCGGAGGAGCGCCGCGGCGGAGGGCAGCCGTTGATGGCGGACGCTGCGGTTGCGGCGCTTTGCCGACGCCGGCCTCGATCGCCCGGTGCCGGCTGGGGCGGGATTGGCCCGCGGCTCGCTCAGCGCCGGCTGCCGTTGTGGCGCACGATGCTGACCACCAGGGTGATCACGGTGAGCGGCATCACGTAGCCGAGCATGACGCTGGAGACGGCGGGCAGGCTGGCGTGCTGCTGAGCCTGGAGGGCCAGCCAGGCGGTGTAGGCGGCGTAGTAGCCGAGGAAGATGCCGCCTTCCCAGCGTGCGATCTCGCGCCCGGTGATCATGATCGGCAGGCAGGCGAAGGCGACTGCGAGCATCACCCACAGGTCGAAGTTGCGCGCCGCCTCCGAGACCGGCAGGCCGGCGCCCGAGGCGATGCCGGCGGCGCCGAGCACGGCGAGGATGTTGAAGACGTTGCTGCCGACGACGTTGCCCACGGCGATGTCGCGCTGGCCGCGCAGCGCGGCGACGATCGAAGTGGCGATTTCGGGCATCGAAGTGCCGACGGCGACGATGGTGAGGCCGATCACCAGGTCGCTGACGCCGAAGGCGCGGGCGAAGGCGACTGCGGCATCGACCAGCCAGTCGGCGCCCACCACCAGCATCGCGAGGCCGACCGCGATCAGTGCCAGCTGCACGCTCCAGTGACGGTCCCAGGTCGAGGTCGGGAGTTCGGTTTCGAACTCGTCCTGGACCCCTTTCGAGGCGCGCCGCGACTGCACCACCAGGAACACGGTGTAGGCCAGCACGAGGCCGAAGAGAATCGCCGATTCGAGCAGGCTCAGCCGGCCGTCGAGGGCCATCACCACGAGCAGCGCCGAGACCCCGATCATGATCGGGATTTCCTGGCGGATGATCTGCTCGTCCACCAGCAGCGGCGTGATCAGCGCCGAAATGCCCAGGATCAGCAGGATGTTGGCGATGTTGCTGCCGACCACGTTGCCGATCGCCAGGTCGGGGCTGCCGGCCAGCGCCGAGCCGACCGACACCGCCATTTCCGGTGCGCTGGTGCCGAATGCGACCACGGTCAGCCCCACCACCAGCGGCGACACGCCGAAGGACACCGCCAGCCGCGAGGCGCCGCGCACCAGCAGTTCCGCGCCGGCGACGAGGACGACGAGACCGAGGACGAACATCAGGACTTGCTGGAGCATGGGCGGTACAAAAAGTCGTTGATGGAGGTCTGAATGCCGGCGGCGGCAGGCGATGTCCGATCCCGCCCGCCGCCGCGGCGATGAAACGGTGCCGCTTACAGCCCGGCGTCGGCGCGCAGCGCGGCGGCCTTGTCGGTCTGCTCCCAGGTGAACTCCGGCTCGTCGCGGCCGAAGTGGCCGTAGGCGGCGGTCTTGGAGTAGATCGGGCGCAGCAGGTCGAGGGTCTGGATGATCGCCTTCGGGCGCAGGTCGAAGTGCTTGCCGATCAGGGCGGCGATGCGGTCGTCGGCGATCCTGCCGGTACCGAAGGTGTTGACCATCAGCGACACCGGGCGCGCCACGCCGATGGCGTAGGCGACCTGCACTTCGCACTTGGCCGCCAGGCCCGCAGCGACGACGTTCTTGGCGACGTAGCGGCCGGCGTAGGCGGCCGAGCGGTCGACCTTCGACGGGTCCTTGCCCGAGAACGCGCCGCCGCCGTGGTGGGCGGCGCCGCCGTAGGTGTCGACGATGATCTTGCGCCCGGTGAGGCCGCAGTCGCCGTGCGGGCCGCCGATGACGAAACGGCCGGTGGGGTTGATCAGGTAGCGGACGTCGCCCTGCATCAGCTCCTTCGGCAGCACCGGCTTGATGATTTCCTCGATCACCGCTTCGGAAATCTGCGCGTGCGACACGTCCGGGTGGTGCTGGGTGGACACCACCACGGTGTCGATCGCCACCGGCTTGCCGTCGACGTACTTCACCGTAATCTGGCTCTTCGCGTCCGGGCGCAGCCACGGCAGGCGGCCGTCCTTCCGCACTTCGGCCTGGCGCTGCATGATGCGGTGGGCGTAGTAGATCGGCAGCGGCATCAGGCTCGGGGTTTCATCGGTGGCGTAGCCGAACATCAGGCCCTGGTCGCCCGCGCCCTGGTCGAGATCGAGACCTTCGCCTTCGTTCACGCCCTGGGCGATGTCGGGCGACTGGCGGTTGATCGCCGCCAGCACCGCGCAGCTCTTGTAGTCGAAGCCGATGTCGGAATTGTCGTAGCCGATGCGGCGGATGACTTCCTGGGCGATCTCGCGGTAGTTGGGGTGGGCGGTGGTGGTGATCTCGCCCGAGATCACGACGAGACCGGTCGACACCAGGGTCTCGCAGGCCACGCGCGCCTTCGGGTCGTCGGCGAGGATGGCGTCGAGCACGCCGTCGGAGACCTGGTCGGCGACCTTGTCGGGATGGCCTTCGGAAACCGATTCGGACGTAAACAGAAATTCAGCCATGGTGCCACTCCTTGAAAAACCAAAATCCCCGTGCTGTCGGCCTTGCGTCTGCGGCCAGCTCCGGGGATTTCGTCGAGCAGCCGACGCTTTAGCAGTATTTTTGCCGGCGGCCTGCGCCTGCCGTACCGCCCTGCAAGTTGTCGAGTTAACTCGGCGGTGAGGCCGGATTATAGACCGGGATCGCCGGCTGTGTAAGCATTCGGGTCCTGCAACTCCCCATGCCAGTCGCCGACGTGCTGCTCGACCTCCTCTTCCGCCTGCTCTCGCGCCTGCCCTTGCCCTGGCTGCACCGCCTCGGCGGCTGGATGGGCTGGCTCGCCTACTGGGCTTCGCCGTCCTACGCCCGCCGCCTGCGCGCCAACCTGGCCAACGCTCTCGGCCGCGAGGACGATGCGGTGCGGCGCGCGGCGATCGCCGAAGCCGGCCGCCAGGCCCTCGAGCTGCCCTTCCTCTGGCTGCGTCCGGCGTCCGAGGTGGTGGCCGCCGCGGTGCGCACCGAAGGCTGGGAGCTGGTCGAGCAGGCACGCGCCGAAGGCGCCGGAATCCTCTTCATCACGCCGCACCTGGGCTGCTTCGAGATCACCGCGCAGTGCATCGCGGCGCAGATCCCGATCACCGTGCTCTATCGTCCGCCGCGCAAGGCCGCGCTGCAGCCGCTGATGGAGGCCGGCCGCGCGCGTGGCCGGATGCGCACCGCGCCGGCCGACGTGTCGGGGGTGCGCAGGCTGGTGAAGACTCTGCGCAGTCACGAGGCGGTGGGGATGCTGCCCGACCAGGTGCCGGGGGCCGGTGAAGGCGTGTGGGCGCCGTTCTTCGGCAAGCCGGCGTGGACGATGACGCTCGCCGCGCGCCTGGCTGCGGTCAAGGGCGTGCGGGTGATCTACACCTGGGCCGAGCGCCTGCCGCGCGGCGCAGGCTACGTGTTCCGCCTGCAGGCGCCGGCCGAGGCCTTGTCGGGCGAGCTGGAGGCCGACGTGGCGACCATCAACCGCGAAGTCGAACGCCTCATCCTGCAGTGTCCGCAGCAGTATCTGTGGGGCTACAACCGCTACAAGCAGCCGCGCAAGGGGCGCGAGGATGAAGCGGCAGGGACTTCGGCGGAGCAGGAGCCGCCGCGATGAGCCGCCTCGCGATCGCCCTGTTCTGGCTCCTGCACTGGCTGCCGCTGTCCGTACTCGCGCCGCTCGGCGAGGCCTTCGGCCTGCTCCTGTACGTGCTGGTGGCGCCGCGGCGCAAGGTGGTGCTGACCAACCTGCGGCTGTGCTTTCCCGAATTGTCCGAGGGCGAGCGCCGCGCCCTCGCCCGGCGCAACTTCGCCGTCACCGGGCGCAGCATGCTCGAACGCGGCCTGGCGTGGTGGGCGAGCCCCGCGCGCCTGCGGGCGACGGTGCGCATCGAGGGGCTGGAGCGGCTGGACGCGCTGAAGGCGGCCGGCCGCCCGGTGATCCTGCTCGCGCCGCACTTCGTCGGCCTCGACATGGCCGGCACCCGGCTGTCGATGGAAGGCGACTTCGTCAGCGTCTACGCGCGGCAGAAGGACAAGGTCTTCGACCGTTGGCTGTACCACGGCCGCAGCCGCTTCAACGACCAGCTGCTGCTGTCGCGCCACGACGGCGTGCGGGCGACGGTGAAGGCGATGAAGGCCGGGCGCCCGTTCTACTACCTGCCCGACCTCGACTACGGACGCAAGGAATCGATCTTCGTCCCCTTCTTCGGCGTACCCGCGGCCACCATCACCGGCCTGCCGCGCCTGGCGCGCCTGGCGGGGGCGGCGGTGGTGCCGTGCGTCACCCGCATCCTGCCTGGTGGCGCGGGCTACCTGCTGGAGCTGGGAGCGCCGTGGGCGGACTACCCGTCGGACGACGTCGAAGCCGATACCCGGCGCATGAATACCTGGCTCGAAGGGGTGATCCGCACCATGCCGGAGCAGTATTATTGGGTCCATCGACGCTTCAAGACGCGGCCTGCGGGCGAGCCGCGCTTTTATTGACCGAGTACATGGACCGTCCCGGTCCCGGAACGAACCGATGAAACTGCGCTTTACCAAGATGCACGGCCTCGGCAACGACTTCGTCGTCATCGACGCCACCCGCGCCCCGGTCGACCTCAATCCGGCGCGGGTGCGGGCGATCGCCGACCGCCATTTCGGCGTCGGCTGCGACCAGCTGCTGGTGGTCGAGCCGGCGAGCCGGGTGGATGTCGACTTCCGCTATCGCATCTTCAACGCCGACGGCGGCGAGGTCGAGCAGTGCGGCAACGGCGCGCGCTGCTTCGCCCGCTTCGTCCACGACAAGGGCCTTACCGCGAAGCGCGAGATCCGCGTCGAGACCCGGTCCGGCATCATCGCGCCGCGCCTGCGCGAGGACGGTCTGGTCACGGTGGACATGGGCGTGCCCGAGCTGGCGCCGGCGAAGATTCCCTTCCGCTCCGACTCCGACGCCGTGGTCCAGCCGCTGCAGGTGGGCGAGGTCACCCTGGCGATCACCGTGGTGTCGATGGGCAACCCGCACGCGGTGCAGGTGGTGGCCGATGTCGATGCCGCGCCGGTGGCCGCGCAGGGGGCGCTGATCGAGCGCCATGAGCGTTTTCCGGCGCGGGTCAATGCCGGCTTCCTGCAGGTGGTCGATCCCCATCGTGCGCGCCTGCGCGTGTTCGAGCGCGGCGCCGGCGAGACCCTGGCCTGCGGCACCGGCGCCTGCGCGGCGGCGGTGGCCGGCATCCTGCGCGGCTTGCTCGAGTCGCCGGTGCGGATCGAGACCCGCGGCGGCGAGCTCGAAATCGCCTGGGATGGTCCCGCTACCAACGTGCGGATGACCGGACCGGCGGTCACCGTGTTCGAAGGCGAGATGGCGCTCGACTGAGGGGGCGGCGGCCCCGTTGCGGGCACGGTCTTCGGGTTGCAAAACGGAAGGAGGAGAATCGGCGGGAGCCTGCGCTGCCGGCGCAGGCTGCGGTTCACGTCGCGGGAATGCCGCGACCGGCACAACGGAACGAACTTCGGGCCGCCCGGCGGCCCCCAGGAGTGGAAGCGATGAATGCCGAAGATCTCGCGCGCTACCTGCGCGAACACCCCGACTTCCTCTGTGAGCATGGCGAGGTGTTCGCCGGGCTGACCGTGCCGCATCCGCAGCACGGCGGGCAGGCGATCTCGCTCGCTGAGCGCCAGCTGCACACCCTGCGCGAGCGGATTCGCCAGCTCGAACTCGATCTCGCCGAGCTGATCCGGTTCGGCGCCGACAACGACGACATCAGCGCCAAAGTGCATCGCCTGTCGCTCGCCCTGCTCGAAGCCGGCAGCGCCGAAGGCGTGCGCCAGGCGCTGACCGACAGCCTGCAGGACGACTTCGCCGTGCCCTATGTCGCGCTCAAGCTGTGGGTTGCGGATTCCGTGGCAGCGGAGGCGGACGAAGTCGGGGAGGCGGCGCGGCGCCAGCTCGACGGCCTGCGCCAGCCCTACTGCGGCGTGCCGGAGCATGCCGAAATGGCGGGCTGGTTCGGCGAATCTGGCGCCCACATCCGCTCCCTCGCGCTGATGCCGCTGCGCCGCCAGGGAGTCTGCTTCGGCCTGCTCGGGCTCGGCAGTGGCGAACCCGAGCGCTTCTACCCCGGAATGGGCACGCTCTACCTGGGACGCATCGGCGAGCTGGTGGCGGCGGCGCTGGCGCGGAGCCCGGCCTGAGTCCGCGGTCCGGCTCCGGCCTGCCGGCGGCGGCAGGCGGACCCTTCCGGCAGGGCAAAGAGGCGGGGCGATGATGGGCGCGGAACGGCCGGAGGCGATGCTGTCGGCGGAAATCGAAGCCTGGCTGGAGTGGCTGGCGACCCAGCGCCGCGCCGCGGCGCCGACGCTGAAAGCCTACCGCGCCTGCGTCCACGCGCTGCTGCGCCTGGCCGACGGGCGGGCGTTGCCTGCTCTCGAAGTGCAGGACATCCGCCGCTTCGTCGCCCGCCTCCACGGCGAGGGCCTGGCCGGGCGCTCGATCGCGCTCCACCTCGCGGCCTGGCGCGGGCTGTACCGCTGGCTGATCCGCCACCACGGGGTGCGCGCCAATCCGGCGCTCGGAGTGCGCCCGCCGAAATCGCCCGCGTTGCTGCCGCGTGCGCTGTCGCCCGACCAGGCTGCGGCGCTGCTCGATCCTGAGGCGGAAAGCGCGCTCGAAGTGCGCGATGTGGCGCTGTTCGAGCTCATCTATTCGTCCGGGCTGCGGGTCGCCGAAGCCGCCGCGCTCGACGTGGAGCGGGGAGTCGATTTCGTCGAGGGCATGGTGACCGTCAGCGGCAAGCGCAATCGCATGCGCAGCGTGCCGGTCGGGGCGCGGGCGCGGGCCGCGCTCGGGGACTGGCTGGCAGTGCGCGCGCAGTTCGCGCGGGGCGGTGAGCGGGCGCTGTTCGTCACCCGCCACGGCACCCGCCTGTCGCCGAGCGGCATCGCCAGCCGGCTGGCGCGGCGGGCACAGGCGCTGGGGCTGGGAGTCCATGTCCATCCGCACATGCTGCGCCACAGTTTCGCCAGCCACCTGCTGCAATCGAGCGGCGACCTGCGCGCGGTGCAGGAACTGCTCGGCCATGCCAGCATCCGCAGCACCCAGGTCTACACCCACCTTGATTTCCAGCACCTGGCCAAAGTCTATGACCGCGCCCATCCGCGCGCGCGCAAGGCCGACCAGGCGGGAAAAGGTTTTCCGGCGAAAAAAGACCTCCCGGTGGGAAAAGGCTCCCCTGCGGGGAAGGACCCCCCGGCGGCGGGCGGGGGCGGGAGCGGGGAAAGCGACGGCGACGGCTGAAGCCGGCGGGCGCCGGGCCGGCGCTCCGGAACGCGGCGCGGCGCCCGTGCCGCCCCGTGCGGGACCGCCCTGGCGCTCCGAATTAGGCGCCGAACAGGTCTCCGCCCTGCCCGCTGCGCGGCGGGGCGAGGTCGAAGTGCTGCCAGATCGAAAGTGTCGCCATGCGCCCGCGCGGAGTGCGCTGCAGGTAGCCTTGCTGGATCAGGTAGGGCTCGATGACGTCCTCGATGGTGTCGCTCGATTCGCCGATCGCGGCGGCGAGGTTGTCGAGCCCGACCGGGCCGCCGCCGAACTTCTCCAGCATCGCGCCGAGCAGCTTGCGGTCCATCAGGTCGAGGCCGAGATGGTCGACGTCGAGCATCTTCAGCGCCGCATCGGCCACTGCGCTGCTGATGTGGCCGCCGGCCTTCACTTCGGCGTAGTCGCGCACGCGGCGCAGCAGGCGGTTGGCGATGCGCGGGGTACCGCGCGCGCGGCGGGCGATTTCGAGCGCGCCGGCGTCGTCGATGGCGACGTTCAACAGCCGCGCCGAGCGGCCGACGATAAAGGCGAGCTCGTCCGCGGTATAGAACTCGAGCCGCGAGACGATGCCGAAGCGGTCGCGCAGCGGATTGGTGAGCATGCCGGCGCGGGTGGTGGCGCCGACGAGCGTAAACGGCGGCAGGTCGAGCTTCACCGAGCGCGCCGCCGGGCCTTCGCCGATCATGATGTCGATCTGGAAGTCTTCGAGGGCCGGGTAGAGGATTTCCTCCACCACCGGCGAGAGACGGTGGATTTCGTCGATGAAGAGGACGTCGTGCGGTTCGAGGTTGGTGAGCAGTGCGGCGAGATCCCCGGCGCGTTCGAGCACCGGCCCCGAGGTCTGGCGCAGGTTCACCCCCATCTCGGCGGCGACGATGTGGGCGAGGGTGGTCTTGCCCAGGCCGGGGGGGCCGAACAGCAGCACGTGGTCGAGCGCTTCGCTGCGGTTGCGGGCGGCAGTGATGAAGATCTCGAGCTGCTCGCGGATCTTCGCCTGGCCGACGTATTCGGCCAGGCGCTTGGGGCGCAGCGCGCGCTCGACAGCGTCTTCCTGGCGGTCGGCGGGGCGCGGCGAGATCAGCCGTTCGGCGGGAGCGGCCTGCAGCTTGTCGGTTTCGATCATGGCGTGAGTGTAGCCGTTCCGGTACGGCTCGGTGCGCTCCGGACTGTGGATTCGTTCAGGCCTTCGACAGCGCCTTCAGCGCCTGGCGGATGCCTTCGGACACGCCTGCGTCCTCGGCCAGCCCCTTCATCGCGCCGAGCGCCTCGCGTTCGTTGTAGCCGAGCGCGAGGAGCGCGTTGAGGATGTCGCTCTTCGCATCGGGCGGTGTGCCGGGGGCGGCGGCGAGCTTGGTGCCAGCCAGGTTCGGCAGGGCCTTGCCGAGCTTGTCGCGCAACTCGAGCAGCAGGCGCTCGGCGGTCTTCTTGCCGATGCCGGGAATCTTCACCAGGCGGCCGGCTTCCTGCAGCGCAACCGCCTGGGCGAGGTCGTTCACCGAAAGTCCCGACAGCACCGCGAGCGCCATGCGCGCGCCGACGCCGGATACTTTCAGCAACTGGCGGAAGGTGGTGCGCTCTTCGGCGGTGGCGAAACCGAACAGGAAGTGGCCGTCCTCGCGCACGACGAAGTGGGTGTGCAGGCTGACCTGCGCACCGGCCGCCGGCAGGCCGTAGAAGGTGCTCATCGGCACGTCGACTTCGTAGCCGACGCCGTGGACGTCGATGAGGATCTGGGGGGGAGTTTTTTCCAGCAGGGTGCCGGTGAGGCGGCCGATCATCGGAAGGCGTCCGGGAGGTGAGACGCCGAGTGTACCAGCCTGGCCGCGGCAGGGCGGCATCGCCCCGGTCAGAACAACGCCAGCGCGGCGGCGAGGAGCAGGCCGTGGACCAGGGTGGCGGCGATGGTGCGCCGGATCGCGGGGGCGAGTTCGGCCGGGGTGGCGGCATATTCGAGCAGGTCACGGGCGGCGGGAAAGGAAATCGCCACCGTCAGCGCGGCGGCGGCGGCTTTTTGCGGCAGCTGGTGGGCGGTGATCATGGCGATGAGCCAGGCGTAGGCGGTGATCGCGATCAGCAGGTAGCCCCATTTTGCGACCTGCGGGCCGAGGCGCACGACCAGGGTGCGCTTGCCGGCGGCGGCATCGCCGTCATGGTCGGGAAACTGGTTGATGAACAGCAGGTTAGCCACCAGCAGGGCGTAGGACAGGCCGGCGGCGACCGGCAGCATGGCGAAGGCGCCGCGCTGCACGTAATCGGCGCCGACCACGACCAGCAGCCAGCAGGCGGTGATTACCAGTTCGCCGCAGCCGCGATGGACCAGTTGCAGCGGCGGGGCGGAGTAGGCCCAGCCGAGGACGAGTCCGGCGGCGCCGACCAGCACCAGGCCGGGGCCGGCCTGGGTGGCGAGCCACAATCCCGCGGGGATCACCGCGGCGAGCAGGCTGTAGCCGAAGCGGGCGGTGTGGCGGGCACCGAGGATGCCGTTCTGGATGAAGCGGCTGCCCCCGGTGAACGGAAACAGGCGTCCGCGGTTGGCGTCGTCGGCACCGCTGACGGCATCGTGGTAGTCGTTGATGACGTTGCCGCCGGCATGGGCGGCGAGGGCGGCGAGCAGGGTCGGCAGGGCCGTCCATGCGTCGATGGTAATGCCGTCGGCGTGCGCGCTGGCGAGGCCGATCAGGCAGGCGACCAGGGTGACGGCGAGGAAGGCCGGGCGGGTGGCGGCGAAATGGCGGGCGAGCGCGCTGCGGTAGCGTTCCGGGCGGGGTTCGGCAGGATGGGGGGCGGCAGGAGGGGGCGAGGCGGCGTTCACGGGGCGGCAGGCGGGCGTTTCGCGCCGGGCGGAGCCGGCGCGTGGGCGATCAGAACCGGCAGGGTATCAGCGCCGCCCCGCACATGCACGAAAACGTAAGGCCGTCCGCTGCCGCCCGCAGGGCCCGGCCGGCGGACGGGGCGTGCCGGTGCCGATTTCGACAATCACCGCTTCGTGTAGGCGCCCACGCCGACCAGATGGCGGCCCACGCGCTTTACGTAGGAAACCTTCTTCTCCGTCTTGCGGGTGACGGGATTCATCCACAGATAATCGACCTCGGCGACATCCTGCTCCGCGCTCAGGCGGATCATTTCCTGGATGAACAGTTTCCCGTCCGGGTCGCGCAGATCGCCGACGGTCTTGCCGATCTGACGCGGTTGCGCGCCATGGGCGAGCGTCCGCTGGTCGTCCACATCGATCACGAAGACGTAGAGATCGTCCTGGACAAAGCCGCCGTTGAGATCGTTGAAGGTCCGGATGGCTGCTTCCGGCTCCTGCTTCATCTCATGAACCGCCCGCCAGAGCATCGACCGGGCCTGGTCCGCCGAGGAATGCGGGATGTAGTAGCCGACCGCGATGATGACCTCGCCTACGGCCTGGTAATGGACGACTTTCGGGACCGACTTGCCGTACTGCGGATTGAGCCAGCGGTATTTGACCGTACCCGCGCCGCTGCTCCGGGCGCCGTCGAGCATTTCACGGATGAAGGGCTTGCCGTCGGCATCCTTCAGGTCGCCGATATTGCGGTCGATCAGGGTGATGGAGGGGCCGCCGCTGGCCTTCATGGTGCCGTCGACGCCGAGCGCATAGACGTAGAGGTCGCCGGAGAGGAATTCACCGGCACGGCTGAAGGCGGCGAAGGCGGCATCACCGTCGGCCTTGTAGCGAGCAACGGCGCGCTCCAGGAGCGCCTTGGCGGCGGCGCTGTCGGAGACCGGAGCCACGGCGATGCGTTCCGCCGTTTCTGCAGCCGGAGCGGAGAGGGGCATCACCACAAGGATGGAAGCGGCAATCAGGGCGTGTGTCGATTTCACGATGGGAGCTCACTCAAAAAGGTAGGACGGCCGGTGCACGAAGATACAACGGTACGCTCGACAAGTGATTGATTGCGGAAATCATTTTTTGCTGCTCCCCGCAGGGCTCAACCGGCGGACAGGACGCGCCGGTGCGGCAGGGGCGCGGCGTGCTGGGGAGCCTCGTTCGGGAACGGCAGCAGGGTTTCGGGGGCGGACATCGCAGCCTGTCCGTCCGGGGCATCGCCGAGGACGAAGGTGCCGATCAGGTGGTTCAGGTGCTCGGCATGGGCGCGCATGGTGCTGGCAGTGGCGGAATTCTGCTCGACCATGGCGGCGTTCTGCTGGGTCATGGTGTCCATCTGGGTGACCGCGGTGTTGACTTCGCCGATGCCGATGCTTTGCTCGCGTGAGCCGGCGCTGATTTCGGCGATGGCGCTGGTCACTTCGGTGACGCGCTGCACGATCAGCTGCATCGTCCTGCCGGCCTGTTGCACGATCTCGGCGCCGCTGCGGGAGTGCTCGACGGACTCCCCGATCAGGGTCTTGATCTGCTTTGCCGCATCGGCCGAGCGCTGCGCCAGCATGCGGACTTCCTGGGCGACGACGGCGAAGCCGCGGCCGTGATCGCCGGCCCGGGCCGCCTCCACCGAGGCGTTGAGGGCGAGGATGTTGGTCTGGAAGGCGATCGCGTCGATCATCGAGACGATGTCGCCGATCTGCGTCGACGACCGGCTGATGTCGGCCATGGTCTTTTCCACCTTCTCCATCGCCTCCCTGCCCTGGTGTGCCACCTGGGCGGCGGACTGGACGAGACGGTCGGCCTCCTGGGCGTGCTCGGCGTTGTTGCCGACGGTGGAGGTGATCTGCTCCATCGCCGAGGAGGTCTGCTGCAGGCTGGCGGCGGCCTGGTCGGTGCGCGAGGCCAGTTCCTCGCTGCTCTGGGCGATCTCGGTGGAGGCCTGGTAGACGTCGGATGCGCTCTGGCGGACTTCGATCAGGGTCGCCTGGATGCGGGCCAGAAAACCGTTGAACTGGGTGGCGAGCTCGCCGATCTCGTCGCTGCTGGTGATGCGCAGGCGGCGGGTGAGGTCGCCCCGGCCTTCGGCCACCTCATGGGCGATCTTTTCCATGGCGGTCGCGGTGTCGCGGACCTGGCGGGCGATCCGGCGGGTGACGAGGACGGTGATTGCCGTGATGGGGAGCAGCAGGGCCGAGGCAATGAAGAACAAGCGGATCAGCGTGGCGCGCAGATTTCCCTGCGCGGCCTGTTCGATGGTGGCCATCGCGGCGTCGATCTCGGTGACGTAGACGCCGGCGCCGATCACCCAGCCCCATTCGGGCAGGTTGGCGACGTAGGAGTATTTCGGCTCCTGCTTGCCGGTGCCCGGATGAGGCCAGGCGTACTGGTAGTGGCCGCCGCCGTTGCGGGCGATGTCGATCATGTCGCGGATCAGCGGCTTGCCGTTGGGGTCGGTGGCGTCGATCATCCGGGTGCCTTCCTGGCGGGGCACGGCAGGCTGGACGAGCATGGTGCCCGCATGATCGAAAACGAACACGTAGTTGTTGTCGTCGAAGCGCATGCTGCGCAGCAGGGCCTTGGCGGTTTCCTTGGCGACTTCGGGGTCGGCCGTTCCCGCGGCCACCTGCTTCACCATCGATCTGGCCAGGGCGACGACGTCTTCGACGCCCTGCTGGCGGGACTCGATGAGCAGCTTGCGCTGCTGCGCGAGCTGGGTGCGGGTGTCTTCGATCCGCGCCATGTTCTCCATGACCACCAGGCTGGTGGAGGCGATCACGAGCGGGATCAGCACCAGCAGCAGGATCTTGTTCTGGAGCCTGAGGGAAAGGAAGCTTTTCAGCGAGCGGGAAGCGCCCGCGGACCGACTGCGTTTTTGCATGGATGCCTGTCTCCTGGATAGCCGGTCCGGTCTTGGCCGGTCGTCGTTGCCGCAGGGCGCTGGTGCCGGGAGGCAGGGCAGCGATGCCGGCGCGGGTGCCCCGGCATCTTCTAACGCTACGACATTCGGAGCTTACCTCGGGCGGATATCCACAAGCAGGGCACGCTATGCTGTTGTTATGGTCCTTTGACCTGGATCAATGTTTCGGGCGGGTGGCGAGCGGCGGAAGCGGGTCGGCCCGCGCGGCGGGAGGTCACAGCAGGACGATGTCGAACTGCTCCTGGGTGTAGCTGCCTTCGGCGTGGAGCGAGACTTTCTTGTCGATGAAGTCCGACAGCATCGCCAGCGACTGGCTTTCCTCGTCGAGGAAGAGGTCGATGACGTTGGGCGCGGCGAGGACGCGGAACTCCTTGGCATTGAACTGGCGCGCCTCGCGCAGCAGCTCGCGCAGGATCTCGTAGGCCACCGTACGTGCGGTCTTGACTTCGCCGCGGCCGCTGCAGGTGGGGCAGGGCTCGCACAGCAGGTGGGCGAGCGACTCGCGGGTGCGCTTCCTCGTCATCTCCACCAGGCCGAGCGCGGTGAAGCCGTTGATGCTCATCTTGGTGTGGTCGCGCGCCAGTGCCTTGCGGAATTCCTCCAGCACCATTTCGCGGTGCTCGACGTTCTCCATGTCGATGAAGTCGATGATGATGATGCCGCCGAGGTTGCGGAGGCGCAGCTGGCGGGCGATCGCCTGGCTGGCCTCGAGGTTGGTCTTGAAGATGGTGTCGTCGAAGTTGCGCGCGCCGACGAAACCCCCGGTATTGACGTCCACCGTGGTCATCGCCTCGGTCTGGTCGATGATCAGGTAGCCGCCCGACTTCAGGTCCACGCGGCGGGCGAGCGCCTTCTGGATTTCCTCTTCGACGTTGTAGAGCTCGAACAGCGGGCGTTCGCCGCTGTAGTGCTCGAGCAGGGGCAGCACCTTGGGGGTGTATTCGGCGGCGAAGGCCGAAAGCTTCTGGAAGTTTTCCCGCGAATCGATGCGGATGCGGGTGGTCTCGTCGTTGGCCAGGTCGCGCAGGGTGCGCTGGCCCAGGCCGAGGTCCTCGTGCACCAGCTTGGGCGGGAACTCGCCGCGGGTGCTGCCGGAAATCTCGCCCCACAGCTTGCGCAGGTAGGCGATGTCGGCCGCGAGCTCGGCGTCGGAGGCGGATTCGGCCATCGTCCGGACGATGAAGCCGCCCGGTTCGTCCTCCGGCACCAGCGCGGTGAGGCGGCCGCGCAGGGCTTCGCGCTCGGCTTCGTCCTCGATCCGCTGCGAAATGCCGATGTGTTTTTCCTGGGGGAGATAGACGAGCAGGCGCCCGGCGAGGCTGATCTGGGTGGACAGGCGCGCGCCCTTGGTGCCGAGCGGATCCTTCAGCACCTGCACCATCAGGCTCTGGCCTTCGGCGAGGATGCGCTCGATCGGCCGCGCCGGCTCGCCATGGGGGCGGTCGGTCCAGATGTCGGCGACGTGGAGGAAGGCGGTGCGCTCGAGGCCGATGTCGATGAAGGCCGACTGCATGCCGGGCAGCACGCGGACCACCTTGCCGAGGTAGATGTTGCCGACGATGCCGCGGCAGGTGGTGCGCTCGATGTGCAGTTCCTGCACCACGCCCTGCTCGACGATCGCCACCCGGGTTTCCTGCGGGGTGCAGTTGATGAGGAATTCGATGCTCATGATGTCGTCTTGAATGGGATCAGGTCTTGCTTCTGCGCTGCCGCCGGCGGCGGTGGGGAGGCGCGAATTCAAGAGCTGATCCCACTGCCGATGACGGCGCAGCCGAAGGCGTCGAGCAACTGTGCGGTCTCGAACAGCGGCAGCCCCATGATGCCCGAGTAGCTGCCGCGGATCTCCTCGACGAACACCGCGGCGCGCCCCTGGATGCCGTAGGCGCCGGCCTTGTCCATCGGTTCGCCGCAGGCGATGTAGTGGCGGATGTCGTCTTCGCCGAGGGGGCGGAAGCGCACTTCGCTGACCGACAGCCGGCTGCGGATGCGCCGGCCGTCGCCGACCGCGACCGCGGTCAGCACCCGGTGGCTGCGCCCGGACAGGCGGGACAGGATGGCGTGGGCAGCGGCGGCGTCGACCGGTTTGCCGATGATGTCGCCGTCGACTTCGAGCGCGGTGTCGGCGGCGAGCACCGGGCGCTGCGGCAGCCTGCGCCACAGCACGCGGCGCACGCCGGCTTCGGCCTTGGCGAGGGCGAGGCGTTCGACGTAGCGTTCGACCGTCTCGCCGGGCAGCGGCGTCTCGTCGACGTCGGCGTCCTCGCCGCGCTCGCCGTTACGGAAGGCGAGGACGTCGAAGCCGACGCCGATCTGGCGCAGCAGTTCGCGGCGGCGCGGGCTGGTGGAGGCGAGATAGATGCGCGGACTGATGGGCATGGCGAGGCCTCATTCGCGGTGATAGGGGTGCTTGCGCAGTACCGTCCAGGCGCGGTACAGCGCCTCGGCCAGCAGCGGGCGCACCAGCGCGTGCGGCAGGGTCAGGCTGGAGAGGCGGATCGCCTCGTCGGCGCTGGCCTTGAGCGCCGGAGCGAGGCCGTCGGGGCCGCCAACGATGAGGGCGATGTCGGTGCCGCCGGCCTGCCAGGCTTCGAGCCGGCGGGCGAGGGCCGGCGTCGTCAGGTCGGCGCCGTGCTCATCGAGGATCACCCGCCGGCAGCGCGGCGGCAGCGCGGCTTCGATGCGGACGGCTTCGGCGGCCATCAGCGCGTCGACGCTCTTGCCGCTGGTGCGCGACTCGGCCTTCACTTCCAGCAGTTGCAGCGGCAGCTCGCGCGGCATGCGGCGGGCGAACTCGTCGAAGCCGGCCTGCACCCAGCCGGGCATGCGGTGGCCGACGGCGACGACGGTGAGGCGCACGTCACCGGCCGGCGGCGGCGGAGCGGGGCGAAGCCGGAGCGTGGCCCCACAGCTCCTCGAGCTTGTAATAGCTGCGTACCGCGGGTTGCATGATGTGCACGACGATGCTGCCGAGGTCGACGAGGACCCATTCGCCGCTTTCCTCACCTTCGGTGCTGAGCACCTCGCCACCGGCGGATTTCACCTTGTCCTGGACGTTGTGCGCGAGGGCGCGGGTCTGGCGCCCGGAGTCGGCGCTGGCGATGACGATGCGGTCGAACAGCGGGGTGTGGCGGGCGGTGTCGATGACTTCGATGTCGCGCGCCTTGATGTCCTCGAGCGCTTGGACGACGATTTTCTGCAGGGCGGGGATGTCCATTCAGGTCCTGGTGAGGGTGGGCGGGGTTCGGTAGGGGCGCGGCCCGATCGATGCGGCCCGGCCGGCGCCGCAGGGCCTTCGCCGGCAGATGCCGGGAGCGCCGCGCGGCGGGGGGGCGTCAGCGATACAGGCGGTGCGCGGCAATATAGTCGAGAACCGGATCGGGCAGCAAATAGCGCACGCTGTGGCCGTTCTTCACCAGGTCGCGGATCAGCGAGGCGGAAATGGCGAGCGGAGTCATGTCGAACGGGACGATCCGGCCGGCCGGGGCGGTGCGCAGATCGGCCGGGTCGGCGCTGTGGCGGCCGCGGCAGGCGGCATCGAGCGCCGGCGACAGGGTGGCGGGCCAGCGCCGGCCGTGGGGCGCGTAGCCGGGGCGGTTGGCGACGGCGATGTGGGCGAGCTCGAACAGCGCTTCCCAGCGATGCCAGCCCGGCAGGCCGGCGAAGGCGTCGGCGCCGAGGATCAGCACCAGCGGGCGCTGGGCGCCGAGTTCGGCGCGCAGGCGCTGGAGGGTGAGCACGGTGTAACTTTTCTCGTCCGCGCGCACTTCGCCGTCGTCCACTTCGAGGGCGGGGTTGCCCGCCGTGGCCAGCCGCGCCATTGCCAGACGGTCTTCTGCGGTGCTGTGCGGCGTGCCGCGGTGCGGCGGCTGGCCGGCGGGAATCAGGCGCACGGCGGCCAGGGCGAGCGCTTCGCGGGCTTCTTCGGCGAGGCGCAGATGGCCGAGGTGGATGGGGTCGAAGGTGCCGCCGAGGATGCCGAGCGGGCCACCCGGCGGAGCCGCCGCGGCACCGGTGTCAACCGCCATCGCGGCTGTCCGCTGCGGTGTCGATCGCCGGTAGGGTGCCGCCGTCGGGCAGCCCGAAGACGTCGCGCGCGCAGGTGTAGAAGCTGGCGAAGATCACCGGCACGATCAGCAGCGGGATCGGCAGCGAGGCCAGGGTGCCGAGCGCGGGCGAGATCAGGCCGAGCACGCCGATGACGATGCCGGGCAGGATCGCGCCGAAGATCGCCAGGCCGATGGCATAGGCGAGGAAGGGGCGCCAGTTGCGCAGACAGGCATGGAAGCTGAAGAACAGCGCCTTCGGCGCGGACACCCGCCACCATGCCGAGAGCATGGGGGCGAACCAGTAGGCCATCATCACCGGGGTCGACAGCGCGACGGCGACGAGCAGGGTGAAGCCGAGGGTCGAGTCGCCCGCCGTCTGTGCGTCGACTTCGCCGCCGCGCAGGATCTCGAACAGGGTGCCGTCGTCGATCGCGCTGAGGATCAGCAGCACCACCATGGTGGCGATCAGATAGAGGCCGCCGATTGCCACCAGCGCCTGGAGGTTGACCTTGAACCCGGAAAACAGCACGTCGGGGCCGGCCTTGCGGCGGGCGTCGATGGCGCGGCAGGCGTTGAGCACGCCCACCGACAGCGCCGGCATGATCAGCGAGGCGGCGAGCTGGCCGATCAGCGGCACTACGCTCAGCACCACCAGGGTCAGCAGGTAGCCGAAGGTGGCGAACGTGATCAGCGCCGGGTTGCGGCGCCACAGCTGCACGCCGTCGCGCAGCCAGGTCCAGCCGCGCTGCATCGGGAGTTGGTTCGCTTGCATGGGTCTTTTCAGGGTCGAGGGGGTTCGGAGGGGGGCGGGGCGGGTTGCGGATCGTCGCCGGCAGGGCTCGCCGGCAGCCCGAGCGAGGGGGAGAAGGTTTCCTTCCACGCCGCGTACAGCGCGCCAGCGATCACCGGGATCAGGATCAGCATGCCGAGCCCGGCGGGCAGCATCGCCACCCACAGCAGCACGTACAGCAGCGCCGCCAGGACGAGGAAGGCGAGCAGGTTGTGGACGCAGGCGCGCGCCGACAGCTGCATCGCGTCGAGCGGAGCCACGCCGTGCAGCATCACCAGCGCGGGGGCGAACCAGAGCGCCATCATCAGCAGCGCCCACAGCACGGTAAACACCAGCATTCCCAGCATCATGCCGCCGGCGGCCATGCCCATCCCGGCGAAGGCGCCGATCGCCGCGCCGGTGAGCATCGCGCTGCCGCCGCTGGCCGCCGCCACCATCGCCGCCAGCAGCAGGCCGAGCAGGTGGAAGACGCCCACCAGCAGCAGGTTGCCGGCGTGGCGGCGGATGCCCTCGAACAAGTGGTCGACGCGCAGCGTCTGGCCGCGGTCGAGTGCCTGCGCGCCCGCCAGCATGCCGGCGACCAGCACCGGCAGCGCGATCGGCGCCGCCGCCCAGCCGAGGACGGGGAGGAAGCCGAGGGCGGTGATGACGATGATGAAGATCAGCGCCTGCACCGCCCAGGTGCCCGGCGCCTGCATGAACAGGCGCCAGCCGGCGCTGATCCACTGCAGGGCGTGGCCGGGAGCGACATCGCCCGGTGCGGGCGGAGGCGGGAGGGGGCGGGGGGCGTTCATCGCGGCAGGGGCGGCACGTTGGTGATGCGCAGGCGCAGGATGTCGCGGTATTCGTCGGGGTTTTTCACCAGCACCAGCTCGCCGCTGCGCGGCAGGTGGAAGTCGGCGGCGCGCGACAGCCAGAAGCGCAGCGCGGCGGCGCGCAGCATTGCCGGCCAGGCGTCGGCTTCGTCCGCGGTGAACGGGCGCTCGGCGTGGTAGGCGGCGAGCAGGGCGGCGCTGCGGGCGGGGTCGAGGCGGCCGTCGGGAGTGGAGCACCAGTCGTTGACGGTGACGGCGACGTCGAACAGCAGGGTGTCGAAGCCGGCGAAGTAGAAATCGATGACGCCGCCGATGTGCGCTTCGTCGTCATCGCCCGTCTCCCACAGCACGTTGTCGCGGAAGAGGTCGGCGTGGATCGCGCCGGCAGGCAGGCGGGCGAGGTCGACCGTGGCCTGGAAGGCGATTTCGGCATCGAGCAGGCGGCGTTCGTCGGCGGGCAGGAAGTCGTGCACCGCGCGTGCGGTTTCGCTGCGCCAGGCCGGACCGCGTGGATTGTCCTGGCGGCGGCCGTAGGACAGGCCGGCCAGGTGCAGGCCGGCGAGCATGGCGCCGACTTTCGCACAGTGGCCCGGGCCGGGGTTCATCTCGGAGGCGCCCGACAGGCGCATCACCAGCGCCGCGGGGCGCTCCTGCAGGGTGCCGAGGTATTCGTTGTGGCGGTTGGCGATCGGCCCCGGCACCGGCAGGCCGTGGCGCGACAGGTGCGCCATCAGGTGCAGGTAATAGGGCAGTTCGGCGCGGGTCATGCCTTCGAACAGGGTCAGCACGTAGCGCCCGAGGGTGGTGGTGACGAAGAAATTGCTGTTCTGGACCCCGGCGGAAATGCCCTTCAATGCGACCAGGCGGCCGATGGCGTAGTCCTGCAGCCACTCGGCGAGCGCGGGTTCGGGGACGGGAGTGAAGACGGACATGCGGGCTCCAGGGGGCGGCGGCGGCCGGCTCAGGCGGCGAGGGCGCGCGCCGCTGCGGGCGAAGGGCCGGCCGAAGGGTCGGGCAACGTGCCGCGGCGGGCCGGTGTGCAGGCCGGCGCCGGACCCTCGCCGGCGGCGACCCGCAGCGCCTGCCAGGCTTCGAGCTTGGCTTCGAAGCGGCGCGCGGCGTGGGCTGGGCTGGTCGACGGCAGGCGGGCAAGATGCAGCGGCGGGCTGCCGGCGGCGCGCTGGACGTGGCGGCGGAAGGCGGTCTCGGCCGCGGCGCCGTTGAAAAACACCGCGCTGAGCTGCGGGCAGGCGGCGAACAGGGCGGCGAAATCGTTGGGTACGATGCTGTCGGCGGCGATCGCGCGGTCGAGGCTGCCGTCGCGCGCGCAGCTGCCGATCACATCCCACAGGGCGACGCCCGCGGCGAGCAGGCGGTCGAGACGGTCGGGGTAGGGCAGCTGCGGCCCGGCGCCGAACAGGGCGCCCATGATCGGCCAGAAGGCATTGCGCGGGTGGGCGTAGTACTGCGCCGCCGCCAGCGAGGCCGCGCCCGGCATGCTGCCGAGGACCAGGACCCGGGCGTCGGCGCGGAACACCGGCGGGAAGCTGCGCACTCGCCCGGCCTCCCCGCGGGGCGCGGCGGCGGCGGTGCGGGGGGGCTGGCTCACCAGGACTTGACCACCCACATCGGCACCGCCAGCGTCGGCGCGCTGTCGTCGCGCACCATCTGGCCGTTGCCTTCCTTGTCGATCAGGTAGTAGGGCACGCCGTGCGGCGGCGTGACCTTGACCATGTAGAGCTTGCCGCGGATGCGGTACTCGGTGACGGTGTCCTCGCCACGCTTGACGATGGTGACTTCGGGCTCGTCGACGGCTTCGTTGTCGGCCGGCATCGGCGGCGGTTCGGGAATCGGCTCGAGGGCCGGGGGCTGCTGGGCGAACGCGGGCAGTGCAGCGGCGAGCAGCAGGGCGGTCAGGGTGCGGCGCATGATGTTCTCCTGAAGATGGCTGGATTCTAGCCGTTTCGCGGGCGCTTTCGGCGCCCGGGGCAGCGTATCGCCCGATTCGCCGGCAGCGCGCCGGTGCCGCGCCGCTCAAAGGTTCAGCATCATCTCGTGCTCTGCCGGCAGAGGCTGGAAACCGCGGCGCTCGTAATGCTTGAAGATCGCCTCGACCACTTCTTCGGGCTTGTCGATGACCTGCACCAAGTCGAGATCCTCGCGGTTGATCATGCCTTCGGTGACGAGGCGGTCGCGCAGCCAGTCGAGCAGGCCGTTCCAGAACGGGCCGTGGACCAGGATGATCGGGATGCGCCGGCTCTTCTTGGTCTGGATCAGCGTCATCGCTTCGAGCAGCTCGTCGAGCGTGCCGAAACCGCCCGGCATGACGACGTAGGCCGCGGCGAACTTGACGAACATGAACTTGCGCGCAAAGAAGTGCTGGAAGGTCTGCGAGATGTCCTGGTAGGGGTTGGCGCCCTGCTCGAGCGGGAGCTGGATGTTCAGCCCCACCGACGGGCTCTTGCCGAAGAAGGCGCCCTTGTTCGCCGCTTCCATGATGCCCGGGCCGCCGCCCGAAATCACCGAAAAGCCCGAGTCCGACAGCAGGCGGGCGATCTTCTCGGTGAGCATGTAGTACATGTGGTCCGGCGGCGTGCGCGCGCTACCGAAGATCGACACCGCGGGGCGGATCGCCGACAGGCGTTCGGTGGCCTCGACGAACTCTGCCATAATTCCAAAGATTCGCCAGGATTCACGCGCGTTGTAGCGCGGCGCCGTGCCGTCCGGCACGCTGCGGGGGAGTTTTTCTTTCGCGGTCATGTTGTTCTCGTAGGGTGGGGGCAGGCTCTTCGCGCGTGCCCGCCGGATTCGCTGCCGGGGCGCGGACACGGTCGGGTGCTGCGGGCCGGGGCGGTACGCTCGCTGCGCCGTGGTGCCTTACCCTGTTGCTCCTGCTTCGCTCGCCCGGTGTTCCCGCAAGGATTTTTCCAGCATGTCCACTTTGCTTCTCGTCGACGGTTCCAGCTACCTGTACCGCGCCTTCCACGCCCTGCCCGACCTGCGCAATTCGCGGGGCGAGCCGACGGGGGCGATCCGGGGCGTGCTGTCGATGCTACGTCGCCTCGAAAGCGACTACAAGGCCGAATTCCGCGCCTGCGTGTTCGATGCCAAGGGGAAGACCTTTCGTGACGACTGGTATCCCGACTACAAGTCCCACCGTCCGCCGATGCCCGACGACCTGCGCGCCCAGATCGAGCCGCTGCACGAGGCGGTGCGGGCCGAAGGCTGGCCGCTGCTGGCGGTCGATGGGGTCGAGGCCGACGACGTCATCGGCACCCTGACCCGCCAGGCGCTCGAGCGCGGCTGGGAAGTGGTGATCTCGACCGGCGACAAGGACCTCACCCAGCTCGTGCGCCCGGGCGTGCGCTGGGTCAACACGATGAGCGAGGAGGTGCTCGACGAAGCCGGCGTCACCGCCAAGTTCGGCGTCCCGCCCGAGCGCATCGTCGATTATCTGGCGCTGGTCGGCGACACCGTCGACAACGTGCCCGGCGTGGAGAAGTGCGGACCGAAGACGGCGGTGAAGTGGCTCACCGAGTACGGCAGCCTCGACGCCCTGGTCGCCAACGCCGCCAAGGTCGGCGGCAAGGTCGGCGACAACCTGCGCCGGCACCTCGATTTCCTGCCCCTCGGGCGGCGCCTGGTGACGGTGGTGACCGACCTCGCCCTGCCGGTGACGCTTGACGAGCTGCCCGCGCGCGACGACGACAAGGCGGCGCTGCGCGCGCTGTACGAACGTTTCGAGTTCCGCGGCTGGCTGAAGGATCTCGATGGCGCCGCGGCGGGAGTGGCGAGCGTCGCCGACGCCAAGGCGGCGACCGAGGCGCGCCGCTTCGCCGACGAGGGCACAGTGGCGGACGACCCGCCGTGCGCCCCCGGCGCCCACCGCAGCGGCTACGTCGCGATCCTCGATTGGCCCACGTTCGACGCCTGGCTGGCGAAGATCGGCGCCGCCGGGCTCACCGCCTTCGACACCGAGACCACCAGCCTCGACCCGATGGCGGCAAAGCTGGTCGGGATGTCGTTCGCGGTCGCCCCGGGCGAGGCCGCCTACCTGCCGCTGGCGCATCGTGGCCAGGACCTGCCCGCGCAGCTGGCGCTCGCCGAAGTGCTGGTCAAGCTCAGGCCCTGGCTGGAATCCGACCGCCACCCCAAGCTCGGCCAGAACCTGAAGTACGACGCCCACGTGCTTGCCAACCACGGCATCACCCTGCGCGGCATCACCCACGACACCCTGCTCGAATCCTACGTGCTCGAAAGCGACAAGACGCACGACCTGGATTCGCTCGCCCGCCGCCACCTCGGCCTGACGGCCATCCCCTACACCGAGGTCTGCGGCAAGGGCGCCAAACAGATCGGCTTCGACGAGGTCACGATCGAGCGCGCCACCGAGTACGCCGCCGAGGACGCCGACCTCACCCTGCGCCTGCACCGCAAGCTGTGGCCCCAGCTCGAGGCCGCGCCGCGGCTGGCCGCGCTGTATCGCGACCTCGAGCTGCCGGTACTCGAAGTGCTGCTCGAGATGGAGCGCACCGGGGTGCTGATCGACCCCTTCCTGCTCGCCCAGCACGGCGAGGAGCTCGGCCGCCGCGTGCACGAGCTCGAACGCGAGGCCCACGCCCTCGCCGGCCAGCCCTTCAACCTCGGCTCGCCCAAGCAGCTCGGCGAAATCCTGTTCGTCAAGCTCGGCCTGCCGGTGGTGAAAAAAACCGCCACCGGCCAGCCGTCCACCGACGAGGACGTGCTCACCCAACTCGCCGAGGACTACCCGCTGCCGAAGCTGCTGCTCGAACACCGCAGCTTGTCGAAACTCAAGAGCACCTACGCCGACAAGCTGCCGCGCATGGTCGATCCGCGCACCGGCCGGGTGCACACCAGCTTCTCCCAGGCCACCGCCGTCACCGGGCGCTTGTCGAGCTCCGAGCCCAACCTGCAGAACATTCCGATCCGCACGCCCGAAGGCCGCCGCATCCGCGCCGCCTTCATCGCCCCGCGCGAGCACCTCATCGTCTCCGCCGACTATTCGCAGATCGAACTGCGCATCATGGCCCACCTGTCGGGCGATGCCCGCCTGCTCGAAGCCTTCGCCCGCGGCGAGGACGTGCACCGCGCCACCGCCGCCGAGGTCTTCGGCTGCACCCCGGCCGAAGTCACGAGCGAGCAGCGCCGCTACGCCAAGGTGATCAACTTCGGCCTCATCTACGGCATGAGCGCGCACGGCCTGGCGAAGAACCTCGGCATCGAGCGCGCCGCCGCGCAGGGCTGGATCGACCGCTACTTCGCCCGCTACCCCGGCGTGGCCGACTACATGGAGCGGATCAAGGCCGAGGCCAAGGCGGCGGGCTACGTCGAGACCGTGTTCGGCCGCCGCCTCTACCTGCCCGACATCCGCGCCCAGCAGGCCGGCCGCCGCCAGGCCGCCGAGCGCGCGGCGATCAACGCGCCGATGCAGGGCACCGCCGCCGACCTGATCAAGAAGGCGATGATCGCGGTCAGCCGCTGGCTGGCAAGCTCGGCGCTGAAGTCGAAGCTGGTCCTCCAGGTCCATGACGAACTGGTGCTGGAAGTGCCGCGCGCCGAGCTGGAGGCGGTCCGTGCCGAGCTGCCGCGGCTGATGGGGGAGGTCGCAGCGCTGCAGGTGCCGCTGCTGGTGGAGGTCGGTGCGGGGAACAACTGGGACGAGGCGCACTGAGCCTGCCCCGGGCGGGAGAGGGGGTCAGGCGCTGCTTGGTTTGTGTGCGAGTGGTTGGCTGATGCTGCGGGCGGCGTGGATGTTGGTCGATACACGGGCTCACGACTCCTGGTCGAGCAGGTCGTCGACCGCGGCCTGGATGCGGCGGATCACCTGCGCGTGGTCGATCGCGGGATTGCGGATGCTGCGCAGCAGCAGGCCTTCGAACAGCGTCGCCAGGACCTCGACCATGCTCGCGATCGCGGCCTCGTCGTCGGCGTGGCCGGCGGCGCGGCGGATGTCGCGGATGGTGTCGGCGAGCCCGCGCCGGCAGGCGATGTCGGCATCGCGCACGATTTCGGCCACCCGCGGGTTGCGTGCCGCTTCGGCGACGATTTCCAGCTTCAGCCCGGCGCGCAGCGGGTCGAGCTGATCGAGCACGCCCTCGGCGACGCGCTCGATCATCGCCGCGCGCACGTTGCTGGCCGAACGCAGCTCTGCCGTCAGGGTCAGCAGGTCTTCGAGATCCTGCGCCACGATCGCGGCGATGATCGCTTCCTTGTTCTCGAAGTAGTGATAAATGTGGCCCGCGCTCATGCCCGCGGTCTTGGAAATCTGCGCGATGCTGGCGCCGTGGAAGCCATGCTCGCGGAAGCACTGGGCGGCGGCGCACAGGATCTGCTGGCGGCGCGCTTCGGCGCGCGGCTGCTCGGCGGCGAAAGGGGGCGGGACGGGCATCGCGGGTTCTCCTGGGCGTGCGGCGGGCGCACGCGTATCTTGCATTGCAGCAAAGGCTAACATAGAATGAGCGTTCAATCTAGAATGAACATTCGAGTGATCTGGTTTGTCGCTGCCGGTCCCGAGCCGGCAGTGTCGCCCGATCCTCGTCCGGAGACGCCCTTCATGCAGACCCGTCGCAACCCGCTGCTCGATTCCCTTGCCGTCGCCGCGCTGAGCGCGACCCTGCTCGCCGCCTGCAGCGGCGGCGAACCCGGTGCCGCGCCGCAGTCGGCGCCGCCGCCGGCGCCGATGGTCACCGTCGTCACGGTGCACGCCGAGACCGTGCCGATGGTGGCGGAGCTTCCCGGCCGTACCGCGCCCTACCTGATCGCCGAACTGCGTCCCCAGGTCACCGGCATCGTCAAGGAGCGCTCATTCACCGAGGGCAGCGAGGTCAGGGCCGGGCAGGTCCTGTACCAGATCGACCCCGCCCCCTACCAGGCCGTGCATGCCAGCGCCGCGGCCGACCTCGCCCGCGCCGAGGCCAACCTCCATGCCGCGCGCCTGAAGAGCGAACGCTACGCCGAGCTGGTCAGGATCGAAGCCGTCAGCCGCCAGGCCAACGACGATGCCGCCGCTGCGCTCGGCCAGGCGCGGGCCGAGGTCGCGGCGGCGAAGGCGGCGCTGGAGAAGGCGAAGATCGATCTCGACTACACCCGGGTGAAGTCGCCGATCGCGGGGCGCATCGGCCGCTCGGCGGTGACCCCGGGCGCGCTCGTCACCGCCAACCAGGACGCCGTGCTCGCCACCGTGCAGCAGCTCGACCCGATCTACGTCGACCTCACCCAGTCGAGCGTCGAGCTGCTGCGCCTGCGCCGCGAAATCGCCGCCGGCCGCCTGCAGGCGGGGGCGAAGGGCGAGGTGCCGGTGAAGCTCATGCTCGAAGACGGCAGCGAGTACGCCGCCGAAGGCCGCCTCGCGGTGTCCGAAGTCACCGTCGACGAGAGCACCGGCAGCGTTACCTTGCGGGCGCGCTTTCCCAACCCGAAGGGCGAGCTGCTGCCCGGCATGTACGTGCGTGCGCGCCTGCCGCAGGGCGTGCGCAGCGATGCGATCCTGGTGCCGCATGCGGCGCTGTCGCGCGATGCGCGCGGCACCGCGCTGGTGATGGTGGTCGATGGCGCAGGCAAGGCCGAGGCGCGCCCGGTGACGGTCGCGCAGTCGATCGGCGAACGCTGGGTGATCACCGGCGGCCTCGCCAGCGGCGAGCGCGTCGTCGTCGAAGGCCTGCAGAAGATCCGTCCCGGTGCGCCGGTGCAGGCCCAGGAAGCGGGGGCGGCGCCGGCCGCCCCGGCGCAGTGAGGTAGGCGCCATGGCCCGTTTCTTCATCGACCGCCCCATCTTCGCCTGGGTCATCGCGATCGTCATCATGCTGGCGGGAGCGCTCTCCATCCAGCAGCTGCCGGTGTCCCAGTACCCGTCGATCGCGCCCCCGGCGATCGTCATCAACGCCAAGTACCCGGGCGCCTCGGCCAAGGCGGTGGAAGACTCGGTGACGCAGATCATCGAGCAGAAGCTCACCGGCCTCGACGGCCTGCTGTACATGAAGTCGACCAGCGACGCCTATGGCAACGCCTCGACCACGCTGACCTTCTCCGCCGACACCGACCCGGACATCGCCCAGGTCCAGGTGCAGAACAAGATCCAGACCGCGCTGCCGCTGCTGCCGCAGGCGGTGCAGCAGCAGGGGGTGACGGTCGCCAAGTCGGCGATGAACTTCCTGATGGTGGTCGGCTTCGTGTCGGAGGACAACTCGCAGTCGGGCACCGACCTGTCGGACTTCCTCGTGTCCTCGGTGCAGGACCCGCTGTCGCGGGTCGACGGCGTCGGCGAAGTGACCGTGTTCGGCGCCCAGTACGCGATGCGGGTGTGGGTGGATCCGGCGAAGCTGACCAACTACCGCCTCACTCCGGGCGACGTGCGCAGCGCGCTGCTGGCGCAGAACACCCAGGTCTCGGCGGGCCAGCTCGGCGGCACGCCGGCCCTTCCGGGCCAGGGCTTCACCGCCACAATCACCGCGCAGAGCCGGCTGCAGACCGTGGCCGAGTTCGAGGACATCCTGCTGCGCAGCAGCACGCAGGGCGGTGAAGTGCGCCTGAAGGACGTCGCCCGCGTCGAGATCGGCGCCGAGAACTACGGCACCGTGGCGCGCTTCAACGGCCAGCCCGCCGCCGGCGTGGGCATCCGCCTCGCGTCGGGGGCCAACGCCCTCGATACCGCGACCGCGGTGCGCACCCGCCTCGACGAGATGCAGCGCTACTTCCCCGCCGGAGTGAAGTACGTCGTGCCTTACGACACCACGCCCTTCGTCAAGATCTCCATCGAATCGGTGGTGATGACGCTGATCGAGGCGGTGGTGCTGGTCTTCCTCGTGATGTACCTGTTCCTGCAGAACTTCCGCGCCACGCTGATCCCGACCATGGCGATTCCAGTGGTGCTGCTCGGCACCTTCGGCCTGATGGCGGCGTTCGGCTTTTCGATCAATACTCTGACCATGTTCGGCATGGTGCTGGCGATCGGCCTGCTGGTGGATGACGCCATCGTCGTGGTCGAGAACGTCGAGCGGGTGATGACCGAGGAGGGGCTGCCGCCGAAGGAAGCGACCAAGCGCTCGATGGACCAGATCACCAGCGCGCTGATCGGCATCGGCCTGGTGCTCTCCGCGGTGTTCGTGCCGATGGCCTTCTTCGGCGGCTCGACCGGCGTCATCTACCGCCAGTTCTCGATCACCATCGTCTCGGCGATGGCGCTGTCGGTGCTGGTCGCGATCGTATTCACGCCGGCGCTGTGCGCGACCCTGCTGAAGAGGGTGGAAAAGGGCCACGAGCATGGCGAAGGCGGCCTCTTCGGCCGCTTCTTCCACTGGTTCAACGTCAAGTTCGAGCGCGGCACGCGGCGCTACGAGTCGGCCGTCGGCGGCATCGTCAAGCGCAGCGTGCGCTTCCTCGCCATCTACCTCGCCATCGTCGCCGTGCTCGGCCTGCTGTTCGTCCGCATGCCGACTTCCTTCCTGCCCGAGGAAGACCAGGGCGTGATGTTCACCCAGGTGTCGCTGCCCGCCGGAGCCACCCAGGAGCGCACGCTGGAAGTGCTGAAGAAGGTCGAGCACCACTTCCTCGAGAACGAAAAGGACACCGTGCGCGCGCTGTTTACCGTCGCCGGGTTCAGCTTCGGTGGCAGCGGCCAGCACATGGGCATCGGCTTCGTCAATCTCAAGCACTGGGACGAGCGCCAGGCGCCGGGGCTGGACGTGAAGTCGGTCGCCGGGCGGGCGATGGGCGCGTTCGCCCAGATCCGCGAGGCGATGGTGTTCGCCTTCGTGCCGCCGGCGGTGATCGAGCTTGGCACCTCGGGCGGCTTCACCGTGCAGATGCAGGACCGCTCCGGCCTCGGCCACGACGCCCTGCTCGGCGCGCGCAACCAGTTCCTCGGCATGGCGGCGCAGGACAAGCGCCTGGTCGGGGTGCGCCCCAACGGCCAGGAGGACATGCCCGAGCTCAAGCTCGACATCGACCACGCCAAGGCCGGCGCGCTCGGGCTGTCGATCGCCGACATCAACGACACCTTGTCGACCGCCTGGGGCGGCAGCTACATCAACGACTTCCTCGACCGCGGCCGGATCAAGAAGGTCTATCTGCAGGGCGATGCTCCGGCGCGGATGACCCCGGAGGACCTCGGCAAGTGGTACGTGCGCAACAAGGCGGGCGGGATGGTGCCGTTCTCGGCCTTCGCCACTGCGCACTGGACCTACGGCTCGCCGCGCCTGGAGCGCTTCAACGGCCAGCCGTCGATGGAGATCCTCGGCCAGGCCGCGCCCGGACTGTCCTCGGGCGAGGCGATGGCGGCGGTGGAGGAGATCATGGCGAAGCTGCCCGCCGGCATCGGCTACGACTGGTCCGGCACGTCCTACGAGGAACGGCGCAGCGGCTCGCAGGCGCCGGCGCTGTACGCGCTGTCGCTGCTGGTGGTGTTCCTGTGCCTGGCGGCGCTGTACGAGAGCTGGTCGGTGCCGTTCGCGGTGATGCTGGTGGTGCCGCTCGGTGTGCTCGGCGCGCTGCTCGCCGCCACCGGGCGCGGAATGTCGAACGACATCTACTTCCAGGTCGGCCTGCTCGCCACCATCGGCCTGTCGTCGAAGAACGCGATCCTGATCGTGGAGTTCGCCAAGGCGCAGATGGAAGAAGGCAAGGATCTGGTCGCCGCCACCCTCGCCGCGGTGCGCATGCGCCTGCGCCCGATCCTGATGACTTCGCTCGCCTTCGGCTTCGGCGTGCTGCCGCTGGCGATCGCCACCGGTGCCGGCGCCGGCAGCCAGAACGCAATCGGCACCGGCGTGCTCGGCGGCACCATCGCTGCGACCGCGCTCGGGATCTTCTTCGTGCCGCTGTTCTACGTCGCGATCAAGCGCGTTTTCCCGGACAAGCCGAGGAAAGAGGCCGCCGCGCCGGCCGCCCAGGAGGGACGTTGAAATGAATGACTTCGCTGCACAATCCGCCGTCTCCGCGCCGGCGGCGGCGCGCGCGCCCAGCGGGCGGGCGCTCGTCACGGTGCCCGGCGCGCGCCGCGCGTTGCGCGCCCTGGGGCTGGCCTTCGCCGCCGCCACGCTCGGCGCCTGCACGCTGATTCCCGCCTACGAGCGCCCGGCGGCGCCGGTGCCGGCGAGCTTCCCGCAGGCGCCGGCAGCCGCTCCGGCCGCGCCCGCGGCCGATGCCATCGCCTGGCGCGACTACTTCGCCGATCCGCGCCTGCGCCAGCTGATCGCGCTCGCGCTGGAGAACAACCGCGACCTGCGCGTCGCCGCCCTCGCCATCGAACGCGCACGTGCCCAGTACGGCATCCAGCGCGCCGACCTGTTCCCCTCGATCGCGCTGAGCGGCGGCCAGAACGCGCAGCGCGCGCCGGGCGCGTTCAACGCCGGCGGCGAATCGACCGTGAGCCGCCAGTACAGCGCCAGCCTCGGCTTCGCTGCCTACGAGCTCGACTTCTTCGGCCGCGTGCGCAGCCTCGAGGAGCAGGCCTTGCAGACCTACCTCGGCACCGAGGAGGCCCGCCGCAGCGCGCAGATCAGCCTCGTCGCCGAGGTCGCCGGCGCCTGGCTGCGCCTGGGTGCCGACCGCGAGCGCCTGGCGCTGGCGCGCAGCACTTTCGAGACCCGGCAGAAGTCCTACGAGCTGACCCGGCGCAGCTTCGACCTCGGCGCAGTGTCGGCGCTCGACCTGCAGCAGGCCGAGACCCTGCTCCAGGGCGCGCGCGCCGACGTCGCGCGCTACACGGCGCAGGTCGCGCAGGACGAAAACGCGCTCGCCCTCGTCGTCGGCGCCGCGGTGCCGACCGCACTGCTGCCGCAGGCCCTCGGCGAGGACGCCGCCGCGGTCGCCGAACTGCCCGCCGGGCTGCCGTCCGAAGTGCTTGCCCGCCGTCCCGACATCGTGCAGGCCGAACGTGCGCTGCAGGCGGCCAATGCCAGCATCGGCGCGGCGCGCGCCGCCTTCTTCCCGCGCATCAGCCTCACTGCCAGCGCCGGCAGCGCCAGTACCGCGCTCGACGGCCTGTTCGAGAGCGGCTCGCGGGCGTGGAGCTTCGTGCCGCAGATCCGCCTGCCGATCTTCGAGGCCGGCCGCCTGCAGGCGAGCCTGGATGTAGCCGAGATCCAGCGCGACATCCAGGTTGCCGGATACGAAAAGGCGATCCAGTCCGCCTTCTGCGAGGTTGCCGATGCGCTGGCCGAGCGTGCCACCCTGGCCGAGCAGCTCGACGCCCGGCGCCGGCTGGCGGCGGCGGCGGCGCGCAGCTTCGAGCTGTCCGAGGCGCGTTACCGGGGCGGGGTGGACAGTTACCTGAACCTGCTCGATGCCCAGCGCAGCCTGTACGCCGCCGAGCTGGAGCTGATCGCCACCCGCTTGTCGGACGCGACCAGCCGCGTCGCACTGTACAAGGCGCTCGGCGGCGGCTGGCAGTAGCGCGATCGGCACGGGCAGGGGTCGAATTCGGGCGGATCGTAGTCGGCTGGTATAAAATGCGAAGCATTCTCATTACTAGAGGTGCGCATGCATCCGCGACTCCCTGCCCAGGCGCTGCTCGAACTGATCGAGCAGCGCCGTTTCGGTGTCGAGTACCAACCCGTTCTTTCGCTCGTCGACGGGGCGGTCATCGGTTACGAGGCGCTGGCGCGCTTTCATGATGCGCACGGGGGCATGCTGCCGCCGCAGCAGGTGTTCGATTCGCTCCACAGCAGCCCGCTGAGCCTGTTCCAGGTCGAGTACGAAATGAAGCGCCTGCAGCTCGCCCATGCGCCGCCGGAGGCCGGGCGCCTGTTCGTCAATCTCGACCCCGACGCCTTCCAGGTCGCCGTCGCCGACGAGCGCCACCCGCTGGTGGCGCTGCTCGCCGCCCGCCCTGGCGTGGTGGTCGAAATCATCGAGAACAGCAGCATCAACGATGCCGATCTGAGCGACGCGATGGTCGCCGCCTTCGCCGGAACTGCGGTCGAACTCGCCCTCGACGACATCGGCGCGCCGCACACGATGCTGTCGCTGCCGATCCTGCTCGCGGTCGATTTCCTCAAGTTCGACCGTTCGTGGATCCTCCACCCGGACGATCCGGTGCGCGTGGCCGCGCTGCGCCACCTGGTCGCCTTCGCCCGCGAGTGCGGCAAGCAGACGATCCTGGAAGGCATCGAGCACGAATGGCAGCGTGCGTTCGCCGCCGCGATCGGCTTCGATCACGTCCAGGGCTTTCTCTACCGCCACCTGTTCCGCAGCACCGGCTGCCTCGCCGGCGTGGCGGGGGACGGCGCAGCCGCGCTGCCGGCCGCAGCCTGATACCCTGGCGCTCGCCGCGCATCGCCCGGAGTGTGAAAATGGCCCTGCGCTCCGCCGGGCCGCCCATCCGGCCTTTGCGCGCGCTACCAGGACCCCGGACATGAACGACGACGCTTCCCGCCCCGACGACCGCCGCATTCCCGTCACCGTGCTCACCGGTTTTCTCGGTGCGGGCAAGACCACGCTGCTCAACCACCTGCTGCGCCAGCCGCGGATGGAGGGCTGCGCGGTGCTGATCAACGAGCTCGGTGCCGTCGCCGTCGACCACCACCTGGTGGAAAAGGTCGACGAGACCCTGATCGTGCTCGATTCGGGCTGCGTCTGCTGCAGCGTCCGCGGCGATCTGGTGCGGGCGCTGAAAGGGCTGTTCATGCGCGCGCTGCGGCGCGAGCTGAAGGGCCTGCGCCGGGTGCTGATCGAAACCACGGGGCTGGCCGATCCGGCGCCGCTGATCCACACCCTGATGGCCGAGCCCTTCCTCGCCGAGCGCTACCGCATCGACGGCGTGGTCGCCGCGGTGGATGCGACCCGTGCGCTGGCCCAGCTCGCCGAACACAACGAGGCCGTGCGCCAGGTGGCGATGGCCGACCGCCTGCTGCTCACCAAGTGCGACCTCGCCGATGCGGCGGCGCGCGCGGCGGTGGCTACCCGCCTCGCCCTGCTCAACCCGGGGGCACGCCAGGTGGAAGTGTGCGGCGGCGTGGTGGCGGCCGCCGAACTGTTCGACTGCGGCCTGTACGATGCCGCCGGCAAGGCGCCGGACGTCACCGCCTGGCTCGGGGAGGCGGCGCTGGGGCGCACCCCGCGCCATGACGCCGGAGTGGGCAGTTTCGTGCTGCGCTACGATGCGCCGCTGCCCTGGTACGAATTTTCCGACGCCCTCGCGCTGCTCCTCCAGGTCCATGGCGGACGCATCCTGCGGGTCAAGGGCGTGCTCGACGTCGCCGGCGATCCCTTGCCGCGGGTGCTGCAGTGTGTCCAGCACAGCGTCTATCCCGCTACCAGCCTGGCGGCGTGGCCGCCCGGCGAGAAGCGCCACAGCCGTCTCGTCTTCATCGTCCGCGACCTGGCGCAGGACGAAGTGGCCGCGATCCTGGCCGCCTTCATCGGGCCGCCGTCGACGGCGCCGGACTGATCACAACTCGGCGGCGCTCACTCGCACACCGCGCGGCAATCTCCCGTGCTGCAGTCCGCGGCCTCCACCGCGCACGCCGCCTTGCCGCGATGTTCGAGGCGGTGGTCGTTGTCGTAGTCGCAGATCAGCCGGGTCAGGTTCTTCTGGCGCTCCACTTTCATGCGCAGCGCCTGCGAGGCGCGGATCTGCGCCGGCGGCACGTTGCACGACAGATAGCCGCTGAAGCTACCGTCGGCCGATTCCCACAGCGCGATGTTCTTCACCGCGCGGTAATTCTCGAAACTGGCACAAGTCAGCACGTCGCGGCCGTACAGGCGGGCGTTGTCGCCGCAATAGCCCATGAAGGTAAAGCGGAGTTCGGCATCGGTCGGGCAGGCGGCGACCTGTACCGCCTCCTTCAGATCGGGGCAGGACAGCTCCGCGGCGTGGGCGGCGGTGCCCAGGGCGGCGAGCAGCACGGGAAGGAGGGCCGTTTTCAGTCGGGTTCGCATGGCGTCTCGGCAAAGGGCGGGGAGAGGAGGACAGGGTGTCCGAATCCGGGAGACTAGCCTTTGCCGCCGGCCGAAGAATGATCTCGATCAAGTTCTCCGCGGGCACCGGCGCTCCTTGCCCGCACGCGGCTTTCCTGCGCCGCGGTGGGCGCCATCCGGGGTTCGATCATCGGTGCGAATTCTGATAGCGTGGTACCCCATCCATCGATTTCTTCGTCGCCTGCCTATGAGCTGTCCTTATCCAGACCGGGGTCAGAACGAGGACGAAATCCTCCGCCTGCGCAGCGCTCTCGACCATGTCGGCGCCCATGTCTTCATCAAGGATCGCGACGGCCGTTACACCTATGTGAACCGGATGGTGTCCGAACTGTTCGGCACCGCGCCGGAAGACATCCTCGGCAGCACCGACGAGCGCTTTTTCGATCTTTCGGTCTCCAACGACCTGCGCGACCACGACCGCCGGGTGGTCGAGGAGGCGGTCCGGATCGAAGGTGAGGAGCGCAACGTCGTCGCCTGCAGCGGCGAAACCCGCTACTACGACACCGTCAAGCAGCCCCTGTTCGATGACGACGGCGCCGTTGTCGGCGTCCTCGGCGTGTCCACCGACATCACCGCGCGCAAGCTTGCCGAGATCGCGCTCCGGGAGCGCGAATCGCTGCTGAGCGACATCCTCGACACCGCCAGCGTCGCGATCTTCCTCGTCGACCGGGACGGCGTCATCACCCATGCCAACCGCCGGATGGCGGAAATGTTCGGCCATCCGCTGGCGGAACTGGTCGGCAGCGAGTACGTGGACCATATCCATCCGGCCGAGCGTGACACCGGGCGTGAGCGGATGCGGGCGCTGCTCGCGAGCAAGATCGCTGCGGTGGACCTCGAGCGGCTCTACCTGCGTGCCGATGGCAGTGAATTCTGGGGCCATCTGACCGGGCGCCGCTTTCACGATGCGCAGGGGGTGGAGCGCGGCCTCGTCGGCGTGATCGCCGATATCTCGGCGACCAGGCGGGCCATCGAGCGCCACGCAAGCGTCATCAACCTGGCGATGGACGGTTTTCTCGCCGTCGGAGCGGACGGCCGGGTGCGCGAATGCAATGCCGCCGTGTGCGCGCTCACCGGCTACCTCCGCGAGGAAGTCCTCGGCAGCCCCATGAGCCGCTTCGAGGCGCTGGAATCTGCGGATGAAGCCGCCGCCCACGCCCGGCGCATCTTCGCCACCGGCAACGACCGCTTCGAGACGCACTGGCGGCGCAAGGACGGCAGCTTGGTCGAAGTCGAGGTGACGGCGACCTGCCTGCGCCGCGATGAGGAAATCGGCGTCTTCGTGCGCGACATCACCCAGCGCAAGGCGCACCAGGACGAACTGCGCTACATCGCCAGCCACGACCTGCTCACCGGCCTGCCCAACCGTGCGTTGCTCTTCGACCGCATGCGGCAGGCCGTGGCCCAGGCCGACCGCGCCGGCACCCTGCTCGCGGTCTGCTATCTGGACCTGGACGGCTTCAAGCCGGTCAACGACCGCTTCGGCCACCAGGAAGGGGATGGCGTGCTGATCGAGGTCGCCCGCCGCCTGAAGGGCTGTGTGCGCGGTGACGACACCGTGGCCCGCATCGGCGGCGACGAGTTCGTGCTCCTGTTGCAGGGGCTGGGCGACACCGGCGCGGTCGACACCGCGCTGCGGCGGGTCCTCGCCGCCGTGGCGCAGCCGCTGCGGGTGGGCGGCAGCGAAGTCGCGGTTTCGGCCAGCCTGGGCGCCGCACTGTACCCGCGCGACGATGCCGATACCGACACCCTGCTGCGCCATGCCGACCAGGCGATGTACCTGGCCAAGCAGGGGGGGCGCAACCGCTTCCACGTCTTCGACACCGAGCAGGACCGCTGCGTGCGGGAACGCACCGAGCGCCAGGCGCGGATTGCCCAGGCCCTGCGCGACCACGAACTCGTCCTCCACTACCAGCCCCAGGTCGACATGCGCTCCGGGCGCGTGCTCGGCGCCGAAGCGCTGGTGCGCTGGCAGCATCCGCAGCGCGGGCTGCTGGCGCCGGCCGAGTTCCTGCCCGCGATCGAAGACAGCGACCTGATCGTCGAACTCGGCGACTGGGTGATCGCGACCGCGCTCGTCCAGCTTGAAGCCTGGCGGCGCGCGGGGCTCGAGCTGCAGGTCAGCGTCAACATCGCCGCCCGCCACCTGCTGCGCACCGACTTCGTTTCCCGGCTGTGCGAGCATCTGGACACCTGCCCGCAGCTGCCCCGCCATGCGCTCAAGCTCGAAGTCGTCGAGACCGCGGCGCTGGAAGATCTGGAGCATGTTTCGGCGCTCATCCGCGAGTGCCGCGAGCTGGGAGTGGCGTTCGCGGTCGACGACTTCGGCACCGGCTACTCCTCGCTGTCCTATCTCAAGGCCCTGCCGGCGCAGGTGCTCAAGATCGACCAGAGTTTCGTGCGCGACATGCTGGCCGACGCCGAGGACCGCGCCATCGTCGAGGGCGTCATCGGCCTGGCGCGGGTGTTCGGGCGCACGGTGATCGCCGAGGGGGTGGAAACCGCCGAGCACGGCGCGATGCTGCTGGCCCTGGGGTGCGAGCGGGCGCAGGGGTACGGCATCGCCCGCCCGATGCCGGCCGCCGATCTGCCGGCGTGGGTCGGCAGCTGGCGTCCGGATGCGTCATGGCAGTAAGCGCGGCGCGAGCCTGCCTCGCCCGGAGTGATGGGGCCCGGCGCCCGGCGGCGGACATTGTTATCCTGTTGTCCTCGTCCCTGTCCTGTGCCGTACCGTCTTGACCGCTCCCGTTTCCCTGTCCCTGTTCGAAGCGCGCTGGCTGGCCGAAGTCGTCCGCCGTCATGAAGAACATCACGGCCTGCTCGAAGATGCGGCCGAGCCGGCGGCGGCGTCCGCTGCGGCTCCCGCTGCGGTTCCCGATTTCGAAGGCCGGATCCTGTGCCGTGCAGAGCGGCTCGGAGCGCGCCAGGGCTGGCGCGCCGCCATCCTCGCCTGGCGGCGGCGCGCCCGGACGCTGCTGCTGGTCGCGCTGGCGCTGGCGCTGGTGCTGGGCTTTGGCGCCGCGGCGGGCGTGCTCGGCGACGGCTCGCGGCCGGTCAACGTGGTGTGGACGCTGGGCGGCTTGCTCGGGGTGCACGCCCTGAGCCTGTTGCTGTGGCTGGCCGCGATGGCTTTGCAGGGCCGGGGCGGCGGGCGCATCCGCGGCGGCGGCAGCGCTGGATGGGTGTGGCTGCGCCTGGTCGCCTTCTTCGACCGCAGCCGGACGGCGGCGGACCTGCCGCTGGCGCTCGGCGGCCTGCTCGGGCGCGGCCGGCTGGCCGGCTGGGGCATCGGCGCGGCCAGCCATGCGCTGTGGCTGGCCGCGCTGCTCGGCGCGACGGGGGGCGTGCTGCTGCTGCTGGCGACGCGGCGCTACGGCTTCGTGTGGGAAACGACGATCCTGCCGGCGCGCAGCTTTGTCGATCTGAGCGCCGCGGTGGGCGCCCTGCCCGCGCTGCTCGGCTTTCCGGTGCCGGATGCGGCGATGGTGACGGCCAGCGGCGAGGCGCCGCTGCTCGACGAGGCGGGCCGGCGGGCCTGGGCGGGCTGGCTGGTGGGGGCGATGGTGGTGTATGGCGTGCTGCCGCGGCTGCTGCTCGCCCTGTGCTGTGCCGGGCTGTGGCGCCGCGGCCTGGGCCGGCTGCGGCTGGACCTGTCGCGCCCCGGCTATGCCCGCCTGCGTGCGGTGCTGATGCCCGGCAGTGCGCGCATCGGGGTCAGCGACCCCGCGCCTGCGGTCCTGCCCTGTCCGCCTCGCCCGGCGTCGCCGGCCGGCCACGGGGCCGCTGCGGTGGCGGTGGCGATCGAGCTCGGCGACGACCTCGCCTGGCCGCCGGCCGTTGCCGAGGGAGCGGAGGCGGGGGCCGGGGGCACGCGCGGCCGCGGCGCCTGGGAGGATGGCGGGCGGCTCGACAGCCGTGAGCAGCGCCGCGCCGTCCTCGGCCGGCTCGCGGCGCGGCCGCCGGCGCGCCTGCTGGTCGCGGTCGATGCGCGCCAGACCCCCGATCGCGGTACGCTCGGCCTGGTCGCGGAGCTCGCCGCGTGCGCCGTGGCGACGCGGGTGTGGCTGTGCGCCGGCGCGCACGCGCCGGTCGGGCGCACCGCGCAGTGGCGTGCGGGGCTCGGCCGTATCGGGCTGGATGCGGCGGCGCTGTTCGAGGACGCGGCCGGCGTGCGCGCCTGGCTGGAGACTCCGGAGGCGGACGACGCATGAGTGGCATGAGCGGCATGGGCGAAATCCTGCGCGTGGCCGTGGTCGGCCACACCAATACCGGCAAGACTTCGCTGCTGCGCACCTTGGCGCGCGAC
Organism: Thauera aromatica K172; assembly: GCF_003030465.1. Lineage (GTDB taxonomy): Bacteria > Pseudomonadota > Gammaproteobacteria > Burkholderiales > Rhodocyclaceae > Thauera > Thauera aromatica. Next base: position 3,413,316 of record NZ_CP028339.1, on the reverse strand, counting down.
GTCGGCTTCGGTGAAGTGTCCGATGCCGCCGGCACCACCCGCCATGTCGAGGGCCTGCAGCTGATCGCCGACGGGATCCCGGCGCTCGCCCTGTTCGACACCCCGGGCATGGAAGACGCGATCGCCCTGCTCGAATTCATCGACGGCCTGGCGGCGCCCGGCGAGCGCATCGACGGCCCCGAGCGCATCGCCCGTTTCCTCGCCACGGCGCAGGCTGGCACCCGCTTCGAGCAGGAAGCGAAAGTGCTGCGCCAGCTGCTGGCGAGCGACGCTGCGCTCTACGTGGTCGATGCGCGCGACCCGGTGCTGCCCAAGCACCGCGACGAACTGGCGCTGCTCGCCGCCTGTGCCCGGCCCTTGCTGCCGGTGCTCAACTTCGTCGCCGCCCCCGCCACCCGGGCCGCAGACTGGCGCGCTGCGCTCGCCCGCCTCGGCCTCCACGCGGTGCTCGGCTTCGACACCGTGGCGCCGCCGCTCGATGGCGAGCGCGAGCTGTTCGACACCCTCGCCACCCTCGTCCATGGACACCGCGCTGCGCTCCAGCGCCTGATCGAGGCGCGTGCGCGCGAGGCCGGCGAGCGCCGCAGCGCCGCCCGCCGGCTGGTGGCCGAACTGCTGGTGGAACTCGCGGCGCGGCGCGAGCCGGTCGCCGGTGACGACGAGGCCGCCCTGCAGCAGGCGCTGACCGCGCTGCGCGACGAGGTCCGCGCGCGTGAGCAGGGCTGTGTCGATGCGCTGCTGCGCCTGTACCGCTTCCGCGCCGACGATGCGCGCGCCGGCGAGCTGCCGCTCACCGACGGACGCTGGGACGACGACCTGTTCAACCCCGAGACCCTGCGCCAGATGGGCATCCGCCTGGGCACCGGGGCGGCAGCGGGCGCGGCGGCCGGGCTCGGCATCGACCTGGTGGCCGGCGGCCTGACCCTGGGGGCGGCTGCCGCGCTGGGCGCGGTCGCCGGTGGCCTGTGGCAGGCGTTCGGCCACTACGGCGAGCGCATCGCGGCGAAACTGCGGGGGCAGCGCGAGCTCACCGTGGACGACGCCATCCTGCGCCTCGTCGCGCTGCGCCAGCGCGCGCTGCTGCTGGCGCTCGAAGGGCGGGGGCATGCGGCGATGACGCCGATCGTGCTGCCGTCGCCGGCCGCTGGCGCCGATCCCGCGGTGCAGCGCTGGCGTAGCGGAGCGCTGCCCCCGGCGCTGGTGCGCGCGCGCGCCCACCCGGAGTGGAGCGTGCGCGCGGGCGGCTCCGGTGAGGGTGGGGAGGAGCGGGACGCGGCGGTCGAGGCGGTCGCCGGCTTGCTGGACTGAAATGCCGCGCCGGGCTGCGCTGGGGGGCGCCCGCCGCCGTCCTACAGCCGCCCGCTCGCGCGCAGGCGGTGGAGTACGGCCGTACGGTACAGCCACGACAGCAGCGGGCGGATCACCGGCAGGCCGATCAGCCAGGCCAGCGGGCGCAGCCGCGGCGTGCGCGCCATCAGCACGATGTAGGCATCGAGTTCGCGGTGGATGCGGCCGTCGGCGCCGGCCACGTGCAGCTCCCGCAGCGCCGCGTGCGGGTCGATGCCGCGGCGGCGCAGCTCGTCGTCGCGGCCGCTGATGTCCACCCAGCAGGTGTCTGCGGCGTGCTCGCCGGCAAGCCGCTCGTAGCGCGCCCGGTCGCGCACGCAACGCGGGCAGGCGCCGTCGTAATAGACGGTGAGCGGGTCCCGCGCGGTCGCCATCGGACGCTCCTCCCGCCGTGCTCAGGAACCGGTCTCGTGCGCGCGCTCGGCGTCATAGCGCGCGGGCGTGACTCCGGCGTCGGCGAGGAACTCGCGCAGCTGCTTGACTGCCTGGCGGTTGAACTCGTTGCCGTGATGGGGGTGGTGGAGGAGGAACTCGTGGCGGTTGAGGACGACGCGAAAGCGCGCGCCGTGGCCGGCCTCGACGACGGCGCCGAGGTGGTGGAGCAGGGATTCGACCTCGCGCCACTGGATGCCGGCCGGCGGCGGCTCGCGGAACAGCGCCTCCAGGACATTGCGGTGCTTGTTGCTCATGATGGGCCTCGCTGCGGGAGTTCCGATGCTTCCATCTTAGCTGCTGCGGCGGCGTCCGGCGTGAGCCGGGCAGCGGCGCGCTCCGATGCGATCAGGATCAGCTTCAGCGTCGCCCGCGTGGCGCCGACGAAGAGCTTGCGCAGGGTGAGCTCGTCGATCGCCTCGAAGTCGATTTCGGTGAACAGGATGCAGGGCGCGGACTGGCCCTTGAAGCGGTACACCGAGTCGATCCGCAACTCGCCCGGCGAGTGCTCGGGCTCGCCGAGGAGGTCGTAGCGCCCGGTGAAGGCGCGCAGGCGATGCGGGCCGAGCTGCGCGAGCGCGGTGAAGCGCGAGTGCTCGCGGCCGCGGAACGTCAGCAGCACGATCTCCTCGCGGCGGAAGCCGAGACCCAGGGCGCGGGTGATCGCGCGCTTGGTGGCCTCCATCAGCCCGGCTTCGTCCCGCCAGGCGAGCACTTCGGGCGCGCTGTCGGCCACCGGGCTGCCGGCGCGCACCGGCGCGGGCAGCGGCAGGCAGGCGTTGAGCAGGGCAAGCACGTCCGCCGGCGTGCGGTAATTGGTGTCGGCGCTCAGCCCCGCCCAGCCCGGCAGCGCCACCGGCGGGCGGCCGTAGAGGTTCTGCAGCGGGTCTTCCAGCCACCAGGCGCGGCCGCCGGGCCGGAGCAGCGCGAGCAGGGCATCGCGCCAGGTTTCGGTGAAGTCCTGGCCCTCGTCGACGATCAGCTCGTCGAACAGCCAGGCAGGATCGGGCTGTTCTTGCGCCAGCGCGGCGAAGTCGGCTTCCATGCGGCGGAAGGCGCCGGGCGCGCCGAACGCCGGCTTGCGCCCGGCGTCGCGCAGGCGGCGGTCGCAGAGCTGGTGGTAGGTCGCCACTTCGCCGCCGGGCGGGGCGATGCGCGCGAAGTGGTCGGCGAGCGGGCGGTTGTAGCACACGTAGAGCGGCCGCCGGCCGGCGGCGAGGGCGTCGGTGTAGGCGGCCAGCGCGAGCTGGGTCTTGCCGCTGCCGGCGGTGGCGGTCACCCGCAGGCGGTGCGGCGCGAGCGTGATCCGGCGCGCCCATTCGGTGAGCCCGCCGGCGAGCCGGGTGGTGAGCGCGTCGGCCTGGCCGGCGTAGGCCTGCACGTCGGGCACCAGCTCCAGCAGATCGGCGAAGAAGCGGTGCAGGGCCTGGCGCTGGGCGGGGTCGAGCACCGGGTCGCCGTCCTGCGGCCGGGTCAGCGCGGCGACGCGTTCGGGCAAGGCGTCGCGGTGGGCGGCGTCGACGATCCGGGCCGGATCGAGCCCGGCGGTGCCCGGCTGGCGCACGGTGTGGTCGGGGCAGTGCAGCAGCACGTCGAGCACCGGTTCGGCACCGCCGAGCAGCGGGCGCAGGCGGGTGCGCAAGGCGTCGGCGTTGCGTGCCAGCGCCACGCTGATGCTGTGCGTGCGCCGCCGCCCGGGGGGCACCAGGCCGGCGGCGGTTTCGTCGAGAAAGCCGGCGTGCTGCTCGATCAGCAGCACCCGCCCGCCCGCGCCGACGACGGCGAAATCGACCGCGCCGAACACCGCCGTGTCGCCCTCGGCGCGCGTCCAGTGCAGGCCGTGATAGATCGTGCTGTCGTCGGGCAGCGCCGCGGCGAGGCGGGCGAGGGTGGCGAGTGCGCGCCCGCGCGCGCCTTCGGCGGGAAGCAGGCGCCAGCCTTCGGGGTGGGTGCGGGCCATAGCGGGCTTCAGCGGATGCGCTTGAACAGGGCGTCGACCCGCTTCTGATGAGTGGCGAGCTTGAAGGTCTCGGGCTGGTACGGGCCGAGCCACTGGAGCAGTTCGCGGCTCTCGGCGCTGCGCGGGGTGCGCTTCGCTTCGAGGATGCGGTCGTAGCCGTAAACGCCGCCGCAATCTTCCGGCGGGCAGGCGCGCGCGCCGTCGATCAGGGCGGCCGGCCTGCGCAGGGGGTCGCTCGGCAGGCGTTTTTCGATCGTGATCCGATGGCGCCAGTCGTCGCCGAAATCGTACACATAGGTGAAGCTTCTGCGCCGGCCGATCACCTGGCCGAGTTCGACTTCTTCGCCGGGCAGGACGGTTTCGCCGAAGGAGTGGTCGTATTCGGCGGTATTGCCGATGCGGTAGCCGCCGACCTCGAATTCGTGCAGGTGGGCATCCTCCCAGCCCATCGCGGTCTGGATCAGGTGGTGGAGCGCGGCGAAGCTCAGCGTGTTCTCGACCTCGAGGCGGCGCCAGATCGGCGGCTCGATATCCTCCAGGGCGATATGCAGCAGCAGGCGGCGTTCGGGGTAGTCCCGGGGAAGTTCGTCGAGCAGGTCGCCGATCGCATCGCCCTCGACCAGCGCGTGCAAGGCCTCGATCAGGGGGCGGTGGTCGTAGTCGGAGTCGCGCGCAAGCCGGGCGGACCAAAACTCGACGCGTGCGCGCGCTTCGTCGCGCCGGCCTTCGGCCAGCAGCAGCAGCACTTCGAGATGCGACAGCGTCGGGTCATCCGGGGTGAGGCGCTGCGCTTCCTTGAATGCCTGCCAGGCGCCGGCGGAGTCGCCGCAGTCGGAACGGATCGTTGCCGCGCGCTGCAGGGCGGTGCTGCGCAAGATCCGGTCCGGAGCCTTCTCCAGGCGGGCGAGCAGCGCATCACGCTGTTCGCACCGCTGCAGGGTGAGGTAGCTGTTCAGCAGGATATTGGCCGCGTGTTCGGCACGCTCGTCGAGCTTCGCCGGGTCGGCGAAGAGCGGTTCGAGCAAGGCGACGACGTCATCGAAGCGACGTTCGTCGAACCAGCGTTCGGCGACCAGGCCGAGCACCTGCGGCGGTGCGCCGACGTCGGCGAGGCCTTCCCTGGGCAGATGGCCGAGCACGCGCGCCAGCATCTCGTCGGGCGGCAGGAGCAGCGGCGGGGTGTCGACCGCGCCGCAGCACTGCTTGTACTTGTGCCCGGAGCCGCAGGGGCAGGGGGCGTTGCGTTCGGGGCGGGCGAGCTTGCGCGGGCGGAAGTGGTTGTCCGGGATCGGGGTCGTGTTCCACAGTTCGAACGCGATGTGGGTGGCCAGGCCGCGGGCGGCGCGCTCCACGTCGCCCGGCGTGGCTTCTTCGTCCTCGGCGGCGAAGGCTGCGGCGAGCGGGCGCAGGGCCTGCTGCAGGTGGGCGAGCAGGGTGGAGAAGTCGTTCGATTCGAGAATCACGCCGACGCCACTGTCGAAGATGCGGCTCATCGCCCCGAGCGGATCGATGACGTGCGGGGTGGAAGCGTTGGTTTCGGTCATGGGCTGCAGAAAGCGGGGTTCGTTGGTGGAGTGGTCCGCGCGGGCGAACCTGCGGCGGCAAGCCGGATTAAACCTGATTCCCGCCGCTGCAGGGGCATTGTTCACCGCCGTGCCGTCGAAGTGGGGGCGCGATGCGCTATCCTCGCCCGTCGGCCTTGCGCGGCACCTGCGCTGGTGCACTCCGCGCCGCCGCCGGCTGCGGCTACAATGACATCAACATTGACGCGAACACTTTCCGCCCATGCCCATCCTCGACTGGCTGAACAAGCGCCAGGCCCTGCAGGCCGCCGCCGCCGTGCCCTACCATCTGCTCGACATCGAAGCCGTGCACGGCGAGCCCGCGGCCGACAACTGGCTGATCCAGGGCGATAACCTCGCGGCGCTCAAGGCGCTGCTCCCCTTCCATGCTGGGCGGGTCAAGTGCATCTACATCGATCCGCCCTACAACACCCGCTCCGCCTTCGAGCATTACGACGACAACCTCGAGCACAGCCAGTGGCTGTCGCTGATGGCGCCGCGGCTGGAACTGCTGCGCGAACTGCTCGCCGAGGACGGCAGCATCTGGGTGTCGATCGACGACAACGAGGGGCACTACCTGAAGGTGTTGATGGACGAGGTGTTCGGGCGGGGGAATTTTGTGACGACGGTGATTTGGCGGAAGAACTACTCACCCAAGTCGAGTGCTCGCCACTTCTCCGAAGACCACGATTACTTACTGGTGTATGCGAAGAACGGCGAGGCTTGGACGCCGAATCCAATGCCGCGGACGGAGAAACAGGACAAGGCTTACCGTAATCCCGACAGCGACCCCCGCGGACCTTGGAAACCTGGTGACTTGTCGGCTCGAAACCCGTACAGCCTTGGCATTTACTCCATCACTTGCCCGTCGGGGAGAGAATTGTCGGGGCCCCCACCGGGAACGTACTGGCGAGTTTCGAAGGAGAAGTTGCAGGAACTTGATCGCGACAACCGGATTTGGTGGGGGAAGGACGGAAACAACGTGCCAGCGATCAAGCGGTTTCTTTCGGAAGTGAAGCAGGGAGTTGTGCCGCAGACTTGGTGGCATTACGACGAGGTAGGGCATACACAGGACGCCAAGCGGGAGGGGATCGGGCTGTTTGGTTCGGAAGTCTTCGGTACTCCCAAACCCGAGCGCTTGATCGAACGCATTCTCCACATCGCCACTGACCCCGGCGACCTCGTGCTCGACAGCTTCCTCGGCTCGGGCACGACCGCCGCGGTCGCGCACAAGATGGGCCGGCGCTACATCGGCATCGAGATGGGCGAGCACGCGCGCACCCACTGCCTGCCGCGGCTGCAGAAGGTGATCGCGGGAGAGCAGGGCGGGATCTCCAGGGCGGTGGACTGGCAGGGCGGCGGCGGGGTGCGCTTTGCCCGCCTCGGCGCGCCGGTGTTCCTGCCCGACGGCCAGGTCGATCCGCAGATCGGCTTCACCACCCTGGCGGCGTGGATCTGGTACCAGGAGACGCGCACGCCGTGGCGGCCCGAGCTCGTCGACGCGCAGCCGGTCTCGCCGCTGCTGGGTGTGCACGAGGGGCGCGCCTACTTCCTGCTCTTCAACGGCGTGCTCGGCGACCGCCGGCCGCAGGGCGGCAACGTGCTGACCTCGGCGGTGGCGGCGCTGCTCGACGAGACGGCCGAACGCGCCGGGGTAGCGGCGGGGACGCCGCGGGTGGTGTTCGGCGAGGCCTGCCGCCTGTCCGAGCTGCGTCGCCGTGCACTCGGTATCGATTTCCGCCAGATTCCCTATGACATCCGCGCGCGGCAGGAGGCTCCGGCATGGCGCTGACGCTCAAGCGTTATCAGCGCGAGGCGCTCGCCGCGCTCGCGCGCTTCTTCACCCTGGCCCGCGGCGCGCGCGACGAGGCCGCGCTCGACGCCGCCTTCCGCCAGACCCTGCTTGAACAGGAGCACGCGGCGGAGACGATCCCGCCCTATCTGGCGCAAGGTTTCGTCAGCGACGAAGGGGCCACACCCTACGTGTGCGTGCGCATTCCCACCGGCGGCGGCAAGACCCTGCTCGGCGCGCACGCGCTCGCCGCCGCGGCCCGCCACTACACCGGGCAGGACCGCCCGCTGGCGCTGTGGCTGGTGCCGACCAACGTGATCCGCCAGCAGACGCTTGTCGCCCTGAAGACCCCCGGCCACCCCTACCGTGAGGCGCTGGAGGCGCATTTCGGCGTGGATGGCGTGCGCGTGCTCGACATCGCCGACAGCGACCAGATCCGCCCGCAGGACATCGGCGCGCGTGCGCTGGTGATCGTCGGCACGCTGCAGGCCCTGCGCGTGGACGACACCTCGGGGCGCGACGTCTATGCCTACAAGGAGGCCTTCGAGCCGCACTTCGAGCGTGCGCCCGAGCTGCCCGGCTTCGAGCGCGTGGGCGAGCGCGATCTCGAGGCCCAGCCCTACCTGGGGTGTGGCGACCTGGGCAAGGTCAAGCGCAGCTTCGCCAACCTGATGTACTGGCACCGCCCGGTGGTGATCATCGACGAGGCGCACAACGCACGCACGCCGCTGAGCTACGACAGCTTCGCCCGCCTGCGCCCGGCGGCGCTGATCGAGATGACCGCCACGCCGGTGCGCCAAGGCCGCCACCGCAGCAACGTGCTCTATCACGTCTCGGCCGAGGAGCTGAAGGCCGAGGAGATGATCAAGCTGCCGATCGTGCTCAGCGCCCATCCCAACTGGGAGGAGGCGGTACGTGATGCGCTGCTGACCCGCACCCGGCTCGCCGAGGAGGCCGCGCGCGAGCTGGCCGCGGGCGGCGATTACCTGCGCCCGATCCTGTTGCTGCAGGCCGAGGACAAGCGCGGCGAGATCACCGTCGAGCGCCTGCGCGAACATCTGATCACGCAGGAGCACGTCGCCCCCGAGCGCATCGCGGTCGCCACCGGCACGCAGCGCGAACTGGACGGCGTGAACCTGTTCGATCCCGCCTGCCCGGTGGAGGTGGTGATCACCGTCGAGGCGCTCAAGGAGGGGTGGGACTGCTCCTTCGCCTATGTGTTCTGCAGCCTGCAGAACGTCGGCTCGAGCCGCGACATGGAGCAGCTGCTCGGCCGCGTGCTGCGCATGCCCTACGCGAAGCGGCGGCGCAGCGAACTGCTCAACCGCGCCTACGCTCATCTGGCGAGTACGCAGAGCGCGCGCGTGGCCGGGGAGCTCGCCGACCGCCTGGTGGCGATGGGCTTCGAGGAGCTGGAGGCGGTGCAGGCGGTGTTCCCGACCAGCTTGCCGCTGTTTGGCGATGCGGGCGCGGAGGGCGAACCGTCCGCACCCGCCTTGCCCGCGCTGGAGCTGGTGCTACCGGCGGCCGCGGCGGCCGGCCTGTTCGCGCTCGATGGGGGGGCGGCGATGCCGGCGCTGCGCATCGAGACGCGGCCCGATGGTGATCTGCGCGTCTGCCTCGATGCCCCGCCACCGCCCGAGCTGCGTGCCGCCCTGGTTGGCGCGTTGCCCGAGCGCAAGGCGCGCGAGGCGTTGATGCACGAGCTCGACCGCTTCGAACTTCGCCACCGCGCATTCACTTCGCCTTCGCAGCGCGGCGTTGCCTTCCGCCCGCTGCCCCTGCTGTGCGTGCGCGATGCGCAAGGCGAGCTGGAACTGGCCGAGCGCGAGACGCTGCTCGATCTGGCCGGCTTCGCGCTGGCCGAGCAGCCGCCGGAACTTCCCGGATTCCACCCGGACGAGGCGCCGGGTGCCTACCTGGTGGATCTGGATCGCGGGCGTCTGCGCATCGAACAGGAACGCGCCGGCTACGCGGTGAATCTGGATCTGGTGCCGACCACGGTGAGCGAGACCGACCTGCTGCACTGGCTGGACGCTCGCCTGCGCGAGCCGGGTACGCCGCAACCGCAGATGCTCGCCTGGCTCGTTCGCGTGCTGCGCTGGCTGGAGCGCCACGAAGGCCATACGCTGACCGCCCTGGTGCGCCATCGCAACCGGCTCGCCGATGCGCTCGCCGAACGCTTGCGCGTGCTGCGCGAGCACGCCCAGCGCCAGGGCCTGCAGCGCGTATTGACCGGTTTCGAGACCCCGGCCTGCATCAGCGCCGAGTACGTGTTCGTGTTCGGCCGTGGGCTGTATCCGGCGCGCCCGCCGTATTACACCGGGCGTTACCGCTTCGCCAAGCACTACTACGGCGTGGTCGGTGATCTGCAGGAGGCTGCGGCGCGCCAGAGCGACCACGAATACCACTGCGCGGTCGCGCTCGATGGCCTGGCCGAGGTGCGGCACTGGGTGCGCAACCTGCCGCGCTTTCCGGAGTTCTCGTTCTGGCTACCGACCGCGAGCGACCGCTTCTACCCCGACTTCGTCGCCGAACTCGAGGACGGCCGCCTGCTGGTAGTCGAGTACAAGGGCGAGGGCTACAAGAGTTCGGACGACGCGGTGGAAAAGCAGCGCGTGGGCGAGTTGTGGGCGGGTTTGAGCGGCAACCTGTTCCTGCTCGCGGTCGAGCGTGATGCACAGGGGCGGGGTGTGGCCGAGCAGTTGCGTACCTGTATCGGTGCTGGCGAGTGCGCGATTCCGGAGCATGCCCGGGTGGTCGCGCGGGTCGACATCGGTTTCGACGGTGGTGTGGTGCCTGCGGGCAGCGAAGGCACGGTGGTGTCGGTGTACGACGGTGGTGCGGCCTATGCGGTCGAATTCGGGGCGATGGCCGGCCCGATGGGTGTCGTCTTCGCTGCTGCGGCCGTGCTGCGCCGGGTGTCGTGAGGATGGCCGCCGAGATGTTGCCGGGGGTGGAGTGTGCGCAGGTCGAACGCCGCAAGGTGCTCGATTACCTGCTCGCGACCGCACATCCGGACGGCGGGCCGAAGGCGCGCTTCTTCCTTGCCCGCGGCGCGCGTGCGGATGCCTGGGAAACCTTCGCGAATATCCTGATCGAGCACGCGCGGCGTAATCCGGTCGTCGGCGTGCGCGATGATCCGCAGGGGCGCGCGCGGCTGTTTCAGATCGACTGCCGGGTACCGATGCCGGACGACTCGGCGCCGTGCATCCGCACCGTGTGGGAGTTGCGCAAGGGTGCCGCCTGTCCGCGGCTGGTCACCGCCTATCCTGCCGTGTGAGGGGGCTGGCGAAGCCTGCCCGCCCTTGCTCTACAATCCCGCCCCATGCCGCTCACGCTCGCCGCCCCCGTCCATAGCGAACTGATCATCAAGAAAAGCCGCTTCATCGGCTGCGTGCAGCCGATGGCCGACCGCGCCGGGGCGCAGAAGGTGGTGGCCGCGCTGTGGGCGCAGCATCCGGGCGCGCGCCACGTGTGCTGGGCGCTGCTCGCCGGCGGCCAGTCGGCGGCGGTCGATGACGGCGAGCCGAGCGGCACCGCCGGGCGGCCGATGCTCGACGTGCTCCGCCATAAGGACCTCGAAGGCGTGCTCGCCACCGTGGTGCGTTACTTCGGCGGGGTCAAGCTGGGGGCCGGCGGCCTCGTGCGCGCGTATACCGACGCGGTGGCGCAGGCCCTGCTGCAGGCCGAAAAAGTGCCGATCGTGCGCCTCAAGACGCTGTGCTGCGTCATTCCCTATGCGCTCGAAGGCCTGCTGCGGCGCGAGCTCGATGCCGCCGGTGCGCAGGGGCTGGAGGTGGTGCACGGGGCCGAAGTCGAGCTGTGCTTCAGCCTGGCCGAGGATGCGGCCGCAGCGCTGGTGGCACGCCTGAACGAGGCCGGCCAGGGGCGGGTGCGCTGGCAGGCGGACAAGGATCTTCCGGGACGGTAGGCGCAGCGTAACGGATGTTCATTGCGGACGAAATATGAACGTTCATAATGGACGTAACGGCCGTAGTAAACGGTCGCACTTCCCCGCGGTGAATTTTGTTTTCAATAAAAACAGCAAGTTGCAAAAGTGGTACGGAATTTGCCTCATAAGGTGATGTAAGCAGTGCATGGTGCGCTGCTTATCGACAAACTTAGAGAGGCTCACAATGAAAAAGCAATTCCTGACCATCCCCGCGCTCGTCCTCGCCATCGCCGCCGCTGCGCCGGCCCAGGCCAAGATCGTGACTTCCGAGGCAATCGTCACGCTCGGCGCCGAGCGCCTGGTGGAACTGACCAACCAGGGGCAGACCACCCTGAAAGTGCTCGTCCGCACCGGCCACGGCGTGGTTTCCGAAGGCAATCCCGACGGCAACGATATCGCCGAGTACTTCGTCGCGCCGGGCCAGGCGGTGCTCGTCAAGGGCCGCTACCAGGCCTACGAATATGTCCCGACGCCGGATTCGGTGAAGGTGTTCGAGGCGATGTATGCGCCCGGGCACTGAGTGCCGGACCAGGCCGGTGATGGCGCCACGCGCCACCCGGCCCGCGATCCCGCCAGGCCGGCCCGGATCGGTGCACTCCGCTCGCCGCCCGGCGAGCGGGCGCCACCGGGGCAGTGAGCGGGGCGCGTGGCGGGACCACGCCTGAAATCGAGGAAAGGGGAGAAAACATGCTGCAAGACATTGTCTGGATCATCTCGCTGGTGCTGATGGCCGTGGTCGGCCTCGGCTGGGGCTTCGTGCTGCTCAATTCGGGCGCGCGCGAAGAGAATTACGCCCCGCTGCAACAGCGCGCCTACCGTTTGCGGGCGCGCTTGTTCTGGGGGCTGGTGGCGGTGTTCGGGGTGCCGATGGTGCTCACCCTGAGCGACCTGCCGTATGACGCGGTCCGCCCCGCGCAGGCCGGCGGCGAGGCCCAGGTGGTCGACGCCACTGGCTACATGTGGCGTTGGGAACTGAGCGAGGAGCGCATCGAGGCCGGCCGGCCGGTGGAGTTCCGCGTCCGCAGCGCCGACATCAACCACGGCTTCGCGATCTACGACGAAGAACTGAAGATCGTCGCCCAGGTGCAGGCGATGCCCGGGCTCACCAACACCTTGCGCCACACCTTTACCCGGCCCGGCACCTACCGCGTGCTGTGCCTTGAGTACTGCGGCCTCGGCCACCACAACATGTTCGCCGAATTTACCGTCGAAGAAAGGAGCTGAGCGATGGCAGCCTACAACTATCATCCCGCGCCGGACCACGGCGCGAAGGCCGGCGTGCTCGCCTACCTGGTGACCGCGGCGGCGGTCCTGCTGCTGCTGATGGTGTTCGGCCTGTTGATGCGGCTGGAGCAGGGGGAGCTGATCGAGCTCGGCCCGAACGGGTTCTACCAGCTCATGACCGTCCATGGCGCCGGCATGGTCGGGATTGCCGGCATCGGCGGTGCGGCGGTGATGTGGCATTTCCTCGGCCACTACGTCGCGCTCTCGGCGCGCCTGCTGCTGGTCAATCTGGTGCTGTTCCTGATCGGGGTGGCGATGGTCCTGGGCAGCGTCTTCCTGGGCAATTTCCACGCCGCGTGGACCTTCCTGTATCCGCTGCCCAGCCATTCGATGGGCTTGTGGAGCACCGGGGCGGCGGCGCTGTTCCTCGCCGGGATGCTGGTCATCGGCACCGGCTTCCTGCTCTTCCACCTCGACATCGCGCGCGCGCTCATCGCCCGCTACGGCAGCTTCGCCCGCGCCCTGGGCTGGCCCCAGCTGTTCGGCACCGACGACGGCAACGCCCCGCCGCCGACCGTGGTCGCGAGCGCAATGGTGACCATCGTCAACGTCGTCGGCCTGGTCGTCGGCGCCAGCATCCTGGCGATGATGCTGGTCAATCTCTACGCGCCCGGGTTCGCCATCGATCCGCTGCTGGCGAAGGGCATGATCTACTTCTTTGGTCACGTCTTCATCAACGCCACCATCTACATGGCGGTGATCGCGGTGTACGAGATCCTGCCGCGCTACACGCGCCGGCCGTGGAAGTCGAACAAGGTCTTCCTCGCCTCGTGGACGGCGTCGACGCTGATGGTGATGTTCATCTTCCCGCACCACCTGCTGATGGATTTCGGCTTCCCGAAGTGGATGCTGATGGTGGGCCACATCATCGGCTACCTGAACACGGTGCCGATCCTGGTGGTGACCGGCTACGGCGCGCTGATGATCGTGTACCGCTCGGGGATCCGCTGGGACATGGGCACGCGGCTGCTGTTCCTGTCGATGCTGGGGTGGGCGGCGGGGGCGATGCCGGCCTTCATCGACGGCACGATCCGGGTCAACTACGTGATGCACAACACCCTGTGGGTGCCGGGGCATTTCCACACCTACCTGCTGCTCGGCATGGTGTCGATGCTGTTCGGCTTCATGTACTACCTGACCAAGCCGGCGAAGGATGGGGCGGGTGCGGGTGCGGCCGAGTCGGCCCTCGATCGCCTCGCCTACTGGGCCTATCTGGTCGGTTCGCTCGGGTTCACGCTGACCTTCCTTTATTCGGGCAAGGAAAGCGTTGCCCGCCGCTACGCCGAGCATCTGCCTGAATGGGTGCCGTACGACCGCGCCGGCTCGTTGTTCGCGGCGCTGATCATCGCCGCGGCGCTGGTCTTCGTGCTGCGCTTCCTGGCCCGCCTGGGCCATGCCGGCAGCAGCCACATGCGGGCGAGCGTGCCGGCCGGAGTGGTCACGGTATGAAGTCCGGGGCGCGGAATTTCGCTGCCGCGGTGGGGGTCGCCGCGCTCGGGACCGCCACCCTGTGGTGGGGCAGCGACGGCTTCACTGCCTTCACCAGCGAGGCGGCGCGCCGCCTGAGCGTGCTGGAAAATCCGCGCCCGCTGCCGGCCGTCGCCCTCGAAGACCAGGACGGCCGGCGGTTCACGCTGCAGGACTACCGCGGGCGGCTGCTCGCGGTGGAGTTCATCTACACTCGCTGCGAGACGATCTGCTACAGCCTGGGCACCGCCTTCAGGCAGATCCGCGACCAGGTGCCGGCCGCTGCCCTCGGGCGTGAGTTCGCGCTGCTGAGCATCAGCTTCGATCCGGGGCACGACGCGCCCGCCCGCCTGCGCGACTACGGTCGCCGCTTCGGTGCGGACGGCGGGCACTGGCGGATCGCGCGCCCGGCCGATGCCGACGGCCTGCGCGCGCTGCTCGCCGCGTTCGGCGTCGTCGTGATTCCCGATGCGTTCGGGGGTTTCGAGCACAACGCCGCGCTGCACCTCGTCGGCCGCGACGGCCGGCTCGAGGAGATCCGCGACCTCGACGCGGTGGCGCCGTTCGTCGCCGCGCTCGGAGCCCGGCTGTGAGTCCGGCTGTAAATCCGGCTGTAAATCCGGCTGTGAGTTCGTGGCGCATTCCCCGCAAGCCGGCGGCGGTCGCGCTCGCCGCCGTCTATCTGGCGCTCGCCCTGCCGCCGGCACGCGCCTGGCTGGAAGCGTCGATGGTCGGCCACATGCTGATCCAGATCCCGCTGCTGGCCGCACTCGGGGTGTGCGCCGGCCTGCTGCTGCCGGCGCCGCGCCGGGCCGCGCTGCGGGCGGCGCTGGGCGGGCCGCTCGCCTGCCTGCTCGCTGCCGTGTTTGCGTCCACCTACTGGATGCTGCCGCGGGCGCTGGATGCGGCGGTGCTCGATCCGCTTGCCGCGCTCGCCAAGTTCTCCAGCCTGCCGCTGCTCGTCGGCCTGCCGCTCGCACTCGCCTGGGAGCGGCTCGGCCTGATCGGCCGGGGCTTCATCTGGACCAACCTGATCAGCATGCTCGGGTTCACCGGCTGGCTGTACCTCGCCGCCCCGCTGCGGGTGTGCAACACCTACCGGGTCGATGAGCAGGCGCGCGTCGGCTGGTGGATGATCGGGCTCGCGCTGCTGCTGTTCGCCTTCTGGCTGGGCGGGCTGTTCGCCGGCCGGCGTCCGCCGTGCGCCGCTCCCGGGCGCGGCGCCGACGGGCAGCCGGCCTGAGCGATCCGCTCCGGCGCGCTGCGGCCGGCCCGGACCGACGGCCTGGAACGACCGGCCCGGAACGAGCAACTCAGCGCGCGGAATCGAGCTCGGGGTAGCGGGCCAGCCGCTTCCACAGCGTGGTGCGCGAAATGCCCAGACGGCGTGCGGCTTCGGCCTTGTTGCCGCCGGCGGCGCGGAGGGCGTCGCGGATCGCGGCGCGCTCCTCGTCCGCGGACGGCGGCGGCGCGTAATAGCGGGTCAGGGGTTTGGCGGGCGGGGGGCGGATCGGTGCGCTGTCCGCCGCCGGGGCGGCGGCAGAGAGCGCGGCCAGTTCCGGCGGCAGGCTTTCGGGCGGGATCAGGGCGCCATCGGACTGCACCACCGCGTACTCGAGGCAGTTGAACAGCTGGCGGGCGTTGCCGGGCCAGTCGAAGGCCTCCAGCCGGCGCATCGCTTCCGGGGACAGGCGCAGCGGGGGGCGGGCGTAACGGGCGGCCAGGGTCGCCAGCATGTTGCCGACGAGCAGGGGGATGTCCTCGCGCCGCTCGCGCAGCGCCGGAATGTGCAGCGGCAGCACGCACAGGCGGTAGTAGAGGTCCTCGCGGAACAGGCCTTGGGCGATCATCGCCTTGAGGTCGCGGTGGGTGGCGGCGATGATCCGCACATCGACCTTGCGCGCTTCGTTTTCGCCCACGCGCACGATTTCGCGCTCCTGCAGCACGCGCAGCAGCTTGACCTGGGTGGCGGGCGAGATCTCGCCGATTTCATCGAGGAACAGGGTGCCGCCGTGGGCCGCCTCGAACCGCCCGGTGCGGGCCGTCAGGGCGCCGGAGAAGGCGCCGCGCGAATGGCCGAACAGTTCGGTTTCCTGCAGCGTCTCGGGCAGGGCGGCGCAGTGGACGGCGACGTAGGGGCCGCCCGCGCGCGGCGAATTGTCGTGCAGCGCGCGTGCGGCGAGCTCCTTGCCGACGCCGCTTTCGCCGCTGATCAGCACGCTCGCATCGCTCGCCGCGGCGCGCAGGATCTTCTGGTAGAGGTCCTGCATCTGCACGCTGCGCCCGGTCAGGCCGCCGAGCTGCCAGTGCTCGCGCACTTCGGCTTCGAGTTCGCGCTCGCGCGAGCAGTCGCGCAGGATGATCGTGCAATGCACGCCGGCGGCGTTGTGCGGCACCCGCATCGCCCACACCCGCAGGGCACGTTCGCGGCCGTCGGCGTTTTTGATCAGCACGTCCTGGATCTTGCGCTCCTCGCCGTCGTCCGGCGTCAGCGTGCACAGGCCGCTCGTTCTGCAGTGGTGGGCGCAGGGCATGGCGGGGAACAGCGACGGACAGGGGCGGCCGACGAGCTCGCGGCTTTCGCGCTGGAGCATCGCGCTCGCCGCCTCGTTGTTGGCGAGGATGCCGAGCTGGGCGTCGAGCAGCAGCACGCCTTCTTCCAGGGAGTTCAAAAAGCTGCTGCTCATCAGGAAATCGGACATCGGGCCTTTCCTTCGGGGACGGTGGGCGCAGTGTAGCGGACGTTCATTGTGGACGCAAGTTGAACGTTTATGGTGGACGTTAACGCTGGGGTGGACGGTCGCGTTCACCGCGGATGAATTTGTTTTTCAATAAAAACAGTGAATTGCAAAATTGGTACGGAATTTGCGTCACAGGATGATGTAACGCTCAAACAATGTTCGCGGAGAAATCGCGATGGACCATTTTTCTTCCTCCCGGTTGATGGACGAGATCGCAGCGACCAGCCGCAACAAGGCCGCGCTGAGCATCGCCGGGATGCTGCTCAAAGGCTTTCTTTCCGGTGCGCTGTTCGCCTACGCCACGGCCTTCGCCTTTACCGTGTCCGAGGGCCTGCCGGCAGGGGTCGCCACCCTGGTGTCGGCGGCGGTGTTTCCCGCCGGCTCGGCGATCATCGTGCTGCTCGGGCTCGAACTGGCCACCGGCAACTTCGCCGTCCTGCCGTTCGGCCTGGCGCGCGGCAGCAACCGGCGCGGCGCGGTGGTGCGCAACTGGAGCTGGGTCTATCTGGCCAACTTCCTCGGCAGCGTCTTCGTCGGCGGCCTGCTCACCTTCGCCCTGACCAAGGGCTTCACCGAGAGCGCGGGTGCGCTCGGAGCGAGGATCGTCGCCGTCGCCGAAGCGAAGACGCTGGCCTACCAGCACGCCGGCGCCAGCGGCTGGTTCACCGCGCTCGTCAGCGGCGTGCTGTGCAACTGGATGGTGGCGCTCGGCACCGTGCTCGGCCTCGGTTCGACTTCGTCGATCGGCAAGGTCACCGCGGTCTGGCTGCCGATCTCGATGTTTTTCGGGCTCGGGCTCGAGCATTCGGTGGTCAATATGTTCGTCGTGCCGACCGCGATCGCCCTCGGCGCCGACATCGGCGTCGGCCAGTGGCTGTGGTGGAACCAGCTTCCGGTCACGGTCGGCAACCTGATCGGCGGTGTCGTGCTCACCGGGCTGCTGCTGCATTTCGGCCATCCGGCCGCGGCGCCGGATGCGGAGCCGGCCGTACTCGCCGAAGAGACGCTGTAACCGCGCCCGGCGTAGGGCACGATAGGGGGCGGGGGCAGGTCGAAAGCTTGCCTCGGCGGAGGTCGATTTTCCCATTTTGAAGGAGCACATCATGGACCACAGGCTGGCAGGAAAAACTGCCGTGATCACCGGCGCAAGCAGCGGCATCGGCCGTGCGATCGTCGAACACTACGTCGCCGCGGGAGCGAAGGTGGTCGCCTTTGCCCGCAACCGGGCGGCGCTCGAGGCGCTCGCCGCCGCCCATCCGGGGGCGGTGCTCGCCGTCAGCGGCGACGTCACCCGCCCCGCCGACCTGCAGCGCCTCGCCGACGAGGCGGTGAAGGCCTTCGGCGGCGTCGACATCGTGGTGCCGAATGCCGGCATCGCCCGGGTCGTGTCCTTCGAGGACAGCACGCCCGAAGCTTTCGACACCCAGTTCTCGGTGAACCTGTTCGGTGCGGTCGAGACCGTCCGCCGCCTGCTGCCGCATCTGCGCAAGGGCGGCTCGGTGCAGTTCATCAGCACCTTCCTGACCCAGGTCGGCTTTCCCGGGCTGGCGATCTACAGCGCCAGCAAGGCGGCGCTGAAATCGATCACCCAGACGCTCGCGGCCGAGCTCGCGCCGCAGGGCATCCGGGTCAATGCGATCGCCCCGGGGCCGATCGGCACGCCGCTGTGGGGCACGGTCGGGCTGCCTGCGGACGTGCTCGACAACGTTGCGCACAGCCTCACCGCGCGCCTGCTGCCGGGCGCTTTCGGCCGCCCGGAAGACATCGCCGCGACTTCGGTGTTTCTCGCCTCCGATGACGCGCGCAACATCTACGGCCAGGAGATCGTCGTCGACGGCGGATACACGGTGGGCTGAGCGGCGCCGTCCGCGCCCGCCTGCGGTGCGGGGGCGAGTGCGGGGATAAGTACGAATGCGGGTGCGGACGGCTTTACACGATGGCGGGGAGTGAAGTAAAAGCGGGGCTGCCCTTGCCGGCCCGCCCCGCCTGCTGCTGAAGGAAATCGATGCTCCTGCGCCCCCTCGCCGCCGTCCTCGCTGCCATTTTCCTGCCCTTCCCGGTGCAGGCGGCCGAAGTGCAGGTGGCGGTGGCGTCCAACTTCCTTGCGCCGATGCAGCGCATCGCCGCCGCCTTCGAGCGCGACACCGGCCACCGCGCGCGCCTGGCCTCCGGCGCCACGGGCAAGTTCTACGCCCAGATCCGCAGCGGCGCGCCGTTCGAGGTCCTGCTCGCGGCCGACGAGACCACGCCTGCGCGCCTCGAGGCCGAAGGCCGCGCGGTGGCGGGGACGCGCTTCACCTACGCGATCGGCCAGCTGGTGCTGTGGTCGCCGCGCGCGGAGTACGTCGACGCCGAAGGGGCGATCCTGCGCCGCGGCGGTTTCGCCCATCTCGCCGTGGCCAGCCCGCGTACTGCGCCCTATGGCGCGGCCGCGGCCCAGGTGCTGGCGGCGCTCGGCCTCGCCGATGCGCTCGCGCCCCGCCTGGTGAGCGGCGAGAACATTGGCCAGACCTATCAGTTCGTCGCCTCGGGCAATGCCGAGCTCGGTTTCGTCGCCCTCTCCCAGGTGATGGCCGACGACAAGCTCACCGGCGGCTCGGCCTGGCAGGTGCCGGCCGACCTGTACGCTCCGCTCCGCCAGGATGCGGTGATGCTCGAGCGCGGCGCGGACAACCCGGCCGCCGCCGCGCTCCTCGATTATCTGCGCGGAGATGCTGCGCGCGCGCTGATCCGCGGTTACGGCTACCGTTTCTGACGCGCCGATGCTCGACGCCACCGACCTCGCCGCGATCCGCCTGACGCTGGAGCTGTCCGCGCTGTCCACCGCGATCCTGCTGCTACTGTGCACTCCGCTGGCGTGGTGGCTGGCGACCACCCCGTCGCGCTGGAAGGCGCCGATTGACGCGGTGGTGGCGCTGCCGCTGGTGCTGCCGCCGACCGTGCTCGGCTTCTACCTGCTGGTGGCGATGGGGCCGGAGGGGCCGATCGGGCGCTTCACTACCGCGCTCGGCCTGGGCACGCTGCCATTCACTTTCGCCGGGCTGGTGGTGGGCTCGGTGATCTATTCGCTGCCCTTCGTCGTCCAGCCCCTGCGCCAGGCCTTCGAGGCCGTCGGGCGGCGCCCGCTGGAAGCCGCCGCCACCTTGCGCGCGGGGCCGTGGGACAGCTTCTTCAGCGTCGTCCTGCCGCTCGCCCGCCCCGGCTTCGTCACCGCCGCGGTGCTCGGTTTTGCTCACACCGTGGGCGAGTTCGGCGTGGTGCTGATGATCGGCGGCAACATCCCGGAGCGTACCCGGGTGGTCTCGGTGCAGATCTACGACCACGTCGAGGCCCTCGAATACGCCCAGGCGCACTGGCTGGCGGGCGGCATGGTGGCGTTTGCCTTCATCGTGCTGCTGTTGCTGTATTCGAGCCGGCGCCTGCGCCCGGGCTGGAGCTGAGATGGGCATCGACGCCCGCATCGAAGCGCGCTTCCGGGTCGCCTACCCGGGGTTCACCCTCGACGTCGATCTGGTGCTGCCGGGGCGCGGAGTGAGCGCGCTGTTCGGCCATTCCGGTTCGGGCAAGACCACCCTGCTGCGCTGCGTCGCCGGGCTGGAGCCGGCGGCGCAGGGGCGGCTGACGGTCAACGGCGAATGCTGGCAGGACAGCGCGCGCGGGGTGTGCGTGCCCACCCACCGCCGCGCGCTGGGCTACGTGTTCCAGGAGGCGAGCCTGTTTCCCCACCTGTCGGTGCGGCGCAACCTCGAGTTCGGCCTGCGCCGGATCCCGCCCGCCGCGCGCCGGGTGTCGTTCGCCCAGGCCACCGCCCTGCTCGGCATCGACGCCCTCCTCGAACGCATGCCCGCCCACCTCTCGGGCGGCGAGCGCCAGCGCGTGGGAATGGCGCGCGCGCTGCTCACCAGCCCGCGCATCCTGCTGATGGACGAGCCGCTGGCCGCGCTCGACCCGCGGCGCAAGCAGGAGATCCTGCCCTACCTCGAACGCCTGCACGACGAACTCGACATCCCGGTGCTGTACGTCAGCCACTCCCCCGAGGAAGTGGTGCGCCTCGCCGACCATGTGGTGATGCTGGGCGAGGGCCGGGTGATGGCGTCCGGCGAACTGCACGCGACGATGGCGCGCCTCGACCTGCCCACTGCGTTCACCGAGGATGCGGGGGTGGTCATCGACGGTATCGTCGCCGAGCACGACGAGCACTACCACCTGACCCGGCTCGACTTCCCCGGCGGCGCGGTGTTCGTCGCCCGCCAGGGGGCGGCGCCGGGGCAGCGGATGCGTTTCCGGGTCCATGCGCGCGACGTCAGCCTCGCCGATCACCGCGTCGAGGGCAGCAGCATCCTCAACCTGCTGTCGGTCACGGTGCAGGAGATCGTCGGCGCCGACACCCCCGCCCATGTCCTCATCCGCCTGGACGCCGGCGGCACGCCGCTGCTCGCGCGCATCACCCGGCGCTCGAGCGAGCAGCTGATGGTGCGCCCGGGGCGCACGCTGTGGGCGCAGATCAAGTCGGTGGCACTGCTGTAGCAAAACGGGGCGAGGATGCGATGATGCACGCCCCGCAATCAACCGAGAGCCTTTGTCGATGAGTGAAAAACCCCACCTCCGCGCCCGCAACTTCCCCTCCGCCGAAGACGAGGCCCGCGCGGTCCAGCCCCACGGCCGCTATGACGGTCCGGGCAGCGCCTTTCGCATGGCGTTTACCGACACCGAGTTCCTGCTGCGCGAGGAGCTGCGTCCGGTGCGCCTCCAGCTCGAGCTGCTGAAGGCCGAGCTGATCCAGCAGGAGCAGGGAGTGGAGTCGAGCGTGGTGGTGTTCGGCAGCGCCCGCTTCAAGGCCCCCGAGGTCGCCGCCGCGCTGCTCGCCGACGCGGTGGCGAGCGGCGACGAGGAGGCGATCCGCCGCGCCCGGCAGATGGTGAACAACGCGCGCTGGTACGAGGAGGCGCGCCGCTTCGGCGAGCTGGTGACGCGCGAGTCCGAGGCCCTCGGCGAGCCGGTGATCGTCGCCACCGGCGGCGGGCCGGGAATCATGGAAGCGGGCAACCGCGGCGCCTTCGAGGCCGGCGGACGGAGCATGGGAATGAGCATCTTCCTGCCCTTCGAGGAGGCGCCCAACCCCTACATCACCCCCGAGCTGTGCTTCCAGTTCCACTACTTCGCCATCCGCAAGATGCACTTCCTGATGCGCGCGGTGGCGCTGGTGAGCTTTCCGGGCGGCTTCGGCACCCTCGACGAGCTGTTCGAGGTGCTGACCCTGACCCAGACGCGCAAGATCCGCCGCCGTCCGATCGTGCTCATCGGGCGCGATTTCTGGCAGCGCCTGATCGACTTCGAGGTCCTCATCGAGCACGGCGTGATCAGCGCCCAGGACGTCGAGCTGTTCCACTATGCCGAAACCGCCGAGGAAGCCTGGGCGCTGATCAAGGCCGCCTACAGCGGCGACAATCCGGCGCTGGTGGCGCGCCAGATGAAAGGCAACTGAGCGCGGCGGGCCGCGCCGGGAAAGGGGCGATGACGGCGCCGGGCGACATCGTGTTGGTGCACGGGCTGTGGATGCACGGCTGGGTGTTCACCTTGCAGCGCCGGCGTCTGCAGCGGCGGGGCTGGCGCAGCCATGCGTTTTCCTATCGCTCGGTGCGCGGGACGCTGGACGGGGCGGCCGACGCGCTGGCCGAGTTCGTCGCCGCGCTGGGGGAAACGCCGGTGCATCTGCTCGGCCACAGCCTGGGCGGCCTGGTCGTGCTCGACATGCTCGCCCGCCGGCGTCCGCCGCAGGTGGCGCGCGCGGTGCTGCTCGGCGCACCCTGCCAGGGCTCGCACAGCGCGGCGGTGCTGCTGCGGCTGCCGGTTCTGCGCGGGCTGGTCGGGCGCGGACTGGCGCAGTGGCTGGCGCGCCCCCTGCCGCAGGTGGACGCCGCGGTCGACATCGGCACGATCGCCGGCAACCGGCCGCTCGGCAGCGGCCGCCTGCTGCCCGGCCTGCCGACCCCGAACGACGGCATGGTCGCGGTCAGCGAGACGCGCTGGCCGGGCGCGCGCGACCACATCGTGCTCCCGGTCACCCACAGCCAGATGCTGGTGTCGCGGATCTGCCTCGAGCAGGCGCAGCATTTCCTCCTGACGGGCGCGTTCGACCACCGCGCGGCGGGGGCCCCGCCGGCCTGACTTGTGTCGCTCCACTCCGTGATCGGCTTCACCGCCTCCGCGTCTGCGCGCCGGCCGGCGGCGCTTCGTGGAGCACGCCGTCCACGTAATACCAGCGCCCGCCGTCGAGCACGAAGCGGCTCGTTTCGTGCAGCCGGTGGGCGCGTCCGCCGACCTTGTAGCGCGCCACGAACTCCACCGTCGCCGCGTCCGCGCCGCTCGTCTCGTGACTCCGCACTTCGAGGCCCAGCCACTGCGGCGTGTCCCCGGCGTCGAGTTCCAGGCTGGCCGGCCGCGTCGTCGCGTGCCAGGTAGCGAGCAGGTACGCTTCGTTGCCGAGCACGTAGGCCGTATAGCGCGAGCGCATCAGCGCCGCGGCGCCGGGCGCCGCCTCGCCGGCGTGGTAGCGGCCGCAGCAGTCGGCCAGCGGGCGGCCGCTGGCGCAGGGGCAGTCCGTTGCGGCGGGGGAGGGGGAGCGTTTTTTCACGTTGGGCAAGCTGCCGGAGGGGAGAGGGAGAAGAATACATTCGGCGTCACCCGGGCCGAGTAGCGAAAACGCTCTCGCTCTTCAAGCGCGGAGTGACGGCCTCTGTTCTCAGAGACGGGCTCGCAACACGGCGTCGCCTAACGCCGCGCGCTCGCACCAATGACGTGTCGGTCATCTCGGCACTGCCATTCACTTTGTAACGCATCGTCGTTTCTTCAGGGACACCTGGCATGCGCACGGCGCGGGGTTGGGTTGCTCAAAGGCTGTCCACCTCGAGCTGCAGGCGCTTGATCATGGGGCCGGCCTGTTCGGGCGCCATGAACAGACGGCTGATGTCGCTGACGCGCACCTGGCGTTCGGGAGCGATGGCCACCTTTGCGCCTTCGCCCTTGCCGTTGGCGAGGTCGATCCATGCCTCGCACGCGTCTTTTGCCGAGGGCAGCAGTTTGCCGAGCTCCTGTTCGCAGCCGCGCTGCTGACGTTCCACGTCGGCCTCGAATGCGGCCTTGCGCTGCTTGTCGGCATCACCCTTCATCGGGTCGAGCGCATATTTGTGGCGCTGCTCGATCAGGCTGCGACGCTTGAAGTAGCCCAGGTCGCGTACGGTGAAGGAACTCTTGCCAATCTCCACGCTTTCCAGTTCCCCAAGCATCGCCAGAGGGCCGCCGCCAAATCCGCCCATGCCCGCTGCTACCGTGGAAGCGATGGATTCCATGTCAGGCAGGTTCTTCAGCTCGATGCGGGTGTCGGCCGACAGCAGCTCCGGCACCGTGATGCTGTACTGCAGGCTGAGATCGCCGGCCTTGACGTCGTAGTCGGCATCGACGCGCGTATCGAATGCGCCGATTTCAGTGCGGCCGCTGGCATGCAGCAGGCCCTTCAGGGGCAGGTTGCCCGGCCCCTTGAGGGTGTCGGACAGGGCAACGTCGGCCAGGTCGAGCTTGATGCGCTTGCGGTCACGCTCATTCTCGAAATCGGAAATCTCCACCCGCGCAATGTCGACTTCGATGTTGCCGACAAGCGGGTTCTTCTCTTCGATCCTGACCCCTTTCAGGGTGACCGTGCCGCCGAAGGGTGTCGAGCTGACCGAGTCCCAGCGCACCTTGCCGCTCAGGTTGTTGTCGTAGAGCCAGTCCTCGATGTCCTTTTCGGCCTGGCTGCTGG
Organism: Thauera aromatica K172; assembly: GCF_003030465.1. Lineage (GTDB taxonomy): Bacteria > Pseudomonadota > Gammaproteobacteria > Burkholderiales > Rhodocyclaceae > Thauera > Thauera aromatica. The sequence goes on along the minus strand of NZ_CP028339.1, from coordinate 3,388,978 downwards.
CATAGGCCCCGAGCCCGAAGTAGCCGGCGACGACGACTGCGACCGCAGCCGGCGCGATGATCTTGATGTTTTTCTGCATGGTGTTCATTCCTGTTTGCCGGCTTGGGCGTAGCGCTCAGGCCACACACTGCGGACTTTTTCCATCGCATCCTCGGGAGTCCAGTCCTGGCGTCCAAGACGGTGGCGCGTCAGCTTGACCGGATCGCGCAGGTCGGCGCAGCCGTCCTTTTCGCACGCCACCAGCGATTGCGGCGAGAAACGCGTCAGCGGCAGCTTCTGTTCATCCAGCATCTGCGGGTCGAGCTTGGCGGTGCCCGACATCAGGTACCAGCCCTTCGACAGCTTCTCCCCGTTCAAGGTGCTCATCTGCGCGTCGTAGGGGTAGTCCAGGCGCCCGCCCTCGTCGTTGGTGCTGCTGACGCGGACGATGAGCCGCACTTCTTTCTGGCGCCCGCTCATCAGCGCGCTGTAGTCCGAGTCCGGGTTGATGCCATGGACCAGGCTGGCCATCAGCTGCTGCGGGTTGCGGACCTGTTCTTCCAACGAGCGATACAGCTGCAGCTCGTTTTCGGCCTGCATCGCGATCTGCTGGCGCTGGCGCATTTCGGCGCGCTCGCGTTCGGCGGCTTCGCGCTGGGCGATCTCGGCCTGGCGGCGTTCGAAGTTGAACAGGTGGTTGGTGGCGCGGTTGGGGTCGAAGCCCATTTCCTTGCTGCGCCAGTTGCGCTGCATCACGACCTCGTACAGCCAGTCGTTGCGCTGCGCCTTCAGCAGGCCTTGCTCGAAGTTGCGCATTGCATAGACGCGGAGCGAGTTGGTGCGGATGCCCTGCTGTTCGACCGCCGCGACCGGCGCCATCACCACCGCGCGGATGCTGTCGATGTCGCGGAAGAGGTCGATCTTTTCCGTGATGGCGATAGTGAACAGGCTGGGAGCGTGCCAGGTGCCGTCATGGCTGACCAGTGGCAACTGGGCCAGGTGGTGAACGCCCTGGGCAGCGTCGCTGCCCAGCGACACCAGCATGTTGCGCTCGTCGTCGAAGCCCACCACCGGCCAGGCCGAGTTGCCGTCCACAATCGGCAAGCCACGATGGAAGTTGGCCTTGATGCGCTTCAGCTGAACGCCGTCGCTGCGCATGATGGACAGCGAACCCATGCCGGTGGCGAAGCCGTCGCGGCCGCAAGTCGGGCCTTGTGCCTCGACACGCAGGAACTCCGGCGCGACATCCGGCTTGTAGGCGAGGCGGTAGCGGCAGCCCGTCTGGTCCTGCAGGATGGTCAGGAAGCTGGCGGCCGCCAGGGCGTCGTCTTCACGCGGCGGCTTCCAGCCGGCCACGGTGAAGTCAGGCCGCGGTGCCGCCGCAGGGGGCACCGCGGCAGGCGGTGCTGGCTCGGCAGGCGCGGCAACGGGCGTGGGCGCTGGTGCCGCGGCGACCGCTAGGGTGGCGACGGCCGGAACGGGTGCTGTGGCGACAGGTGTCGGCGCCGGGGTGCTGGGGGTTGCAGGCGCATTAGCCGTCGGAGCGTGGGCGCTTGTGGCAGCGGCGCTGGCCGAAGGCGCGGGCGCTGCCACAGGCACAGGTGCCGCCGCGACTGCGGCCGGTGCGGCCGGTGCAGCCCGAGCCTCCACGACCCAGCCGTTGCTCTTGGCCGAGGTGCCGCTGGCCAGTTGCGCGCCGCTGGCGTCGGTGCTGCGCCAGGTGGCCGTGCTCGCATCCGGGCACTCCTTGCCCAGCAGGCCGCCCAGGCGCGGCATCAGGCGCTCGACGGCATCCTGGTTGGGTGCACCGCCGAACGCGAAGCGCAGTTTCAGCGCCGGGCCGCACCACGGCTGGCCGGCTGCGTGATCCACGAACACTTCAAGGTTCTCGGCTTTCGAAAACGCCAGTCGGTGCGCGGAGTCTGCCGCCATGGCCGAGACGCTCAGTGCGAGCAGGCTGAGGAGGGGAAGGGTCTTGATTTTCATCGTCTTAGCTCAGCTCCCATGCGCCGTCGGCGGCTTGGCAGGCTTTGACGTCCTGCTTGTCGCTCTTGCCGCCCGCATTCACGGTGTATTGCAGGGTGCGGCAGGTTGTCGTCGCCGCAACCTTGTCTTCCACCACCGGGGCGCTGTCGAGGTCGAAGCCCTGGTCCTGCGCACTGGCGACATCGAGTGCATCGAGGTCGGTCGCGGTGTCGGCGGCTTTGGGCGCGCCGGTCGTGGCCTTGGCGGCCTGCTGGACCACGGGCGCGGGTGCGACCAGCGGGGCATGAACATAACCGACCGTCACGCCGCGACGGCCGACGGCAATCCAGTTGTTGTCGGTGCGGCCGATCGCGGTGAAGGTGCTGCCGGCGGCGAGACCGCCGACTTTCTCGGCGTTGGCGTCGGGCGCGCTGCGCACGTTGGCGCTCTTGATGGCGCGGTAAGGCTTGTTGAGCATCTGCAGGTTGCTGACCGACTGCACCTTGGCCGTGCGCTTCACGGCAACCGGGCGGGTGAAGGTTTCGGTCGACACCGGCGTGATCTGTGCCGTCGCGCCGCTATGCTCGGAACGCCAGGTCGTCACCTGGCCGTCTTGGGTGGCGTCGAGCACCTGCTGGCTTTGCGCCGCCAGCGCCTGACGATCACGCTCGTCCAGGCTGGCGCCGATGCTCTTGCCCAGCATGCCGCCAGCCAGTGCGCCGACCAGCATGGCGGCGGTGCGGCCACTGCCCTTGCCGACCTGGCTGCCGATCAGCACGCCCGCTGCAGCGCCGACGACGGTGCCGATGTTCTCGTTGTTCAGGTAGGCGTTCTGCGACATGTTGGCGCAGCCGGTGCTCAGGCCGACGCAGGTTGCGACGGCCAGGACAGTCAGCTTCATGTTCGTTTTCATCGGGTGTCTCTCGAATGAAAGGAGGGGTGTTGCAAGTGGATTCGGGGTCAGTTCTTCTTCAGAAGCTTGTTGACGAGCTGTTCACCTTTTTCTTCCGACTTGCGCGTGTTTTCTGCGCGTTCCTGGGGCGTTGCCGCAGCGTTGGTACAGGCTGCGGCCATGGACCTGAAGCGTTCGTTACACGTCTGGGCCATTTTCTTGGCCTGGTCCCAGCCGGCCGTCTGGCCGTAGAACTCGATCGCCTGCGGCCAGACGTCGCCCGCCTGGTCGAAGTAGGACAGGCCTTCGTCCATGACGCGGGTCGCTACTTTGCGTTGGCCACTCGCTTCGAGCTGGGTGCTGCGTTCCACGTACACCACCCAGGCGCGATCCATATCGGATTTGAGGTTCGCATCGAGCAGGTTGGCGGCAGCGTCGTCCTTGCGTCGTTTGCCGGTGGCCGGTTCGGCCTGCTGGGAACGATACAGGGCGAGCAAGGGCAGTGCGTGACGGGCGCTCGGGCCGCTGGCTGCCTGCCGGGCCAGCTTGAGGGCGTCGGGCGCGGCGGGGTCGGACATCGCTTGGGCGGCCAGCTGGTAGTGCTTGAACAGCGTGGCGGTGCGTTTGTCACGCTGCGCGCGCAGCAGGGCGTCGGTGGTGGCGTCGCGGTTTGCGATGTCGTCCGGCAGGGATTCTGCGGCCTTGGCGACAGCATCGAGGCGCGCAAGGATTTGCGGGTGCGTGCTCGTGGTGGCGTCAATGATGCTCTTTGCCGCGTCTGCACCCTGGAACAGTGCGCCGGCGATGCCCGCGTTCAGGTCCGCCAGGGGCTGAGCCATCGCGGTGCCAAGCTGATTGTCCGGGGCGCTGCCCTGCTTTTTCAGCGCCTGCTGGCTCGCGTCCTGCCTGACCTGCTCAAGCAGCTGCACCTTGATCGCTGCCTGTCGCTCGGCATTGCTCTCTTCCCATGAGGCCAGGCGCTCGAGGAATACCTTCATGCCGTGTTCGTAGGAATAGCCCAGTTTCAGGCTCAGGTTGAGGCCAAAGGCGTCCGCGGCGGACTCCTGGCCGCGACCCCAGGCTGCGGTCGTCAGCGCCCGACCCATCGTGTAGGCGGTCATAAGGCTGTCGACCTGGTTCCAGCCCGTTGCCTGGCCGGTTTTCTTTGCAAGCGCCACGCCTAGCGCGGCGTATTGGGCGACCTGGTCCGAATCCTGCACCGCACCCTCGAGCTGATGGTAGTGCAGGTAAGCGTGGCCGAATTCGTGGCTGAGCAGGGCGACGAGTTCGTCCTCGCTCTGAGCTTCGGAAACCCAACTCGGCGACAGATAGATGTTGCCTGCAGCCGTTGCATAGGCCTCGAGTGCAGGGGTTGCCAGGATGTACACCTTGCCCGGCCATGCGGGCACGCCAGCACGGGTCTTGATGCGCGACAGCAGGTCGTCGAGGTACTGCTGCAATTCGGGCATGTGTGCTAGGCCGTAGCCGCGCGCGCGTTGGTTCAGCACGTCCTGTGCAGAATCTGGCCAGATCCGTTCGGCGGGCGGCGGGAGATCGGCGGTGGGCGCCAGCGGCGGCGCGACGATTTCGCCCACCAACGGGATCCCGGCCAGGGTCTGTGGCACGGACTGACAGGCCGTCAGCGCGCCCACGCACAGGCTGGCGGCAAGGAGGAGCCGCAGCGGCTTGCAGGCGGGTTTACTTGCACGCATCGCCACCCGCTCCGGCAATCGACCCGGTGGTCGTGAATTGGCTGATCTTCCCGGCGCAGCTGGCTTGCGAGTTGCGCTTGATGCGCACCTGGGCGCCCTTGATCCAGGCTTCCTGTCCGGCAACATCGATCTTGTGGTAACCCGACTGTGACGCGATCACAGTGAGGGGCAGCGCAAGCTCGGACAGCGCCACAGTGCCGCTGGGTGTGCCACCGGGTTGCGCATAAAGGTCCAGTGCGGTGCGTGAGCTTGGACTGGCGCCCACGATCGCCTCTTGTGCCAGCAGCGCAGGGCTGGCCAGGGCGAGCAGGCCGGCAAGCAGAACGTTTGCGAACTTCATGCGGACTCCTTCTTTGCTTGTTCTTGCGTGATGTCGGGTGACGCTGGCGTGGACGCGGGCTTGTCATCCTCACCGCTGATGAAACGCCGGATGCGCGCCATGGCATCGAGGCCCTCGGCAACCAGCGTCATGGTCACAAGCTCCACCACCGGCAGCATGCCGATGCGGAATTCGCTTTGCAGGTAGGCCACCAGCAACAGTGCGGCGGCAGTCTGCGCCATGCGCTTCAGCAGCCAGGCCAGCATGTCCAGCAACAGTTTGAGGGTACGACGTGACAAGGAGTGTTTGCGCTCGTACCACGCCAGCCCGGGAATGCTGGTGCGCCAGTCCATGAAGGTCTGCCACGCGAGCAGGCGGCGACGAGCGAGAGACCAGGCCAGGTGTACGACGTAGATGGCTGCAACCGCCGCCAACGCGGCCTTGATCAGCTCCGGGGTCGTCCACAGATCCGCCCAGTCGGTGGAAAGCTTGTAGTGATCGCCGTAGGTCAGCAAGTTGTCCAGCGCCATCGCGTGCATGTAGATGCCCGGGATGAGGCCGTGGATGGGGGCGTTGATGAGGTCGTTGTAGCCCGGCACGAAGGCGCCCACCATGACGAAGCGGTTGGCCAGCAAGGGCCTGAGGACGTCCTCTTCCAGGCTGGCGACCTGGCTCATCGACAGGGTGGTGTGATACGGGCAGATCGACCCGCTCGGCTCGTTCGAGAACACGTCTCTGACGACGCCGGGTACCAGTCGCGACCACTGCGTGATGCCTTCGCGGCAGTAATTGAGCAACGCTGGACGCATGCTCAGGTCGGGTGTGCGCAGACCCCAGACCAGGGCCATTGGCGGCGTTGTGACGCCCAGGTTGAGCCCGGCCGCATCTTGCGCGATGCGCATTGCGGCGCTGCGCAGCGTGGGTGTGGTGTCGTTGGCGGCTGCACCGTCCAGCCAACCGTTGGGGCCGAGATGCCGGGTCATCGGGTAATTCCAGACCAGGCGATCGAGCGGGTCGGCTTCGTAGCCCACATCGACCAGCGTGAAGCAGGTGCGTCCATCCGTCGGATGTGTTGGCGACAGGCCCTTGCGCACATACAGCGCGCCATCGTTGACCGAGGCCAGTGCGGCGAGGAAGACCGGCACGCCGTAGTCGTTCTGGATGGTGCATAGCGCTTCCTGCAACTGAGGCAGGGTCGGGTCGTCGCGTTCCTGGCCAAAGGTGACGTCGACCATGATGGCGCGCGGGCGGGCATTGGGGTTGCTGCTGATGCGAAGCAGCCAGTCGGCGTGATCGCCGTAAGGAATGGGCCAGTTGCTGCGGCTGCTATCGAGGAAGGCCGGATCGTACATCAGCACGGTGATTTGATTCCGTGCTGCCGGGGGGTAAAAGTGTGCGGTTAACGGCGCCTGGCTACGTGCCATGAAGCGTGTGATGACCATGCCCGACGCATTGATCCTGTCGGCCAATGAAAGCAGCGCGAACGAGACGCCAACCAGCAACAGGAAAGAGATCGAGAGTCCGGTGAGTCGCCAACCCCAACTGGCCGCGGCCAGTGTCTCGAACGGCTCGATGCAGAATAGCAGTCGCTGCATGCACAGCCTGGAAGGCGGTGTACTGGAGTCGTCAGCAGCCCCGTGGGCGCTGGGCTCTGCCGGCGACGGTTGATGCATGTTTGCTTGCAGTTCGGTCAGTAACGTCTTGTTTCAGGATGATGCCATGAATGAATAGCTATATTAAGTTGCGACACTAGCCGTGTGGCATATTTTACAATTGAATGTCCAGCCGACCGCTTGCGCGCGTATCAGATCAGGGTTGTGCTCGTCCGCGCTGACGCCACCATGATCTGCTTCATCGTCGCCCGTGTTGCGCCGACGAACAGCTTGCGCATGGTCAGATTCCACCAAAGCACGGATTTCTTCGGTGATGCGTGGGTCGCCGGTCTGCCACCAGAAGGCGAAATGCGTGCTGAGCAGCAGCCTCACCGGGCGGCTCCGGGGACGCCGGTTTCGCCCTACGGTTGTTGCAGGCAGGAAAACAGCTCATCGACCGGCGCATCGAAATCGTCGGCCATCCGCCAGTCGCGGCCTTTCATGCTTCCCGGTGCAGCAAGCTTGCGGCGCACCGGACGATAGGCGGTCAGCGTGGCAACGGGGCGGCCTGCACGCGCAATGACGACTTCCTCGCCGCGTTCGATCGATTCGAGCAAGCGCGACAGATGGGTCCTGGCTTCATGGATGTTGACGACCTGCATGCTTGGCTCCGGCCGGAGTGGACCAAGGCTTAGCCTAGCTCAGTCGGACCCCGAGGTGCACCGCCGGCGTGGTGCCGATATGCTTCGGGCGCAGACGGATCGAATTTTTGGATTGGTGGAGGCGGAGGACATGAAGATCGCAGTGATGGGCGCCGGCGCGGTCGGCTGCTTCTATGGCGGGATGCTGGCGCGTGCTGGCCACGAGGTGGTGCTGATCGGGCGCGCCCGGCATGTCGAGGCGATACGGCGCGACGGCCTGCGGATGGAGATGGCCACCTTCCGCGGGTGCGTGCCGATCGGTGCGAGCACCGAGGCCGAGGCGGTGCGTGGCGCGCGCCTGGTGCTGGTGTGCGTGAAGTCGACCGATACCGAGGCGGCTGCGGCGCAGATCGCGCCGCATCTGGCGCCGGAGGCGATCGTGCTGAGCCTGCAGAACGGTGTCGACAACGCCGCCCGGTTGCAGGCGCGGCTCGGCCGCGAGGTCGGGCCGGCGGTGGTGTATGTCGCGACCGAGATGGCCGGGCCCGGCCACCTGCGCCACCACGGCCGCGGCGAGCTGGTGATTGGCCCGCTGGCCGCGGCCGCCGAGCTGGTCGCGCTGTTCGGCGGCGCCGGGGTGGCGGTCGAGGTCTCGGACAACGTCGCCGGTGCGCTGTGGGCGAAGCTGATCCTCAACTGCGCCTACAACGCGCTCTCCGCGATCACCCAGCTGCCCTACGGGCGGCTGGTGCAGGGCGAGGGCGTCGAGGGCATGATGCGCGACGCGGTGGCCGAATGCCTGGCGGTGGCGCAGGGCGACGGCGTCGTCGTGCCGGACGGGATGTGGGCGGCGGTGGAGGCGATCGCGCGCACGATGCCGACGCAGACTTCATCGACCGCGCAGGACCTCGCGCGCGGCAAGCCGAGCGAGATCGACCACCTCAACGGCTACGTGGTCCGCCGCGGCGCGGCGCAGGGGGTGGCGACGCCGGTCAACCGCACGCTGCATGCGCTGGTGAAGCTGCTCGAGGGGCGCGCGACGACATCGGCGGACGCTCGCCTGCAACGCCCGCACTGATCCGGTGCGTGGACAACGGCCGGGTGAAGGCCGGCCGGCGCTCATGGCGCCGCGGCGCTGTCGTCGTCCGCCGCCTCGAGCCAGGCGCGTAGCGCGACCGCGTTGTTGTGCTCGGGGTCGCGGGCGGCGTAGAGCAGGGTCAGGACTGGGTGGCGGGCGCGCAGTTCGCGCAGCTGCGCCAGCGCTGGCGCCGGTCCGTCGCCATCGAGCTCGGCGGCGTAGCGGCGGCGGAATTCGTCCCAGCGCGTCGGGTCGTGGCCGAACCACTGGCGCAGCGCGGTCGACGGGGCGAGCTCGCGCAGCCACAGGTCGACGGCTGCGCGCGCTTTCGTCAGCCCGCGCGGCCACAACCGGTCCACCAGCACGCGACAGCCGTCGCCGGGGGCGGCGGCGTCATGGATGCGTTTGACCAGGATCGGCATGTGCCGGCCCGTGCCGTGGGCTCAGATCGCCAGCCCGCTGGTGTCGAACAGGCCTTCGAACAGGATCGAGCTGAGGTAGCGTTCGCCCGAGTCGGGCAGGATCACGACGATGATCTTGCCCGCGTTTTCCGGCAGGCGCGCCAGGCGGGCCGCGGCGGCGACCGCGGCGCCGCAGGAGATGCCCGACAGGATGCCTTCCTCGCGGGCGAGGCGCAGGGCGTATTCGACCGCTTCCTCGTTGCTCACCTGCTCGACGCCGTCGACCAGCGACAGGTCGAGCACCTTGGGCACGAAGCCCGCGCCCAGCCCCTGGATCTTGTGCGGTCCGGGCTTGAGCGGCTCGCCGGCGAGGGTCTGGCTCAGCACCGGGCTGGCCGCCGGCTCCACTGCGATCGAGCGGATCGCCTTGTCGCGCGTACGCTTGATGTAGCGCGACACGCCGGTGATGGTGCCGCCGGTGCCGACGCCCGATACCAGAATGTCGATCGCGCCGTCGGTGTCGTTCCAGATTTCGGGGCCGGTGGTGGTTTCGTGGATCGCCGGGTTGGCCGGGTTCTCGAACTGCTGCAGCAGCACGTAGCGTCCGGGGTCGGAAGCGACGATCTCCTGCGCCTTGGCGATCGCGCCGTTCATGCCCTTGGCGCCTTCGGTCAGCACCAGCTTGGCGCCGAAGGCGACCAGCAGCTTGCGCCGCTCGATGCTCATCGTCTCGGGCATGGTCAGGGTCAGCGGGATGCCCTTCGCCGCGCAGACGAAGGCGAGCGCGATGCCGGTGTTGCCGCTGGTGGGCTCGACGATCTCCTTGCCGGGGCCGAGCAGACCGCGGGCTTCGGCGTCCTGCACCATGGCGGCGCCGATGCGGCACTTCACCGAGTAGGCCGGGTTGCGGCCCTCGATCTTGGCCAGGACGGTGGCCTGGGCGCCGTCGAGGATGCGGTTCAGGCGTACCAGCGGGGTGCGGCCGATGGATTGCGCGTTGTCGGGATACCAGGTGGACATGCGGGCTTCCTTGTGATGTTGTTGGCGGAGGTGATCGAAGTATAGGCAAACACGGGGCGGGGGCGGCAGGAGTTTGCCGCTGGCGGCCCGGGACCGGGAAAGGGACCGGGAAAGGGCGCTTGACGCCGCCCGGAGCGGGTGCGAGCTTAAGGGCGTTCCCCGGTGGAAGTGGAGGCCGACCGACGATGAAGGAAAAGGAACTCCGTCTGGCGCTGGTGCTGTTCGGCGGGGTGTCGCTCGCGATCTACCAGCACGGCATCAACCGCGAGGTGCTCAATCTCGCGCGTGCGTCGAAGGCCTACCACGACACCGACAGCGTCGCCGCCAAACAGGCGGCGACGCATGTGTTCGCCCACGCCCGCGACCGTACCGGACGCGGCGCCGGAGACGAGACTGACGCCCTGAGCGCGGAAGTGTACTTCGATCTCCTCAAGCGTCTGGGGCGGGTGGTCGATCTGCGCGTGCTGGTCGACGTCGTCTCGGGCTCCTCTGCGGGCGCGGTCAACGGCATCGCGCTGGCGCGCGCGATCGCCCACGATCTGAGCCTGGAGACATTGACCACGCTGTGGCTGGAAGAAGCCGACATGCAGCGCCTGATCGCTCCCGAGGCGCGCCCCAAGGCCTGGAACAAGTGGTATTTCCGCCCCCTGCTGCGGCCGATGCTGTCGTGGCTGCGGCGCGAAGGCATGCTGCCCGTCACCGCCGACCACGAGATGGCCGAGCGCGTGCTGAGCTTCGTGCGTTCGCGCTGGTTCAACCCGCCGCTCGACGGCGCCCGGCTCAGTGCAGTGCTGCTCGATGGCCTGCTGGCGATGGAAGAAATGCCCGGCGGGGCGCCGCGCTCGCTGCTGCCGTCGGGCACTCAGTTGTCGCTGGCGGTGACGGTCACCGACTACCACGGCATCGACCGGACGATCTTCACCCACGATCCGCCGCTGCTGCGCGAGCGCGAGCACCGCCACGTCCTGCAGTTCGCCTGCGAACACCGCAAGAGCGGCGTGATCGAAAGCGACTTCGGCCTCGACAACGCGCCTTCGCTCGCGTTTGCCGCGCGCGCCTCGGCATCCTATCCCGGCGCCTTTCCGCCCGCGCGGATGGCGGAGATGGATGCCCTGCTGGCGGCACGCGGAATGGCGTGGCCGACGCGCGAACGCTTCCTCGAGCGCAACTTCGGCCATTACCGCGAGCAGGGCATGAACCCGGAAGAGCTGGTGCTGCTCGACGGCAGCGTGCTCGACAACAAGCCGATCATGGCGGCGGCACGCCACATCCGCCTGCACCGGGCGTTCCGCGAAGTGGACCGGCGGCTGATCTTCATCGATCCGCACGCCGCCCCGCAGTACGGGCGCGAGACCGGGCGTGAAGCCGGCGCCGGGGCCGTGCCGGGGTGGTTCGAGACCTTGCGCGGCGCGCTGTCGGACCTGCCCCGGCAGCAGCCGGTGCACAGCGAACTGGCCGAGATCAGCCGCTACAACCGCCAGATCCGCCGTCTCAAGGCGACGATCGTGGAAACCCGTCCGCAGGTCGAGGCGCTGGTCGAGCAGGCGACCGCCGGTGCCCTGGGCGGGCACTACACGCTCGACGAGCTGCGCCACTGGCGCCTCACTTCGACCAACCTGCTGGCCACTTCCACGCTCGTCTACAACGCCTGGTGGCGGGCGCTGGTGCTGGAGGCGCTCGATTTCGTCGCCGGCCTGCTGCGCAAGCTGTGCGGCTATTCCCAGGAATCGCCGGCGGCGCGCTGGCTGCAGCTGGTGGTGGAGGAATGGGCGGCGTGCAACGGCGTGCTGTGCACCGAGTACCGCATCCCCGACGAGGTGTACGGGAACGCCGACATGCCGCGCTTCGCACGCATGGTCATCCGCTTCGGCATCGAGTACAAGCGGCGGCGGATCAACTTCGTGCTCCACGAGCTCAACGCGCTGTACCAGTACCTGCCGCTCGATACGTATTGCGCCACCAGCCCGGGCACGCTCGACGCGGTGAAGGCGGAAATCCACGAATGCCTCGACGGGCTGGCGATCTACGACGGCAGCGACTTCATCGACGAGGTGACCGCCACCGCGGCGCGCGCGCTGCTCCACCCCGGGGCCCCGGACGCGGGCGAGTTCGGTGGCAGCGCAGTGCAGGATTTCGTGCTCCAGCATGGTCAGACGCTCGGTGCCCTGATCGAGCGCCTCGGCGACGAGTGCGGGATCGCCGAATCGAACGCCAACATGGATCGGGCGCTGGCCTCGCCGCGGGTGCAGCGCATCGACGCCAGCTGCCGGCGCCAGCTGCTCACTGCCTACCTCGGCTACTTCTACTGGGACGTGATCCTGCGCCCCGCGCTCGGCGCGCTCGCGCTCGGCACCGGGCCGCTCGAAGAGGTGCTGATCGACCGCATCAGCCCCGAGGATGCGACCACCCTGGCCGATGTCGGGCAGGGGCAGGCGGTGCTGTTCGGCACCTCGTTCGGCAACTTCGGCGGCTTCCTCAGCCGCAAGGCGCGCGAAAACGACTACCTGTGGGGGCGGCTGCACGCCGCCGACCGCCTCATCGACCTCGTCGCCGGCGCCCTCCCGGGCAACGGCGGGCTCGCCGAGGGCGAACTGCGGGCGTTCAAGAAGCGCGCGTTCGAGGCGATCCTGGCCGAGGAGGCGGTGCGGCTGCAGGGCGTTCCCGAGCTGATCGCCCGGGTGACGGCCGCGGTGGCGGCGCTGTGAACCGGGCCGTACCCGCGCTGATGCCGCCTTGGCCGGGCGCTTCAGCGCGGTGCCGCGGCGTCGACTTCGCCGCAGTGGGCGAGGATCGATGTCCGCGTGGCATCGCGCAGGGCGAGCAGGGCGTGCCAGTCCTCGCCCGCCGGCGCCAGCGGCGGGTAGACGGTGACCGCGAGCGCGCCCGGCTGCGGCCGCCAGCTGCCGTCGCGCAATACCCGGCGGGTGCCGGCGAGGGCGACCGGAACCACCGCCAGGGCCTGCTCGATAGCGCTCTGGAAGGCGCCGAGGCGGAACTCGCGCAGCCCTTCCTGCGCGGTGAACGTGCCTTCGGCGAAGAACAGCAGCGGTGCGCCGGTGCTTGCGAGGGCGCCGAGGCGGCGGATGTCTTCCACGCTCTGGCGGGAGTCGACGCGATTGACGAAGCAGGTATCCATGCGGGCGAAGAGCGGACCCAGTACGCGGTTGCCGGCGAGCTCGGCCTTGGCGACGAAGCGCACCGGCTGCGGCAGGGCGGCGACGAGCACCAGCCCGTCGATGTAGCTGGCATGGTTGGCGACGAGGATGCAGGGGGCGGCGGGAAGGTGGACCAGGCCTTCGACCCGCAGCGGGCAGCCGCACAGGCGCTGGCACAGGCGGGCGAGGCGGTGGATCGCCGTCCACCGCTGGTCGAGTCGCGGTAGCAGCAGGATCGCCGCCACCGCGAGCGGCGCCAGCGCCGCGAACATGGCCCACATCCAGGCTGCGCGCACGACCGCAGGAGTGGCCTGCAGGTGGCGGCGCAGCCGCGCGCGGGTGCTGGCCAGCTGCAGGCGCAGCAGCTGCAGCCACGGCGGGCGGAGCGGGGTGCCGAGACGGCCGCGGAGGTAGGCCTCGCGCAGCGCTGCGCGGCGGATCTTGCCGCTCGAGGTTTTCAGCACCGTGTGCGGCGGGGCGAGGATCACCGCGTCCGGGGCGAGGTCGAATTCGGCCAGCGCCGCGGCGACGATCTGCCGCTGCAGGCGGTGGCGGGCGCCGGCATCGTCGACGACGGTCTCGGCGATGACGATCAGGCGCTCTTCGCCGCCGTCGGTGCTGACCCCGAACACCGCGACACAGCCCTTGCGCACTCCGGACAGCGCGCCGATCGCCTGCTCGAGGTCGTAGGGATAGAGGTTGCGCCCGGCGCGGATGATCACCTCCTTGGCGCGCCCGGTGACATAGAGTTCGCCGTCGGCAAGGTAGGCGTGGTCGCCGGTGACGAGCCAGCCGTCGTCGAACAGCGCCGCGCTCGCCGCCGGGTTGCGGTAATAGCCGGCGGTCGCCGACGGGCCGCGGAACTCCAGGTGGCCGACCTTGCGCTCGGGGAGGACATGGCCGGCGCCATCGACGATGCGCACTTCATGAGCGGGCAGCGGCGGTCCGCAGCAGACGAAGCGCAGGGCCTCGCCGTCGGCGGCGGTGGGCACGGCGTCACCGCCGAGATGCAGCGCAGCGCGCTCGACGCGGTCGATGACGGCGCCCCGTCCGGGCGGCGACACGCACAGACCGACCGCGCATTCGGCGAGGCCGTACACCGGAGTGACGGTGGTGGCCGGCAGGCCGTAGGGGGCGAAGGTGGCGGCGAAACGCTGCAGGGTATCGGGGTTGACCGGCTCGGCACCGTTGGCGGCAAGCCGCCAGCACGACAGGTCGAGGCCATCGAGGGCTGCGCCGGCGAGGCGCTTGGCACACAGCTCGAAGGCGAAGTTCGGGGCCGCGGCCACCGTGCCGCGGTGGTGGTGGATCGCCCACAGCCAGCGCTCGGGATGGGCGAGGAAATCGAGCGGCGACATCAGCACCAGCGGGCAGGCGTAGTAGAGGCTGCCCATCCAGGTGCCGATCAGGCCCATGTCGTGGTACAGCGGCAGCCAGCTCACGCAGACGTCGCGGGGGCTCAGGGCGGCGACCGTGCCCCAGGCGCGGATGTTGGCGAGCAGGTTGGCGTGGGTCAGCATGACCCCCTTCGGCTCGCCGGTGGAGCCGGAGGTGTACTGGATCAGGGCGAGCTCGCCCGCGCTCGCCGGCAGCGGACGGACTGCGGGCGCCGCGGCCAGCTCGGCGGGGGTCGCCACGCGGGCGAGGGCCGGCGCGAGGCCGGCGAGCATGCGTGCCAGCGGGCGCACGCGCTCGAAGGTGATCAATGCGCGGGCCTCGCAGTTGCGCAGGATCGCGGCCTGGCGGTGGAGGTGGTCCTCGAGCTGGCTCGGGCGCGCCGGCGGATAGATCGGCACCGGCACCATGCCGGCGCTGAGGATGCCGAAGAAGGCGCGGAAAAAATCCAGCCCCGAAGGCAGCATCAGGGCGACCCGGTCGCCGGCGTGCAGGCCGAGCGCGAACAGGGCGCCCGCGGTGTGTCCGGCAGCGTCGGCGAGTTCGCCGTAGGTGAGGGTCTCGGTGCGCTCGTCGCGGTCGTAGAAGGTCACGTGCACGCGCTCGGGATGGCGCCCGGCGTGCCATCCGAGGACCTGCAACAAGGTGGCGGCGGCGCCGGGCTCGCCGTGCGCAGGCGCGGGTGGCGGCAGGGGCGCGCCGGGGGCGGCAGGCGGTGGCAGGGGGGCGCTCGCCGCCTGTGCGACGGCGCCCAGCAGCTGGCGCGGCGTCTCGCACGTGCCCAGGGTTTCGGCGGCGAGGCGGACGGCGAAGTGGCGTTCGACGCGGGCGAGCAACTCGACGCGGGCGAGGCTGTCGAGGCCGAGGTCGCGGTCGAGCGCGCTGTCGAGCCCGGCCTGCAGGCGGCTGCCCGGCTGCAACTCGCGTACCAGTGCATCGATCAGTTCGAGCAGTGCGTCGGCGGAAGGGGCGGGGGCTTTGCGCTGTTCAGGGGCGGGAAGAGAACTCGACATCGGCCGTATCCGGTTGGCGGCCCCGGGGCGATGACGCGGAGAGGACCGGTCGCGGGTCCGCGGCGGCAGCGCGGGATTGCACCCCGGGTCCGCTGCGCTTATCGTGCTGCCTTTTCCGCATCAGACCGGATTGGCGACGAAATGATCCTGCCCCGCCCCTGCTTCCCCTTCCCCGTCGTGCCGCCGGCCGCGGGGTGCGCCGTGAGCGCGCCCGCACGGCCGCCCGGAGGGGGGTGCCCGCCTGCCCCGGAGAGGAGATTGCGTAGCGGCAGGAGGGACGTCCGGTGAGCGCCCAGCTCGCCCTCGGGCTGCGCGACGTCGCCGCCTTCGGCCAGGTGTTCACCCCCGACAGCGTGGTGCGCGCGATGCTGGCACTGCGCCGCAACGCCGGCCGGGTGCTGGAGCCGTCCTGCGGCGACGGCGCCTTCCTGCGCTACCTGCCGGGCGCGGTCGGGCTCGAACTGGACGCCGACCACTGCCCGCCCGGAGCGCAGGCGATGGATTTCTTCGCCTACCCCGAGGGCGAGCGCTTCGACACCATCATCGGCAACCCGCCCTACGTGCGCTACCAGGACATCCCGCCCGCCACCCGCGCGCTGATCGAACGCGGCGGCCACGGACGCGGTCTCGACGGGCGCTCCAACCTCTACCTGTTCTTCATCGAGAAGTGCGTGCGCCAGCTCGCCCCGGGCGGCGAGCTGATCTTCATCACGCCGCGCGACTTCCTCAAGGCGACCTCGGCGGTGAAGCTCAACCGCCTGCTGTACGAGGCCGGCTCGATCACCGAGGCGATCGAACTCGGCGACGCCCGCGTCTTTCCCGACGCGCTGCCGAACTGCCTGATCTGGCGCTTCGAGAAGGACTGCACCGAGCGCACGATGCGCTACTGCGAGATCGGCACCGGCACCGGCGCCGACCTCGACGCCGCGCTCGCCGCGCCGGCCTGGCAGACGCGCCATTTCCTCGAGTGCGGCGGCCACCTGATGTTCGCCCGCGGCGACTACCCGCTGCGCCTGGCCGAGCTCGCCTTCGTCAAGGTCGGCGCGGTGTCGGGCGCGGACGAGCTGTACGCCGACGAGGTCCATGGCAACCGCGACTTCGTGTGCTCGTCGACGGTCAGCAGCGGGCGCACCCGGCGCATGATCTGGAGCGAGCCGGGCGAGCCGCCGCCGGCCGTGCTGGCGCCGCACAAGGCCCGCCTGCTGCAGCGCAAGGTGACCCGCTTCGACGAATCGAACTGGTGGATGTGGGGGCGGCTGCACCACCGCAGCACGGCGCCCCGGGTCTATGTGAACGGCAAGACGCGGGTCGCGCAGCCGTTTTTCCTCCACGACTGCACCGACTACGACGGCGCCGTGCTGGCGGTGTTTCCGCGCCGCGCCGACATCGATCTGGCGGCGTTCTGCACCGCGCTCAACGCGGTGGACTGGGCCGATCTGGGTTTCGTCTGCGATGGACGCTTCCTGTTTACCCAGCGCAGCCTGGAACACGCGCCGCTGCCGGCGGCCTTCGCCGCCTTCCTGCCGGCACACTGAAGGCAAGGCAAGGCAAGGCAAGGCAAGGCAAGGCAAGGCAAGGAAAGGAAAGGAAAGGAAAGGCAAGACAGGGCGGGGCCTGCGGCGGACGGGACCGCATGGCGAGTCGTCCGTCCACGTCGCCTCCCCCAGACGGGCAGGGCGGGGCCTGCGGTAGGGGAACTTCACGGAGTACAGCATGGCGAAGCAACGTGGTGACGGCTAAAACCGGATTTCATCGTCGTGCCTCCGGCGTCGACCGGCGCGCCGCGCAAGAGGTGCACGGTATCGCCGCTGGCGACACCACCGCCCCGGAGGGGGCGATTCCCCGCTCCACCTGGCGCTGGCTCCGTACCCTGCCGGCCGACCGTGCGGTGTGCGTGCTGCTGCGCCATTCGGTGCGCGACGAACTTGCGCCCGGCGACATCGGCTACGCCCATCCGCTCAATGCCCTCGGCGAGGAACTCGCCCGCCGCTTCGGCGCGGCCCTGCGCGGGCGCCTGCGCACCGTGCACAGCAGTCCGCTGCAGCGCTGCCAGGAGACCGCCGAATTGCTGCGCGCCGCGGCCGGGGCGGAAGGGACGGTGGTCGAGGACCGCTTCCTCGGCGACCCCGGCGCCTACGTCGTCGATGCCGCGCTCGCCCGCCACAACTGGGAGACCCTGGGCAGCGCCGGGATCATGGCGCGCATGGCCGCAGGCGGCCCCGGCCTGCCCGGCACCCGCGCGCCTGACGACGGCGCCCGCATCCTGCTGGCGCACATGCTCGACACCGCGGCGGAGGTGCCCGGGGTGCACGTCTTCGTCACCCACGACATCCTGCTCGCGATCACCGCCGCCCGCCTCGTCGGTCCCCCGCGCGGGGGGTCGCGCTGGCCGCGTTACCTGGAGGCCGCCTTCTTCTGGCGCGACGCCGACGGGCTCCACGCCGCCTACCGCGGCCGCCGCCGCATCCTGCAGGTCGAGCGGATGTAGGGGCGACCCGCCGGGTCGCCCCTACGCCGGACGTTACCCCTACGCCGGACGTTACCCCTACGCCGGACGTTACCCCTACGCCGGACGTTACCCCTACGCCGGACGTTACCCCTACGCCGGACGTTACCCCTACGCCGGACGTTACCCCTACGCCAGACGTTACCCCTGCGTCCTGCGGGTTGCTCCAGCGTTCGCCGGGTTCTCCCGATCCAATGCCCATTGCAGGGGGTTGTTCACGATGTATTCCCGGATGCGGCTCAGGGTGTCGTCGTCGCGGATGATGTGCTCGTGAAAATTGCGCTGCCAGACTTGCATGCCGGAGGTGCCGCGCAGGGCGTTGATCCGTTTCGTGACGACCGATTTGAACTGGGCCATGATCGCGCCGACCGATCCGGACACGGGACCGGCAGGCCGCGGCCCCGGTCGGGTAGGGGCGACCCGCCGGGTCGCCCCTGCGTCCACGATCCAGAGGATGCCGTGCACGTGGTTGGGCATGACCACGAATTCATCGGCATTCAATCGGATGTGCTCGCGGATTCGCGCGGTCTTGAACCATTCGTCGGAGACCACGCTACCCGCGTCATTCGGCCGCATCGCCCCATCCACGATTTCCCCGAACAGACATTCCCGACCCCGCGTGCAGAGGGTCACGAAATACGCGCCGGCCTGCGCGTAGTCATAGCCTTGCAGGCGCAAGCTGCGGCGGTGCAGATCGGGGGGAGAAGTCATCGGCGGTTCTCTTGCGACAACACGAAATCGTCCACCAGCTTTATCGTCTGCGCCTTCCGCGCCTTCCGCATCGGCTCGCCAGCTGAGTGTGATCACCCGATTTGATGTCCCGGTGGTCACGTATCGCGATGGTCCGCAGAGGGCGATCGGCAGATGGAAACGCCGCCCGGTGACGATGACCGGCGGCGTTTTTGCTTGAAGGTGAGCGGTTCAGAACGGCGGGTCGTCCGGGTTGGCCGAGCGGAACAGGTCAGGCTGGATGAAGTCGGGCTGGGCGAGGTGCGCGCGCGATCGCTCGCGGTAGTAGCGTTCGATCTGGCCGAGGTAGTGGGACTCGAACAGGATGACGAAGTCGTGGAGTACGCCCTGAAGGGCCAGAGCCACCTCATCGGGCAGTTGGGGCCACGACAGCGATGCGCTCGAGGAGGGGTTGTGCATGAGGGTCTCCTGTTGGCGGTCAGCGTCGTGCCGCTGCCCGGCGCGGGGCGACGGTTTCGGGTGGGGCAAAGACGTCGAGGTAGAGCTTCTCGTCGAGCTGAGGCAGGTCGCGGTGTGCGGCCACGGCGAGCAGCTCTGCGGCCATCGTGGTGAGGATGCGGTAGTTGCCGACGGCGTGATCGCACAGCGTGTGCATGAGGGTGGAGCTCATCAGGCTGGCGTTGCCGGCCGCGCTCACCAGATGCTGCAGGCAGGCGAGCAAGTCCTCGCGACTGGCCGCTTCGGTGGTGAGCCGGGTGCGGATGCGCGAGCCCAGCGGGATGAGCTCCTCGCGGCGCAGCTTCTCGGGCAGGCGCGCATCGCCCGCGAGCACCACGCACAGGAGCGACTGCGAGTCGAACTTCGCGCTGGCCATCAGGCGCAACTCCGAGAGCACCGCCGGGCTCATCTCCTGGGCCTCGTCGATGAGCAGCACCGGGCGGCGCCGGGTCGATTCCAGGTGGGCGAACCACGCCTCGCGCAGCGCCTTGAAGCCGCCCCAGCGGTTGTGCGGGCGCAGCGGCACGCCAAAGAGATCGCCCATCTCGCGATAGAAGTCCGCAAGGTTGCTCTGCGGGTGCGTGATCGCGCCGACGGTGACATCGGGGATACGGGCCAGGCGCTCGGCCAGCAGGCGCAGCGCCACGCTTTTGCCGGTGCCCGGGTCACCGTGGATCATCGCAAAGCCCCCTTCGCCGATCAGGCCCTGCTCGATGCGCCAGCAGAAGTGCTCGAGGCGCGCGGGCACATGGATCGCCTCGGTGTGCACCTCGGTGGTGAAGGGATGCCACTTGAGCCCGTAGAGGGCGAGCAGTTTGGTGTTCATGCGAGATCCTGTTCGGTGGGGGAAGCGGGGGCAGGCAGATAGGCCGGCGGCAGGCCGGTGGCGGCGTAGTCGGCGAGCAACTGGGTGAGCAGCGGCGCCATGCCCGAGGGCGGCAGCGGCGACAGATCGACCGCCGTCGGTGCGCGGGGCCGGCGCGTGCGCTCGGCGTTGGCCGACTTGTCGAGTGGGGTGATCGGGCACAGCACGGCGCCGGTGTGCGGATCGACCAGATCGACCCGGGTCAGGTCCCAGCGCGCATAGCGCAGGTGCACCACGGCCAGCGCGTGGTAGCGCGACGGGATCTCGAAGCGCCGCCCATGCAGGGTCACGGTGCCGTCGGCGCGCCGCTGGCGTCGTGGCACCTCGATGCGGAACGCGTCGGCGAGTACCGTGGGAGTGGGACAGTCGCGGCGCACGTTGGGACCGGCCAGATAGCGTGCGAGCGGTGTCGCGCCGATCTCGCTGTGCAGCGTGCGGTGATACTCATGCTCGACCCAGGCCTGGGTCGCCTGATTGAGCAATTCCAGCGTGAGCGCGGGCTCGCCCTCGAGCATGGGCATCAACCGCCCCTCGACGCGCCCCCAGAAGGACTCCTGTTTGGCGTTCTGGTAGGGCGAGTACGGCAGCGTCGTCTGGTGCAGCACCCCGAGCCGGCTCAAGCCCGACACCGTCTCGTCGGCGAGCATGGCCGCGCCGTTGTCGGTCATCAGCGCGCGCGGCAGCCCGCGCTTCATGAAGGCCTGCGACAGGCCATGGACCAGGCTCTGCGCGCTCTCGTCCAGGTACCACTGCAGGTGGCAGACCAGGCGTGAGCGGTCGTCCACGATGCCCAGCAGGAAGGGCTTCTCCCAGGTGCCCGCGCGGGTGAGCACGCGGCGCGCGCCGTGGTGGAAGTCCAGATGCCACAGCGCCGACACGTGATCGAGCTCGAAGCTGCGCACCTCGCGCTGCTCGAGCCGATCACGGGCAAGCACGGCGCCCACGCTCGTGCGCTTCGGTGCCGCCTGACGGAACATCCCCCGGGCCTTGAGGTAGCGACGCACCGTCGGATAGGACGGCACGGATAGTCCGCTGCCGTTGAGCGCGACGCGCAGATTGTCCAGGTGCAGTTGCGCGGTCCAGCCCGGGTGTTCGCGGTACTGCTGCACCAGCGCGTCGATGACGCCCGGCGCCAGGCTCGCGAAGCGGCCCCGGGGGCGTGGCCGGTCGCGCAGCGCCGCGATCGGGTCGGCGGCGCTGCGCGCGGCGTAGTACCAGCGCTCGATCGTCGACAGCCCGAAGCGTACATCCAATGCGCTGATGGGATGGCGCCAGGTGCGGGCGGCAAGCGTGGCCAGCGCATCGTGCACCTCGCCCGGCGCGGGCGGTGCGGCCAGCAAGGGGCCGATGATCGAGAAGCGCAGCCGCGCCCATCGATCGCGTTGCGGGGGATCGGTCGGTGTGTTCAAGAGGACTCCCGGTTCGGGCGCACCGGGGGGTGACGCCACTGGGAGTGCAGGCTACGAAGCCTCGCCCTGGGTGGCTATGCGCATCCTCTGCGGGACATCAGCGCCCCTCGGCCAGCGTGGCCGCGCGGACCGTGATCGGCGCCAGAAAGCACAGCAGGCGCTGCAGCGCCTCGGCCGCCTCGCCGCCAAAGCGTGCGAGCAGATCGCCCGGCAGCCGCTCGGCCGACACCGGCGGCATGAAGCGGGCGCACATCACCTGCCACAGCGGGGTGTGCATGAAGTCCTCACGCCACCACCGTCGCCAGCGCTGCAAGGTGCGCAGCGGCACCGCGAGCGCCTCACACAGCGTCGCCGCCGCTGTGTTCTGCCCGGCATGCCGGGCAGAACACAGCACCACCACCAAGCCCAGATACACGCGCCGGCCCAGGAAGCGCACCGACATCGAGGTCGTGCGCCGGCGGCAGCGACTACAGCAAAAGCTCAGCCGGGACGAGAACGCCTCGCGGATCGCCAGCGTCGGGCAACCCCGGGGTTTGCGGGGATAGTTGGCACGATGGAGCGCGCCGCCACAGGCACACCCCACGGCCTGTGCCTGGGCTGCGAGTTCTTCATCGAGGCGAGTCAGAAAGAGGAAAAACGGGTGCGTCTGCAGTTGAACGTGGCACACTTGAGCGGTCTCTTGGCTTGGTAACCAGAGACTCCCCCGAGGGGTTCGTTTGTTCAAGTTCCCTGAGGGGGATCCCCCCTCCGCCATCACGCTGCTTGATCATTCCGCCGGGAAAAGGCATCAGCAGCGGTGACCGTGCTCAGCCAGCGGCCACCTGCGGCGCTTGCGGTGCCAGCGTCATCCCGGGGACGTTGCCCCGTCGCTTCTCCGGCGAGGCCGGCAGGCGCCGTTTCGGGCGTGGGCAGGGGCGCTATGGTTACGCGAATGGCATTTTAACGCAAGGCTTCGTTCTTGATGTGATGGAACGTGCAATCGACGCTAAATCCGCATGGATTCGGGTTCCGAACAGTGGGCGCTACCGCACCGGCCTGGTCGGTCGTCGAACGTTGTAGGGGCGACCCGCCGGGTCGCCCCTACGGTGCCGTTGTCGCGCCTTCTGCGCCTTCTGCGCCTTCTGCGCCGGCTCGCCAGCGGCGCTTGCGGTGCCAGCGTCATCCCGGGGACGTTGCCCCATCGCTTCTCCGGCGAGGCCGGCAGGCGCCGTTTCGGGCGTGGGCAGGGGCGCTATGGTTACGCGAATGGCATTTTAACGCAAGGCTTCGTTCTTGATGTGATGGAACGTGCAATCGACGCTAAATCCGCATGGATTCGGGTTCCGAACAGTGGGCGCTACCGCACCGGCCTGGTCGGTCGTCGAACGTTGTAGGGGCGACCCGCCGGGTCGCCCCTACGGTGCCGTTGTCGCCCCTGCGGTGGCAAGGTCGCCGACAGGGGAGATCGAAACCGGTGGGGAATCGGGAGATCGAGGTCGAGCGCACTTGATGGAGATCAAATTCATCTCCACATAGTCGACTAATCTACTCAACTATGTGGGCGCTCCATGCCCTGCAGGGTTGTCGATCATGGCCAAGAAATTCCCTTTGCATCCGAAGCATCCCGAGCGCATCTGCTGGGGTTGCGACAAGTACTGCCCGGCGGATTCGCTGGGCTGCGGCAACGGCTCCGGGCGGACGATGCACCCGGCGGAGATGCTCGGCGACGACTGGTACCTGTACGGGGACTGGGGGCTGGAGATTCCCGCGCAGGAAGCGGGCAAGGCGGCGGGGGAAGGCGGCGAGGCCGGGCAAGGGGCGGACGGATGAGGCGCGGCGCTCGACTCCGGTGCTGTGCCGGCAGGGCGGTAATGGGGCGCTTGAGCCCGGGCCGCTCCGTACGCAGGAGAGCAACCGCGCTTCCGCGCTCGCGGCGGCAGCTACCGGCCGGGCCTCTCCCTGCGCGGGGACGCAACTCAAGCGTCCATTTCTGAACGCTGCTATTCCACCGGGCCTCCTCGCGTGGGGAAGCGACCCCGAGGCCGGCAGCGCTATCCGCACCGTGCAGCGGGTCTCTCCGTCCGTGGGGAAGCAGCTCCACCGCGCCGGTCGGCGGGAGCCGCTTCCCGGCGCTCGTTCAGTAGCTCTTGTAGGGCAGGAACTTGCCCGACAGCACCACGTTGACGCGATCGCCCTTCGGGTCCGCCTCGCGCTGGATGTCGAGCGAGAAATCGATTGCGCTCATGATGCCGTCGCCGAATTCTTCGTGGATCAGCTCCTTGATCGTGCTGCCGTACACGTTGACGACCTCATACCAGCGATAGATCAGCGGATCGGTCGGTACGGCGGTGGGCAGTGAGCCTTTGTAGGGGGCGATCTGGAGCCAGGCGACGGCTTCGTCGGAGAGGCCGAAGAGGTTGCCGATGATTTCGGCCTGGGCCTTGGTGAACGTCATTTGCCCCAGGCAGCCGGCAGTCGTCCATTCCTTGGACAGGCCGATGGCCTTGGCGACATCGGCCCACTTGATGCCCTTGCGGACCTTGGCCGACAAGATCGTTCTGGTTACTTCGTCACGGCTGGAAATCATCACATTCTCCGGAGGCAGGAATCGGTTCTGGGACGTCACCGCGCAAGGTGCCGGTGCAATCGCGCCCGATCGTAGCCCAACTCTCCCATGCCGTAAAACGGAGTCATATCGGGCGGGGCGGGAGCCGATGACGCGGGTGCGCAAGTCCCGGGGCGCCGCGGGGGCTGCAGGCGTTCGGCCAGGAAGCTGGCGGTGGCGGGGTTTTGCCGCAGGCCGGGCAAAGTTTCGTCCGGGGAGTGGCCTCCGCCGGCGTTCCCCTTTCGCGCCGGCCGATTGCTGCGTTGCGCACTCGCTCACTCCTCACCTATCCCGTTGATATGTATCGCCGTTCGCTTGCCCGTGCGTTGTACTCGGCCCTGCTCGCTACGATTTCCTCACCGGCTCTCGCTCGCTCGCGTCGGCGCCTCGGCGCATGTCCCCGCTGACGTAGCGGCGGTTGACGCAGTGATCCGGCGGAAGCGCGCCAGGCGCACGTCCACGGTGACCGTCAGCGCGTCCAGCGCCGCGGCCCGGGCGCGGCCGGCGGCGCTGGCGCGGTAGAGGTGCGGCGTCATCGCCAGCAGGTCGGCGATCTGCGCTGCGCCGGCGAGCTCGAGGCGGTAGCGGACGGTCTCCGCCGGCAGCGCGGCAAAGCCGTCCGGCGCCCGGGGGTTTGCAGGGCGTTCCGGCTTCAGCGCGGGGTAGATGATTTCGCGCAGCTCGCGCAGATGGTCGGGCCCGGCATCGACCAGCAGCAATTCGCCGCCGGGCCGGAGCACGCGGGCGAATTCGGCGTGGACCGGAAAGCCGAACATGCACAGCACCCGGTCGAGGGTGCCCGTTTGCACCGGCAGGCCGGCGTTGCTGCCCACTACCCAGTTCGCCCGTTTGTCCTGCTTCGCCGCGGCCATCACCGCCCACTTCGAGATGTCGAGCCCGAGCAGGGCGAGCGGGTGGCGCTCCCCGGCCGCGGCGGCGAGCTGGCGCAGGTAGTAGCCTTCGCCGCAGCCGGCGTCGAGGCAGCTGGCGGCGGCGCCGGGGGCGAGGCCGGCGAGCAGCGCGCGGCTGACCGCAGCCGCGAGTGGCTGGTAAGGGCCGGGCGGGCAAGGCTCGGTGCCGGTGCCGGAGCCGGGGTCGAGGAAACGGTGGCGGGCGGCGACCATCTCCTTGCTGTCGCCCGGGTCGCGGGAACGTTTGTGCTGCACCGGCAGCAGGTTGGTGTAGCCCTGGCGGGCGATGTCGAAGCTGTGGCCGGCGGCGCAGCGCCAGGCGGCGCCGTCGCGCTGCAGGGGCTCGCCGTCGAGGGGGCAGGCCAGGGCCTGGAAGGGCGTGATCATGGGGGGCGAAGGACGGAAATCGTGGGCGTGGCGGATTATCCTGGAAACCGCCGTTGTCACATCGAAATGCCCTTCGACGCACCCGCTTTGCGGGTTGCTCGGGGCGAACGGGAATGGCGGCAGGTTTCCGTGCCGGGCGGGATTCAGGCGTGCATCGCCATCAGGCTCGCGTTGCCGCCTGCGGCGGCGGTGTTGATGCTGAGCGTGCGTTCGTGGACGAGGCGGGCGGGATCGTAGTCCGGGGCGGGGCGCAGCAACGGCACGATGGGGCCGTCGCGCGCGGCGAGGCGGCGCTGCCAGGCGTCGGCCTCGGTGTCGGAGCCGTCGAAGAGCAGGGCGCCGAAGTCCGCCTCGAACCAGCCGGGATCGCAGCAGAGGTGCGCCTGCAGCGCCGCCGGCAGGGCGCCGTGAAGGCGCCGCACCGTCTCCCCGTCGTTGGTCCGCAGCCGGTTCGCGCTGGCTAGTGCGGCGATGAGCTGGTGCAGGTAGCCGGCGATGTCGCGGGCCAGGCCGGCGAGGGTGCCGCGGGCGCAGAAGCGCAGGCTGTTGTGCTCGCCGGTGGGGCCGGGCAGGGTCAGGGTCAGGCCGGAGAGGCGACGGCTGCGGCAGGTGTCGGCGCGGGCGTGCAGCGCGGCGTGCTCGGCGGCCGTGACCAGGGTGCGGCCATCGCCATCGAGCCAGGCAAGCAGGGCCGCGAGGCGGGCCTCGGCGGCGCGGGCTTCGTCGCCCGCGCTGAGCGCGAGCGCGCCGTCGGCCAGTGCCGGGCCGGGACTGCGCGCGAGCAGACGGTGCAGGTAGAGCGGCCCGCCCGCCTTCGGCCCGGTGCCCGACAGGCCTTCGCCGCCGAAAGGCTGGACGCCGACCACGGCGCCGATCATGTTGCGGTTCACATACAGGTTGCCGACCCGTGCGCGCGCCGCCACGCGCCGGATGGTTTCGTCGATGCGGCTGTGCACGCCCAGGGTCAGGCCGTAGCCGGTGGCATTGAGGGCATCGACGAGGGCGTCGAGTTCGCCGGCGTGGTAGCGCAGCACGTGCAGGACGGGGCCGAAGTGTTCGCCGCGAAGCGCGGACAGGCGGTCGATCTCGATCACCGTCGGGGCGACGAAGGTGCCGTGTGCGCAGGCGGCGGGCAGGGGTCGGCGCGTGACCGCGGCCCCGGCTGCCCGCATCGCGGCGACGTGGGCTTCCAGCCCGTCGCGCGCGGCGGCGTCGATCACCGGGCCGAGGTCGGTGCGGACGTCGGCCGGGTCGCCGATCCGCAACTCGTCGAGCGCTCCGCACAGCATCCGCAGCAGGTCGTCGGCGATGTCGTGCTGGAGGCACAGCACGCGCAGTGCCGAGCAGCGCTGGCCGGCGGAATCGAAGGCGGAGGCGAGGGCGTCGGCGACGACCTGTTCGGGCAGTGCGGTGGAGTCGACGATCATCGCGTTCTGGCCGCCGGTCTCGGCGACCAGCGGCACGTTGCCGCCGCGTGCGGCGAGGGTGCGATTGAGGTGCACGGCGACCGCGGTGGAGCCGGTGAACATCACTGCGCGAACGCGCGCATCGGCCGCCAGCGCGGTGCCGACGACTTCGCCGCGGCCGGGCAGCAGCTGCAGCACGTCGGCGGGAATGCCGGCCTCGTGGAGCAGGTCGACGGCGCACGCGGCGATCAGCGGCGTCGGCCCGGCGGGCTTGGCGAGCACCGGGTTACCGGCGGCGAGCGCGGCGGCGAGCTGGCCGGTGAAGATCGCCAGCGGGAAGTTCCACGGGCTGATGCACAGCACCGGACCGAGCGGTGGATGGCTCGCGGCGTCGAAGCGGCGCGCCTGCTGCGCGTAGTAACGCAGGAAGTCGACCGCTTCGCGCAGCTCGGCAACTGCGCTCGCCCAGGATTTGCCCGCTTCGCGCACCGCCAGCGCGAACAGGATGTCGGCCTTCGCTTCGTAGCGTTCGGCGGCGCGCAGCAGGATCTGCGCGCGTGCGGCGGCGGGATGGGCGGCCCAGCCGGGGGCGGCGGCATGGGCGGCGGCGAGCGCCGCTTCGACGGTGGCGGAGTCGGCCTCGGTCACGTAGCCGACGATCTCGCCGTGTGCCGCCGGATTGCGCACCGGCCGTGCGCCCGGCGGCGGTGAGGCGGGGGCGAGTCCGGAGGCGGGCCCGGGGGCGCCGGTTGCCGTGGCTGCGGCAAGGTTCGCGGCAGACGGGCGCGGCGCGGCGCTGAAGCGCATCGTGCGCGATTGCGCGAGGGCGGCCGCGAGGCGGGCGCGCACCGTTTCGCTGGCGAGGTCGAAGCCGGTGGAATTGGTCCGTGCGGCGCCGAACAGGGCGGCCGGGAGGACGATGTCCGGGTGCGGCGCGCCGGCGAGCGGAGCGGCGTGTTCGACGGGGTCGGCGATCAGCGCCCCGATCGGGATGTCCGGGTCCACGACGCGGTTGACGAAGCTGGTGTTGGCGCCGTTCTCGAGCAGGCGGCGGACCAGATAGGCGAGCAGGGTCCGGTGGGTGCCGACCGGGGCGTAGATGCGCACCAGGCGGTGGCGTTCGGGGTGGCCGACGATCTGGTCGTAGAGCGCTTCGCCCATGCCGTGCAGGCACTGGAACTCGTAGTCGCCCGGCTGCCAGGTGCGGCCGTCGGCGGCGGCGAGGTGGAACACCGCGGCCAGGGTGTGGGCATTGTGGGTGGCGAACTGGGGGTACACCGCGTCGCGCGCGGCGAGCAGCTGTCTGGCGCAGGCGAGGTAGGCGATGTCGGTATGGGCCTTGCGGGTATACACCGGGTAGCCGGCGAGGCCGTCGACCTGGGCGCGCTTGATCTCGGTGTCCCAGTAGGCGCCCTTGACCAGGCGCACCATCAGGCGCCGGCCGCTGCGGCGGGCGAGGGCGATGACGAAGTCGAGCACCCTGGGGGCGCGCTTCTGGTAGGCCTGGACGACGAAGCCCAGGCCCTGCCAGCCGGCGAGGGTGTCGTCGGCCGCGAGCGCTTCGAGGAGGTCGAGCGAAAGGTCGAGGCGGTCGGCTTCCTCGGCGTCGATGTTGAGGCCGATGCCGTAGCCGCGGGCGAGCGTGCACAGCGCGCGCAGGCGCGGCAGCAGCTCGGCGAGCACGCGCTCGCGCTGCGACCAGGTGTAGCGGGGGTGGAGCGCGGACAGCTTCACCGAGATGCCGTTGCCGTCGATCACGCCGCGCCCGGCGGCGTCCCGGCCGATGGCGTGGATCGCCGCTTCGTAGGCGCCGAAGTAGCGCTCGGCGTCGGCCGCGCTCATCGCCGCTTCGCCGAGCATGTCGAAGGAATGGCGGTAGCCCCGTTTCGCGGGCCCCCGGCTGTGCCGCAGGGCCTCGCCGATGTCGCGGCCGGTGACGAACTGGTCGCCCAGCAGGCGCATCGCCAGGTCCATGCCCTTGCGGATCAGGGCCTCGCCGCCGCGGCCGGGCAGGCGGGTAAGGGCCGCGGACAGGCTGCCGTGGTCGTGCGGGGCGAGCAGCCGACGGCCGATCAGCAGCCCCCAGGCGGCGGCGTTGACGAACAGCGAGGGGCTGTGGCCGAGATGGGCGTGCCAGTCGCCGCCGGCCAGCTTGTCGCGGATCAGGCGGTCCGCGGTGGCCCGGTCCGGCACCCGCAGCAGGGCCTCGGCGAGGCACATCAGGGCCACGCCTTCCGCGCTCGACAGGGAAAACTCGCTCATCAGCGCATCGACCCCGCCCGCGTGGCTGCGTGCCGCCCGCAGGCCGGTGGCCAGCTCGTGTGCCAGCGCCTGGACCCGGGCCGCGCTCGCGGAATCGAGGCGTGCGGCCTCGACCAGGGGCGGCACGCAGGCCGGCTCGGGCGTGCGCCAGGCGTCTTCGATGGCCGCGCGCAGGGCGCCGCGCGGCGTCTGCGGCAGCGCTGCGGCGGCGGTCCCGGTGTCCGGAAGGGCGGGCGGGGAGGGCGACGGGAGGGGCGGCGGATTCAAGGTCGGGAACTCCTGCAGGGGGGGACGCTCGCTGCCGGTGGCGGGCGGGCGTTCCACCCGGCGCCGGTGCCGGCCTGCGGCGCGAACGGGCACACCGCAGGAGGACATATGAAGCCATAATCGGCGGCCGGAGTGAAGCGCGCGCCACGCGCGCCGGCGGGCACAGGCCTTGGTGTAACATTCCGGCCAATCCATCCGCTGCGGACTGCCCCGCCGCAGCGTCCTCCCGAGAGACAGACATCCATGGTTCCCCACCTCACCACCGCCCTCACCGGACCGCTGCTCGAACTGGAACGCCAGTTCCTCGACAACGCCACCGACATCGAAAAATGGTTCCGTGCCCAGTGGCAGGACCATCTGCCGCCGTTCTACGGTTCGACCGACCTGCGCAATTCCGGCTTCAAGCTCGCCCCGGTCGATCTCAACCTGTTTCCCGGCGGCTTCAACAACCTCAACGACGCCTTCATGCCGCTGTGCGTGCAGGCGGCGCAGGCGGCGATCGAGCGCATCTGCCCGGAGGCGAGCAAGCTGCTGCTGATCCCGGAGAATCACACCCGCAACCAGTTCTACCTGCAGAACGTCGCCAAGCTGGTGGCGATCCTGCGCCTGACCGGAGTGGAAGTGCGCATCGGCAGCCTGCTGCCCGAGATCGTCGCGCCCACCGTGCTCGAACTGGCCAACGGCAGCACCCTGACCCTGGAGCCGCTGCGCCGCAGCGGTAGCCGCATCGGCGTGGACGGCTTCGACCCCTGCGCGGTGCTGCTCAACAACGACCTTTCGGCCGGCATCCCCGCGCCGCTGAAAGGGCTCGACGAGCAATGGCTGATCCCGCCGCTCCATGCCGGCTGGCATTCGCGGCGCAAGTCGCGGCATGCGGAGTGCTACGACCGCGTCGCGCGCGCCTTCGCCGCGGAGATCGGCATCGACCCGTGGCGGATCAATCCCGAGTTCGGCGTCTGCGGCCAGATCAACTTCCAGGAGCGCACCGGTGAGGAATGCCTCGCCGCCCAGGTCGACTCGCTGCTCACCCGGATCCGCGCCAAGTACCGCGAATACGGCGTCACCGACCAGCCTTTCGTGGTGGTCAAGGCCGACGCCGGGACCTACGGCATGGGAGTGATGACGGTCAAGGACGCCTCCGAAGTGGTCGGCCTCAACCGCCGCCAGCGCAACAAGATGGCGGTGGTGAAGGAGGGCCTGCAGGTGCAGGAGGTGATCATCCAGGAAGGCGTGCACACCTTCGAGACGGTCGAGGACGGCGTCGCCGAGCCAGTCGTCTACATGATGGACCACTACGTCGTGGGCGGCTTCTACCGCGTCCATACGGAGCGCGGGCGCGACGAAAACCTCAACGCCCCGGGCATGCACTTCAAGCCGCTCGCCTTCGACACCTGCTGCACCCTGCCCGACCGTGCCCAGGGGCCGGACGCGCCGCCCAACCGCTTCTACGCCTACGGCGTGGTCGCGCGCCTGGCGCTGCTCGCGGCCTCGGTGGAAATCGAGGAAACCGCGCCGGCCGCGGACGACGACCGCCTCGCCGCCTGAGCCGTGCGGGGCGCCCGCCGCCCCGCGCCGCCGTCCTTTCCTTCCCGCACCGATTTCCGGAAACGCCCATGTCCCGCCCGCTCAAGCTCCTGTTCATTCTCGATCCGCTCGACGGCCTGAAGGCCTACAAGGACTCTAGCGTCGCCATGATGCGTGCCGCCGCCCGCCGCGGCCACGCCGTGTGGGCGCTGCAGCGCGCCGGGCTCGCCTGGCGCGAAGGCGTGGTCGCCGGCACCGCCTGCGTGCCGCTGAGCCTGGCCGACGAGGATCACGACTGGTACCGCGCCGGCGCGGCCGAAGCGCGACCGCTGGCCGCGTTCGACGCCGTGCTGATGCGCCAGGACCCGCCCTTCGATTTCGAATACGTCACCGCCACCTGGCTGCTCGAGCGCGCGGTGCAGGCCGGTGTGCGCGTGTTCAACGACCCGCGCGCGGTGCGCGACCACTCCGAAAAGATCGCGATCACCGAATTCCCCCAGTTCACCGCGACCACCCTGGTGGCGCGCGACCCGGCCGACATCCACGCCTTCATCGACGAGCTCGGCGACGTCATCCTGAAGCCGCTCGACGGCATGGGCGGCAGCCAGATCTTCCGCGTGCGCGCCGACGACCCCAACCGCAACGTCATCGTCGAGACGCTCGCCCACGACGGCACGCGCACGATCATGGCGCAGCGCTACCTGGCGCAGATCGTCGACGGCGACAAGCGCGTGCTGATCATCGGCGGCGAAGTCGTGCCCTATGCGCTCGCGCGCATCCCGAAGGCGGGCGAGACGCGCGGCAACCTCGCCGCCGGCGGGCGCGGCGTGGCAATGGCGCTGACCGCACGCGAGCGCGAGATCGCCGAATTCCTCGCCCCGATCCTGTGGGCGCGCGGCCTGCTGATCGTCGGCCTCGACGTGATCGGCGGCCACCTCACCGAGATCAACGTCACCAGCCCCACCTGCATGGTCGAGATCGCCGCGCAGCAGGGCTTCGACGTCGCCGCGCGGGTTATCGACGTGCTGGAGCAGGCATGCGGCTGAGCACGGTGGCGAGGGCGCGGCGGGAGCTTGCGGAGGCGGGACGGTGAGGGTTTCCCGCCGTTCCGGCGGCGCCCTGTTCCGGCTGCTGGCACTGCTCGTGGCCGCGCTCGCGCTCGGCGCCTGTTCGCGGCCGCAGGTGTTCCACCATGAAGCCTTCGTTTTCGGCACCCGCGTCGATGTTGCCGTCTACGGCGCCGACCAGGCCCAGGCCGACGCCGCGGCCGCAGTGGTGCTGCGCGAGTTCGACCGCCTCCACCGCGCCTATCACGCCTGGGAGCCGTCCGGGCTGACCGCGCTCAACGAGGCGATCGCGCGCGGCGAGCCGGCCACCGTGTCCGATGAACTCGCCGCGATGCTCGGCGATGCCCAGCGCATCGCCGCCACCGGCGACGAGCTGTTCAACCCCGCGCTCGGCGCCCTGGTCGCGTTGTGGGGGTTTCACACCGACACCTTCGTGCCCCGGCGGCCCGATCCGGCGGCGCTGCAGGCGCTGCTCGCGGCCCGCCCGCAGATGGCCGACCTGGTCATCGACGGCAACCGGGTGGCAAGCCGCAACCGCGCGGTGCAGCTCGACCTCGGCGGCTACGCCAAGGGCTACGCGCTCGACCGCGCCGCGGCGATCCTGCGCGAACGAGGGGTGAACAATGCGCTGATCAACATCGGCGGCAACGTCATGGCGCTCGGCGACAAGGGCGGCCAGCCGTGGCGGATCGGCATCCAGCACCCGCGCGCGCCGGCGCCGCTCGCCACCCTGCCGCTGTACGACGGCGAAGCGGTCGGCACGTCGGGCGACTATCAGCGCTATTTCGAGCTCGACGGCGAACGCTACGCCCACCTCCTCGATCCGCGCAGCGGCCAGCCGGCGCACGGCACCCAGTCGTTGACCATCCTGGTCACGCCGCGTCCCGGCGCGGGTACGCTGTCGGACGCGCCGAGCAAGCCCGCCTACCTCGCCGGCGGCGCCTGGCGCGACTACCTGCGCCGCTACGGCATCGAGCACGGCCTGCGGGTGGGCGAGGACGGCCGCATCGAAGTGACCCGCGCGCTGCGCGCGCGGCTGCAGTTTCCCGCACCGCTCGAGGTGACGGTGATCGATTGAACGCAAGGAGGACCAGACCATGACCCCACAGACCGCCTGGCTGCTCGCCATTTCCGCCGTCATCGTCGCGGCCCTGATCGGCTTTTTTGTCGGCCGCCGCTTCGGCGCCGGGAAGGCGCGTATCGACGAGCTGGAAGCCGAGCTGGGCCGGCAGCAGGACGAAGTCGACCGCTACCGCGCGGAGGTCGCGGCGCATTTCGACCAGACCGCGACCCTGTTCGTGTCGATGGCGGACTCCTACAGGGCGCTCTCCGAACACCTCTCCGCCGGCTACGAAAAGCTGTCTTCGGCGCCGTCGCACGCGCCTTTCCCGCAGCGCATCGAGGCCTTGCAGGTGGTGGGCGAAGGCTCCGCTTCCGAGCCCGATGGCAGGCCCGGCGCCGATGAGCGGCGGGAGGGCGCGGCCGCATCGCGGGCGGCGGCCGCTGCCGCAGGGGCCGCCACGATCGCCGCCGGCGCGGCGATGGGCGGCGGGATCGGTGCCGAGGGCGAAGACGGCGGATACGAGGAAGACGGCGAAGGCGACGAAGGCGGCGAACGTGAGGAAGGCGGAGCCGCGCCCGCCCGGACCGTGGCCGGCGATGCCGGGATCGACGAGGAGCGCCGGGAGGAGGACGCCGCCGGCGTCGCCCTCGATCCGATCGCGGAAGAAGTCTCCGGCGAACGCGCCGGGCGTGGCGAAGAGGCGAAGTGAGCCCGATGCCCAAGCACGAACTCGACCGCCTGGCGATCGGCCTGATGGCGTTGCTGTGCACGATCTGGGGGCTGCAGCAGGTGGCGATCAAGCTCACCAGCGTCGGCATTTCGCCGGTGTGGCAGGCCGGCGTGCGCTCGCTCGGCGCCACGGCGATCGTGTTCGGCTGGGCGGCGCTGCGCGGTGTCAGGCTGTTCGGGCGCGACCGCACGCTGCTGCCGGGGCTGTTCGCCGGGCTGCTGTTCGCGGCCGAATTTGCACTGATCTTTCTCGGCCTGCAGCTCACCTCGGCTTCGCGCGGGGTGATCTTCCTGTACACCGCGCCCTTCTTCGTCGCTCTCGGCGCGGTCTGGCTGCTGCCGCACGAGCACATGCGCCGCGCCCAGTGGGCGGGAATGGCGATGGCGTTTTCCGGGGTCGTCGTGCTGTTCGCTGAGCACCTGTTCGTGCCGGCGGGCGATGCCTGGATGGGCGACCTGATGATCGTCGTCGCCGCGCTGCTGTGGGCGGCGACGACGCTGACGGTGAAGGCCAGCGCGCTGGCGCGGGCCTCGGTGGAGAAGACCTTGCTTTACCAGCTCGGCGTCTCGGCGCTGGCCCTGCCGCCGCTGTCGTACGCCCTCGGCGAACCCGGCGTGTTCGCGCCGACCCCGCTGGTGTGGGCGGGCCTGCTGTTCCAGACCGTGATCGTCGCCGGGGCGTCCTACCTCGCCTGGTTCTGGCTGGTGCGGGAGTACCCGGCGACGCGCCTGTCGTCGTTTTCCTTCCTGACCCCGGTGATGGGGGTGCTGGCCGGCGGCGTGTTCCTCGGCGAGCCGCTCACTCCGGCGGTGTTCGCTGCCCTGGCATTGGTCGGCACCGGGATCTGGGTGGCGAACCGGCCGGCCTGAGCCGCGCCGCTGTTCCCGGGCGGCGCGCGCCCGGGGCCGATGCTCTATAGTGGCGGCGTTCCTGTTGTGGAGCCGTGCCCATGTCCCGTCCGGTCGTCGAGTTCTGGTTCGAGTTCGCCAGCACCTATTCCTACCTGTCCGTGATGCGCATCGAAGCGGCGGCGCAGGCCGCCGGGGTGGACATCGAGTGGCGCCCCTTTCTGCTCGGCCCGGTGTTCATGGCGCTGGGCTGGAACGACTCGCCGTTCAACATCTATCCGCCCAAGGGACGCTACATGTGGCGCGATCTCGAGCGCCTCGCCGCAAAGCAGGGGCTGCCTTTCCACCACCCCAGCCGCTTTCCGCGCAACGGCCTGCTCGCCGCGCGGGTGGCGCTGCTCGGCGCCCATGAAGGCTGGGTGGGGCCGTTCGCGCGCGCGGTGATGAGCGCCAACTTCGCCGAAGACCGCGAGATCGGCGAGCCAGCGGTGATCGGGGCGATCCTCGACGGCCTCGGCCTGCCGGCCGCCGAGCTGCTCGCGCGCGCGCAGAGCGACGCCAATAAGCTCGCCCTGCGCTGCCAGACCGAGCGCGCCGCCGAGCTTGGCCTGTTCGGGGCGCCCAGCTTTCGGGTCGGCGACGAGTTGTTCTGGGGCAACGACCGGCTCGAGGATGCGCTGGCGTGGGCGCGGCAGGGGGGCGTGGCGCGCACCTGACGTCCGCGGCCTGGGTCCGGCGGCCGGGGTGGGCACGCCGCGCTTACGGGGCCGGCCTTACTTCCTGCCGGCCTGCTCTTCCTCGTACTTGCGCAGACGCTCGTCGTAGCGCGCGCGGTCGCGCTCGGCCTGGGCGGCGCGCTCGGCGGCAGCGTCCTCCGCCTGTCGCCGTTCGGCGGCGCGTTCGGCGTCACGCGCGGCGCGCGCGCGCTCCGTTTCGTCCTGCGCGGCGCGGCTGGCGGCTTCGCGTTCGGCGCGGATGCGCGCAGCGTCGGGGGCGGTCTCCGGGGGGGCGGAGTCGGAAGCGGAGGGCGCGGGGGCTTCCGCTGCCGGGGTTTCCGGTGTTGCTGGTAGCTGTGGCAGGTCCGGGGCTACGGGCAGGACCTGTGCCGGCGGGAGCTCGGCTGGCGGCGCGTCGATCGCGCGTGCGCGGGCGGCGTCGGCGGCGCGCTGGCGTTCGGCCAGATCGAGGCGGCGCGCTTCGGCTTCCAGTCCGCGCGCGCGGGTGATGGTGTCGAGGCGTTCCTTTTTGGCCAGGTCGATGCAGCGATTGACCAGGAAGCGCTCGTGGCAGGCCGCCTCCGCGGCGCGATAGGTGGCTTCGGCCTGGGCGCGCAAGGCCTTGCCTTCGGCTTCGAGTTCGGCGATGCGGGCGCTGTCGTCACCCGGCGGACGTGCTGTCGTCGGCTGGGCGCGGGCGGCGTCCGGCAGGGCGGCGACGCCCGCCAGCACGATCAGGAGGGCGAGCATCATCCCCCGGGCCTTGCCCGGCAGGGGCGGTGAACAGCGGGCCGCGCCGGCCTGTTCCGTGCGGCGGGCGGACGCTGGGCGGCCGCCGACAGGGAGGCAAGCGGGCGGAAGGGGCGGGGCGGGTTGGAGTCGGCGTGTGAGAGCTGGACATGCGCGCGGTTTCCGGGGGCGATACGGCTGGAGCGTAGTGGCTGGGGCGTAGAGTGACTGGGGCGTAGAATAGCGCCTTTACATGACTCCGCGGCCGCCCGGCCGCGTTTACGTTCGTGATCAGCCTTCGCAACCTGCGCCTCGCTCGTGGCGCCAAAATCCTGATCGAAGGCGCCAGCCTGCAGATCCACCCCGGCTGGAAGGTCGGCCTCACCGGTGCCAACGGCAGCGGCAAATCCAGCCTGTTCGCGCTGCTGCGCGACCAACTCCACCCCGATCAGGGCGACCTCGATCTGCCGCCCGGCTGGGTGATCGCCCATGTCGCCCAGGAAACGCCCGGCCTGGCGCAGGCGGCGATCGACTACGTGCTCGACGGCGATGCCGAGCTGCGCCGCATCGAGGCCGAGCTCGCCGCGGCGGAAGCCGCCCACGATGGCAGCCATATCGGTGAACTCCACGCCCGCCTGCACGAGATCGGCGGCTATTCGGCGCGTGCGCGCGCGGCGGCGCTGCTCGACGGTCTCGGCTTCCTGCAATCCGATATCGAGCGCCCGGTGGCGGACTTCTCCGGCGGCTGGCGGATGCGCCTGAACCTGGCGCAGGCGCTGATGTGCCGCTCCGACCTGCTGCTGCTCGACGAACCCACCAACCACCTCGACCTCGACGCGGTGATCTGGCTCGAAGCCTGGCTGCGCGACTACCGCGGCACCCTGCTGCTGATCTCGCACGACCGCGAGTTCCTCGACGCCTGCGTCAGCCACATCGCCCACATCGAGCAGCAGAAGCTCGCGCTCTACAGCGGCGGCTATTCCGACTTCGAGCGCCAGCGCGGCGAGCGCCTGCTGCAGCAGCAGGCGATGTTCGACAAGCAGCAGCGCGAGATCGCGCACATGGAGGACTACATCCGCCGCTTCCGCGCCAAGGCCACCAAGGCGCGCCAGGCGCAGAGCCGGATCAAGGCGCTCGAACGGATGGAGCGCATCGCCGCCGCGCACGTGGATACGCCCTTCAGCTTCGCCTTCCGCGACGCGCCGCCGGCGCCCGATCCGCTGCTCCAGATCGAGGACGGCGTCGTCGGCTACGGCGACAAGACGGTGCTCGAGCGCATCACCCTGACCCTGCGCCCGGGCGAGCGCGTTGGCCTGCTCGGGCGCAACGGCGCCGGCAAATCGACCCTGATCAAGCTCCTCGCCGACGAACTGCAGCTCGCCCGCGGCCGCCGCCTGGAAGGCAAGGGCCTGGCCACCGGCTACTTCGCCCAGCACCAGCTCGAAACCCTGCGCCCGGACGAGTCGGCGCTGCAGCACATGGTCCGCCTCGACCCGCAGACGCGCGAGCAGGAACTGCGCGACTACCTCGGCGGCTTCGACTTCCGCGGCGACGGTGTGGGTGGGACTTCGACGCCGGCGACCACGCCCTGCGGGCCGTTCTCGGGCGGCGAGAAGTCGCGCCTGGCGCTGGCGCTGCTGATCTGGCAGCGCCCCAACCTGCTGCTGCTCGACGAGCCGACCAACCACCTCGACCTCGAGATGCGCCACGCGCTGACGATGGCGCTGCAGGACTACGAAGGCGCGATGGTGCTGGTCTCCCACGACCGCGCCCTCTTGCGTGCGACCTGCGACCGCTTCCTGCTCGTCGACGGCGGCCGCATCCAGCCCTTCGACGGCGATCTCGACGACTACCGCGACTGGCTCGCCACCCGCCGCGCCGAAATCACCGCGGCGGCAGGCTGTCCCGACCAGGCGGCGGACAAGGCCGCGCGCAAGGCCGACCGCGCCCAGGCTGCCGCCGAGCGCCAGGCGCGCCTGGTGGCGCGCCGCCCGCTGGTGAAGGAGGTCGAGCAGATCGACAAACGCCTCGCGGCGTGGAACAAGGAGAAGGCCGAACTCGACGCGAAGCTCGCCGACCCCGCGCTATACACCGGCCCGCAGGCCAGTGAAGTCCCCGCGCTCCACAAGCGCCAGGCCGAACTCGCCGCCCGCATCGAGGACGCCGAGCTGCGCTGGCTCGAACTGCACGAGGCGCTGGAGGCGATTCCGGTGGAGTGAGGGCGGCAGCGGGTGACGGGAAACGGTTTTCTCCGGAGAGTGGCTTTACGCAGGACGGCATTGAGATCGATGATGAGAATCTGTCGCAAATAAGTGCCTGAACGCTGCTTCTCGACCCGCTTCCCGCTTCCTCATTTCCAGCCAGCCAGCGCGCCCATCGAGGGCCTCGCGCATGCCAGCCAGCAACTGCCCTGAGTACTGGTCTCATGCGAGCTCTTTCGCGGCCTTTTTCCTGTTCGAGCGCCCGCCCGACTGCTACCGGACCGTCGAGATGCTGATCGACGTGGAAGGGTATTCCTATGCCGAAGCCGCGGCACTGCTCTGCGTGCCGGTGGGCACGGTGCGTTCGCGCCTGAGCCGGGCGCGCTTCGCGCTGCAGCGTGCGCTGTGGCGGCAGGCCCGCAGCGCGGGCCTGGTGGCGGCACAGGGCATGCCGGGACGAAGGGCGGTGAGCGAGCCTGAGCGGATCGGGCGAGAGTCACCCCTGTACCATCGATAGGCCATGGGCTAACGTCGAGCGTTTCTCGAAGGACAGCCTTTCTCATTTCAGATCACGACCTCGGTCCGTCTGTTGGTAAGCACTGCCCGGAACGCCTTGAACGACACCTTGCACAAGGACAGGCATGACGACCGTCTCACCCCTTGAATACCCGAAACGCATCAAAACCAAGTTCATCGCACCCTACGCACTGGTGCTCCTGATCGTCCTCCATGTCTTCGTGGCTGCCTTCTACGCGGTCGAGATGCGCGTGCGCGACCGCGACCTGAGCGAGCGCTCCGCGGCGGTGTCGCAACTTTTCGAACAGAAGCTCGCCAAGGACACCAACCTGATGATGGCGACTACGCGCGCCCTGATGACCAACGCTGCGATGGAGTCGGCCTTCGAGCGCGGAGACCGTGAGGAGGTCGCCCGCCTGGGCGATGGCCTGTTCTCGACCCTGCAGGCCGAGCACCGCATCACCCATCTCTATCTCGTACGCCCCGACCTGGCGACCCTCTACCGCTTCCACAGCCCCGGGCAGTCGGGCGACAGGATCGAGCGGGCCACGATGCTGAAGGCGCACGACAGCCAGGGGCCGGTGCGCGGCCTCGACCTCGGCGTGATGGGAACACTGACCCTGCGCCTGGTGCTGCCCTGGAAGCGTGACGGCGTGGTGGTTGGCTACGTCGAGATCGGCAAGGAGATCGAGCACCTGATCGACGAAATCAGCCAGAGCCTGGGCGTCGACCTGCTCGTGCTCGTCGACAAGGCACAACTCTCGCGCAGCCAGTGGGAACAGGGGCAGGCGCTGATGAAGCGCACCGGCGACTGGGAGCGCTTCGACACCCGCGTGATCATTGCGAAGACGAGTGCGCACATCCCCCCAACGCTCGACCACACCAAGCTCGCCGCCTTGCTGGCGGGTGATACGACGGAGATCCAGGATCAAGGCCGCACGCTGCACCTTGCACCGGTTCCGTTCAGGGACACCGAGGGGCACGAGCTGGGTGAGCTGGTGGTGCTGCGCGACATCACCGCGCTGGAGGAGATGTTCCAGCTCTCGATTGGCGTCGCCATCGGCGTCAGCCTGCTCGTGGGGCTGGGCCTCCTCGCCGTGCTGTACGCCGCGCTCGACCGCGTCGAACGCGACTACCGCCGACAGCACGAGCTCGAACATCAGCTGCTGCGCCTGGACACCGAGCACCAGCGCATCCTGCAGCTTGAGAAACTGTCGGCACTGGGCACGATGGTCGGCAGCATTTCCCATCAGCTGAACAATCCGCTCGTCGGCGTCGTCAATCTGGCCCAACTCGCCGAGCGTGACGTGGACGCGCCGGCACATCTGCGCGAACTGCTTCACGACATCCGCGTCGCGGGCGAAGACTGCCGCGACTTCGTCAAGCGGATGCTGGCCTTCTCGCGGGTATCCGGCTTCGAGCGCAAGCCGACCGACATGGCGAGCCTGATCGAGGACACGGTGCTCCTGTTTCGCCAGGCCGTTAAAGAGCATCCAGCGGTGGAGATGGACCTGCCCACGACCCCGGTCAACCTTTCGGTCGATCCGGTACTGATCCGGCATGCGCTCTTCAACCTGTTCATGAACGCCAGCCAGCACTCGAGCGCGGACGGCCCCCCGATCACGATCTCGCTGACACCGCATACCGACGCCACGCGCGGCGTGCCGGGTTGGTCGCTCACCGTCACCGACCACGGCCGGGGCATGACGCCCGAGGTCCTGGCACAGATATTCGCACCCTTCTTCACCACGCGCACCGATGGAACCGGCCTTGGACTGCCGGTCGTGCAGCACGTCGCCCTGCTGCACGATGGCCAGGTCACCGCCAGCAGCAAGCCCGGCAGTGGCACGCGAATTGCGTTGTGGTTGCCTGACTCGCCTTCGAACGCTGCCTCAGCAGGCTGACATGCCCCCCAAGATACTTATCGTCGATGACGACCGGCACACCCGGGTCTTTCTCGAACGGCTCCTCGCCAAAACCGCCGAATTGAGTCTCGCCGTCGACGCGCGCGAGGCCCGACAGCGATTCGCGGCGACGGATTTCAACCTGGTGTTGATGGATCAGTGCCTGCCCGACGCCAACGGCATCGACCTGCTGCGCGAGCTGCGCCGGCAGCGCCCGCGCCTGGTCGCGATCCTGATGACCGGCTTTGCCGACGTACGCGACGCGGTCGCCGCGGTTCGTGAGGGCGTCTTCGACTATCAGACCAAGCCCTTCGAGGACATAGACGCCCTCGAGGCGGTCATCGGCAAGGCACTGGAGCTCGATCAGGCCTACAGGGACATCGACACCTTGCGTGCGCAGCTCAACACCGGAACTCACCTGCCGGTCATCGTCGGCCAGTCACCGGCGATGGCCTACGCTCAAGCTCAGCTGCAGCGCGTCGCCGGCATCGACATCACGGTGCTGCTCGAAGGCGAGAGCGGCACCGGCAAGGACCTCGCGGCGAAATTGATCCATGGTCTCAGCGCGCGTTCGGGACAGCCCTACCTCGAGGTCAACTGCGGCGGCCTGCCCGAGACGCTCCTCGAGAGCCTGCTGTTCGGCTTCGAGAAAGGCGCCTTCACCGGCGCCGGGCAGGCCACCGCCGGCTACTTTGAAAAGGCGCACGGCGGCACACTCTTCCTCGACGAAATCGCCGATATGAGCCCCAAACTGCAGAGCAGCCTGCTGCGCGTGCTGCAGGACAACTCCTACACGCGGATCGGCAGTGCTCAGACGCGAAAGGCGGACTTTCGCCTGGTCTGCGCCACGAACCGCCCGCTGCAGGCAGAGATCAAAGCGGGCCGCTTCCGCGAGGACCTGTACTACCGCATCGCAGTGGTGACCATCGTGATGCCGCCCCTGCGCGAACGTACCGGGGACATCCTGCCGCTGGCGATGCACTTTCTCGAGGCCTTCAACGCCAAGTTCGGACGCCACTGCGGGCCCTTCACCCCGGCGGCAGTCGAGGCGCTCGAACACCACCCGTGGGAAGGCAACGTCCGCCAGTTGCAGCATTGCATCGAGCGGACCGTCGCACTGCATGGCGATGGCCCGATCGACGACATTCATCTGTTTCCAGAAGGTTTCGACGCCCCGAGGGCCGGCCTCGAGCTCGGCCCCGGGCAGGCGGAG
This sequence comes from Thauera aromatica K172, assembly GCF_003030465.1. Taxonomy (GTDB): domain Bacteria; phylum Pseudomonadota; class Gammaproteobacteria; order Burkholderiales; family Rhodocyclaceae; genus Thauera; species Thauera aromatica. The sequence goes on along the minus strand of NZ_CP028339.1, from coordinate 3,347,520 downwards.
TCCTCCCAGGCTGCGCTGGGCTATCAGGACGCACGGGCGTCGTTCGAGCGCGACTACATGGTCCGCCTGCTCGAAGCGGCACACGGCAACGTTTCGGAAGCGGCCCGCCTGTCCGGCATCCCCCGACAGAATCTCTACGTACGCATGAAGCGCTGGGGGATTGTCACCGAACGGTGACGGCTGTCACTGAAAAATGACACCTCCAGGCCGATCGATCGCCCCAAACCGCCGTAGGCACGGCCCGAAACAGCGGCATGAATTTTGCATGACGCGAATCACCTGACAACAACCACGTAGGGGCCATTGTTATGAAAAAGACAGCAGTGTTTCTGGGCGTTTCCGTGATCGTCGCCGGCTGTGCCTCCATGGCGACTGGCCCGCAAGCCATCGACTGGAACAAGATTCCCGCGACCAAGGTCGCGCTGTTCTATCCCGGCCAGTCTTCCTACCAGTGGTTGCGCAGCGAGGCCCATGCGGGTGCAGCCAAGGAGACCGCGCGCGGCGATGCCTGCACCTCCTGCCACGACGATCCCAAGGAAGAGCAGCGTCAGGGCGCCAAGATCCTGCGCGGCGATCATCCGCTCGAACCGCATGCCGCAGTCCTGAAGGGCAAGAACGGCCACATCGACATGACGGTGCAGGCGGCCTACGACGACAAGAACGCCTACCTGCGCTTCCAGTACAAGACGAATAACCCGAACCACCCGGGCAACGACTATCCGGGCTACCGCTTCGACGGCAAGGAATGGAAAGCCTACGGCGGCATGCGCCTCAACAAGAACGTGCTGGCCGGCAAGACCGGGATCGTCTATGAGAACCGCGTGAACATCATGCTCGACGATGGCAAGGTGCCCGGTTTCGCCCAGCAGGGCTGCTGGCTGACCTGCCACAACGGCGAGCGCGACATGCAGAAGGAGCCGACAAAGGCGGAGGTCGAGGCGAATGCCCTGATGCAGGCGATCAAGAAATCCGACGTGCGCAAGTTCATTCCAGGCACCCGCACCAATCCGATGGACTGGTCGACGGGCAAGTCGCTCGAAGAGATAGCGAAGATGAAGGCCAATGGCGAGTTCCTCGAACTGATGCAGTGGCGTTCCCATCGCAGCGACAAGGTCGGCGGCGCGGATGATGGCTTCGTGCTTGAGTACCGCAACTTCGATGCGGGCAAGAATCACTTCAGCTCGAACATGGACGGCAAGACCAAGCTGCCGAAGTTCATGTTCGATCCGGCCAAGTTTGGTGACAAGGCGTTCGCCGCGAGCGACTACGGTGGCAAGAAGGAGCTGATCCTGATCCAGGGCGTCAATGCCGTGCCCTTCGATCCGAACGCAGGCTGGAAGGAAGGCGACATTCTGCCGCAGTACGTCCTGAGCGCCGCGGGTGCGACGGGCTCGGCCGCCGACAACAAAGCCATTTCCGAATGGAAGGATGGCGTGCAGACGGTGGTGTTCATCCGTCCGCTCGGCCTGACCAACGCGGATGACAAGGCGCTCAAGCCGGGCGGCGTCTACAACGTCGGGTTTGCCATCCACGACGACAACATGACCGGACGCGGTCATCACGTGTCTTACGCCAAGACGCTGGGCATCGGCACCAAGGCCGACATCACGGCCGTCAAACTGAACTGATTCCCACGCCGCCGGCCGTCCGCAGACGGCCGGTTCCTTACCGCATCAGGGGCAAAAAATGAATATCCGAACCCTTATCGTGTCCGCCGCCATCGGCAGCCTGTGTCTCTCCGCACCCGCCTTCGCCCAGGTGGATGCAGAAGAGGTCTTCAAGGACAACGACTGCCACAAGTGCCACCACGCCACAAAAGCGAAAAAGGGCCCTTCGCTCGAGAAGATCGCAGCGCGCTTCAAGACCGAGAACCTCGGCACCGACGAAGCCATCAAGCACATGACGAGTGGCGGCAAGGTCAGGCTGACGGACGGCACCGAGGAAGACCACAAGATCATCGACTCCAAGGACCCCACGGTCCTGAACGCCGTCGCCAAGTGGATGCTGGATCGCTGATCACCTGAAAAGAGCCAAAACACATCATGCTTAGCCCGGGACTCCGATGGCAGTTGCTGGCAGGCTTGGCCTGCCTTTTTTTCGGTGCGCTTGGCGGGGAGGCGCTTGCTGCAGACACCAACTCGCTCGACAACGCGAGTTGTCTCGGGTGTCACGAAAAATCCAGGCTGCCGATCGAACTCGCCGACGCGGATGGCGAGGCGCGGACGCTGCGCCCCGTCGACCCGCATCGCTTTGACGCGGGCGTACATGCCGGGCTGCAGTGCGTTGCCTGTCACACCGAGATCACCGACAGCCAGGCCAGGCACCAGAAGAAAGCGGGCGCCGAGCGCCCGACCTGCATCGGCTGCCACGAAACACTGTGGAAGGACGCGCAAGCCGGCGGGGCAACGGCACAGAAGCCCCGTCTCGGCGTCGTCGTTCAGAACATCGAAGCCTACAAGAACTCGTTCCATGCCCGCCCCAGCGAGGACGAGCCAGGGCGGCCGATGGCGGTCTGCGAGGACTGCCACACCAGTCATGACTTCAACGTGCCGGCCGACGTGTCGCAGCGGCGCAGCGACTGGCATGCGACGGTTCCCGAGACCTGCGGCGGCGCCTGCCACGAGGACCAGCTCGAGTCCTACGCCGAATCCGCACATGGCCAGAAGGTCCTCGACGAGGGCGACACGAAGGGCGCCGTGTGCACCGACTGTCACAGCGCGCATTCAGTCCTGAACACGTCGTCCGAAAAGTTCAAGCTCGCGGCCGTCAACACCTGCGGCGGCTGTCACGACGACAAGCTCGCGAGCTACGCGGACACCTATCACGGCCAGGTCAATCGCCTCGGCTACGCCTACACGGCAAAGTGCGCCGACTGCCACGGCAGCCACCGCATCCTCGGCGTGGACCACCTGAAATCGACGGTTCATCCGAACAACCGGATGAAGACCTGCATGCAGTGCCATAGCGACAAGAAGCCCGGCATGCGCGACGCGACACCCGGGTTTGCATCGTTTGCCCCGCACGCCACCACGAACGACTTCGCCAAGTACCCGCAGATGTACGTCGCGTCCAAGTTCATGATCGGCCTGCTGATATTCGTGTTCGCCTTCTTCTGGGCCCATTCCGGCCTGTGGTACTACCGTGAGTGGAAGGACCGGAAACAGGGCAAGACCATTCCGCATATCGATCTTGCCGCGCTGGGAATCGACCCGGGCAAGCACTTCCGCCGCTTCACGTGGGGCTGGCGCGTTGCGCACCTGCTGTTTGCGCTCGCCACGATGACGCTCGTGCTTACCGGCTCGACTGCGCTGTTCGCCGAGAGCCCGTGGGCGCCCAAGGTGGCGGACATGGTGGGCGGGCCGAAGATGCTCGCACTGGTTCACCGTGTTGCCGCATCGCTCTTCATCACCATCTTCCTGATCCACTTCATCTATGTGATGCAGAAACTGCTGCGCGACCGCAGCTTCCGCTGGTTCGGGCCGGACTCGCTGCTGCCCAACTGGAAGGACTTCGCCGACTGCTGGGGCATGTTCAAGTGGTTCGTCGGGAAGGGACCGCGCCCCGAGTTCGAGCGCTGGGCCTATTACGAGAAGTTCGACTACTGGGCGGTGTTCTGGGGTGTGAACGTGATCGGCTGGAGCGGCCTGATGCTGGCCTTCCCGCACGTGACCGCCACCTACCTGCCGGGCTGGGTGTTCAACGTGGCGACGCTGGTGCACGGTGAAGAAGCCTTCCTCGCCGCGGTCTTCCTCTTCACGGTGCACTTCTTCAACAACCACTTCAGGCCCGACAAGCTGCCGCCGCCGGACGTGGTGATGTTCACCGGCACGCAGTCGCTGGACGAGTTCCGCCACGATCACCCCGCGCACTTCAAACGCATGGTAGCCAGTGGCGAGATTCAGAAATACCTGATCGACCAGCCCTCACGTCCCTTCCACATCGGGTCCGTGGTGCTCGGGCTGGCCCTGATCGGTATCGGGCTCGGACTGCTTCTGTTGGTTGGAGTCGGGTTCTTCACCGGCTGATACTTGAGTCCTCCGTGCCGCGCACGCGATGCGCGGCACGGAGGACTTGGGAAAGCGTCCATGCAAAGGCCGGCTCCAGTCTTCCGGCAGGAAGCGCCGAACCCCGCCGATAGCGGCGCGTTCTCCAGGCTGAGCTGGGAGAACGGCCGGCCGACAAGATTGGCTGACCAGGAGTCGGTGGGCCATGAAACCCGAACGTCCGTTGACAGCTTGTTCCCGACGCTCAGTCAGAAAAATCGACAGGCCGCTCCTGGCCGAATGTGTGAGTCCGCACTGAACGCCCCCCGCCCCTACCGATTCTTCCTCGCCCGAATGTAAAGCACCTTGCTCGTCCCAGCCGGCGCGATCCGCTCCTCGGTCAAAAACAGGTCATCCCGCCCCCGCACCAGATCGGACAGCTTCTTGAAACCGTGAAGCCGCGAATCGAAATCCGGCTGGATCTTCTGCAGGTAGCTGCCGAACGTGCCGAGGTGAGCCCATCCGGAATCGTCGGCCGATTTCTCGAGCGCCTCCATCAGAAAGTCGGTCGGAAACGCCGGGCGCGCCATCGTGGCTGCGGGCACGACCGCGGACTCGGACGCCTCGGCGGCAGGCGATGACCCGTTTGCTGGCGCCGCCGCTTCAGGCACAGCAACCGGCTTGCGCAGCACTTCGGTGAAGATGAACTTGTGGCAGGCGTTGCGGAAGGCCTCGGGGGTTTTCTGCTCGCCGAATCCATAGACAAGCAAGCCCTCTTCCCGCAGGCGCACGGCCAGGCCGGTGAAGTCGCTGTCGCTGGTGACCAGGCAGTAGCCGTCGAAGCGGCGCGTGTAGAGTAGATCCATCGCGTCGATGATCATGGTGCTGTCGGTCGCGTTCTTGCCCGTCGTGTAAGCGAACTGCTGGACGGGCTTGATCGAGTACCGATTCAGCACCTTCTTCCACGATGCGCTGTTGGGCGAGGTGAAATCGCCGTAGATCCGCCGCACCGTGGCTTCGCCGAAGCGGGCGACCTCTTCGAGCAGGCCCTCGATGACGCCGGCCTGGGCGTTGTCGGCGTCGATGAGGACGGCGAGGCGCTTGGCGGGTTCTTCGGCCTCGACGCGAACGACAGTTTTCGGCTGCATGCATCACCTATTGAATTCAACTATGCGTCGAGTATAGCCGGCGCACCCCTGCTTCCGAGCGCCCGCCCGATGTGCAAAGCTTCGGCCTGACGCCGCACTACTCTGACGCGCCTACTCCCAGGGGTGGGCCGCAGCCTCGTCTGCGGCACCCAGGGCGGCAAGCTCGTCCGCCTTCACGATCTCGGCTGCGGGGGAATCGATCGCCCACCAGCCGGCCTATCCGGACGGCAGGGTCGATGCCCGGCGCGGAGCCCGGATCGTTTGCCGCCCGAAGGGCGCGCCGGCGAGCGCATTCGTCGGCGGTGGTAGAATCGCCGGCTGTTTCCGCCACTCACCGCAAAGGCCCTACCGTGCAGATCGTCTGTCTCGACCTCGAAGGCGTGCTCGTCCCCGAAATCTGGATCGAATTCGCCGAGCGTACCGGCATTCCGGAGCTGCGCCGCACCACCCGCGACGAGCCCGACTACGACACCCTGATGAAGTACCGCCTCGACATCCTGGCGCAGAAAAAGCTCGGCCTGCCCGACATCCAGGACGTGATCGCGAGCATGGGGCCGATGGCCGGCGCGCGCGCCTTTCTCGACCGCCTGCGCGAGGCCTATCAGGTGGTGATCCTGTCCGACACTTTCTACGAGTTCGCCCATCCGCTGATGCGCCAGCTCGGCTGGCCGACGCTGTTCTGCCACAGCCTCGAAGCCGGCGCCGACGGCATCCTGGTGAATTACCACCTGCGCATGGCCGACCAGAAGCGCGAGGCGGTGAAGCGCTTCAAGGAGCTCAACTTCAAGGTGGTGGCCGCCGGCGATTCCTACAACGACACTGCGATGCTCGGCGAGGCCCACGGCGGCATCCTGTTCCATCCGCCGGAAAACGTCGTGCGCGAGTTCCCGCAGTTTCCGGTGGTGCGCGACTACGACGCGCTGCGCGCCGAGATCGACAAGGCGTTCGCCAAAGCCGCCTGACTTCGGCAAAAGCCTTCCGGCGAGGGTGCGGCGCCAGCTCGCTGTGCCCGCCCCCGCGGGGGGTTCGGCTTCTCCAACCACTGCCGGCATACGTAACCATGCACCGCACCCGCTTCTACACCCTGTCCGCCTCCTGCCCCGACCGCGTCGGCATCGTCGCCCGCGTCTCCGGCTTTATCGCCGGGCACGGCGGCTGGATTCTCGAGACCGCGCTTCATGCCGAACCGGCGCGCGCGGACGGTGCGGCGGAGGGCGGCGAAGCCGTCGGGCGCTACTTCATGCGCATCGAGATCCGCGCCGACTCGCTGCCCTTCCACCTCGCCGAGTTCCGCGAGCGCTTCCGCCCGCTCGCCGACGAGCTGGAAATGGAATGGAAGATCACGGATTCGGCGGTCAAGAAGCGCGTCGTCCTCCTCGTCAGCAAGCAGGAGCACTGCCTCTACGACCTGCTCGCGCGCTGGCAGTCGAAGGAGCTCGACATCGAGATCCCGTGCGTGATCTCCAACCACGATGCCTTGCGCGGCTTCGTCGAGTGGCACGGCATCCCCTTCCACCACGTGCCGGTCGGCGCCGACAACAAGGCCGCGGCCTACGCCGAAGTGCAGCGCATCTTCGAGGAAGTGCGCGGCGACACCATGGTGCTGGCGCGCTACATGCAGGTCCTGTCGCCCGCGCTGTGCGCCGCCTATCCGGGGCGCATCCTCAACATCCACCACAGCTTCCTGCCCAGCTTCGTCGGCGCCAAACCCTACCACCAGGCCTGGGCGAAGGGCGTCAAGCTGATCGGCGCCACCTGCCACTACGTCACTGCCGAGCTCGACCAGGGGCCGATCATCGAGCAGGACGTGATCCGCATCGACCACTCGGACGCGGTCGAAGACATGGTCCGCTACGGCAAGGACATCGAAAAGACCGTCCTCGCCCGCGGCCTGCGCTACCACCTCGAAGACCGTGTGCTGGTGCATGGCAACAAGACCATCGTGTTCCGCTGAGCACGGCCGGGGCGGCGCATCGGGCGGGAGGAGGGCCCGATGACCGCCCCGGCTCCACCCGCCGGCGGCAACCTCTTCGACGGGTGTCCCGGAACTGGCGAAGGCGAGCACTTCGAAACCCTGTTCGCCAACCCCGCGCTCCGCATCGAGCGCATCGTCTCGCACGGCCACCCCAGCCCGGCGGGCTTCTGGTACGACCAGGATGATGACGAGTGGGTGATCCTGATGGCCGGCCGCGCCGAACTCGCGTTCGCCGACGGGCGCACCCTGGCCTTGCAGGCGGGCGACTGGGTGAGCCTGCCGGCGCACTGCCGCCACCGCGTCGAATCCGTCTCCGCCGATGCCGTCTGGCTGGCGGTGCATTGCTGCGCAGGGGGTGGAAAACCCTGACCTCAATTTGCTGCGGGATCATAAAAAGACTATATTAAGTCCTGATTGATCAGGAGCCCGGCCATGCGCTACTCATCCCAAGTAAAGCCGATCAGCTACATCAAGGCCAACGCTGCCGAGGTCTTGGCGCAACTTGCGGAACGGCGCGAGCCTCTGGTCATCACCCAAAACGGTGAGGCCAAGGCTGTTCTGCAGGACGTAGTCTCGTTCGAAGAGACGCAAGAAACACTGGCCTTGCTGAAAATCCTTGCACTGGGCAACCAGGAGGTGGCGGCCGGCAAGGTTAAGACCGTCGTCGACGTCGCTACCCGTCTTCGCGCCAAGCGAACCCCTGCTGATGGCTGACGTACCGGCCACATTCGAGGTACTGCTTACCGAAGGGGCAGAGCAGGACCTGGAGTCCATCCACGACTACATTTCCGAGTTCGACTGTGTGGCCAACGCCAACTACGTGTTGGATGAGTTGATGGACGTCGTGGAGAGCTTGTCGAATTTTCCTGAACGCGGCAGCTACCCAAAGGAACTAGTCAGTCTCGGCATCAAGGAATACCGCCAGGCCTTCTTCAAGCCGTACCGTGTGATTTACCGCATCACCGGCAGCCGAGTCATCATCTACCTGATTTCTGACGGCCGCCGGGATCTGCAATCGGTGCTGGCTCGGCGCCTGCTCGGTGCCTGACTAGAGCGTGGCTGTGATCCCTCCCTGCGAAGTTCTCGTGCATTGATCGACGCCAACAGCATTTGCGCGGGCCTTGATGTCGTCGACTTCCCATTTGCCGCTGCCGTCACGCTGCAGGGCAACGGTCGCGAGTCGCTGAAGACGTTCAAGCTGTTCGCCGAGTACGAGATGAAACGCGACCTGGCGCTGCGCATCGACGCGGTGCATGACCGCTGGCGCACCAACGACTGGCTGTGGGTGGTCTTTCAATATGCGGACGGCACGACGCGCGAGCAGGACGAGCGCCAGAACGTCACTTTCGTCGGCGTATCGGTGCGCTACCGCTGGCGCTGAGGGTCCGCGCCGAGGTTTCGGCGCAGGCGCCGGGACGGTAGCGCACGCTTTGCCACGGGCGGCGTGCGCTACCGGTACAGGCTCAGGGACGGTAGGCCGATTCGCCGTGGGCGGTGATGTCGAGCCCTTCGCGTTCTTCATCTTCCGGCACGCGCAGGCCGACGAGGAGGTCCGCGATCTTGTAGGCGACGAAGGCGACCACCGCCGACCACACGACGGTGACGATCACGCTCCAGGTCTGGATCCACACCTGGCCGGCGATCGAGAAGTCCTCGCCGCCGGTGCCGCCCAGGCCAGGGGCGGTGAATACCCCGGTGAGGACCGCACCGAGGATGCCGCCCACGCCATGCACGCCGAACACGTCGAGGGCGTCGTCGGCGCCGAGCATGCGCTTGAGACCATTGACGCCCCACAGGCAGACGAAGCCCGACAACAGGCCGATGACGACGGCGCCGATCGGGCCGACCGAGCCGCAGGCCGGGGTGATCGCCACCAGGCCGGCAACCGCGCCCGAGGCCGCGCCCAGCATCGAGGGCTTGCCCTTGAACAGGGCCTCGCCGATCGACCACGCCAGCACCGCGGCGGCGGTGGCGGCCAGGGTGTTGATGAAGGCCAGTGCGGCACCCGCGGTGGCTTCGAGGTTGGAGCCGGCGTTGAAGCCGAACCAGCCCACCCACAGCAGCGAGGCGCCGACCATGGTCAGGGTCAGGCTGTGCGGCGCCATCGATTCACGGCCGAAGCCGATCCGCCTGCCCACCATGTAGGCCCCCACCAGGCCGGCGATGCCGGCGTTGATGTGCACCACGGTGCCGCCGGCGAAGTCGAGCGCGCCGTCTTCGAGCAGGTAGCCGCCGGGGCCCCACACCATGTGGCAGATCGGCAGGTAGCACAGGGTGAACCAGATCACCGAGAAGATCAGCACCGCGGAGAACTTCATCCGCTCGGCGAAGGCGCCGACGATCAGCGCCCCGGTGATGCCGGCGAAGGTGGCCTGGAAGGCGATGAAGGCGAACTCGGGCAGCTTCACCCCATCGGTGAAGGTGTCGGCCAGCGAATCGATGCCGACCCCGGACAGGAACAGCTTGTCGAATGAGCCGATCAGTGCGTTGCCCTCGGTGAATGCCAGGCTGTAGCCGTAGAACAGCCACAGCACCGCGTTCAGCGAAAACACTACGGTGACCTGCATCAGCACCGACAACATGTTCTTCGAGCGCACCATGCCGCCGTAGAACAGCGCCAGGCCGGGCAGGGCCATCATCAGCACGAGCAGGGTGGCGGTCATGATCCAGGCGACGTCGCCCTTGTGCACCGCAGCGACGGTGGCCGCTTCGGCGGCGACGGTCGCCGCCTCCTGGGCGAAGGCGCTGCCGGCGAGGCCGGCGGCGAGCGCGGCCGGCAGCAGCGTGAACAGTTTCTTCTTCATGGTGGGGCCTCCCTTACAGCGCGTCCGGGCCGGTCTCGCCGGTGCGGATGCGGATCGCCTGTTCGAGCTCGAAGACGAAGATCTTGCCGTCGCCGATCTTGCCGGTGGCGGCGGATTTCTCGATCGCCTCGATCGCCTGTTCGAGGATGTCGTCGGTGACGGCGGCCTCGATCTTGACCTTGGGCAGGAAGTCGACGACGTACTCGGCGCCCCGATAGAGCTCGGTGTGGCCCTTCTGGCGGCCGAAGCCCTTGACTTCGGTGACGGTGATGCCCTGCACGCCGATGGCCGACAGTGCTTCACGCACTTCGTCGAGCTTGAAGGGCTTGATGATGGCGGCGATGAATTTCATGGTGGTTCTCCAGTGCGTTCGGGCGGATCAGAAGGACTTGGCGATCGAGAGAACGACGCGCTCCTCGGCCTCGTCCACGCCGTTGATGTCGGTGTCGACGTAGTGCAGGCCGAAGTCGAAGCCGCCGTACTCCTTGTTTACCCCGACCTTCCAGTCGGTATAGTTGTCCTGGCCACGGATGTCGCTGTAGCCGGCGTGGGCGCTGAGGGTGAAGCCGTTGTCCAGGTCGTGTTCGGCGCCAAGCTCGTAGTACTTCGAGCCGTCGGAGTCGGTGTAGCCGAACAGGTCGGTGAGGCTGTGGGAATACTTGAAGCTCAGGAACTCCCACGACAGCCCGAGGTAGGCTTCCAGGGTGTGCGGCTTTTCCGCGCCGGCGCGGTAGCTCGCGCCGTAGCTGCCCGGGTAGTAGTACTGCAGCAGGCCGACGTCGTAGCCGATGGCGCCGGCCTCGCCCGCATAGCCGGCGTAGAGGTCCACTTCCAGGCTGTTGCTGACGTCGTCGGCGGCATCGGCCAGCCAGGACACGTTCGACCCCCACACTCCGGCATAGAGGCCGCTGGCATGGGCGTAGTCGACGCCGCCCTGCAGCGCCGGGCGCTCGTCGGTCTGGCTGATGCCGCGGAAGGCGTAGTCGGAGACCAGCGCGATGTTGGCGCTGAACGGACCGTCTTCGGCGTAAGCGGAGCCGGCGACGGGAAGGGCGGCGGCGAGGGCGGCAGCGGCAAGAGGTAAGCGCATGGTGGTCTCCTGAGAAGGGTGCGGGTTTTCACACCCGTCCCTAAGCAGATCGCGTGCCAGGGTTTCAAAAACCTTTCCCCGTCAAGGGTCCAGGGTTGCCGGAGGGGCGCCGGAGCGGGGCGCGGTTATGGGATGGAGGGGCGGAATGCACGGATTCGGCCCGTTTTGCACCAATGTGGTGCGTACGTTTCTGCCTGCCGTGCCCGCTTCCGGCGGGAGGTAGCGGTCGTGCTAGACTTCGCCGCATCGCTAACCCTTCATCGCACGCCATCATGAGCACTCCCCGCATCCTCGACGAACTCGGCGCCAAGCTTTCCGAGCTCGCCGCCAACAGCCCGGTGCGCGACATCGAGAAGAACGCCAGGGCCTTGCTCGGCAGCGCCTTCGGCAAGCTCGATCTGGTGACGCGCGAGGAGTTCGAGGTGCAGCGCGAAGTCCTCGCCCAGGCGCGGGTCAAGCTCGCCGAACTGGAGGCGCGCGTCGCCGAACTCGAAGCCCGGCTCGCCGCCGGCGGCCGCGACAAGGGCTGAAGTCGCGTCCTGTCGACTTCCCCGGGAACTTTTCCGGAATAATCTTTTGTCATTGTCGGCGTGTTCGCTAGACTGGGCGTCCGTCCAGTCCGGAGAAGCCGATGTCGCTTGCGCTCGTGCGCGCCCGCGCCCTCGATGGCCTCGATGCGCCCGAGGTCGCGGTCGAAGTCCATCTCGCCAACGGCCTGCCCGCGTTCAGCCTGGTCGGCCTGCCCGACACCGAGGTGCGCGAAGCGCGTGACCGGGTGCGGGCGGCGATCCTGTCCTCCCAGTTCGAATTTCCCCAGCGCCGCATCACCGTCAACCTGGCGCCGGCCGACCTGCCCAAGGAAGGCGGACGCTTCGATCTGGCGATTGCGGTGGGGATTCTCGTCGCCTCCGGCCAGGTTGCGGCGGAGCGGCTCGAGGCGCTCGAGTTCTGCGGCGAGCTGTCGCTCAACGGCGCGCTGCGCCCGGTGCGCGGCGTACTGGCGGCGGCGCTCGCGGCCGGGCGGGAGCAGCGCGCGCTGGTGCTGCCGGCCGGCAATGCGGCCGAGGCCGTGCTCGCGCGGCGCACGACGGTGCTGCCGGCGGCGAGCCTACTCGCCGTATGCGCCCACCTGAATGCTCACACCGCGCTCGAACCGCAGCCACCCGCCGCACCCGCGGCCGAGGGCGGCCGCGCGGTGCCCGATCTCGCCGAGGTGCGCGGCCAGCTGCAGGCGCGGCGCGCGCTCGAAGTGGCGGCGGCCGGGGCGCATTCGCTGCTGCTGTTCGGCCCCCCCGGCACCGGCAAGTCGATGCTCGCCCAGCGCCTGGCCGGGGTGCTGCCGCCGATGGGCGAGGACGAGGCCCTGGAGGCGGCAGCGCTTGCTTCCATCGAGGGCGGTTTCGACCCCCGCGACTGGGGGCGGCGGCCGTTTCGCGCCCCCCACCACTCGGCTTCAGCGGCGGCGCTGGTCGGTGGCGGGGCGATTCCCCGCCCCGGAGAAATCTCGCTCGCCCATCACGGCGTGCTGTTCCTCGACGAGCTGCCCGAGTTCGACCGCCGCGTCCTCGAGGCGCTGCGCGAGCCGCTCGAAAGCGGCACGGTCACCGTGTCGCGGGCGCGCCGGCGGGCCGAGTTCCCGGCCCGCTTCCAGCTCGTCGCGGCGATGAATCCCTGCCCCTGCGGCCATGCCGGCGACCCGCGCCGGGCCTGCCGGTGCACGCCCGATCAGGTCGCGCGCTACCGGGGGCGATTGTCCGGGCCCTTGCTCGACCGCATCGATCTCACCGTCGAAGTGCCGGCGATCGACACCGAGGCCCTGCTCGGCAGTCCGGCGGGGGAACGCTCGGCGGTGGTGCGGGCGCGGGTGCAGGCGGCGCGGGAGCGCCAGCTTGCCCGCCAGGGCGGGCCGAACGCGCACCTGGGGCCGGCCGAGGTGGTGCGCCACTGCACCCCCGATGACCGCGGCGAGGCCCTGCTGCGCCAGGCGATGAAACAGCTCGCGCTGTCGGCGAGGGCGTATCATCGCGTCCTTCGGGTGGCGCGCACGCTGGCCGATCTGTCCGGGTGCGAGCGCCCCGGCGCGGCCCAGGTCGCCGAGGCGGTCCAGTACCGGCGCAGCCTCGATGCCCGCTGATCCCCGCCACGGATACCCACTGCCGCCCGCCCGTTGCGGGCCGACCGCAGCGACTCCGCGCCGGCCGCGCCGACTCCAACTCCCTGATTTCAGCTCCCTGACTCCGACTCCCTGATGCCATTGCCGTGACTCCAAGCCCGATTCCCGTGCGGCTGGCCGCCTTGCTCGCGGCGCTGGCCGCGATCGGCCCGTTCGCGGTCGACACCTACCTGCCGGCCTTCCCCCATATCCGCGCCGAGCTGGGCGCCAGCCAGATCGAGGTGCAGCAGACCCTGACCGTGTTCATGGCGATGCTGGCGCTGATGGTGTTGTGGCACGGGGCGCTGGCCGACCGTTTCGGCCGGCGCCGGGTGCTGCTCGCCGCGACCGCGGTGTTCGCCCTGGCCTCGCTGGCGTGCGCGCTGGCGCCGACGATCGAGTGGCTGTGGGCGGGGCGCGCCCTGCAGGGCATGAGCGGCGGTGCCGGGATGGTGGTCGGGCGCGCGGTGATCCGCGACCTCCACGACGGCGCCCAGGCGCAGCGCCTGATGGCGCGGGTGATGATGATTTTCGGCCTCGCCCCGGCGGTGGCGCCGCTGCTCGGCGCGGCCCTGCTGGCGCTGGCCGGATGGCGTGCGATCTTCCTGTTCCTCGCCGCGTTCGGTGCCGGCCTCGCCTGGCTGACCTGGCGCTACCTGCCCGAAACGCTCGACCCTGGCGCGCGCCAGGCGCTGCACCCGGCGTCGCTGCTGCGCGGCTATGCGAGCGTCCTCGGCCACCCCGCGTTCCTGCTGCTGGCGGTGGTCGCGGCGGTCAACTTCAACGGCTTCTTCATCTACCTGATGTCGGCGCCGGTCTTCGTCCTGGAGCATCTGCAGCTGTCGGAAACGGGCTTCGCGTGGCTGTTCGTGCCCAGCGTCGGGGGGATGATGATCGGTTCGATGCTGTCCGAGCGCATGGCCGGGCGCTGGTCGCCGCGGCGCACGATCGGCGCCGGCTTTGCGGTGATGGTCGGTGCCGCCGCGCTCAACTTCGGCGTGGCCGTGCTGCTGCCGGCCGGGGTGCCGCAGTCGGTGCTGCCGGTGGGGCTGTTCACCCTCGGGCTGGCGCTGGTGAGCCCGAGCCTGAGCCTGCTCGCGCTCGATCTCTTTCCGGCCCGGCGCGGCCTGGCTTCGAGCTGCCAGGCCTTCCTCCAGCTCGGGCTGAACGCGTTCACCGCTGGCGTGCTGGCGCCGCTGCTGTGGGGCAGCACGGTGTCGCTGGCGGTGGGCATGGGGTTGTTCGTCGCCTTCGGGCTGCTCGCGTTCGCGCTGTGGCTGAGAGGCGGCTTTCCGGTCAGGCGCTGAGGGCTCCCGGCTTTACGCCCGGTTCGGGCCTGCGCTACTCTGCCCGGTAATTCCTCCAACAAGACTTCAGCGGCGCTCCTGCGCGTCCTTGCAGAAGCGCGACGGCCGTGGAGACGGGCCGGTGCATACAAGGAAAACACCACACATGCTCGAAGTGGACGGCCTGGTGAAGGCCTTCGGCGGCTTTCGTGCGGTCGATGGGTGCACGCTGCGGGTCAATGAGGGCGAGATTCTCGGTCTGATCGGCCCCAACGGCGCGGGCAAGACGACGCTGTTCAACCTCGTCGCCGGCGCATTGCCGCCCACCGCGGGGACGATCCGCTTTCGCGGCGAGGACGTCACCGGCCTGACCACCGCCGCCCGGTTCCATAAGGGGCTGGTGCGCACCTTCCAGATCCCGCACGAATTCCACCACCTGAGCGTGCGCGAGAACCTGATGATGGTGCCGCAGCAGCAGCCGGGCGAGCGCCTGTTCGCCAACTGGCTGGCCTGGGGCCGGGTGCAGCGCGCCGAAGCGGTGGTGCGCAAGCGGGCCGACGAGACGCTCGCCTTCCTCGAATTGACCCACGTCGCCGACGAGCGCGCCGGCAACCTCTCCGGCGGCCAGAAGAAGCTGCTCGAACTCGGGCGCACGATGATGACCGAGGCCCGGCTGGTGCTGCTCGACGAGCCCGCTGCGGGGGTCAATCGCACCCTGCTGCGCAAGCTTGAGGACAAGATCCTGACCCTCAACCGCGAGCGCGGCTACACCTTCATCCTCATCGAGCACGACATGGAGATGATCGAGAAGCTGTGCCGGCCGGTGGTGTGCATGGCCGAAGGCAAGGTGCTGGTCGAAGGCGATTTCCATGCCGTGCGCTCGGACCCGCGCGTCCTCGAGGCCTACCTCGGCGAGACGCCGGGCGGGGTCGCGCGCGATGCGGCCGGGCACGATCCGGTGGTGGAGACCCTGCGCGCGCAGGCCCTGCCGCGGGAGGAGCTGTGATGGCGCTGCTCGAGATGAAGGACGTGCGCGGCGGTTACGGTGACGCCGACATCCTGCAGGGGGTGTCGAT
Organism: Thauera aromatica K172; assembly: GCF_003030465.1. Lineage (GTDB taxonomy): Bacteria > Pseudomonadota > Gammaproteobacteria > Burkholderiales > Rhodocyclaceae > Thauera > Thauera aromatica. The sequence continues at coordinate 3,332,006 of NZ_CP028339.1, read as the reverse complement.
CGCGGTCGGCGAGCGCGAGATCGTGGTCATCGTCGGCCCCAACGGTGCGGGCAAGTCCACCGCGATGAAGGCGGTGTTCGGCCTGCTCAGCGTCCGTGGCGGCAGCGTCGTCTTCGATGGCGAGGACATCACCGGCTGGGCCCCCCACCGCATCGTCCAGCGCGGCATCTGCTACGTGCCGCAGGTGGACAACGTGTTCCGCGAGATGACGGTGCACGAGAACTTCGAGATGGGCGCCTTCCTGCGCCGCGGCGAGCTCGCCGCCGCCTTCGACCGTGTCTACGGCCTCTTTCCCGATCTCAAGGCCAAACGGAGGAGTCTCGCCGGCGACCTCTCCGGCGGCCAGCGCCAGATGGTGGCGATGGGGCGCGCGCTGATGCTTTCGCCGAAGCTGCTGCTGCTCGACGAGCCCACTGCCGGGCTGTCGCCGAAATACATGGAGCAGATCTTCCGCATCGCCCGCGACGTGCGCGACGCCGGGGTGTCGATCCTGCTCGTCGAGCAGCACGCCAGGCAGGCGCTCGCCTTCTGCGACCGCGGCTACGTTCTCGCCACCGGCGCCAATCGCCACGAGGGCACGGGCCGCGCCCTGCTCGCCGATCGTGAAGTGGCCGAGATGTTTCTCGGCGGCTGACGGAGCCCTGGTCCATGCCCCTGCTCGACTTCCTCAACTTCTACCTGGTGCCGGGCATCGTCCTCGGCGCCATCTACGCGGTCGGCGCGATCGGCATCACCCTGGTGTTCGGCATCCTGCGCTTCGCCCACTTCGCCCACGGTGACATGGCCACCTCCGGCGCGTTCGCCGCGTTCGCCCTGGTGGCCGCCGGCATGGACCCGTGGGCCGCGCTGCCGCTGGCGATGGCGGCGACCGCAGGGGTCGCGGTCGGGGTGGACAAGGCCTTCTACGACTACCTGAAGGCGCGGCCGAAGATCGTCACCGTGATGGCTTCGCTCGGGGTGGCGCTGATGTTGCGCGCGGTGGTGCAGATGCTGTGGGGCGCGGACCCCAAGGCCTACGCCACCGGCATCGTCCGCGCGGACGACTATTTCGGCCTCCTGCTGCGCCCGCGCGAGCTGTACACGCTGGCGGCGGTGGCGCTGGTCGTGGTCGGCCTCGCGCTCTTCCTGGGGCGGACGAAGTGGGGCAAGGCGATGCGGGCGATGTCCGACAACCCCGACCTCGCCCGCCTGTCCGGCGTCGACACCCGCAAGGTGACGATGCTCACCTGGGCGATCGTCGGCGCGCTGTGCGCGGCCGCCGGCTTCCTGCTCGGCATCAACACCGAGCTCCATTCGATGATGGGCTGGCATCTGCTGCTGCCGATGTTCGCCGCCGCGATCCTCGGTGGCGTCGGCCGGGTCGGGGGCGCGGTGCTCGGCGGCCTGGTGGTCGGCATCGCCGAGGAACTGTCGGTCTTCATCCTGCCGGCGCAGTACAAGGCGGCGACCGCCTTCGCGCTGCTGCTGCTGATCCTGCTCGTCCGCCCGCGCGGCCTGCTCAACGGCAAGGTGTTCTGAAATGAAACAACCCCCACGCTCACTGCGTTCGCTGCCCCCCGAGGGGGCGTCAGTACGCTTGAGGCGGCTCGGCGCATACTGACATGGATCTCCTCGGCCTCGCCAACTACGCGGTCTTCATCGCCATCCTGATCGGCATCTATGGCCTGCTCGCGCTTGGGCTGAACATCCAGTGGGGCTTGAGCGGCCTGTTCAACGCCGGCATCGCCGGCTTCTTCGCGATCGGCGCGTACACCTCGGCGATCCTCACCGGCCTGCCCGCGGCAGGGCGGGTGGGCGGCTTCGCGTGGCCGCTGCTTGCCGGCTGGGCAGCGGCGATGGCGGCCGCGGCGCTGATCGCGTGGCCGATCGGCAAGGTCTGCCTGCGCTTCCGCTCCGACTACCTCGCCGTCGCCACCATCGGCGTCGCCGAGATCATCCGCCTCGTGATCCGCACCGAAGGCTGGCTCACCGGTGGCGTGCGCGGCGTCACCGGGGTGCCGCGCCCGTTCGGCGATCTCGATTACATGCCGTCGCAGCTCGCCTACCTGGCGATCGTCGCGGTGCTGGTGCTGGTCGCCTACCTGCTCGTCGAGCGCCAGCTGAAAGCGCCCTGGGGGCGGATGATGCGCGCGATCCGCGACAACGAGCACGCCGCCGCGGCGATGGGCAAGGACGTCGCCGCGCGCCGCCTGCAGGCCTTCGTCTTCGGCTCCGCGCTGATGGGGCTGGCAGGGGCGCTGTTTGTCCATTTCAACCGCTCGATCACGCCCGAGGCGATCGATCCGATGATCGCCACCTTCCTGGTCTGGATCATGCTGATCCTCGGCGGGGCGGGCAACAACCGCGGCGCCATTCTCGGCGCGGCCCTGATCTGGATCATCTGGTCGGTGTCGGAGCTGCTCACCGACCGTCTGCCGACCGCGCTGGCGATCCAGGCCAAATATGCACGCGTGTTCATCATCGGCCTCACCCTGCAGCTGGTGCTGCGCTTCCGCCCCGCAGGCCTGCTGCCCGAGCGCCGGGCCACCGGCGCACCCCCGCCCGGGTAAGGCTGCGCGCGGTTTTTCCATCCATCCCGTGCCCCGGCACATCCAGGAGGTGACAAAGTGAATAAAAAGTCCATCGCAAGCTTCGTCGGTGTGGCGCTCGGTGCCGCCGTGGCGGTCGCGCCTGCCCATGCGCAGAACGTCAGGATCGGCCTCCTCGGCGGAATTTCGGGGCCGATCGCGGCGATGGCCCCGCCGATGATCCAGGCTTCGCAGCTGGCGGCTGCGCAGATCAATGAACAGGGCGGCATCCTCAAGGGCGGCAGGCTCGAGTTGGTGGTCGGCGACAGCGCCTGCAACCCGCAGAATGCCACCGACGCCGCCACCAAGGCGGTCAACATCGATCGCATCCTCGCCTCTGTCGGCCCCCACTGCTCGGGCGCGGTGCTGGCCGCGGCCAACTCGGTGACCGTGCCGGCCGGGGTGCTGATGGTGACGCCTTCGGCCACTTCGCCCGAAGTCAGCCGCATTGCCGACAAGGACCTGGTGTTCCGCACCGTGCCCTCCGACGACTACCAGGGCCGCGCCCTGGCGCGCACGCTCAAGGCACGCGGCATCACCAAGGTGGCGGTGGCCTATCTCAACAACGACTACGGCAAGGGCCTGGCCGAAGCCTTCAAGGCCGAGTTCGAGGCCGGCGGTGGCACCCTCGCCGGCTACTCCGGGCACGAGGACGGCAAGGCTTCCTACCGCTCCGATCTCGCCCAGCTCGCCCGCGGCGGTGCCGACACCCTGGTGATCTTCGACTACGGCGACGGCACCGGCCTCACCATTTTGCGCCAGGCGCTGGAGAACAACTTTTTCAAGACCTTCATCGGTGCCGACGGGATGAAGTCCGAAGCGGTGATCCGCGCCCTCGGCGAGCAGAACCTGAGCACCTTCTTCAGCTCCTCGCCGGTGGGCGAGGCTTCGGCCTCGCTCGACGCCTTCCGCACCGCGTTCCGCGCCGGTGGTGGCGATCCGGAAGCGATCTTCGTCACCACCTCCTACGACGCCGCCTTCCTCGTCGCGCTCGCGATCGAGCAGGCCGGCGGCGAGCGGAGCAAGCTGTCCGCCGCCCTGCGCGCGGTGGCTTCGGCACCGGGCGAGCCGATCCTCGCCGGCGAGTGGGCGAAGGCGAAGAAGCTGATCGCCGCAGGCAAGGACATCGACTACAAGGGGGCGGCCGGCGACCACGAGTTCGACCCGGCCGGCGACGTCCCCGGGCGCTACGCCTTCTTCAAGGTCAGTGGCGGTACCTACGAGGCCATCGCCGAGATGAAGTAGGCGCGGCGCCCGGCGCTGGCCCGGCACGTAGCGGGAGCCCGGCCGGCCCGGCGCCCGCCGTTTGCATCGCGTCACCGTTCTGGCATTGAAAATCCGGCGCTCATCGTCGATGCTTGACCCAGGGGCGTGCCGCGGCGAGCGCGATCGCGGCCAGCGCCCCCCGTCCTGGAGAACGCACCATGAAACGCCTGCTCGGCTGCTTGTGTGCCCTGCTGTCGGCGATCGGCATCACCGCCTGCGACTACCTCAATGTCCGCCAGCTGCAGCCCGGGGTGTCCACCGCGGCCGAAGTGCGCGAGCGCTTCGGCCCGCCGCACATGGAGTGGCGCAACGAGGACGGCTCCACCACCTGGGAATACAGCCGCCAGCCCGAAGGGGTGGAGTGCTTCATGATCACCGTCGGCGGCGACGGCATCCTGCGCGAAATCGAGCAGGTATTGAACGAGGAGATCTTCGCCCGGGTCGAAAAAGGCATGAACGGCGACCAGGTGCGCCGCCTGCTGGGCAAGCCGGCCTCCAGCCAGTTCTTCCAGCTCAAGCGGGGAACGGTGTGGGAATGGAAGATCGACGACGGCCAGGCCGGCGGCGAGCCGGTCTATTTCACCGTATCCTTCAACAACGACGGCCGGGTGACGGGCACCGGGCGCTACACCCGGTATCGCGGACGCTGACCGGAGCACTATCATGATGGACGCCATTTCCCGGGCTGGAGAACGGGGCTGCAGTGGCGGTCGCAGCGCTTTCCTGCGGCTGCTGTGCAGCTTGTGCATGGCTGCGGCGCTGTTCCAGCTCGGCGCCTGCACGACGCTTGCGCCGCCCCGGCCCTACACCACCGAGGCCGAAGCCCGGGCCGCGCGCGGCGAGCCCGCCCGGCGCTGGGCCAACGACGACGGCACGACCACGCTGGAATATCCCACCCAGCCTAACGGCGACACCTGCCTGATGGTGCAGGTCGATCAGGGCGGCATCGTGCTGCGCCAGTGGGATGCGCTTGCCCCCGAGAATCTCGCCCGTGTCGAGCGCGGCCTGGACAAGGAACAGGTCTCGCGCCTGCTCGGCAGCCACCGTTCCGAGCAGCGCTTCCGCAACTCGGGCGAGGAAGTGTGGGACTGGAACATCCGCAATGACGGCCCCGGTATCGCCACCCTGTTCAACGTCCATTTCATCGACGGCAAAGTAGTGCGCACCAGCCAGACCTACGTCTTCCCGCGCGAAGGGGCGGTGCATGGCGCCTGGGGCGGATATTACGGCTACCCCTGGGGCTGGGGGGTCGGCTGGGGCTATCCGCGGCCTTTCCACCCCTATCCGTTCGGGCATCCGTTCTTCTGGTAGCGGTAGCGGCTCGAGTGCGGCTTCGCTGCCCAGTTTCCGGCGCGGCAACGCTTGCCTCGTGCCCCCTGCATGTGCTTGCCCTGCCCTTGGCAGGGGGGTGCTGCTGCCGATAGAATCCTGCCTCTGCCGAGGAGCGCTGCGACCCCGTGACCGACCCGGGGCCAGGCTCGGCAACCGACCAACGGCGCTCACAAACCTTCAGCCGGTTTGTGGCGCCGTCCGCTTTTGTGCGTGGCGTTGCCCGGCGACCGTCGAACGACCGAGGACACCCCATGCAAGCCGATCGCAGCACCGAACTCCGCCAGCTACTCGCCGAGCGCATCCTGATCCTGGACGGCGCGATGGGGACGATGATCCAGCAGGAGAAACTGGGTGAGGCGGACTACCGCGGCGAGCGCTTCCTCGATCACCCGAAGGACCTTAAGGGCAACAACGACCTGCTGGTGCTGACCCGCCCGGAGGTGGTCGCTGCCATCCACCGCGCTTATCTGGAAGCCGGCGCGGACCTGATCGAGACCAACACCTTCAACGCCACCCGGGTGTCGCAGGCGGAATACGGCCTGGAAGCGCTGGCGTTTGAACTCAACGTCGAGGGCGCGCGCCTGGTGCGCCGGCTGTGCGACGAATACACCGCGCGAAATCCCGCGAAGCCGCGCTTTTGCGCCGGCGTGCTGGGGCCGACCTCGCGCACGCTGTCGATCTCGCCCGACGTGAACGACCCCGGCTACCGCAACATCAGCTTCGATGCGCTCGCCGACGACTACTACGATTCGGCGCGGGGGCTGCTCGAAGGCGGCGCCGACATCCTGCTGATCGAGACCGTGTTCGACACCCTCAACGCCAAGGCGGCAGTGTTCGCGGTCGAGAAGCTCTTCGACGAGATGGAAAAAAGCGGCGGTCAGCGGGTGCCGGTGATGATCTCCGGCACGATCACCGACGCTTCCGGGCGCACGCTGTCGGGCCAGACCGCGGAAGCCTTCTGGAACTCGCTGTCGCACGCGCGGCCGATTTCCTTCGGCCTCAACTGTGCACTCGGCGCCGACCAGCTGCGCCAGTACGTCGAAGAATTAGCCAATGTGTGCGACACCCATGTGTCCGCCCACCCCAACGCCGGCCTCCCCAACCCGCTGTCGCCCACCGGCTACGACGAAACGCCCGAGCACCTCGCCGGCGAGATCCGCGAGTGGGCGCGCAGCGGGCTGGTGAACATCGTCGGCGGCTGCTGCGGCACCACGCCGGCGCACATTGCCGCGATCGCGCAAGCGGTCGACGGCCTCGCCCCGCGCGCCGTGCCCACCATCGACAAGAAGCTGCGCCTGTCCGGCCTGGAGCCCTTCAACGTCGGCGCCGACAGCCTCTTCGTCAATGTGGGCGAGCGCACCAACGTCACCGGTTCCAAGGCCTTTGCGCGCATGATCCTCGAAGGCCGCTTCGACGACGCGCTCGCGGTGGCACGTCAGCAGGTCGACAACGGTGCCCAGGTCATCGACATCAACATGGACGAGGCGATGCTCGATTCGGCCGCCGCCATGGAGCGCTTCTGCAAGCTGATCGCCACCGAGCCCGACATCTCGCGCGTGCCGATCATGCTCGACTCGTCGAAGTGGTCGGTGATCGAGACCGGCCTCAAGTGCATCCAGGGCAAGGGCGTGGTCAACTCGATCTCGATGAAGGAGGGCGAGGCCGAGTTCCTGCGCCAGGCCCGGCTCGCGCGCCGCTACGGCGCGGCGGTGATCGTGATGGCCTTCGACGAGCAGGGCCAGGCCGACACCTTCCGGCGCAAGACCGACATCTGCGAGCGCGCCTACAGGCTGCTGGTCAAGCCGGTCGCCGAAGGCGGCGCCGGCTTCCCGCCCGAGGACATCATCTTCGACCCCAACATCTTCGCCATCGCCACCGGCATCGAAGAGCACGACAACTACGCCGTCGACTTCATCAACGCCGTGGCCTGGATCAAGGAGAACCTGCCGTACGCCAAGACTTCGGGCGGGGTCTCCAACGTGTCGTTCTCGTTCCGCGGCAACGACCCGGTGCGCGAGGCGATCCATACCGTGTTCCTGTACCACGCGATCCAGGCCGGGCTGTCGATGGGCATCGTCAACGCCGGCCAGCTCGGCGTCTATGACGAACTCGATCCGGCGCTGCGCGACAAGGTCGAGGACGTGGTGATGAACCGCGAGGTTGGCAAACCAGGCGGCGCCGGCGAGGCGCTGGTCGAATTCGCGCAGACGGTGAAGGGCCAGGCCAAGGAGTCGGCGCAGGACCTGGCCTGGCGCGAGTGGCCGGTCGAGGAGCGCCTCTCCCACGCACTGGTCAAGGGCATCACCGAGTTCGTCGTCGCCGACACCGAGGAAGTGCGCGCCAGGCTCGAAGCCGAAGGCAAGCCGCCGCTGGCGGTGATCGAAGGCCCGCTGATGGCGGGCATGAGCGTGGTCGGCGACCTCTTCGGCGCGGGCAAGATGTTCCTGCCCCAGGTGGTGAAGTCGGCGCGCGTGATGAAGCAGGCGGTGGCCCACCTGATTCCCTACATCGAGGCCGAGAAGCTGCGCACCGGCGCCACCAGCAAGGGCCGCATCGTCATTGCCACGGTCAAGGGCGACGTGCACGACATCGGCAAGAACATCGTCGGCGTGGTGCTCGGCTGCAATGGCTACGAGGTCATCGACCTCGGTGTGATGGTGCCGGCGGCGAAGATCCTGGAGGCGGCGAAGGAACACGGCGCGCAGGCGGTCGGCCTGTCCGGGCTGATCACCCCCTCGCTGGAAGAAATGGCCCACGTCGCCGCCGAGATGAAGCGCCAGGGCTTCGCGGTGCCGCTCTTGATCGGCGGCGCCACCACCAGCCGCAACCACACCGCGATCAAGATCGCACCGCACTACGACCAGGCGGTGGTCTACGTGCCCGACGCCTCGCGCGCGGTGGGCGTGGTCACCGCGCTGCTGTCCGAAGGCCGGAGCGAAGCCTTCAAGGCCGAAGTCGCCGCCGACTACGAGAAGATCCGCGCGCTGCACGCCGGCAAGAAGGGCATGCAGCTGGTGAGCCTCGAGGCGGCGCGGGCGAATGCGCTGCGCACCGACTGGAGCGCCGAGCCCGTGGCCGCCTGCAGCACCGCGCGCCAGGCCGGCTACGCGCCTTACTCGCCGCCGCGCCCCAACATGCTCGGTGTGCAGGCGATCGACGTCGACCTGGCCGACCTGGTCGATTACATCGACTGGGGGCCCTTCTTCCAGACCTGGGACCTCGCCGGCCGCTTCCCCGCCATCCTCGACGACGCCGTGGTGGGCGAGACCGCGCGCAGCGTGTTCGCCGACGGCAAGGCGATGCTGGACAAGATCGTCGCCGAGGGCTGGCTGCAGGCGAAGGCTGTGTTCGGCCTGTTTGCCGCCAACGCGGTCGGCGACGATATCGAGATCTACACCGGCGAGGACCGCAAGCACCTCGCCATGGTCTGGCACGGCCTGCGCCAGCAGCATGAACGCCCGGCGGGCAAACCGCACTGGTGCCTGGCGGACTTTGTCGCGCCGAAGGACTCCGGCGTGCCCGACTGGATCGGCGCCTTCGCCGTCACCGCCGGGCTGGGCATCGAGGCCAAGCTCGCCGAGTTCGAGGCCGCGCACGACGACTACCGCGCGATCCTGCTGAAGAGCCTCGCCGACCGCCTCGCCGAGGCCTGCGCCGAATGGCTGCACGAGCGCGTGCGCCGCGAATGCTGGGGTTACGCCGCCGACGAGACGCTCGACAACGAGGCCCTGATCGCCGAGCAGTACCGCGGCATCCGCCCGGCGCCGGGCTATCCGGCCTGCCCCGATCACACGGTGAAAGGGCCGCTGTTCGAACTGCTCGGCGCGCGCGAGCGCATCGGTATGGACCTCACCGAGAGCTACGCGATGAGCCCGGCGGCGGCGGTGAGCGGCTTCTATTTCGCCCACCCCGAGGCCCATTACTTCGCCATCCCCAAGATCGGCCGCGACCAGCTCGAAGACTGGGCGCGCCGCACCGGCATGGAAGTGGACGAGGCCGCGCGCTGGCTGGCGCCGCTGCTCTGACGGGGGGAGTTGCGTGATCGTTCGTTCCCGCCCGCACTGGGTGCGCCTGTTGTTCGTGCGCCGCGGCTCGCTGCTGCGGCGCATCCTGTCGCAGCAGCTGTTCGTGTTCTTTCTCGCCTGTGCGGTCGTGCTCGCGCACGGCGAGCTGTTCGACTGGAAAGTCACGCTGACTTCGGCGCCGTTCTCGCTGATGGGGGTGGCGCTGGCGATCTTCCTCGGTTTTCGCATCAACACCAGCTACGACCGTTACTGGGAAGCGCGCAAGCTGTGGGGCCACGTGCTGGTCGGGGCGCGCAACCTGGCCCGGCAGGCGCTGACCCTGAGCGGAGACGGCAGCAGCGTGCACGCGCGTCCTTTCGTCCTCGGCCTGATCGCCTTCGCCGCCACGATGCGCAACGAATTGCGCGGCCGCCCCGCGGCCGACGGGCTGGGAAACCTGCTGCCGGCCGAAGTGCTCGCGCGCATGCCCGCCGCGCGCTCGGCGCCCAACCTCATCCTGCTGTGGCTCGGCGCCTGGCTGCGCGCGCGCCGCGAGGCCGGCGAGCTGACGCCGATGCTGGCGCAGCACATGGAAGCTTCGCTCGACCGCCTGGCGGAGACGCTCGGCGGCTGCGAGCGCATCGCCAACACGCCGCTGCCGTTCACCTACTCGGTGATCCTGCACCGCAGCTGCTACCTGTACTGCATGCTGCTGCCGTTCGGCCTGGTCGATTCGATCGGCTGGATGACGCCGCTGGTGGTGGCCTTCGTGTCCTACACCTTCTTCGCTCTCGAAGCCTTGAGCGACGAAATCGAGGAGCCGTTCGGCACCATGGCCAACGACCTCGCCCTCGACGCGATCGTCGCCGGCGTCGACGCCAGCCTGCGCGAGATGCTCGGCGAAATCCCGCCGCCGCCGCCGCGACCGGATGCCGAGTTCATCCTGACCTGAGGGGCCGTGAGGACTCCGGCCGTTCCCTCCGACTGTCTTCCCTCCGCCAGCCCTTTCCCCGTCTGGGATGAGGGCTGAATAGCGCCCTGCCGCCATCGGGCCGGCACTGCGACCACGTCGACCGCCGATGCGCCCTGCGCAGAGGCATTGGCGGGGCTTGCCGTGCGCGCCCGCCGCGCGCTGGTCCGTCCCGCGATCGATGGCGCGCGCTGGATCTTTGCCCCGCGCCGGGCTGTGGGGTTGCCCCTTAGCGCCTAGGTGTTCGGACCGATTGTTGCGTTCCGGCCTGCGGGATTTAATGGCCCCAGGTCGAACACGAAACAATTCCTGCGGAGGTGCCATGTCAGAGCAAAAACCGAACAAGAAGCCGGAAAAGAAGCCGGATATCACGTTCTTCCACCCGGATCTTCTCGAGGCGCCCGCCGACGGCCGCGCGCCCTATCTCAAGGGCTACCGCTGCAAGAAATGCGGGCAGCTGGATTTCCCCAAACTGAGCCCGTGCCCGAGCTGCTGGGGCGAGGAGTTCGAGGTCGTGCCGCTCAGCCGCCGCGGCAAGCTCTACAGCTTCAGCGACAACTTCATCGGCCAGGCGGGAATGAAGACTCCCTATTCCTTCGGCTATATCGACCTGCCCGAGAATCTGCGGATCTTCGCCCAGCTCGAAGGCGCGCCGGGCAGCTTCCGCTGCGACGACGAGGTCGAGTTGACGGTCGGGCCGGTGCGCGACAACCGCGACGGTGTGCCGCTGATCAGCTACAAGTTCCGCAAGATCTAATCCTCGGTGAGTGACGACAAATGAAACTGGAGCGCAAGGTCTATATCGCCGGGGTCGGCGAGACGAAATTCGGTCGGCATGAAGTCGATTTCGACGTGCTGGGTCGGGCGGCGGCACTGGAGGCGTTGAAGGCGTCGAACATCGACCGTCCGACGATGGTGCAGAGCGCCTATGTCGGCAACGGCACCAACGGCATGGTCACCGGGCAGACCGTGCTCAAGGATCTGGGCATGTGCGGCCACCTGCCGATCATCAACGTCGAGAGCGCCTGCTCGGCGGGCGGCATGGCGATCCATCTGGCGGTGCGCGATGTGGCGCTGGGGCTCGCCGACGTGGCGATCGGCATCGGCTGCGAGAACCATACGCTGCACATGGCGCAGGGCACCGCGTTCGCGACCGCGATGTCGGATATCGAGACGGTGCATGGCGCGGTGATGACCGGCAAGTACGCGATGCGCGCCCAGCGTTACATGTACGAGACCGGCGCTACCGCCGAGGATCTGGCGATGATCACGGTGAAGAACCGCCGCCACGCCACCAACAACCCCTATGCCTGGTTCAAGGGCGAGATCTCGATCGAGGAGGTGGTGAATTCGCGCGTCGTCGCCTCGCCGCTGACGCTGCAGCAGTGCTGCGGCATCGCCGACGGTGCCGGCGCGGTCGTGGTGTGCTCGGAAGAGATGGTGAAGAAGCTCGGCATCAAGAAGCCGATCCGGGTCGCCGGCTCGGTCGTGCGCTCGGGGCCGTACCACAACCGTCCGCGTGACATCACCGGCGACGACATCACCGAGGAGACCGCGCATCAGCTCTACGAGGAGTCGGGCATCGGCCCCGAGGACGTGAATATCGTCGAACTGCACGATGCCTTCACGATCGCCGAACTGCTGTACTACGAATGCCTCGGCCTGTGTCCGAAAGGCGAGGGGCTCAAGTTCCTGCGCGACGGCAACGCGACCCACGGCGGCAAATGCGTCGTCAGCCCGCGCGGCGGCATGCTGTCGTACGGCCATCCGATCGGCGCTTCGGGCGCGGCGCAGATTGCCGCCAGCGTCAAGCAGATGCGCAACCAGTGCCCCGGCTACCAGGTCGAGCCGGTGCCGCGGGTGGCGATGACGCACGTGACCGGCGGCGGCTTGTCGGGCACGGAACACGCGGCATGCACGATGCACATGCTGGTAAGCGACTGGTAAGCGGGGAGACAGGGCGATGAAATCCAACAGCAATGGAAAAGTGGCGCTGATCGTCAATGCCGACGATGCGGTCGGCGAGGCGGTCGCGCTGCGGCTCGCCGGGTCCGGCGTGCAGCTCGCGCTCGCCGGCGCGGACGCAGGCCGGCTCGACAAGCTCGCGTCGCAGCTGGCCGGAAAAGGGGCGACGGTGATGGCCGTGGCCACGGCTGCGGTCGAGGCGGGCGCGATCCGCGACAGCGTGGCGCAGGTGAAGGCGCGCTACGGGCGGATCGACGTCCTGGTGCATAACGAAAGTGCGCTCGCGGCGAAGCCGCTGCCGGAGATTTCCGACGCCGATGTCGGTGCCGCGCTCGACACCGGTCTGGCGGCGCCGTTCCACTACCTGCGTGCGGTCGTTCCGGGCATGCGCGAGGCTGGCTTCGGGCGCGTGGTCAATATCAGCGACCTCCGCTACCTCGGGCTCGCCAATACCTCCAGCGTCGCCGCCGCGCGTTCCGGCCTGTTCGGGCTGACGCGGGCGCTCGCGCTCGAATCGGCGCGTGACGGGGTCACGGTCAACACCGTCGTCATGGGCGATGTCGACAGCGAGACGACGCCGGCGGCCGAGCGCGAAAAGCTTGCCGGCGGCATTCCGGTGAAACGGCTGGGCACGCCCGCCGATATCGCCAACGCCGTCGGCTTTCTTGCGGCCGACAGCTCGAAGTACGTCACCGGGCAGACGCTGTTCGTCTGCGGTGGCAAGAGCGCGTACTTTTCGATGTCGATTTGATCACGGAGGCGGCAATGGGAATTCAGAACAGGGTCGCACTGATCACCGGTTCGGCCAGCGGCATGGGCAAGCAGACGGCGCTGCGCTTCGCCGAGCAGGGCGCGGCGGTGGTGATCAACGACATCGACGCCGAGAAGGTGCGGGCGACGGTCGATGAGTTCAGCGCGCGGGGGCATCGCGTGCTGGGCGCGGTTGCCGACATCGGCAACAAGGCGGCGGTCGACGGCATGGTGAAGCAGACGATCGACGCATTCGGCCGCATCGATATTCTGGTCAATAACGCTGGCATGGAGCGTGCGGGCGCGTTGCGCAAGCTCAGCGAGGCGGACTGGGACGTCACGATCAACGTCAACCTGAAGGGCACCTTTCTGTGCACGCAGGCGGTGCATGGGCACATGGTCGAGAACAAGCACGGGCGCATCGTCAACATCGCCTCCCGTGCCTGGCTCGGCGGCGCCGGCCAGACGCCGTACTCGTCCGCCAAGGCGGGCGTCGTCGGCATGACGCGCGCACTGGCGATCGAGCTCGGCCGCGCCGGGATCACGGTGAATTGTGTCGCGCCGGGCTTGATCCACACCCCGATGTGGGACGAGCTGCCGGAGAAGGATCAGCAGTTCCTGCTCTCGCGCCAGCCCACCGGCAAGCTCGGCGAGCCCGACGACATCGCTAACACGCTCCTCTTCCTCGCCGACGACGACAGCGGTTTCGTCACCGGCCAGGTGCTCTATGTGTGCGGCGGACGGAGCCTGTTCGCGGGCTGAAAACAGCGCGTAACAGTCCTCGGCGAGCAGGAGAAAGGTGACATGGGACAGGATTTTTCCCGATTCAGGGTGGTGGATATGACCGGCGAACTCGGCCCCTACACGGCCAAGATGTTCGCCGGGCTGGGCGCCGACGTGATCCATGTGGAGTCGCCCGCGGGCGACCCGCTGCGCCGCGTCGGCCCCTGGTTCCGCAACCAGCCCGGCGTGCAGGCGAGCCTGCCGTACCTCTATTACAACGCGGGCAAGCGTGGCTTTGCGGTCGATCTCGAACACGAGGCGGGACGTGAAGTGTTCCGCACGTTGTGCAGCGGCGCCGACCTGCTCGTCGAAAGCTGCCGCCCCGGCTATCTCGACGGGCTCGGCCTGTCGTATGAAGAACTGAGCCGCGACAATGCCCGCCTGGTGCAGACCTCGGTCACGCCGTTCGGGCGCACCGGGCCGCTCGCGGCCTACCCCGGTTCGGATCTGACCTGCTCGGCGCTGAGCGGCTTTCTCTGGCTCGCTGGCATCGACGGCGACAAGCCGGTGCGCGCCCCCGACAACCAGGCCTACCGGATGGCCGAGGCGTACGCGGCGGTCGGCAGCGCGATCGCGCTGTTCAGCGCGCAGCGCACCGGCAAAGGCCAACTGGTCGACGTCGCCTGCATCGAGGCCGAGGCGATGGCGCTGGAGAACGCCGCGCAGTTCTGGGACCTCGAGGGCAAGATCCGGCGCGGGCGCGGGCGCGAGGCCGGCAGCGCGACCTTGCATCCGTGCGCCGACGGCTATATCGCGCTGGTCGCGATCATGGGGCGCAACAAGGACATGTGGACGCCCTTCGTGCGCTGGATGGAGGCCGAGGGCGTCGAGGAGTGGCCGCTTTTCGACGATGACAAGTGGATCGATTACGCGTACCGGACTTCGGAGGAGGGCTATACGACCTTCTGCCGCGTCTTCGAGCGCTATACGCGAAGCCGCAGCAAGGCCGAGCTGTACGAGATCGGGCAACGCTTCAACGTCGCGGTGACGCCGGTCAGCGATGGCCGCGATCTGCTCGCCAACCCGCAGCTCGCGCACCGCGAATTCTGGCAGACGCAGTTCAACGACACGCTCGGGGCGGACATCACCTATCCCGGTGCGCCGTACGAATTCGGCGAGCTGCAGTGGCAGCTCGGTCGCAATGCGCCGCGGATCGGCGAGCACACGCGGGAAATCCTCGTCGAGTGCGGCTACCCGGCGTTCGAAATCGACAACCTGTTGCGGATGGGGGCGGTGTATGCCGAACAGCATTGAACGTGCCCTGGAGGGCATCGTGGTGTGCGATTTCTCGTGGGTCGGCGCCGGTCCGATCGCCACCAGCGTGCTGGCGCAGTGCGGCGCGGACGTGATCAAGATCGAAAGCGTCAAGCGCCCGGACACCCTGCGCCGGGGCGAGCCGTTCAAGGACGGCATCGGCACGGGGCTGGACCGCAGCGGCTACTTTGCCGCGCGCAACGCCAACAAACGTGACATCGCGCTCGACATGAGCCATCCGCGGGCGCGCGAGGTCGCGGTGCGGCTGATCGAGAAAAGCGACATCGTGATCAACAACTTCCGTGTCGGCCAGATGGAGAAGTGGAAGCTCGGCTGGGAGGACGTGCAGAAGATCAACCCGCGCGCGATCTACGTGACGATGAGCATGCAGGGTATCGACGGGCCGCACAGCCGTTACATGGGCTACGGCGTGAACCTCAACGCGCTGTGCGGGCTGACCGCGCGCGCCGGTTTCCCCGGCCAGGCGCCGTTCGGCACCGGCACCAACTATACCGACCATGTGATGGTGCCGACGCACACGCTGTTCGGGATCATGGCGGCGCTGCTCGAACGCGAGGCGACCGGGCGCGGCCAGACGGTCAGCCTGTCGCAGCTCGAATCGGCGATCTGCATGACCCCGAGCGCGCCGATGGCCTTCGCCGCCAACGGCGAGGCGCTCGGGCCGCAGGGTTACGGCGACCCCGAGGCCGCGCCGCACGGCGTCTATACCACGCTCGGCTACCGCAAATGGATCGCGATCGCGGTGTTCGACGACGCGCAGTGGGCGACGCTGCGCCGCGTCATGGGCAACCCGCCGTGGGCCGAGGACGAGCGCTTCGCGACGATCGAAATGCGCCGCCGGCACGCGGCCGAACTCGACGAGCGCATCGAGGGCTGGACCGCCACCCAGTACGGCGACTGGCTGATGGAGGCGCTGCTGAAGGCGGGGGTGGCGGCGGGCGAGGTGCGCGACGCGCGCGAGGCGATCGAGGACGAGCATCTGCGCCGGCGCGGCTTCTGGGCCTACCTCGATCACCCCGAGGTCGGCGTCACGCTCTACAACCGCGCGCCGATCGTGTTCTCGCGCACGCCGGTCGAGATGAAGAGCGCGGCGCCGTCGATCGGGCAACACACTCGCGAGGTGCTCGGCGGGATGCTGGGTTATTCGCACGGGGAAATCGAGGATCTGGCCGCTCAGCAGGTGCTGGTGTGAGCGCCGCAACGGCAGCGTATCGATCGCGGACAAGATCGAGTCGCTGATGCGCCCGGATGCCGATCGAAGGCGTGGATCGGCGGATCGGGCCCGACAAACATAAGACAAGAGACGAAAAATGGATTTTTCCTTATCCGAAGAACAGACGATGCTCAAGGAGGTGGCCCGCCGGTTCACCGCCAACGAGCTGATGCCGCTGGAAAAGGTCCTGCTCGAGCGGGAAATGCGGATGTGGACCGACGGCTACACGCTGCTGCCGGAGGCCGATCATGCGCGGCTGATGAAGATCACCCAGGAGATGGGCTTCTGGGGCATCGAGGTCGACGAGAAGCTCGGCGGCCAGGGGCTCGGCATGTTCGCTAAGACCTTGGTCGTCGAGGAAATGTCGAAGTCCTTGATCGGCTTCTCGCATCACGGCTTCACGCTGCCGCCCGACGCTCCCAATCTCTATTACCTCGAAGAATGCGGCTCCCCGGCGCAGCGCGACAAGTACGTGCGCCGCTACTGCCGCGGCGAGATCGACTCCGCGATGATGGCCACCGAACCGGGCGCGGGCTCCGACATCAGCGGCCTGACGACGACCGCGGTGCGCGAGAACGGCCAGTGGGTGATCAACGGCTCGAAGATCTTCATCAGCAAGTGCGACAAGGACGAACTGTTCTTCATCTGCATCGCGGTCACCGACAAGGAGGCCCCGACCAAGCGCCGCTTCACCGCGTTCATCCTCGACAAGGACACGCCGGGGCTGCGTATCGGCGCCGAGATTCCGGTGATCGGCGCGATGCCGACCTGGTCGGTGTATCTCGACAATGTCCGGGTCGGCGATGAAGCCGTGCTCGGCGAGGTCGGCGACGCCTTCATTCCGCTGCAGAACCGCTTCGGCGTGCGCCGGATCGAACTCGCAGCGCATTGCACCGGCATGGCCGAGCGGCTGATCCAGATGATGATCGACCAGGCCAACCTGCGGAAAACCTTCGGTGTGGCCCTCGCCGACCGCCAGACAGTGCAGAACTGGATCGCCGATTCGACCATCGAGCTCGAGCAGGTGCGGCTGCAGCTTTATTTCACTGCGTGGAAGTCGGATCAGGGGCACAAGGACCTGCGGCTCGAAGCGGCGTCGCTGAAGATCGCCGCGACCGAAATGCTCACCCGCGTCGCCGACCGCGCGATCCAGCTCCACGGCGGGCTGGGTCTGTCGCGCGAGATGGGCATCGAATACGTCGCGCGCATGGTTCGCATCTGGCGCGTCGTCGAAGGCGCCTCGGAAATCCACCGCATGTCGATCGCGAAGAAGCTGCTGACCGACGGCAGGACCTACAGCCCGTTCGTTGCCGCCTGAAGCGGATCGGAACACCACAAATAGACAGGAGAAGCGCAATGCCGGTAACGCTGGAAGTATCGAACCACGTCGCCTACGTGACCTTGAACCGTCCGGAAGCGATGAATTCGCTCGACCCGGAATCGACCGCCGACCTCACTGAAATCTGGGCGCGTGTGCGCACCGATCCGGACATCCGTGTCGCGGTGCTGACCGGCGCCGGCGAGAAATCGTTTTGCACCGGCACCGACATGAAAAAATCGCCACCGCCCACCGAGTGCATGGCCGCGACCTATCTGCGCGACGGCCAGCCGATCCTGCCGCACATGAAGATGTGGAAGCCGATCATTGCCGCGATCAACGGCTACGCGGTCGGCGGCGGGCTCGAGATCGCGCTTGCCTGCGACCTGCGCATCGCTTCCACGAACGCCAAATTCGGCCTCACCGAAGTCAAGGTCGCGAGCCTCGCCGGCCTCAACGGCACGCAGGCGCTGCCGCGCGCCATTCCGCAGGCGGTGGCGATGAAGATGTTGCTCACCGGCGAGATGATCAGCGCCGAAGAGGCGCTGCGCTATGGGCTGGTCAGCGACGTCGTCGAGCCGTCGGCACTCGCCGATCTCGCCCGCAGCTATGCGGAGAAGATCGCCAGCGCGGCGCCCTTGAGCGTGCAGGCGACCAAGCAGGCCGCGGTGCTCGGCAAGGACATGCCGCTCGAGCACGGCATCCTGTACTCGCACCTGCTGTGGGGCGTGCTGCGTGACACCGAAGACCGCAAGGAAGGCTTCAAGGCCTTCGGCGAACGGCGCGCGCCGGCATTCCGCGGCGCCTGAGGGCGGCGGGAAGACCGATGACGGGGCGGCAATCGACCGCCCGCCCCGCGCACAGGAGACAGGAACGATGCGTCTGACGAGCAGTTTCGACGACAACCGGCCACTGCCGGAAATCCACGCCTTGGCGGTGGCCGATCCGGAGACGCACTTCCGCCTCGGCGCCAACCGCAGCCCCGGCTTTACCTGGGACGCGCCGCCTGCGGGCACGCGCTCGTTCGTCCTCGTGTGCCACGACCCGGACGTGCCGAGCCGTTTCGACCATATCAACCGCGACGACGTCGTGATTCCGGAGTCGATGCCGCGGGTCGATTTCTTTCACTGGGTGCTCGTCGATCTTCCCGCCACCTGTCGTGGCGTCAATGAAGGCGAATTCTCCGACGGTGTCGTGGCGCGCGGAAAACCGGGTCCCGCAACCCGCCATGGCGCGCGCCACGGCGTCAACGATTTCACCCGCGGCTTCGCCCAGGACCCGCAGATGGCCGGCGACTACTTCGGCTACGACGGCCCGTGCCCGCCGTGGAACGACGAGCGCGTGCACCGCTACGTGTTCACGCTCTACGCCGTCGATCTCGAGCGCTGCCCGGTGGAGGGGAAATTCACCGGCCCCGACGTGCTGCGCGCGATCGAGGGGCATGTGCTCGGCAAAACGTCGCTGACGGGGCGGTATACGCTCAATCCGCGGTGCAATGCCGGCTGAGGCAGCGCCCACCACGATCGTGGCCCGAGGGCCGCAACTCGGCGCGCCGTAATCGATTTCGGGGGCGGCGTTGGGTTACCCGGTCGCGAGGTAGCTATGCCTACGTGACCCTTCGTTCAGCGAGGAATCCTGATTCCCGGAAATCGCTCAGTAATGGTAGCGCAACTGAGCGATCAGCAACGCGTCGCCGGCGATTCTGTACACCATCCGATGCTCGTCGGTAATCCGCCTGGACCAAAATCCCGCCAGGGCGTGTTTGAGCGGTTCAGGTTTGCCGATACCGGAAAAAGGTTCACGCTGCGTTTCGCGAATGAGCTTGTTGATCCGCTCCACCATGCGTCGGTCTTGTTGCTGCCAATGAAGGTAATCTTCCCAAGCGGCCTCGGCGAAGATCAACTTCATTCGTCGAGTTCCCGCTCGTTGCCTCCGCCGGCATTGAGTTCGGCTATGGCGTCGAGCAGGCGGGTCGCATTCTTGGGGCTACGCAACAGGTAGGCGGTTTCCTCGAGGGCCTGGAAGTCGTCGAGGGAAACCATGACGACCGAGGCTTGCCCGCTACGGGTAATGATCAGCGGCTCGTGGTTGTTGCAGACGCGGTCCATCGTACTGGCCAGATTGGCCCGGGCTGCGGTGTAGGAAATGGCGTCCATGGAATTTACCCGTACATGTACGGGTAAATGTACGTTACGGCAATGGTCTTGTCCAGCGTCGTGTGCAACATCCCTTGGCGCTGCGCCGGCTCCCGCTTCGGTGAAGTCTGTTGCGCTATCGCGCCCAGACGATTTTTCCGTCGATCAACGTCATCACGACTCGCGCGCGCCCGAGATCTTCGACGGTCGCCCAGTCGCCGCCGCCTTCGATGACGACGAGATCGGCGCGGCGGCCGGCTTCGATCGTCCCGGTCGCGTCCTCGTCGCCGGCTGCGGATGCGCCGCCCCAGGTGTAGAGACCGAGTGCGTCGACGAGCGGGATCGCTTCGTCGGCCGCGACCTGCCGGCCGTCGTCGTCGCTGCGTGTCACGGCCGCCTTCAGGCCTTCGAGCGGTGCGCAGGGCACGAGCGGTGCGTCGGAGCCGAATGCGAGCGGGATGCCATGACGCAGGAACGAGCGGAACGGAAACAGCGCGGGCTGCGTCGGGTCGGGCGGGCGTGCGTGCAGGGCCGGCGCGGCGAGCGGCAGCAGCGCGGGCTGGGCGACGACGAGTGCGCCGCTCGCGGCGAGGCGGTCCAGCCACTCGGGCGGGCAGGCCGGGCAGTGCTCGAAGCGCGGGCGCAGGCGGGGGCGGAGACCGGCGCCGTCGAGCAAGGCGAGCGTGTTCAGCGAGCGGTGCAGCAGTGCGAGGTCGGGGACGTGGAAGGCGAGCTGGAAGCCGGCGCGGTGGGCGGTGAGCGCGGTGGCGTCGAGGAGTTCCTGCGGCGGGGCAGGATCGCCGGTGCTCTCGTCGAGGGCGATCTTCACCGCACCGAGGCGCAGCATATCGGGGTCGCCGCCGGGATGGACGCTTCCGGTGCGCAGTCCCTGCGCGGCGAACTCGGCGATGCTGTCGGCGCCGGCGCACAGGGACACGCGCGGACGGAGGAGGCCGCGTTCCTTGTAGGCGGCCATCGCCTGCCAGTGCGCCGGCGTGTTCGACCAGCTCGTGTCCTGCAGCGTCGTGATTCCGGATTCGAGGAAGGCGCGGTCGGCGGCGCGCAGGCCGGCCTCGATCTCATCCGCTGAAAGCGGCGGCAGCGCCGCGGCCACCTGCGCGTGGTTGCCGGAGACGATGCCGTTGACGCGGCCGCTCGCAGGATCGCGGTGGATCGCGCCGGCGTCGGACGGCCCTGCCGACTCGTCGATGCCGCACTGCGCGAGCGCCCGGCTGTTGAGCACGCAATGCTGACCGCTGCGCTCGATGACGATCACCGGATGCACGGGCGAGGCGCGGTCGAGCTCCCAGCGCGTGGGCAGCCGGCGCTCGGCGAGGGTCGCCGGATCGCAGTTCGCCGCCCGCAGCCAGTTGCCCGGGTGCGTCTCCACGGCGCGGGAGCGCAGCGCATCGACCAGATCGGCAATGTTGCGCACGTGCGGCGGCGAGCAGTCGACGTAGCGGGTCGTCAGCGCGAACGCGACCGGATGGCAGTGCGCGTCGTTGAACCCCGGAATCACCGTCGCGCCCTGGCAGTCGACGAGCTTCGTGTGCGGCCCGGCGAGGGCGGCGTGCGCGGCGCGGTCGCCGACGTAGAGGATTCGCCCGTCCTTGATCGCGATGATCGACCCGTGGTTGGCACCGCGCCCGCCGGAAAAGCGTTCGGGCGTGAATGCGACGAGGTTGTACAGGATCAGGTCGGCATTCATCGCGCGTTGGCGGCGGCCGCTTCGCGCCGCTTGACCATCAGGTAGTACTTCAGCGCTTCGCGCAGGCCGACGTGGAAGGGCGTGTGCTCGAAGCCGAACAGGCGGTCGATCTTGGTGCCGTCGTAGACGAGATCCTCGTCGATCGGGAACGGCAGCGGCAGCTTGCGGCGCGCGATCTCCGCGGCGGGCAGGGGCAGCGTATCGACCGCCTTGCCGGTGATTTCGCCGAGGGCGTCGACGATGCGCGCGTACGACACCGCCTCGGCCGAGGCGAGGTTGAAGGTTTCGTCGAAGGCGCGCGGCTCGCCGATGCACGCCCACAGCAGGCGGGCCATGTCGACGACCCAGATGAAGTTGAAGTGCGACGCGCCCGGCTCGGGAATCACGATCGGCTCGCGTGCGCGCAGGCGGTCGAAGAAATACGTCTCGCGCGGCGCGTAGTTGTAATAGCCGTAGATGATCGCCGGGCGCAGTACGGTGAGGGCGATGCCGCGCCGCGCGCATTCGCCGCGTGCGGCCTCTTCGGCGAGGCATTTGTGGTAACCGTAGTCGGCGTATTCGCCCAGCTCCGGCTGCGGCCCGTCGAGCAGCGGCGCGCGCTCGTCGACCGGCTGCTGCGTCGTCTTGCGGTACACGGTCGTGGTGCTGATCAGCAGATACTGGCCGACGCTGCCGCGCAGGTTGGCGAGCAGGGCTTTGACGTGGTCCGGGGTGTAGGCGCAGAAATCGATGACGGCGTCCCATTGCCCGGCCGGGATCGCGTCGCGCACCTGCTCGGGGCGCTCGCGGTCGCCGACGTGCTCGGTGACGCCGTCCATGTGCAAGGGCAGCCTGCCACGGTTGAACACATGCAGCTCGACGTCCGGCATCTTCAGCGCTTCCTCGACGAAGACGCGGCCGGAAAAGTAACTGCCGCCGATGACCAGTACCCGTTTTGCCATGAAGATCTCCTTCGTTGCGGATTCAGCCGATCAGCACGCTCAGGCGGCGCAATGCCGGATCGTCGATGCGCCTGTGGATCAGCGGGCCGTGATCGACGAGAAAGAGGCTGTCGGAGTCGGTCAGCCCTTCGGCCTGCAGCTCGGCGACCGAGAGCGCGCACAGCGCTTCGATGTGCGCGCGCTTCTCGTCGGCATCGGTTGCCGAGATCAGCGCCGTGATCCGCGCATGGACGACACGGCCCAGGCGCGGCAGCGCGGGCAGCCCGCGGTGCAACCATTTGTAATAGGGCGCGTAGCGACGGTTGAGCAGATAAACGAGCGACATCAGGTCGCTGCAGAACTTGGTTTCCGCATAGCGCGCAGCGAAGAGCTCGCCGCGGGCGAGCGCGCGGGTGAAGTTGTACTGCCCCGACTGGCCGACCGACATGCAGCGCGCGGCGATCTTCGCGAGCCTGACGTCGTCGGGATAAAAGGTGAGCAGGCGGCGCCGGCGCTGCGAGAACTCGTCGAGCGGATCGTGGAAGACGCGGCCGGAGGTGCACGCCGCAAGATGCATTTCCGGGATGCGCAGCCAGTCGAAGAGCGTCTGTGGGCCGTCCGGATGGCCGAGGTACTGCCTGTACCAGGCGCCGATCTCGAGCACGCCGACGCGATCGCCACCCCATTCGGTGGTCGAGCGCTCGAAGCCGGCGAACGACTTCGGCAGCCGCTCGTAGGCGCACTGCAGCGCAGCGCCGATGTCGACGTAATCGGCTTCGGTCAGCCACAGGCAGAACCCGGGGCCCCAGTCGTGGTCGCGCGACTGTTCGTCGTCGAACCCCAGGCAGTCCGAGCCGTCGCCGGCGAGCCCGGCTGCGATGCGCTCGCGCCAGGCGGCGAATTCGCCGGCGAGCAGTTCATCGCCGTAGCGCTCGAAATACCGTTCGGCGAGCGTCAGGCCGTTCACGGCGCGGCCGCGTAGTCGATGACGTTGACGGCCTCGCTGCCGGTGAAGGCCTGCTGCGCGATCAGCGCATTCAGCCGCCGGCCGACTTCGGCATCGACGTATTTTTCGCCGCACTGCTGGCACAGGCCGGCGGGAACCTTCTTGATGACGTACAGCCGGCCTTCGAGGCGGTAGTCGAAATTGCCGACGGTCACCTGTTTGATGGCGCCGCCGCAGAAATAGCAGGTGGTGATCGAATCGGACATCGTCGGCTCTCCCGGGGAACGGTGCAATGCGGTGCGCCACACGGGCGGCGCCGGCACGTAGGCGTGGGTGACGACGAGCCAGCCGTCGGCACGTGGTGCGGCGACCGCATGAACCGGCTTGCCGTTGTGGACGGCGCACAGCAGGTACGCCGGGTCCCGTTCACGGTGCCGGTGTTCCTCGATGATGCGGCCGCCGCGCAGCGCCGCCTCGATCTGCGCGACCGCGATCCGCCCCGCCATCAGCGAGCGGATCACGTGTTCGGACAGGACGTAGCGCGATGCGTCGGTGCGCGCGGCAATCCAGGCGGCTTCGCCGCCGGCGACGGGAAGGGTCATGAGCCGGCCTCCTCTGCAGGGTGAGCGGCGGCGAGTACCCGCTCGGCGACGAACAGCGCGAGCGCGAGCAGCGCGGAGATGGTGGCGAGCGGCCGCAGCGTGCCGTCGTAGCTCGCACCGACGAGGGTGGTGACCAGGAACGCCGAGAGCATCGTCAGCGATCCGAGCAGGGCCGCGGCGGTGCCGGCTTTTTCCGGAAAGGGGGCGACCGCGCCGCTCTGCGCACACGGGCTGTTGATGCCGTGTGCAAGGGTGACGAGAAAGTGGGCGAGGACGACCGTTGCCCAGTGCTGCAGGCCGAGCGCGAGCCCGATGGCGAAGGTTGTGCCCGCCGCCAGCCCCAGCGTGCTGCCGAGGCGAAGGGTGCGCGACAGCCCGTAGTGCGGCAGCATCCGCCGGCAGAGCTGGGTGCCGACCAGGTAGCCGAGCACGCCGAGGGCGAAGAGGTAACCGAAGTGGCGCGTGGGCACGCCGAGCACGTCGATGAGCGCGAACGACGCGCCGCAGATGTAGACGAACACCATGCCGAAAGAGAGCGCCCCCGGCAGCGCGTAGGCCCAGAACGCACGGCTGCGCAGCAGCGCGCCGTAATTGTGTAGCAGCGCGGCGGGCCGGATCGCCGCGGGGGGGCGCTGCGTCATCGTCTCGGCGAAGCGCACGGCCGAGATGAGCGCGAGCGCGGCACCGGCGAGTGTCAGCAACGTGAAGTTCGCACGCCAGCCGAAGCTCGCCTGCAATTGGGCGCCGACGATGGGGGCGAGCAGCAACGCGACCGCGAGCACGCTCGTCGAGCGGGCGATCACCTGCGCCCCCTCGCTGGCCGGCCAGGCGTCGCGGACAACGGCGCGGGCGATCACGGCGACCGTGCAGCTGCCCGCGGCCTGGGCGAAGCGGGCGGCGATCAGCGCGTCGATGTGGGTGGCGAGCGCGCACGCGAGGCTTGCCGCGACATAGACCAGCAGCCCGGCGAGCAGGATCGGGCGGCGGCCGAAGCGGTCGGCCAGCGGACCGCTGACGAGCTGCGACACGGCGACGCCGAGGGCGAACATCGACAGGGTCTGCTGCACCGCCGCCGGCGCTACGCGGAAGGATGCGGCGAGTGTCGGCAGCGACGCCAGATAGAGGTCCGTCGACAGCGGCTGCAGCAT
The DNA here is from genome assembly GCF_003030465.1 of Thauera aromatica K172. GTDB lineage: Bacteria > Pseudomonadota > Gammaproteobacteria > Burkholderiales > Rhodocyclaceae > Thauera > Thauera aromatica. The sequence goes on along the minus strand of NZ_CP028339.1, from coordinate 3,307,104 downwards.
CCAGAAGCCGGTGATCAGCCACAGCAGGCGGGCGGGGGCGGCGGTGCCCCGCAGCGCAGCGGCGGCGCCGAAGACTACGGGGGGCGGTGCAGGGGGCGGGATGCGGGGGCGTGCGTCGTTCATTCCGCGGCCCGTCCGCTCAGCACCTGTTCGGCCTGTTCGAGACTGGCGTAACCGCTTTGTGCGACGAGCCGGTCGAGGGCTTCGATCGCGAGATTGCGCCCGGCGGTGGCGGCGCGTTCGACGTTCTCGTGGTACAGGTGCACGGTCCGCTCGCCGTAGGTCTCGAGCTCGCAACGCAGATAGACCGAAAAATTGCGCCCGTCGCCGGTCGGCGCCCGGCTGCGGCAGCAGCGCCGGTACAGCGCCGGGTAGCGCGCCTGCAGTTCGGCCTGCCAGCGTTCCTCGACCGCCACGATCGCGTCGATCAGCGGGTTCTCGGAGATCGGCGGAATCAGCCCGTCCATGCGTGCGTACTTTTCCGCGAGCGGGTTGCGGCCCTGCGCGACGGCGTGTTCGAGGGCCTCGAGATACGCGGCGAGCATTTCGCCGGTCCACAGTTCGAACAGGCTGCCGCGGATCGTGCGGAAACTGTCCGGGGCGCTCTGGCAGCGCACGGGGCGGGTGCTATGCACCCGTTGGAACAGTTCCCACTCGCGGTCGAGCACGTGGGCGGCGAGCGTCTCCGTCATAGTGCGTTCTCAGTGACGGGCGTCGTAATTGAGCAGGCTGCCGAGCAACGGCGGCAGCTGCTGCAGGTCATCGATGAACTGCACGAGCTTGCCGTACTCGTCGCGCAGCGACTGCTTCGCCGCCGGGCTGCAGCCGATGCCGAGGGTCAGCAGGCCGATGTTGCGCCGGCGGCAGAAGGCGATCGCCTCGGCGACGCCGCAGCCCCAGTTCGAGGCGCCGTCGGTGATGTGGATGATGATGCGGCGGCGTGCAGCGCTGCGCGTCGACAGCGCGGTCGCGATGATCGCTTCGCCGGAGGCCGTCTTGCCTTGCGGCAGCACGGTGTGCATGCGACCGCCGCGGAACAGCTCCGAGATCCGGCAGGCGCCGCGGGCCTCGTTGTAGGCGAACAGCCGCGCGTTCTTCGCGTAGGCCTGAATCGCCATGAACAGGGTCTGGAACATCGTCTCGGCGCGCGACCACCTCGCTGGATCGGCCATCGATCCGGTCGCGTCGACGAGCAGCACGACGTCGTTGCGCAGGTCGTATTCGTTCTTCTTTTCCTGGAACACCGTGCCCGTCGTGTGCGCGCGGTAGAGGCGCCGGCTGTGGATCTTGCCCGAGGTCAGCCCGCGGTTGAAGGCGCTGGTGCGCTGCGCGGCGTGGCGCACGACGTGTTCGAGCTTGCGCCTCAGGGCCGTGTCGACGAGGTCCTTCGCCGGCATCAGGATGTCGCTGCCTTCGACGCGGACGACGCCTTCGGCATTCATGACGTTGTCGAGCACCTGCTCGGTGAGGTCGCGGTTCTTCGTCGGCAGCGCGCGCTCGATCAGCTTCGCGTAGCTGACGATGGTCGCCTTGACCGCCTTGCGCTCGGCATCTTCGGTGGCGATGTTTTCGTCGTATTCGGAAGGCATCATGAAGCGGTCGCCGCTGTCGCCGATCCAGAAGCGTATGCGCGGCAGCAGGGTCTTCCACAGGGCCAGGTAGTGCTCGACGCGGAACTCGACGCGTTCGGCGATGCCGGTGATCGCCGGGCACTGCGTGCGCAGCGCCGGGACGAGAGTCGCAAGCTGCTCGAAGGGCGCCTGATAGAACTTGTCGAATGCGGCGCGATCGAGCAGGTCCTCGAGCCACGGATCGAGCCATCGCGTCCGGTAGCGATCCGGGTCGCGGTCGGTGGCGAAGACCCACCACAGGTGCAGCACCTCGGACAGCGTCGGCGGCGACAGCAGCCGGCGCGCATTGTTCTCGACGCGCCAGCGCCGGGCGATTTCCGCGTAGTGTCCGAGCACGCTGCGGTTCGCGAGGTTGTCGACGTAGACGCTCTCGCACAGGTCGAGGAACAGCCCGAACTTGTATGCGTATTGCGGCGGAGGCTGGAGGCGGGCGAGGGCGAGCTCGCGCACGCGCGCGCTCCATTCTGTGCGCAGATAGGCCTGGTGGACGGTCAGCCCGACCACCAGGTCGGTGCGCGCCGCCGGCACCGGGTAGCAGCCGAGGATCGGTGACGGATCGATCGCGATCGTGGCGTCGTCCTGTGCCATGCCGGACCACACGACCTCGCCCGCATTGCGACCGACGAATGCGGCGACCTTGCGCAGCGCGTGCAGCAGCTTCGCGAGCTCGAGCGGTTCGACCGGCGACTTGTCGCGGCGCCAGAACTCGGAATAACCGTCGGCGTCGGGAATGACGAAGCGTTCGATGACGGGCGTGGCGGGAGCCGGGGGCATCGCTGGTGTCCTGTGCGCGGGAGGGGCGGGCGGTGTCGGGGGACGGTCAGCGCGGCGTGAACAGCACGTACTCGGTCGTGCCACGCTCGGTCTTGCCGAGCTCCACGTGCAGCGACAGCAGCACGGATTCGAGGGTCTCGCGGTCCGTCTGCAGGCTCGCCGCAATCGCCTCGCGCAGGCTGCCGCCGGCCGCGATCATCTCGCCGATCATCAACGTCTTGCGTGTGGACACCTCGACGCCGAGCTCCGGGCTCGCGCGCAGGCTGTTGACGACGCCGATGATCTCCTCGGCCTGCGCGATCGTGACGCCGGTCTTTTTCTGCAGCACCTCCCGTTCCACGTCGTTGGGCAGGAAATCCATCGCGGTGACGTAGAAGCGGTCGCGCAGCGCCGGGTCGAGCAGCTCGGTACCGACGAATTCGTCACCCTCGTTGAGGGTGGCGAAGAACACCACGCCGTCGGCGACCTTCAGCAGGCCGAGCTCGTCCATCCATACCTGGCGATCGTCCGAGAGGATCGAAAACAGCATGTTGAGCGCCTTCGGGTGCTCGGGCCGGTTGATCTCCTCGAGATGGATCACGCAGCCCGGCGTCTGGATCGCCTGCGGAAACAGGAACTGCTTGTAGCGGGTTTCGCCGTTCTCGAGCGCGTATTCGCCGAAGAGCTGCCCCGGTTCGGACAACAGGCCGATCTGGAAGGTCGCCAGCGGCAGGTGATGCACCGCGGCGTACTGCCGCACCAGGGACGATTTGCCGCAGCCTTGCTTGCCGATGACCAGCACATTGACCGGGTGCTTCTGCGAGATCCGCTGGATGCGGTTGAGCAGGCTCAGGGTTTCGGTATTCAGGTAGTAATAGGGGTCGGCTGCGGGAACGTGCACGCTGTTTAGGAGTCCGCTGTTCTTCATCATGGTGTCTTGGCTGCTGGGAGGTGGAGAGGTCCGCTACACGTCGCTTGCCGGTGTGGGGGAATGGCCGGCGGGAGGCGGGGGCTCCCGCCGGCCATCCCGTTACCGTGGTGCCGCTCGCATCACACGTGGTCGCGGAAGCTCAGTTCGCCTTCCTCGTGACGGCTGCAGGTCATGTGCTCGACGTCGCGGATCCAGCGTTTCCACACGCCGCCCATCGCATGGCGGTTAACGGTGCATTGGCCGCGCAGCGGATCGGTCGGATCGGGCGTTTGCCATTTGCACTTGCGGCAGGGGCGGGCGGTGTTCTCTTCCCAGTGCACCTGGGTATGCGGTGTTGCGCTCATGATCGATATCCAAAATTAAATATGTCAATCAACTCGGGAGGCCGCCGATGAGCCGGGAGAGAGATATCCTCCTCCCGGCTCACGTTGTCAGAGTTCGACGTTCAGGAACTCCAGATCCTGTGCGTTGAAATTCTGCTCGTTGCGGGCAATGATCGTGTTCTGGCCGTAGGTCGGGATGTCCACGAAGCGGGCACTGAAGCCGGATACGCGCACGATCAGGTCCTGGTGCTTTTCCGGCTCGCGCTGCGCGGCCTTCATCTCCTCGGTGCTGACCACGTTGAACTGCACGTGGTCGATGTTGAGGTCGTGCCAGGTGTCCATGTAGGCGTGCCAGATGTCGAAGCCGTGCTTGCTGCGCATGATCGGCACCGACAGACGCTGGTTGAGCAGATTGGCCTTCTGGTTCTTCTGCACCTTGGACACCGAGCGCAGCACGGCGGTCGGCCCCTTCTTGTCGGTGCCCGAATACGGAGAAATGCCGCCGTCGTCAGCCGCCTCGCCGCCGAAGCGCCCGTCCGGAGTGGGGCCGGTGCGCGAGCCGACTTCCATGTAGAGGCCGACCGCCTGCCCCGTAGGCTTCACCGGACCGCCCGAGTAGTTGATGTTCTTCATCATCTCGCCGCCGAGGATTTCCTCGTAGAAGCGGCTGATCAGCACGTCTGCGTCGTCGTCGTCATTGCCCCACTTCGGCGCATTCTTGAAGTCGCGGCGCATCTCCTCGTAGCCTTCCCAGTTCGCCTGGAGGGCGTCCATGAGCTGGGCCATGGTGTACTTCTTCTCGTCGTAGATGAGCTTCTTGATCGCGACGAGCGAGTTGCCTGCGACGATGGAGGTGATCGGGTTATGCCAGCCATTGGGCTGTTCCGACAGGGCGTTCGCGTCCATGCCCAGTTCCATGCAGCCGTCGTCGAGTGCGGAGACGAAAGGCATCTGCAGGAAACGGCACTCCATGGTTCGCGAGACATCCTTGCAACGGATCGCCAGCGCAATCGCGTACTGATACTGCTTGCGGAAGGCTTCCCAGAGCTGGTCGAAAGTCGCGAAATCCTTCGCGTAGCCGGTTTCCGGCCCCATCTGCATGTCGGCATACGACCAGTCGTAACCGTTGTTGAGGGTGATTTCGAGAAGCTTCGCCGGGAAGATCGCGCTACCGCCCTCGGATCGGGTCTTCTGCGCCTTGCGCCGGCCGGCCAGCCCCGGCGCCATGCACAGCACGTTGACCCAGTAGTGCGCTTCTTCCGGTGTTGCACCGTTGCCGTTGCGGCTGTATTTGGCCATCTCGAGCATCTGCTGCACACCGAGCTCGTTGTGCTTGATCGAAGGATAGCCGAGCCCGTCGCGGATGCACTCGAAAACCCAGCGCAAGGTCTTGGCGCGATTCTTCTTCGAGTAGCGGAACACGATCGATGGCTCCGTCGTGCGGATGCGCTTGGTCGCCTCGAGGATGGCGTCGGTCATGTCGTTGCAGGCGTCCGAGCCGTCGCCGTTGGTGCCGCCCAGGGTCAGGATGAAGAGGTCGTTTGAGCCGGGGAAGATCTCGCGGTAGGCGCGCGACTTGCCGGCGCCGTGCTCGGAGACCTTCAGTCGTTCCATCTCGATCAGTTCGACCGCATCCTTGTGCTCCATCGGCTGGAAAGTCTTGTCGATCACGCTCGCCTTGTAGTACGGCCACAGCAGCGAGTCTTCCTTTTGCGCGAAGCCGCTCGCATAGCGTTCGATCGCGTGGCAGATCAGGAAGGTGAACCATTTCGACTGCATCGCGTCCTTCAGGCCGCGTGCCGGCTCGGCGGGCATGCGCTGGCAGATGTCGGCGATTTCGAGCAGCTCGGCCTTGCGTTTCGGGTCGGTTTCGAAGTGTTCGGCGACGATCTTGCACAGGCGTGCGTGACGGCGTGCCCAGGCGATGACCGCTTTGCAGGCGATCACCATTGCTTTCCAGTTGTCGATCTTGTCGATCCATTCGAGACCGCTGGGAGCGTGCCAGGGGAATTTTTCCATTTCCGCACGGGCATGCTCGATTTTCTCTTCGGCCAGCGCGATCCGCGCCTGCAAACCGTCTTCGAGCACCGTCTCGTACGGCGGAATCACGCTGTTGTAGCCGGTTGCGAAAACCGGCCCTTCGATCGTACTGACCTGGTAGCCGCGGTGCAGGTCGACCGGGTCGAAATACGGCTCGCAGCGGGCCTGCAGGCTGAACGGCTTCCAGTAATCGACGATCTCCTGGGCTTCCTTGGCCGGTTGCGGCGAATATTTGCTCTTCAGATAGTCCTGCACTGCCATGTAGGACAGTTCCGGATAGAGCGGAAACATGTTCGGGTCTTCGGCGTGGTAGCCGACGATGAATTCGTCGGTCTGCAGAACGAGCGTGCTTTTGTCGAGGATGTTCTTCAATCCGTGCGCGCGACGGATCGGCTCCGGCTCTCCTCTCGTGGCCCAGTGCGACTCCGTGAGCAGGCGCATGCGCTCGATCCCGGCGGTGACGCCCTTCTCGCAGAACTCGCCCGCCGCGGCATGTTTCCAGCGGCAGCGCGCCTTCAGCCGGCGGGTGCGCTCGGTAGACGGATTTTGCAGATGTTCGTGCAGTTCATCGGCCGGGATCTCGGCTTCGCGCGGATTTTCGGGGGCGAACTGAACGACTTTCCCCTTGTATTCCAACGTCTGTACATCGCTCATTGCTGTCTCCTACCTTGTTCTGTCGTATGGTTCTGTTCAGCGCTTGTGGAACGCGCCGCAACACTGGTCGTTTTCGAAGACGGGCTTGGACAGCCAGTACCTGCCCTTTTCATCGTCCTTCTGGGTCACGCAGTCCCCCTTCGATTTTTCGAAATCGTCCGCGTCCTCTGGAATTGAAAAAAAGAAAGCACAGTCCTTGCAGGTCGTCATTTGATTTCCTCCTTATGCTGGGTCAGTGGTGCACTTCCAGGGCGATATCCCCGGTGAGTTCGTTCTTGCCATTGGCGATGCCCACGATGCCGCCGATGGTGACGGCAAGCCCCCGGGCCTTCAGTGCCTGCGCCAGTGGCACGATCTTTTCGGCAGGCGTCTCGTCCACGCCGCTGTACTGATAACTGCCGGCCCGGCCGAGAAACGTGTATTTGCCCTCGCCGTAGCAGTGGAAATTGAGCAGATCGATTCCGCTGATCGCCGCTGCATGCTTGCCGAGATACTCGGCGTAAGCGTCGATATCGGCGTGCGAGTCGTTAAAGCCGGGAATCACCGGGATATGAATGCGGACCTTTGCCCCGGCGGCGAACAGGGTTTCGAGATTCGCGAGAATCGGGGCAAGTGGCCAGCCGATGACATCGAGATGCTTGTGCGCGTCGAGCGTCTTCAGATCCACGATGAAGAGGTCGACGATGCCGATCATCGATTCGACGACTTTTCCTTGCTTTGGAAAGCATGAGGTTTCGATCGCGACGTGAACCCCGCGGGCGTGCAATTCACTGGCGAGTTGCCGTGTGAAATCGGGAAAGTAGAGGGGGTCGCCGCCGCTGATCGTGACGCCGCCGCCGCTGTTGCGGTAGAACGCCGAATCGGATAGCGCCTCGCGCAGGATTTCATCGACGCTCATGTGCTGGCCGACGATGGCGCGGGCTTCGGTCAGGCAGGCAGCGACGCAACGCATGCATCGCTGACAGTTCGTGCGGTCGATCTGGACGATCGTGCGGCCGTCCGAATTGCGCACGAGGCGGGACGTTTCGGCGGGACAGACGGCTACACAGCGACCGCAGCCGACACAGCGATCCGGATAAAAATAGAATTCCTGCCGTGCGTCTTGGGTCTCCGGGTTGTGACACCAGGGGCAGCGCAGTGGGCAACCTTTCAGGAAGATGGTCGTCCTGATCCCAGGGCCGTCCTGAAGGCTGAACCTCTGTATTTCGGTAATAAGAGGAATTTTCACTGCGGCCTCAATATTGAATGTGAGTCGAGGTGGCGGCCGGATCGATCGCCGGCAGTCGCTGCTTCGTAGCGATGCCCATGGGACTAAATTAGGCCGTGCAGGATCGTGCAGCAATTGGTGTGAACACCTAACCATAGGGGGCGGTCCCTAGGGTATCTCGTCACGCAAGCGCTGCCGGGTATAACAGTTAAGTGGATGATTTTATGGAGTGTTTATCTGGTGCGACGGGCTGTTGGAAAGCTGCGGCAGGGCCGGAGCCGGCCGCAGGGAGGGCGGCCCGATTTCCTTGCCGAACGGGAGTCCCGCCGGGCCGCGAAACGCATGCTTGTTGCTGGCGGGACGGCGGCGGCGAATGATCCACTCCGTCAGTGCCATATCCGGTCTGCAGCGGTCGGCGCATGGTCGTTCAAACGGTGATATCGCACGGCTGAAGCCTGAGCGAACGAGATTTCAACGTTCAGGCGATCGAGCGCTCACGACCGCTGATGACGAGCTTGGCACGAAAACGGGCGTGGTCATTACCGCACTCCATGAATCTTGCGCGCCTGGTAACTTTCCGTGCTACGCGGCGGGCCGGCAGGGGCTACTTCCCGGCAGGGGCTGCCGGCCACAGTCGCTGCAATGACTGCTGCCGCGCATGACGAAGTGCATTAGATCGCCGGTAGATTTGAGCCCGAGCTTGCTGATGATGCGTCCGCGATGCGCTTCAACGGTCTTGTAACTGATTCCGAGCAGCTTGGCGATTTCCTTGCTGCTGCTTCCGGCAACGACCTTGTCCAGAATTTCCATTTCCCGTTGCGACAGGGTGGCAAGAAGGTCGAGGTGCTTCTGTTTTTCATTCTGCTTGTCCGCCATCTCCCGGTTCAGGGCAAGGGCGGCGTTTACTGCGTCGAGCAGGTCCTGGTTCCGGTACGGTTTCTGGAGAAAATCGAATGCACCTTTCTTTACCGCCTGGGCGCCCATCTGGGCGTCGCCGTAAGCCGAAAGGAAAATGATCGGCAGCTTGAAGCCTCTTTCCGACAGCGCCTGCTGCAATTGCAGACCGCTGACGTTCTGCATTCTGACATCCAGGACCACGCAGCCATGGGTGCATGAGATGTCGGCATCGAGAAAATCCTTCGCAGATTCGAATGTCCGGACATCCAGTGAGATCGAATTGAGGAGCCAGGTCAGCGAATCCCTGACGGACGCTTCGTCGTCCACGACAAAAACAGTCGATGCATTTCCGGTTTTAGTGGCTTGCATGAGTGCCTCCTTCTCGTGCTGATGGTTTCGCCATTTCTCGGATATTGTGAATATCTCTCATATCGGCAGTGTGAACTGGAATTTCGATCCGCGTTCTCCGGTTTTCGAAAAAGAGAGCTCTCCGCCATGCGATTCGATGATCGACCGGCAAATCGTGAGACCAATTCCGAGCCCGTCCGGTTTGGTCGTGAAGTAAGGTTCGAAAGCGCGTTTTTCTGCTCGCTTCTCGACTCCGACCCCATGGTCCTGGACGAATATTTTCATCGATCTTCCGTCTGTGGAGATTTCATTTCCGATGGTCAGTATGCGTGACTCCGGCTCCATTTCAGACATTGCCTCAATGCCATTTTTCACCAGATTGAACAGGACCTGTTGAATCTCGATCTTGCACAGGGGGACGGCTGGGGGAGAGGGTATCAGCTGCAGATTTACGGTAACGTTGTGCCGGTGGACGTCGAAGCTGAGAAAGGAGAGAGTGTCCTGAATGACTTCGTTGATATTCTCCGGCGTCCTTTCCGGCGTGTGCTTGCAGACGAAATCCTTGACCCGCCGCAGGATTTCACCGGCCTGATCGAGATGCGTGATCGCCAGGCCGAGCGATTGAGATATCTCCGCGGCTCCTCTGATGTGCTCGAGCCGGAGGCGGCAGCCTTGCAGGTAGTTGAGTGCGGAAACGAGGGGCTGGCCCATCTGGTGTGCCAGCGCTGCAGCCATTCCGGCCATTGCATTGATGCGCCCGAGGCGGGTGAGCTCCGCGTGGCGCAGCCTTTCCAGTTCCTCGATCCGTTTACGGTAGGTGATGTCGGTGAAGGCGGCCACGACCATTTTTTGCCCCTTCAGCTCAAGCAGAGATGAACTGACGCTCAGCCAGCGCTGCTTCCGACTTTCTTCTTCACGCATGCCGATTTCGATGTTCTTGATCGAATCCTTTTGAACGTCGTGAATCCGCCAGGGCAGTCTTTTTCTTGCGACTTTTGTCCCGTCGCTGAGGAAGAAGCGCTGTGGCAGTTGTTGCCAGGTGATGGGCGGCTTCTCGGGTGTCCCCACCAGTTCGGTGAACTGGCGGTTGGCTTCGAGGATCCGGCCCTCGTTGTCGGTAATCGATATTCCGATTGGAAGCATGTGGAACAGCTTCTCGTATTTTTCCCTGTGCTCATTGGCGACTTCTTCGGCCAGCTTGCGTGTCGCGACTTCCTGCTCGAGTTTGTTGACATGCTTGTGTAGCTCGAGCGTCCGCTGGTGGACCAGGATTTCCAGCTTCTCGACGCTGGCCTTCAGGTCGTCTTCCGTGCGCTTGTGTTCGGATATGTCCTGAACAACCCAGATCGAACCGAGACGAGGGTTGGATGAATCGAGCAGGGAGCCGGTGACGATGCACCATATGACCGACCCGTCTTTGCGGATGATCGGGCGCTCGTCCTTGAACGTGTCGTGGCGCTCGAAGAAATGACCATAGTTTTCCCCGATGGTCCGAAATGATTCGTCGGTTGGATAAAGCAGCCGTACCGATTTGTTGTCGAGCTCACCTCTTGCGTATCCGAACAATTCCTCGAACCGGGTATTGCAGCGAACGAACGCACGATTGCGCAGATGGCAAATCGCTAGTGGCGTGTTGCGGAAGATGACTTCGTAGCCGGTGGCGGGATCGTTCCCGTGATCCGCTTCCATTTCCGTTTCGGTTGATGCAATTGCGTTTCCACTCACGGAGTCTGTCTCCTCTGCCTCTGTGCCGCGTTTGTTCATGATCACCAGACCCTGCTGTGCTGCGGACGCCCGGGCAGCCCGGATTTTTGCGAAAACCTGCATTCTTCCGCGGCCGAGTCCGGAATCGGGCATGGACATGGGGCTGCCCCTAAGTGTTCGAGTGTTAGCACCAATTGCCGGCTTCCTGCAAGGCCCTTAGCTTACATCCATGGGCGCATGGCTGAGCGGTCCCGGAAAATGATCGCCTGAAGTCGCTTCGGAGCGTCACGGGATGGCTGGAGCGTGATCCACGGGGCGACAAACATAATCAGAACATCTCAACTGAACGGTCGTTCAGTGTGAGGATAACACCAGGAGGAAGCATGGAGGCAAGAAGTAAGCTGGAGCGGCGCCATTGCGGTAGCAGGGCGGCGGGAAAGGGGCTTGCAGCGTTCGTGGTCGGCGTCCTCGGCATGGGCGGCATGCTTATTCCCGAGGCCCATGCGTTCAAGGTCGACACGGGCAACCCCGACCTATCGGTACGCTGGGACAACACGCTCAAGTACAACGCCAGCTGGCGCGTCGAGGAGCAGGACGGCCACGGCCCCGCCTCGGATGCGGGGGCGCAGATCAACACTAACGACGGCGACCGCAATTTCAGCCGCGGCCTGATTTCGAACCGGGTCGACCTGCTCTCCGAATTCGATCTGCGCTACCGCAACAACATGGGTTTCCGCGTCAGCGGCGCCGCCTGGTACGACCAGGTGTACAACGAATCGAACGACCGCAGCCAACGCTACGCTTGGTCGCTCAACCAGCGCTCGGCCGATTTCGACGAATTCACCACCGCCACCGAAAAGCTCCACGGGCGCAAGGCGGAGTTCCTCGACGCCTTCGTCTATGGCCGCACCGAGATCGCCGGCAAGGGCCTGAACCTGAAGGCGGGGCGCTTCACCCAGCTCTACGGCGAGACCCTGTTCTTCGGCGCCAACGGCATCGCCGGCGCCCAGACCCCGCTCGATCTGGCCCGTGCGCTGTCAGTGCCGAACTCGCAGTTCAAGGAAGTCGCGCGCCCGGTCGGCCAGGTCTCGGCGCAGCTGCAACTCAGCGCCGACGTCTCGATCGGCGCCTACTACCAGTACGAATGGCGCGACTCACGCCTGCCGGGAGCGGGCAGCTATTTCGCCTTCGCCGACTTCCCCGGCGCCGGCGGCGAGTTCCTGTACGGACCGTTCGGCCCCAACGGCACGCTGCGCCGGGGCGATGACCTCGATGCCAAGGACTCCGGCCAGGGCGGCGTGCAGGTCAAGTTCCGTGCCGGCGACACCGAGTACGGGCTGTACGCCGCCCAGTTCCACGACAAGCTGCCGCAGTTCTACATCCGCCCCGGGGTGAACGCCGATCCGGGCCGCGGCGTCGATGGCGACTATGTCCTCGTCTATGCGGAGAACATCCGCACGATCGGCGCCAGCTTTGCCACCCTGGTGGGGGAGACGAACGTCTCGGGCGAACTGTCGTTCCGCGAAAACCAGCCGCTGGTGGGTACCGGCAACGTCCTCCTCGGCCTGGGCGGGGCGGACAACGATGACGATGCGACCTTCCCGAAAGGCAAAACGATGCATCTGAGCCTGTCGGCGATCAGCGTCCTGCCGGCCAATGCGCTGTGGGAAGGGGCCTCTTTCGTCGGCGAGTTCGCCTACAACCGGGTGCTCAGCGTCACCGACAACCGCGCCGCGCTCGACCCGAACGCCACCCGCGAAGCCAGCGCGATCCAGTTCGTGTTCACGCCGGAATATTTCCAGGTCGTCCCCGGGCTCGATCTGCAGGTGCCGATCGGCGTCAACTACGGCCTGGCCGGACGCTCCTCGGTCAATGGCGTGCTGTTCCCGTCGGAGAACGGCGGCAGCCTGAGCATCGGGGTGAAGGCCGACTACCGCAAGACCTGGCAGGGCGGGCTGAACTACACCCACTACGTCGGCTCCTCGGGTTCGATCGTCAATCCGGCCGGCGAGCTGTCCTATGACAATTTCCACGGCGACCGCGACTTCGTATCGCTCACGATCCAGCGCACGTTCTGATTCTTATAAAACGACCGAGGAGATCAATATGTTCACGTTTAAAAAGACCTTGCTGTGCGTCTCCATCCTGGCGCTGAGCGCCGGCATGCAGAGCACGATGGCTGCGGTGAGCGCGGACGAAGCGGCCAAGCTCAAAACCTGGCTGACGCCGCTCGGCGGCGAAAAAGCCGGCAACAAGGACGGGACGATTCCGGCGTGGACCGGGGGCCAGACCGGCCCGGTCGCGGGGCCGAAAGTGGGCGACATTCCGGTGAACCTCTTCCCGAATGAAAAGCCGGTCCTGCAAATCACTGCGTCCAATATGGCCCAACATGCGGACAAGCTTTCCGAGGGCACACAGGCGCTGCTCAAGAAATACCCGGACACGTTCCGTGTCGACGTTTATCCGACCCATCGCACGGCGACGGTGCCGGAGCACGTGGCCGCAAACACGTTCAAGAATGCGACCAGCTGCAAGACGATCGAAGGTGGTAATTCGATCGAGGGCTGTTTCGGCGGCCTCCCGTTCCCGATCCCGCAGACCGGCGTGGAGGTGGTCTGGAATTACCTGCTGCGGGTCGAACCCGAATCGAAGGAGTTTGGGTTCAAGAACATTGTCGGCTCCTCGGATGGCAATCACACCCTGGCCACCCGCAACGACATGTTCTTCCAGCAACCCTACTACTACAAAGATGGGTCGTGGGAGACGTGGTCGAAGGACGGGAAGGGCGAATACACCATGTTTCGTTTCAGTACTACGGCACCATCCTTCAAAATGGGCGAGTCGCTGGTCATTCGCGACGGCATCGATCCCAAAACCCCGCGCCAAGCCTGGCAGTATCTGGTCGGCCAGCGCCGCGTGCGCCGCGCCCCGACCGTTGCCTACGACACGCCGGACTTCGTTGCCTCGGGCGCGAACTATTTCGACGAGGTGGAAGGTTTCTACGGTCATCCTGACCGCTACGAATGGAAGCTGGTCGGCAAGCGGGAGATGTACGTTCCCTATAACAACAATGAACTGATCACGGCCACGGTTTCCGAAGCCTACGACAAGTTCCATCTGAACCCCGCCAAGGTGCGCTGGGAGTTGCACCGGGTGTGGGAAGTCGAAGCCACGGTGGTTGCAGGCAGGCGCCATGCGGTGCCGAAGCGCAAGTATTACTTCGATGAGGATACGGCGCTGTTGGTCTTGATGGACGGCTACGACGCCGAAGGCAAGCTGTGGCGCACCTCGCAGATGCCGAACTTCTTCGTGCCCGCCGTTCCAGCATTACTGGTCCAACAGGTGACGGTATTCAACCTGCAGGCCGGCACGATGAGCACGGTGCAGGGGTTGAACGACGAAACCTACCGTGTCGTGCCGCGCAAGCCCGAGACCTTCTTCACCGGGGATGCCGTCGCCGCCGACGCAGCACGCTGATCTCGCCCGGCGGCGGGACCGCCGCCGGAGGGGCTGCCGGGCTGCGGGCAGGCCCTCCGCTTTTCAGACCCGGTTTTTTGTTGTTGAACGACGTTCCGTCCACGGCACCGACCCGCGGGGTCTTCTGCTGCGCGACGGAGCGCGAATGAGAGTAGGCCACATGGTTCTGAACATTGCGCTGCGGCCCCTGGTGGCGGCCACCCTTTTGAGCTTGATCTGCCCGCTGGCGACGGCCGCGGCGACGACCGGCCAGCCGGTGCCGGACCTGCTGGAGCTGCCGGCCCGTGCCGATGTGCGCGCCACCAGCACGGATGGTTCTGAACATTGCGCTGCGGCCCCTGGTGGCGGCCACCCTTTTGAGCTTGATCTGCCCGCTGGCAACGGCCGCGACGGCCGCTGCTGCAGCAGCCGCGGCGACGGCGACCGGCCAGCCGGTGCCGGACCTGATGGAGCTGCCGGCCCGTGCCGATGTGCGCGCCACCAGCACGGTCCAGCTGGCGGTGACCCGGGCGGGCGAGCGGCTGGTGTCGGTGGGCGCGCGCGGCACCGTGCTGCTGTCGGACGACGGCGGAGCGAGCTGGCGCCAGGCGCGCGCGGTGCCCGCGAGCGTGGCGCTCACCGACGTCTGCTTCGTCGACGAGCAGCTGGGCTGGGCGGTCGGCCACAGCGGCATCGTGCTCCATTCGCGCGATGGGGGCGAAACCTGGGTGCGCCAGCTCGACGGCCGCCAGGGCGCGCAGGCGGCGCTGGACGAAGCCCAGGCGCTCGCAGCGGCAGGCTCGGACGGGGCCGAGCGGCGCCTGCGCGAGGCCCAGGCGATGGTCGAGGACGGCCCGGACAAGCCGCTCTTGAGCGTGCATTTCATCGATGCGCGCCGCGGCTGGGCGGTGGGCGCCTACGGCCTGGCGCTCACCACCGACGATGGCGGCCAGTCCTGGCAGGCCTTCATCGCACGCCTGCCCAATCCGCGCGGCAAGCACCTGTATCAGGTCCGCGCCGACGGCGCCCGCCTGCTCATCGCCGGCGAGCAGGGCGCGCTGTTCCGCTCGGACGATGGCGGAGCGTCGTTTGCCGAAGTGCACACGCCCTACCCGGGCACCTTCTTCGGCGCCCTCGCGCTCGGGCCGGACACGCTGCTCGCCTACGGCCTGCGGGGCAATGTCTGGCGCAGCGGCGACGGGGGCGCGAACTGGGCGCAGATCGCCCTCGACCAGGAAATCACCCTCACCAGCGGCCTGCGCCTGGCCGACGGCACCGTCGTGCTCGCCGACGAGAGCGGGCGCCTGCTGCGCAGCGACGACCAAGGGCGCAGCTTTCGCGCGCTCGAGGCCCAGGCCCCCAACGCGGTCACCGCCCTGGTGCAGATCGAGGACGGCGCCCTGGTGCTGTCCGGCGCACGCGGTCTGAACCGCGTCGATGCAGCTCAACTCGTCGTTACGGAACGCAAATAATGGCTGTCGCACATTCCCTTCCGGCCGAAGCGGTGATCGCCAACCTGGCCGACTTCGATGCACGTTCGGGTTCGCTGGCCGAGCGCGTGCTGTTCAACAACCGCCTGCTGATCGTCCTGCTGTGCCTGCTGGCCACGCTGGTGCTCGGCTACCAGGCGCTCGGGCTCAAGTTGAACGCCGCGTTCGACAAGATGATCCCGACCAGCCACCCGTACGTCGTGAACTTCCTCGACAACCGCAGCCAGCTCGCGGGCATGGGCAACAGCCTGCGCATCGCCGTGGCGGTCACCGAAGGGGACATCTTCGACGAAGAGTACCTCGACACCGTGCGCAAGCTCAGCGACGAGCTGTTCCTGCTGCCCGGCGTCGACCGCCCCTACATGAAATCCTTGTGGGCGCCCGCGGTGCGCTGGACCGGCGTCACCGAGGAAGGGCTCGACGGCGGCCCGGTGATCCCGGACGACTACGACGGCTCGCCCGCATCGATCGAGCAGGTGCGGGTCAATGTCGAGCGCTCGGGCGAGATCGGCCAGCTGGTCGCGGCCAACTACCAGTCGAGCATCATTCTGGTGCCGCTGCAGGACAAGATCGCCGAGACCGGCGAGCGGATCGACTACCACGCGCTCTCCCAGCGCATCGAGGAATTGCGCGCGAAATACGAGTCGGACACGATCCGGATCCACGTCACCGGCTTCGCCAAGGTGGTGGGCGATCTGATCGAGGGCCTGCTGCAGGTGATGGTGTTCTTCGCCGTGGCGATCGTCATCTGCACCGCGGTGCTGTACTGGTACACCCGCTGCCTGCGCAGCACGCTCCTGGTGGTGGCGTGCTCGGTGGTGGCCGTGGTGTGGCTGCTGGGCCTGTTGCCCACGCTCGGTTACGAGCTCGACCCCTACTCGGTGCTGGTGCCCTTTCTCGTCTTCGCCATCGGCATGAGCCACGGCGCGCAGAAGATGAACGGCATCATGCAGGATATCGGCCGCGGCACGCACAGCCTGGTGGCCGCGCGCTACACCTTCCGCCGTCTGTTCCTGGCCGGGATGACCGCGCTCCTGGCCGATGCGGTGGGCTTTGCGGTGCTGATGGTGATCGACATCCAGGTCATCCAGGATCTGGCGGTGACCGCCAGCATCGGGGTGGCGGTGCTGATCTTCACCAACCTCGTGCTGCTGCCGATCCTGCTCTCGTACACCGGGGTGAGCCCGGTGGCGGCCCAGCGCAGCCTGAAGGCCGAGCTCATGGAGGCCAGCGGCACGCATGCCAAGCATCCGTTCTGGGCCTTCCTCGATCTCTTCACCCAGCGCAAGTGGGCCCGCATCGCGGTGCTGGCGGGGCTGGTGATGGGGGCGCTCGGACTCGCGGTGAGCTTTCAGCTCAAGATCGGCGACACCGACCCGGGTGCGCCCGAGCTGCGCCCGGACTCGCGCTACAACCGCGACAACGCCTTCATGACCGCCAACTACGCCGCGAGCAGCGACGTGTACATCGTCATGGTGCGCACGCCGCAATACGCCTGCGGCCAGTACGACACGCTGATGGCGGTCGATGCGCTCGAGCGCGAGCTGCAGCAGCTGCCCGGGGTGGAGGCGACCAGCTCGCTGGCCGGGCTGGCCAAGGTGTCCAACGCGGGCATGAACGAGGGCAGCCTGAAGTGGTTCGAGATCCCGCGCTCGCAGGACATGTTGAACGCGATCATCACCCGCGCCCCGCGCGAGATGTTCAACCAGAACTGCGACCTGCTCACCGTCTATGCCTACCTGAAGGATCACAAGGCCGACACGCTCGCCAGCGTCGTGAATGTGGTCGAAGCGTTCGCCGCGCGCCACGGCACCGAGGAGGTGCGCTTTCTGAACGCGGCGGGCAACGCCGGCATCGAGGCCGCGACCAACATCGTGGTGCGAAAGGCCAACGTGCAGATGCTGTTCCTGGTCTATGCGGCGGTGATCGTGCTCGCGTTCATCACCTTCCGCTCGTGGCGGGCGGTGGTGTGTGCGGTGGTGCCGCTGATGATCACCTCGGTGCTGTGCGAGGCGCTGATGGTGTGGCTCAACATCGGGGTCAAGGTCGCCACCTTGCCGGTGATCGCGCTCGGGGTGGGGATCGGCGTCGATTACGCGCTCTACGTGATGACGGTCACGCTCGCCCGCCTCAAGGAAGGCATGAGCCTGTCCGAAGCCTATTACAAGGCGCTCACCTTCACCGGCAAGGTGGTGGTGCTCACCGGCATCACCCTGGGCCTGGCCGTGGCCACCTGGGCCTGGTCGCCGATCAAGTTCCAGGCCGACATGGGCATTCTGCTCGCCTTCATGTTCATCTGGAACATGCTCGGCGCACTGATCCTGCTGCCGGCGTTGGGGCATTTCCTGCTGCGGCCGAAAAAAGCCGCGCAGGGCTGGAACATGCTCGGCGCACTGATCCTGCTGCCCGCGCTCGGGCATTTCCTGCTGCGGCCGAAACAGGTCGCGCAGCAAGACCGTGCAGACCTTGCCGACGTGGCCGATGCGCGGACCGCAGGGTATGCGGCTCCCGCCGCGGCGCGCTCGCCCGCAAGCCCCGAGCTCGAGCAACGCGAGCCGGTGGAGAGCGCTGCCGCGGTTCTCCAAGAATCCACGATTTGATCCCCCTGGAGCTGGATGTGTTTCGTCACTTACTTTGTCCGATCGATGGCTCGCCTCTTTCCTGCGGTGCCGTCGACAAGGCCGTGGCGCTCGCGCGCGAGATTGGCGCCGAGCTCACGTTCTTCTATGCCAAATCCGATCCCGGCAGCTTGCTTCACGGCGAATCGGAGTTGTCGCGGGTGATGGATCCCGAGGGCTACGCCGCACGTGCCGAAGCGCATGCAAGGTCGATTCTGTCCGAGGCGCTGGCGGCGGCGGAGGGCGTCCGCTGCCAGGCGATCGCGGTGAGTGCGGGCGAACCCTACGAAGCAATCATCGCAACGGCCGAACAGAAATGCTGTGACCTGATTGTGATGGCCTCGCACGGGTATCGGGGGGTAAAGGGGCTGTTGCTCGGATCGCAGACCCAAAAGGTTCTGCTCCATTCCAAGCTTCCGGTCCTCGTTTATCGCTGAACCGTAGGCGCTCCGGCCCGGCCGCCAAAAATACGCTGAGCGCGAAGTTCGCCGTGCTGAAGAGCGGCGGATCGGCCGCCCCCGGTCGCCGGGCGCAAGAAAAACACTCTGGAGCAAGCATGAAGATCCTGATCCCTGTCAAACGCGTGGTCGACTACAACGTCAAGGTGCGCGTGAAGGCCGACGGCAGCGGCGTGGACATCGCCAACGTCAAGATGAGCATGAACCCGTTCGACGAGATCGCGGTGGAAGAGGCGGTGCGGCTGAAGGAAGCCGGCGTGGCGAGCGAAGTGGTGGCGGTCACCTGCGGTATCGGCGCGTGCCAGGAGACCCTGCGCGCGGCGATGGCGATCGGTGCCGACCGCGGCATCCTGGTGGAAACGGACGTCGAGCTGCAGCCGCTGGCGGTGGCCAAGCTGCTGAAGGCGGTGTGCGACAAGGAAGCGCCGAACCTGGTGATCTGCGGCAAGCAGGCGATCGACGACGACGCCAACCAGACCGGGCAGATGCTGGCGGCGCTGGCGGGCTGGCCGCAGGCGACCTTCGCCTCGAAGCTGGTGCTCGAAGGCGGCCGTGCGCAGGTGACGCGCGAGATCGACGGCGGGCTGGAAACCCTGTCGGTGAGCCTGCCGGCGGTGGTCAGCACCGACCTGCGCCTCAATGAGCCGCGCTACGCCACTCTCCCCAACATCATGAAGGCGAAGAAAAAGCCGCTCGACACGGTCAAGCCGGCCGATCTCGGCGTCGATGTGGTGCCGCGCCTCACCACGCTGAAAGTATCCGAGCCGCCCAAGCGCAGCGCGGGCGAGCGCGTCGCCGACGTCGCGCAGCTGGTCGACAAACTGAAGAACGTAGCGAAGGTGATCTGAGATGACGACCCCCATATTTGCGGCTGGCGCCGCTACATTGCCCCCCAAGGGGGCGGACACCCTCCTTGGGGCGGCCCGGCGGAGGATGTCATGACCATTCTCGTCATTGCCGAACACGACAACCATTCGATCAAGGCCGCCACCCTCAACACCGTGAGCGCGGCGGCGAAGCTGGGCACGCTGCTGGCAGCGGACATCCACGTCCTGGTGGCCGGTGCCGGCTGCGGCGCGGCGGCCGAAGCGGCGGCGAAGATCGCCGGCGTGGCCAAGGTGCGGGTGTGCGATGCGCCGCACTACGAGGCGCAGACCGCGGAGAACGTCGCCGAGCTGGTGCAGGGGCTGGCCGGCGACTACAGCCACGTCCTCGTGCCGGCCACCTCGGCGGGCAAGAACATGCTGCCGCGGGTGGCGGCGCTGCTCGACGTTGCCCAGATCAGCGACATCGTCGCGATCGAATCGGCCGACACCTTCGTGCGTCCGATCTACGCCGGCAACGCGCTGGCCACGGTGAAGAGCGCCGATGCGATCAAGCTCATCACCGTGCGCACCACCGCGTTCGATGCCGCGGGCGAGGGGAGTGCCGCCCCGATCGAGGCGGTCGCCGCTGCAGCCGACCTGGGCGTTGCCGCCCTGGTCGGGCGCGAGATCACCAAGAGCGCCCGCCCCGAGCTGGGAGCGGCGAAGATCATCGTCTCCGGCGGTCGCGGCCTGGGCAGCGGCGAGAACTACCACAAGCTCCTCGAGCCGCTCGCCGACAAGCTCGGTGCCGCGCTCGGCGCCAGCCGCGCCGCGGTCGATGCCGGCTACGTGCCCAACGACTACCAGGTCGGCCAGACCGGCAAGATCGTCGCGCCGCAGCTCTATATCGCGGTCGGCATTTCGGGCGCGATCCAGCACCTGGCCGGGATGAAGGATTCGAAGGTGATCGTGGCGATCAACAAGGACCCCGAAGCGCCGATCTTCCAGGTCGCCGACTACGGCCTGGTCGGCGACCTGTTCGAAACCGTTCCCGAACTGGCGGCAGCGATTGCACGGTAGCCCGGGGGCGGGGTGCCTGAAGCTGTAAGTTCATGAAGTGTCATCCGGCGGCGCTTGCCACTCCTTCTCCTCCCGCGCCGCCATTTTTGGCCGGTTCATCGGATTGACCGGTGAACCGGCCGCTTTCTCTGTTGTGCAACCAGCATATTTGTCCGTCGTACCCGCGCTGCCCGCTCCCCAGGCTGCGCGGCCCTCGGCATGAAAGGAAACAGGCGATGCCATTGACGATAGGAATACCGACTGAAGTTGTAGTGGGCGAGCGCCGCCTGTGCGTGGTACCGGATGTGGTCCGAAAATATCGGGAGCTCGGCGCCCAGCTGCTGATGCAATCCGGCGCCGGCGTATCTGCCCATCTCGGTGACGACATGTTCGCCGACGTCCGTTTCGCCGCGAGTGCGGGCGAGGTGTTTGCGGCCGCCGATGTCGTACTGTGCGTGCAGCCTCCCCGCACGGAGTCCATTGCGGCGATGAAGCCAGGCAGCGTTCTACTGGGCCTGCTGCAGCCGTGGTCGAGCGAGGAGCGCGTCCGGCTGTTCATGGAGCGGGGCATCACCGCCTTCGCGATGGAGCTTCTGCCGCGCATCTCGCGCGCGCAGAGCATGGATATCCTGTCGAGTCAGGGGGCGGTCGCCGGCTACGAGTGCGCGCTGATCGCCGCCGACCATAGCCCGAAGTTCTTCCCGATGCTCACCTACGCGGCCGGTACGATCCGCCCGGCGAAGGTGCTCGTGATCGGCGCCGGAGTCGCGGGGCTGCAGGCGATCGCCACCGCGCGGCGTATCGGCGCGATGGTCGAGGCCTATGACGTGCGCCCCGAGACGCGCGAGCAGATCGAGTCGCTGGGGGCGAAGTTCATCGACACCGGGGTGGCGGCCGCGGGGGCCGGCGGCTATGCGCGGGAACTCACCGAAGAGGAAAAGGCGCAGCAGGCCGAGCGGCTGGCGAAGGCGATCGCACAGTGCGACGCGCTGATCACGACCGCGGCGATTCCAGGCCGGCGTGCCCCGCGCATCGTCACGGCGGCAATGCTCGCGCGCATGAAACCGGGCGCGGTCGTCGTCGATATGGCGGCCGAATCGGGCGGTAACGTCGAGGGCACGGTGGCGGGTGAGAAGGTGTGGATCGACGATGTGCTCGTGATCGGCCCCACACACATTGCGAGTCGCATGCCGATCCATGCCTCCGAGATGATCGCGAAGAACCTCTTCAACTTCATCGCCCCTTTCATCAAGGATGGTGCGCTCGCCCTCGACTGGGGCGACGAGGTGATTGCAGGCAGCTGTCTGACCCATAACGGCGAAGTGCGCCACGCCGGCGTGCGCCAGGCGCTGGGACTGACCCCGGAACAGGAGGAGGTGTAAATGGAAGGCATTGCAGCGCTCTATATTTTCATGCTGGCCGCGTTCACCGGTTACGAGGTGATCTCGCGGGTGCCGGTGATCCTGCACACGCCCTTGATGAGCGGTTCGAACTTCGTCCACGGCGTCGTGCTCGTCGGCGCGATGGTCGTGCTCGGGCACGCCGACCCGGACGAGCCGGTGCAACTGGCGATCGGTTTCGTCGCGGTGTTTCTCGGCGCGGCCAATGCCGCCGGTGGCTACGTGGTGACCGAGCGCATGCTCGCGATGTTCAAGCCGGGCGGCAACAAGGCCGGAGGTGCACGATGAGCACGCCGATCCAGTTCGTCTATTTCGTCGTCGCCGTCGTCTTCATCCTCGGCCTGAAGGCGATGAGTTCGCCGGTCACCGCGCGCAAGGGCGTGGTGTGGGCGGGCTACGCGATGATCGCAGCCACGCTCGTCACCTTTCTTACCCCCGGCATGCAGAACGTCGGACTGATGGTCGCCGCCATCGCTACCGGCGGTGCGCTGGCGTGGTGGAGCGGAAAGACGGTCAGGATGACCGACATGCCGCAAATGGTCGCGATCTATAACGGCATGGGCGGCGGGGCCGCAGCCGCGATCGCGGCGCTCGAGTTCGCGCGCGGCGGGGCGCATGGTGCGCTGGCCTCGACGCTCGCGGTGCTCGGCGCGCTGATCGGTGCGGTGGCCTTTTCCGGCTCGTGCGTCGCGTTCGCCAAGCTGCAGGGGCTGATGACCCGAGCCTGGCGGCTGCCGGCGCAGAATGCGGTCAATGTCGTCCTTGCCGGCCTGGCCGTCGTGCTCGGCGCTTCCATCGTCCTCGGCGGTGCCGCTGCGCCGGCAACGGTGATCGCATTCTTCGTCGTTGCGCTTGCCCTGGGGGCCATTCTTACCATGCCGATCGGCGGCGCCGACATGCCGGTGGTGATCTCGCTGCTGAATGCCTTCACCGGGCTGGCGGTCGGCTTCGAAGGCTTCGTGCTCGGCAACCCGGCGCTGATCGTCGCCGGCATCGTCGTGGGGGCGTCCGGCACGCTGCTCACCCAGCTGATGGCGAAGGCGATGAACCGCCCGATCCGGAATGTCATCTTCACCCCGATCACGGGTGCAGCGGCGGGCGGCGGTGCCGCGATCGAGGGGGCGATCAAGGAGCTGTCGGCCCTGGACGGCGCCTCGGTGATGCGGTACGCATCGAAAGTGGTGATCGTGCCGGGCTACGGCATGGCGGTCGCCGGCGCGCAGCACAAGGTGTGGGAAATGGCACAGCTGCTGGAGGAGGGCGGGGTCGAGGTAGTGTTCGCGATCCATCCGGTCGCCGGCCGCATGCCGGGCCACATGAATGTGCTGCTTGCGGAAGCGGGTGTGCCCTACGACAAGATCTTCGACCTCGAGGAGATCAACGCCGATTTCCCGCAGGCCGACGTGGCCCTGGTGATCGGCGCCAACGACGTGGTCAATCCGGTCGCGCGCACGGACAAGTCGAGTCCGATCTACGGCATGCCGATCCTCAACGTCGACATGGCGCAGAACGTGATCGTGGTCAAACGCGGTCAGGGTGCGGGCTACTCCGGAATCGAGAATGCATTGTTCTTCAAGGACAACTGCCGCATGCTGTACGGCAGTGCGCAGCAGATCATCGGCGAGGTCATCACCCACGTGAAGGCGCTGGAGGCCTGAGCAAGGGGGCTTGGCACTCGCATTTGTGGAGACCGCAGCATGACAATCTTGCTCCGTGCCATCCAGGCCGACATCACCACCCTCGCCGTCGATGCCATCGTCAACGCCGCGAACACCTCCCTGCTCGGCGGTGGCGGGGTCGATGGGGCGATCCACCGCGCCGCGGGGCCGGAGCTGCTCGCCGCCTGCCGCCTCTTGGGCGGCTGCCCGACCGGGGAGGCGCGCCTGACGCCGGGTTTTCGCCTGCCGGCGCGCTTCGTGATCCACACCGTCGGTCCGGTGTGGCACGGTGGCGGTGGCGGGGAGGCCGCGCTGCTCGCTTCCTGCTACCGGCATGCGGTCGAGCTCGCGGTCGCCGCCGGGGTGCGCTCGCTCGCCTTTCCCGCGATCAGCACCGGCGTTTACGGCTACCCGGTCGAGGAGGCCGCGCGCATCGCGGTCGCTACCGTGCGCGCGGCGACGGCGGCGCAGGAGACGGTGCAGGAGGTGGTGTTCTGCTGCTTCTCGGCGGCCGACCTGCGGATCTACGAAGCCCTGCTCGGCGCCGCGGCGGCCTGAGTCGCGGCCGTTATTCGAACAGCGCGCCCACGCTCTGGCCGCTGTGGATGCGCTCGATCGCGGCGGCGAAGAGCGGGGCGACGTCGAGCACGGTGAGCTTGTCGAGGCGCTTTGCCGCTGACAGGTGGACGGTGTTGGTGACGACGATGGAGTCGAGCGCGGCCTCGCCCAGGCGTTCGATCGCCGGGCCGCACAGCACGCCGTGGGTGGCGGCGGCATGGATGCTGCGCGCGCCGGCGGCGTGGAGGGTGGCGATCGAGGACAGCAGGGTGCCGCCGGTGGCGATCTCGTCTTCGAAGATCACCGCGTCGCGGCCGGCGACTTCGCCCACCACGTGGCCCTGCTTTACTGCAGTGTCCGATACCCGGCGCTTGTCGATGATCGCCAGCGGAATGCCGAGCGCCTCGGAGAAGCGCCCGGCGCGCTTGGCGCCGCCGGCGTCGGTGGCGACCGCGACCATCTGCGCCAGGTCGTGGCGGTTGCGGAAATGCTCGGCGATGATCGACACCGCGGTCAGGTGATCCACCGGCACGCTGAAGAAACCATGCACCTGATCGGCGTGCAGGTCCATGGTGAGCACGCGGTCGGCGCCGGCGGTGTGCAGCAGGTCGGCGATCAGCCGCCCGGTGATGGAGATCCGCGGCGCGTCCTTCTTGTCCGAGCGAGCGTAGGAGTAATAGGGGATCACCGCGGTGATGCGCTGCGCCGAAGCGCTGCGCAGCGCATCGAGCGTGATCAGCAGCTCCATGATGTGCTCGCTGACCGGCTCGGTGAACGACTGCACGACGAATACGTCGCGTTCGCGCACGTTTTCCCGCACCTGGACGCGCAGGTTGTCGTTGGAAAAGCGCGAGATGTCGAGCGCGCCCGGGCGCAGGCCGAGGCGCTGGCTGATGTCGCCGGCGAGTTCGCGGCTGGCGTTGCAGGCGAAGATCTGGAGTCCGTGCTTGATCATCGGTCGAGGCCTCCTGTCGTGCCGGGGTGGCTGCGGGCGCTCAAGAATAGAGCAGGAAGGGGCGGCGTGTCTCGTCCCAGGCGGCTTCGTCGGCGCGGGCGGGCGCGTCGAGATCGGCGGGGACGGCGGCGGGGTCGTCCACCCATTCGCGCAGCAGCGGGGAGCCGTTGATGAGGTCGATCGGGAGACGGTCGAACTCGTACTCGTAGGCGAACTCGCGCCAGAGCGGGTAGCCGGGATGGAGCGTGCGGATCGCCTTGAAGGCGAGCGCCTGCAGGCGCCAGGGGCGGAACGCGGCGTGGTCGTAGTGCGCCGGGTCCTCGACGTGGAGTTGCACCCCGCGGCACAGGCGCCCGGCGTGCTTGTGGAAGGTGGGCTCGAACCAGCACTCGCGCAGCACGCAGCCCTGCAGCCAGTGCGGCGCCAGGCGGCGCATTGCGGCGATCAGGGCGTGCGCGTCGAGCTCGGGGGCGCCGAACAGCTCGAGCGGGCGGGTGGTGCCGCGGCCTTCGGACAGGGTCGTGCCTTCGAGCATCACGGTGCCGGCATAGCAGCGCGCCATCGACAGGTTCGGCGCATTCGGGCTGGGGTTGATCCAGCTCCGCACTCCCAGCGGCCAGCCGTAGCCGGGGGCGGCGGCAGGCTGCCAGCCGTCCATCGGGATCACCGCGCAGTCGACGTCGAGCTGCAGCGTGGCGACGAACCAGTGCGCGAGTTCCCCCATCGTCAGGCCGTGGCGCATCGGCAGTGCCCCGGCGCCGACGAAGCTTTCCCAGCCGGCGCGCAGCAGGGTGCCTTCCACCGGCCGCCCGGCCGGGTTCGGGCGGTCGAGCACCCAGACCGTCTTGCCGTGTTCGGCAGCGGCTTCGAGGACGTAGCGCAGCGTGGTGATGAAGGTGTAGATGCGGCAGCCGAGGTCCTGCAGGTCGACCAGCAGCACGTCGAACGTGTCCATCATCGCCGCGCTCGGGCGGCGCACTTCGCCGTACAGGCTAAACACCGGGATGCCGTGCGCCGGGTCGACGAAGTCGGGCGACTCGACCATGTTGTCCTGCTTGTCGCCGCGCAGGCCGTGCTGCGGGCCGAAGGCGGCGGTGAGGTGCAGGCTGGGCAGGGCGGCGAGGGCGTCGACGGCGTGGGTGAGCTCGCGCGTCACCGACGCGGGGTGGGCGAGCAGGGCGATGCGGCGACCGGCGAGCGGGCGGCGCAGCGCCGGGTCTGCGATCAGGCGCTCGAGGCCGAAGCGGATCGACGCGGGCATCGGCTCAGCCCGCATCCCGGTGCGCCGTGGTCAGGCGCAGGGCGAAGGTTTCGCGGGCGTGGAAATCGGGCTGGGCGGCGACGTGGCGCACCGCCCAGTATTCGTGCTGCCCGTCCGCACGCTCGATGACCGCGGCGAGGCCGACCGGCAGTTCGGTGCCGGCGGGCACCGCGGGCAGCAGCGCGGCGGGAACGTGCGCGGTCAGCGCGAGGCCGTCGCCGTGGCGCGCGCAGCGAAGCTGCGGTTCGGCGCCGGGGCGGAAATCGGCGATGCGCTCGCGCCAGGCGCGGAAGGCGTAGGCCGCCCATTGTCCGGAGGGCGAGAAGTTGAACTCGCGGTAGCCGTCTTCGCCGGGGATGCCGAGGAAGGCCTCGAAGCAGGTGTGGCGCCACAGCCCGTCGGCGGGGCCGGGCGGCTGCGCGGCGGGGATCTTCAAGGCGTCGACGCGGCAGTCTTCGAGGCGGAACTCGAACACCGCGCCGCCTTCGGCCGGGGCATACATCGTCGCCAGCACGCGGCCGACCG
Organism: Thauera aromatica K172; assembly: GCF_003030465.1. Classification (GTDB taxonomy): domain Bacteria; phylum Pseudomonadota; class Gammaproteobacteria; order Burkholderiales; family Rhodocyclaceae; genus Thauera; species Thauera aromatica. Next base: position 3,280,372 of record NZ_CP028339.1, on the reverse strand, counting down.
GACCGCCGCCGGGTGCGGCCGCATCCGGGCTGAAAGGGTGGGGGCGCAGACCGACAGTGATGGTCGGAACGCGGGGAGGGGCGTGGTGGGGAAGGCTCACGGTGATCGGGATGGTAGCGGGGGCGGGAGGGGGCCGGCCGAAGGCCGTGCCAGGCGCAATGGTAGCCGGTTCGACAGTGCCGTGCGCACGCCGCGACGGTCACGGCGGGCGTGGAGGGGCGCCGGTCACGGCGCGGACAGGCCCAGCTCGCGCCGGCGCTCTTCCCATTGCGGCAGCCAGCCGGCCAGCGCCGTGAGCGGCATCGGGCGGGCGATGAAGTAGCCTTGCGCGGCATCGCAGCCGCTTTCGCGCAGGAAGTTCCAGTCGTCGCGGTCTTCGATGCCTTCGGCCACCGTGCGCATTCCCAGCCGCCGCGCCATGTCCAGGCTGGAGGCGAGGATTGCCGCCAGGTTGGGGTCGCGGCCGGCGCCGTGCACGAAGCCGCGGTCGAGCTTGAGCTCGTTGAACGGCAGGTCGCGCAACTGGGCGAGCGAGGAGTGCCCGGTGCCGAAATCGTCGATCGACAGCTCGATGCGCTTGAGACGCAGGCGGGCGAGGACGTCGAGTGCGGTGCGGGCGTCCTTCATCAGCCGGCTCTCGGTGACTTCGAGCACCAGACTGTCCGGGGGGACGCCGGCCTGCGCCAGCGCGTCGACGACGAAGTCGGCGAATTCCGGATAGCCGAGATTGTCCATCGACAGGTTGATCGCGACCGGGCAGTCGAGCCCGGCGTCGTGCCAGATGCGCGCCTGGCGCAGCGCGGCGAGGAGCACGGCGCGCGTCAGCGCGTCGATCAGGCCGTGCTCTTCGGCGACGCCGATGAAGCGGTCGGGGAAGACCAGCCCGTCTTCGGGGTGCTGCCAGCGCACCAGGATCTCCACTCCGGTGAGCGCGCCGGTGGCGAGGCTCACTTTGGGCTGGCAATGGCACAGCAACTCGCCGCCGGCGATCGCCCGCTGCAGTTCCTCCGGGGCGTAGATCTTGCGTTCGCTGCGCGGCTGCGGCGCCGACGCCTCGGTGTGCCGCGCCAGCAGCCTGCGCAGGCGCTCCGGGGCGACGGGCTTGCTCAGGCTGCCGAGGACGCGCAAACCGTGGGCCCGGGCGAGCTGGTTCGCGGTTTGCAGGATGCGCTCGTTCTCGCCGCTGACCAGCACCAACTCTCCGGTAAAGCCGGCCTGGGCCAGGGCGCGCACGAATTCGACGCCGTCCATGCCCGGCATCTGCAGGTCGCTGAAGACGATGTCGAAATGGACGCTGCGGTCGGCCAGTCGCGCCAGGGCCTGGGCTGCGCCCCCGGTGGCGGTGACCCGGTTGAAGCCGAGCGCGGCGAGCTGGCGGGTGAGCAGTTCCAGGGCGAACGCTTCGTCATCGACGAGGAGGATCTGCAGGGCGTGCTCCGGATCTTCGGCGGCGGGGGCGTCGGCCGCCCTCAGCATTGCGGCCAGTTCGGCGTCGACCCGCTCGAACAGGATCCTGAACTGCGCCAGGTGGCGTTCGACCGCCTGCGCGTCGGCGGCTTTGCCGGCGAGCTCCAGTTCGGCGCAGCGGTCGCCGAGCGCCAGCGCACCGACCGAGCGTGACGACGACTTGAGCCGGTGGGCAGTCGCGGCGAGGCGGGCGAAATCCCCCGCCCCGGCGGCCTCGTCCAGTTCGGCGGCGATCGCGCTGGCAGTGCCGGCGTATTTCGCGAGCAGGGCGCGCACGGCGCCCATGTCTTCGCCGACCAGGCGCTCGAGCACCGCGACGTCCAACACCGGCTGCGCTATTTCGGGCGCCGGCTGGGCCACGGGTAGCGCACCGCCTTGCCTGGGCGGCGCCACTTCGGGCCTGGTGCTCCCGCCGTCGCGCTGCGGGAGCCAGTGCTCGAGCGCCGCGCGCAGCTTGGCCAGCGCCACCGGCTTGGTCAGGTAGTCGTCCATGCCCGCGGCGCGGGCGCGGCTGGCTTCGTCGCGCAGGGCGTTGGCGGTGAGGGCGATGATGGGCAGACGCTGGCCGCCGTGCTCCTGGCGGCGGATCTCCTCGGTCAGCCGGTAGCCGTCCATGTTCGGCATGTGCAGATCGGTGAGCAACAGCGCGAACCCGCCCGAATGCCAGTGGGCCAGGGCCTCGGCGCCGTCGTTGGCGACTTCGGCGGCATAGCCGAGGAGGGCGAGCTGCTGCAGGATGACCATCTGGTTCACGCTGTCGTCCTCGGCGACGAGGATCAGGCGCCGGTCGGTGCGGGCCTGGGCGACGGTGGGCGGTGGCAGGGCCGTGGCGGGCCCCAGGTCGGTCGCGCGGGCGCCGGGGCGTTCCGGCGAAGCGCGTCCGGAGGCGACGGCGACGGCGTTGAGGAAGGCCTCCCGGCGCAGCGCGTCGCCGTCGATGACGACGCCGTCGGCGGTGTCCTGCCGCGCTTGCCGGCGGCGGCCGTGGCCGATCTGCACGCGGCGCAACCTGCCGGGTGCCGTCCCGTCGTGCAGGAGGCCGTGCTGCGCTTCGGTGTGAACGAGCACGATCGGCGCGGCGGCGGCGAAGGCGAAGCGCAGCACCTCGGCCGGATCGGCGGTGCGATGTACGGTGGCGCCGGCGTGCGCGAGGTAGCGGGCGAAGGCTTCGGCATCGAGCTCCGGGTGCTCGAGCAGGAAGCAGTTCAGTCCGGCCAGATCGGGTTGCGCCCGGGCCGGCTGTTCGGCGGCCGCTTCGAACGGGAGGCTTACGGTAAAGATACTGCCGAGGCCGGGGCGGCTTTCCACGGTGATGCCGCCGCCCATCAGGCCCACCAGCCGCTTGCAGATCACCAGGCCGAGGCCGGTGCCGCCGAAACGGCGGGTGGTGGTGGTGTCGGCCTGGGTGAAGGGGGTGAACAGGCGGGCCTGCGTCGCCTCGCCCATCCCGATGCCGTTGTCTTCGACCCGGAAGGCGAGGCGCAGCGGCTGCGACTCCTCGATGGTGACCCGCAGCGATACCCGTCCCGGCTGGTCGGGGTTGCCGGAAGAAAACTTGATCGCGTTGCCGAGCAGGTTGTAGAGCACCTGGCGCAGGCGGGTGTCGTCGGCGAGCACGCGCTCGGGGACCTCGGGGGCGACGAACACCCGCAGCGCGCAGCCGCGCCGCCGGGCCACCGGCAGCAGCGAGCCGCACAGGCCTTCGGCCAGTTCGGCGATGCAGACGGAGGCGTGCTCGAGTTCGACCCGGCCGGCCTCGATCTTGGAAAAGTCGAGAATGTCGTCGATCAGGGCGAGCAGGGTGGTGCCGGAGTCGCGCATGATCTGCACCTGCTCGCGCTGGTGCTCGTTCAGCTCGCTGTGTTCGAGGATTTCCAGCATCCCGAGCACGCCGTTCATCGGCGTGCGGATCTCGTGGCTCATGGTGGCGAGGAAGGCCGACTTGGCCTGGTTCGCCTGTTCGGCTTCGCGGCGTGCCTGGACCGCTTCCGCGGTGCCGGCGGCGACGCGCCGCTCGAGGTCCCGGTTGGTTTCCTCCAGCGCCTGCTCGGCGGCCTTGCGCGCGCTGATGTCGGTGATGAACCCGTCCAGGTACTGCAGCCGGCCGTGCTCGTCCCATGAGCCATGGCCTTTTTCCATCACCCAGCGCCAGCCGCCGTCGGCATGGCGCAGGCGGTATTCGAGCTGGTACGGGGTGCGCGCCTCGACCCCCTGCTGCGTTTCCCGCCAGACTCGCCCGGCATCCTCGGGGTGGATCAGGGTGGCGATGGAGGGGTGCCCGGCGAGCAGTTCCGCCGGATCCCGGCCGAGCAGCTCGCGGGCGCCGTTGCTGATGAACTCCATCGGCCAGTCGGGGGTGTTGCGGCAGCGGTAGACCATGCCGTTGAGGTTCTGCAGGACCGTGCGCAGGTGCCCTTCGCTGGCGGCGAGGGCGGCGCTGCGTGCCTGCACCTGGGCTTCGAGGTTCTGGTTCAGTGACTGCAGCGCCTTCTCCGCCGCCTTGCGTTCGCGGATGTCGACGCCGGACGGAATGAGCTTGGCGACCCGCCCGTCGGCATCGAGCACCGGCGTCAGCATGAAGTCGATCGGAATGATCGTGCCGTCGGCGGCACACAGGTCGGCGTCGTGGTGGACGGCCTCGCCGCGCGCCGCGCGCTCGATGTCGGCGCGGATCCGGGCCTGGGCTTCGGGGGAGTGAGCGAAGCAAAAGAGGGTGTCGAGGCGCTGGCCGATCACGGCCTCACGCTGCAATCCGCCGGCGGCGAGGACGGCGCGGTTGACTTCGGTGATGGTGCCGTCCGGCGTCGTTTCCCCGACGAAGGCGGCCATGTTGTCCACCAGGCTGCGCAGGCGCGATTCGCTGTCGCCGAGCGCCCGGGTGCGTGCCGCGACCTCGACTTCGGTGAGCGCCTGGCGTCCGGCGGTGATCAGGCTGAAGGCGACGACGTACAGCCCGAGCAGCAGGGCGGCGACGGGAAGGAGTGGATAAGGGATGCCCTGGGCATGGAGTGCGGCAAGCTCGATGCGCAGCGTGAATTGCGCGCTGTCGATGTCCGTGCTCCACTCCGGGACATGGCCGGGGGGAAAGCTGTCCGCCAGCCGCAGCGGCTCTTCGTCGCCCGCTCGCACCAGCGCGGCACGCAGCGCCAGGCCGCTCTTGCGCGCGGCGTCGAGCTGGGTGGTGAACAGGGCGCCGGTGTCGACGATGCCGACGACGTAGCCGGTGAGGGCGGCACGGCGCGCTTCGGGGGTGGCGTTGCGCGGATCGAAGCCGGCGGCGAAGTGGGGCACGTCGATCAGCAGTTCGACATCCCCGGTGAGGCAGGTCATCGCCACCGCAACGCCGAAGCCGCGCTCGCTGTCGAGTGCTTCGGCCATCGCCCCGCGCCGTGCCGGCTCGAAACCGTGGTCGAGTCCGGCGAACTTGCGGAAGCGGATATCGGGCTGGATGTAGATCAGGGGGAAGTGCTCGGCGCGGGGGGCGACCGGCGCCGGGCGGCATTCGTAGTCGGGCTCGAACACCCGGTAGCCGGGCAGGCCCAGCTGTTGCAGGGCCGTGGCCTCGAAGGCGGCGAGCCGTTCCTGCGGCACGCGCGGCGCCCAGGCGATGCCCTTGAGGTCGATGGCGTTGCCGCGCGGGGCGGTGAATGCGGCGAAATCGGCCGCGTCCACGTCCGGGCTGGCGGCGAGGAAGCGTTCCACCCCGCGCACCCGCTCGTGGGCGGCGCTGAGGGCGTACTGGGCGTCGCGGGAAACGTACTCGGCAACGTCGGCGAGGTAGGCCTGGCGCTGGGCGTCGGCCATCTGCTGAACGACGGCGGCGGCGGTGGCCAGGACCGCGGCGGTGGCCAGCAGCGGCAACGCGACGTGGGCGCGCACGCCGTGCCAGACCGCGCTCATGCGGGGCCAGGCGAGCAGCAGCAAGGGGGTAAACAGCATGACGCCCAGGGCCTCGCCGGACCACAGCAGCAGCCACAGGTCGAACGCGGGCAGCGGCCCGGGCGAGACCCCGAATCCGGCCCTGGCGAGGGTGAGCAGGCCGGCCGAGAACAGGCAGCTCAGCGGTCCGGCCAGCATCAGGAAGCGCAGCGCCGCGGAGGGCCGGGCCAACGGCAGGCCGGGGAGGAAGAGCGTTCGCGTCAGCGTGGCGCCGAGCACGGCCTGCAGCGTGGCCGCGGTGGCGGTGAGCGCGGCGGCGGATGTCTGTTCGACCGGCCCCGCACCGAACCCCGCGGCCGCCGCCATCGCCCCCAGCCACACGCCCGGCCAGCAGCGCAGACCGAAGACGAGCAGGCCCGCCAGCGCCACCCCGGCGGCCGGCGCCAGCGGTGGTGGAAAGGCGGACGACGTTGCGATCAGCCGCCCGCCATGGGCGGCGAGCGCGTAGGCGACGGACAGGGCCAGGATGAGGAGGACGGTGCGTCCATGGCCGGAGCCGCCGGGCGCGGCGTCGATGTGTCCGGCGCGCTCACCGGGGCGCTGGTTCATGGGTTCTTCCCTGTTCGTTTCCCTGGGCCGTGCCGGTATCGTTGCTGTCGCCGGATGGATGCACAAAGTTGTAACAACAGGACGCGATGATAGAGAGTTCGGCGGGGCGGCGCACGCATTGCGCGTATTCCGGTCGGCGGCGGCCATGTCACTGTGGACTGGCCGCAACGGGGCAGCCTCTGCGCGGCCATCAAAGGGTGACATACAATCGGCAGCCGTCCCCTCGAAACCGGATCGCCGTTCTCCATGGTCGATGAACCCTATGAATCGGACGGCGCGCGCCTGCGACGCCTGCTGAGCGCAAGCCCGACGATCCTGTACAGCCTTCGCGAACGCGACGGGCGCCTGTCCGCTACCTGGGTCAGCGACAACGTCGCCCGTCTCACCGGCTACAGCAGCGCACAGGCGCTGGCGCCGGGGTGGTGGTGGGACAACCTCGATCCGGACATGAAGGACGAGGTCGCGGCGCGCCAGGCCGAGCTGTTCGCGGCGGGGCGGCTGGTGCACGAGTACCGCTTCCGCTGCCGCGACGGGCGCATGATCTGGATTCACGACGAACTCAACCTGGTGCGCGACGAGCGCACCGGGGTGCTCGAGGCGCTCGGCTCGTGGACCGACGTCACCGTCCGCAGGCAGGCCGAAATGCTCCAGCGCGCCCGCACCGACGTCCTCAACTGCGTGCTTGCGGGAAATGCGCTGGGCGATGTCCTCGGGCTGGCGGCGCGGCATGTCGAGGCGCTGCTGCCGGAGGTCAGGGTGGCGGTGCTGCTGGTCGATCCCGCGTCGCGGCGCTTTTCGGTGGCGGCGGCGCCGAGCCTGCCCGGCGAGTACCGCGCGCTCATCGAGAGCGTGGAGGTCGGCGAAGGCGGCGGGTGTTCCGGGGCGGCGGCCGGACGGGGCGAGATGGTGGCCGTCGACGATGCGCTGGCGCAGCCCGAATGGAGCGCGGCGCTGCGCGAATATGCCGGCAGGGCCGGCATCCGCAGCTGCTGCTCGATTCCGTTCGCCGATAGCGGCGGGCAGGTCCTCGGCACCTTCACGCTGTATTACGGCGTGCAGCGCACGCTGGGGCGCAGCGAGTTCGAGTTCATGGAGGTGTTCACCCGCCTGTCGGCGCTGGCGGTGCAGAAGCTGCGCGCGGAAAAGCAGCTCGAGCGCCTTGCCCATTACGATCCGCTCACCGCCCTGCCCAATCGCCTGCTCGCCCATGCCCGCCTGGCCCGCGCTCTCGAGCGGGCAGGGGGCGGTGGTTCCGGGGCGGTCGCGGTGTTGCTGCTCGATCTCGACCGCTTCAAGAACATCAATGAATCCCTCGGTCATCCCGCCGGCGACGAACTGCTGTGCGCGATCGCCCGTCGTTTCGAGCAGGGGCTGGGAGGCAGCGACCGCGTCGCACGCCTCGGCGGCGACGAGTTCCTGGTGCTGGCCGAGAACCTCCAGACCCCCGATGATGCCGTCGGCGTGGCGCAGAAGATCCGTGCCCTGGTCCAGCAGCCGTTCGCTCTGCCCGGCGGGCAGGAGCTGATGGTGAGCGCGAGCATCGGCATCAGCCTGTTTCCCCGCGACGGGGACAACGGCACGCTGCTCATCCAGCGTGCCGATGCCGCGCTCAACCAGGCCAAGAAGCAGGGGCGGAACGCGTATTGCTTCTATGCCGCCGAGTGGGGGGCTTCCGCCGGCGAGCGGCTGCAGCTCGAAATGCGCCTGCGCCGTGCGCTCGAGCGCGCCGAGCTGCGCCTGTTCTACCAGCCGCAGATGACCCTGGGCAGCGGCGGTTTCGTCGGCGCCGAAGCCTTGTTGCGCTGGCTGCCGGAAGGCCAGGAGATGGTTCCGCCGGCCGATTTCATTCCGCTGGCGGAGGAGACCGGCCTGATCGTGCCGATCGGGGCCTGGGTGCTGCGCGAAGCCTGCCGCCAGACCCGCGCCTGGCTCGATGCCGGCCTGCCCTTCGGGCGGATCGCGGTGAATCTGTCGGTGCGCCAGTTCCAGCACCAGGACCTTGTCGCCCTAGTGGAAACGGTGCTATGCGAAACCGGCCTGCCCGCCGCTTGCCTGGAACTGGAAATCACCGAATCGGCGCTGATCGGCGAAGTCGAACTGGCGGTGGCCAAGCTGGCGGCGCTGCGTGCGCTCGGCGTCAGCCTCGCGCTCGACGATTTCGGTACCGGCTATTCCTCGCTCGCCTACCTGAAGCGCCTGCCGCTGGACAAGCTGAAGGTGGACCAGAGCTTCGTGCGCGGGCTCGGTGCCCGCGACGATGACCGGGCGATCGTGTCCGCCACCATCGCGATGGCGCGCAGCCTGGGTTTCACTACCCTGGCCGAGGGGGTGGAAACCGAAGAACAGCTGGCGATCCTGCGCGCGCTCGGCTGCCATGCCGGCCAGGGTTACCTGTTCAGCCGGCCGCTGCCGGCCGCGGCCTTTGCGCGCCTGCCCTGGTTCACGGCATAGGCCTGGCGCCGCCGCCCGTGTTCAGCGCGGGGCCGGGATCACGTGCTGGTACATGTCCACCTGCGGGTAGGGGATGGTGATGCCGTTCTCGTCGAAGGCGATCTTCACCTTTTCCTTCAGGTCGCACATCGTCGCGAAGTAGTCGGCGGTGGCCACCCAGGGACGGACGTGGAGGTTGACGCTGCTGTCGGCGAGCTCGGCGACGCCGATGAAGGGGGGCGGATCGGCGAGCAGGCGGGGTTCGTCCCGCAGCACCTGTTCGATGATCGCCTTCACCCTGCGGATGTCGTCGTCGTAGCTGATGCCGAAGGTCAGATCGATGCGGCGGGTGGCGCGGGCGGAAAAATTGGTGATCACGCCGGAGTAGATCGCACCGTTGGGAACGATGATCTCGCGGTTGTCCACGGTGCGGAAGGTGGAGCTGAAGATGTTGATCTTTTCGACCACCCCCGCGGTGCCGGCGGCCTCGACGAAGTCGCCGGCCTTGAACGGCCGGAACACGATCAGCATCACTCCGGCGGCGAAGTTCTTCAGCGAATCCTGCAAGGCGAGGCCGATCGCGAGGCCGGCGGCACCGATCAGCGCCACCAGCGAGGTGGTGTCTACGCCGAGGCGGTCGAGTGCGGCGATGATCACCACCAGGAGCAGCACCCCTTGCAGGATCGAGACGATGAAATTCACCAGGATGTCGTCGAGCCGGGCGCGGACGAGCAGCTTGCGCACAAGGGCGACGATGCCGCGCGACACCCAGCGCCCGAGCACGAAGATGCCGAGGGCGAACAGCAGGTTGATGCCCCAGGGCAGGGCGTAGGCGTCGATCCAGTCGAGTTTGGTGAGGGTATCGAGCATGGGCTTTTCTTGCAGTCGATGATCGGTCGGCTGGCCGGATCGCTCAGGCGGCGAGCACTTCGTCCGGGGCGGGCTGCGGCGGCACGGAGGCGGCCGTCGATGCCGGCGGTGCCGGTTGCGCATTCACCGCATCGAGGAAGTCCTGCCCCCAGCGCTGGATGTCATTGTGGCAGACGATCTCGAACAACTCGCGCAGGCGCGCTTCGGCTTCGGCACGGTTCATCGCGATCGCGAAGTAGAGCTTGGCGGTGAGGTCGTGGAGATCGTGCGGGTTGGTCAGCACCGCGCCGTGCAGTTCCGCCGCCGCACCGGCGAATTCGGACAGCACGAGCACGCCCTGGCCGCCGGTCAGGCCCTGGGTGGCGGCGTATTCCTTGGCGACGAGGTTGAGGCCGTCGCGCAGCGGGGTGATCCACATCACGTCGGCCATCGCGTACCAGGCCACGACCTCCTCGAACGGCAGGGCGCGGAAGAAGAACTGCACCGGAGTCCAGCCGACGCGGGCGAAGCGGCCATTGACCTTGCCCACGGCCTGCTCGATGCGGGTCTGGAGCTCGTCGTAGACGGTCATCTCCTTCGCTGCGGGCACGCAGACCGCGAGCAGCGACACCTTGCCGCACAGCTCGGGGTGGGCTTCGAGCAGGCGCTCGAAGGCGACGAGCTTTTCCAGCGTGCTCTTGGTGTAGTCCAGGCGCTCGACCGACAGGATCACGCGGGTGCCGGCGAGCTCGCGGCGCAGCGTGGCCATCCGCGCGGTGGTCTGCGGTGCTGCCAGCACCGCGCGCACGCGCTCGACGTCGAGCCCCACCGGGTGGGCGCCGAGGCCGATGCGGCGGCCGTTGGCTTCGATCGCGGTGCTCACTTCGTCGAGTCCGACGGCGCAGCCGTAAGTCAGGTAGCGCGGCGCGCAGGCCCGGGTTTCGAGCACTTTGAGCGGTACCGTGCCGCGCGCGACATCGACGAAGTTCTCGGCCTGGCGTGGGATGTGAAAGCCGATGTAGTCGCACTGCAGCAGGCTGCCGACGATGTCGCGGCGCCAGGGCAGGACGTTGAACACATCGGCCGAAGGGAAGTAGGTATGGTGGAAGAAGGCGATCTTCAGGTCCGGGCGCAGCTCGCGCAGGGTCGCCGGCACCATCCACAGGTTGTAATCGTGGATCCACACCACCGCGCCTTCGGCGGCTTCGGCTGCGGTGCGTTCGGCGAACAGGCGGTTGACCTTGAGAAACACCGTCCAGTCCTCCTCGCGGAACACCGCGCGCTCCCAGAAGGTGTGCAGCGTCGGCCAGAAGGCTTCCTTGGAGAAGCGCTTGTAGAAGGTGTCGACGTCGTCCTGGCTGAGCGCGACGCGGGCGGCGACGAGATCGGGGTAGTGCTCGCGGTCGACTTCGGTGTGGGTTTCGAAGGGCAGGGCCTTTTTCGGATCGTGCACCGCCCACGCCACCCACGAACCCTTGCGGTTGTTGCCGAAAAAGGACAGCAGGGTGGGGATGATGCCGTTCGGCGAGCTCGGGCGGCGGCGGGCGAGGCGCCCGTTGTCGAACACTTCCTCGTACGGCAGGCGGTGATAGACCATTACCAGCTCGGCCTTGCCGGGTGCGTCCATGGCCTGGACTTCGGCCTCGATGCCGCTGCCGCCGAGAAAGCCGAAGTGGGCCATCGCCTCGAGGATGCCGCCGCAGCCGGTGTGGATCGCGTGCAGCACCCGTGCGCGGTCGCGGGTGGCATCGAGCAGGGCGGGCTCGGACTCGCCGACGCAGACGCCGATGAAGCCCGCCTCGTACATCGACAGGTCGTTCAGGGTGTCGCCGGCGACCAGCACCGAGTCGTGCTCGAGGCCGAGGTGGCGGACCAGCGCGGACAGCGTGCTGCCCTTGTTGACGCCGCGCGGCAGGATATCGAGATAGCGCTGCGCCGAATGGAGCACATCGCAGCCGAGTCCGGCGGCGACCTCCTCGATCCTGGCGTCGACCGCTTCGGCGGTGCAGAAGTAGGAGCAGCGCCGCTGCTGCGGGACTTCCTGGCGTTCGAGGGCGGCGAACGCGGCCATCGCCTGGGCGACCGTGTGCTCGCCCGGCCAGCGCGCGTCGACGTCCGACTGCAGCGGCTGCACGGGCTGGCGGCTGCGGCCGTCGACGATGGTCGCGCCGACGTCGCAGATGATGTAGTCGGGCACCGGGATAGTCGGATCGGAGAGGATCGGCAGCACCACCTCGAGGCCGCGGCCGGTGACGAAAGCGAGCTTGATTTCCGGGTGGGCGCCGATCAGCTGGTAGAGGCGCTGGCGGTTTTCCGGGTGGCCGGCGAGGAAGGTGCCGTCGAGATCGGTGGCGAGCAGCATGTGCGGTTCTCCTTGCAGGTGAACGCCGACATCGGTGCCGACTGGTTCGATTCGGAATGCCCGGCAGGGGAAGGGGCGGCGGTGGGAGTGCTGGCGGCCGCGCCGGGAGGCTTGCGTGCGGCGGCGCTTGGAGCCGGAGGGGGCGATGTTGCAGCGATGGCCGCCGCTGTGCCGGGGAACATATTTGGACAAATATTGTAAGCTGGTTTTGCTGCGACGCACAACCCGCGGCCGCTTGCCGCAGGCGCGCTCGGGCAAGGTCGGCTTGTTGCCGGCAGCCGCTCCCGCGACAATCGGCCTTTTATCGACCGGCTACGGGAAGGATCGGCAATGATCAGGGTCGCAACAAGGATGGCGCTGTTTCTCGGGCTGGCCCTCGGTGGCCCGTTCGCCTTCGCCCAGCAGCAGGGCAGTGGCGGGGGCGAGGCCTTGCGCCTCGAATGCGGGGGGATCGGCCTCGAAGAGTCGCAGCGCATGCGCGCCGATGCGCCGATGCATGCGCTGACGCTGCTGTTTGCCACCACCGACGGTGCCTATCTGGCCGATGTGGCGACGCGCATCGACGATCCGCTCGCCGGGCGCCGCGTCGAAGCCTTGTGCGGGCCGATCGGCCAGGTCGATGTCGCGGAGGCGGGGCGCTATCGCATCAGCGCGCGTTTCGGCGGCGTCACCCAGGAACACTGGGTCGATCTGGTGCCGGGGGGCGGTGCGCGCCTGGCGCTGCGGTGGACGGAATAGGCGGCCCGGAGCCGGGCTGCGGGCTCTGCTAAACTCGCGCCTTTGTCCGGCCGGAGCAATCCATGACTGTCCAGCGCGTTCTTACCGGGATCAAACCCTCGGGCACGCCCCATCTCGGCAACTACGCCGGCGCGATCCGCCCGGCGGTTGCCGCCAGCCGCCACTCCGGGGTGGAGAGCTTCTATTTCCTCGCCGACTATCATGCGCTGATTTCCACCGCCGATCCGCTGCGGGTCCAGCGCTCGACGCTGGAGATCGCCGCCACCTGGCTCGCCGCCGGACTCGATACCGAGCGCGTGTGGTTCTACCGCCAGTCCGACATCCCCGAGATTCCCGAGCTGACCTGGCTGCTCACCTGCGTCGCCGGCAAGGGCCTGCTCAACCGCGCCCACGCCTACAAGGCGGCGGTGGACAAGAACGCTGCCGACGGCCTCGATGCGGACGCCGGGGTCAGCATGGGGCTGTTCATGTACCCGGTGCTGATGGCCGCCGATATCCTGATGTTCAAGGCCAACTCGGTGCCGGTCGGGCGCGATCAGATCCAGCACCTCGAGATGGCGCGCGACATCGCCGGCAGCTTCAACCACCTCTACGGCGAGCACTTCGTCCTGCCGGAGGCGGCGATCGACGCCTCGGTGGCGACCCTGCCCGGGCTGGACGGGCGCAAGATGAGCAAGAGCTATGACAACACCATCCCGCTGTTCGCGCCGCCGGCCGAGCTGAAGAAGCTGATCTTCTCCATCGTCACCGACTCGAAGGCACCGGGCGAGCCCAAGGACGCCGACGGCTCGGCCCTGTTCCAGCTCTACCAGGCCTTCTCCAGCGCCGAAGAAGCGCGTGCGATGCGCACCGCCTTCGACGACGGCATCGCCTGGGGCGAGGCCAAGCAGGCGCTGTTCGAGCACATCGAGGGCGCGGTGGCGCCGATGCGCGACAAATACCAGGCGCTGATCGCCGAACCGGCGCAGATCGAGCGCCAGCTGCGCGAAGGCGCGGAGAAGGCGCGCGCGCTCGCCGCTCCCTTCCTCGCCGAGCTGCGCCACGCCGTCGGCCTGCGCAACCTCGCCACCGCGCCCGCCGCGTCGGCGACGAAGCCCAAACCCGCCGCGCTGCCGCAGTTCAAGCAGTACCGCGAAGCCGACGGCCGCTTCCACTTCAAGCTCGTCGATGGCGACGGCCGCCTGCTGCTGCAGGGCGCCGGCTTCGCCTCGCCGCGCGAGGCCGGGCAGTGCGTGGCGGCGCTCAAGCAGGGCGGCCGCTTCGAGGTGCGCGAGGGGACGCTGCGCGTCGACGGTACGGCCGTGGCAGCGCTGGCCGAGGGCGTCGCCGAAGCCGAACTGCGCGCCGCGCTGGCCGCTTTCGACGCGTAGGCGAAGCCTCCGGGGGTCGTCGACCGCGAGCCGGTGCGGTTGTACCGGCACATCGGACGTGACGTACTGGCCCGGCGCCAAGGCACCTATGCCAGCGCCGCCAGGGCCTCACCCGTGGTCCTGGACCCGATGCGGGTGCGCCCCCCCTTTGCCCGAGCTTTCCACATTGGCCTCGGCTTCGGGTAATGCGTATGCAAGCAGAAGGACCCCGTCGGATATGTGAAGAAGAACGCCAGCAAGCGCCTGGCAGCGCTTCAAGCAGGCCCCTGGCTGCGGTCCATTCTTCAAGTTGACGGAAGTGGCCGGTCCGATTGGCTGTGAGGCAGCGCTGCGCAAGCGGGCGCTCGACCTCCTGTGGCAGAAGGTCGCTGAGGAGGAGGCCCCCGATAGCCGCGTTCGCCGCAGTCCATGGGACAAACCCCGCCGGGGCGACATTGTCTCCATCGTCAAGAAAATCCGCGCACTGCGGGTGGCGCACAAGCAGTTGGGGATGTTCGGCGACGAACTTGCGGAAATCCGGCTGGAGTGGAAGCGCAAGCGGAACTTCATGAAGCTGCTGGATGCGCTGTGACTTCCGCGCATCCGGTGCTCGTTGAGGCCGGTGTCGGCGACCGCCGTATTGGAGCCACTCCGTGATCGGCATATAGGCGCCACTTTATGTTCGGCGTAATGGCGTCGGCGCAGGTGGAAAAGTAGGCAACGGGCATTGCGCGCTTCCGGTTGCTATGCCTACCCAAGCGCCAAAAGTAGCTACAATGGACACATTCAGATAACCCCGAAGGTGATGGCCATGAAAGTCATGTCGGCGCGAGACGCCAAGAACCGGTTCGGCGAGTTCCTCGATTCCGCCCGGAGGGAACCCGTCGTCGTCACCAAGAACAACCGTCCCGTCGGGATCATGATTTCCATCGAGGATGCCGCCGATACGCTGCTTCCCGAGCTCCTGCTCGACAAGGACCCGGGGTACGACGGCTGGCTCTTCGACAAGGTCTCGGCGACCCTCGCGCGCGTCGACTCGGGCGAAACCCGCCTCCGCGGACACGGCGAGGCGATGGCCCTTCTGAAGGAACGCCTGCGGGTGCGCTCGGCCGGTAAGACGTCGTAAGAATGGAAATCTTCTGGACGGACGAGGCGCTCGACGACCTCGGGGAAATACTCGCGTACTACCACCTCGAAGCGGGTCCGGCGACCGCTGGCGCGGTCCAGAAAAGGATCGTCGCGGAAATCGAAGCCCTCCGGACGTTCCCGGAGCGGATCCGCGTGAGTGACCGCATCCCCGGAACTCGCGAGCTCGTTGTTCGGAGGCTGCCGTACGTCGTCTTCGTGAAGGTCGCCCCGGACGGCATCGTCGTGCTCAACGTCGTGCACACTGCACGGAAGTTTCCGAAGTAGCGGGCCGTCCGAGATTGCCCGCGTGTCCCCGGGCTCCAAATGGCCCGACCGAGCCGATTGCCGCACGCTCGCCGGAGTGGGGTGCCGATGCTGTGGCGTGGGTGCAACAGTGTCATTTCCGCGCCGTAGAATGAGGATAATTTTTGCGATGCAATATCCGCCCCTCTGCCCGTGACCTCCGCCGTGCCGAACTCCTCGCCGCAGCCTGTGCGCCGCTCCTTCCTCTCCAGGCGCGTGCTGGGCGCCGCTGCCCTCGTGTCGATGCTGGTGGCGGGTGTGGCCGGGGGGCTGCTGCTGTGGCACGAGGGGGAAACCTCCCGCCTGCAGGCGCGTGAGATCGCGCGCTATGCCGCACGTCTGGACTATGCGCGGATGGCGGGGGCGAGCACCGCGATCCGCTTCCCCGCCCACGGCCCGTTCGACCAGCGCCTCGGCTACACCGAGCTGCCGCGCTTTGCCGAACGTCTGCAGGCGCGCGGCTTCGCTCTCGTCGAGCAGGTGCGCTTCAGCCCGACGCTGATGGATTACAGCGGCGCCGGGCTGTTCCCGCCCTATCGTGAAAAGACCCGCGCCGGGCTCGACGTCTCCGACTGCCGGGGCGAGCTCCTGTACGGGTTTCGTTATCCCTACCGCGCGTATGCCGACTTCGAGGCGGTGCCGGCGGTGGTCGTCGATGCCCTGCTGTTCATCGAAAACCGCGACCTCCTCGACCCTGCCCGGCCGACCCTGAACCCGGCGGTGGACTGGGCGCGCTTCGCCCGCGCCGCGCTCGGCCAGCTCGGGCGCATGGTCGATGCCGATCTCGACGCTCCCGGCGGCAGCACCCTCGCCACCCAGATCGAGAAGTACCGCCATTCACCCGGCGGCATCACCGTCGATGCGCGCGAGAAGCTGCGCCAGATGGCTTCGGCCAGCGTGCGCGCTTACCGCGAAGGCGAGCACACCCTGGCGGTGCGCCGCCGCCTGGTGCTCGACTACCTGAACACCGTGCCGCTGTCGGCCGCCCCCGGCCACGGCGAGGTCAACGGCCTCGGCGACGGCCTGTGGGTGTGGTTCGGCGCTGACTTCGAGCGCGTCAATGCGCTGCTCGCCGCGCCTGCGGCCGAAGGTACGCAGCGCATGGCCCAGGGCCAGGCGCTGCGCCAGGTGGTGGCGCTGATGATCGCCCACCGCCGGCCGTCGTGGTACCTCGCCGACGGCCGCGAAGAACTGGCCCGCAGTACCGATGCCCACCTGCGCCTGCTCGCCGGCGCCGGCCTGATCGGCCCCGCCCTGCGCGACGCCGCACTCGGCCAGCCGCTGCGCTTTCGCGACCTCGCCGCCGATCCGGCGCTGGTGCCGGCCCAGCCGGGCAAGGGCACGACCGCAGTGCGCACCCGCCTGGCGGGCCTGCTCGACACTTCGCTGTACGCCCTCGACCGCCTCGACGCCGAACTGGCGAGCACGCTCCACGGCGGCCTGCAGCAGGCGGTCAGCGACTACCTCGGCCGCCTGTCCGAAGCCGAATTCGCGCGCAGCCAGGGCCTGATCGGCGAGCGCCTGCTGCACCCGGCCACGCTCGATGCGGTGCGCTACAGCTTCACCCTGGTCGAGCGCACCGCGGGCGGCAACCGGGTGCGGGTGCAGACCGACACCACCGACCAGCCGCTCGACATCAACGAGGGCAGCAAGCTCGAGCTGGGCTCGACCGCCAAGCTGCGCGTGCTCGCCACCTACCTCGAACTGGTCGCCGAACTCCACGCCCGCCTGGCGCCGCTCGATGCGGCGGCGCTGCGCCGGGTGAATATCGACGCCCACGACCGCCTGACGCGCTGGGCCGTGGAGCATCTCGCCGCGGCCGCCGACCGCAGCCTGCCGGCGATGCTCGAAGCCGCGCTCGAACGGCGCTTTTCGGCCAATCCGGGGGAGCGCTTCTTCACCGGCGGCGGCGTGCACGTGTTCGGCAACTTCAACGACACCGACAACGGCCGCGTGCCGACCGTGCGCGAAGCGCTGCAGGCTTCGATCAACCTGCCGTTCGTGCGCCTGATGCGCGAACTCGTGCGCCACACCATGTACCAGGTGCCGGGCAGCAGCGCGCGCCTGCTCGAAGACCGCCAGGACCCGCGGCGCGAGGAATACCTCGCCCGCTTCGCCGATCGCGAGGGCCAGGTCTTCCTGCGCCGCTTCTGGTACAAGTACCAGGACAAAGGGGCGGAGGAGGCGCGCTCGATGCTGCTCGACGGCCTGCGCCCGGGCGACGACCGCCTCGCCGCGGTCTTCCGCTACCTCGAACCGGAAGCGCCGCCGGCCGCGCTCGCCGCTTTCCTCGCCGCGCGCGTGGACGGGCCGCCGCCGACTGCGGCACGGCTCGCCCAGCTCTATGCCCGCCATGCGCCCGAGGCTTTCGATCTGCCCGACCGCGGCTATGTCGCGCGCGTCCATCCGCTCGAACTGTGGCTGGTGGGCTACCTGCTGCGGCACCCGGAGGCGACCTTCGCCGAGGTCGTGGCGGCGAGCGCGGACGAGCGCCAGGCGGTGTACCGCTGGCTGTTCCGCACCCGGGTCAAGAGTGCGCAGGACTCGCGCATCTTCACCATGCTCGAGGTCGAGGCCTTTCTCGAGATCCACCGGCGCTGGGCCCGGCTCGGCTACCCCTTCGGCCACCTCGTGCCTTCGCTCGCCACCGCGCTGGGCAGCTCGGGCGATCGCCCGGGAGCGCTCGCCGAACTGATGGGGATCATCGCCAACGACGGCGTGCGTCTGCCGACGCGGCGCATCGACCGCGTGCGTTTCGCGGCCGACACGCCCTACGAGACCGCGCTCGCGGTGCGCCCGGCCGAGGGCGAGCGGGTGATGGCGGTGGAAGTGGCGCAGGCGCTGCGCCACGCTTTGTCGGAGGTGGTCGAGGGCGGCACTGCACGCCGCCTCGCCGGGGCCTTCCGCCTGGCCGACGGCAGCGAGCTGGCGCTCGGCGGCAAGACCGGCACCGGCGACAACCGCATCGTCGTCCGCGGCCGCCCCGGGCTGGCGCTGAACCGCACCGCCACCTTCGTGTTCTACCTGGGGCCGCACCATTTCGGCACTCTCACCGCCTACGTCATCGGCCCCGACGCGGCGCGTTATCGCTTCACTTCGGGCTTGCCGGTGCAGATCCTGAAGTCGATGGGGCCGATGCTGCTGCCTCACCTCGAGCCCGCGGCCGGGCCCGCCTGCCTGCCGCCGCCACTGGAGGCGCCCGCCGGAGAGGCCGCCGCTCCGCAGGCGGCGGGCGCGGTCCCGGCGGCCGAGGGGGTGCGGACCGCCCACGGGCGCATCGTGCGCTGAACGCAGCGGCGCACACCCCCGCCGCCATAACGGGGGCGCTGCGCAGGGGGCGCGAGCTCAGTGGCGGGCGGCGGCGAGGCGGGCCTGTGCCGCGCGGTTCAATTCCGGCGCACGTTCCTGCAGAAAGCGCAGGAAGGCGTCGGCGAGCGGCGTCAGGCGCTTGCCGCTGGGATGGACCACCTGCCAGTGGGTCAGCACCGGGGTGTCCTCGACCCGCAGCACGGCGATGCCTTCGTCCACGGCGTGGGCGAGCGCGTAGGCCGACAGCAGCGACAGCCCCAGGCCGCCTGCCACCGCCTGCTTGACCGCTTCGTTGCTGCCCAGCTCGAGGCGCGGGCGCAGCGCCAGGCCGCGGCCGGCGAAGAAGTGCTCGGCGGCCTGGCGGGTGCCCGAGCCGGGCTCGCGAAGGACGAACTCCTCCTTCTCCAGCGCCGCGATCGGCACCGCCGCGCGGGCGGCCAGCGGATGATCGGCGGCGGCGATGACTACCAGCGGGTTGGCGAGGAAGGGGGTGGCGAGCACCGGCGGCGCATCGGGCGGGCGGCTCATGATGTAGAGGTCGTCGCGGTTGTCGGCGAGGCGGCGGATCACCGCGTCGCGGTTGAGCACCACCAGCGACACCTCGACCGCCGGGCGCTCGCGGCGGAAGTCGCCGAGCAGGCGGGGAATGAAGGTCTCCGCGGTGCTCACCACCGCCAGCCGCAGCCGGCCGACGACGTCGCCGCGCAGCTGGGCGAGGGTTTCGTCGAGGCTCTCCAACTCCTGCTCGATGCGCAGCGCGGTGTCGACCACCGCTTCCCCGGCGGCGGTCAGGTGCAGGCGGCGGCCGACGCGCTCGAACAGCGCCAGTCCGACCTGGTCGGCGAGCTGGCGCAGCTGGGCCGACAGCGTCGGCTGGGCCAGGTGCAGGCGCTGGGCGGCGCGCGACACTCCGCCTTCGCGGGAGACGGCGAGCAGGAGGCGGAGCTGGTGGAAGGTCAGGCGCATCGTGCGATCCTCGGGAGCGCGGGGGCGGGTATTCGCATAGATATAAATCTATCTAAACCTAAAAAATAAATCATTTTTTTAAATGTTTTCGCTGCGGCAGAATGCCTCCGCCCGAAGCCGCGCGGCTTCGCCCTCTTGTGAATAACTCCGCATGTGCGCCCGGGCGCGCATGCCTGGCCCGGAAAGCACACCATGGTCGATGCCGTTCCCTTCTTCTTCGCCCTCGGCGCGGTCGCCTCGCTCGCGCGCAGCGGCCTGCGCCTGCCGAGCGCGGTGTTCGAGACCTTGTCGATCTACCTGCTGCTGGCGATCGGCCTCAAAGGCGGGGTCGAGATCGCGCGCTCGGAAAGCGCCACCCTGTGGCTCGATGCGCTGCTGGCGATCGGTCTCGGTGTGGCGATTCCGCTGCTGGTGTTCCCGCTCTTCCGGCTGCGTTTCGGCCGTGCCGATGCGGCCTCGCTGGCAGCGCACTACGGCTCGGTGAGCATCGTCACCTTCGCCGTCGGCGCGGCGGTGCTGGGCGGACGCGGGATCGAGGTCGAAGGCCACCTCGCGCTGCTGGCGGCGCTGATGGAAGCGCCGGCGCTGATCGTCGCCACCCTGATCGCCCGCTGGGGAGTGAAGTCGGCCGATGGCCGCTCCGCTGCCGGCGCGCTGGTGCATGAGGTGTTCGCCAACAAGAGCGTGCTGCTGCTCGGCGGCGGCATTCTCATCGGCTGGCTCGCCGGCCCGCAGGGGGTCGAGCCGCTGTCGCCGCTCTTCGTCGATCTGTTCAAGGGCGCGCTGTGCCTGTTCCTGCTCGAGATGGGGCTGATCGCCGCCGACCGCCTGCCCGACCTGCGCCGCGCCGGCTTCTTCCTGGTCGCCTGCGGGCTGGCCTTGCCGCCGCTGCTGGCGCTCGCCGGCTGGGGGGTGGCACAGGTGATGGGGCTGGGGGTGGGTGGCACGGTGCTGATGATGACGCTCGCCGGCAGCGCGTCCTACATCGCCGCGCCGACCGCGATGCGGATCGCCGTGCCCGAGGCCAACCCGGCCCTGGGCGTGGCGGCGGCGCTGGCGCTGACCTTCCCGTTCAACCTGCTGCTCGGGATTCCGCTGTATCTGTGGTGGGCGCAGACGATCGCGGCGGGCTGAGCAAGGGGGGCGCCGCCGCACGCGGGGCCGCCCTCGGCGTGCCCGCGTTCATCGGTTGAAACCATTTCGAGCACGGCCGGCGAGGTGCGCATCCGTCGGCGCCCACCCCGTGCCGGAACAGGGCGCCGGTGTTGCCGGCGCGGGGGCAAATGTCACGGCGAGCGAGGGCGCTTCTTTCTTGGCGGGCGCCGGTGGCGAGCGCTATAAAAAAACATTCGCGCTTTCAGTTCGAGGCGCTGCGCCATCAACGGAGGCGCCGTGCGCTGCCGCCGGCGCTGCTGGCGCCGGCGGCTTCCCGCGCATCAGGCAGGGCCGCTCGCGCAGGAGGAAAATCATGTCCGCAGTGAGATGTTTTGCCGCCTTCCTGGCCGGCGCCTGCCTGATCGCGGGCACTGCTCCGGCCGCGGCCCAGGCGCCGGTCGATGGGGGCAGGGATGGGGATGGGGCCGCCTCGCTGCCGCCACCGTTCGCGCCGGATCAGGTGCTGGTTGCGTTCCGTCCCGGTCTGGCCGGGGCGGAGGTCGCGCAGGCGCATGCTGCCGCCGGCGCCAGGGTGCTGAAGCGCTTCGCTGCCATCGGCGTCGAACTGGTCGCGGTGCCGGCAGGGTCGGTGCAGGCGGCGGTGGCCTTCTACCAGCACAATCCGAACGTGCGCTACGCCGAGCCCAACTACTACCGCCCGCTGGTCCTGCCCACCGAGGGTCGTGATCCGCCGGACGCGCTCGACATCGACTATTTCACCCAGCAGTGGGGGCTGCACAATACCGGACAGGCGCTGCTCGATCCGGAGACGGGCGGCACAATGGCCGCGACCGCGGATGCCGACATCGACGCCCCCGAAGCGTGGGACCTGACGCGGGGCAGCGACACGGTGCGGATCGCGATCCTCGACAGCGGGGTCGAATGCACCCACGTCGATCTGGCGACCAAGTGCCTCGAGCAGAAGAACTTCACCGGCAGCAGCACCGCGGCCGACCTGATCGGGCACGGCACCCACGTCGCGGCGATCGCCGCGGCGGAGACCAACAACGGGATCGGCACTGCCGGCGTGGGCTGGAACGCGAAGTTCGGTTCGATCAAGGTGTGCCATGAGTATCCATCCGAGTCGTTCCCGCTCCTCGGCATGTGCGAAGTTGCCGCCTCGGTCGACGGGCTGCTCTACGCCGCGGACAATGGTTATCACGTCGTCAACATGAGCTACGGCAGCGACCCCGATCCCTACTCGCCGTCGAACGCCGAGCGCGACGCGATCGCCTACGCCTGGAGCAAGGGAGTGGTGCTGGTGGCGGCGGCCGGCAACGATTACGCATCGAACCGCCACTACCCGGCCGCCTTTGCCGAAGTGATTTCGGTCGCGGCCACCGACCGCCACGACAACCTGGCCTATTTTTCCACCTTCGACAAGAACTGGGTTTCGGTCGCCGCGCCCGGCCACCAGATCCTGTCGGCCTATCCGAACGCGGGCTGCGGAATCGCCGCCGACCACCCGGAAGGCTGTTACAACTGGCTGTCCGGCACCTCGATGGCGGCCCCCCACGTGGCCGGGGTGGCGGCGCTGGTGCGCGCCTACAACCCCGGCCTGAGCAATGCCGAGGTGCGCAGCCGGATCGAGAGCGGGGCGGACGCGAGCGGCGCGCTCGGGCAGAACTTCCGCGCCTGGGTGAAATACGGCCGGGTCAATGCCCACCGTGCGCTCGGCGCCGGTACCGAACCGCCGCCGCCACCGTCCCAGATCAGCCTGTCGGCCACCGGCAGCAAGGTCAAGGGCGTGCAGCAGGCCGATCTGCAATGGAGCGGAGCGAGCACCGCGGTCGATATCTGGCGCAACGGCGCGACGATCGCCACGAATGAACCGAACGACGGCGAGTACCGCGACGCGATCGGCCAGAAAGGGGCGGGAAGCCATACCTACCAGGTCTGCGCAACCGGCACCACGGTGTGCTCGAACGAGGCCACGGTGAGCTTCTGAACGGGCCGGCATGCTTGCCTTCGGCGGTGCGCCGGCCTATCTTCACACGCCTTCGATGTCCACCCCGCCCGGCAGGAGGCGTCCGCCTGTGTCCCCACCGTCCCCGAAGCTGCGCTCCTGGCGCGACCGCCTGCGGCAGATCGCCTTGTTCGAAATCGGTGGCCTGGCCCTGATCACGCCGCCTTTCGCCTGGGTGAGCGGTGTTCCGGTGGCCGAATCGCTGGGGCTGCTCGCTGCGCTCGCGTTGGTGGCCGCAGTGTGGAACGGCGCTTACAACAGCGGCTTCGACCGGCTCGAGGGGCGGTTGACCGGGCGCACCGCCGATCGCCGGCCGTTCTGCTTGCGTTGCGTGCATGCGCTCGGCTTCGAAGGCGGACTGTTGCTGCTGACCCTGCCGATCATCGTGGCGTGGACTTCCCTGGGCTGGCTGGAGGCCCTGGTTGCCGACATCGGATTGGCGATCGCCTATACGATCTACGCGCTGCTGTTCAACATCGGCTACGACCGCCTGTTTCCGGTCGACGGGACCCGGCCGGCGGCGGCCGGGCCCGGGCACCGATGAGCGCGGCGGCCCGCTCCGGCTGGGTCCGTGCGGCGGATCTGGCGATGCTCAACAGCTTTCGCCTGCCGGCACGGGCGGCGCGCCTGCTGCACTTGCACTCGCTCGCCCAGCTCGATGCGGCGATCGCCATGCCGGGCTGGGCTGATACGCCGCGCCTGGTGCTCGGCGGGGGCAGCAACCTGGTGCTGCGGGGCGATTTCGCCGGGAACGTGCTGAAAGTGGAGCTCGGCGGCCGCCGGCTGGTGGCGGAAACGGCCGCGGCCTGGATCGTCGAGGCCGCGGCGGGCGAGCCCTGGCACGATTTCGTGCGGTGGACGCTGGCACAAGGCTGGCCGGGGCTGGAGAACCTGGCGCTGATTCCGGGCACGGTCGGTGCAGCGCCGATCCAGAACATCGGCGCCTACGGAGTGGAGCTGGCCGAACGCTTCGAATCGCTCGACGCGGTCAATCTCGACAGTGGTGCGCGACGCGTTTTTACCCGCTCCGAATGTGCCTTCGGCTATCGCGACAGCGTGTTCAAGCGCGCGCCGGGGCGCTGGCTGGTGAGCGCGGTGCGCTTCCGCCTGCCGCGGCCATGGCAGGCGGTGACCGGTTACGCCGACGTCGCCCGCGAGCTGGCGGCGCGCGGAGCCGCCCTGCCGGATGCGTCGGGCATCGCCGATGCGGTGGCCGCGATCCGTTGCCGCAAGCTGCCCGATCCGGCGCGGATCGGCAACGCCGGCAGCTTCTTCAAGAATCCGGTGGTGGAGGCGGCGCAGTGTGCTCGCCTGCTCGCCGCTCATCCGGCGCTGCCGCACTACGCCCAGCCCGACGGGCGCGAAAAGCTCGCTGCCGGCTGGCTGATCGAACAGGCCGGCTGGAAAGGACGCGATCTCGGTCCGGTCGGCTGTTTCGAACGCCAGGCGCTGGTCCTGGTCAATCGCGGCGGCGCCACCGGTGCCGATGTGGTGCGCATTGCCGCCGCGATCATCGCCGATGTCGAGGCCCGCTTCGGCGTCCGCCTGGAGCCCGAGCCGGTGTTCGTCTGAACCACTGGTCCGCGGTCTGCGGGCGGGCCGGGGCGGATGCGCGGCGGGTGCTAATATCTGCACCTGTCATGACCGGGCGCTTGCCCGGCCATTCCCCCTCGATCGGCATCTCTTGCAAAGGCACGAAATTGTGAGCCGCCTGTGGAAGACCCTCAGTCAGCATATCGTCGCCCCCACCCAGCTCAATCTGGAGCAGATTCCGGGCTTGCTGGTGCCGTTTCGGCGCTCGGCGGCGATCCGCCGCCACGCCGCGGCGGTGATCATCGCCCGGGTGCAGTTCATCAGCGCCCTGTTCGCCCTGCTGGTGCCGCTGTGGTCGCTGGTCGACCTGTGGGTGTTCGACGGGGCGACGGCGTGGTCGCTGGTCGGGCTGCGCTTCGTTTCCGCAGCGGTGTTCGTCATCCTCGCCTGGCCGCGGGAGCTGTCCTCGATACGGCCGTACGCCCAGGCGATGACGATGCTGCTGTGCATGCTGCTGGTGCCGCCGCTGTTCTACCTTGGATCGGTGCAGATCATCGATGCCAGCGCGCTCGATCCCTGGCAGCAGCTCGTGGTGCGTCTTTATGCGTTCATGCCGACGATCGTGCTCGGCGGGCTGGCGATCTTTCCGCTGACGGCGCTGGAGATGCTGCTGTTTTCGCTGCCGGTGCTCGCCGCCGCCGGGATCGGTGCGGTCGCCAGCGGTGCCGAACTCGCACTCGAGCAGCAGGGAGCGATGCTGTGGTTCATGCTGATGATGATGGGCGTGGCGATGTTCTCCGGCATGAGCCAGTCGCACTACATGGAAAGCCTGGTGCAAAAGGCGATGACCGATCCGCTGACCGGTGCGTTTTCCCGCCGCTCGGGGGCGGAGGCGCTGGAGCTGATGTTCCGCCTGGCGGTGATGGCGGGCAAGCCGCTGACGGTGATGTTCCTCGACCTCGATCGTTTCAAGGCGATCAACGATGGCTACGGCCATGATGCCGGCGACGAGGCCTTGCGCACGCTGGTGGCGCACCTGCGCCGCACGCTGCGCCGCGGCGACGTGCTGGTGCGCTGGGGTGGTGAGGAGTTTCTCGTCATCCTGCCGGAAATGCCGGCCGATCAGCTGCCGTCCTTTCTGGCGCGGCTCAGGGACGGGGGGCTCGGCCTGCGTCCGGACGGCGCCGCCCTGAGCGCGTCGATCGGGATCGCCGAGTGTCTGGCCGATGGCGCCGATGACTGGCAGAAGCTGGTCAGCATCGCCGATCAGCGCATGTATGCGGCCAAGCAGGGCGGGCGCGACCGGGCCGTCCTGCCCGACGGGACGATGCTGGCGCTGGGGTTTTCCACCGCCGCGGGCTGAGTCGCAGCCGGGCCGTTTCCCGGGCATCCCCGCGCGCACGCCGGCCGCGGCCACGGGGGCCTGGCCGCGCGCCTGGGGCAAACGCCGGTGCGGCAATACCGAGTCCTTCGCCGGAGTTCTCCGCCGGAGCCCGCCGCCGTGGGCAAGGGGGGCCGCGCTGCGTACAATGGGCCCATGAACCTGCCTGACTCTGGGTCGGTCTTTTCCTGCCCGGTCTGTATCGAGCCCGCGCCGCGCCTTTTCATCGAGGTCGAGGGGCGGGACTATCGACGCTGCGAAACCTGCGAAGCGACTTTCCTGGTGCCCGCGCAGCGCCCTTCGGCTGCCGCCGAGCGCGCCGAATACCTGCTTCACCGCAACGACCCGGCCGATGCCCGCTACCGCCGCTTTCTCTCCCGGCTGGCCGAGCCGCTGTGCGCGCGGCTCGCCGCGGGCAGCGCAGGGCTCGACTACGGCTGCGGTCCCGGCCCGGCGCTGGCCGACATGCTGCGCGCGGCCGGGCATGCCGTGCGCCTGTACGATCCGCTGTTCGCGCCGGATGCCGGCGCGCTGGAGCAGCGCTACGATTTCGTGACCTGCACCGAAGTCGCCGAACACTTTCATGATCCTGCCACCGAGTTCGCCCGGCTCGACGCGCTGCTGCGCCCCGGCGGCTGGCTCGGGATCATGACCTGCTTCCAGACCGACGATGCCCGCTTTGCCGGCTGGCACTACCGGCGTGATCCGACCCACGTCGTGTTCTATCGTGAAAGCACGTTCCGGTTTCTGGCCCGGCGCTTCCGCTGGCAATGCCACATTCCCGGCAAGGACGTGGTGCTGATGCACAAGCCCGGCCCCGGCGGCGAGTGCGGAAAGGGCCTGTTCGTGCCGCCCGGGGGCGATGGCGTCCGCGATCCGCCGGCATGAGCGGATGCGCTCTTTACCTGTCCCCCTCTGGTTCCGATCCATTTTTTTCCGCATCGGGAGTGTTCATGAGCTACGAAACTCTTGTCTACGAGGTCCGCGACGGCATCGCCGAGATCCGTTTCAACCGCCCGCAGCGCCTCAATGCCGTGACCCGGCAGCTGTACGCCGAGCTCGATGCCGCCCTGAGCCGTGCCGAAGCCGAGCACGACGTCCGCGTCGTGCTGCTCAGCGGCGAGGGGCGCGCCTTTTGCGTCGGCGCCGATCTCAAGGAGCACAAGGCCGGGCGTACCGCCTTCGACCGCCGCCAGTACCTGAAAGGCGAGCAGGACGTGTGCAAGCGCTTGCTGGAACTGCAAAAGCCGGTAATTGCCGCGGTCAACGGCTACGCCCTGGGGGCCGGGGCAGAAATGGCGATCGCCGCCGACTTCGTGCTGATGGCTGAAAGCGCGCAGATCGGTCTGCCCGAGATCTCGATCGGCAATTTCCTCGGCGGCGGCGTGACCTGGCTGCTGCCGCGCCTGGTCGGGTTGGCGAAGGCGCGCGAGCTGGTCTTTCTCGGTGAGCGCATCAAGGGTGAAGAGGCGGTACGCATCGGGCTGGCGAGCCGGGTGTTCGCCGACGAGGGCTTTCTCGACACGGCGCGCGGCTTCGCGCGCAAGATCGCGGGCAAGGCGCCGTTTTCGATGCTGCTTGCCAAGGAGCAGCTCAACCGCTCGGCCGAGCGCACCCTCGACGCCTGCCTCACCGCCGAACTCGAAGGCATGATGTTCGTCGGCACCACCCGCGACTGGCAGGAAGGCGTCGATGCCTTCGCCGAGAAACGCGCACCGGTGTTCCGGGGGCAATGACATGAGCACGCACGACACCGCACTTGCGGCCTCCGCCCACCGCAGCCCGCTGCACGACTTCCTCGCCCCGGATTCGATCGCCATCATCGGCGCTTCGGCCGACCCGACCAAGCGCGGCTACAAGGCGATGGTCGGCCTGATCAAGGGGGATTACGCCGGCAGGATCTACCCGATCAACCCCAAAGTGTCCGAGATCCTCGGCGTGCCGACCTGCCCGACCCTCGATGACGTTCCCGGCGCGGTCGATCTCGCGCTGATCTGTACGCCGGCTGCGACCTTGCCCGGGCTGATTGCCGAGTGCGGGCGCAAGGGCGTCAAAGGCGCAGTGATTCTCGCCGCGGGCTTTCGCGAGACCGGCGCGGAAGGGGCGAAGCTCGAGCAGCAGGTGCTCGACGCGGCGCGCGCGGGCGGAGTGCGCATCATCGGCCCCAATACCTCGGGCATGTTCAACCTGCACAAGAAAGTGAACCTGCTCGACCTGCGCAACATCAAGGCCGGCGACATCGGCTTCATCTCGCAGTCGGGCAACATGCTGCTGGCGCTGGTGCTGGAGGCCGAGCACAACGGCCACGTCGGCTTTTCCACCTACGTCGGCCCCGGCAACCAGACCGACATCGGCTTCAACGACTACCTGCGCTACCTTGGCGAGGACGAGCGCACCCGGGTCGCGACCCTGTACGTCGAAGGCTTCCGCGATGGCCAGCGCTTCCTCCAGGCGGCGCGCGAGATCACCCCGCTGAAGCCGGTGGTGGTGTACAAGTCGGGCGCCACCGAGCTGGGCAAGAAGGCCGCCAGTTCGCACACCGGGGCGCTCGCCGGCAGTTATGCGATGACCGTCGATCTGCTGCGCCAGGTCGGGGTCACCGTCGTCCACCATTCCGACCGCATCCTGCCGGTGGCCGAAGGCCTGGGCCTGCTGCAGCAGGCGCGCGGCAAGCGGGTGGCGGTGATCGCCGACGGCGGCGGCCAGGCCACGATCACCTCCGACCGCCTGTCCGAAGCCGGGCTGGAGCTGGCGCCGCTGTCGGAAGCGACGCGCAAGCGCCTGGCGGCGATCCTGCTGCCGCAGGCCTCGCTCGCCAACCCGGTCGATGTTGCCGGCAGCTCCGATGCCGACCCCGAAGTGCTGGCGCGCTGCATGGAGATCGCCGCCGAGGACGACAGCGTCGATGCGGTGTTCCTCGTCGGCATGTTCGGCGGCTACCACACCCGCTTCGCCGAGTCCCTCCTCGGCGGGGAGATGCGCGCCGCGGAGTCGATGATCGAGCTCGCCCGCCGCATCGACAAACCGCTGGTGATCTACAGCCTCTATGCGCCGGTCAAGCCGCCGGCGCTGCGCCGCCTGCACGAGGCCGGGCTGCCGGTGTACGCCTCGATCGAACACGCGGTGCGGGTGCTGCAGGCGCTCGGCGAGCGCGGCGCCTACCTCGCCCACCAGCACGGCCAGCCGCTGCAGCCCGGGGTGACGCCGGTCGAGGACATGCAGGCGATGTTCGCGCGTGCCCAGAACGAAGGCCGCGACCTCTACGAGTTCGAGGCGAAAGCGCTGCTGCGCGCCCATGGGGTGGCGGTGGCTGAGGAGCGGGTGGTGCACGGCGCCGACGAGCTGGCCGCGGCGGCGGCGCATTTCGGCGGCCAGGCGCTGGCGATGAAGGTGGTGTCGAAGGACATCCTGCACAAGTCCGACGCCGGCGGCGTGGTGCTGAATCTGGTTGGCGAGGCGGCGCTGGGCGAAGCCTACGACCGGATCATGACCCGCTGCCGGGCCTACGACCCGAACGCCGACATCCGCGGCGTGCTGGTGACGCCGATGGCGCGCAAGGGGACCGAAGCCATCGTCGGCGTGGTGCGCGACCCGATTTTCGGCCCGGTGCTGATGTTCGGCCTGGGCGGCATCTTCGTCGAGATCCTCGAGGATGTCGCCTTCCGCGCCATTCCGCTGTCGCGCTTCGACGCCGAATCGATGGTCGACCAGCTCAAGGGGCGCCGCATCCTGGAAGGCGTGCGCGGGGAGGCGGCGGTGGACAAGGCGGCGCTGGTCGATTTGTTGCTGAAGGTGTCGAGCATCGTCAGCGCCTATCCGCAACTCTCCGAGCTCGACCTCAACCCGGTCATCGCCTACCCCGACGGCTATGCCGTGGTCGATGCGCGGGTGATCATCAACCGTGCCGTGGTGAGCTGCTGAGCGGGCGCGCCGCCGTTCCGCGCTTTCCCGCTTCGGCGGCGGCGTGCGCTGCATGTCGACACAAAGATGAGGATTCGATGACGGATTTGTTGCGGTAGCATTGCGCACCTTCTGCGTGCGTTCCATCCGAGGTACGCGCAGGGGCTTGCGTGCGCGGGGGCAAGATGGGTGTCGGGAAAATGCTCAGATTTCTGGCCATTCTGGCCGGCTGTCTGCTGTATGCGGTGCCGCGCTGGCTGACCGACGAGTTCGGCTCGGTCAGCATCGACCAGGTGCTCTACCACCTGCGCTTCGGCTCCGAAGGCGTGCTGACCAGCGACCCCGAGCTCACCCGCCGCTTCCTGTGGCGCGGCCTGGCCCTGCCGTTGCTGCTGGCGCTGCTGCTGTGGGCGGTGGACGGCTGGGTCGGCCGCGTGCACGCCCGCGGCACGGGCTGGCCGTTGCCGCTGCTGCATGCGGTACGCGACCGCCTGCGGGCGGGTGGCCACTGGCTGGGCGAATGGGTCCATCGCGGGGCGCGCCACACGCTGCCGCGGATCGTGCCGCTGGTGGTGCTGGGCGCGGGGGCGGCCTTCTTCGTCGACAGCTTCTCGGTGGCGCGCTACGTGCGGGCCTATTTCGGCGAGGACTACTTTTCCGATACCTACGTCGATCCCGGCCGGGTCGGCCTCGTCCGTGGCCGGCAAGCGCCGAAGAGCCTGGTGCTGATCTACGTCGAAAGCTTGGAGAGCACCTATTCCGATCCGGCGCTGTTCGGCCGCGACCTGCTGCACCGCCTCAATGCGCTGAAGTCGCGTCCGGGAGTGGTGTCCTTCGACGACTACCACGAGATGATGGGCGCGCACTTCACCATCGCCGGGCTGGTGGCGACCCAGTGCGGCCTGCCGCTGAAATCGGTGGCGATGTTCGGCGGCAACATGCAGGGCGAAAAGATCGAACGCTACCTGCCGAATGCGCGCTGCCTGGGCGACATCCTCGCTGCGGAAGGCTACCGCAACGTGTTCCTCAACGGCTCCAGCCTGGCTTTTGCCGGGGTTGGCAAGTTCTTTCGCGACCATCGTTACGAGAAAGTGATGGGGCGCGAGGAGTGGATTTCCGCCGGGGAACCGCCCGAGCGCATGAGCGGCTGGGGCTTGCGCGACGACGACTTGTTCCGCCATGCGCGCGCCGAGTTCGACCGGCTGATGAAGTCGCGCCGGCCGTTCAACCTCAACGTCCTCACCATCGACACCCATCACCCCTACGGCCACCTCTCCCCGCAGTGTGCGCAGCAGGGCTATGGCGATTTCGACGGCATCGTCGAGTGCACCGCCGGGCTGGTGGCGGACTTCGTCGAATACATCATCGCCCGTGGCGGGCTCGAGCGAGTGGCGATCGTCGTTCAGGGCGACCATCTGGCGATGGGCAACACCTCCTATCCGAAGTTGATCCAGAATTCCCAGAGGCGGGTGTTCAACCTGCTGATCGGCAAGGACCGGCGGCTGGCCAAGAACACCGACGAAGTCACCCACTTCGACATGCTGCCGACCATCCTCGACCTGATCGGGCTGCAGGTGAAGGGCGGGCGCGCCGGCCTGGGGTATTCGGCGATCGGTCCGCTGCGGGCGCCGCGTCCGCCCGACCGCCTGGCGCGCATGTCCGAGCAGCTGATGAACTACAGCGCGACCTACCGCGCCCTGTGGGAGCCGGTGGAGGAAGGTGCAGGCGATGCGCTGCCGGCCCGCTCGGTGCGGAGCGGGCCGGCAGCGGCCGCAGCCGGCAGCGTCGCCCTGGTTCCTTGAGCGGCGATCAGGCTGCGGTCGGAAGGAGCCCGGGGCGGGGAGCGTTCAGATCGCGACCAGTCGGTCCCGCCCGCCCTCCTTCGCCTGCAGCAATGCGGCATCGGCCCGCGCCAGCGTGTGGGTGGGCGCCTCGCCGGGGCGATACTCGGTCAGGCCGGTGCTGATCGAAACCTGGATGCCGCCGCCCGGCTCGGCATCGATGTACAGGTCGCGGATCCGTGTGTGCAGGCGCTCGACCAGGTGGCAACCGTCGGCCAGCGGCGTCCCGGGCAGGATCAGGAGGAATTCCTCTCCGCCCCAGCGTCCGCAGATGTCGTGTTCGCGGATTGCGCCCTGCAGGGCGCCGGCGATGCGGTGGAGCACGATGTCGCCGGTTTCGTGGCCGAAACGGTCGTTGATCGCCTTGAAGCGATCGACATCGACCATCGCCAGCGAATAGACCTGGGCGCTGCGCTTGCCGAGGCCGTTTTCCTCGCGCAGGCGCTCCATCAGGTAGCGACGGTTGCGCAGCCCGGTCAGGGCGTCGGTGATCGACGCTTCGCGCAGGCTCTCGCTGAGTTCGCGCAGCGAATTCTGGTAGCGGTCGGAAATGCGGGCGAGCTTTTCCAGGCGGCGGACGTGGTGGTCGAAGCGGGCGTTGAGGTCTTCGGCGCGGCTTTGCGACCAGTCGTGATAGCCGTCGGAGATGCGGATCAGCCGGGCCATGCGTTCGTGCTGTTCGCGGGCGAGCGCATGGAGCTGCGCGAGCGGGGCATGGAGCGGGTCGCCGCGCAGCGCCGGGTCGTCGAGCAGCGCGCGGATCTCGTCGAGCAGGGCCGGGCCGCTCGACAGCGGGGTGTCGGCGGCGGTGTTCACGATGGCTGGACGGCGATCTCGAAGGGGAAGCTGCAATCTTCGCGGAATTCCTCGGCGAGCATCTTCACGCGCTCGTTGCGCGGATGGTAGTACCAGTCGACGCGGACTTCGCGGCCGCGGACATGGGCGTCCTCGAGCATGTCGAAGATGTCCATCATCGCCTTCACCGAGCTGGTGTTCATGTAAATCAGCTGCAGATCGAGGCGCAGGGGGCGGGAGGTTTCGGCGAGGAAGCGCTCGACCCAGACGAGGATCTCGCCGAAGAATTCGAACGAGTTCTCGGGGTAGGAGTCGCCGTCCATCTTCAGCAGGCCGGCCTCCCAGTCGGCGGTGATGGTGGGAGTCGATTGGGTTCCGGGGATGTTCAGGATCGTCATGGCGTTTTTTCGGTCGGGTAGGGGATGTGGCGGAGTTTCAGATGACCGCCCTCAGGCTGAAGAACACCTTGCCGTCGCTCGCCGCGCTGACGCTGGCCGACAGCGGCTGGCAGGACTTGCGCGCGATGTCGAGCAGGCCCAGCCCGGCGCCGGAACTGAGCGCGGCATCGCGCGGCTTGCGCAGCTGCTCCTTGTAGGCGGCCTTGAGTTCGGCCTTGTCCATGCCGGACAGCGCATCGATGCGGGCCATCAGAAGGGGCCCGTCGCCGGCTTCGACCAGGTTGCCGGCCTGGACCAGGTAGGCGCCGTCCGGCTGGTGCGCGACGATGATGGTGGCCGCGCTGTCCTCTTCGCCGTACTGCCGCAGTGCGGCGTAGTGGCGGATGTTCTGGGTCATTTCGATGTACACGCCGAAGACGTCCATCGCCGCCGAGGGGGTGGCGTTCTGCGCCTGCAGGTAGTTTTTCAGGGCGTGGCCGATTTCCTCGATCAGGCTGCGCGAGATCGGACCGTTGAAGCACAGCAGGATGCGGTTGCGGTTGAACAGGTCGCGCAGGCCGAAAAGGTCGAGATATTCCATGAAGGTGGGGCTCCTGATGCGCAGGCGGGGTAAACAGTGGGCTCAGTCGATGCGGAATGCAAGAATTGTAATGTCGTCCAGCTGCGGGTGGTGGCCGCGGTGGGCATCGAGCGCCTGGTCCAGGGCCTGTGCCTGCTCGGCCATCGGCCGCTGTGCGATGCTGCGCAGGAGTTCGGCGAAACGGCTGTTGCCGAGGCCGAATCCATGTTCGCCGCCGGCCTGGTCGAGATAGCCGTCGGTCACCAGGTAGCAGGTCGCACCCGCCGGCAGGGCGAGGCTGTGCTCGACGAACTCGGCCTGGCGGCGGTCGGCGAGCGCGCGGCGCACGCCGGGAATTTCCGCCACCGTGTCGCCGTCGCTCCAGTACAGCGAGATCTTCGCCCCGGCGAACAGGATCCGGCGTGTGCCGCGGTCCACGCACACCAGGCCGGCGTCCATGTTGGTGGCGATCGCACGCGGCAGCTGCGAGGCCTGCAGCATCCCGCGCAGGGTGCGGTCGGCATGGGCGAGCAGGGCCGCGGGCCGCTCCAGGCCGATGCGGTTCATGGCGTCGTCGAAGGCGGCGCGCGCCAGCATCGTCATCAGCGCGCCGGGCACGCCATGGCCTGCGCAATCGACGATGCCCAGCAGGTTGTGCCCGCCTTCGGCGCGGAACAGGTAGAAATCGCCGCCGACGGTGTCGCGCGGCCGCCACAGGGCGAAGTGATGGGGGCCGAGGAGTTCGCTCAGGCGCTGGTCGGGGAGCAGCGCGCGCTGGATCAGGCTGGCGTATTCGATCGAATCGCGGACTTTTTTCTGCGCCGCGCTCATCGCCGTGTTGGCCGCCTGCAGCGCCTCGGTGCGCGTGCGCACCTTGTCCTCGAGTTCATCGGTGTGGGCGCGGATCTTTGCCGCCATGGTGCCGAAGGCGCGCGACAGGTCGCCGAGTTCGTCCCTGCCCGGCGGGGGCAGGCGCACGGTTTCGCCGCGGGTGAGGGCCAGCGCCGAGTGGTGAAGGGCTTTCAGCGGGCGCAGCACAAGGCGGTCGACGGCGAAGCTGAAGCTCGCCAGCATCAGCACGATCAGCAGCGCGAAGCCGGCCGCCGCGCCCTGGACCCAGCCGCGATCGACGATCTCGGCCACCGAGAGATCGACCGCGGTCAGCACGTACCAGCGCAGCTCGTCCAGATAGGACAGCGACAGCAGGCGCCGGCCGCCATCGAGCGTCACCCACAGCTGCTCCACCGTACCCGGCGTGGCGGCGGCGCGGTCGAGGGCGGCGTGCAGCGCGTCGCGCTCCGCGGCGTCGGCGAGCAGGCTGGCCAGGGTGCGCGCTTCGGCATCGTGGCGCGCGCCCGAGCCGAGCGCGATCAGGCGGGTGTCGGGGTGGAGCTGGATCACGCCGCTGCGGTCGATGATCATCGGCGTCAGGCCGGCAATGCCGGCGTCGATGAATTCCTTCATGAAGCGCGACAGATCCAGGCCGGTGCCGGCGATGCCCAGGCGGCGGCCGTCGTCTTCGATGACGACATTGAGCCAGACCTTGGCCTGCTTCAGCCAGCGGTCGGGGTTGACGTTGATGTTGATGCGGGGGGCGGCGGCGAGCGTGGAAAAGAACCAGGCGTCGTCGGCTTTCTGCGGGTCGAGCCGGTAACGGGGCGCGGCGCTGTAATCCTGGGCCGGGTCATTGTAGTAGTAGTCGAGCGAGCCGCTGCTGGCGAGGAAGTAGCTGTGGTCGCGGAACGCCCGGCGAAAGCCTTCCGCCTCCTCCCGCGCCTGCGCCTGGCGGGAGGGGTCGCGCTCGTCGCGCAGCCAGTGGCGGATCGCCACCGAGTCGGCCAGGCGGTGGGCGAGCGCCAGTTCGCGCGCGATCGGGCCGAGGATGCGTTGGCGATGCAACTCGGTGAAGTTGCGCGCATAGCCTTCGCCCAGATGGGTCTTGACCTCGTCGAATGCCCGCCAGGCAAAAAAGGCCGCCGGCAGCAGCGCGAGCAGGCAGGCGAGCAGCAGGGCGAGGGCGGATTTTGCCCGTAGTCCGTGTCCCCAGGTGGGCATGATGTGTTCCGGTGCTTCCGAATGCGTGCGACGGATGGGTGGCAGACCCCTGGCGGGCCGGCGCTGAAGTTTAGCTTATCGTTGCATCAGGGGCGCGGCAATGGCGGCGGTAAGTGCACGAGTTGCCGTGCGGGTTGGTTTAACGGGCGCGCAATTTCGGCGTAACCGAGTTGTATTGCGGGTCGCCTACGCTGCAGCGCCATGAGAGCGCTCGATTGCACGACGGAAGCACCCTGTCCGCCATCCCGCCTGCGCATCGCGCTGGTGACCGAAACCTTTCCGCCCGAAGTAAACGGGGTGGCCATGACGCTCGAACGGATGGTCGACGGCCTGGTCGAGCGCGGCTACGACATGCAGCTGGTGCGTCCGCGTCAGGCCTCCGACTCCACCCCGGCGGGCGCGCATGGATTCGATGAAGTGCTGGTGCGGGGCTTGAAGCTGCCGCGCTACGATGGGCTCAGGTTCGGTCTGCCGGCCCGCTCCCGGTTGCTGCGCGAGTGGTCGCGGCGGCGTCCTGACCTGGTGCACGTGGCGACCGAAGGCCCCCTCGGTTGGAGCGCGGTGACCGTGGCGAACACGCTGCGTGTGCCGGTGACATCGGACTTCCATACCAATTTCGACCGTTACAGCGCGCATTACGGCATCGGCTGGCTGCGCCGGCCGGTGGCCGCCTATCTGCGCCGTTTCCATAACCGCAGCGCCACCACCTATGTGCCGACGGCCGAGCTGGTGCGCAGCCTGGGCGACCAGGGGTATGCACGGGTGGAAGCCATCGGGCGCGGAGTCGATACTGCGCTGTTCGATCCGTTGCGGCGCAGCGAAGCCTTGCGCCGGGATTGGGGCCTTGCCCCTGACGGCCTCGCCGTGATCAGCGTCGGACGCCTCGCCCCGGAAAAGAACCTCGGCCTGGTGCTGCGCGCCTTTGCCGCGATCCGTGAGCAGCGGGCCGATGCCCGGTTGATCCTGGTCGGTGACGGCCCCTTGCGCGATACGCTGGCCCGTACCTGCCCCGATGCGGTCCTGGCCGGAACCCGGCACCGTGAAGACCTGGCCGCACATTACGCTTCATCCGACCTGTTTCTCTTTCCCAGCCAGACCGAAACGTTCGGCAACGTCACCCTGGAAGCGATGGCGAGCGGCGTGTGTACGCTGGCCTACGGCTACGCCGCCGCCGCCGAAACGATCCGGGATCTGGACAACGGCGCCGTGGTGCGCTGCGGTGATGAGGACGGTTTCATCGAACGGGCGATCCAGCTGGCTGTAAATGACCGGCTTCGTGCCGAGCTGGGGGAGGCTGCGCGGCGCAGCGCCGAGGGCCTGAGCTGGGGGCACGTCGTCGACACTTTTGCCGATGCGCTGCTCCGCGCCTGGCGCCGCGGTGGGGCTGCGCAGCCGTGGCCGGCTGCGACTGGCGCCGGAGGGCGTGCCGACTGATGCCGGCGGTGCGTTCCGTTTTCATTTCCGACGTGCATCTGGGCACGCGCGCCTGCCAGGCCGAAAACCTGCTCGCCTTTTTGAAGGAGTTCGAATCCGAGCACCTCTACCTGCTCGGCGACATCATCGACTTCTGGGCGATGAACCGCAGCGTGCAGTGGGCTCCGGCGCACAATACCGTGGTGCAGAAGGTGCTGCGCCGCGCCCGCCACGGTTGCACCGTGGTCTTCATCCCCGGCAACCACGACGAGGCCCTGCGCGATTACGCCGGCATCACCTTCGGCGACATCCGGGTGGAATCCGAATGTGAACACGAGACGATCGATGGCCGTCGCTACTGGCTGATCCACGGTGACGAATACGACCAGGTCACGCGTCACCACCGCTGGGTGGCGGTGCTCGGCGATGTCGCCTACAACGCCCTGGTCCGGCTCAACCATCTGCTGTCGCGGGCACGCCGGCTGCTGCACATGCCGGGCTACTGGTCGCTGGCCGGGTACGCGAAGCAGAAAGTGAAAAAGGCGGTGGGCTTCATCTTCGACTTCGAGGACAGCATGGCGCACGCCGCCCAGTTGCGTGGCGTGGATGGGGTGATCTGCGGCCACATCCACTGGGCCTCCGACCGCCGGATCGGCAAGGTCCGCTACCTGAACTGCGGCGACTGGGTCGACTCGTGCAGCGCGGTCGTCGAACACTTCGACGGCCGCCTCGAAGTCGTGCATTGGCGGGGGATGGAAAACGGTCCCAGCGTGCAGATGGGATAGGTTGGCAGAGACGACAACAAGGTGGCTGACAGCAACGACGGTGGTGATGTCGTGTACCCGAGCAAGTTTTAATCCGCGCGACAGCGCGGGACGATTCAGTGCGCTGGTACTGCGGGTCGGTGGGCTCGTTTCAATCCACGCGCCCGTGCGGGGCGCGACGTGGCCTGTACGGCCTGGCAAACCTACGTTGCAGAGTTTCAATCCACGCGCCCGTGCGGGGCGCGACGTACGACATCAGCGCATCGCTGCCTCTGATGTACGTTTCAATCCACGCGCCCGTGCGGGGCGCGACTCGACATCATCGCCCACCTGATCGAGGTGACCAACGTTTCAATCCACGCGCCCGTGCGGGGCGCGACCCTCGACGGGCAGAAGGTCATGGCCGTCATCACGAAGTTTCAATCCACGCGCCCGTGCGGGGCGCGACCGATGAGCCAGCCGCATGAGCCCAACCGAACCGAGTTTCAATCCACGCGCCCGTGCGGGGCGCGACCCGGGGAGGTGAGGGGGGAGAGCCACGCCCCGGATGTTTCAATCCACGCGCCCGTGCGGGGCGCGACACGCGATGGACTTTTCGAGGTCGAGGATGAATTGCTGGTTTCAATCCACGCGCCCGTGCGGGGCGCGACCACACGGCGATTGACCTTCGACCAGCCGCTGGAGTTTCAATCCACGCGCCCGTGCGGGGCGCGACAATCGAGCGCCAGCGTGGGCAACGTCGCGGTCAAGTTTCAATCCACGCGCCCGTGCGGGGCGCGACGCATCAGCCTGACTATGTCGCAACGGACAACGCGGTTTCAATCCACGCGCCCGTGCGGGGCGCGACGCCCGTCGTCGGCAAACAACCGGCGGCCGGGTTGGAACGTTTCAATCCACGCGCCCGTGCGGGGCGCGACCGACTTCCGCGCAGAGCATCAGGCCGCCTCCGCCGGTTTCAATCCACGCGCCCGTGCGGGGCGCGACTGGAGCGCAGTTCAAACTGCACGTAGCCGTCGTGTTTCAATCCACGCGCCCGTGCGGGGCGCGACTCGAGAGGGCGCCAATAGGTGAGGGTTTACAGGAGTTTCAATCCACGCGCCCGTGCGGGGCGCGACCCTCGGTGGCCGGCATGTCCGCGCCCAGCTCGCCGTTTCAATCCACGCGCCCGTGCGGGGCGCGACGCACTTCTCCATCCTCGTCTTTCAGGTCAAACTGGTTTCAATCCACGCGCCCGTGCGGGGCGCGACGGAACCATCGGAATAATTCCAATCGTCAAAACACGTTTCAATCCACGCGCCCGTGCGGGGCGCGACACGCGGGGTCGGGAAGGTGGATGTTGCGGGGCGGGCGTTTCAATCCACGCGCCCGTGCGGGGCGCGACCCGGGGAACTGCGAGCATATCGACATGGCATCCGGTGTGTTTCAATCCACGCGCCCGTGCGGGGCGCGACGACGTCCTTTGGGTACTTCCACTGCGTTTTCGAGGTTTCAATCCACGCGCCCGTGCGGGGCGCGACCCGAGCTCGACCGGGTCGAACCGATCGCCGCCGGCGTTTCAATCCACGCGCCCGTGCGGGGCGCGACCCGAAATACTCACCAAAACCGACAGGTTCAATATTGTTTCAATCCACGCGCCCGTGCGGGGCGCGACGAGGGTTGGTCGCGGAACCTCGAGGGCGCCATCAAGGTTTCAATCCACGCGCCCGTGCGGGGCGCGACTCGCCGCCACGGCCCAGCCCGAGCAGCGCATGTACGTGTTTCAATCCACGCGCCCGTGCGGGGCGCGACCGATTACCTGGTGCGCAATCCTGTCTCGACCTTCTTTTTGTTTCAATCCACGCGCCCGTGCGGGGCGCGACGTCGCCTTCGACGCCGGCAACCTGCTGCCCGTCGCGGTTTCAATCCACGCGCCCGTGCGGGGCGCGACAGGCGGGCGCGCAATGCAGACCGAGGCCTACGCATGTTTCAATCCACGCGCCCGTGCGGGGCGCGACCCTGAACGTCTATCTCAACCACTTCCCCAAGCACGGTTTCAATCCACGCGCCCGTGCGGGGCGCGACGTGGCACTGGCCGACGACATGAAGGCATCCGGGCTGTTTCAATCCACGCGCCCGTGCGGGGCGCGACCCTGTATCCGCGCGAGCGCACGCTCGACCTGATCGGGTTTCAATCCACGCGCCCGTGCGGGGCGCGACGCATTCCCGGACGTTACGCTGTCGGAGCAAGAGGGTTTCAATCCACGCGCCCGTGCGGGGCGCGACGAGGGCGCCCGCGTGAAGCGCATCGAGCAGTACGCGTTTCAATCCACGCGCCCGTGCGGGGCGCGACCGCGTCAATGTAACATGCTGAATTTATAGCGTAATTCTGGCTATTTCGGCGAGCTACCCATAAATGGGTCTCAGCACATCTTCTACAAACTCGATATCACAGTGGAAACCGTTCTAGATCAAACTCATAAGACAAGCGCGAATGGGCTGGGAATTTGCACGGAGCTTCAGGTTCGCACTTGACATCTTGGATCGGTCATAAGATCAGTGGGCTGTTGAGATCGAGTACAGCCTTGGCGCCGATGTGCTCGATCCGAGCTTGCCAGTGCTTGCCGAGATAGTAGAAACGCAGGCTGTCCTGAACAGGGTCGATCAGGTCGATCAGCCTTTGCTTCAGCATGACCCACTGAGCTGGATCGACCTCGATCTCGAACACCGAGTATTGCACCCGCTGGCCATAGTCTCGGCATGCTTTGGCCACCCGGCGTAGGCGCCGGTCTCCACCCGTCTCCCGGGTGCTGACGTCGTAACTTACCAGCACCATCATGTCTGCGCCCTATTTCCACAGGAATGATGGGTAGGCGTCCAGGTCACCACGGAGGTGGCGCGCCAGCAGTTGTGCCTGTAGCGCAGGAAAGAGCCCGAGTGGCGCCTTCTCCTCAAAGAATGCATGCCACAACTCCTCGCGTTTGCGTTCCTGATAGGCAGCCAGCACGGTCTTGCGCGAACCCTCTTTGAGCAGTACTGCACCGTTGTCGAGCGTTACGAAGTCGCGTTCATCCAGTTGCTTGCGGTTCAGCAGTGACAGGGCAAGGCGGTCTGCCAGGAGCGGACGAAACTCTTCGACCAGGTCGAGAGCCAGGCTGGGTCTGCCGGGGCGGTCCCGGTGGAGAAAACCGACAGCAGGGTCCAGTCCTGCCGTCTCCAGTGCCGACCGGCAGTCATGTGTCAACAATGTGTACAGGAAGGATAGCAAGGCGTTGATGGCGTCCTTCGGTGGTCGCCGACTGCGGCCGTTGAAACGTAGCGCAGGTTTCTCCGTTCGGATCAAGTGATCGAACACGCCGAAGTAGGCTTGGGCCGCTTCCCCCTCAAGGCCGCGCAGTGTATTCAGTTCAGTTTCGATCAGCAATCGTTCGGCAATGCGCCGCAGCCGTTCCCGCGCTCGTGCAAGCGCAAGGCGGGCAGATTCATCTACGCTGTCGCCGTGGTCACGCACGGCGCGGCTCACGACTGCGCGCTGGTTATGCACCTTGCCCAGCAGCAGGTTGCGCACGATCGCGGCGCATCCAGCCGGATCGTCACTGCGCCGGTATTGCTCGCGCCGCAGTAGGACGTTGCCCGATACGGGCCCTTCTACGCGTGCCAGGAACCGGCCGTTCATGGACAGAAAACACACGCTGATGCCCTGTTCGGCGCAGTAGCCTAGCAGCGGCGGTGAGACCAGCACGCGGCCGATGCAGACGAGGCTCTCGAGCATGTGCGCGGGCAGACGGGCGCGCTCGTTGCCCTCGACTTCCATGACGATGTTGGCGCCGTCCTTCTTAAGCCAGGCGCCCTCGGTGGTGACGTACAAGGTATTGAGTTGACGGCGCATTCTTCAGTCCTCGTGCTTCAACTGCCGGCGCAGCCAGCCTTCGACTCCGGCAGCACGCGCAAGCAGCCGCGGCTGGCACAGATCGATCAGCGAGCAAGCGTCACAGCGTCCGGCATCGTAGGTCGCGGTCGGTGTGCGCCCGGCGGCGATCATGATGCGGGTGTCGCGAATGACCGCCAGGGTCAGGCTACGCAATGCATCGTCGAACACAACGACCTGCCGCCGGCGCGGCGTGCCGTAAAAGAGCGCTCCCTCCACCACTTTCACGCCGAACATGGCCTCGAGGCATAGTGCCTGGGCGCACAGTTGCACCTTGTCGGCGCGATGCGCCTTGGGCCGGCCGCGCTTGTATTCCACAGGGTAGGGACACTCGCCCTCGTCGCTGGAGTGGAACTCCACTGCATCGGCCACGCCGGCGATGCCCAGTTCGGCATTGGAGAGCGGCATTGCCGTGACCGTGCGCACGCCGTGGCGCCGTTCCACCATCGGCTTGTCGGCGCGATCGTGGAACAGGCGCCCCTCGGCGGTCTGACGGTTCTCCGCCCACAGACGCTCGACGTGGATCAACGCACACTGACGTGGGCAGTAGAGGTAATGCTGAAGGGCGGAGATCGGGATGAGGTCGTCTTCTTCCATCCTTCAGCACTCCGTTCGCTTAGAGGTATTCGCGCACGCTGATACCACGAGGCAGCGCTTCTGCATCGATGTGGACGCGGTAATCGGCGAAGCTGCGCGCCGGGCCGTCATCCTCCAGCGTTGCGCGTTCGACCTTGACGGTGTCGAACAGCACATGCGCCGGCGCGTCGCCCATGGCGCTTGCGTGCTCGAACACGATCAGCTTGCGCGCCGCCATCTCGCCGCGTGCGGCAGAGCGGTCGTGCTCGAACATGTTGATGAGGGCACGCCACAGCAGCTGCAGATCGTCATCGGAAAAACCAGTGCGCTCGGCCAGCTTGGCGGAGACGAAGCCGTGCGCGCGGTACAGGCCGTAGGGCAGGATGTGCTTGCGGCCCATGGTCCGGTTGTCGCCGCTTTGCGCCTCGGCTTCCTTTTCGGTGGTGACTGCCATGCGGGTGATGGAGATTTCCAGCGGCAACACTGGCTCGACCGAAGTGGCGAAGCCCAACTGCACTGGACCGCGCACCTGACCGGCATTGATCCCGGTCGTCATCACCGCGCCGAAGGTACGCACGTCAAAGAAATTGGTGCACATCCAGGCGGTGATCTCCCGCGCCTTGGCTTCGTCCTTGGGCAGTTTCTTGTAGCCATCCTTGGTGTCGGGCGGAATGTCCAATGCCTTCCAGGCTTTTTCGTGCTGCAGATTGAGAATGGCCTTCTCCTGCATGTAGATCGCGTGCCCGGGGCCACC
This sequence comes from Thauera aromatica K172, assembly GCF_003030465.1. GTDB lineage: Bacteria > Pseudomonadota > Gammaproteobacteria > Burkholderiales > Rhodocyclaceae > Thauera > Thauera aromatica. The sequence continues at coordinate 3,237,989 of NZ_CP028339.1, read as the reverse complement.
TTCCTTATCCAGGGCCACGAAGTTGCGGATCTTGCGCTTGAGGGCGACATCGGTTACCAACCCGCGGTTGGTTTCCGGGTCGAGGCGCGGCAGGTTGCCGGCGTCGGGGTCGCCATTGGGGTTGCCATTGGTGACGTCGAACAGATAGACAAATTCATAGCGGTGGGCGATGGCCGTCATCAAATGGCTCCTTCGGTTTCGGTGTTTTCGGCTGCGCCGCCGGTCGCGTCGCGCTTGGTGAAATGGGCCTGGGACTGGTGGTAGTAGCCGATGGCGAAGCGGCCCTGATCCTCGATTTTCAAGCTGCGCGGGAAGCGATCCGGCAGGCCTTCGACGATCTCGCGGATTTCCTTTTCCAGCACCACTGCCTGGCCGGGCCGCTCCTTGCGCAGCTTGCCCAGGTGGTTCTGTGTATTCCGAAGCAGCACAGGAAAAATGGCGGCTGGTGTCGCCGAGGCTGCGCCGTAGTAGCGGTCGCGGATGGTGGCGTTCACCTGTCCGCCCAGCGCGCTGCGCTGCACGTACTCCAGCACCGCGAATAGCCGCCCGAGCAAGTAGCCGGGCTGGGTCGATTGCTTGTCTAGACTCACGGGGATCTCCTCGTCGGAAGTGCGGATGCCCAGGCGGCGCTCGCGCACCAGGACACCCTTGCAGATCGCGGCACGCATGCCGGAAAGATTGCCGTCGCTGCGGATGCGCATCATGGTGCTGGCGAGCAGGCTGCGCGGGTACAGGCCACCGCTGAGGATGGCGCGCATGGTTTCGCCGATCAGGTTGTCGAAAGCGTCGTCGGCCTTCGGCATTGCCCCTTCGCGGTTGGGCACGGTTGCGAGCAGTAGGCGGTACACGGTGGGCTCGATGCGCCAGGGCAGCGGTTCGATGTGCAGATCCTGCGCATGCTGGGCCAGCCGCTTGGCGAACACTTCCAGGGTGTCCACCTGCCAGTAGCGGACCGACAGCCGCGAGGCATTCGGCGCCAGACCTAGCACGTACATACGGGTGCCGGGGGCGAGGCTGGGATCGAGCTCCGCCAGCGGTCTGCCCTCGCTCAGGCCGTCGAGCACCACGCGCAGGCGTTCGGCCTCGCTGGCGTCCTCCGGCGGAGCGAACAGGCTGGCGAGGAAGCTCTCCGCGGCCTGAGCATCGGCCCCGTTGTCGACGGCCTCGGCCCAGAACACGACCGTCGTGTCGCCCACCTGCAGGCGCTGGCGGTTGTCCACGCTGCGCCGCAGTAGGTGGTTGAGCGCTGAGGTGTAGGCGAAGGCCGCCTGCTCGGACACCGGCGCGTTGTCTCCCTGGCTCTTGCCATAGGAGGTGAAGGCGTCGAGGTTGAAGGAAACCAGAGAGGCCCCCGAACTCTGGGCGCCGTTCACGCCCTTGATTGCAGGATGCAGGCGGGCAATGGGCGCAGATTCGCCGTGCACCAGGCAGACTCCCTCGGCGGCTGCCGCCGGCCCGGCACCTTTCTCCCCACCGCCCAACAAACGGGCGCGCAGGGTCTGCGCGGCCTCGCGCTCATGAAGATGACGATGTTCGTCATCGAGGCGGAATACCAGGTTGGCGTCCAGCATCTCGTCGGAAAACAGCGGTGCCTGGAACTGCTCGGGTGACCAGCGCTGCAGGAAGGCCAGCAAGGCCTTCAGGCCCTCGTCCGGCGCGCCCGCTAGCGCACTTTCATGCAGCACCTTGAAGGCTTCGTGCTCCTTGTCGGCACGCTTGCTGGTGGCACTGACGCCGAGCACATAGCTGGTCTTGTCCCACAGGAAGTTGGACTTGATGCCGACCGTGCGCTTCTCGGGCTGGGGCACCTCCAGCACCCGAGGCTGCGGCTTCTTCCCGGTGGTGTCACGGATGTCGTTTACCGCTAGCACTCCGCCATCGGGTGAAAGTACGATCTCGTAGCTGATTTTCTCTGGGCTGTAGCCGTAGGGCGCGACCCCATCTGCCCGCTGCTCGATCAGCCGCTGGTAGTAGCGCGCAAGGGCCTGCAGGATCATGCCTTCACCTCCCCAGCCTGCCACGGCGGCACTTCGATCACGCCACCGTGCATATGGGCGCGGAAGAAGCGCGGGGTCATTCCGTCGGAAAAATCGATGTCGTGCAGCATCCAGCCCAGATCCTTGTCGGCTTCCACGCCATCGTCCGGCAAGGGCGCGGGCGCATCGTCCTCCAGTAGTGCGAAGCTGGCGGGAAACTCGCGCACGCCCAGACAGGGGGCATGAAAGCACTGCCCCTTGCGCGCGCGGCGGTTGAAGATGTCCAAATGCTTGCCAACGGAGTCGTCAGGTCCGGCACGGCTGGTGAGCTCGAAATGGGCCTCGATCAGGTAGCGTACGTCGCGTAGCACGGTGGCAGCGCGTTGCTGGCGGTCCTCATCCACGAAGGTGGCGAGGCCGGCGGTGCTGCCTGCCTTCATCGCTTTCGCCGCGCTGGCTGGCGATAGTTTGCCGCCGACCTCGTTGCGCCGGATCGACTCGAAGCGGATCGGTTTCAGCACGTGGATGCGGTCGATGTGCCAGCGGATCGCCGGCTTCCAGTGGATCGCTTCCAGGATGCCGCGCGCGGCGGAAGGCGTGATGACGTCATAGCTCACGCGCTCGACTTTCATCTCCGGTCGCGTGAAGCAGGCGCGTTCGCCCCAGACCAGAATCCTTGCCCCAAAAGCCATTCCACCTCCTTTATGGCTCAAGCCGCCCCTCACGATGAGGGGCGGACTTCTTCCCACGTACTCACATTGAACGACCTAGGTTTCAATCCACATCCGCACCAGTCTTTCAATCACTCCGATCAACGCGATGCCGATGACCAACCAAGGCAGTAAAGGTTTTCGGTGCCGTCGAAAGCTCAGCTCAAACTTGATGTGCAAATCCGGCCCCGGTGCCTTTGGCTGCTCCACGATGTAACCCCTTTGATCGTGAGTTCAGCCTAGTCGGCGTTCCTAGGAAGTTCAATGTACGTCAATCAATGTGCCAGTTCCTGTAACTACCACATCAAGGATTCGCTGCTTAAGAAGGCCGGATCGTCCCAGCTCAACCCGAAACATTCGTCGTACAGATCCATCACTGTCAGTTCCATGAACTGCTCGCCCCAGCGCTCGGGCGCCACCGGCTGGATCGCACCCGACTTGCGCAGTGCCTCGAAGCCCTGGCGGGGCAACTGGACCAGATAAGACTGCAGGCGGCGGGCGAGGCCACTGCTCTTGTCCGCGAAGCGCAATGCCTGCAGCGCCTCACGCGCGACCTTGTCGAAGGGCACGATCACCGGCATCTGCACCGACTCGATCATGCGAAAACGTGCCGCCAGCGTTTCCATCGGCAGGCTGTCGGGGCGGCTGCGCTGCAGCAACCCCAGCAGGTCGGTGCAGTCCAGCGCTGCGCTGCCCTTCTGCCAATACAGCTCGCGGAAGTAAGCCTGGATCGCAGCCGGCGACAACGGGTCGTTGGTATGGCTGCGTAGTACGGTCGAGGCGGCCTGGGCGAACTGCTTGAGTTCCGGCGGCGGCGCCCAGTCGGGGTTTGCGGTGGAGAACACCAGCACCTCGCTGGCCGCGACAGCGCGCCGCCCCTCCCGGTTGCAGCGGCCGGCGGCTTGGGCGATGGAGTCCAGCCCGGCCTGCGCGCGCAGCACTAGGGGAAAGTCTACATCGACCCCGGCCTCGATCAGGCTTGTGGATACGAGCCGGCACGACCGCCCCTGCCGCAGGTCTTCTCGTACGCCGGCCAGCACCTCGCTGCGATGGCGAGCGCACATCAGCGTCGTCAGATGGCGCGCGCCCACCAGATCCGACATGGTCTGGAACACCGCACGTGCGTGGCGACGGTTGTTCACGATGCACAGCACCTGCTCGTGCGCGCGCATGCGGTCGGTCAGAGCCTCGTCGTCCAGTTCGCCCACATGTTTCACCCGGACGCGCTTCAGCTTGCGGAACAGTGCGGGTGGCTCGGGCGCCAATTCACGGACCCGCTCCAGCCCGCCGACGAACTCGGGCGCCTGCAGCGCAGGCTGGGTGGCGGTGCATAGCACCACACTGCTGCGGTAGTTGCGCGCCAACTCGTCGATGGCGGCGACCGCCGGACGCAGCAGCTTCAGTGGGAGGGTTTGGGCCTCGTCCAGAATCACCACGCTACCGGCAATATTGTGCAGCTTGCGACACTGCGACGGCCGAGCGGCGAACAGGCTCTCAAAGAACTGCACCGCGGTGGTGACGACGATGGGCGCATCCCAGTTTTCCATCGACAGGCTCAGCTTCTCCTGTGCCTGGTAGCGCTCGGCATCGTCACGGGAAAGCTGAGGAGCGATGAAAGCGCTGTGGTGCTCCAGCACCGAGGTTTCGCCGAGTTCACCCAGCGCACGCCGGAATACCGCGGCGTTCTGCTCGACGATGCTGGTGAAGGGAATAACGAAGATCACCCGCCGTAGGTTGTGGCGGATTGCGTGGTCGAGCGCGAATGCGAGCGAGGCCAGCGTCTTGCCGCCGCCGGTGGGCACGGTCAGCGAGAACAGGCCGGGGGTGTGCTGCGCTCCATTCCGGACATGCGCCAGGATGTCCGCGCGGATGCGGTTGACGTCGGAATCAGCGCTGAAGCGGGCGAGGGAGGCGTCGAGGCTTTCGCGCAGCGCCTCCAGCGACGGTTGTTCCACGGCGCGTAGCCGGCTGCGATCGCCCCGCTGATCCGGCGGTGCGATGCGGTCGTAGAAGGCTTCGGTATCCAGGTAGTCGGCATCGACCAGGCAGGAAAACAGCATCCGAATGAGGAATGCGGCTTGGAACATCGCCCCGCCCGCCGCGCCGCCCGTGAAGGGTAGCTCGCCTAAGGCTTCCGGCAAGCGGATCTCATCTTGCCACTGTGGTAGCAAGGGCGGCAGACCCGTGCCGCGCAGGCGCTCGCGCAGCGCGGTGCGCTCGCCGCTCTCGAGCCCATTGGCGAGCCCCGCATGGTGGCCGGCGATCGCATAAGCGATCAGATAGCCGAGCGGGCCGTAGCGCTCGATCGCGACCATCGCTCCGCGCGTCGCGTGGTCCACACGGATCGCGTCGCCGGCAAGGCGGCGCTGGAAGTCTGCGGTGTACTTGCCAAGGTCATGGAGCAGCCCGGAGGTTTCCGCTAAAGTGTGGGCCCCGAAAATGGCGGCACGCTCCTTCGCCATACGTCCAACATTTTCAAGATGACTGCGCAGCGGCTGCCAGTCTGACCTGCCCGAATTGGTGGTTGAGTGCGCGAACATCAGCGGCAGGTCTCTCGAGATTTCATCCATTCCGGCTCTGGTCACCGGCGTCCATCTGTGTCTTCACATTTCCAAAGCATAATGCCATGACTTTGGCGTATGTGGAAAAGTGATGATGGGAATTGTGAGGGCCTTCTGTGTTCGATGAGGGAACGCCGTCAAGGGGTTTCTTGATTAGCAATGATGATCAGCCAAGCTGGCCGGCCACGGTCGCCGGGCCTATACTGTATGTACGTACAGTATATCTGGTGAGAGGTGGAGCCATGGCAATGAACCGAATCCAGTTTCAACCCGGCCTGTCGATGCCCGAGTTTCTCAAGCGCTACGGGACCGAAGCGCAGTGCGCGGCGGCGTTGGAGCAGGCGCGCTGGCCGCAGGGGTTTCGGTGCCCGAGTTGCGATGGGGCCGCCTACAGCCGGGTGCGCGGGCGAACCCACGCGCTGTTCCAGTGCCAGGCCTGTCGGCATCAGACCTCGCTGATCGCGGGCACCGTGATGCAGGGCACGAAATTGGCCCTGACCGTGTGGTTCCTCGCGATCTACCTCATCAGCCAAGCCAAGACCGGTCTGTCGGCGCTCGCCCTCAAGCGGCACCTGGGGGTGAGCTACCCGACCGCCTGGCTGATCCACCACAAGCTGATGCAGGCGATGGCCGAACGCGAGCAGCGCTATGTCCTCGAAGGCCAGGTCCAGATCGATGATGCCTACCTCGGCGGTGAGCGCAGCGGAGGCAAGGTCGGTCGCGGCTCGGAAAACAAGGTCCCTTTCGTCGCCGCCGTCTCCCTCAGTGATGACGGCCACCCCTTGCGCGCCAAACTCACGCCCGTACCGGGCTTCAGCCTCCAGGCGATCGGGCAGTGGGCGACGACGCATCTGGCCCCCGGCAGCACTGTGTTCTCCGATGGGCTGGCGTGTTTCGGTGCGGTCACGGCGGCTGGATGCACGCATCAGCCGACCGTCGTCGCTGGACGCAAACCGAAGGACTTGCCCGAATTCCAGTGGATCAACACCGTGCTGGGCAACCTCAAGACCAGTCTGAACGGGAGCTACCATGCATTCGACTTCCGAAAGTATGCGGCGCGTTACCTCGCCGCTTTCGCCTACCGCTTCAACCGCCGATTCGATCTCCGGGCACTGCATACGCGCCTGCTCGTCGCCGCAGCCAACTGCGGGCCGCTCCCGCAGCGCGCGATTCGGACCGCTGAGGTTCATTGCTAATCAGGAGGGGTTTTGCGCTCTCTCTATGAAACCCCGGGGGCTGGATTCATTTGATGGAAATCAAGCGCAGATCAGCGAACTGCGCCGATAGTCCACCGCCAGACGTTTCCCGATGCGGGAGCCCGCGTCGATTTCTTCAACCCGATGCCGGGGTGGCCGCGCGCGCTGCCGTGCCTCCGCCCGGCTGCACATGAGAGCCCGTGATGAGCGCTATCGAACCCGTGATCCAGGAACTCCTGGACAATACCGAATTCCTCACCATCGTCACCCAGGGGCCGGACGGTCCGCACCTGGTCGGCAACTGGGGCGACTACCTGCGCCGCCTCGGCGTGGAGGGGCGCCGCCTGGTTCTTCCAGCCGGTTATTACCACCAGACCGAGCAGAACCTGCAGCGCGACAACCGTGTTCAGGTCTTCGTCGCCGCGCGCGCCGTGCGGGGCAGCCATGGCCCCGGGCAAGGCGCGGTCCTGCGCGGCACCGGCGCGATCGTCACCGAGGGCGCGCTGGCCGAACGTGCCAAGGCGGCTTTCCCGTGGGCGCGAGGGGCGCTGGTGATCGAGGTGGAAGCGGCAGCCACCCAGCTGTGACCGTCGCGGGCGGCTGGTCTTGAAAAGCAAAATTCGAGGGAGCCGCTTTCATCGCCTTTTTCGTCCGACCCTCACCCGCCCTGGCTGCGCACCCAGCGCACGATCTCTCCCGCGCCCATCGCCCCGGCCTGGCGCGCGACTTCGCGCCCGCCCCGGAACAGGGCCAGGGTCGGAATGCTGCGGATGGCGAAGCGGGCGGCGAGGGTCTGCTCCGCGTCGGTGTCGACCTTGACCAGGCGGAGCCGGGGTTCGAGCTGGCCGGCGGCCTGGGCGAAGGCGGGGGCCATCGTGCGGCAGGGGCCGCACCAGGGCGCCCAGAAGTCGACCAGGAGGGGAATGTCGCTGCGCGTGAGGTGGCGCTCGAAGCGGGTGCTGTCGAGCTCGACCGGGTGGGCGGTGAACAGCGGGCGCTTGCACTGGCCGCAGGTGGGGGCGTCGGCGAGGCGGGCGGCGGGGATGCGGTTGACGGCATCGCAGTGCGGGCAGACCAGATGCAGGGAATCGGACATGGTGCGCTTCCGGGAAAATCAGGTGTTGCTCATATAGGGGCGGATCCCACCGCTTCAAGCACGTCCGCTGCCGGAACGGAAGGCGCCGCCGCATGCCGGCGGGCCGTCGACCGGGGTGCTGGCGCGGGTACAATCGGGCGCTTCTCCTCCGTGGAAGAAGTCCTCCCGTGACTCCGAAACGTCGCCTCTACCGGGGCCGCGACCCTGCCCGCGCGCACAGCATCGCCGAGCTGCGGGCGATGGCGGCGCGCCGCTTGCCGAACTTCTGCTTTGAATACCTCGAAGGCGGCGCCGACGACGAGCTCACCCTCGCACACAACCGCCGCGCCTTCGACGAACTGCTGCTGCTGCCGCGCACCCTGGTCAATGTGTCGCGCTGCGAGCTGGCGGTGTCGCTGTTCGGCGAGCCCATCGCGATGCCGGCGGTGATCGCGCCCACCGGCTTCAATGGCCTGCTCACCCACGAAGGCGACCGCCTCCTCGCCGAGGCGGCGCGCGCGGCGGGGATCCCGTTCTGCCAGAGCATGGTGTCGACGCTGGCGCTGGAGGAAATTGCCGCCACCGGGGTGCGCCACTGGATGCAGATCTACCCATTCAAGGACCGCGCCAATCTTGACGCGGTGCTCCGGCGCGCCGAGCGTGCCGGGGTGGAGGCGATCGTGCTGACCACCGACGCTGCGGTGTTCGGCAACCGCGAGTGGGACCGCCGCAACTACCGCGCGCCGATGAAGCTGTCCGCGCGCAACCTGATCGACGTCGCCCTCCATCCGCGCTGGGTGGCCGACGTGCTGGTGCCGCACGGCGTGCCGCGCTTTCGCAACCTGGGCGATGCGCTGCCGCCGGGCCAGGACAGCGCACGCAACGCCGCCACCTTCCTCGCTGCGCAGATGGACCCTTCGCTCACCTGGGACGAGGTGCGCCGGCTGCGCCGGCAGTGGCCGCGCAAGCTGCTGGTGAAGGGAGTGCTGCTGGCCGAGGATGCGCTGCGCGCCCAGGCGGCGGGCGCTGACGGCGTGATCGTCAGCAACCACGGCGGCCGCCAGCTCGACACTGCGCCGGTGCCGATCGCGCAGCTGGCGGCGGTGCGTGCGGCGGTGGGGGCGGAAATGACGGTGATCGTCGACAGCGGCCTGCGCCGCGGCAGCGACTTCGTCAAGGCGCGGGCGCTGGGGGCGGACGCGGCGATGTCGGGGCGGGCCACGCTGTACGGCCTGGCGGCCGCCGGCGGGCCCGGGGCGGGGCGTGCGCTGGAGATCCTGCGTGCCGAAATGGCGCGCACCCTGGGGCTGATCGGCTGCCCGCAGATGGCGGCGGTCGATGCCCGCTTCGTCGGTGCGGCGGAGCGGGAGCCCTGGCTCGCCCGGGAGCACGGGAAATTTGTCACGACATGAAGAAGCTGCGTGCGTGCGGCTCCGGCATATCCTGTAGACTGGTTCCAGTCCACGACCGGAAAGAGGCCTGAATGCCGCTGAGACGATGGCACATCATTGCGATTGTCAGTGTTCCGGTCCTGCTTTCGCTGGTGCTGGTGCTGGTCGTTTTGCGCGGCCTGCTCGATGACTGGGCCTATGCGCGCTGGAGCGAGGACCACGGCAGCCTGGTCGCGGCGCTGGCTGCGGGCGTGGACCGGGACATCGGTTTCGCGGTCGACCAGCTGCGCCTCGCCGCCAGCGCGCCGGAGTTCGGCCATCTGGCCGAACGCGCCCGCATCGATCCGGCGATCAACGGCCTGCCCGAGGCGCTCGACGAGGGCAAGCGGCGCATTCTCGAACAGTTGCGGGCCCAGGGCGTGTTTTCGGTGCTGTTCGTCCTCACTCCCGAAGGGGAGCATTACCTCGCCCACCCTTTTTCCGTGCAGCGCGGGCTGAAGCAGCACAGCCTGGCCGACCGGCCGTATTTCCAGCAGGCCCGCAACACCGGCGAACTGGTGATCTCGGAGAGTTTCGTCGGCGCCGACGGCGTCCCGGCGGTGGCGTTCGATCTTCCCGTACGCGATGCACGGGGGACGATCATCCTGCACCTGGGCGGAGTGATGCATCTGGAGCGCTTGTCCCGGCTCCTCGCCCGGGACCGGATCGCTCCGTTCGGAATGGCGGTGCTGGTCGATCGGCGGGGAACGCCGATCGCCCATAGCGATCCGGCGCGCCTGGCGCAGGGGCGGCTGCCGGCGCTCGCCGCCCATCCCCGCTTCAATGTCGCGGCGGGGCGGGATGCGACCGATCTCTTCCTGCCGTTCGGTGGCGGAGTGGCGCATGCGGCGGATCTGGAACGGCATACGCCGGTCCGCTTCATGCGCCTGGTCGATGGCGAACAGACGGCCTGGGGGGCGTTCGACGCCGAACTGGCGAGCGGCTGGCGGCTGTTCCTGTTCCAGCACGATCAGCAGGTCTATGACCAGATCGCGGCGCACGTATGGAGCACGGCCGGGCTGTTCGCCGCGGTGGTGGTGCTGACCGGCCTGCTCGGGCTGGCCATGGCGCTGCGTTTCGGCCGGGGCTGGCAGCAGGCCGAACAGGCGCTCAGCGAAGCCAACCTGCTGCTCGAGCAGCGCGTCCGCCAGCGGGCGGTGGCGCTGCGCGACTCGGAAGCCCGCTACCGGACCCTGTTCGAGTCGACCGGCGAAGCCATCCTCGTCATCGACAGCGGCATCATCGTCGATTGCAACCCGGCGGCGGTCCGCATGTTCGGCGCGCCTGACCGGGACGCGCTCGTGGGCGTGCATCCGGCGCGCCTGTCGCCCGAGCTGCAGGCCAGCGGCGAGAGTTCTCTGACCACGGCGGACCGGTACATTGCGCAAGCTTTCGAAGGCGGCAAGCCGTCGTTCGAGTGGATCCACCGGAGGGTCGATGACGGCCGCCTGTTCATCGCCGACATCCGCCTCAGCCGCACCGAACTCGACGGCCGCCTCCTGGTGCAGGCGAGGCTGCAGGACGTCACCGAACGCAAGCAGGCCGAAGCCCGCCTCGAACTGGCGGCGAGCGTGTTCAGCCATGCGCGCGAGGGCATCACCATCACCGATGCGGAAGGCGGCATCCTCGACGTCAATGACGCCTTCACCCGGATCACCGGCTACGAGCGTGACGAAGTCCTCGGCAAAAACCCGCGCCTTCTCCAGTCCGGGCTGCACGACCAGGCGTTCTATGCCGCGATGTGGCACGACCTGAACGAGAAAAGGTTCTGGGAAGGCGAGGTCTGGAACCGGCGCAAATCGGGGGAGGTGTTTCCCGAATTGCTGACCATTTCCGCTGTCAGCGGGGCCGATGGCGCGGTCCGGCACTACGTTGCGGTGTTTTCCGACATCTCGCGGCAGAAGGAGAGCGAGGCCCGGCTGGAGCACCTGGCGTATTTCGACGAACTGACCGGCCTTCCCAACCGCAGTCTGCTCGCGGACCGCCTCGATCAGGCGATGGCGCATGCGCGGCGGGCGAGCGCGCGGGTGGTGCTCGCCTATATCGATCTGGACGGCTTCAAGGCGATCAACGACGCTTACGGGCACGAGACCGGCGACCGCGTGCTGAGCGAGATCGCCACCCGGCTGAAGGCCTGCGTGCGCGAACAGGACACGGTCGCCCGCCTCGGCGGCGACGAGTTCGCCGCGGTGCTGACCGAACAGCTTCCGGGCGAGAGCGGCCACGCCGTGCTCCAGCGCCTGCTCGGCGCCATTGCCGAGCCGGTCGAGATCGACCACCGGATGCTGAGGGTGTCGGGCAGCATCGGCACCACGTCCTACCCCCAGCGCGAGGAAGTCGATCCCGACCAGCTCCTGCGCCAGGCCGATCAGGCCATGTACCAGGCCAAGCTCGCCGGCAAGAACCGCTACCATGCTTTCGATGTGGATGCGGACGACCGCCAGCGTATCCGCCACGGGCATCTCGACCGCATCCGCGAGGGACTGCAGCGCGGTGAGTTCGTGCTCCATTACCAGCCCAAGGTCAACATGCGCAGCGGCGTGGTGCTCGGCGCCGAAGCCCTGATCCGCTGGCAGCACCCCGAACACGGCCTGCTGCCGCCGGCCGCGTTCCTGCCGCACCTCGTCCAGCATCCGCTCGAAGTCGAGCTCGGGCGCTGGGTGATCGATGCCGCGCTGACCCAGATCGAGCGCTGGCAGGCCGAGGGCCGGCTGCTCGCGGTCAGCGTCAATGTCGCCGGCCATCACCTGCAGCAGGCGGATTTCATCGACGAACTGACGGCGTTGCTGGAGGCCCATCCCCGGGTGCCGGCCCAGGCGCTGGAGCTCGAAGTGCTCGAGAGCTCGGCGCTCGAGGACATCGAGCACGTCTCCCGGGTCATCGACGAATGCGCCCGGCTCGGCGTGCGCTTCGCGATCGACGATTTCGGCACCGGCTATTCCTCGCTGACCTACCTCAAGCAGCTCTCCGCCGGGACGCTGAAAATCGACCAGAGCTTCGTCCGCGACATGCTCGACGACCCGGACGATCTCGCCATCCTGGAGGGGGTGATGGGGCTGGCCGGCGCATTCCACCGCGAGGCCGTGGCCGAGGGCGTGGAAACCGAAGCGCACGGGCGGATGCTGCTGCAGCTGGGGTGCGAGCTGGCGCAGGGCTATGCCATCGCCCGCCCGATGCCGGCCGGCGAGGTCCTGCCCTGGGTGTCGCGCTGGCGCCCGGCGCCGACCTGGGTGCGGACGCCGCGCCTGCCGCCGGAGGCGCTGCCCGGGCTGTATGCGTGCGTCGAACATCGCGCCTGGGTGGCGCGCATCGAGGCTTATCTGGCCGGCGCCCGCGACACGCCGCCGGTCCTGGCTGCGCACCAGTGCCGTTTCGGCAAATGGCTGGATGCGCAGTCCGGTAGCGGCGAGCGGCCGTCGGCGCTCGATGAGATCGGTGCGCTGCACGGCGCGATCCACGCCCTCGGCGATACCCTCGTGGGATTGCATGCGGACGGCCGCGCCGGCGAGGCGCGTGCCGGGCTGGAGCAACTGCACCACCTGCGCGACCGCCTGCTCGCGGCGGTCGAGGCGCTGCCTGCCCGGACGGCCTGACCCGCGCGTGACACGTCCCTGCAACATGCAGGGCTCACCATCCCCGGGCTTCTTTTTGTGCGGGGATGGTCTCGATGGCATCGGTTCGCGTTGATCGCGGTTTCGTCGCTTGCGCCCTGGGCTGGGCAGGCAAGGGCGGATGGCGGCTGCCGCTGGCGTTGACGCTGGGCATCGCGCTGGCGATCGTCGCGGTGGCGGGGTGGTCGGTCGGCGAGCAGCGGCAGGCGCGCGTCGACTCCGCGCAGGCTGCGGCGGCCCTCCCCGCGCGGGAAATCGCGCTGGCCATGACGGGGCGCGTCGCCGGACTTCTCGGCGAAGGCGGGGCAACGGTTCCGGCCGTGCCGGCGGCGCTGTCGCGGCCGCGGGCGCTGTCGGGGCCGCCGCTGCTGGCGACGCTGAGCATGGCGTTGCTGGGGGCGGTGCTGTGGCTGGCGCTCGTCCTGCGCCGCGAGGAAGCGCGCTTGCACGTGCTCGACGAAGGGGCGCGACGCGGGCGCGAACGGTTGGTGCTGCTCGAGGACGAGAAAAAACGTGCTGTCGAGGCGGCGGCCTGCGACCCCCTCACCGGGCTGGTCAACCGCAGGATGTTCAACGAGCTGGGGCAGAAGCACCTGCGGCAGGCGCGCTGGAATGCGCGCCACTATGCGCTGCTGTATCTCGACCTCGACCGTTTCAAGGGCGTCAACGACTCGCTCGGGCACCACGTCGGGGACCTGCTGCTGCAGGCGGTCGCGGCACGGCTGAGGAAGGCGCTGCGCGCCTCGGACGTGATCGCGCGCATGGGCGGCGATGAATTCGCCATCTTGCTGACCGAGCTTTCGGATGTCGCCGATGCCGAACGGCTTGCCGCCAAGCTCGTCGATGCGATCGGCCAGCCCTGCACCGACCTCGACGGCCACGACCTGCAAGTCGGCACCAGCATCGGCATCGCCGTCTTTCCGCGCGACGGTGTCGATGTCGGCACCCTGTGCCGCAACGCCGATGCGGCGATGTACGAATCGAAGCGCGCGGGCGGTGCCCGCATCACTTTTTACGACAGCTCCCTCAACCGCGCCGGCGACTGGCTGTTCAGCCTCGAGCAGCGCCTGCCGCGGGCGATCGCCGAAGGAGAGCTGGTGCTGCACTTCCAGCCCAAGGTGCGGCTGTCGGATTTCCGCATCGTCGGCCTGGAGGCGCTGGTGCGCTGGCAACACCCCGAGCACGGGCTGATTTTCCCGAAGGACTTCGTCGCCCTTGCCGAGGAGACCGGCCAGATCGTCGAACTGGGCAAGTGGGTCGTGCGCGCCTGCATCCGGCAACAGGCCGCCTGGCGCGCCGAGGGGCTGGCGCTGGTGCCGATCGCGTTCAATGTGTCCGCCCGCCAGCTGGAGGACGATCATCTGTGCGCCTTCATCCGGGACGAACTCGAGGCGCACGCGCTCGAAGGCCGGCTGCTCGAAGCGGAAGTCACCGAAACCGGGCTGGTGGAATCGGTCGAACAGGCCGGCCGGGTGCTGGCCGCACTCGAAGGCCTCGGCCTGTCGATCGCCCTCGACGACTTCGGCAGCGGCTTCTCCAACCTCAACTACATCCGCTCGATGCCGATCGGGACGATCAAGATCGACCGCGCCTTCGTGTGCGACATCCGCAACCGCCCCAGCGACGCGGTGATCGTCGAGTCGATCGTCGCTCTGGCGCACAAGCTGGGCCTGTGCGTGGTCGCCGAAGGGGTCGAGACGCTCGAGCAGATCGTCCATCTGAAGACCGCACGGTGCGACGTCGTGCAGGGCTACTACCTCAGCCGCCCGGTGCCGGCCGCGGCGGCGTGCGAGCTGGTCCGCGGCGCCTATGTGAAGCAGGGCTGAGCGCGCCCGGGGCGAGGGGGCGTCAGGGGATGGCGCTCGGGGTGCCGCAGTTTCCCAGCCGGCGGCCGATTTCCTCGGCGCAGGCCTTGACCCGGGTCGCCGTGTCGCCGTCCCACTCGGGGTCGAAGCTGCCTGCCGGCCCCATCGCGGTGATCGCCAGGGCGAGGCCGCCGGTTGCATTGAACACCGGAGCGCAGAAGGCGTTGATGCCGGGAATCGGATTGCCCAGCGCGCGTGCCAGGCGCTGGCGGCGGACTTCGCCGAGCACTTCGTCGGCGTGGCGCTGGGACAGGCGCAGGGCGGGCTGGTCGGCGGCGGCAAAGCGGGCGAGTTCGTCCTGCACCAGCGGACGGATGATGCGCTCGGGCAGGAAGGCGGCGAACACGCGCCCGGTGGCCGACAGCAGCAGCGGCGTCATCACCGTGCCGGGGCGCATGTTGACGTGGATCTGCTTGCGGCACTCCTCGATGTGCACGATGGTCGGGCCGAGGTTGCCCCACACCGCGATCGCCACGTTGAGCTCGATGTCGTCGGCGAGCTTCGCCACTTCGGGCATCGCCGCCTTCAGCGGGTCGAGCGCGTGCAGCGCGGTGAGGCCGATCTGGAGCGCGAACGGACCCAGCGCGTAGCGCCCGCTATGGGCGTCCTGCTCGATCAGGCCGAGCTTGCCGAAGCTCACCAGGTAAGGGTGGGCCTTCGCCGGCGGCATCCCGGCTTCGCGGGCGAGATCCTTCAGCATCATCGGCCGGGGGTTGCGTACCAGCGCCTGGAGCAGTGCGCCGCCCACTTCGATCGACTGGATGCCGCGACGGTCGGCGCGTTCGATCGCGGGCGCGTCCGTCCCCGGCGCCTCCGCCATGTCGTCTGTCGGTGATCCGGTCCGCTTGCTTTCCGCCATCGTCTTCTCCCAATCGCGCGGATATTAACGTGAAGCCGTCCGCACTGTGCGGTGCTCCAGGGCAATGATGGCGCGTTCGAGAGAATTTAACAATATCGAACGTATTGACCATAAGCGAACTCGTGCTTATGATCTGCCCATCGCCCGACCCACAACGGAGAGACCAACATGAACACCAAGCAATTCGCCTCCCAGGCCGACCTCGAGGAAAAGCAGATCAGCTGGGAAAAACTCTCGGACAACGCCTACGCCTATACCGCCGAGGGCGATCCCAACACCGGCGTCATCATCGGCGACGACGGCGTGATGATCATCGACGCCACCGCCACCCCGGTGGCGGCGCAGGGCGTGATCGCCAAGGTGCGCGAGCTCACCGACCTGCCGATCAAGTACGTCGTCCTCACCCACTACCATGCGGTACGCGTGCTCGGCGCCTCGGGCTACAAGGACGAAGGCCTCGAGCAGATCATCGCCAGCCAGGACACCCGGGACCTGATCGTCGAGCGCGGCCAGCAGGACATGGACTCCGAGATCGGCCGCTTTCCGCGCCTGTTCCAGGCGGTCGAGAGCGTGCCCGGGCTGACCTGGCCGACGATGACCTTTACCGGCGAGATGACGCTGTGGCTGGGCAAGCTGGAAGTGAAGATCAAGCAGCTCGGGCGCGGCCACACCAAGGGCGACACCATCGTCTATCTGCCCGCCCAGGACATCTGCTTCTCGGGCGACCTGGTCGAGGCCGACGCCGCCTGCTACACCGGCGACGCCTACCTTGCCGACTGGCCGCAGACGCTGGACCGCCTGGCGGCGATGAACTTCGCCAAGCTCGTCCCCGGCCGCGGCCCGGCGCTGATGACGCCGGACAAGGTCCGGGCCGGGCTGGCCTACACCCGCGATTTCGTGACCACGCTGTACCGCAGCGCACAGGAAGCGGTGGCGCAGGGCATGGACCTGAAGGCGACGATGGCCCACACGCGCAAGAACATGGACCCGAAGTTCGGCCAGGTCTTCATCTACGAGCACTGCCTGCCGTTCGACGTCACCCGCGCCCATGACGAGGCCGGCGGCATCCGCGACCCGCGCATCTGGACTGCCGAGCGCGATCAGCAGATGTGGCACGCACTGCAGCAGTAAGGCCGCACGACCGGCACCGATCGAAAAACAGGAGGAGACCCTCGTGCTGAGCACGTTCAAATACCCGAAATTCGAATACGTCCGTCCCCCCGAGATCGCCGAGGAGCGCGACGGCCATTACCCGATCGTGATCGTCGGCGCCGGCCCGGTGGGCCTGGCCGCGGCGATCGACCTCGCCCAGCAGGGCCAGCGCGTGCTGCTGCTCGACAACGACGACACGGTGTCGATCGGCTCGCGCGGAGTGTGCTACGCCAAGCGCGCGCTCGAAGTGCTCGACCGCCTCGGCTGCGGCGAGGAGATGGTGGCCAAGGGGGTGTCGTGGAACGTCGGCCGCACCTTCTTCCGTGAAGAGGAAGTATTCAGTTTCGACCTCTGCCCGCAGCCCGACCACCACCGCCCGGGGATGATCAACCTGCAGCAGTATTACCTTGAAGACTACCTGGTGAAACGTGCGCGCCAGCTGCCCAACCTGGAGATCCGCTTCAAGAACAATGTCATCGGCGTGACCCCGGCCGCGGAGCAGGCCACGCTGCGCGTCGAGACCCCCGACGGCGCCTACACGCTGTCCACCGACTGGCTGGTGGTAGCCGACGGTGCGCGCAGCCCGATCCGCCATATGCTGGGGCTGGACATCGAAGGCAAGGTCTTCTACGACCGCTTCCTGATCGCCGACGTCGTCATGAAGGCGGAATACCCGACGGAGCGCTGGTTCTGGTTCGACCCGCCCTTCCACCCCAACCAGTCGGTGCTCCTCCACCGCCAGGCCGACAACGTCTGGCGGATCGACTTCCAGCTCGGCTGGCAGGCCGACCCGGAAGAGGAGAAGAAGCCCGAGAACGTGATTCCGCGGATCAAGGCGATGCTCGGAGGCAACGGAAATGAGGACCGCGAGTTCGAGCTCGAATGGGTCAGCGTGTACACTTTCCAGTGCCGGCGCATGAACCGCTTCAACCACGGCCGCGTGCTCTTCGTCGGCGACGCCGCGCACCAGGTCTCGCCCTTCGGCGCGCGTGGCGCCAACTCCGGCATCCAGGACACCGACAACCTGATGTGGAAGCTCAAGCTGGTGATCGACGGCAAGGCGCCGGCCTCCCTGCTCGACAGCTACAGCGAGGAGCGCGTCTTCGCCGCCGACGAGAACATCATGAACTCGACCCGCTCGACCGACTTCATCACCCCCAAGAGCACGGTCAGCAAGACCTTCCGCAACGCCGTGCTGGGTCTTGCCGAGCACTATCCGTTCGCCCGCGCGCTGGTCAATTCGGGCCGCCTGTCGGTGCCCAGCTTCCTCACCGAGTCGTGCCTGAACACCCCTGACGGCGAGCCCTTCGCCGGCAACATGGTGCCCGGTGCACCGCTGGACGACGCTCCCGTCGACGGCGGCGAGGCCGGCCAGCCGTGGCTTCTCCTGGCGCTCGGCAACCGCTTCCAGCTGCTGTACTACGTGACCGACGCCGCGGCGCTCGACCCGGCGACGATCGATGCGCTGCACGGCCTCAACCAAGGCGCGATCCCGATCGAGCCGATCGTGGTCGCGGCGCGCGGCGCGGCGCCGGGCGGGCTGCGCACCCTGATCGACGCCAAGGACCGCGTCCGCGAGCGCTACGACCTGGAGCCGGGCACCGCCTACCTGGTCCGCCCCGACCAGCACGTCGCCGCGCGCTGGCGCACGTTCGACCCCGCGAAGGTGCGCGCCGCCCTCGCCCGTGCCACCTGCAACGCGTAAAGGAGACTGCGATGGCCCTGAATACCCAGCCCAATCTGTTCGAACCCGGCAAGCGCTATTTCCGTGCGTTCTCCCCCGGCGACGATTTCTACGAGGCGCTGATCGAGACCCACCGCGACCTCGGCGACGAGCAGAGCGCGATCGTCAATGCGCGCCTGATCCTGTTGCTGGCCAATCACATCGGTGATATTTCGGTGCTGCGCGAGGCGATGCAGATCGCCCGCGAAGGCGTCTGAAGCGCCCCTGACTCCACCACGCGGCCTGCCGCAGCAAGGAGATGTTCCAGTGAAACTCGCCACCCTCAAGCACGGCGGCCGCGACGGCACCCTGGTCGTCGTCAGCCGCGACCTCACCCGCTGCCGTGCGGTGCCGGCGATCGCGCGCACGCTGCAGGCCACGCTCGACGACTGGACGGTGTGCGAGCCGCAGCTGCGCCAGGTGTACGAGGCGGTCAACAGCGGCGCGGTCGACGCGCAGCCCTTCGACCAGGCCGCCTGCGCCTCGCCCCTGCCGCGCGCCTATCAGTGGGCCGACGGCTCGGCCTACCTCAACCACGTCGAACTGGTGCGCCGCGCGCGCAACGCCGAAGTGCCGGCGAGCTTCTACACCGACCCGCTGATGTACCAGGGCGGCTCGGACAGCTTCATCGGCCCGCGCGACGCGGTGGTGGCCGACGAGGCCTGGGGGATCGACTTCGAGGCCGAAGTCACCGTGGTCACCGGCGACGTGGCGCTGGGGGCGAGCCCGGAAGAGGCGGCGCAGGCGATCCGGCTGGTGATGCTGGTGAACGACGTATCGCTGCGCAACCTGATCCCGAATGAGCTCGCGAAGGGCTTCGGCTTCTTCCAGAGCAAGCCCGCTTCGGCCTTCAGTCCGGTGGCGGTGACGCCCGACGAGCTCGGCGCGGCGTGGAAGGACGCCAAGGTGCACCTGCCGCTGGTGGTGCATCTGAACGACAAGCTGTTCGGCAAGCCGAACGCCGGTGTGGACATGAGCTTCGACTTCGGTCGGCTGGTCGCCCACGTGGCGAAGACGCGCGCGCTCGAGGCCGGCTCGATCATCGGCTCGGGGACGGTGTCGAACAAGCAGGGCGACCTGTGGGGCTCGTCGATCGAGCACGGCGGTGTCGGCTACTGCTGCCTGGCGGAGCTGCGCACCTACGAGACGATCGAGCAGGGCGAGCCGGCGACCCCGTTCATGCGCGACGGCGATACCGTGCGCATCGAAATGTTCGATGCGGCGGGGGAGTGCATTTTTGGTACGATCGAAAACCGTGTCGCCGCGCTGAAGGCCTGAGCGCAGCGCGCGGCCCGGCTCCATACGCCTGCCGGCAGCCCGAAAAGGCTGCCGGCAGGCGTTCGCGTTCGTTCCCGGCGTCCGTCCGCCGGTCTTGTCACTTCGAGGAAGTCCCAGATGAACAAGCACACCCTGAGCTCTTTCCTGGCCGCCACGGCGATGCTGTTCGGCTCCGCTGCGGCCCAGGCCGAGGAAACCATCACCCTGAAGGTCGGCCATTTCTGGCCGGCGACGGCGATGAGCCAGAAGAAGGTGCTCGAGCCGTGGTGCGACAAGATCGCCGCCGAGTCGGGCAACCGCCTGAAGTGCCAGATCTTTCCCGGCACCCAGCTCGGCGGCACGCCGGGCCAGCTCTACCAGCAGGTCGCCGACGGAGTGGCCGACATCGTATGGACGTTGCCCGGCTATACCGGGGGGCGCTTCCCGTCGATGGAAGTGTTCGACCTGCCCTTCCTGATCCGCGATGCCGAGGGCGCGAGCCGGGCGGCGTGGGAGTATGCGCAGCGCTTCGGCGCGAAGGAGTTCGCTGCGGTCAAGCCGCTGGCCTTCCATGTGCACGACGCCGGCCAGATCCACAACAACACGCGCCCGATCGAGAAGCCGGCGGACTTCCGCGGGCTGAAGATGCGCGCGCCGACCCGCCTCACCAACCGCATGCTTGCCGAACTGGGGGCGACGCCGGTGGCGATGCCCGCGCCGCAGACGCCGGAAGCGGTGTCCAAGGGCGTGGTCGACGGCTACGTGCTGCCGTGGGAGGTGATCCCGACCCTGAAGCTGCACGAGCTGACCAAGTACCACTCCGAAATGGATCCCGCCCTGCCGGCGCTGTACACCACGTCGTTCATCGTCGCGATGAACAAGGCCAGGTACGCAAGCCTGCCCGACGACCTGAAAAAGGTGATCGACGCCAACTCCGGGGCGGACTTCTCCGCCTCGATCGGCAAGGCCTGGGACGACTCGGCGTCCGCCGCACGCCAGCAGGCGGTCGAGCACGGCAACCGCTTCAACACCATCCCCGCCGACACCGCGGCCGAATGGCTGGCCCTCGGCGAGCGCCTCGCCGACGACTGGGCGAAGGAAATGAGCGCCAAGGGCCTGCCCGGCGAGGAAATGCTCGGTACCGCGCGCAGCCTGGTGAAGAAGTACAGCAAGTAGGCATGGCGCCTTCCTGTCCGGGGCGGATGGGGGTGATCCGATGAATGCCGGGCGCGGTACGCCGATCCGGGACGTGGCCGAGCTGGGTCGGGAGTTGACGGCCTGGTCGGCAGTCTATGAGCAGATGACGCCGGGGCTGTTCGAGGGCCGGGTCCGCGAAGTCTGGATCGGCCCCGGCCTCGAAGTCCTGTGGGAAAAAGGCTCGCAGTCGGTGTTCACCAGCGGTGCCAATGCGCCGGGCATGGTGTCGATCGGTGTTCCCGTGCCGCCGGGCCGGGCCGGTCTCTACTGCGGCATGCCGCTGGCCGGTGACGCCGTGACCTGCCTGCCGGGAGGGCGGGAATTCGAGATGTTCTGCCGCGGCGGCATGGACATCGTCTCCGCGAGCATCGCCGAGTCCTTGCTCCTGGAGGCCGCGGGGCAGGGCGGCGAGGCTTTGCGCGCGGGCGTTGCCGCTGCCTGCTCGCGCGTGCTGGTGCGCCCGTCCGCGGCCGGACGGCTGCGCCACGGCCTGCTCGAAATCCTCCGCGCACTCGAACGCAAGCCGGAGCTGCTCGATTTCCACGCCAGCCGCCAGGCGATGCGCGACGACGTGCTGTCGCTCGCTCTCGACCTGCTCGCGCCGGGCTCGGTGCGCGATCGATGGGCGCTCCAGCCCAGCGCCCGGGGCCGGCTGGTGCGCGGGGTGCGCGAATACGTCCTCGACCATCCGGGCGCGCCTCCTTCGGTGGCCGAGCTCTGTCACCGTTTCGGCGTGTCGCGGCGCGCCCTGCAGTATGCGTTCGAGGACCTCGCCGGCCTCGGAGTCGCACAGTTCCTGCGCTGCGTCCGCCTCAACGGCGCCCGCCGCGACTTGATCGCCGGCCCCGCCGAGCCAGCGGCTGCGATCGGCGACATCGCCGCGCACTGGGGGTTCTGGCACCTGCCGAGATTTTCCGGGTACTACCGCGGCCTGTTCGGCGAGCTGCCTTCCGCGACCCGCCGCCGGGCTGCGACGGGCGCCGGGCGCTGAGCCGAAGGTCGCGCGGGCGCCTCCGAGGCCGCCCGTCTGTCTCTCGATCTGCGCCTCGATTCGCGTCCCTCGATCCGGTGTCGCTGGCGTGCATTTTGGCCCCGCCCGCGCAGGTCCGCGCCCCCTCCCGGCCGGTGGCGGTGGGTGTGCGGCGCAGCATGAATTCCTGCCGAAAGTGGATAACGGGCGGGCGCGGGTGCGTCCTAGACTGTCTCGCGGGCGCCCCTCGGGCCCCCGCATCGCTTGGAAACGAACCGCCGCGCCCGATCGTGGCGGTCAATGAGGAGACAGCCAGCATGAACAGTTCACCACCGCGCAGGCGGGGGGCGGCCGACCCCGTCGCACCTGCCGCCACCGCGACCACGCCGGAGCTCGGCGCCGGGACGCCCGATCCTTCCCGCCGCCGCTTCTTCAAGACGGCGGCGGCCACTGCCGCCGCCACCGCGCTGCCGCTTGCCGCACATGCGGCGGCGAGTGCACCACGGAGTGCGCCAGGAGATGCCCACTACGACGTCGCCGTCATCGGCGGCGGCTTTGCCGGCGTCACCGCGGCGCGTGAGCTGGCGCAGCGGGGAGCGAAGGTGGTATTGCTCGAGGCGCGCAACCGCCTCGGCGGGCGGACCTTCTATTCGAATTTCGGCGACAAGAAGGTCGAGCTCGGGGGGACCTGGATCCACTACTCCCAGCCTCATGTGTGGGCCGAGGTGATGCGCTACGGCATGAAGATCGCCGAGTCGCCGGGCGTCGCCCACCCCGAGCGGGTGCTGTGGATGTCGGCAGGCAAGGTGCTGGAGATCCCGGTGATGGAGAACTGGGCCTTGCTCGAGGATGCGCTCAAGCGCTTCCACGCCGATACCGGCAAGGTCTTCGCGCGCCCCTTCGTCCCCGGCTTGCCGGCCGCGGGGCGCGCCCTCGACCACCTGTCGATCGCCGACCGCATGGCGCAGATCGAGATGAGCCCGGCCCAGCGCGACCTGATGAACGCGATGATGGCGACCAACTGCCACGGCCGCATCGACACCGCCGCCTATACCGAGATGCTGCGCTGGTGGTCGCTGGTCGATGGCGACGCGGCCCGGCTGCTGTACAGCTGCGCGCGCTACAAGCTCAAGGACGGCACTGCGGCGCTGATCGAACGCATGGCCGAGGATGGCGGCTTCGAGACCCGGCTGGCGACGGCAGTCGCCGAAGTCAGGCAGTCGGCCACCGGCGTGACGCTGGTTACCGAAGAGGAGCAACGTATCGACGCGCGCTACGCCGTCGTCAGCGTGCCGGTCAACACCGCGGGGATGATCGAGTTCTCCCCGCCGCTGCATTCCGCCAAGCAGGCGATGGCGAAAGAGCACCATGCCGGCAAGGGCCACAAGCTGTACCTGAAGGTCAAGGGGCGGTTGGAGACGCTGCTCTTCTTCGCGCCCGAGACCGAGCTGTTCACGATGGTGTTCACCGAGCAGCCCGGCGCGGACGGCGGCGTGCTGGTGGCTTTCGGCCCGCCCGCCGGCGGCAAGGTGGATCTGAACGACCCGAAAGTGGTGGAGCCGTTCATCCGCAAGTTCCTGCCCCACCTCACGGTGGAGCAGGTGCTGGGCTACGACTGGGCGCTCGACCCCTATTCCCAGGGGACCTGGTGCACCTACCGGCCGAAACAGTTCGGTGCCTACCTGGACGATCTGCGTGCACGCGAGGGCCGGCTGTTCTTCGCCGGTGCCGACATCGCCACCGGCTGGCGCGGCTTCATCGACGGCGCGATCGAGTCCGGCCTGCAGGTCGGGCAGGCGGTGGCCGTCGAGCTGCGCCGCGAGGGCGGGGGCAGGAGCGCGTGATGGCGATGACGACGAAGATCCGCCGCCGCGCGGCGGTGGCGCTCCTTTGCGCGCTGGCGGCCGCCGCGCAGGCGGCAGGCGGGGAAACGACAGGCGAGGGGGCCGCGTTTGTGCAGTGTGCGCCCTGCCATGCGGCGAGTGCGGGCGGGGCGCACGGAGTCGGGCCCAACCTCTACGGCGTGTTCGGCGGCGATATCGCTGCTGCCCCCGGCTTCGTTTTTTCGTGCGCGCTGAAAAAACGCCCGGGCCGGTGGACCGAAGCCGAGCTGCACCAGTGGCTGGAGGCTCCGCAGACCTACGCGCCGGGCACCAAGATGGCCTATGCCGGGTTGAAGGATCCCGCGGCGCGCCAGGCGGTGATCGATTACCTCAAGACCCGGCGCTGAGGCGCCCGGGCAAAGCCGATTTTTCCCGATCGATGGCCGTTCCCGGCCAGGAGGACACCCATGAAATTCCCCACCCTATCCGCCTTGCTTGCCGCCTGCATGCTGTCGAGTGCGGCGATTGCCGACGATGCCGCTGATTTCGATGCTGCGCTCGCGGAGCGCTATCGCGCGGTCGAAGCGGCGATCGAGGCGCGCGACGGCGCGCGCTGGTTCCGCGAACTCTACGACGACGACATCGTGCTGGCCGGCGAAGGCAGCCCCGCGGCGGTGCGCGGGCGCGAGGCGCTGATGCCGGTGATCGCCGAGATCGTCAGGACCACGCGCAGCTGCACCTTGACTCCCGACCCGGCGCGCGGCCAGTCCGGCGCGCTGGGCTATTCGTTCGTGACCTACGACTGCGCGCCGGACGACGCCTCCGCGCCCCGTTACCAGGTGCGGGCGTTGTTCGTGTGGGCGCGCAAGGCGCCGGGCTGGCGGGTGGTGGCGGAAACCTACCTGATGGGGCGGATGTAAGGCGGCGGTCGCGCCGGCAGTGGCAGTGCCGTGCGCGACCGCTGTTGGCGGGCTGTATCGCGTCCGCTACAACTGCGCACAAATCGGCACATTTCACCAAAAGGCGGTTTACACCGCGGGTCTAGTCTAGCGGCATTCACCGGTCCGCAAGGCTGGCGAAGAGGACGAAAGGGGACGAAGAGGACGACGTTCATCGGGGCGACGTTCATCGCCGACGGGCGGGGAGGGTGCCGGCGCATGCCGGCTCTCGTCCGAACAAAATCCAAGAGAAGAGGAGACATCCATGAAGTTCTTCAAGCTGACTGCGCTCGCCTGCGCATTGCTGGCCGGGCCTGCCGCCCAGGCTGCCGATGCCGCCAGCCTGGGCAAGGAGCTCACCCCGCTCGGTGGTGAACGTGCGGCCAACAGCGACGGCAGCATTCCGGCGTGGGATGAGGGCGGTGCGCTGAAGCCGGGCTGGACCTACGGCCAGCCGCGGGTCGACTTCTTCAAGTACAAGGACGACAAGCCGCTGTTCACGATCGACGCCTCGAACGCCGACAAGTACGCCGACAAGCTCAGCGAAGGCCAGATCGCGGTGATGAAGGCGTTCAAGAACTACAAGCTGGAGGTCTATCCGAGCCGCCGCTACTGCTCGTCGCCCGATTTCGTCCAGGCCAACACCAAGGCCAACGTCGGTGCCGCGAAGATCGGCGCCGACGGCTGGAGTCTGGCTGAAGCCACCGTGCCCGGCGTCCCCTTCCCGCTGCCCAAGAGCGGCATCGAAGTGCTGTGGAACGCCAAGATGAAGTACGTCGGCGTGGGCCTCGACATGAAGGCGCTGTGGATCATGCTCTCGCCGCGCAGCAGCGGGGGCGACTGGGTCGAGGCCGGCTCCACCCAGGCCTATTACTATCCCTGGGGCAAGAAGGGTTCGCACAAGCTGAGCGAGCTGCCGCCGGTGGAGTATCACACCTACTTCAACTACACCTCGCCGACTGCGCTCGCCGGCCAGGCGCTGATCGTCAGCTCCTACCTCAACAAGACCAGCGACGTCTTCTACTACTTCCCCGGTCAGCGTCGCGTGCGCCGCATGCCGAGCTACTCCTACGATGCGCCGCAGGTCGGCTTCGAGAACCAGTACACGCTGGATGAGCCGCGCGTGTTCAACGGCACCCCCGACCGCTTCGACTGGAAGCTGGTGGGCAAGAAGGAGATGTACATCGGCTACAGCGGCTTCGGCATGTACGACCCCAACGTCGATCGGCGCAAGGTCATCACCGCCGACGGCGTCGATCCGAAGGCGACGCGCTACGAGCTGCACCGCGTCTGGGTGGTGGAAGCGACGGTGAAGGACGGCGTGCGCCACGTCGCGCCGAAGCGCCGCTTCTACTTCGACGAGGACTCGTGGTCGCTGATGGCCGCCGAGGACTACGATGCCCAGGGCAAGCTGTGGAAAATGCGCGAAAGCTTCGTGATCCCGGTCGCCGAGACCGGTTCCTGCGACAACCCGGCCTTCGTCCAGTACGACCTCAACTCCGGGCGGGTGCTGTTCGACCAGGCCGGCATGGGCGCCGGCAAGGACATGTCGTGGTCGGTCGAAGCCGACGATCCGAAGTTCAAGGACGCGTTCTACACCCCCGACAACCTGCGCGCGATCAGCGACCGCTGAGGCGCCGCCCCTTCCCTTCCTGAACCTCACCCGAGCTTTCGCGCCGCGGCCGGCATCCGGCCCGGCGGGCAGCTCTGCGGAGAACGATCATGACGACACAGTTGAAAAAACTGGTGCTGGGGCTGGCTGTCGCCGGTGCCTGCGCTCCCGCGGTCCACGCCTTCCAGTTCGAGAGCGGTTCGGTCCGCGGCTCGCTCGACTCCACCCTCACCCTGGGTTTCGGTCAGCGCGTCGAAGACCAGAGCTGCAGCCATCACGGCGACGTGTCCACCTCCTGCGGCGATCGCGCCAATACCGCGGTGTGGGGCAACGGCGACGACGGCAGGCTGAACTACGACAAGGGCGACCTGTTTACCGCCCACCTGAAGGGCTCGCACGAGCTGCTGCTGAGCTTCCCCGACGAGTGGAAGTTCATGGGCCGGGTCGGCTGGCTGTACGATTTCGCCGCCGACGAGACCGCACGCACCCCGCTCGACGGCGATGCCAAGCGTGCGGTGGGCCAGTACGTGCGCCTCTACGACCTGTGGGTGAGCAAGGAACTCGACATCGGCGAGCGCCGCGGCCGGGTGCGCTTCGGCAACCAGGTGGTGAGCTGGGGCGAGAGCCTGTTCATGATCGGCGGCATCAACTCCAACGTCGCGATGGACCTGCAGCGTCTGTCTTCGCCCGGGGTCCAGCTCAAGGAGGCCTTCCTGCCGTCGCCGGCGATCAGCTTCGCTGCCGGCCTGGGCAATGGGCTGAACCTCGAGGCCTACTACCAGTTCCAGTGGAAGCCCTACAGCTTCCCGCCCTCGGGCACGTACTTCTCGCAGAGCGATACCTTCGACAAGGGGCGCGAGGATTTTCTCTACTTCGCTCCCGACCCGGCCAGCCAGATCCTCGCCGAAGGCGGGCGGGTGACGCGCTCGACGCTGGCGGCCAAACGCGCCGAAATGATCGCCGACGGCACCGCCTTCCCGGTGCTCAGCGACGATGAGCCGGGCGATTCGGGCCAGTTCGGCGTGTCGCTGAAGTACCGCCCGGAAGGCGTCGACGTCGATCTCGGCTTCTACTACCAGCGCTTCCACGACAAGACGCCCAACGTCCAGTACTGGAACCGCGATGTGAGCGGCACGCGGATGTATTTCGAGGAGGACCGCGAGCTGTACGGCATCAGCGCCAACACGTCGATCGGCAACTGGGCGGTCGGTGCGGAACTGTCGTACCGGCCCGACGATGCGGTGTCCCTGGGCGCGTGCATGAACATGGACGGCAGCGGCGACGGCCTCGAGTACGGCGTCGAGTGCAACAGCTCGATCGACAAGGAACGCTACCAGCTCCATCTCACCGGCATTCTCAGCCTGACGCCGGGCGACCATGGCTGGTTCCTCGATCTGGTCGGCGCGCAGACCGCCACCTTCCTCGGCGAAGCGGTCGCGATCGCGTATCCGGGCGTGAACAAGGACAAGGTGTTCACCCGCACCCAGAACGGCATCACCTACCAGCAGCTGCCGGCCTCCGGCGCATGGACCGCGCCCAAAGGCGTGGGTGACAAGCTGTCGTGGGGCTACATGTTCGACTTCAGCCTGGTCTATGACAGCACGATCATCCCCGGCTGGCAGGTGATCCCGGGCGTGTTCTTCTCCCACGCGGTGGATGGCAATACGCCGAACTTCATGGCGAACTGGATGGAGGGGGCGAAGTCGGCCAACTTCTACGTGCTGTTCAACCGCAACCCGATGACCTGGCAGGCCGGCATCAACTACACGACCTTCTGGGGCGGCGACCACTCCTTCAGTGCGCCTTACAAGGATCAAGACTTCGTCGGCGGCTTCATCTCGAGAAACTTCTGAGCGACGCCCCGGGGGCGGCTCGAGCCGCCCCCGGCAGGTGTCATCCCCCTTGACCCCACCCCCGACCGGTACGCCCGACCATGCTCAATCCTTTCAGCGTCAGCGACGTTGACAGCTTCCTGACCAAGTACCTGCGCTGGCTGGAAGATCTGTGCTTCCGTTTTCGTCGCAGCATTCTCGTCCTGCTCGCGCTGTTCACTGCGCTGATGGGCTATTACGCCCTCCAGCTGCGCATGGACGCCGGCTTCGAGAAGCAGATGCCGATCGGCCACGAGTACATCCAGACCTTCAACCAGTACCGCGACGACGTCCTCGGCGCCAACCGCCTGAACATCGTCGTCAAGGCGCGCGAGGGCAGCATCTGGACGCCGGCCGGGCTCGAGCGCCTGTACGAAGTGACCCAGGCGGTCAGCTTCCTGCCCAACATCGACCGTCTCGGCGTGCAGTCGCTGTGGACGCCGAATTCCTTCGTCAACGAGATCACCGAGGAGGGCTTTCGCGCCGACCCGCTGATCTCCGGCACCATCACGCCGCCCGATCTCAATGCCGAGATCATCGCTGGGATCCAGCGCGCGGCGAGCCAGGGCGGCTTCGTTGGCACCCTGGTGTCGCGCGACCAGAGCAGCGCGATGATCGTCGCCGAACTGCACGAGGCCGACCGCGACGGTAAGGCGCTCGATTACGTCGCCTACAACCACCTGCTCGAGGAGTTGCGGGCGAAGTTCGAGGACGCCCAGTTCGAGATCCAGATCATCGGCTTCGCCAAGCAGATCGGCGACATCGCCGACGGCGCCTCGGCGGTGCTCGAATTCTGCCTCATCGCCCTGGTGCTGACCGCGCTCGCGGTGTATTGGTACTGTCACTCGGTGCGCTTCACCCTGTTGCCGATCGTGTGCTCGCTGACTTCGCTGGTGTGGCAGTTCGGTACCCTGAAGCTGCTCGGCTACGGTCTCGATCCGCTCGCCGTGCTGGTGCCCTTCCTGGTGTTCGCGATCGGCGTCTCGCACGGCGTGCAGCAGATCAACTTCATCGTGCGCGAGCTCTCCCACGGCAAATCCACCGAGGAGGCCGCCCGCGCCAGCTTCACCGGCCTGCTGATTCCCGGCACCCTGGCGCTGGTGACGGCCTTCGTCTCCTTCATCACCCTGATCCTGATTCCGATCCCGATGGTGCGCGAGCTGGCGATCACCGCCTCGCTCGGCGTCGGCTACAAGATCGTCACCAACCTGGTGATGCTGCCGCTGGCGGCCTCGTTATTCACCTTCACCAAGGAGTACGCCGACAAGGCGGTGCTCAAGCGCGAGAAGCGTTCGGGCTGGCTGCGCGTGCTGGCGCGCGTGGCCGAGCCGCGCAACGCCGCGATCGTGATCGGCCTGACCCTGACCGTGTTCGTGGTCGCGGTGTGGCAGAGCCACGACCGCGTGATCGGCACGGTGCAGCCGGGCGCGCCCGAGCTGCGCGCCGAGGCGCGCTTCAACCAGGACGCGGTGTCGATCGCGACCAACTACGACACCGGCCTCGACTGGCTGACGGTGATCTTCGAGGCGCCGCCCGAGGCCTGCGACAACGTCGTTGTCGGCCACTACCAGGACCGCTTCGTCGCCGCGATGCAGTACGTCCCCGGCGTGCTGTCGGCGCTGTCCTTCTCCGGCCAACTGCGCACCTACAACGAGGGCTACAACGAGGGCAACCCGAAGATGTCGGTGGTGCCGATCGACCCCGGCAACTACGCGGCGCTGGCGACCGAGATCGGCCGCGTGCGCGGCTTCATGAACAAGGACTGCAGCATGACCGCGGTGCACCTGTTCCTGACCGACCACAAGGCGACCACGATCAACCGCGTGATCGAGGAAGTGAAGGCCTTCCGCGCCCGCGACCAGGAAGCCGAGGTGCGCATCCGCCTCGCTTCGGGCAATGCCGGCGTGCAGGCCGCGGTCAACGAGGAAGTGCACAAGTCCGAGCTGCCGATGATGCTCTACGTGTACGCCGCGATCATGGTCCTGGTGGCGCTGATGTACCGCGATTTCCGCGCCGTGATTGCGTGCTGCCTGCCGCTCACCGTGGGCACCTTCATCGGCTACTGGTTCATGAAGGAGCTCGAAATCGGGCTCACCGTGGCAACCCTGCCGGTGATGGTGCTGGCGGTCGGGATCGGCGTCGATTACGCCTACTACATCTACAACCGGCTGCAGCTGCACCTCGCCGGCGGCGAGCACATCGTCAAGGCGCTCGAGCACTCGATCCTCGAGGTCGGCACCGCGACCATCTTCACTGCGATCACGCTCGCCGTCGGGGTGGCGACGTGGATGTTCTCGGAGCTCAAGTTCCAGGCCGACATGGGCAAGCTGCTGGCCTTCATGTTCATGGTCAACATGGTGATGGCGATGACTGCGCTGCCCGCCTTCGCGGTCTGGCTGGAGCGGCTGTTCCCGCGCAAGGGCCCGGTCCGGGCGCCCGGCATCCTGGCCCACTGATTCGGGAGAAAGCATGGACATCGAACTGAAACCGGGCCGCACGCGCACCGTCGCTGCGCTCGTCGCTACTTTCGCCGGCGCGCTGTCGCTGCTGGCAGCGCCCGCGGCCTTCGCCCAGGACGCCGCGGCGGGGAGTGCGGCCTTCGCCCCCCGCGCCGCCGAGCCTTCGCCGTTCGCCGAGCGCACCATGATCCTCGCCGCGGCACATGCGGGCGAGCGCATCGTCACCGTCGGCGACCGCGGCGTGGTGCTGCTGTCCGACGACCGCGGGCGGACCTGGCGCCAGTCTGCGGGAGTGCCGGCGAACGCGATGCTGACCGCGGTCAGCTTCGCCGATGCGCGCCACGGCTGGGCCGTGGGGCACTGGGGGACGATCCTGCACACGGCCGACGGCGGAGAGACCTGGCGTGTGCAGCGCGTCGATACCGCCGAAGACCGGCCGCTGTTCTCGGTGCATTTTTCCGATCCGCAAAACGGCATCGCGGTCGGACTGTGGGCGCTGATGCTGCGCACGCGGGACGGCGGCCGCAGCTGGGAGGAGGTCGAGCTGCCCGCGCCGCCGGGCGAAGCGCGCGCCGACGCCAACCTGATGCGCATTTTCCAGAGCCCGCGTGGCGATCTGTTCATCGCCGGCGAGCGCGGCAGCGTGCTGCGCTCGACCGATGGTGGCGAGACCTGGTCCTGGCATCCGACCGGCTACCGCGGCACGTTCTGGAGCGGGACTGCGCTCGACGACGGCACCCTGATCGTCGCCGGTCTGCGTGGCAGCATCTACCGCAGCACCGACCACGGCGACAGCTGGCAGTCCACCGGGGGGGCCACGCGCAGTTCGATCACCGATCTCGCCCAGCTTGACGATCGCGTGCTGGCGGTCGGGCTGGACGGAGTGAGTCTGGAAAGCCGCGACCGGGGGCGGACGTTCACCGCCCTTCAGCGCGAAGACCGCCTTGGTTTGACGGCGGTCCTCGCGGTCGATGGCAAGGCGCTGGTATTCTCGCGGAATGGTGTGTTGCCGGAAGAGTGAGCGGCGGCCTGGCCGCCGCGCGCGCTGTCTGCGGTCCCTTGCGGGGCCGTTTTTTTTTGCGCGCCCGGCTAGGGCGTGCTCCTGCGGGCCGATCCGCCGGGCGGCGGGGGCGTGGCTCTGCTATGGTGCCGGCGGAAGCGTATTGGCGTGCGTTATTCGTTATTGATGAATAAATTGACCAGTAACGAATTTGGCGCTAGAGTCGGCCTCACCCTCTGCGCGCACGATAAAACTTCTGGAGACCGTCGCCGATGAGTACCGATTCCCCCCTCTGGACCCCCTCCGCCGAGCGCGTGGCGAACGCCACCGTCACCGCCTTCCGCCTTGCGGCCGAGCAGCGCTGGGGCGTGTCCCTGCCTGACTACGATGCGCTGTACGCGTGGTCGGTGGCGCAGCCCGGGCAGTTCTGGGTCAGCGTGTGGGACGGCGAGGGCGGCAGCGGCGGCGTCATCGGTGCGCGCGGCGAGCGCGTGCTGGTCGACGCCGATCGCATGCCCGGGGCGCAGTGGTTCCCCGACGCGCGGCTGAACTTCGCGCAGAACCTGCTGCGCGCGCGCGACGACCAGGATGCGATCGTGTTCTGGGGCGAGGACCGGGTGCACAACCGCCTCACCCGCGCCGAACTGTACCGGGCGGTCGCCCACTTCGCCGCCGCCCTGCGCGCCCAGGGCGTGGTCGCCGGTGACCGGGTCGCGGCCTACATGCCGAACCTGCCCGAGACGGTGATCGCGATGCTCGCGGCGGCGAGCATCGGCGCGGTGTTCACTTCGGCTTCGCCCGACTTCGGCGTGCAGGGCGTGCTCGACCGCTTCGGCCAGACCGCGCCCAAGGTGCTGCTCGCCTGCGACGGCTACTACTACAACGGCAAGACCGTCGATGTGCTCGGCAAGCTGGGCGAGATCGTCGGCGGGCTGCCCTCGGTCGAGCGCGTCGTCGTCGTCCCTTACGTGCACCACGACCACGATCTGTCGCACGTGCCGCACGCACGCATGTACGCGGATTTCATCGCCCCGTTCCGCCTCGTCGACGACCTCGAGTTCGCCGCGCTGCCCTTCGACCACCCGCTCTACATCATGTACTCCTCGGGCACCACCGGCGTGCCCAAGTGCATCGTGCACGGCGCCGGCGGCACCTTGCTGCAGCACCTCAAGGAGCACCGCCTCCATGCCGACGTCCAGCCCGGCGACCGCGTCTTCTACTTCACCACCTGCGGCTGGATGATGTGGAACTGGCTGGTGTCCGCGCTCGCCGCCGAAGCCACCGTGCTGCTCTACGACGGCTCGCCCTTCGCCGCCGCCAACCGGATCCTGTTCGACTACGCCGATTCGGAGCGCATGACCCATTTCGGCACCTCGGCGAAGTTCCTCGACGCCGCGGCGAAATTTGGCCTGAAACCCCGGGAAAGCCACCGCCTCGACACCGTGCGCGTGTTGCTGAGCACCGGCAGCCCGCTGGTCGCCGAAGGCTTCGACTACGTCTATCGCGAGATCAAGGCCGACCTGCAGCTGTCGTCGATCTCGGGCGGCACCGACATCGTCTCCTGCTTCGTCCTCGGCTCCCCGGTGCGGCCGGTGTGGCGCGGCGAGATCCAGTGCCGCGGCCTGGGGATGGCGGTCGAGGTGTGGGACGAGGACGGCCGCCCGCTGCGTGGCGAGAAGGGCGAGCTGGTGTGCACGCGGCCGTTCCCGGCGATGCCGGTCGGCTTCTGGAACGACCCCGACGGCAGCAAGTACCGCGCCGCCTACTTCGAGCGCTTTCCCGGGGTGTGGTGCCATGGGGACTTCTGCGAGCTCACTGCGCACGGCGGCGTGGTGATCTACGGGCGCTCGGACGCGACCCTCAACCCGGGCGGGGTGCGGATCGGCACTGCCGAGATCTACCGCCAGGTCGAGCAGCTTGCCGAAGTGGTCGAATCCCTGGTGATCGGCCAGGACTGGCCGCCGCAGAACCCCAGCGACGTGCGCGTGGTGCTGTTCGTCAAGCTGCGCGAAGGCCTGGTGCTCGACGAAGCGCTCGTCGAGCGCATCCGGCGCACCATCCGCGAGCACACCACGCCGCGCCACGTGCCGGCGAAAGTGCTGCAGGTGGCGGACATTCCGCGCACCAAGAGCGGCAAGATCGTCGAACTGGCGGTGCGCAACGTGGTGCACGGCCGTCCGGTGAAGAACCAGGAAGCGCTCGCCAACCCCGAGGCGCTGGCGTACTTCCGCAATCGTCCAGAACTCGATGCCTGAAAATACCTCTTCCCTGTCGGTTGCGGCC
The DNA here is from genome assembly GCF_003030465.1 of Thauera aromatica K172. Taxonomy (GTDB): domain Bacteria; phylum Pseudomonadota; class Gammaproteobacteria; order Burkholderiales; family Rhodocyclaceae; genus Thauera; species Thauera aromatica. The sequence continues at coordinate 3,204,421 of NZ_CP028339.1, read as the reverse complement.
GCCGCTGACGGGCGCCGCGCCGCAGCCGCCGATTCCGTGATGAGCGCCAACCTGGTCGTGCTCGCACTGTCGCTGCTGCTCGGCATCCAGCCGGTCACCACCGACCTCTACCTGCCCGCGCTGCCGGCGATTACCGCCGAGTTCGGGGCGTCGCTGGCGCAGGCCCAGCTCACCCTGTCGGCGATGCTGCTCGCATTCGGCCTGTCGCAACTGGTGTGGGGGCCGGTTTCCGACCGCTTCGGCCGCCGCCCGGTGCTGCTGATCGGGCTTGCCGGCTATACGGTGGCCGCGGCGGCGAGCGCGTTCGCGGCGTCGATGGAGACGCTCCTCGTCTGGCGCATCATCCAGGGCGCGGCGATGGGAGCATCGGTGATGTGCGCGCGGGCGCTGGTCCGCGACCTCTACACTCCCGAGGTCGGCGCGCGGGTGATCAGCAAGGGGCTCACCGGCCTGGGCGTGATCGCCTGCCTGAACCTGCCGATCGGGGGCATTCTCGCTGAAGTGTTCGGCTGGCGCGTCACCTTGCTCGCGCCGGCGGTATTCGCCGCCGGCACGCTCGCGCTGGTCGCGCTGCGTTTCAGGGAGACGCTGAGTGCGCCGAATCCGCACGCGCTGGCGCCCGCGACCCTGCTGCGGACCTGGGCGCGGATCCTGCGTCACCCGACCTTCTGGGCGTTCACCCTGCTGGCCTCGGCTTCCTACGCCGGCCTGTTCACCATCCTGGCGATGTCGTCGTTCGTCTTCATCACCCTGATGGGATTGTCCAAGCTCGGCTACGGCCTGCTCATGGTGTCGATGACGGGGTCCTACCTGGCGGGCACCGTGCTGTGCCGCTATCTGCTGCTGCGCCTCGGCGTGATCCGCACGGTGATGGTCGGGGGCGGGTTGACTGCGGCCGGCGGAACGCTGCTCGGCGTGCTCGCGCTCGCCGGCGCGCACACGCCGATGGGGCTGATGCCGGCGATCTGGCTGTTCGCCGTCGGCCACGGCATCCATCAGGCCTGCGGTCAGGCCGGCGCGGTCGGGCCTTTCCCGCAGGCGGCCGGCGCGGCCTCGGCGCTCAGCGGCTTCCTGATGATGCTGGCTGCGTTCGGCATGGGCAGTGGGCTTGGCCGGGTGGTGGACGGCACCCTGTTCCCGATGACCAACGGGGTGTGGCTGTCGGGGGTGGCGACGGCGCTGGTGGCGTGGGGCCTGGTCCGGCGCGTGCGTCTCTGAGCGCCCCTGGAAACGGCTTTGCCGTTTCCGCCCGCCGAGGAGGGCAGGGAAACGGAGGGCGGTCCGGCGTTTTCCTGGGAGCGCATCGCGGAGGCCGGACCCCGCGGTTGCCGTGGGGGGAGCGCCTTCAGGTGCCCCAGACCACCGGTACGTTCTCGCGCAGCGACGCTTCGAGCATGTCGAGCAGCGGCCAGGCGCGTTGCGCCAGGCTGACCGGAGCGGCCATGCCGCTGCGGCCGGCTTCGCGGGCCTGGGCCTCGGCATCCGGATCGTGCGGGCGTTCGGCCTGGCGGGCGCGGTCTTCGTCGATGGCCGCCCGCAGGCGGGTGATGGCTTCGGGCAACTGGGGCACGGTGACGATGCCGCTGTCGCCGGTCGCAGTCTTGCCGAGAATGTCGATGAGGGTCCGCGCAATGGCGCCGAACATGATGACGTCGGCGCTGGCGGCGGATTTGAAGGTGACCAGCATCGGTGTGCTCCTTGTCTATGAACCCCTGACGGCGTAGATGCCGGGCGCATTGCGCCAGTAGCCCTTGTAGTCCATGCCGCAGCCGAACAGGAAGCGGTCGGCGATGTCGAGGCCGCTGAAGTCGGCGCGCATCCCGGGGTAGGCCTTGCGCTCGTGGAGCTTGTGCACCAGTACCGCGGAGAGGACTTCGTCCGCGCCTTCTTCCTTCAGGTGGCCGATGATCGCGTTCAGGGTGTGGCCTTCGTCGAGGATGTCGTCGAGGACCAGCACGGTGCGGCCGCGCAAATTCCGGGTGGGGCGCACGTGCCAGTCGAGCTGGGCGCCTTGCAGTGCATGGCCGTAGCGGGTGGCATGCAGGTAGGCCACTTCGAGCGGGAAGGGCAGGCGCGGCAGGATGCGGCCGGCAAGGATCAGGCCGCCGTTCATGACCACGTACACCAGTGGGTTGCGCGCGGCGAGGCGGGCGCTGATCTCGCTCGCCATGCGCTCGAGCGCGGCCTCCACTGTGGTGGCGTCGGCGAGGCAGTCGGCCTGTTCGCGGGCACGCTTGATTTCTTCGAGGTCGGGAGACATGGCAGGATCTGCGCTGGAGGTGAAGCGCATTTTACTGTGAACCGGGGCTGCGGATCGGGGTGCGGCCGGATAGGGGCGCTTTCTCCTCCGCGCTTGCGCCCGGGCGGCCTTACTCCCCGCTCGCCTTGAGCAGGCGGAGCGAGGCGGCGCTGCGCAGGCGGCTGGCAAACGCGTCGCGGATGTGCGCGCACAGTTCGCGGTCGTCCCAGGGCTTGGCGATGAACTTGTAGATGGTGCCCTCGTTGATGGCACGGATCAGGGTGGTGGCGTTTACGTAGTCGGAGAGCATGATGCGGGCGGTGTCCGGGTAGAGGTTCTTGACCCGGGCGAAGAACTCGATGCCGTTCATGTCGGGCATGTGCTCGTCGGAGAGGATGACCTGGACCGGGTGGCAGGCGAGCAGCTCGAGCGCGGCGCGCGCGCTGTGGGCGGCGAGGATCTGGTAGCCGCTGTCTTCCAGCGCGCGGGCCAGGGCGGCGTGGATCGCCGGCTCGTCATCGACGATCAGCAAGCTGCGGGGGGCGCCCTGGTCCGGGCGGACGAGGCGCGGGTCGGAACTGAGCAGGGACGCCAGCACGTCGGCCGGCAGGGGCTTGCTGTAGTAATAGCCCTGCATTTCGTCGCACCCCTGGCGGAGGAGGAAGGCGAGCTGAGCCTCCGTTTCCACCCCTTCGGCGACCACTTTCAGCCCCATCTGGTGGGCAAGGCCGACGACCGAGCTGGCGATCGCCGCTGCGGCCGGGTTGCTCAGCGCGTCCTGGACAAAACTGCGGTCGATCTTCAATTGATCGACAGGGAATTTGCTGAGGTAGGCGAGGCTCGAGTACCCGGTGCCGAAATCGTCGATCGCCAGGTGCAGGCCGAGCTGCTTGAGCCGGGCCAGGGTGTCGTTGGCCTGGTCGGGATCCTCCATCAGCGCGCTTTCGGTCAGCTCCAGTTCGAGCAGATCCGGGGACAGGCCGCTGCCTTCGAGTGCCGCGGCGACGGTTTCGACGAGGTCGGGCTGGCGCAGCTGGGCGGCCGACAGGTTGACGGCGACGACGATAGGGCGCAGGCCGGCCTCCTGCCAGGCCTTGTTCTGGCGACAGGCTTCGCTGAGCGCCCAGGCGCCGAGTTGCTGGATCAGCCCGCTTTCCTCGGCGATCGGGATGAAGCGTGCCGGTGAGACGTATTCGCGGGTCACCGGATGGCGCCAGCGGGCCAGCGCCTCGACGGCGATCATGCGCCCGCTGCCCAGGTCGACCTTGGGCTGGTAGTGCAGCTCGAGCTCGTCGCGTGACAGTGACAGGCGCAAGGCGTTTTCCATCGACAGCCGTTCCTGGCTGTCGCGGTTGAGCGCGTCGGTGTAGATGCAGTGGGGGATGCCCTCGGCTTCGGCGTGATGCAGCGCGATCGCGGCCTTGTGCAGCAGCGTTTCGAAGTCGTTGCCGTCGGCCGGCAGCAGGCTGACGCCGGCGGCTACCGAAGGCTGCAGCTTTTCGCCCTTGACGATCACCGGCACGTGGAGGATGTCGACGATATGCTCCAGGATCGGTTGGATGTCTTCGGCCCGGTCGAGCCCGCCGAACATCAGCATGAACTCGGCGCCGCCGTGGCGGGCGACGACATCGCGTTCGGTGGCGCACTGGCTCAGGCGGCGGGAAAGCTTTTCCAGCAGTTCGTCGCCGGCGCTGCGCCCCAGACTGTCGTTGATCTGCTTGAAGCGGCCCAGGCCGAGCGATACCAGCGCGATACAGGTGCCGCTGCGCTGCGCTTCGGCGCTGGCCTGCTCGAATTTTTCCTTCAGCAGGTTGCGGTTGGGAAGGCCGGTGAGCTCGTCGTAGCTGGCGAGGAAGGCGAGGCGGTCCTCGATCCGGCGGCGGGCGCTGATGTCGTGCTGGACGCCGATGAAATGGGTGATTTCGCCTTTCTCGTCGATCACCGGCGTGATCTGCACCGAGGCCCAGTAGAGCGAGCCGTTCTTGTGGCGGTTAATCAGCTCGCCCTGCCAGACCTGGCCTTTCTGGATTGTCTCCCACATTTCGTGGTACTGGGCCTGGGCGTTCAGCCCCGAGGTCCAGAAACCCGCCTTGCGGCCGAGTGCATCGCCGTTTTCGTGCCCGGTGATGTCGACGAAACAGGTGTTGGTGTACTGGATGATCCCCTGGGGGTCGGTGATGCAGACGGCGCTGGCGCTGTGCTTGATGACGGTGTTGAGCTTGCGCAGCTCGAGCGCGTCGGCCTCGCGCCGCTCGATGTCGGCAAGCAGGGTCTGGCGCATGTGCTCGAACGCCTGCGAGAGGTGGCCGAGTTCGTCTGCGCCGCCCGTTTCCATGGGCTGAGTGAGGTCGCCGGCGGAGATCCGGGTGGTGGCCTGTTCGAGCGACTTCAGCGGCTGCAGCACGCGCTTCCTGAGGGTGAACACCGCCTGCCAGAACAGCAAGGTCAGGGCACAGACGATGAAGGCGAGCAGGCTCAGGGTGCGCTCGGCCTGCTGGTGCAGATCATTGACGTCGCGGCCGAAATGAGCGCCCATCGCCGAGGACAGCTCGGCGACGGCGTCGATGGCCCGGGTCGCCTCTGCGTACCAGGTCTCGGCGCTGACCGGGTAAGGACGCCCGGCCACGCCCTGCTCATAGACCTCGGCGCGGATTTCGCTGTAACGCTTCAGGTTGTCCCAGTAGGCGGTTTGTGCCGCAGCCAGCCGGGGACTGTCGGGGAGGTATTGGAGCATCGCTTCGATCCGCCGGCGGGCGTGATTGGTCACGATTCTGTATTCCATAAGCATATACTGGGTGGCGCTGTCGAGCGCCACGCCCCGGGCGATCGCGGTGCTGATCAGGGCGCGCTCGCGCCCCAGCTGTTCGGCGAGAGTGAACAGCACATCGGTGATCACCGGGGCGGGGGCATAGGTGTAGATGTTGCCGGACAGGGGCAGTGTGCCGACCACGATCAGCTCCTGCAGCTCTTCGATCTGGCGCGTCATCAGTGCGATCCACTGGTCGGTACCGAGGCTGTTGGAGATGCTGCGCAGCTGGGCGTCGGTCAGGGCACGGAAATGGGCCATTTCCTCCCGGGTCTTGTCGACCCGGGCGAGCGCCGAGAACAACGGATGCTCGGGCGCGAGCAGGGCGAGCTCGGTGGTGATGGTGGTGAGCCGTTGATGGCGGATGTCGACGAGACTGCGCACGCGTTCGAGTTCGGCGAGCATCGATTGCGTGGCCTTTTCGGGGCGGGCGAGGATCGCTGCGGTGAGCCCGCGCTCCATTGCGGCGTGAGTGCTGATCTGCTGGGCCGTCACGGCCATCTGCGAGGTCAAGTGGATCCACTCGGCGGCCGCGGTCTTGCTGCGGTTGTCGTACAGCTGCCACAGGCCGGCGGCGGCGGACACCAGCGCGAAGGCGCCGAGCAGCATCAAGAACCTGCGTCTGAGAGTCATATCACCGATTTGTCACGATGGATGGGATACCGCACTCATTCGAACGGCCCCGCGGATGCAGCCTCCGGTTATGCCAAAGTATTTATGACGGAGGTGTCGTGGATGCCGAAAAAAATGCTCCGCTATGCTAACAGAAAGGGATTTGGACCGTGTCCACACTTCGCTAAAAAGTGTGCCCGGTGCGGCGCCGCATCCCCTGTGCTCGCCGCGGCGGGAGGTCGGGTCTGGCGGCTCCTTTCAGGTCGATACCGAAACCCGGTCGCGGCCGGCGCTTTTGGCGGCGTACAGGGCCTGGTCGGCGCGGCTCAGCAGCTGTGTGGCGTCGTCACCGATGAGCGCGGTGACGCCGATGCTGATCTGCACGGTAATGTCGCCGGCAGCCGTCCGCACCGGCGTGTCGGCCAGCGCCCGGCGCAGGCGCTCGGCGAGCGCCTCGCCGTCCTTCAGTCCGATCGCCGGCAGCACGGCGGCGAATTCCTCGCCGCCGAGGCGACCGGCGGTGTCGCTCTGGCGCAGGCTGCTGCGGATCACCTGGGCGGCGTGTTGCAGTACGGTGTCGCCGACGGGGTGGCCGTAGCGGTCGTTGATGCGCTTGAAGTGGTCGATGTCCATCATCAGCAGCACGCCGCTGCGTTCCGGGTGGTTGCGGGCGTCGTCGATCGCCGCATCCAGACTGGCCATGAAGCTGCGCCGGTTGGGCAGGCCGGTGAGGGTGTCGGTGGTCGCGAGGCGGGCGAGCTCGGCTTCGCGCTTTTTGCGCTCGCTGATGTCGCGCACCAGCCAGACCCGCCCGAGTGTGTGGGTGTCGCGCGCGATCGGAACCCATTCGATCGCCAGCGTGCGCTCGGGGCCGTCGCTGACTTCGATGGTGTGGCGCTTTTCGGTGCCCTGTGGGGCGTCCGGAAGGTGGAGCCAGCGCATATGGACTTCGCCGAGGCGGCTGCACAGCTGTGCGTGGGGGATGCCTTCGAGGCGCACGGCCTGGACATCGAGCGCGAGCAGCTCGCACAGCTTCTGGTTCACCATCACCACCGTGCCGGCGCTGTCTTCCATCAGGACGCCGCCGGGGTAACGCTCCAGCAGGGTGACCATGCGCAGGCGCTCGGTGGCGAGCGCGGTTTCGGCTTCGCGGCGTTCGGTGATGTCGATCAGGGTCCAGACGATGTCGCTGTCGGGATCTTCCGGGTCGCTCGGCGTGCCGTGCATGTCGAACCAGCGCGCCCGGCCGCTGGCGTCGCGCAGCGGATATTCGCAGCGCACCTGGCCCCCCGCGCGCAGGGTCGCGTAGTGCCGGTTCATCGTCTGCAGATCGGCCCATTCCACATGCAGTCCGAGCTCCCTGACGTTGCGGCCCACCGGGTCGATGCCGCCGGAACCGAAGATTTCGCGGGCTCGGGCATTGACCTGGCGGATCTCCCGCGTGCTCGTGAACAAGGCGATCGCTGCCGCGCTCTGGTCGAGCAGGGCGGTGCGCAGACGGGCTTCGGCGACGCGGGCGCTGACGTTTTGCAGCGTGCCCGCGACCTGCACGGGGCGGCCGTCGCGGGCGCGCGCGGCGATCCGGCAGCGGCCATGGACCCAGATCCAGTGGCCGTCGCGGTGGCGCAGGCGGTATTCCCCCTCGGCGCTGCCGGATGCCTCCTGCAGCAGCGCGTCAAGTGCCTGGCGGGTGCGCTGGAGGTCGGCCGGGTGGATGCGCGATTCCCAGGTCGACAGCTGGTGGGGAAGCTCATCCTCGGCATAGCCCAGCATCGCCGCCCAGCGCTCGTCGAACTGGATTTCCCCGCTGTCGGGCTCCCAGCTCCAGGTTCCGAGGCCGCCGGCCTCGAGAGACAGCTCGAGTTGATCGGCCATGGTGGCGAGACGGGCTGCCTGGCGGTGGCCGTACAGGAACATGGCGCTGACCGCCACCGCGACAAGGACCAGCAGTGCGGTGCCGAAGGCGTTTTGCACGGTGTTTTCGCGCAGCACGGCGAGCACCGGGCGGAGGGCTTCGTGCTTGTCGAGGCCGTGGATGACCGTGACCGGGTAGGTCGGGGCACGCTGCCAGGCGAAATGACGCAGCACGCCGTCCAGCGGGGGGCGCCATTCGAAGCTGCCCGAGCGGCGGTTGCGCTCGGTCCGGATCGGACTCGATTCGGGCAGGGACTTGCCCAGCGCTTCATCCATCTGCTGGGAGTGGGCGAGGTAGTGGCCGTCGTTGCCGACCAGCGCGGCGACGTCGGCGGGGCCGGGAAAGATGCGGCGCAGGGCGAGGGACAGGGATTCGGCTGTGATCGAGACGGCGATCACTCCGGCAAAGTGACCGTCGCGCAGCAGGGGGCGGGAAAGCTGGATCGTCCATTGCCGGGTGAACCGGTCGAACAGCGGTTCGCTGATGAAGGGCTGCGTGCGGTGTGCGGGACCGTGGGCCTGGAAATAGGCGCGTCCGACGACCGAAGGCGTCGCTGCCGCTTCGTCGGCGCCGGCGCTGGAAAACAGGACTTTGCCGTCGGGGTCGGCGATCAGCACGTGAGCCAGGGTGCCTTCGGGGAGTGCGCTACGGGCCAGGGCCAGGTCGTCGAGGAAGGTGCGCCCGTCCGGCCCCGCCCAGTGCTCGGCGAGGTGGCGGGCGATGTAGTCGGCATTGCCGATGAGGGCGTCGAACTGTACCGCCAGCGCGTGGGCGGTTTCGGCGGCGCGCAGCTGGATCTGCTTTTCGGCGGCCTGCAACTGGCTGCGATGGGAGGCCTGCAACTGGCTCCAGTGGATCGCCAGCGCGAGCGCCAGTGCCAGCCAGCCGAGGGCGACGATGAGGACCGCGTTTCGTGGTGTTTCGTGGCTACGGCCGGGAATGGAGGCGGGGAGGAAGGGCACGGGAAGCGGGGCGGGAGGGCACGGCAGGGGAAGGGACTCAGCGCTGGAAATCGTAATCGATCGTCAGCGGCGCATGGTCCGAGAAGCGCTGGTTTTTGTAGACGCTGCCGCTGCGGGCCGTGGCGGCCAGCGCCGGAGTGGCGATCTGGTAGTCCAGGCGCCAGCCGACGTTTTTCGCCCAAGCCTGGCCGCGATTCGACCACCAAGTGTAGCAGGCGTCGGTGGCGTCGGGGTGGAGGCGGCGATAGACGTCCACCCAGCCCTGCTCGTCGAACAGGCGGCCGAGCCAGGCGCGCTCCTCGGGCAGGAAGCCGGAGTTCTTCTGGTTCGATTTCCAGTTCTTCAGGTCGATTTCGCGGTGGGCGATGTTCCAGTCGCCGCACACCACGACTTCGCGCCCGCTGGCGTAGAGCTTGGCCATGTGGGGCAGGAAGCGTTCCATGAAGCGGAACTTGATCTGCAGGCGCTCCTCCGAACTGGAACCCGAAGGCAGGTAGAGCGACACCACCGACAGCCTGCCGAAGTCGAGCTGCAGGAAGCGGCCTTCGGCATCGATGTCGGCGATGCCCAGTCCTTCGGTCACGCATTCCGGTTCGTGCCGGCTGTAGATCCCGACCCCGCTGTAGCCTTTCTTTTCGGCATGGTGGAACCAGCCTTGCATCCCGGCCGGCGCCCGCATCGCGGCGCTGAGGTCGTCGGCCTGCGCTTTGAGCTCCTGCACGCAGACCACGTCGGCCTGCTGCTGCGGCAGCCAGTCGAGAAAACCCTTGCCGACCGCCGAGCGGATGCCGTTGAGGTTGAGGGAGATGATGCGTAACATGGGCGCTTCCGAAATGATGCTGCACTGCGGCAGACAAACCATGGATTTTAGCCGGGATTTCATCGCCCTCGCCTGTCGCAAAGGGGTGCTGCGCTTCGGCGCCTTCGTCACCAAGGCCGGGCGCGACTCGCCTTATTTCTTCAACGCCGGATTGTTCGACGACGGCGCTTCGTTCCGCGAACTGTGCGGCTACTACGCGCGCGCGATCCGCGCCTCGGGGGTCGCCTGCGACATGTTGTTCGGGCCGGCCTACAAGGGCATTCCGCTGGTCGCGGGCACCGCGATCCGGCTCGCCGAGGACGGCATCGACCTGCCCTTCGCCTTCAACCGCAAGGAAGCCAAGGACCACGGCGAGGGCGGCACCCTGATCGGCGCGCCGCTGGCGGGCCGCGTGCTGATTCTGGACGACGTGATTTCGGCCGGCACTTCGGTGCGCGAATCGGTCGAGCTGATCCGCGCCGCCGGGGCGGTGCCGGCGGGCGTGGTGATCGCGCTCGATCGCATGGAAAGAGGGCAAAGTTCCTTGTCCGCGGTCGAAGAGGTGAAACAGAATTTCGCCATTCCGGTGATCGCGGTCGCCACTCTCGAGGATCTTGTGGCCTACCTCGGGGACGCGCCCGAGCTTGCCGCCAACCTCGAGGCCGTCAAGGCGTATCGGCAACAGTATGGGATCTCTTCGCGTTGAGTCTTTTCCCCTCCGGCCCGGCGCCGGCCTGCTCCTGGTCGCCGTGTTGCTGGGGGGCGAAGCCGCGGCGCAGCCGCCCGCCACCCGCAGCATCTACTGCTGCGACGTCGGCGGCCAGCCGATCTGCGGCGACATCCTGCCTGCGGCCTGCTACGGCCGCGCCTACCGGGAGTTGAGCCCTTCGGGCGTCGTGCGCCGCACCGTGCCCGCGCCGCTCACCGCCGACGAGCTTTCCCGCCGTGCCGAACTCGAACGCCAGCGTCGCGCCGAAGAGGCCGAGCGCCAGCGCCAGCAACGCCTGGACCAGGCGCTGTTGGAAACCTACCGCAGCCTGGACGATCTCGAGCGCCGGCGCGACCGCGAACTGCGCGATGTCGAGCGCACGCTGGAGGCGCTGCGCGAGCGCGAGGCGGCCTTGGTCGAGCGCCAGCGCGCCCTGATCCAGGACGCGACCCGGACCGACAAGAGCGATGTCGCCGCCAGTCTGGAGCGCGACATCCGCACCCTCGACAGCGAGATCGTCGCCCAGCGTGGCGTTCTCGAGGCGAAGACCCGGGAGCGCGCTGCCGTGCTCGAGCGCTTCGCCGAGGATCGCCGGCGCTACCTCGAACTCACTGCGGAAGACGGCGGGATGCCGTCGTCGCGCTGACCCGGGTACGCCGGGCGGATGAAGACCGCAACTCGAACCCGCCCGCTCTGCGGCCCCCTCTGCGGTGCCGGCCCGGCCGGCGCGCTGCGGCGATGAGCGTGCCGCTCGCGCTCGACGCCGTTGCGGCCTGCATGGCCCGCGCCCAGCGCTTGCTGTTCATCACCGGCGCCGGGATCTCGGCCGATTCCGGCTTGCCGACCTACCGTGGCATCGGCGGGCTGTACCACGACCGCCTCACCGCCGATGGCCTTTGCATCGAAGAGGCCTTGTCGGGGGCGACGATGGCGGCACGGCCGGAACTCGCGTGGAAATACATCGCGGAGATCGAAGCCCGCTGCCGCGGTGCGCAGCCCAATGCCGCGCACCGCCTGATCGCCGCCCTCGAACAGGAAAAATCCATGGTCTGCGTGCTGACGCAGAATGTCGATGGGCTGCACCGCGCCGCCGGTTCGCGCAACGTCATCGAGCTGCATGGCACGCTCCACCGCCTGTGCTGCACGGCCTGCCACCACCGGCGTGAGGTCGCCGATTACGCCGGCCTGCGGATTCCGCCGGAGTGTCCGCTGTGCGGCGCGACGATGCGCCCGGACGTGGTGCTGTTCGGCGAGTCCCTGCCGCTGCGCGCGCTCGCGCGCCTCGATGCCGTGCTCGACGAAGGCGTGGAGATGGTGCTGGCAGTAGGCACTTCGAGCGCCTTTTCGTACATTGCCGCCCCGGTGCACTGGGCGCTGCAGCGCGGTCTGCCCACGGTCGAGATCAACCCCGGCGAGACCGCGCTCAGCGCCGTCGTCCGCCACCGCCTGCGCCTGCGCGCGGCCGAGGCCTTGCCCGAACTCTGGCGCCGCATGCACCCGTCCGAGCCGGCGGAGGATTGAGCGGGAACGGGCGCCGCGCGCGGGAAGCGCGCCCGCCGCTCTGGTCCGCTTTACAGCAGCACGCGCTCGATGCCGCCGCGGTTGGCCTTGGCGACGTAGTCGGGCAGCCAGTTCTCGCCCAGCAGGTGGCGTGCCAGTTCGATGACGATGTAGTCGGGTTCGATGCCCCCGGCGTCGTCGGCGAAACGGTGCATGCCCTGCAGGCAGCTCGGGCAGGAGGTGAGGATCTTCACTTTCGCCCCCGGGGCGTCCTCGCGCAGCTTCGCCGCGCCCTTCTCGATTTCCTCCTGCTTGCGGAAGCGCACCTGGGTCGAGATGTCGGGGCGGGCCACTGCCAGGGTGCCGGATTCGCCGCAGCAGCGGTCCGACAGGTCGACGCGGGTGCCCATCAGCTCGTTGGCGACCTTGATCCCCGCATGCACCTTCATCGGCGTGTGGCAGGGCTCGTGGTACATGTACTTCACGCCCTGCACGCCGTCGAGCCTGACCCCCTTCTCCATCAGGTATTCGTGGATGTCGAGCAGGCGGCAGCCGGGGAAGATCTTGTCGAATTCGTACTTCTGCAGCTGGTCCATGCAGGTGCCGCAGGACACGATCACGGTCTTGATGTCGAGGTAGTTCAGGGTGTTGGCGACGCGGTGGAACAGGACCCGGTTGTCGGTGGTGATCTTCTGCCCCTTGTCGTCCTCGCCGGCGGAAGTCTGCGGGTAGCCGCAGCACAGGTAGCCGGGCGGCAGCACGGTCTGCGCGCCGACGTGGTAGAGCATCGCCTGGGTGGCCAGCCCGACCTGGCTGAACAGGCGCTCGGAGCCGCAGCCGGGGAAGTAGAACACCGCTTCCGAATCGCCGTTGGCCTTTTGCGGGTCGCGGATCACCGGGATGACCTTGTCGTCCTCGATGTCGAGCAGGGCGCGGCTGGTCTTCTTCGGCAGGTTGCCCGGCATCGGCTTGTTGATGAAGTGGATGACCTGGGCACGGATCGTCGGTGCGACCAGTGGTGGTTTGCCGAGGGTGGCCGGCGGGGCCGCGAGCTGGGGCTGGATGAGGCCGAACTTCTTGCCCAGGCCGTGCGCCCAGCGCTGGGCCTTGTAGCCCCACTCGATCATGCCGGTGCGGATGGCCTTGATCGTGGCCGGGTCCTTCACCGTGAGGAAGGCCATCGCCGCGGCCTTGCCCGGGTTGAACGACTTCTTGCCTTCCTTGCGCAGCAGGTTGCGCATCTTGATCGAGACGTCGCCGAAGTCGATGTCCACCGGACAGGGCTTCTCGCACTTGTGGCAGACCGTGCAGTGGTCGGCGACGTCCTCGAACTCGGCCCAGTGCGCCAGCGACACGCCGCGGCGGGTCTGTTCCTCGTAGAGGAAGGCCTCGATCAGGAGCGAGGTCGACAGGATCTTGTTGCGCGGGGAATACAGCAGGTTGGCGCGCGGGACGTGGGTCGAGCACACCGGCTTGCACTTGCCGCAGCGCAGGCAGTCCTTGATGTCGTGCGCGATCTCGCCGACCGCGGTCTGCTCCATGATCAGCGACTCGTGGCCCATCAGGTTGAAGCTGGGGGTGTAGGCGTTGGCGAGGTTGCCGCCCTTCATCAGCTTGCCGCGGTTGAAGCGGCCTTCCGGGTCGACCTTTTCCTTGTAGGCCCAGAACTCGGCCATCTGCTCGTCGCTCAGGTAGTCGAGCTTGGTGATGCCGATGCCGTGCTCGCCGGAAATCACCCCGTCGAGGCTCTTCGCCAGCGCCATGATGCGATCGACGGCGCGGTTGGCGCGCTGCAGCATCTCGTAGTGGTCGGAGTTGACCGGGAGGTTGGTGTGCACGTTGCCGTCGCCGGCGTGCATGTGGAGGGCGACGAAGACGCGGCCGCGCAGGACTTCCTGGTGGATTTCGCTGATGCGGGCGAGGATGCGTGCGAACAGCGCGCCGTCGAACGTCTGTTCGAGCAGCGGGCGGAGCTCGTCCTTCCATGACACGCGGATCGAGTAGTCCTGCAGGCGGTGGAACAGCAGGGGATGCGCGGTGCGGTTGGAGAGCTCGCCGGCCTCGATGCCGTATTCGGCGAAGCGGCTTTCGGCTTCGGCGAGGGGGGTGTCGAGGTTGTCCAGCAGCCATTGCCAGCGCCGGCGCACCTGGGCGATCTGCTCGAGCGCCTGGGCGCGGTGGTCGGCGATCAGGGTGTCGCGATCGACGATCTCGTCCTTGAGCTCGAGCGGCAATTCGCCCTGCAGGAAGGCGGCCAGGGTGTCGCACAGTTCGAGCTTGTTGTGGATCGACAGCTCGATGTTGATCCGCTCGATGCCGTCGCAGTATTCGCCCATCCGCGGCAGCGGGATGACGACGTCCTCGTTGATCTTGAACGCATTGGTGTGGCGCGAGATCGCCGCGGTGCGGCTGCGCTCGAGCCAGAAGCGCTTGCGCTGCTCGGGGCTGACGGCGACGAAGCCTTCCGCGCCGCGGGTATTGGTCATGCGCACGACTGCGGAGGCGGCGGCCATCACCGCGTCCTCGTCGTGGCCGACGATGTCGCCGATCAGCACCATCTTCGGCCGGCCGTGGCGCTTGGCCTTGGTGGCGTAGCCGACGGCCTTGACGTAGCGTTCGTCGAGGTGCTCGAGGCCGGCGAGCTGCACGCCCGCGGCGTGGCCGGCGCCGCCGGGCTTGAACCAGTCGGTGATCTCGACGATCGCCGGCACCGCCTCGCGCACCTGGCCGAAGAACTCGAGGCAGACGGTGCGCGTGACCGGCGGCATCTTGTGCAGCACCCAGCGCGCGGCGACGATGAGGCCGTCGGTGCCTTCCTTCTGCACGCCGGGGACGCCGCCGAGGAACTTGTCGGTGACGTCCTTGCCGAGGCCGACCTTGCGGCAGCTCGCCCCCGGCAGGGCGAGGATCTCCTCGCCGAGCGGGCGGTAGCTGAGGCCGTCGAAGCGGCGCAGGCGAAAGCGCACCGTCTCCTGCTCGTGGATCTTGCCGAAGTTGTGGTCGAGGCGCTCGACTTCGAGCCAGTCGCCGTCGGGCGTGACCATCTTCCACCACGCCAGGTTGTCGAGCGCGGTACCCCACAGCACGGCCTTCTTGCCGCCCGCGTTCATCGCGATGTTGCCGCCGATGCACGACGCGCTGGCCGAAGTCGGGTCGACCGCGAACACGCGCCCGGCCGCGGCCGCGGCTTCGGCGACGCGCTCGGTGACGACCCCGGCGCCGGTGCGGATGGTGGCGTAGGGCGCGGGCAGCGGGCCGTCGACCCCGGGCAGGACGGTGTCTTCGACCGCGCTCATGGCGAGCAGCTTCTCGGTGTTGATCACCACCGAGTTCGCATCGAGCGGCACGGCGCCGCCGGTGTAGCCGGTGCCGCCGCCGCGCGGGATGATGGTCAGGCCGAGCGTGATGCACTCCCGCACCAGCGGCGCCATCTCCTCTTCGGTGTCGGGGTAGAGCACGGCGAAGGGGTATTCCACCCGCCAGTCGGTGGCGTCGGTGACGTGGGAGACGCGGGCGTGGCCGTCGAAGCAGATGTTGTCGCGGCGGGTGTGCTTCGCCAGAGCCTTGAGGACCGCCTTGCGCCGACGCGCGGTGTCGTCGAACCAGCGCTCGAAGTCGGACACCGCCTCGCGCGCGTGCGCCACCAGCAAGGCGACGCGGTCGTTGCCCTGACGGCGCTTGTCGATTTCGTTGAGACGATGGTTGAGTGCGCTGATCAGCGCGTTGCGGCGCTCGTGGCTGGTGAGCAGATCGTCTTCGAGATAGGGGTTGCGGCGGACCACCCAGATGTCGCCGAGCACTTCGTAGAGCATGCGCGCGGAGCGCCCGGTGACGCGCTCGGCGCGCAGCTCGTCCAGCGCCGACCAGGTTTCGGCGCCGAGCAGGCGGATGATGATCTCGCGGTCCGAGAACGAAGTGTAGTTGTACGGGATTTCGCGCAGGCGTTGGGTCATTGGCGTGCCGGGGAAATTGCTGCTGGGGAACGGACCATTCTAGCGAACCGCAGTGCACCATGCAGCAAAAACCAGGACCTTGCGCATGTTGCGGTTTTGCCGGGGGGCGGGAGCGGGCGGGTGCTGCGGTCCGGTTCCGCTGTGGACCGGGATGGCCGCCGGCTGTGGGCGTTCACGTTGCCGCCCACACCACGACAGCGTAGCGCAGACCCTTGCCGGCCGCCATCCACAGCAGGCAGGCCAGCCCGTTCAGGCGCAGCACGCCGGCGGCGGCGCATAGTGCGTCGCCGATCAGCGGCACCCACGACAGCAGCAGGCTGAGGCTGCCCCAGCGCCGGACGGCGGCGAGCTGCGGCGGCACTTCCTTGCGCGGAACGATGCGGCCGAGGAGGTAGGTGCTCATCCCGCCGGCGGTATTCGCCGCGGTGGCGACAAGCAGCGCCTGGAGCGTGAGTTCGGGGCGGAGGGTGACGAGCCCGGCGAGCACCACCTCCGAGCCGCCGGGCAGCAGGGTGGCGGCGAGAAAGGCCGCCAGCGCCAGCCCGCCGAGTGCAGCGAGCTCAGCGTCGTGCATGGCGAGGGCCGCGGGAGGCCGGTGCAACGCTGGGCATGGAGCTGGGCGGGCGAGCCTGTGAAGTCCCGGGAGGTGATGCTGAAATTGACATATGAATATGACAATAGCAGAATGTTTTTACGCATTTCGCGTAAATTGGATATTGAGGAGGCTGTCTCATGAAGACCATTCTGTCCGCTGTCGCTGCAAGCCTTGCGTTGTCCGCGCTGCTGCCCGCGCAGGCCTGGGCCAACCCCCAGCAAGAACGCATGAAGCGTTGCAATGCGGAGGCGAAAACACAGGCCCTGAAGGGCGAGGAGCGCAAGGCATTCATGAGCACCTGCCTGAAAGGAAAGCATGAGGAAGGTGCGCTGCCGGCCGCAGCCGGCGCGGGCCAGCCGGCACCCGCCGGGCAGGCGCCGGCTGCGGCGAAAACCGCTGGCGCTGCGGCCTCGGCGCCGCCAGTGGCAGCCGCCGCCGCTGCGGCGAAGGCAAAGGCGGTCGATGATCCGGCCAGGGCGACGGCGTGCAACCAGTCGGCAACCGAGCAATCGCTCAAGGGCGCCAAGCGCAAGGCTTTCGTCAGCGAGTGCCTGAAAGGCTGACGCCCCGCGCCGGGCACCGGTGGCCGCAGCGGGGCCGCGGCGCCGGCACGGTGTTCAGCGCGCGTCGCCGGGGCCCTGCAGGCGGACCACGCTGGCGCGCGCCTGCGGCAACTCGGGCGGATCGAAGACGGTGTCGCCTTCGGCCACCACCGTCTGCTGGGTCAGGCTGACGAAATCGAACAGGCGCGAGTCGGCCAGGTGCGAGGGCACGACGTTCTTCAGTGCGGTGGCGAGCGACTCGATGCGGCCCGGAAACTCGCGCGCCCAGCCCTGCAGCATGGCCTTGATCTGCTTGCGCTGGGCGTGTTCCAGTGAACCGCACAGGTTGCACGGGATGATCGGGTACTCCATCGCCCGGGCGAAACGGGCGATGTCGGCCTCGGCGCAGTAGGCGAGCGGGCGGATCACGACGTGGTTGCCGTCGTCGCTGACCAGCTTCGGCGGCATGGCCTTGATCTTGCCGCCGAAGAACAGGTTCAGGAACAGGGTTTCGAGCATGTCGTCGCGGTGATGGCCGAGGGCGATGCGGGTGGCACCGATCTCCTTCGCGGTGCGGTAGATGATGCCGCGGCGCAGGCGCGAGCACAGCGAGCAGGTGGTCTTGCCTTCGGGGATCTTGTCCTTGACGATCGAGTAGGTGTCCTCGGTGACGATGCGGTAGTCGACGCCGATGGATTCGAAATACTGCGGCAGCACATGGTCGGGAAAGCCGGGCTGCTTCTGGTCGAGGTTCATCGCCACGATGCGGAAGTCGACCGGCGCGCGCTCGCGCAGTGCGAGCAGGCACGACAGCAGGGTGTAGGAGTCCTTGCCACCCGAGACGCACACCATCACGGTGTCGCCGTCGCCGATCATGTTGTAGTCGCCGATCGCTTCGCCGACGCTGCGCTCGAGCTTCTTCTTGAGGCGCAGGAAAGTGTTCGAATGGCGGGCTTCGACTCCGCTTGCAGCGGGATGCGGGTCGGCGGGAGCGGTGGCAGCGGTCACGATGGGGTTCCGATCGGCGGAAAAAGGCGCGCAATTATACCCTCGGGGCGAAATTCAGGCCCCCTGCTGCGCAAGCTGCGACTCGGGCGGAGGTACCTTCAAAGATGGGCGCTGCGCCCGCCATCGACGGCGATGATCTGTCCGGTGATGTAGGGCGCGTCGAACAGCAGGAAGCGCACCGTGCGTGCGATGTCGGTGGCGCTGCCGGCACGCTTGAGCAAGGTGTGGTCGACGATGTACTGGCGTTCGGCGGCCGAGAACTGGCCGTCTTCGGGCCACTCGATCGGCCCCGGAGAAACGCCGTTGACCCGCACCGCGGGCGCCAGCTCGACGGCCAGGGCGCGGGTGAGTCCGGCCAGCCCGGCCTTGGCCGCGCTGTACAGGGGGTACTGCGGCAGGGGGCGCTCGGCGTGGATGTCAACGAGGTTGACGATGGCGCCGGCGCTGGCCTGCAGTGCCGGGGCCAGGGCCTGCGACAGGAACAGCGGGCCCATCAGGTTGGAGCCGATGAGCTCGTCCCAGGCGGCGCGGTCGATGCGGCCGATGGGGGTGGGGAAGAAACTCGAAGCGTTGTTGACCAGGCCGTCGAGGCGGCCGCCGAGGGCCAGCACGCGGGAGGCCAGTTCCTCGGCGGCGCCGAAGCGGGCGAGGTCGGCGCCGACGGTGAACGCGGAGTCCGGGCGCCGGGCGTTGAAGTCGGCGGCGAGGGCGGCGGCGGCATCGGCGCTGTGGCGGTAGTGGAGAGCGACACGGGCACCTGCGGCATGGAGCTCGCGGGCAATGCCGGCGCCGACGCGGCGCGCTGCGCCGGTGACGAGGATGAGCGGAGCGGGGGAAGGAGGAAGCGGCGTCATCGTGTGCGGTGTCCTGGGGAGGCGAAGCGTAGCGCGGCGGACAAGAGAGGGGGGCGGGCGCTGCCGCGGACGGCTGCGTGGGTGGGGCCCGGCGCCAGGGCGGGGCGGGAAGTGGCCGCAGCGAAATCGCCAGCATGGACGATCGGGCCTGCCCTTACAATCGCGGCTTCGTGTCGCACCGGACCCTTCTCCTCATGTCTTCCCTGCCCGAACCGTCTGCCGATGCGCTCGCCCAGAGCGCCCGCCTGCTCGAATCCGTCGCTGCCGAAATCGAGGCCGCGGGCGGCTGGATTCCGTTCTCGCGCTACATGGAGCTGGCCCTGTATGCGCCGGGCCTGGGTTATTACAGCGGCGGCGCGCGAAAGTTCGGCCCCGGCGGGGATTTCATTACCGCGCCCGAGCTGACGCCGCTGTTCGGTCAGGCGCTGGCGGCGCAACTCGAGCAGGTGATGCGGGCGAGCGCGGCGCAGGTGATCGAAGTCGGCGCCGGCACCGGCCTGCTCGCCGCCGACCTGCTGCTCGAACTCGAGCGCCGCGGCTGTCTGCCGGAACAGTACGGCATTCTCGAGCTGTCGGGCGAGTTGCGCGCCCGCCAGGCCGACACCCTGGCGCAGAAGGCGCCGCGGCTGGCGGCCCGGGTGCATTGGCTGGATGCGCTGCCGGAGCGCTTTTCCGGTGCGGTGGTGGCGAACGAGGTGCTCGACGTGATGCCGGTGCACCTGCTGGTGTCGCGCGCCGACGGGCTGTTCGAGCGCGGAGTCGCTCTTGCCGCGGAGGGGGCGGGCGCTTCCCGGCTGTGCTGGGCCGACGTGCCCGCTGCCGGTGCGGTGCGCGCGGCCGCTCTCGCGCTCTCGCTGCCGGCACCGGCGGGCGGCGAATACGTCACCGAGCTCAACCTCGCCGGCCGCGCCTGGGTCGCGGCGTGGGCCGAGCGCCTGCAGGCGGGCACGATGTTGCTGATCGACTATGGCTATCCGCGCGCCGAGTATTACCTGCCGTCGCGCGCCAGCGGCACCCTGCTGTGCTACTACCGTCACCATGCGCACGGCGATCCTTTCCTGTGGCCGGGGCTCAACGACATCACCGCCTTCGTCGATTTCACCGCGGTGGCCGAGGCCGGGTTCGAGGCCGGCCTCGACGTGCAGGGCTACACCACCCAGGCCCGGTTCCTGTTCAACTGCGGCGTGCTGCAGTGCCTGGAGCGCCGCGGGCCGCGCGAAGGGGCGGATTACATCCGCGCCGCGCGCGCGGTGCAGCGCCTGACCGCGCCGCAGGAAATGGGCGAGCTGTTCAAGGTACTGGCGCTGGGCCGTGGTCTGGACGGCCCCCTGCTGGGGTTCGCGAGCGGGGACCGGGTGCATGCGCTGTAAGGCCTTGCCGGGGACGCATGTTCTCCGACCGGGAAGATTCAGGCGCTGAGCAGCGCCATCGCGGGCCGGCGAACAGGGGCGCTGCCCGAATGGCCCTCCGGCAGCGCCTGCTCTTCGAGCCGGGCCTGGTCGAAGCGGAATACGCTCATCGAGCGCACCAGTTCCTGCGCCTGCTTGTTGAGGCTCGACGCCGCCGCGGCCATTTCTTCCACCAGCGCGGCATTCTGCTGGGTGGATTGATCCATCTGGGTGACGGCTTGCCCGACATGGGTCACGCCGATGCTTTGCTCGGCGCTGGCGGAGCTGATCTCGCCCATGATGTCGGTGACGCGGTGGATGCTGGCGACGACCTCCTTCATCGTGTCGCCGGCGCGGTCGACCAGGGCGCTGCCCTGTTCGGTGCGGGCGACGCTGGACGTGATCAGCTGCTTGATTTCCTTGGCGGCTTCGGCGCTGCGCTGGGCGAGGCTGCGCACTTCGCTGGCGACCACGGCGAAGCCCCGGCCCTGGTCGCCGGCGCGTGCGGCTTCGACCGCAGCATTGAGGGCGAGGATGTTGGTCTGGAATGCGATGCCGTCGATGACGCTGATGATGTCGGCGATGCGGCGCGCGCTGTCGCTGATGTCCTTCATGGTGGCGACCACTTCGAAGACGAGTTCCCCGCCGCGGGTGGCGACGGTGGAAGCGTTCTGCGCGAGGGCATTGGCCTGGCCCGCGTTGTCCGCATTCTGCCGGACGGTGGTGCTGAGCTGCTCCATGGCCGCCGCGGTCTTTTCCAGGGCGCCGGCCTGTTTTTCGGTACGCGCGGCAAGGTCGCCGTTGCCCTGAGCGATCTGTTCCGAGGCGATGGCGATGGCTTCGGCGCTGTGGCGTACGGTATGGACGATCCCGTGCAATGCGGACTGCATTCTCGCCATCGCCGCCATGATGCTGTGCGGATTGTGCTGGGAGGCCGGAATGTCGCTGCCGAGATCGCCCTCGGCGACGGCGCTGGCGATGTCGACGACGACGCCGGGCTCGCCCCCGAGCTGGCGGGTGATGGAGCGTGCGGCGAGCACGCCGACGACTCCGGCTGCGGCCGCCAGCGCGAGGAGGAACGCGATCAGCAGGTAGAGCTGGGTGCTCAGGCTCGAGGCTCGGCTGTCGAGCACGGTTTCGAGCACGTCCATGGCTTCGTTGTTGAGCGCGACGAGGGTGTCGATCGCCTGGGTGAGGCGCGCGAAATAGGGCGCGGGAGGCGCGCTGAGCTGCGCCGCCTCGATGATGTCCGTGGCCGCCAGCTTCAATGCCTGGCGGGTAAGCTCGGATGCTTCGCGGGCCCGGGTGCCGAGGCGGCTCTTGATGAGGGAGTTCGCATGCGAGGCCTTGTCGAGAGCGAGCGTCATGCGCTCGAGCTCGCCGCGGGCGCGCGCCACATACACCGCCAGCTGCTGGAGGTCCGCGGCGCTGGCCGTCCCCGTCGTCAGCAGCGCGGCACCGGTGGCGCGGGCCTTGCCCAGCTCTTCGGTGAGGGCGGGCAGGGCGTACACCATCGCCTGGATCAGTTGGGAGCTGTCGATTTTGGGGTCACGCGACAGGCCGTAGGCATCGGACAGCAGGTCCGTGGTCTGGAACAAGTCGTCGATCAGGGCGGTGTGCGCGGTGAAGCTTTGTGCCGGGTCGATGTTGCCGCCGGCAATCCGGGAGGTGAGGCTTTTCCAGCTTTGCCGGGCCCGGGCCCAGGTGGCCTCGATCGCCGGGTTGCCGAGATCCGCGCCGATCAAGGGAGACAGGGCATCGATGGCCCGAGCGACCTCAATCTGTTTGGC
Source organism: Thauera aromatica K172 (assembly GCF_003030465.1). Taxonomy (GTDB): domain Bacteria; phylum Pseudomonadota; class Gammaproteobacteria; order Burkholderiales; family Rhodocyclaceae; genus Thauera; species Thauera aromatica. Next base: position 3,182,749 of record NZ_CP028339.1, on the reverse strand, counting down.
GCCGCGCCGGGCTTGGGCCTCGGCATTGCCGTTGAGCGCCATCGACGTGAGGCCGCGGTGCTGCTGGGTGAGCTGGATCAGCGTCAGGGCGGCTTTCGAGGGGGCTGCACCGCTCGCTTCGAGGCGCGCCGAGTGCATGCCGTCGGCTGCGGCGTCGACGAACAACAGGGTCGGTGCCAGGGTCAGCACGAGGGCCATCGCCCCGATCAGGCCGAACCGATGGCCGACTTTCAGTCTTTCGATGAAATTCATGGTCTCCTCGCCAATTCTGATACGCCTTCTCGGCCGCCGCCGCGGGATCTGTTTCGGCGCGGGGCCTTCGGTGTGGATGGGCTGAGTGTGCTTTATAGCACATGCACATGAATTTTATAGTTGGATCAAATAATCATATGGATTTGTTGCCGGCCTGAGCCATATGACGGTTCCGGATCGGGGAAAAGCGTGGGCGCGGCCGTGTCACAGCTTGCGTTCGCGGAGCCAGGCGTCGATATGCGCGGCGACCTCTTCCCAGCCGCGCTCGAGCATCAGGCCGTGGCCGAGATCGGGGAAGATTTCGGCCTGGCGGCCATAGGTGACGGCGGTCATGCGCACCTGGTCGGGTGGGATCAGGGCGTCGTGGGCGGCGCCGAGGATCAGCATCGGCACCTGGTGCATGCGCATCGGGTGGGGCAGGTTGAACAGCGACATGTCCCAGATCGCACGGTGCGATTCCGGCTGGCTGAGGCGGTAGTAGCGCCGCAGGTCGGCCGGCGCCACCGGCTGGTGGAAGAGGGCTTCGCGCAGGCTGTCGAGGTCGACCTCACTGCCCGTCATGATGCGGTTGAGGTCGGCGAGCAGGGCGGGGCGCTTGAGCATCAGGCCGAAGGCCGAGCCCATCAGGCCCTGGGGCGGCACCGAAGACATCAACACCGCAGCGGGGGCGTCGTACTGTTCGAGGTACTTCTGCACCACCATGCCGCCCATCGAGTGCCCCACGAGGACCGGCGGTGCTGGCAGGCGGGCGGCGACTTCGGCGACGTCGCGCACGTAGTCGTCGATCGAGTAGGTGTCGAGGTGGTCGCGGCGGCGGCTGCCGCCGTGGCCCGACAGCGACAGCGCGTAGCTGGTCCAGCCGCGTGCGGCGAACCAAGGCAGGAAGTGTTCGTCCCAGCACCAGGCGGAAACGTAGGCGCCGTGCACGAACAGGAGCGGGCTGGCGTGGGCCGGCTGCTGCGGCGCCCGGCACAGCACTTCCAGCTCGCCGAAGCGGGTCGAGTTCATTGCGGGACTTCCAGGCCGCGCTGCACCGCGGGGCGCGCGGCGACGGTGTCGAACCAGCGCTTCACGTTGGGATGGCGGGCGAGGTCGATGCCCTGCCACTCGTGGCGCCGGATCCAGGGGAAGGTGGCGATGTCGGCGATCGAGTATTCGGCGCCGGCGAGCCAGTCGCGCTCGGCCAGGCGGGTGTCGAGGACCTTGTACAGGCGCGCGGCCTCCTTCGAATAGCGGTCGATGGCGTAGGGCACGATGTCGGGGGCGAAGCGCAGGAAGTGGTGGGCCTGGCCCAGCATCGGACCGATGCTGGCCATCTGGAACATCAGCCACTGCAGGGTTTCGTAGCGCGGTCGCGGTTCCGCCGGCAGCAGGCGTCCGGCCTTTTCGGCGAGGTAGATGAGGATCGCGCCCGACTCGAACAGGGCGATCGGGGTGCCGTCCGGGCCGTCTTCGTCGACGATCGCGGGAATCTTGTTGTTCGGGCTGACGGCGACAAAGTCGGGCGCGAATTGCTCCTCGCGGCGCAGGTCGACCTTTCGCACCGCGTACTCGAGGCCGAGCTCTTCGAGCGCGATCGAGATCTTGTGGCCGTTGGGGGTGGCCCAGGTGTGCAGAGTGATCATGTGTTTGTGGTGCTCTGGGTGTGCCGCCGCCGGCCGGCGGCGCTCTTTGCCGGGGCGGGAGCGAAAGTGTCCGGCAATCGCCGCTGCGTTCGAGGATACCACCTCGGTGCGATCATGCCGCGGGGCCGCTCTTGCCGCCGAACGGCGGGCTTGCGGGGGGTGGCGGCACAGCGCCGCGGGCCGTGGCGGCGGTGGCGTCGAGGGCCCGCACCGCGGCGACCCGGGCGGCATGGATAGCGTCGGCGATGCGGCTCTTGTCGGGACAGCTGCGGGCGATGGCGCCGGCGTCGAGCGCGCGCACCGCCCGGGCGGCCGCGCGCCAGTGCGCCAGCGGCGGCCAGTCAGCGACCCGCTCCGCGGCGGCGGTGCCGCGCCCGGCATGGTCGCAGGCGGCGGCCTGGAGCATCCGCTCGAAGCGCTCCGGACGTCGCAGGACGTCGCAGCGCTCGAGCAGTGCCACCACCGTCTGCGGACGCAGCACGGCCACCTGGCCGAGGATGCCGTGTTCGCGTGCGACCATCTCGGCGAGTTCGCGGCACTCGGCCGGTGCCTTCAGGCGGATCGAGACTTCACGTGCGCGCCGCGCGCTGGCCGCTTCGTGGCCGTAGTGGTGCGGCAGGATGTGGGCGGGGGTGTCGCCCTTGCCGAGGTCGTGCAGCAGGCAGGCCCAGCGCACCGCCAGCGGCAGGGCGCAGGCGGCGGCCTGGTCGAGGACCTGCAACACATGCTCGCCGGTGTCGATCTCGGGGTGGTAGCGCTCCGGCTGGGGAATGCCGAACAGGCGGTCGAGTTCGGGCAGCAGGCGGGCGAGCGCGCCGCACTCGCGCAGGCTGCGGATCATGCGCGAAGGCTGGGCTTCCATCAGGCCGCGGGCGAATTCCTGCCAGACGCGCTCGGCGACGAGGTGGTCGACTTCGCCGTGATCGACCATCCGGCGCATCAGCGCCAGCGTTTCGGGGGCCACGGTGAACGCGGTGAAGCGCGCGGCGAAGCGTGCCACGCGCAGGATGCGCAGCGGATCCTCGGCGAAGGCCGGGGAGACGTGGCGGAACACGTGCGCTTCGAGATCGCGCACGCCGCCGTAGGGGTCGATCAGGCGGCCTTCCCCGTCGCGCGCAATGGCGTTGATGGTGAGGTCGCGGCGCAGCAGGTCTTGTTCGAGGGTGACGTCCGGCGAGGCGTGGCAGACGAAGCCGGTGTAGCCGTGGCCGGACTTGCGCTCGGTGCGGGCGAGCGCGTACTCCTCATTGGTTTCAGGATGGAGAAAGACCGGGAAATCCCGCCCCACCGGGCGGAAGCCTTGCGCGAGCATGGCCTCCGGGGTGCTGCCGACCACCACCCAGTCGCGGTCCTGGACCGGCAGCCCGAGCAGGGCGTCGCGCACGGCGCCGCCGACGACGTAAGTCTGCATCAGCCGTACAAGTCCTCTTCCGCAATCGACTCGCTTTCGCTGTGCGCCGCCGCGGCCCAGTCCTGCATGTGGGGGTTGGCGAGCAGGGTGGCGAGATAGTCGCCGGCAGCGCCCGCGGGCTTCACGCTGAAGGTCCGGAAGCGGAACGCGACCGGGGCGAAGGCGGCGTCGGCGAGGCTGAAGGCGCCGAACAGGTAAGGCCCGCCGGCGCCGAAGCGGCTGCGGCAGTCGTTCCAGATCGCGCCGATGCGGGCGATGTCGGCGTCGACCTCGGTGCTGCGGCCGAAGCCGGTGTAGTCCTTGCGGATGTTCATCGGCATGCGCCCGCGCAGATTCTGGAAGCCGGAGTGCATCTCGGCGGTGACGGCGCGGGCGACGGCGCGCGCGATGCCGTCGGCGGGCAGCAGCGCGGGGTTCTTTTCGGCGAGGTATTCGCCGATCGCGAGCGAATCCCAGACCGCCAGGCCGTGATCGATCAGGCAGGGCACCTTGCCCGAAGGCGAATGCGACAGGATGCGTTCGCGGCTGCCGGGGATGAACAGCGGGATGCGGATCTCCTCGAAGGTGAAGCCGCCCTCGCGCGCCGCCAGCCAGGCGCGCAGGGACCAGGACGAGTAGTTCTTGTTGCCGATGATCAGCTTCATCGCAGACTCCGGGTCACGGGGGAAAAGCGGGAAGGATTCGGGGGGTTCAGCGCCGTGCATGGCCGCGGAACGGAGTGTAGCGGGCGTGCGCCGCCTGCGGGCCGAGCCAGCCCGGCACCGCCGCCTCGATCGCGGTCGGCTGCAGGCCGAAGGGCAGCGGTGCGCCGTGGGCGACGTTGTCGACTTTCATCGAGCGCACGTTGTCGCGGCTCATCAGCGGCTGCGGCGCCAGTTCCATCAGGCGCGCCTGCAGCATCGCCAGGCCTTCGGGCAGGGGCAGCACGAGGCGCGGCCCGGCGGTCAGCGCGGCGACGTAGTCGACGAGCTGGCGCAGGGTGTAGACGGTGGGGCCGGCGAGCTCATAGGTCTGGCCGGCGGCTTCGGGGCGGAGCAGGCACTGGTACATGACTTCGGCCACGTCCTCCACGTGCACCGGCTGAAAGCGCGTGCCGGCGCCGGCCAGGGGCAGGACCGGGAAGCGGGCGACGAGCCCGGCGAACAGGTTGAGGAAGTGGTCGCCGCGGCCGAACACCACCGAGGGCCGCAGGATTGTCCAGGCGAGGTCGGTGCCGGCGGCGCGGATCGCCGTTTCCCCGGCCGCTTTCGAGCGCTGGTATTCGGAAGGGCCGTCGCTGCTGGCGCCCAGCGCGCTGATGTGCACCAGGCGGGGGACGGCGGCGGTGCGGCAGGCGGTGACGATCTTCTGCGGCAGCTCGACGTGGGCACGGGCGAAATCCGGGCCGTAAGGCGTACCCGGACGCGAGTGGAGGATGCCGACCATGCTGATCACCGCGTCGGCGCCGTCGACCAGACCGGCGAGGGTGGCAGGGTCATGGACGTCGGCTTCGACCACTTCCACCGTGGGCAGCAGCAGCAGGGCACCGGCGCGGCTGCGGCGGCGGGTCGGAACGAGCAGGCTCATGCCCGCGGCCGACAGGCGGTTGGCGATGGCGCTACCGATAAAACCGGAACCGCCGATGAGGACGACGCGTTGGGGAATCATGGCCTGGCTCGCTCGATGAGGTGGATCGGTGGGGCCGCTGCGCGAAGCCGGCGCCGGCGGCGGTGGCAAGGATGCGAGGTGCGTTTTCCGGAAGCTTACTCGCTGACGAGGCCGGGGGCGACCGTGCCGAGCCGGGCCTGCAGCGACTGCGGCCTTTTTTCCAGCATCGCCGAATACACCACGGCATTGGACAGCACTTTCTTGACGTAGTCGCGGGTTTCGTCGAAGGGGATGGTTTCGACGTAAATCGCGCCTTCGAGCGGCACGGCATCGCGCCAGCGCCGGGCGCGGCTCGGGCCGGCGTTGTAGCCGGCGCTGGCCAGCACCGGGTGGCGGTCGAGCCCTTCCATGATCAGGCGCATGTAGCCGGTGCCGAGCAGGACGTTGGTGTGCGGCTCGCTCAAGCGGCGCGGGTGGTAGTCGCGCAGGCCGATCTTGCCGGCGACCCACTTGGCGGTGGTGGGCATCACCTGCATCAGCCCCTGGGCACCGGCGCTGGAGCGGGCCGGTGCGGCAAAGCGGCTTTCCTGGCGCATCAGCCCATACACCCAGCCCAGATCGAGCCCCTGGGCGCGGACCTGGGGCTCGATCAGGTCGCGGTAGGGAGTCAGGAAGCGCAGTTCGAAGTTGCTGCGCGGGTTGGCCAGCTCGGCGGTATTGATCGCGCGGTCGTAGTGCTCGTGGCGCAGCGCCAGGTGGGCGGCGGCGAGGCGGAAGCCCTCGTCGCGGTCGCGCACGCCCCAGATCCATTCGCGCAGGGCTTCGGTGCGCAGATCGAGCCGGTAGAGCGCCAGCGCACGGCGCAGGCTGGGGTCGCGTTCGGCTTCTTCCAGGCGTGCGCGCGGCAGCGGTGCGGTGGCCGGCGGCGGGGCGAAGGCGTGGCCGAGGGCTTCGCCCGCCAGCATGCCGTAGAAGTGGGCTTCGCCGGCGATGCGGCGGAACAAGGCCTCGGCCTGCCCGGCTTCGCCGGAAGCGGCGTAGGCCCGGCCGAGCCAGTAGGTCCAGTCGGCGCTGTCGCGCTCGTCGACGGGCATCTGCTCGATGGCGTCGCGCACGGCCTGCCAGTCCTGCGTGCGCAGCGCCGCCCGCACTCGCCAGGCGCGCTGCAGCGGCGTGCTGTCGATGGTGCCGGCGGCGGCGAAGAGGGCGCCGGCTTCGGGCAACTGGCCGATCGCGGCATGGGTGGCGATGAGCAGATGGGCGTAGCTGCGCTCGTCGGCGCCGAGGCGGTCCTGGATGCGCAGCAGGCGGGCGTGCGCCGCGCGCGCATCCTCGCGCGCCAGGCGTGCCAGCGCGGCCAGGGCCAGTTCGCGCCCGGCGCGGGTGACGGCGAAATTGGCCGGCAGGCGATCGAGCCAGGGAGCCGGGGAGCGGATGGCCTGCTCCAGGCTGGCCGCGGCCGGGGCCGAGGCGGGAGGCAGCAGGGACAGGCTGGCGAGTGCGGTGTTCGGCGTGCGGCTGTCGATCTGGCGACGGATCCGCCACCAGACGCGGTCTTCGTCCACCTGACCGCTCGCGGCGGCATTGCGGAGCGGCAGTTCGCAGGCGGTGGGGGCGTCGCTCAGCGTTTCCCAGCGGGCGGCGACTTCGCTGGCGGCGTTGGCGTCGCCGGTGAGCAGGCGCGCTGTCCACGCGGTGCAGCGCAGTTCGGCATCGGGCTGCCGGAGCTGCGGATAAAGCTGCAGGAATGCGGCCCAGTCGCTGTCGTTGGCGAGGCGGCGCAGCCAGTCGGCGCGCAGGCGTTCGGCGAGGTTGCTGTCTGGCGCGGCGGTGAGGAAAGCCTCCAGTTCGGCCGTCGGCGGCGGCTCGCTGCGGGCGAGCTTGTTCACCAGCAGCCAGTAGCGCGGGTACAGATCGAGTGGGTGGGAGGTGGATACGGCGGCGAGCCGCTCCAGGGCCTCGCGGTCGCCGCTGCGCAGGGCCTCGCGGGCAGCGAGGATGCGTTGTCCGCCGTCGTCGACGGTGGGGGATTGTGCGTGGAGCAGGCCCGGAAACAGGGCGGCCGTGGCAAACAGGCTTGCCCAGAACGTTTTTTTCATGCCTAGTGATGCTCCTGATCGGGTACTCAACATAGCACAGCGATGACCTCCGCTCTTCCCCCTGGAATCGACAACGACGCGCGTCGCAAGCGGATGCGCGAGCATGCCCTGAAGCTGCGCCATGCCTTGCCCGCGGAGACCCGCGCCGTGCTCACCCTGCGCCTTGGTCGCCACCTCGACCGGCTGATGGCGGATTTGCAGCCGGCCTCGCTGGGGTTTTGCTGGCCCTACCGCGCCGAGCCCGACCTGCGCGACTGGGTCCGGTGCTGGCTGGCGGCGGCCCCGGGGCGGGTGGCGGCTCTGCCGGTGGTGGTGGAACGCCACGCGCCGATGCTGTTCCGCGCTTGGACGCCGGGCGTGCCGATGCCGCTCGACCGCCATGGTATCCCCCATCCGGCCGCGGGCGAGAGCCTGGTGCCCGACGTGCTGCTGGTGCCGCTCAATGCCTTCGACGACCGCGGCTACCGCCTCGGTTACGGCGGCGGTTATTTCGACCGCACCTTGGCGGTCATATCGACCGTCGCGGTCGGGGTCGGCTTCGAGCTCGGGCGGGTTCCGGACACCTTGCCGCAGGCGCACGACCGGCCGATGGACTGGCTCGCGACCGAAGCCGGGGTGATAAGGGCACGGCGCACGCCGCAGTCGTGCCGCCCCTCCCGCTGAGCCGCCGGCGCGCTCGGAGCCTGTGAATAAATCTACTGCGCGGGCCGATTGCTGCGTTGCTCACTCGCTCTCACTCAGCCGCCGGTCCCGGAAAGAAACAGGCGGTAGGCCGGGTTGTCGCTTTCGGCGACGTATTCGTAGCCCAGGCGCTGGAGGAAGTCGGCGAACGCCGGCTTGTCCGCGGGCGGGACCTGCATGCCGACGAGGACGCGGCCGAAGTCCGAGCCGTGGTTGCGGTAGTGGAACAGCGAGATGTTCCAGTCCGAGCGCAGGTTGGCGAGGAACTTCATCAGTGCGCCGGGGCGTTCCGGGAAAGTGAAGCGGTACACGACTTCGTTGTCGGCCTGCGGCGAGCGTCCGCCGACCATGTAGCGCACGTGGGTCTTCGCCATCTCGTCGTCGGTGAGGTCGAGCGCAGGCAGTTCGTGGCGCGCGAGCATCTCGACCAGGCGGCCGATTTCACTGCGGTTGTGCACGGTGACGCCGACGAAGATGTGGGCGAGCGCGGTGTCGGCGTAGCGATAGTTGAATTCGGTGATGTTGCGGTTGCCGATCACGCTGATGAATTTCCGGAACGAGCCCGGTTTTTCGGGAATCGTCACCGCCAGCACCGCCTCGCGCTGTTCGCCGAGCTCGGCGCGTTCGGCGATGAAGCGCAGGCGGTCGAAGTTCATGTTCGCCCCCGAGGCCACCGCGACCAGGCTCTTGTCGCGCAGCTTGTGGCGGCGGGCGTATTCCTTGGCGCCGGCCACGGCGAGTGCGCCGGAAGGTTCGAGGATGGAGCGGGTGTCCTCGAAGACGTCCTTGATCGCGGCGCAGATGGCGTCGTTGTCGACCAGGATCATCTCGTCCACGTATTGCTGGCAGAGACGGAAAGTCTCGTCGCCGACGCGCTTGACCGCGGTGCCGTCGGCGAAGATGCCGACCTGCTCGAGCTCCACCGGGCGCCCCTCGGCGAGCGACAGCGTCATCGCGTTGGCATCGACGGTCTCGACCCCGATGACCTTCGTCTCCGGGCGCAGGCGCTTGATGTAGGCGGCCACGCCGGCGAGCAGGCCGCCGCCGCCGACCGCGCAGAACACCGCATGGATCGGTTTCGGGTGGGCGCGCAGGATCTCCATGCCGATGGTGCCCTGGCCGGCGATCACGTCGGGGTCGTCGAAGGGGTGGACGAAGGTCAGCTTCTCGCTCTTCTCCAGCTCCCTGGCATGGGCGTAGGCGTCGGAGTAGGACTCGCCAGCGAGCACCACTTCGCCGCCGCGGGCCTTGACGGCGTCGATCTTGATCTGCGGCGTGGTGTCCGGCATCACGATCACCGCGCGCGCGCCCAGCTTCGCCGCCGACAGCGCCACGCCCTGGGCGTGGTTGCCCGCCGAGGCGCAGATCACGCCGCGGCGCAGCGCCTGCGGCGACAGCCGGGCCATCTTGTTGTAGGCGCCGCGGATCTTGAAGCTGAACACCGGCTGCATGTCCTCGCGCTTGAGAAGGATGCAGTTGTGCGTGCGCGCCGACAGGTTGGCGGCGAGGTCAAGCGGGGTTTCGACGGCGACGTCGTACACCTGCGCGGTGAGGATGCGTTCCAGGTAGTCCGTGGGGGTGCTCATGGCCGGCTCGTGCTCTGCTGCAAAGCGTTCGAGCGTAACAGTCGATCCTCCTTCGCCGCAAGTCTGCGGGGGACCGTGTAGGGAGAAGCCGGTTCCGGGAGGCATGCCGCGCCTCCATCCCCGGTGGCCGCGGTGTTCCGCGCCGTCGCGCTCAGGGGTCGCTGGCGCCGGGAATGCCCCGCATGGCGCGGGCCTGGCGATCGATGAACTCCTGGGTGGAGTCGATGCCGCGCAGCTGGAGGATGGTCGAGCGCACCGCGGCTTCGAGCAGGACCGCGAGGTTGCGGCCGGCGGCGACCGGCAGCACCACGCGCGCCACGCGCACGCCGAGGATGTCCTGCTGTTCCTGCTGCAGCGGCAGGCGGCTGGGGTCGCCAGCACCGGGCTGGCGGCGCTCGAGGTGGCACACCAGGCGCAGGCGCATTTTCCGCCGGCAGGCCGTTTCGCCGAAGATGGTGCGGATGTTGAGGATGCCCAGGCCGCGCACTTCGATGAAGTCCTGCAACATTTCGGGGGCGCGCCCTTCCAGCACCGCGGGGGCGATGCGCGACAGCTCGACGATGTCGTCGGCGACCAGGCCGTGCCCGCGGGAAATCAGCTCGAGGGCAAGTTCGGACTTGCCGGCCCCCGAGTCGCCGGTGATCAGCACGCCGAGGCCGAGCACGTCCATGAACACCCCGTGCAGGGAAGTCTTCTCGGCGAGCTCGCGCGACAAGTGCAGGCGCAGCAGATCGATCACGCTGGCCGACGGCTGCGGGGTGGTAAACAGCGCCACATCGTAGGTCTGGCAGGCGCCCAGGAGGACGGTCGACACTTCGCAGCCATCGGCGACGATGATCGCCGGCGGTCGCGCCGCGAGGATTTCCTTGATGTGGTGGGAAACCTTGTCGTAGGACTGGCGCATGGACCAGGCCAGTTCGGCGGCGCCGAGGACCTGGAGGCGGGAAGGGTGGATCAGGTTGAGGTGGCCGACGAGGTCGGCCGGCCAGATGCGTTCGTCGGCGACGGAAATGCGGACGTCGAGCCGGCCGCTCACATGGGTGAGCTGCAGGCTGTGGCGGTGAACTTCATACAGCCGCGCGACGCTGGTCTGCCGCATCGGCGCCCCAGTCGAGGAACATCCGGTGGATGGTGGCCGCGTCCGGCGCGCTCTGCAGGGTGTCGCGGAAGTCGCGGTCGCTGAACATCTGGGCGAGCTCGGAGAGCAGCTGCAGGTGGGTCTCGTTGGCCTGCTCGGGAACCAGGAGGACGAACAGCATGTTCACCGGGCGGCCGTCGGGGGCGTCGAACTGTACCGGAGTGGCCAGGCGCAGGAAGGCGCCGGCGGCCTCCTTGAGCCCCTTGATGCGGCCGTGGGGAATGGCGATCCCCTGGCCCAGGCCGGTGGAGCCGAGACGTTCGCGGGTGAACAGACTGTCGAACACCGTGCTGCGGGCGATGCCCTGGTTGTTCTCGAAAAGAAGGCCAGCCTGTTCGAAGACGCGTTTCTTGCTGCTGGCTTCGAGGTCGACCACCACGTTGGACAGTGGCAGGAGTTGGGGTATGAGGCTCATTCGCAGGGAAGTTTGTGCAGTGCCCGTGCCGCGGGGGCCTCGTGAGGCTGGGGAGCGGTCCGGTCCGCATGTAAACGGCGACGTGAAAACGCGCGCATTATAAACGCAGCCCGGACCTTGAACTGCAAAGAACGCGTCAGGCTTCCGGAACCTGGTGCTTCAGTGCATCGTGGTTGTGCTCGGCCTGCTTCTGCTTGTATTTCTGCACCTGGCGGTCGAGCTTGTCGGCCATCGCGTCGATTGCCGCGTACAGGTCGGCGTCGTCGCTTTCGACGAAGATGTCCTTGCCGCGCACGTGCAGGGTGACTTCGGCTTTCTGCCTGAGCTTCTCCACCGAGAGGATCACCGCAACGCTGGTGACGTTGTCGAAGTGGCGGATCACGCGATCCAGCTTCGAGCTCACGTAGTCACGGATGGCCGGGGTGACTTCGATATGGTGCCCGGTGATGTTGAGGTTCATGCTAGCTCCTGTTGATGTCAGATGGACTTGCGCAGACTGACCGGCGGGATGTTCAGCGATTCGCGGTACTTGGCGATCGTCCGCCGTGCGACCACGATACCCTGCTGGCCTAAAACTTCTGCAATCCTGGCGTCGGATAGCGGTTTCTTGCTGTCTTCGGCATCGACCAGCTGGCGAATCAGCGCACGAATCGCCGTTGATGATGCCGCTCCACCGGTGTCGGTGGCGACGTGGCTGCCGAAGAAATACTTGAGTTCGAATACGCCGCGCGGCGTGGCCATGAATTTCTGCGTGGTGACGCGCGATACGGTGGATTCGTGCAGCTCGAGCTGGTCCGCGATCTCCCGGAGAGTGAGTGGCCGCATCGCCACGTCTCCATGATCGAAGAACTGCCGCTGCTGGTCAACGATGGCCTGGGAAACGCGCAGGATGGTGTCGAAACGCTGCTGTACGTTCTTGATCAGCCAGCGCGCCTCCTGCAGCTGGGCGCCCAGCCCGCCGCCCTGGCCGCGGTTCTGCTGCAGCAGGCTGGCGTACAGGCGGTTGATGCGCAGGCGCGGCATGGCCTCCTGGTTGAGGCGCACCGTCCAGTGGCCGCGGACCTTGCGCACGACGACGTCGGGCAGCACGTAGCGGGTCTCGTGCAGGCCGTAGCGTGTGCCCGGATGCGGGTCGAGACTGCAGATCAGGGCCTGGGCGGCACGCAGGCCGTCGTCGTCGCAGCCGGTGAGCTTCTTCAGCCGGGCGAAGTTGCGTTCGGCGAGCAGTGCGAGGTGCTTGTCGACGATCTCCAGCGCCAGTGCCCGGGTGCCGTCCTCGGGCAGGGCGCGCAGCTGCAGCGACAAGCATTCCTGCGGCGTGCGCGCGGCGATGCCGGCCGGATCGAGGTGCTGGACGTGATGCAGCGCGATCGCCAGATCGTCGAGCGTGACGCCGGACTCGGGGGCGAGCAGTTCGAGGAGTTCTTCCAGCGGCGGGTGCAGGTAGCCGTCGTCGTCCAGAGCCTCGATGATCAGCCGCGCCAGTGCCCGGTCGCGGTCCGACAGCGGGGACAGGGCGATCTGCTGGTCGAGGTGCTCGCGCAGCGAGATATCGGCGGCCTGGAGATCCTGGTAGTCGGAATCGTCGTCTTCGCTGCGGCTGCCGGCGCCCTGGCCGACGTTCGACCAGTCGATGCCTTCGTCCTCGGCGCCGTCGTGCGTGCGTGCGTCGGCCTCGCCCTCGGCGGGCGGAGCGTCGCGCTCGGCTCCGGGCGGGGGCGGGGGAGCATCTCCGCCTTCGTCGTCCTCGCGTTCGAGCATCGGGTTCTCGAGCAGGAAGCGCTCGATTTCCTGGTTCAGCTCGATCGTCGACAGCTGCAACAGCTTGATCGACTGCTGCAGCTGTGGGGTCAGCGTGAGGTGTTGGGAGAGCTTGAGCTGGAGGCTGGTTTTCATCGGCGGGAAGGCGCGGTCACAGGCGGAAATGCTCGCCGAGGTAGACCTGGCGCACCCGTTCGTTGTCGATGATGTCCGAAGGCCGGCCGCGGGCGAGGACCCGGCCTTCGCTGATGATGTAGGCGTGGTCGCAGATGCCGAGCGTCTCGCGCACGTTGTGATCGGTGATCAGCACCCCGATGCCGCGTTCCTTGAGGAAGCGGATGATTTTCTGGATGTCGATGACGGCGATCGGGTCGACCCCGGCGAAAGGCTCGTCGAGCAGGATCAGGCGCGGGTCGGTGGCCAGCGCGCGGGCGATCTCGCAGCGCCGGCGCTCGCCACCGGACAGCGAGATCGCGGTGTTGTTGCGCAGGTGGCTGATTCCCAGCTCGTGCAGCAGTTCGTCGAGGCGGGCGTCGATCTGGCGGCTGTCGCGTTCGCCCTGGAGTTCGAGTACGGCGCGGATGTTGTCGGCTACGCTGAGCTTGCGGAACACGCTCATTTCCTGCGGCAGGTAGGACAGGCCGAGGCGGGCGCGGGCATGGATCGGCAGATGGGTGAGATCGGCGTTGTCCAGTTCGATCTGGCCGCCGTCGGCGCGCACCAGGCCGACGATCATGTAGAAGCAGGTAGTCTTGCCGGCACCGTTGGGGCCGAGCAGACCGACGACTTCGCCGGCCCCGACTTCGAAGCCGACGTCATGGACGACGGTGCGCGCCTTGTAGCGCTTTTGCAGGCCGGTGACCTTAAGCAGACTCATCGTGGGGCTCTTTCAGCAGTTTGCGGATCAGCTCGGGCGCAAACCCGCGGGCTTGCAGGAAGCGCGCCTGGCGCGCCCAGGCGCGGGGATCCGCGGGCGCGGCGGCGAAGCGGGCGTGGAGCACGGCGCGCGCGCGCTCGATGTCCGCCGCCGGACATTCGCTTGCGAGGGCGGCGTCGATCAGCTCGCGGGCGATGCCGCGCCGGCTCAGCTCCTGGCGCAGGCGGGCATTGCCGAAACGGCTCGCCTTGCCGCGCACGAAGGCTTCGGCATAGCGGCTGTCGGACTGCAGGCCGAGCTCGCCCATGCGGGCGATGACGGCCTCGATCTCGTCGTCGCTGCCGTAGGCGGCGAGCTTCTGCGCCAGTTCGGCGCGCGAGTGGTCGCGCCGGGCCAGATGGCGAAGCGCGCGCTCACGCAGGCTCGGCTCGGCCATCGCGTTCCCGGCGCGGTCAGGCCTCGGCCGCGGCCGGCTGCGCGCCTGCCGCGGCCAGCTCGGGCAGGCCGACTGCGGCGCGCACCTTGTTTTCGATTTCGCGCGCGAGCGCCGGGTTGTTGCGCAGGAACTCGCGCGAGTTGTCCTTGCCCTGGCCGATCTTGTCGCCCTGGTAGGCGTACCAGGCCCCGGACTTGTCGACGATCTTGTGGTCGACGCCGAGGTCGATGATCTCGCCCTCGCGCGAAATACCCTCGCCGTACAGGATGTCGAAGTGGGCTTCCTTGAAGGGCGGTGCGACCTTGTTCTTGACCACCTTGACCCGGGTTTCGGAGCCGACGACCTCGTCGCCCTTCTTGATCGTGCCGGTGCGGCGGATGTCCATCCGCACCGAAGCGTAGAACTTGAGCGCGTTGCCGCCGGTGGTGGTTTCCGGGCTGCCGAACATGACGCCGATCTTCATCCGGATCTGGTTGATGAAGATCACCAACGTGTTGGTGCGCTTGATGTTGGCGGTGAGCTTCCGGAGCGCCTGGCTCATCAGGCGCGCCTGCAGGCCGGGCAGCTGGTCGCCCATCTCGCCTTCGATTTCGGCCTTCGGCGTGAGCGCGGCGACCGAGTCGATGACGACGATGTCCACCCCGCCCGAGCGCACCAGCATGTCGGCGATCTCGAGCGCCTGCTCGCCGGTGTCGGGCTGCGAGATCAGCAGGTCCTCGATGTTCACGCCGAGCTTTTCGGCGTAGCCGACGTCGAGCGCGTGCTCGGCGTCGATGAAGGCCGCGGTGCCGCCGAGCTTCTGCATCTCGGCGATGACCTGCAGCGTCAGCGTGGTCTTGCCCGAAGACTCGGGGCCGTAGATTTCGACCACCCGGCCGCGCGGCAGGCCGCCGAGGCCGAGCGCGATGTCGAGCCCGAGCGAGCCGGTAGACACGGTCTGGATGTCGCGTTCGACGTTGCCGTCGCCCATGCGCATGATCGAGCCCTTGCCGAACTGTTTTTCGATCTGCGAAAGCGCGGCAGCGAGGGCCTTGGCCTTGTTGTCGTCCATGGAAGTCGTTCCTGTGTGGTTGGCGGATTATGGCACAAAGGTTGCAGGCGTGCGGTGGGGCAGGCTGCTGGCGACAGTGTATTGACTGTATGTAAATACAGCAAATGGAGCCGCGGCCGGCTGCCCCCCTGCTGCCCGGAGCCGCCTCCGGCAAAGCGGTGCGCAGGCGTGTCCCGGGGGGTGTCCAGTATATGCCATTGGGTTTGAGTGGGGCTCCGTGCCGCTGCGGCAGCCGGGCCCGGATGCGTTCAGGCGGCGAGTTCGACGAGGACGTGCAGGGCGCGGAGGACGGTCTGGCGGCGGATGGACTGGCGGTCGCCGGTGAAGTGCAGGGTTTCGCTCCGGAGGGGGCGGCCTTTGATCGCCCAGGCCAGGCAGACCATGCCTACCGGCTTGGCGGCAGTGCCGCCGGTGGGGCCGGCGATGCCCGACACGGCGACGCTGAGTTCGGCCCGGCTGCGTGCGAGCGCGCCTGCGGCCATTTCGCGCACGGTGGCTTCGCTGACCGCACCGTGCGTGGCGAGCGTGTGCGGCGCGACGCCGAGCATGTCGGTTTTCGCTTCGTTCGAGTAGGTGACGAAGCCGCGGTCGAACCAGGCGGAGCTGCCGCCGATCGCGGTCACTGCGGTGGCGATCCAGCCTCCGGTGCAGGATTCGGCGGTGGCGAGGCACCAGCCGCGGGCGGTGAGCGTGTCACCCAGGCGGTGGGCGAGGGCGTCGAGTTCGGGGTCGGTCATCGCAGGCCAAGCTCCATTCCGGTTTCCGCGCGGCGACGGGGCCGAGCGGTGTTCAGGCGCCGATGAGGGCAACGAGGACGGCCAGCACCAGCAGGGTATAGCCGGCGGCGAACAGGTCGTCGAGCATCACGCCGAAGCCGCCCTTGAACGCGCGATCTGCCCAGCGCACCGGCGGCGGCTTGACGATGTCGAAGAAGCGGAACAGCGCGACCGCGGTGGCCTGCCAGAGCAAGGTCTGCGGCGTAAACAACAGCACCAGCCAGGTGGCGACCATCTCGTCCCAGACGATGCCGCCATGGTCGGGAACGCCCAGCGCGTGCCCGGTGCGCTCGGCGGCGAGAATGCCGGTGACGAACAGGCTGGCGAGGAGGGCGAGAAAAACGAACTCCGAGAGCGGTGTGCGGATCACCGGATACAGCGCCCACGCCAGCAGCGTACCTGCCGTGCCCGGTGCCCAGGGGGACAGCCCGGCACCGAAGCCGAGGGAAATGAAGTGGGCGGGATGGCTCATCAGTAGGCGGGGAGTCGGGCGCATGGCGGATCGGGGGCGGTCGGGGCGGGTTGGAAAACGGCGGCGGAGACCAGCGTCGGTACACGCCGGATGGGGCGCGACCGAAAACCGAGGGGCCGCCCTCGTTCGTGCCTAGCAGGGTGTTGAAAAAGGTTTGGAGTTCTACAAAAAGTGGGGTCAGGAGCTGTATTTCTCCATGTTTTCACCCTCAACGCCCTCTTAAAGTGGCCAAAAAAGCTCGAAACCCTGCTTTGGGTGGTGAACGGATTTGTTTTTCAACAGCCTGCTAGCACCCGGCTCAGCGGAAGTGATCGTAGCCGGTGTGCGCCGCCGCGGCCAGTGTGCCGTCCGCTTCGCGCAGCTGCAGCTCGCCCGCGGTCGCGGTCAGGGTGCCGATGCGGTGCAGCGGCAGGGCGAGACGGCGGCTGAGGTCTTCGATCCGGGAGCGGGCGGCGGCAGGGGCGGTGAATAACAACTCGTAGTCGTCGCCGCCCGACAGCAGGCTGCGGCGGCAGCGGTCGTCGCTGGCTCCGGTGCGGCGCAGTGCGTCCAGCGGCAGGGCGGCGACGTCGATCACGGCACCGCTGGCGGAGCGTTCGAGGATGTGGCCGAGGTCGCCGAGCAGTCCGTCGGAGACGTCGAGCATCGCGCTCGCCAGCCCACGCAGGGCGAGGCCGAGCGCGATGCGCGGCTGCGGGCGCTGCAAGGCGGCGATGCACTCCGCGCGTGCAGCCGGATCGAGCGCGATGTCGCCGCGCAGCGCCGCCAGCCCGAGCGCGGCGCGGCCGGGCTGGCCGGAGATCCACAGCTCGTCCCCGGGGCGGGCGCCGGCACGGGTGATGGCCTCTCCGAGCGGGACCTCGCCGATGATGGTGACAGATAACGTCAGCGGGCCGCGGGTGGTGTCGCCGCCGGCCAGGTCGACTGCAAAGGCTTCGGCGCAGGCGAACAGGCCGCGTGCGAAGGCGGCGATCCAGGTTTCGTCGGCTGCCGGCAGGGCGGCGGCGAGCAGGGCCCAGCGCGGCTCCGCGCCCATCGCGGCGAGATCGGAGAGATTGACGGCGAGCGTCTTCCAGCCCAGATCCTCGGGATCGGTGTCGGGCAGGAAGTGGGTGCCGGCGACCAGCATGTCGGTGGACACGGCGAGCTGCATGCCGGGGCGGGCGCGGAAGAGCGCCGCATCGTCGCCGATGGCGAGGTCGGTGTGGTGCGCGGCGCGGTCGAAGTGGCGCCGGATGAGGTCGAACTCCGATACCGGGGCGGCAGGCGCGGAGGTTGCGGGGGGCGGTGCGAGGGGCATGGGGTGGCTGGCGTGCGGCGCGCGGACGGCGCCCGGTAAGGGGGGCGGCAAGCTTACCGCAGGCGCCGCGGGGTGTGAGCGCGCGCTTCCGGCTGGAGCATGCGGCTGCACTCCGCCCGGAAGCGCGGCGCGCAGCCGCCCGCGTGGTGCGCTCAGCCGGTGCGGCGGCCGATCAGCTTTGCCTTCAGCGCGTCCCAGTCCACCGCGTCGAGTGTGTTCTTGACCAGCAGACCGAGCTCGGTGTCGCCCTCCATGCGCAGGCGGCGGCTGAAGAACAGGGTGTCGGGGTCTTCTTCGCGCAACGCCAGGGCGAGGAAGTCGCGGGTCGTGGCGGAGAGGATCAGGTCGGGTTTGGCGCTCGCGGCGGCACGGCGGAAGCCGTCGGCGGTGAGGGTGAAATCGAGCCGCAGGCCGGCATCGAGCACGCGCAGCTGCAGATGGCGGCCGGTCAGCGGCTCGAGCGTGTCGCGCGGCAGGATGCGGCCGAGGGCGAGGTTCAGCGCCAGGGTTAGGGCGTGGGTGGGCGGTTGCTGCGGCAGGCGGGCGACGATCCGGGCGATCGGCGCCGGCACGGTGAAGCTCGGCACGCGGAAGTCGTTGAGGCGCGCGCCGATGCGCCGGCGCAGGCTGCCGGGGAGCAGTGCGGACAGCATCGACGGGTGGGGCAGGGCGGGGAGCGCGGGCATCGTCATTCTCCGGCGGGATGGACTTGAAGCGTGGATGAATCGATCGGGGGCAGGCCGGGGCGTCGGCGCTTACGCCGCCACGTACTGCTCGACGCCGGCGCGGCCGTGCCAGAAACCATTGCAGGGCTCGGCGACCATCCACGCGCGGCTGGCGGCGAGGGCCTCGGCTGGGGTCGTGGCGCCGTCGAGCGCGGCGCGAAAGAGCGCGACCACCTGGGCGGTGTCGGCACCCTGCGGGCTGATGCGCAGCACTTCGCCGTGCTCGCGTACCGCGGCCAGGTCGCCGAGCAGGTTGTGCACCCGCGCCGACTGTGTCTGGACGCCGTTCAGGGTCAGGAAAGGCTCGCCTTCGCGGGTGCGCAGGGTGATACCGTCCAGGATCGACAGGCAGCGGAACTCGCAGGTGTCCTTCTGCAGGTTGAAATGGCGGGCGGTGAAGCAGCGCGCCGAGTGCGCCAGCGGCAGGCGGCCGTAGGCGAAGATTTCGGTCTCGATCGGCGCGGCGAGGCCGGCGCGCAGCTCGGCGAGGGTGGTGGCGGAGAGCTCGGGGGCCACCGCCCAGCGGGTGGCGCCGGTGTCGGCCAGGAGCTGCAGGGTGTGCGGGTTGAAGACGTTCAGGGTCGGGCCGGCGATCCAGTTTGCCACCCCGGCTTCGGCGAGCAGGCGTACCGAGCCCATGTCGTTGGCTTCGACGCGGAAATCGGTCTGGCGCACGATGCGGCGCAGCGCCTTGAGGTCGGATTCGGATTCGATCAGGCTCTGGGTGCTGATCACCACTTCCTTGCCTGCGGCGGCGAGCATGTGGCCGACTTCGAACCAGTCGTCGAGGCGCAGCTCATGGCGGCGCGAGCATACGGTTTCGCCCAGATAGACGCTGTCGACCGGGCTGTCGGCGAGGCCGGCGTAGAAATCGAGCACGCTCTGGCGCGGCCAGTAGTAGAGCAGGGGGCCGAGGGCGAGTTTCATCGTTGGGGTCTCGTTCGATCGGGGTTGTACGGCAGGTGGGCGGCGTGTGCCGGAGCCCCGCGCCGCGGGGTGCGGCGCGGCCTCACTTCCAGGGGCGGTAATAGGCGCCCAGGGTGTGGGCCTGGCCTTCCGAGACCTTGTTCAGTTCGGCCATCCACGCCGGCAGCACGGTGAACGATTCGGGCGCCGCGCGCAGCTTGTCGAGCGCGGCGCGCCAGACCTTGGTGACCTGGGTGACGTAGGCCGGGCTGCGCTGGCGGCCTTCGATCTTGATCGCGCGGATGCCGATGCGGGCGAGTTCGGGGAGCAGCTCGAGGGTGTTGAGGCTGGTCGGCTCCTCGAGCGCGTAGTAGGTCTCGTCGTTGACTTCGAAGCGGCCCTTGCACAGCGTCGGGTAGCCGGCACGTTCACCTTCGGCGAAGCGGTCGATGAGGATGCCGTTGAGGCGCGTTTCCATGCCCTGCGGGGTGTCTTCCCAGCGCACGTGCTTGCCCGGCGAGCAGGCGCCGTTGCAGTTGGGCGATTCTCCGGTGGCGTAGGCCGACAGCGCGCAGCGGCCTTCGACCATCACGCACAGGCCGCCGAAGCCGAACACTTCGATTTCCACCGGCGAGTGGGCGATGACGTTCTCGACCTGGGCCATCGACAGCACCCGCGGCAGCACTGCGCGCTGGATGCCGAAGCGCTCGTGGTAGAAGTTGATCGCCTCGTAGCTGGTGGCCGAGCCCTGCACCGACAGGTGCAGGCGCAGATCCGGGTGGGTCTTGGCAGCGTAGGCCATCAGCCCGGGATCGGCGAGGATCAGGGCGTCGAGGCCGAATTCTGCGGCACGGTCGATGGCGGCGGTCCAGCTCGACCAGTTGCCGGCCTGCGGGTAGGTATTGAGCGCGAGCAGCACTTTGCGGCCGCGGGCGTGGGCGTAGGCGATGCCTTCGCGCATCTGCGCCGGATCGAAGTTCAAACCGGTGAAGTTGCGCGCGTTGGTGGCGTCCTTGAAGCCGAGATAGACGCAATCGGCGCCGTGGTCGATGGCGGCCTTGAGGGCCGGCAGGCTGCCGGCGGGGCAGACGAGCTCGATCGGGGGACGGACGGTCATGGTGTGCGGGAGCGGGGGAGAGAAACTCCGCAACCATAGTCCACCGCCGCCCGCCCCGCGTTGATCGCCATCAAACGCTGCCGTGGTTGTCCCGCTGCCCGGGGCGGGGCGGCTGTTCAGCGCGGCTGGTGATAGGTGCCGGCCGCGGCGTGGTGGCCGCCGATGTGCGGGCGATGGTGGGGGCGGGCGCCGAGGTAGCCGCCGATCAGCATCCCGAGGGCGCTGGCGGCGAGGCCGTAGAGCTGGGGCTCGACATCGCCTTCGGCGACGAAATTCTCCAGCAGCAGCCAGGTCGCCAGGCCGAGCACGATCGCCAGCGCCGCCCCCAGGTTGTTTGCGCGCTGCCAGAACAGGCCGGCGACGAGTGGCACGAAGGCGCCGGCCAGGGTCACGCGGTAGGCGTTCTCGACCATCTCGTGGATGCTCGATTCGGTGGCGGTGGCGTACAAGGTCACCAGCGCGGTGAAGAGCACGACGGTGAGGCGTGTACTCCACAGGAACTGGCGGTCGCTCATGCCCGGCAGGAAGCCGCGCAGCACGTTCTCGGAGAAGGTCACCGCGGGGGCGAGCAAGGTCCCCGAGGCGGTGCTCATGATCACCGACAGCAGCGCACCGAAGAAGATCACCTGGGCGGTGAACGGCATGTACTGCAGGATCAGCGTCGGCAGGATCAGCTGCGAGTCCTGCGCCATCAGGCGCTCGACCATGGCGGGATCGATGATGCTGGCGGTGTAGGCGAGGAACAGCGGCACTGCGGCGAAAAAGAAGTAGCTCACACCGCCCAGCGCCGTGCCCCACACCGCGACGGTCTCGTTCTTCGATGAATTGACGCGCTGGAACACGTCCTGCTGCGGAATCGAGCCGAGCGCCATGGTGGCGAAGGCGGCGATCCAGGCGATCATGTCGACGAGGTCGAGCGTGGGCAGGAAGTCGAACTTGCCTTCGGCAGCGGCCTTGGAAATCACCGTCTTGAAGCCGCCGGCCATGTCGCCGGCGAGGAAGGTGACGTAGAGCAGGCCGAGCACGATGATGATCATCTGGACGAAGGTGGTCATCGCCACCGACCACATGCCGCCGAACAGGGTGTAGATCAGCACCACCCCGGCGCCGATCAGCATGCCTTCGTTCATCGACACGACGTCGGCCGACAGCACGTTGAACACCAGGCCGAGCGCGGTGACCTGCGCCGCGACCCACCCCAGGTAGGACAGCACGATGCAGATCGACAGCACCAGCTCGGTGCTGCGGTTGTAGCGCATGCGGAAGAAGTCGCCCAGGGTGAGCAGGTTCAGGCGGTACAGCGGGCGGGCAAAGACGAGGCCGAACAGCACCAGGCACACCGAGGCGCCGAGCGGATCGGAGATCAGACCGCGAAAGCCCTCCTCGAGGAAGGTGGCGGAGATGCCGAGCACCGTTTCGGCGCCGAACCAGGTCGCGAACACCATCGCCAGCACCATCGCCATCGGCAGGTTGCGGCCGGCGGTGATGTAGTCGCGGGCGTTATGCACCCGGGTGGCGGCATACAGGCCGATGCCGATGGAGACGATCAGATAGGCGACGACAAGCCAGAGCAGCATGGTGGGAGCCCTTCGTGGTGGTGCATCTGCGCGGGGAGGCAGGAGTGTCGAGCGGGAAAAGTGCGCGCGAGTTTAGCAACAGAATGCCTTTCGGGGGGCGTCGACGCAGCGCCGCCCCGGGCGCGGTGCTACCGGGGTGGCGGGGCCGCCGGTCCGCGGCGGCCGGGGCGAGGTTTACTGGATGAAGGCGGGGTGCGGGTGCGGTGTGCTGGCACGCGGGCCGGGGTAGGTGCGCAGGACGGTGATGATGGTCTGTGCGGCGGCGTCGAGTACGTCCTCATCGATCACCAGGGGCGGGGCGAGGCGGACCACGTTGCCATTGGTGTCGCGGGTGGCGATGCCGGCGCTGAGCAGGCGTTCAGCGACTTCGCCGGCCTCGGCAAATGCCGGATCGAGGGCGACGCCGACAAGCAGGCCGCGGCCACGGATCTCGCGTACCCCGGGAAGCTTCGCCTGGCGCAGTTGTGCGACCAGCTTCGCCCCGAGGCGCTCGGCACGCTCCCAGGGGCGGGTCTCGGCGAGCAGGGCCAGGACTTCGGTGCCGACCGCGGCGGCCAGCGGGTTGCCGCCGAAGGTGGAGCCGTGGTCGCCGGGGCGGAACACGTCCATCACCGCGCGATCGGCGAGGAAGGCGGAAACCGGCAGCAGGCCGCCGCCGAGCGCCTTGCCCAGGATCAGGCCGTCCGGGCGCACGCCTTCATGCTCGCAGGCGAGCAGGCGGCCGGTGCGGCCGAGCCCGGTCTGCACTTCGTCGGCGATCAGCAGCACATGATGGCGGCGGCAGATCTCCGCGCAGCGCGACAGGTAGCCCGGAGGCGGGACGATGATGCCGCCTTCGCCCTGGATCGGCTCGACCAGGAATGCCGCGGTTTCGGGCGTGATCGCGGCTTCGAGGGCGTCGGCATCGCCGAAGGGCACGCGCTCGAGCCCGGGAGGGAAGGGGCCGAAGCCGGCACGGTAGCGGGCGTTGGAAGAGAGGCCGACGATCGCGATCGAGCGCCCGTGGAAGTTGCCCTCGCAGGCGATGATCCGCGCGCGCTCGGGAGCGATGCCCTTGACTTCGTGGCCCCATTTGCGCGCCGCCTTGAGCGCGGTCTCGACCGCTTCCAGTCCGGTATTGACCGGTAGCGCGCGCTCGAAGCCGAAGGTGGTGCACAGGCGCTCGAGAAAGACCGGCAGTCGGTCGCTGAAAAAAGCGCGCGAGGTCAGCGCCAGGCGCTGCGCCTGGGTGACGAGCGCGCCCACCAGGCGCGGGTGGCTGTGGCCGAAGCTCACCGCCGAATAGGCGCTCATCATGTCGAGGTAGCGCCGACCGTCGACGTCCCACAGCCAGACGCCCTCACCGCGCTGGAACACTGCCGGCAGCGGGGCGTAGTTGGCCGCGCCGTAGCGGCTTTCCCTCGCCTGCAGGCTGGCGCCGTCGGGGCCGAGGGCGGCCGCGGCGAATTCCGCGACCCACTGCGCGCCGTGTCGCCCGGGATCGAGGTCGGGGCGGTATTCGACGATTTCCAGCCCGACCAGGTCGGGGCAGGTGCGCAGGCGCATCAACACTTCGGCGAGGGCGCGCGGGTCGAGGCCGCCGGCCTCCGGGCAGGTCACCGCGGGGAAGGCCTGCGGATCGAGCGCGTCGAGATCGAGGCTGAGTCCGAAGCCGGCTTCGGGGTCGGCGCGCGCGATCGCCATCGCTTCGGCGAACACCGCGGTGAGGCCGCGGCGCTCGATCTCGCTCATCTCGAACACGCGCACGCCCAGGCCCGCGAGCAGGGCCTGCTCTTCCGGCTCCCAGGCGCGCGCGCCGATGATGCAGGTGCGCGCCGGGTCGAGCGCCGGTCCGGGGATCGCGGTGAGGGCGGGGTGGCCGGTGCCGAGCAGGGCGGCCAGCGGCATGCCGTGGATGTTGCCCGAATGGGTGCTGTGTTCGGTGTGGCTGTCGAGGTGGGCGTCGATCCAGATCAGTCCGGGGGCGCGCCCGCCGCGCCGCCCGAGTCCGCGCCAGGTGCCGGTGGCGATCGCATGGTCGCCGCCGAGCACGAGCGGGAAACGGCCGGTGGGCAAGGCGGCGAGGCGGTCGGCGAGGCGGCGCGCGAACTCGGCGCAGGCCTCGATCCGGGCGTTCATGTCGGTCGCTGGCGAGGACGGCGGCTGTGGATGCAGGGGCTCGAGCCATTCGGCGGCGATCCCGAGCGCATCGAGGCGCTGGGCCACGGTGGCGTGGCGCAGCGCTTCCGGCCCGCTCGCAGGGCCGGCATGTGGCGCGCCGAGCGCCGAGGCGGCGCCGAGGATCGCTACGGCTGAATGCGGGGAGCGTAGTTCGGCGGGGTCGTTCCGGGCTGTCGTCATCGCACACCTCCCATTTGATACGGGTGTCGTCGGGGATGGCCGAAGCTTTAGTCGATTGGATTGAAGCGGGCAGGAATCGTTCAGCCGCCGCGGGCCGGGTTCAGCCGCGGGGGTCAGCCGAACAGGCGATAGAGTTCGAGGGCGAGCACGGCGGCGGCGG
This sequence comes from Thauera aromatica K172, assembly GCF_003030465.1. Taxonomy (GTDB): domain Bacteria; phylum Pseudomonadota; class Gammaproteobacteria; order Burkholderiales; family Rhodocyclaceae; genus Thauera; species Thauera aromatica. Next base: position 3,158,457 of record NZ_CP028339.1, on the reverse strand, counting down.
CGGCGCCGACGAGGGCGAGCAGCCAGCCCTGCTGACGCTGGCCGGCGGCGAGCTGGTCGAGGCGTTGCTGCTGGGCGGCCTGCTGCCGGGGGGCGTCGCTCAGGGCCTGATGCACCAGGCGCGGCAACTGCGGCAGGGTGCCGGCCCAGGCCGGGGCTTCCTCCTTGACGCCGTGCACCAGTGCGCGCCAGCCGATCTGCTCGTCCATCCAGCGCTCGAGGAAGGGCTTCGCCGTCTTCCACAGGTCGAGCTCGGGGTCGAGCTGGCGGCCCAGGCCCTCGATGTTGAGCAGGGTCTTCTGCAGCAGCACGAGCTGCGGCTGCACTTCCATCTCGAAGCGGCGCGCGGTCTGGAACAGGCGCAGCAGGGTCTTGCCGAAGGAGATGTCCTTCAGCGGCTTGTCGAAGATCGGCTCGCACACGGTGCGGATCGCGGCCTCGAACTCGTCGACGCGGGTCTTCGCCGGCACCCAGCCGGCCTCGATGTGGGCGAGCGCGACGCGGCGGTAGTCGCGCTGGAAGAAGGCGAGGAAGTTCTGCGCGAGGTAGCTTTTGTCCACCTCGTTGAGCGTGCCCATGATGCCGAAGTCGAGTGCGATGTAACGCCCGTCCTGATGCACGAAAATATTGCCCGGATGCATGTCGGCGTGGAAGAAGCCGTCGCGGAACACCTGGGTGAAGAAGATCTCGACCCCGGCGCGCGACAGCGCGGTGAGGTCGGTGCCCTGGGCGAGCAGGGCCGGGGTCTGCGAGATCGGTACGCCGTGCATGCGCTCCATCACCATGACCTTGCGCCCGCACCAGTCCCAATACACTTCGGGCACGATCAGCAGCGACGAGTCCTTGAAGTTGCGCCGCAGCTGCGAGCAGTTGGCGGCCTCGCGCATCAGGTCGAGTTCGTCGTGCAGGTACTTGCTGAATTCGGCGACCACTTCGCGCGGCTTCAACCGCCGCCCTTCGGGCCAGATCTTCTCCAGCAGCAGGGCGGCGGCGTCGAGCAGGGCGAGGTCGTGCTCGATGACGCGCTCGATGCCCGGGCGCAGCACTTTCACCGCGACTTCGGTGCCGTCGGGCAGGCGGGCAAAGTGCACCTGGGCGACCGAGGCCGAAGCCACCGGCGTGCGCTCGAAGTCGTCGAAGACGGTGTCGATCGGCTTGCCGTAGAAGCCTTCGAGTACGGCGAGCGCCTGTTCGGTGGGGAAAGGCGGCACCCGGTCCTGGAGCAGCGCCAGTTCGTCGGCGAGGTCGGTCGGCAGCAGGTCGCGCCGGGTCGACAGCATCTGGCCGAACTTGACGAAGATCGGCCCGAGCGACTCCAGCGCGCGGCGCAGGCGCACCGCGCGCGGCTCGGAAAAGCCGCGCCAGAAATAGACCAGGTGCCAGATGCGCGCCAGCCGGCCGCTGGCGTCGGCATCGAGCACCATGCGGTCGAGGCCGAAACGCAGACTGACGGAAACGATCTTGGCGAGGCGGAAGAGGCGCACGGTGCGATGCCGGACGGGGAAAGGGCGGACTTTAGCCGGAAGGCGGACGCGAGGAAAGGTCGCGACCGCCTTTGCGCCGCGGCGGGGGCGGGCGATCCGTTATAATCGCCGGTTTAGATTCCATGCCGAGTGCCATGAGCGCCGATCCGAAAGTCCATCTCGCCGACCTGTTGCGTACCGCGCTCAGAAGCGTCGCCCCCGACCACGCCGATATCAGCATCCTGCTGGAGCGCCCGAAACAGGCGGGCCATGGCGATTTCGCCGCCAACCTCGCGCTGCAACTGGCCAAGCCGCTCAAGCGCAGCCCGCGCGAACTCGCCGCGCTGCTGCTGGCGGAGCTGCCGGCCTCGAAGCTGGTGGCGAAGGTGGACGTGGCCGGTGCCGGCTTCATCAACTTCACTCTCGCGGCCGACGCCAAGACGGCGGTGATCCGGGAGGTGCTGGCCAAGGGCGCTGATTTCGGCCGCGGCGCGAGCAAGAACGTGAAGGTGCAGGTCGAGTTCGTCTCCGCCAACCCGACCGGCCCGCTGCACGTCGGCCACGGCCGCGGCGCGGCCTACGGCGCGTCGCTCGCCGATGTGCTCGCCTTCGCCGGCCATGAGGTCACGCGCGAGTACTACGTGAACGATGCCGGCCGCCAGATGGACATCCTGGCGTTGTCGACCTGGCTGCGCTACCTCGCCTTTTTCGGCGTCGAGATTCCCTTCCCGCCCAACGCCTACCAGGGTGACTACGTCATCGACATGGGGCGCGGAATGCGCGACGCGCACCAGGACCGCTTCGCCCGGGTCACGCGCGAACAGGTGCTCGCCGGCACGCCGGGCTTGCCGGCGGCCGAGCGCAGGGACGAAGAGGCCAAGGCACAGCGCGAGGAGCATCTCGACGCCCTGATCGCCAACGCCAAGCGCCTGCTCGGCGAGGACTATCCCTTCGTGCACGGCTTCGCCCTCAACGAGCAGCTCGGCGACGGTCGCGACGACCTGCAGGAATTCGGCGTGCGCTTCGACAAGTGGTTCTCGGAGCAGAGCCTGTTCGACACCGGGCTGGTCGAGCGCGCCGTGACCCAGCTCGAGAAGGCCGGCCACCTCTACCTGCAGGACGGGGCGAAGTGGTTCCGGTCGACGGCCTTCGGCGACGAGAAGGACCGCGTCGTGCAGCGCGAGAACGGCCTCTACACCTACTTCGCCTCCGACATCGCCTACCACCTCAACAAGTACGAGCGCGGCTTCGACCGCATCATCGACATCTGGGGCGCCGACCACCACGGCTATATCCCGCGGGTGAAGGGGGCGATCGCCGCGCTCGGCCTGGCGCCGGAAAAACTCGAAGTGGCGCTGGTGCAGTTCGCCGTGCTCTACCGCAACGGGCAGAAGACTTCGATGTCGACGCGCTCGGGCGAGTTCGTTACCCTGCGCGAGCTGCGCCGCGAAGTCGGCAACGACGCCTGCCGTTTCTTCTACGTCCTGCGCAAGTCCGACCAGCATCTTGATTTCGACCTCGATCTGGCCAAGAGCCAGAGCAACGAGAACCCGGTGTACTACGTGCAGTACGCCCATGCCCGGGTGTGCTCGGTGCTTGCCCAGTGGGGCGGTGAAGTGGCCGGACTCGCCGCCGCCGACCTCGGCCTGCTGCAGCACGAGCGCGAGCTGGCGCTGTGCGCCCGCCTGGCGAGCTTCCCCGAACTGGTGCAGAACGCCGCCGCCGACTACGCGCCGCACCAGATCGCCTTCTACCTGAAAGATCTCGCTGCCGACTTCCATGGCTGGTACAACGCCGAACGCATGCTGGTCGAGGACGAGGCGCTCAAGTGCGCCCGCCTCGCCCTTGCCGCCGCGGTGCGCCGGGTGCTGGCGACGGGCTTGATGCTGCTCGGCGTGTCGGCGCCGGAGGCGATGTGAGCGACGGAGGTCGACCGTGAGTCGAGAGCGCAAACCGGTCCGCAGGCCCGCCCGCAAGCCGTCGGGCAGTGCGGGCAGCACCCTGATCGGGATCTTCATCGGGCTGGTGTTCGGCGCCCTGATCGCGGCCGGCGCCGCGTGGTACTTCACCCGCTCCAACCCCTTCCAGCCCGCGCCGGCGGTGCCGCGTGTGCAGGCTCCGGTCCAGGGGCCGGCGGATCTGCCGGGCAAGCCGGGCGATCAGCCGGTGGTGAAGCAGGACTTCGAGTTCTACCGCATCCTGCCCCAGGGCGAGAACGTGCCGCAGCCGACTCCGGGCGCCCAGCCTCCGGCCAAGGCCGGGGCTCCGGTCGCGCCGGTGGTGGAGGCGGTGCCGCAGCCGGTCGAGCGCCTGTACCTGCAGGTCGGCGCCTTCGAGAACCCGAGCGAGGCCGACAACCTCAAGGCGCGTCTGGCGCTGTCGGGCATCCAGGCCACTGCCCAGCGCACGCAGCTGGCCGATGGCCGGGTCGTGCACCGGGTGCGGGTCGGCCCGTTCGCCCGTCCCGAGGACATGAACCCGATGCGCGCGCGCCTGGCCGAGGCCGGGTTCACCGCTTCGGTCAGCCGCGGCACGCCCTGAGCCGGTCCGTGCGGGGAACGCTTCGCCTCGGCGCGCATCTGATCTAGCCCTTCCAGCCTATTCCCAACGGAGCCCTACATGAACCGCCGTGATGCCCTCAAACTGGCCGCGCTGGCCCTGACCCTGCCGTCCGCCTCGGTAACCTGGGCGAAGGATGCGTTTACGGTATTGAACCCGCCGCAAAAGAGCGACGATCCGTCGAGGATCGAGGTCATCGAGTTCTTCCATTACGGCTGCCCGCATTGCCGCGACTTCGACCCCCTGGTCGCCGTCTGGAAAAAGAAGCTGCCGGCTGACGTCGCTTTCCGCCCGGTTCCGGCGATCTGGAACAATGCCCAGCTGAGCGGGCTCGCCCGCCTGTATTACGCCGCCGAAGTGTCGGGGGCGCTCGACGCCTTGCATGGCGGCATCTTCGGTGCGGTGCAGGACGACAAGCGCCCGCTGTTTACCGAGGAGCAGGTGCGCGAATGGGTCGAGGGCAAGGTCGCCGATCCGGCGAAGTTCATCGAAACCTACAAATCCTTCGGTGTCGGCTCGATGGTGCAGCGCGCCGACCAGCTCGCGCGGGCGATGAAGATCCAGGGTGTGCCGACGATCGTTGTCGACGGCAAGTACGTCACCTCCGCATCGCTGACCGGCAGCCACGAAAGCACCCTCAAAGTCACCGACGAGCTGATCGCCCGGGTGCGCGCCGAGCGCGGCGCAAAATAAGCCGAAACAGCTGAAACCCGCGGTTCGCGCCGCACCGGCGGCCGGAACACCGCGGCCGTAAGCGCCCGAGCCTGCTTGAAACCGCCGCACCGGCAAGGGCGGCTTTTTTCCGCGCCGTGCCGTCCCGGTTCAGACGGCGGGCGGCGGTGCCACCGGCTGCTTGCGGCGAGCCCGTGGTTTCTGCATCGCCCACACCAGCGCAAGCAAGGCGAAGGCGGGGATGAACATCCACTCCTTGGCCGGGCGTTCGTCCGAAGGCAGCTCGATCGCGGTGACCGCGAAGCCCTGTTCGAGTCCCAGCTTTTCGGCCTGGCTGCCGAAGCGCACGGCCGCGACCTGGACTTCGTCGCCGAGCGTCATCACCGTCAGCCCCATTCGCGCGAGGCGGGCGCTGGCGCTGTCGGCCTTGTCTCCGAGCGGCAGCAGAACGCCCTTGGATACGTCGTCGCCTTCCAGGCTCAGCCCTTCCACCCACACCCTCAGGCTGGCGTTGCGCGGCGCTTCCTCGACCAGGCGGCTCAGCTCGGTGGGCGGAATTTCCTCGTAAGGAGGGTAGAGCATGTCCATCCAGAAGCCGGGGCGGAACAGGGTGAAGGTCACCAGCAGCAGCAATGCGCTTTCGTGGATGCGGCTGCGGGCGATGAAGAAGCCCTGGGTGGCGGCGGCGAACATCATGTTCGCCACCGCCGCGGTGACGATCGTCAGCGCGAGCTGGAAGAGGTTGCCGACGCCGATCAGCAGCAACTGGGTGTTGAAGATGAACATGAACGGCAGGACGGCAGTGCGCATCGAGTAGAAGAAGGCCTGGACGCCGGCCGCGATGGGGTCGCAGCGTGCGATTCCGGCCGCCGCATAAGAGGCCAGTCCGACGGGCGGCGTGACGTCGGCCATCAAACCGAAGTAGAACACGAACAGATGTACCGCGATCAGGGGCACGAGCAGGCCGCTTTGTGCCCCCACTTCCACGACCACCGGCGCCATCAGTGTGGAGACGACGATGTAGTTCGCCGTCGTCGGCAGCCCCATGCCGAGGATCAGGCAGATCACCGCTACCAGGACCAGCATCAGCATCAGGTTGCCGCCTGACACCGTTTCCACGAACTCGGTCAGGACCAGGCCGATGCCGGTCAGCGTCACCGTGCCGACGATGATGCCGGCTGCTGCCGTGGCGATGCCGATGCCGATCATGTTGCGCGCGCCGGTCACCAGCCCGCTGAGGAGATCGTCGAAACCTGCGCGGGTGGCGACGGCCAGATCCCCCGTGCCGCGGAAGAACGCCTTGATTGGACGCTGCGTGATCAGGATGAAGATCATGAACATGGTCGCCCAGAATGCGGATAGGGCTGGAGAGAGCTCTTCGACCATCAGGTTCCAGATCAGGGCGATGACCGGCAGCAGGTAATACAGCCCGGTCTTCAGCACAGGGCCTGTTTCGGGCAACTCGGTCAGGGGGGTGTCGGGGTCGTCCATGTGGAGTTCGGGGAGTCGGGCGGCGTACCACAGCAGGCCGATGTAGGTGGCGAACATCAGGAGGGCAATCACGAGTGATGACGCGTCGCCGGTGACCGTCTTGATCCAGCCCAGGCTGTAATGAATGGCGCCGGCGAGGATGACCAGTCCGCAGACCGTGAATCCGAAGGACAGCAGGCGCTGTCCGGCCGGTTTGATCGTGCGTCGGGGCAGACCGCGGATGTCGGCCTTCAGCGCTTCGAGGTGCACGATGTAAAACAACGCGATATACGAGATGAGCGCGGGCAGGAACGCGTGCTTGATGACTTCGGTGTAGGGAATGCCGACGTATTCGACCATGAGGAAGGCCGCTGCCCCCATCACCGGGGGCATGATCTGGCCATCGACCGACGCTGCTGCTTCCACGGCCGCTGCTTTTTTCGGGGCATAGCCGACGCGTTTCATCAATGGGATGGTGAAGGTCCCGGTGGTGACCACGTTGGCGATCGACGAGCCGGAAATCAGGCCGGTGCTGGCCGAGGCCACCACGGCCGCTTTGGCCGGGCCGCCGCGCAGGTGGCCGAGGAGCGAGATCGCAGACTTGATGAAATAGTTTCCCGCGCCGGCCGTCTCCAGCAGGGCGCCGAACAACACGAAGAGGAAGATGAAGCTGGTCGACACCCCCAGGGCCACGCCGAACACGCCTTCGGTGGTGAGCCACATGTGGCTCATGCCCTTGGACAGCGAGGCGCCGCGGTGGGAAATGACCTCCGGCATGTAGGGGCCGAAGAAGATGTAGATCAGGAAGACCACCGCCAGGATCACCATCGGCAGGCCGAGGGCACGCCGTGCGGCTTCGAGCAGCAGGAGCAGGCCGACGACGGCCGCGGCCATGTCGGCGTCGGTCGGCAGACCGGGCCGGGTCGCCAGCTCGGCGTAGAACAGGAACAGGTAGGCGGCGCAGAAGGCGCCGGCCGCAGCCAGGGCCCAGTCCTGGAGTGGAACGTAGTCGCGCGGCGAGCGCTTCAGCGCGGGATAGGCGGCGAAGGCCAGGAACACTGCGAAGGCGAGGTGGATGGCGCGGGCCTCGGTGTCGTTGAACACGAAGACGCCGAGCGAGAACGGCAGCGGCGATGCGATCCAGAGCTGGAACAGCGACCACGCCAGCGCCGTCAGCATCAGCAGGCGGGCGGTGAGGCCGGTGGGCCGGCGTCCGCCGGTATCGGCTTCGGCGACGATTTTTTTCAGCTCCTCGTCGGAGAGCTCGAAGCTGTCTTGCTTCCGATCATCCGGGCGGGTCATGGGCAGCGCCTTTCAGGGGAATACGGAGACGAAAACGGCGGGGGCTGGTGGCCGCCGCCGTCTGTGCAGGGAAGTCCGGCGCCCCGCGAAGAGGGCCGGGCGGCGGATTACATCCAGCCTTTTTCCTTGTAGTACTTCACCGCGCCCTCGTGCAGCGGCGCGGACAGCCCGTCCTTGATCATGTTCTTGGGGTCGAGATTGGCGAACGCCGGGTGCAGCTTCTTGAAGTCCTCGAAGTTTTCGAACACCGCCTTGACCAGGGTATAGACCGTGTCCGCGGGCACTTTCGACGAGCTCACGAAGCTGGCCACGACGCCGAACGTGCGGGTCGGGTCCGGGTTGTTCGCGTACAGGCCGCCGGGGATGCTGACGTGGGCGAAATAGGGGTGTTCGGCGACCAGCTTGTCGATGCCGGCGCCGGTGACCGACACCAGCTTGGCGCCGCAGGTCGTGGTCGGGTCCTGGATGTTGGCCGCAGGGTGGCCGACGACATAGGCGAAGCCGTCGATCTTGTTGTCGCACAGGGCGGCGCTGTGCTCGTCCGGCTTGAGTTCGGAAACGAGCGAGAAGTCGGCGGTCGACATCCCCAGCGCGGGCAGCAGCATGTCCATCGTCGCGCGCTGGCCCGAGCCCGGGTTGCCGATGTTGAAGCGCTTGCCCTTGAAGTCCTCGAACTTGGTGATGCGGGCTTCCTTGCGCGACAGGATGGTGAGCGGCTCGGGGTGGATCGAGAACACCGCACGCAGGTCGGCGACCGGGCCGCCGTCGGCGAACTGGGCGAGACCCTTGATGGCGTTGAACTGGACGTCGGACTGGGCGACGCCGAAATCGAGTTCGCCGCCCTTGATCGTATTGACGTTGTACACCGAGCCGCCGGTGCTCTCGACCGAACAGCGCAGGCCGTGCTGGGCGCGGTCCTTGTTGATCAGGCGGCAGATCGCGCCGCCAGCGGCATAGTAGACGCCGGTGACGCCGCCGGTGCCGATGGTGATGAACTTCTGCTGGGCGTGAGCGGGGAGTGCGCCGAACGTGCCGGAGAGGGCGAGCACGGCAGCCAGAACGGTGGTTTTTTTCACGGAGACCTCCTGGGGCGAGTCGATGGAACCGTCGATACGAACACGACCTGGGCGAAACCGGCGGTGCGCTGCGCCCATCCGGCGCGCAGACGTGTCCGCCATCATCTTGATGTCATCGGAAGTAAAGCTTTGCACAAAAAACGCGCAGGCCGCTACTCGGGTTTCCCCGCAACGCCAGGATCGGGCGGCGGGCATGCGGCATTGATGAAGCGCTCCGGGGTCAGGATCGAAAAGTGCGGACGGATCGCACGGTGGCGTGCCAGCGCGAGCAGGGCGCGGTCGCGGGTCAGGAGGTGGGTGGCGGCGTGATGGAGTGCGATTTCGAGGAATTTCTGGTCGTCGGCGTCGCGGCAGGTCGGCAGGGCCGCGAGCGCTTCCGCGGCGGGGGCGAAGTCCGCCGGTTCGAGGCGGGAGAGGTAGCCGTGCCACAGCGCGGCCTGCTCGTCCGGTTCCAGTCCGAACTGGCGGTAGGCGAGGACGCGGCGCAGTTCTTCGTTCGCGTCCTCGCGCCCGAACAGGCGGTAGCGGCCCTCCTCGATGGCGCTTCGCAGCGCCCGCAGGCGGGGATCGCGAAACATCCACAGCGCGAGCACGGTATTGGTGTCGAGCACCAGGCGGATCGTTCCGGGAGCCGGGGCGGAAGAGGGCGTCTGCATCGGAGCGGCGGGGCGGTCGTGGAAGCGTGGACGAAAAACGGGGAGGTCGCCCTCCCCGTCCTCGCGCGCGGCGGGATCAGTCCGCTTTTTTGGCGTCGATGCGGATCTTGACGAATGAGCCGGGGGCGTCTTCGAGCGGCTTGAGCTTGCCCGCGGCGGGGTCGCGCGGCGCCGTCCGCTCGTTGTCCTGGGCGGTGATCCAGGCGTTCCAGTCGGTCCACCACGAGCCCGGGTGCTGCTGCGCGCCTTCGAACCAGGCGTCGGCGGTTTCCGGCAGTTTTGCCGCCGGATTGACCCAGTAGCCGTACTTGTTGGCCGACGGCGGATTGACGATGCCGGCGATGTGGCCGGAGCCGCCGAGGACGAAGCGTACCGGGCCGTTCAAGTGCTGTGCGCCCATGTAGGTGCTCTTCCACGGCGCGATGTGGTCCTCGATCGTGGAGATGAAGTAGCTCGGCAGCTTGATCTTGCCGAGGTCGATCGGCACGCCGTCGATCTCGATGCCGCCGGGCTCGATCAGGCGGTTTTCCATGTACATGTTGCGCAGGTAGTAGCTGTGCATCTTCGCCGGCATGCGGGTGGAGTCGGAGTTCCAGTACAGCAGGTCGAAGGGGAAGGGGTCCTTGCCGAGCAGGTAGTTGTTCACCACGAAGGACCAGATCAGGTCGTTGGCACGCAGCATGTTGAAGGTGCCCGCCATTTCGGAACCTTCGAGGTAGCCGCGCTCGGCCATCTTCTTCTCGAGGCTGGAGACCTGGCCTTCGTCGATGAACACGCCGAGTTCGCCCGGCTCGGTGAAGTCGGTCATCGCGGTGAAGAAGGTCGCCGTGGCGATGCGCTGCTGGCGCTTGGCGGCGAGGTAGGCGAGCGCGGTAGCGAGCAGGGTGCCCCCCAGGCAGTAGCCGATCGCATTGACTTGCTTTTCGCCGGTCTGCGCTTCGATGGCGTCGAGCGCGGCCAGGATGCCTTCCTCGAGGTAGGCGTCGAAGCTCTTTTCGGCAAGCTTTTCGTCGGGGTTGACCCAGGAGATCACGAACACGGTGTGGCCCTGGTCCACGCACCACTTGATGTAGGAATTCTTCTCGCGCAGATCGAGGATGTAGAACTTGTTGATCCACGGCGGCACGATCAGCAGCGGCTTCTTCAGCACGGTGTCGGTGCTCGGCGTGTATTGCAGCAACTGCATCATGTCGGTCTGGAACACGACCTTGCCAGGCGTGGTGGCGACGTTCTTGCCGAGCTCGAAGGCCGTGGTGTCGGTCATCTTCACGCGCAGGTTGCCGTTGCCGTCCTCGACGTCGCGCAGCAGGTTGTTCAGGCCCTTGAGCAGGTTCTGGCCGTGGCTCTTGAGCGTTTCACGGAAGACTTCCGGGTTGGTGACGGCGAAGTTCGACGGCGACAGCGCATCGATGTACTGGCGCGTGTAGAAGTTCACCTTCTTCTGCGTCTGCTCGTCGAGCCCGTCGACACAGCACACGGTGTCGTGGATGTGGCGCGCGGCGATCAGGTAGGACTGCTTGATGAAGTCGAACAGGAAGTGCTGCTCCCACTCCTCGTCCTTAAAGCGGCGGTCGGATTTTTCCGGGGTCGCCACCGGCGCGGTGTTGAGGCCGGCAAAGCGCAGCATCGAATGCTGCCACAGCGAGAAGTAGTCCCACACCAGGCTCATCTGGGCCTGGGCGAGCTTGTACGGGTTGGCCAGCAGCTTCGCCATCATGTCCATGAAGGCCTGGGCGATGCCCAGTTCGTCGGCGGGAGCGGCGACGCCTTTCTTGAGCTGGCGCTGGACGTGGTCGCTGATCAGCGACGAGGCGCGGCGCGCCACTTCGGCATAGGTCTGGGCGACTTCCTGCGGATCGGGCAGTTCGGCAGTGGGGGTCTCGGTCTTGGGTGCAGCCATGTTGTTTGGACTCCAGTTTGGCGACGGGGCGGGTGGGTTCGTCAGCGAGGACGGTTAGCGAGGTCGGGTAAAACGGATCAGGCCATCGGCGCCGACATCGCGTGTCAGCGCGCCCTGGGTTTCGAGATGGTTGAGGTGGGCGATCGCTTCGCCCATGGCGAACATGACCTGATGGGTGTCGAGCTCGCGCGGGAACAGCGTCGGCAGCAGCTCTCCGGCACAGCGCGGCGCAGCGCATTCCGCAAGCAGCGCGGCGCAGCGCTCGCGGTGATGCTCGACGAGCTGATCCACGCGGGCGCGGATTCCCCGGAAAGGGTGACCATGGGATGGTAGCACGAGGGTGTCTTCGGGTAGTTCGCACAATGCCTGCAGCGAGCGGAGGAACCACCCCAGCGGGTCGGCGCCGGGAGTAGCGGCGTATACGCTGATATTGGTCGAGATCCGTGGCAGCAGCATGTCACCCGAGATCAGGATGCCGAGTTCGGCGCAGTACAGGCTGGCGTGCTCGGGAGCGTGGCCGTAGCCGACGATCACGCGCCAGCGGTGAGCGCCGATCTGCAGGGTGTCGCCGGCGAACAGGCGATGGTAGTGCGCCGGCAGCTCGGGGGCGCCGCGGCGGTAGGCCGGGCCGCGGGCGGACAGGGCAGCGAGCCGGGTGTCGTCCAGGCCGTGGCTGCGGAACTGCGCCACCATGTCCTCGATGCAGTGGCCGGGGAGCTGGTTCCACACCGCGTGGGCGGAGAGGAATTCGCCCTGGGTCATCAGCACCGTGGCCCGGTCGCGCGCCGCCAGCCAGGCGGCGAGGCCGATATGGTCGGGGTGGTGGTGGGTCACGATCACCCGCCGGAGCGGCCGCGGATCGGCGGCCAGCACCTGCTCCCAGGCGGTGCGGGTGCGGTCGATGCCGAAGCCGCTGTCGATCGCGGTGAGGGCGTCGCCGTCGTCGAGCAGCCACAGGTTGATGTGGTTGAGCGCGAACGGCAGGTGCATGCGGACCCAGCCGATGCCGGGGGCGAGTTCGAGGCGCTGGCCTTCGGCGGGCGGCTCGTAGTGGGGGTAATGGAGGGAAGGCGTGGCGGAGGAAGAGGAACTCATCATGTCGTCCATCGGATGCGGGCCGGTGCGTGGCAGGCACGGGCGGAGGGTTTTCGAATCTACCCGGCCCTTGCATGGGGTTGGTTTTGTGTTTTTAATCAAAACAACGATTTGTGCTTATGGGTCGGGCGTCTGCCGGATTCCGGCCGCCCGCCGGCAAGCGGTGAAACCAGAAACCTACACCAATATCCGACCGGCACGAAAGGCGGCCGAGCGCGTGCGGGAACACTTCGCCGGCGGGGATGGCGGGCGGACCGGACAAGGAGAGCGCAGATGAACCTTCCCTCCCTCGACTTCGGACTCGGTGAAACGATCGACGCGCTGCGCGACTCGGTGCAGGCTTTTTGTCGTGCCGAAGTCGCCCCGCGCGCGGCCGGGATCGACCGTGGCAACGCGTTCCCCGCCGATCTGTGGGCCAAGCTCGGCGCGCTCGGGGTCCATGGCATGACGGTCGGCGAGGAATATGGCGGCACCGCCCTCGGCTATCTGGCGCACATCGTCGTGATGGAAGAGATTTCCCGCGCCTCGGCGGCGGTCGGCCTGTCCTACGCCGCCCACTCCAACCTGTGCATCAACCAGATCCACCGCCACGGCAGCGAACGCCAGAAGCGCAGGTTCCTGCCGCCGCTGATCGCCGGCGACTACGTGGGCGCGCTCGCGATGTCCGAGCCCGACGCCGGCTCCGACGTTCTCGGCATGCGGCTGCGCGCCGAACGCAAGGGCGATCGTTTCATCCTCGACGGCAGCAAGATGTGGATCACCAACGGCGGCGACGCCGACGTCCTGGTGGTGTATGCCCGGACCGGGAGCGCCGGGCGCAGCGAGCGGGGGGCGGAAGGAATCACCGCGTTCCTGGTCGAAAAGGAAATGAAGGGGTTCTCCCACGGCACCCACCTCGACAAGCTCGGAATGCGCGGCTCGAACACCTATCCGCTGTTTTTCGACGAGGTCGAGGTGCCGGTGGACAACGTCCTCGGCGGCGAGGCGAACATCGGCCGCGGCGTCCGGGTGCTGATGTCGGGGCTGGATTACGAGCGTGCAGTGCTCGCCGGCGGCCCGCTCGGGATCATGGCAGCGTGCATGGATGCGGTCCTGCCCTATGTGCATGAGCGCAGGCAGTTCGGCGCCCCGATCGGTGAGTTCCAGCTGATGCAGGGCAAGATCGCCGACATGTACGCGACCTGGTCGGCCTGCCGTGCCTATGCCTATGCCGTCGGTCGGGCCTGCGACCGCGGCGATCATGCGCGCGGATTGAGGAAGGATGCCGCCGGGGTGATCCTGTACACCGCCGAGAAGGCGACCTGGATGGCCGGCGAGGCAATCCAGGCGCTGGGCGGGGTCGGCTACACCAGCGAATGCGCCACCGGCCGCCTGTGGCGCGACGCCAAGCTGTACGAGATCGGCGCCGGCACGAGCGAGATCCGGCGCATGCTGATCGGCCGCGAGCTGTTCGCCGAGACGCGCTGAACGGCGCTGCGGCGCCACCGTCGCGGGGCAGACGGTCGTGCAGGATTGCGGGGAGAAACGTCATGTCTGATCCAGTCGTCATCGTCGCTGCGGCACGCACGCCGCTCGGCGGTTTTCTCGGCGAGCTGTCCGGCCTGAGCGCGCCGCGCCTCGGTGCCGCGGCGATCGGCGCCGCCCTCGGGCGCGCCGGAGTGGCCCCCGAACAGGTCGACGAGGTCTTGATGGGGTGCGTGCTGCCGGCCGGCCTCGGCCAGGCCCCCGCCCGCCAGGCGGCGCTCGCCGCCGGCCTGCCGGTGGCGGCCGCTTGCACCACGATCAACAAGGTGTGCGGCTCGGGAATGAAAGCGGTGATGCTGGCGCACGACCTGCTCGTGGCGGGCAGCGCCGGGGTGGTCGTCGCCGGCGGCATGGAGTCGATGTCGAACGCTCCTTACCTGCTGTCGAGGGCGCGAGCCGGCTACCGCCTCGGTCACGGCCAGGTGCTCGATCACCTGTTCCTCGACGGGCTCGAAGACTGCTATTCAGAGGAAAATCGCGGCCGCCTGATGGGCGCTTTTGCCGAAGACTGCGCCCGCCGCTTCGGCTTTACCCGGGAGCGCCAGGACGAGTTCGCGCTCGCGTCCACGCGGCGCGCCCAGGCGGCGGCCGCAGAAGGCGCCTTCGCCTGGGAAATCGCGCCGGTCACCGTCGTCGAGCGCGCGGGCGCAGGCCTGGTCGAGCACGACGAGCTGCCGCCGAAGGTCCGCCCCGAGCGCATTGCGAGGCTGCGGCCGGCATTCACCGAAAACGGCACCGTCACCGCGGCCAATGCCAGTTCGATCGCCGACGGAGCGGCCGCGCTGGTGCTGATGCGGCGGACGGAGGCCGAACGCCTGGGCCTGGAACCGCTCGCCACCGTCGTCGCCCACGCCGGCCATGCCCAGGCGCCGGCGTCGTTTACCACCGCGCCGGCCGCGGCGATGCGCAAAGTGCTGGGCGCAGCGGGGTGGGAGGTCGCCGACGTCGATCTGTGGGAAATCAACGAAGCTTTCGCCGTGGTCGCGCTGGCGGCGATGGACGAACTGGGGCTGGCGCACGAGCGGGTCAACGTGCATGGCGGGGCCTGCGCCCTCGGCCACCCGATCGGGGCCTCCGGCGCGCGCATCCTGGTGACGCTGATCGGCGCCCTGCGCCGCCGTGGCCTGCGCCGCGGCATCGCCAGCCTGTGCATCGGCGGCGGCGAGGCGACGGCGGTGGCGGTCGAACTCGAAACGCCGGTCGCCAGCCGCTGAGCGGCGGGGCCTCGCTCGACGGGGGCTGCCCTCGAGGGGCAGTGAGCGAACAGGCGCTCGGGAAAAACGATGTTGGTTTCGATCTCGCTCAGGATGACGGTCTCGATCGGGCTGCCGTCGGTGGCGACTGCGCGCACCGTTTCCCGATAACGGTCGAGCACGCCGCCCCTTGCCTGCGCGCCACGACTGGCGCAAGGTTAACCACCGATCATCGTCACGGTCACGGTCATGGTGCCGTCACGCTTCCTCCTCCCCCACTTTTCGTTGCCGGCGGCTGCCGCCGGCGCGGCCGGGTGCGCCGGAGGAACGGGGCGGGCCGGAGCGCTCCGTGTGCGGCGATCCACTCGAGGAGGGCCACGCCGATGAGCGTGATCGAATCCGGCATCGATCTCCGCAGCCCGCTCTTCCAGGCCAACGCCGCGGCGATGCGCGCCCTGGTCGAGGATCTGCGCGCGAAAGTGGCGGCAGTCGGCCGCGGCGGTGACGAAGC
Organism: Thauera aromatica K172; assembly: GCF_003030465.1. GTDB lineage: Bacteria > Pseudomonadota > Gammaproteobacteria > Burkholderiales > Rhodocyclaceae > Thauera > Thauera aromatica. Next base: position 3,143,037 of record NZ_CP028339.1, on the reverse strand, counting down.
CGCGCGCGCGCGCCACACCGCGCGCGGCAAGCTGCTCGTGCGCGAGCGCATCGCCCGCCTGCTCGACCCTGGCACCCCCTTCCTCGAGATCGGCCAGCTCGCCGCGCTCGGCCTCTACGACGACGAAGCTCCCTGCGCGGGGCTCGTTGCCGGCATCGGCCGGGTCGAAGGCAGCGAATGCATGATCGTCGCCAACGACGCCACGGTGAAGGGCGGCACCTATTACCCGCTGACGGTCAAGAAGCATCTGCGCGCGCAGGAGATCGCCGCGCAGAACCGCCTGCCCTGCCTCTACCTGGTCGACTCGGGCGGCGCCTTCCTCCCCCGCCAGGACGAAGTCTTCCCCGACCGCGAGCACTTCGGCCGCATCTTCTACAACCAGGCCAACCTGTCCGCCCAGGGCATTCCCCAGATCGCGGTGGTGATGGGCTCGTGCACCGCCGGCGGCGCCTACGTGCCGGCGATGGCGGACGAAGCCGTGATCGTGCGCGACCAGGGCACAATCTTCATCGGCGGCCCGCCGCTGGTGAAGGCGGCGACCGGCGAAGTGGTGAGCGCCGAGGAGCTCGGTGGCGGTGACGTCCATACCCGGGTCTCGGGGGTGGCCGACCATCTCGCCGACGACGATGCCCATGCGCTCTACCTCGCCCGCCGCATCGTCGCCAACCTCAACCGGGTGAAGACGGTGGGCCTCGCCCTCGGCGACGGCGAGGCGCCGCGCTACGACCCCGAGGAGCTCTACGGCATCGTCCCCACCGACCTGCGCAAACCGTTCGACGTGCGCGAGCTCCTCGCCCGCGTGGTCGACGGCTCGCGCCTCGACGAATTCAAGGCGCGCTACGGCACTACCCTGGTGTGCGGCTTCGCCCACCTCCACGGCTATCCGCTGGGCATCGTCGCCAACAACGGCATCCTGTTCGGCGAGTCGGCGCAGAAGGGCGCGCACTTCGTCGAGCTGTGCGGCCAGCGCGGCATCCCGCTGCTGTTCGTGCAGAATGTCACCGGTTTCATGGTCGGGCGCCGCTACGAGAATGCCGGCATCGCCAAGGACGGCGCCAAGCTGGTCACTGCGGTGGCGACGGTGCAGGTGCCCAAGCTCACCGTGATCGTCGGCGGCAGCTTCGGTGCCGGCAACTACGGCATGTGCGGGCGCGCCTACGCCCCGCGTTTCCTGTGGATGTGGCCGAACGCGCGGATCTCGGTGATGGGCGGCGAGCAGGCCGCGAGCGTGCTCGCCACCGTGCGCCGCGATGCCATCGAGGCCGGCGGCGGACAGTGGAGCGCGGCGCAGGAGGAAGCTTTCCGCGCACCGATCCGGGCCCAGTACGAAGCCCAGGGCCACCCCTACTATGCGAGCGCGCGCCTGTGGGACGATGGCGTCATCGACCCGGCGCAGACCCGCCGCGTGCTCGGCCTGTCGCTGTCGGCGGCGCTCAATGCCCCGATCGAACCGACCAAGTTCGGCGTGTTCAGGATGTGAACGCGGCGGGCCGGCGGTGGCCCGACAAAAAATGGCCGGACAAAAACAACCCAACCCCAGCAAGGAGACAAAGAGGATGTACGAAACCCTGGAAATCGAGATCGCGGGCGGCGTGGCGACGGTGTGGATGAACCGCCCGGCGGTGCATAACGCGTTCAATGCGCAGCTGATCGCCGACCTGACCGCGGCCTGCTGCGCGCTCGAGGCCGACGATGCGGTGCGGGTGGTGGTGCTCGCCGGGCGCGGCAAGAGCTTTTCCGCCGGCGCTGACCTCAACTGGATGAAGGCCGCCGCCACCAGCGGCGCCGAAGAAAACCTCGCCGATGCCCGCCGCCTGGCGGCCATGCTGAGCACGCTCGCCGAGATGGCGAAGCCCACTCTCGCCCGCGTGCACGGCGCCGCGCTGGGCGGTGGCATGGGCCTGGCCTCGGCCTGCGACATCTGCATCGCCGCGGAGGCGGCCGTGTTCGCCACTTCCGAAGTGCGCTTCGGGATCATCCCCTCGGCGATCAGCCCCTACGTGATCCGCGCCATCGGCGCGCGCCAGGCCGGACGCTACTTCCAGAGCGGCGAACGGATCGGTGCCACGCGCGCCCGCGAAATCGGCCTCGCGCACGAAGTCGTCGCCGCCGAGGCGCTCGACGCCAAAGTGGACGAAGTCGTCGCGGCGCTGCTGCAAGGCGGCCCGCAGGCGCAGGCCGCGGCCAAGGACCTGATCCGCGCCGTCGTCCACCAGCCGCTCGGCGACGAGGTCGCCGAGGACACCGCGCGCCGCATCGCCGCCCTGCGCGCCACCGCCGAAGCGCGCGAAGGGCTCGACGCCTTCCTCGCCAAGCGCCCCGCCGCCTGGATCCCGCAGTGAGGAGGGCGGAGGCACGGCATGTTCGACAAGATCCTGATCGCCAACCGCGGTGACCCGGCGCGCAGCGCCACAGCGGCGGAGCCAAAACGCATGGCATGCGCGAGCATGCACAGGCGATTTCACCGCGGAGGCACCGCATGTTCGACAAGATCCTGATCGCCAACCGCGGTGAAATCGCCTGCCGGGTGATCCGCAGCGCCCGCCGCCTGGGCATCCGCACGGTGGCGGTGTATTCCGATGCCGACGCCGATGCCCGCCACGTGCGTCTGGCCGACGAGGCGCTGCGAATCGGCCCGGCGCCGGCGCGCGACAGCTACCTCGTGATCGAGCGCATTCTCGCCGCGGCGCGGCGCAGCGGCGCGCAGGCGATCCACCCCGGTTACGGCTTCCTGTCCGAGAACGCGGACTTCAGCGAGGCTTGCGCCCGCGCCGGCGTGGTCTTCATCGGCCCGCCGGCGGCGGCGATCCGCGCGATGGGCTCGAAGGCGGAGGCGAAGCGGCGGATGGAAGCCGCCGGCGTGCCGGTCACTCCCGGCTACCACGGCGACGACCAGAGCCCGGGCGGGCTGCGCGCGCAGGCCGACGCGCTCGGCTATCCGGTGCTGATCAAGGCCGTCGCCGGCGGCGGCGGCAAGGGCATGCGGGTGGTCGGCCAGGCCGAGGACTTCATCGATCTGCTCGCCGCGTGCCGGCGCGAGGCGGCCGCCAGCTTCGGCGACGAGCGCGTGCTGATCGAAAAATACCTCGTCCGCCCGCGCCACATCGAAGTGCAGGTCTTCGCCGATGCCCACGGTCATTGCGTCCATCTGTTCGAGCGCGACTGCTCGGTGCAGCGCCGCCACCAGAAAGTGCTGGAGGAGGCGCCCGCCCCCGGCATCGGCCCCGCGCAGCGCGCGGCGATGGGGCAGGCGGCCGTGGCGGCGGCGCAGGCGGTGGGCTACGTCGGCGCCGGCACGGTGGAGTTCATCGTCGGCGAGGCGGGCACCGCACCCGCGGCCTTCTACTTCATGGAGATGAATACCCGGCTGCAGGTCGAGCATCCGGTGACCGAGATGATCACCGGGCTCGACCTGGTCGAATGGCAGCTGCGCGTGGCCTGGGGCGAAGCGCTGCCGCTCGCCCAGGAGCAGTTGCAGATCCGTGGCCATGCGATCGAGGCACGGATCTATGCGGAAGATCCGACGAAGGGCTTCCTGCCGGCCACCGGGCGGCTGCTCCACCTCGCCCGGCCGGCCGAATCGGTGCATGTGCGCATCGATAGCGGGGTTGATGAAGGCGACGCGATCGGCCCCGACTACGATCCGCTGATCGCCAAGCTGATCGTATGGGAGGAGGGCGGCGCGGCCGATCCCGCAGGCGGCAGCCGCGAGCGTGCCCGCCTGCGTCTGCTGCAGGCGCTGGCCGATTTCCAGCTCGTCGGCGTGGCCCACAACGTCGATTTCCTGTCGCGGCTGGCAGCCTGCCCGGCCTTCGCCCGTGGCGAGCTCGATACCGGCCTGATCGAACGCGAGCAGGGCTGGCTGTTTCCCGCCGCCGATCCGGTGCCCGCCGAGGTCTGGTATCTGGCCGCCCTCGCCGAGCTGCTGCGCGAGTCCCGCGCCGCCGCGGAGGCGGCCTGGCGCAGTGCCGATCCGTGCTCGCCGTGGCATGCGCGGGACGGCTGGCGGCTGAATGCCTGTGCGCGCCGGGTGCTGGTGTTTCGCCATGGGGTGCTGCGCCAGGCGGTGCAGGTCGAATACCGCGCCGATGCTTTCGCTCTCGGCCTCGATCCCGCTGCCGGTGCCTGGCTGGCGGCGCGCGGCGAACTGGGCGAGCGCGGCCAGCTGCGCGCCGAACTCGACGGCCGCTGCCTGGATGCGACCGTGATCAGCGCCGGGGAGGCGCGTCACGTTTTCCTCGATGGCCGCAGCTGGGGGCTGGCCTGCGTCGATCCGCTGGCGCCGGCTGCCGGCGAGGGCGTTGCCGAAGGCGGCCTGCGGGCGCCGATGCCGGGGCGGGTGGTGGCCCTGCTCGCGCAGCCCGGGCAGCGGGTGGAAAAGGGCGCGGCGCTGCTGAGTCTGGAAGCGATGAAGATGGAGCACACCCTCACCGCTCCCGCAGCGGGCACGGTGAAGGCCTTTCACTGCGCGCTCGGCGACCAGGTCGATGATGGCGCCGAACTGCTCGAATTCGAGGCCGAACCCTGAGCGGGGGCGTGCGCTGCGTCCGGGCGCGAACGGAATGAGGCATTCACCATGAGGACATCCTGGCCTTCGGCCGTCCGCCTCGTCGAAGTCGGCGCGCGCGACGGCCTGCAGAACGAGAACGCCCCGCTGCCGGTGTCGGTCCGGGTGGAGCTGATCCGCCGCCTCGTCGGCGCGGGGCTGAAGAGCGTCGAGGCGGGGGCTTTCGTGTCGCCGAAGTGGGTGCCGCAGATGGACGGCAGCGCCGAGGTGCTCGCCCGCGTGCTGGCTGGGCCGCCGCGGACGGGGGCGACCGTGGGTGCAGCTGCGGGTGTGGTGGCGGGTGGAGTCACCGGTGGGAGCGCCGGTGAAGTTGCGGGTGGAGTGGATTACCCGGTGCTGGTGCCGAACCTGCAAGGCCTCGAGGCCGCGCTCGCCGCCGGGGCGCAGACGGTGGCGGTGTTCGCCGCCGCTTCCGATACGTTCAGCCAGCGCAACATCCACTGTTCGATCGCCGAGTCGCTCGAACGCTTCCGCACGGTCGCCGGTGCGGCGCGGACGGCCGGAGTGAAGCTGCGCGGCTACGTGTCCTGCGTCGCCGGCTGTCCCTACGAAGGTGCGATCGCACCGCAGGCGGTGGCCGGGGTCGCTGCTGCGCTGCGGGCACTGGGCTGCGACGAGATCTCGCTTGGCGACACCATCGGCACCGGCAACCCGGACAGCATCCGGCGGATGCTCGAAGCGGTGCTGCGCGAGGTGCCGGCGGAGCGGCTCGCCGGGCACTACCACGACACCTACGGCATGGCGGTGGCGAACGTCTATGCCTCGCTGGAGCTGGGGCTGACGGTGTTCGACGCCGCGGTCGGCGGACTCGGCGGTTGCCCCTACGCTCCCGGCGCGAGCGGCAATGTCGCCACCGAAGAGCTGGTCTGGCTGTTCGACGGGCTGGGCATCGCCACCGGCGTCGACCTCGAGGCACTGGTCGACACCGCGGTCTGGATCGGCAACCGGCTCGGTCGCGCACCCGCTTCCAGGGTGGCGCGGGCGGTGCTGGCACGGCGGCGCTCCGGTCACTGAGCTTGCCGGGCGAATGCTCCCGGCAAGCCCGCGTTCTGCGCCGTGCTCAGTCCATCAACGCCCGCAGTTCTGCGAGTAGCTTTTCTGCGTCGTAGCCCTTGGCGGCCATTTCCTTGACCCACTCCGCGGTCACGGATTCGGCGGCCTTTTCCCACTTTTCCTGTTCTGCAGGGGGGAGGGTGTAAATGTGGTTGCCGTGGTCGATCGCGACCTGGCGCGAGCGCTCCGTTGCCATGTCCCATATCTGTCCGGCCCATGCCGAGGCCTCTGCGCCGCTGTTGGCGTCGATGACTTTTTTCAGATGCGCCGGCAGGCTGTCGTATCTCGCCGGATTCATCGCCAGCACGAATGCGCCGCTGTTCATCAGCGCCATGCCGGAAGGCGATTCAGTGTGATAGGAGGTGAGTTCATGGAGCCTGAGGGCAGGAAGCACTTCCCAGGGGAACATCGCGCCGTCCACCACCCCCCGCGAGAGCGCCTCGGGCACCTGGGGCGCGGGCATGCCGACCGGGGTGGCACCCAACGCCGCGATGAGCTTGTTGGTCAGGCGGCTTCCGGCCCTGATCTTCAACCCCTTGAAGTCGCTGAGCGTCTTGACCGGCTTCTTGATGGTGTGGATCGCCGTTCCGGGGATGGTGTGAAAGAGCAGGGGCTTGACGCCCGCGTATTCGCTCTGGGCGTATTGGCTGGCAAAGATCCATAAGGCCCGGCTCGACTTTTCCCCGTCGGCGGCGATGAACGGCACGTCCAGCGCCTCGCTGACCGGGAAGCGGCTGGCCTGGTAGCTCGGCACCGTCCACACGATGTCGGCGACGCCGTCCTTGACCTGATCGAACAACTGGGCCGGCGTGCCGCCCAGCTGCATTGCGGGATAGAGCTGGCACTTCAACTGGCCGTCGGACTCGCGGGCAAGCTTGTCGCACCACGGGACGATGAGATGGACATGGGTGTTGCTGGTGGGCGGCAGGAAATGGTGGACCTTGAGATGGATCGTCTCGGCGGCCGATGCCTGAATTGCGCCGGCGGCCAATGCTGCTCCAACGACGGCACATTTGACTCTGGAATGGATCTTCATTTGTGACTCCTCCTCTGACGAACGAGTGACATGACGAGCTCACCGCCATATTGAATGCACAGACTTGCCTGCCGCCGCCGATTCGGCCCGGAGCCCTCGAAAAGTCGCCCTGTCGGCCGGGTGCCGGGGGGACGGGGGCGAAAGTGGCCGCCCCGAAGGGAGCCGGCCCTTGTCGCGGGCGGGCGGAATCCTCACAGGGTGCGTGAAATCAGCTCCTTCAAGGTCTCGTTCGAGCCGCCGTAGATGCGCTGCACGCGGGCGTCCATGTACAGCTGCGCGATCGGGTATTCGCACATGTAGCCGTAGCCGCCGAACAGCTGCAGGCAGCGGTCGATGATCTGGCACTGCTTGTCCGAGCACCACCACTTCGCCATGATCGCGTCGTTGGGCTGCATGGGCTGACCTTCGACCAGTTGCTGGATCAGCTGGTCGATGAAGACGCGCGCGATGCGCGCCTCGGTCTGGCATTCGGCGAGGGTGAAACGGGTGTTCTGGAAGTCCCACAGGGTCTGGCCGAGCATCTTGCGGTTCTTGGCGTGCTCGATGGTCAGCTCGATCGCCCGTTCGGCGGTCGCCACGCCGGTGACCCCGATTGACAGGCGCTCGCGGACGAATACATCCATCAGCTGGCCGAAGCCGCGGCCTTCCTCTCCACCGATCAGGTTATCGACTGGCACGCGCACGTCGTCGAGAAAGATTTCGCAGGTGTCGAGGCCGTTCTGGCCGATTTTCTCGAGCACCTTGCTGATGGTGAACCCCGGGGTTTTGTCCACTTCGACCATGAACAGGGAGATGCCCTTGGCGCCAGGCCCGCCCGTGCGCGCGGCGATCAGGGACAGCTCGGCCTGCTTGCCGTGGGTGATGAAAATCTTGTTGCCGTTGAGCACGTACTCGTTGCCTTCGCGGCGGGCGGTGGTGCGCAAGGCCTTCACGTCGGTGCCGGCGTCCGGCTCGGTGATGCACACCGAGAGCATCTTCCGTCCCGCGGCGATGTCGGGCATCCAGCGCATCAACTGCTCGTGGCTGGCGGTTCCCATCAGGAAGTGAGGGGCGTTGAGGGCGCCGGGGACGAAGCCGAAGCTGGTGTCGCAGATGCGGGCCTGTTCTTCCATCACCACGGCCTCGTGCGCGAAGGTGCCGCCCTGGCCGCCATATTGCTCGGGAATGCTCATGCACAGCAGCCCCAGCTCACCGGCCCGCAGCCAGACCTCGCGGTCGATGTGGTGCTGGGCGCGGAAGCGGGCGGCATGCGGCGCAACCTCTTCTTCGAAGAAGCGGCGTGCGGTTGCGCGCAGCAGGTCGAGTTCTTCGGTCATCCAGGGGGAACGGTAGGAAGCGGGCATGGGCATCTCCAGTGGGGTTCGCTGTCGCCGTGCTCCGTGAACGGTGCGGGCGGCGTGTCGTCTGCTGTCGGAAGGAGTATCGGCAGCACCGTGCATTTTGTCAACCAACCGGTTGATTGACAAAATGCACGGTGCCTCCTAGAGTTCGGATCACACTTGGAAAGGGTGGGTCGGTGCCCACTTCCGCTGCCGCAAGGTTCCGCAGGAATGGCCCGAGAAGCCGCAGTTCTACTTACAGGAGGCGATATGAGCGAAGATCTGCTGTGTTCCGGAGTCTGGCAGGGCAAGGCCTGGAGCAGCGGCTGGAACGCGCTGCAGGGCGGCATCCTCGATGTCGAGGAACCTGCGACCGGCCAAACGATTGGTCGAGTTTCGCGGGCGAACGCAGCGGATGTGCGTGCTGCCTGTGCGGCCGCGCGGAGTGCACAGAAAGCATGGGTGGCGATGAGCTACGCGGCGCGGGCGGCCGTCTTCCGCAAGGCCGCGGCCCTGCTCGAGGCCAACCGGGAGGCGTTCGCCGCGTGGATCGTGCGTGAAACGGGGGGCATCCCGCCCAAGGCGATGTTCGAGATCGACTCGGTGCAGCACCACCTGTTCGAGGCCGCGGCGATGCTGACCCAGCCTCAGGGCCTGGTGCTGCCCAGCGAGGGCGGCTGCACCAGCATCACCCGGCGCGTGCCGCACGGCGTGGTCGGGGTGATTTCGCCGTTCAACTTCCCCTTCCTGCTTTCCAGCCGGGCGGTGGCGCCAGCGCTGGCGGCGGGCAACGCGGTCGTTCTCAAGCCCGATCCGCGCACCCCGGTCAGTGGCGGCGTGCTGCTGGCCGTGCTGCTCGAAGCCGCCGGCTTGCCGGCTGGGGTGTTCCACATGCTCCCGGGTGATGCGGAGGCTGGCGAGGCGCTGGTGAGCGACCCCGCTGTGGCGATGATCTCGTTTACCGGCTCTACCGCGGTGGGGCGCCGGGTGGGTGAGCTGGCCGGACGCCAGCTGAAGAAGGTCGCCCTCGAACTCGGCGGCAAGAATGTCCTGATCATTCTCGACGATGCCGACCTCGAGCTGGCGGTGTCCGGCGGGTCGTGGGCGTCCTGGCTGCATCAGGGCCAGATCTGCATGAGCGCGGGGCGCCACCTGGTGCACCGCGATCTGGCCCAGGTCTATGCACAACGTATGGCGGCGAAGGCGGCGGCGCTCCCGGTGGGCGATCCCCACACCGCGCCGGTCGCGATCGGCCCGCTGATCACCGGCCGCCAGGTCGAGCGCGTCGACCGCATCGTTCAGGAATCCGTCCGCATGGGGGCGAAGCTGCTCGCCGGCGGCCGCTGCGACGGGCGCTTCTATCACCCGACCGTGCTTGCCGACGTAACGCCGCAGATGCCCGCGTTCCGCGAGGAAATCTTCGGCCCGGTGGTCTCGATCACCGCTTTCGGCAGCGATGCGGAGGCGGTGGCGCTCGCCGCGGATAACGAATACGGCCTGGCGGCGGGCATCTACACCGCCGACGTCGGACGTGGGATGGTGATCGCGGAGCAGCTCGAAGTCGGCCTCGTCCATATCAACGACCAGACCGTCAACGACAACGGACTGATGCCGATGGGCGGGCGGGGCGCTTCCGGGAACGGCTCGCGCCATGGCGGCCCGGCCAACTGGGACGAATTCACCCAGTGGCAGTGGCTCACCGTGCGCAATACCGCGCCGACCTACCCGTTGTAATCCGCCCTCGCGCGCGCACTGGAATGGTCGCGCGACCATTCCAATATCATCAACAAGCCTTTACCAATACGGGAAAAACCATGACCAAGATCGTCAAAGTCGAATGCATTCCGGTGTCCACCCCGCTGAAAAAGCCGGTGATCATGCCCAATACGCGGATCACCTCGATCGACAGCGTCGTCCTCAAGATCACCGCCGATGACGGCACCGTCGGTTTCGGCGACTCCGGCGACACTTCTTCCTGGTACCGCGGGGAACTGCAGGAGTCGATCATCGCCATGATCGGCAACGTGATCGCCCCGCGCATCCTGCTCGGCGAGGATCCGCGCAACATCGAAAAGATCGTCGCCAAGATGGACCTCCTGGTGCGCGACAACAACCAGGCCAAGGCCACCGTCGATTTCGCCCTCCACGACCTCAAGGGGAAACTGTTCGGCGTGCCGGTTTATGAGCTGCTCGGCGGCCGCACCGTCGACGCCGCCCGCCAGGGCTGGGTGCTGTCGGCGGGCAAGCCGGAAGACGTGGCGGCCGAGGCCGCGCTGGCGAAGAAGACCGGGTTCGCCTTGTTCAAGATGAAGATCGGCTACGGCACGATGGCCGACGACATCGCCATGGTCCATGCGGTGCGCGACACCGTGGGACCGGATGCCTACCTCACCATCGACGCGAACGGTTTCTGGGACTACGAAAAGGCGCTCCACATCATCCGCCGCCTTGATCCCTGCGGCCTCGACCTGATCGAGCAGCCGCTGCCGCACTGGGACATCGAAGGCATGGCGCGCCTGCGTGCCCAGGTCAGGACCCCGATCTATGCCGACGAATCGGCGCAGGAACTGCATCACCTCAAGGAGATCATCGACCGCCGCGCCTGCGACGGCCTTTTCATCAAACTGCAAAAGGCCGGCGGCCTGGTCAAGTCGCAGCGCTGGCTGACCCTGGCGCGCCTGTCCGGGCTGCCGGTGCATTGCGGCTGCATGATCGGCTCCGGCCTCGAGCACAGCCCGGCCGCACACCTGTGGGTCAGCAACGAATGGGCGACGCGCGGGCTCAACGAGTCGATCGGCCCGCTGATGATCCACGGCACCATGGAAAGCAAGAACATCGAGCGCGGCACCGACATCGCCCTCAACATTCCGAAATTCGAACAAGGTCTGTGCTATCCCAACGAAGGCCCCGGTTTCGGCATCGAGCTCAACGAAGCCTTCCTCGTCAGCAACAAGACCGCGGGCAAGGAAGGCCGCGTGGTGACGCCGTGATGGAGCGCACTGGCCCCTTGAGCCACCTCGTGGTGGTGGAGTTCGCCGGCCTCGGGCCGGCACCGTTCGCCGGGATGATGCTGGCCGACATGGGGGCGCGGGTGATCCGCATCGATCGCCCGCCGGCACGCGCGGCCCATTCCGGCGGGATGGCCGGGCTGACCGCGCGCCGCAGTGACGTGCTGGCGCGCGGGCGCGAGTCGATCGCGCTTGATCTCAAGCGGCCGGAAGCACGGGAGGCGGCACTGAAACTGATCGAGCGGGCCGACATCCTGATCGAGGGCTTTCGCCCTGGTGTCATGGAGTCGCTCGGCCTTGGCCCCGAAGTCTGCCTCGCGCGCAGGCCGTCCCTTGTCTATGGACGCGTCACTGGCTGGGGGCAAAGCGGCCCGCTGGCCCACACCGCCGGGCACGACATCAACTACTCGGCGCTCGCCGGCACGCTCCATTCGAGCGCCCGCCGCGACCAGCCGCCGACGCCGACGCCGGGTTTCATCGGCGATTTCGGCGGCGGCGGCATGTTGCTGGCGTTCGGGGTGCTGGCGGCGCTGATCCAGGCCCGCGAGAGCGGGCAGGGCCAGGTCGTGGATGCGGCGATCTGCGACGGCGCGGCGCTGCTCGCCGCACTGATCTACGGCTGGCGTTCGGCAGGCCTGTGGAATGCGCAGGCCGGAACCAACAATGGCGATGGCGGCGCCCATTTCTACGACGTGTATGCCTGTGCCGACGGCAAGTACGTTTCGGTGGGCGCGATGGAACCCCAGTTCTATGCGCTGCTGCGTGAAAAATGCGGCCTGGGCGAAGCCGAATTCGACGCCCAGTGGGACGCTTCGAAATGGCCGGAGCTCAAAATGCGGGTCGCCGAGGTGTTCCGCCGCAAAACCCGCGCCCAGTGGTGCGAACTGCTCGAAGGCACGGACGCGTGCTTTGCGCCGGTGCTCGATCTCGACGAGGCGCCCCGGCACCCGCACAACCTGGCGCGCGGCACCTTTGTCCAGGCCGACGGCATCACCCAGCCGGCGCCGGCACCGCGCTTCAGCCGCACGCCACCGGCCCGATGCCGGCCGGTGGGCGAAACCGGTGCCGATACCCGGTCCCTGCTGGCCGAACTCGGCTACGACGATGCCGCCATCGGGGCGGTCCTGGAGGGCCCCGCCGCGGGGAAGGGGCGAGCGGGTAACTAGGTCGTGCGCGGGGCGGCGATGCCCGAGACGAGCATGTCGAGAAAGGCGTCGACGACCTGTTCGAGGCTCAGCGAGCCCTCGCTGTCGAACCAGCGCGGAACCCAGTTCAGCGCGCCGAACAGCATCGCCGAGACGAGCCCCGGGTTGCAGGGCTTGATCGACCCATCCGCAATGCCCTCCACCACCAGGGCGCGGACGGTCGAATCGAGGCGCCGCTGGAACTTGCGGACCTCGCCGCCGGGCACCATGTCGAGCGGGCGCGAACCGACGAGGACGAGGCAGCGGCCGAAGTCGCTGTTCTGGGCCGAAGCCAGGCTGCGGGCGAACAGGCGCAGGCGCGCGAGGGCGGGGACGGCGCGGTCCTCCATGCTTTCCATGACCGTATCCAGGTCGGCGAACGATTTCAGCAGGCATTCGTAAAGAATGCTCTCCTTGCTGTCGACGTAGTGATAGAGGGTCGCCTTATGCATCCCCAGGGCGTCGGCGATCATGTCCAGCGACGTGGCTTCGTAGCCGTTGGCGGCGAACAGCTGGGCCGCGGTGCGCAGGATCGCGGTCCGCTTGTCCTCGTGGCGCGCTTCGGTCAGCCTGCCCCGGCGGCGTTTCTTGACCGGGGCGGAGAGGGCGGCGGGGGCATCTGCCGCCTCTGCCGCGGGACGGTCCGTCGCCGCGAGGGCGCCGGGAGGGTTCGATTTCAGGGATGGCATGGCAGGTTCATCGTGCGAATAGGGTGCCGGCACTGAGCAGGGCCTCGATTCTATCCGCTCCGATTTCGTACTCCTGGAGAATTTCGCGGGTATGTTCGCCGAGCAAGGGTGCGCGCTGGCGCACTGCGCCGGGGGTCGTGGAAAGCTTCACCGGAACGCCGGGGACGGCAACGGGGCTGCGGCTGCCGGGCTGTTCCACTTCCGGCAGCATCTGGCGCACCGCGAAGTGGGGATCGCGGAAAATCTCTTCTGCGTTGTAGATCGGGCTGAACGGTACCCGGCCGCCGAGCAGGCCGAGCAGCTCGGCCTTGGTCCGGGTATGGGCAAAGGTTTCGACGATTTCGTGCAGGACCGCCCGGTTTTCCCAACGGCTGCGTTCACTGCTGAATCGCGGGTCGGTCACCCACTCCGGCCTGCCCATCAGCCGGCACAATTCGGCCCATTGCGGATCGTGGGGGGCGGCGATCGCGACGATGCCGTCCTTGGCCCTGACGGTGCCGAACAAGGCCACCCCGGGGATGCCGTTGCCGACGGGCTCCGGCGAGACGCCGCGATAACTGTATTGCGAGACGACCAGTTCGGACATCGCCAGGATGCAGTCGGTCATCGCGACATCGACATACTGGCCCTGTCCGGTGCTGCGCGCGTGCCACAGCGCAGCCATGGTGCCGAAGGCGGCGAACAGGCCCGGCACGGTGTCGCCGAGGCCGCCGCCGACCTTGCACGGATGCTCGGCGTCTTCTCCGGTAATCCCCATCCAGCCCCCCATCGCCTGGGCGACGATGTCGAACGCGGGCCACTGCATGTAGGGGCTTTGTCCGCCGACCTTGTCGCCGAAGCCGCGCACGGAGGTGTAGACCAGGCTCGGGCGGAGGGTCTTGAGCGTTTCGTAGCCCAGGTTCAGCTTGTCCAGCACGCCAGCACGGAAGTTTTCGATCAGGGCATCGGCGCCCTTGACCAACTCCCTGACCAGAGCCTGGCCTTCCGGGTGCTTCAGATCGACCGCGATGGAGCGCTTGTTGCGGTTGCAGGACTGGAACAGGCCGCCAAAATCGCGCTGCGTGTCATCGTCGCGGAACGGCCCCATGCGGCGGAAGAAATCCCCCTCGATCGGTTCGATCTTGATCACGTCGGCGCCATGGTCGGCGAGGATCTGGGAGCAAAACGGGCCTGCCAGTGCATGCGTCAGGTCCAGAATACGGAGCCCGGCGAGTGAACCCGTCGCGGTGAGTGGCATGATCTCTCCTTGTTCATAATATCAACCGTATGGTTGGTTGGTATTATGAACAAGGGACACGCCCAGTGCAAACCGTCGTCGAGCTGCGCCCTGGCCTGGCGCGCCAGCCCGAGCGCAAGGGGCGGGGTCGGCGCCTGAGCCCTCGATCGCCGCGGCGGTGCGTCCGCGCTGCACGGCCGGTGCCGGTGGCGCGCGCTCGCGATCCCTTCCGGCCGCGTTCATAATGGCGGGCCCTGTACCCGGCGCTGCCGCTTGTCGCGGTTGCGCCCCATGGAGAGCGAAGCGATGGAAATCCCTTCTCCCTGTATCGACGTCTGCCGCCTGAGCCCGGAGACCGGCTGGTGCCAGGGCTGTCTGCGCACGGTCGATGAGATCCGCGCCTGGCCGCGGGCGGACAATGGGGTGCGGCAGGCGATCCTCGAGCGCACCGTGGCGCGCCGCGCTGCTGCTGGCGGGCCGGCGGGAGCGCAGGCATGAGCGGCGATGCGCTGTGCGTGGGGGTGTGCATGATCGACTGGGACACCGGAGTGTGCCTGGGCTGCGGGCGCACCGCGGAGGAGATCGAGGGCGTGCCGGTGGCGCCGCCGGCCGAGTCCGTGCCGCCGCCCGGTCGGCCGGCGCCCTTGCCGGCGAATGTCGCCGAACGGGTCGGGGAGGGCAGCGATTGAGCACGCGTCCACAACTGCCGCCCGCCGTGCAGGTGTTCGAGCGCGGCTGGCTGTCGGCCAACAACGTGCTGCTGGTCGATGGCGACGAGGCCACCCTGATCGACTCCGGTTACCTCAGCCACGCCGAACAGACCCTGGCCCTGCTGCGCAGCGCGCTCGGCGGGCGCCGCCTGCAGCGCCTGCTCAACACCCACTCCCACCCCGACCACATCGGCGGCCATGCCAGCGTGCAGCGCGCCTTCGGCTGCGCGGTGGTAGTGCCCGAGGGGATGGCGCGCGCGGTGGCGGAGTGGGACGAACACGCCCTGCTGATCAGTGCCGCGGCACAGGCCGGCGAGCGCTTCGACCACGACGCCACCCTCGCGGCGGGCGCCCGTTTCGTTGCCGGCGAACTCGAATGGCAGGCCCTGGCCGCGCCCGGGCACGACATGGACGCGCTGGTGTTCTACAACCGCGAGCGCCGCCTGCTGATTTCGGGCGATGCGCTGTGGCGCGACGGCTTCGGCATCCTGTTCGCCGACGTGCTCGGCCACGGTGACGGGGTTGGCGAGACCCGGCGCACTCTCGAGGCGCTCGGCCGGCTCGCTGTGGACGCCGTGATCCCCGGCCACGGCGCCCCCTTCGCCGACTTCGACGAGGCCCTCGAGCGCGCCTTTGCCCGCCTCGCCGCGTTCGAGGCCGACGGCGCGCGCATCGCCCGCAACGCCATCCGCGGCTGCATCACCTTCATGCTCCTCGATGCGCGCCGCATCGGGCTGGCGGCGCTGACCCGCCACCTGGTGGACACCCCGCTGTACCGCGAAGCCAATGCACGCTTCCTCGACATGGACCCCGATGCGCTCACCGGCTGGCTGATCGCCGAGCTCGAGCGCGCCGGCGTGGCGCGCCGCCAGGGCGACGCCCTGGTCGCATGCTGATGGGCACGGCGGTGCCGCTGCACGGCGGCTTTCGCTGGGTGTACGGCTTCGTGCGCCCGCAGGCGCGGGCGATCGCCGTGCTGATCGTGCTGTCCCTGCTCGCCTCGGCGCTGGTGCTGCTGCAGCCCTGGCTGACCAAGATGCTGATCGACGACGGCCTGCTCGCCGGCGACTACCGGATGCTGGTGCTGGTCGCGGCGGCGATGATCGCCGCCGGCATCGCCGGCACCGTGCTCGCCGGCATCAACCGCCTGCGCCACACCCGGCTGTCGGGCACTATCCTGTTCGCCCTGCGCAGCGACCTCTACCGCCACCTGCAGACCCTGTCGCCGGCCTTCTACGGCCGCCAGCGGCTGGGCGATCTGCTGTCGCGCATCGACGGCGACGTCGCCGAGCTCCAGCGCTTCGCCGTCGACAGCCTGTTCGCCGCGCTCAGCAGCGTGGTCGGCCTCGTCGGCGCGGTGGCGCTGATGCTGAGCCTGTCGTGGCAGCTGTCGCTGCTGGTGCTGGTGCTGATCCCGCTCGAACTCGCCTGGCTGCGCTGGATGCGGCGCAAGGTCGAGGCGCGCACGCGCACCGTGCGCGAGCGCGCGGCCGACGTGTCGAGCTTTCTCGTCGAGACCCTGCCGGCGATGAAGTTCATCCAGGCCTCGGGGCAGCAGGGGCGTGAGCGCGGCCGCCTCGACGGCCTCGGCGGGCGCTACCTCGACGAACTGCTGCAACTGCAGCGCACCGAATTCTTCACCCATGCCGTGCCTGCCACGCTGACCTCGCTGACGCGTGCGGCGGCCTTCCTCATCGGCGGCGCCTGGGTCATCGACGGCCAGTGGCAGCTCGGCGCCCTGATCGCGTTCTCCACCTACCTGGGGATGGCGGTGGGGCCGGTCAACAGCCTGCTCGGCCTCTACGTCGCGATCCAGCGCATCCGCGTCAGCCTGGGGCGGGTCAATGAGCTGCGCCAGGCGCCGGCCGAGGTCACCGATCGCGGCGCCGGGGTGCGCCTGCCGGCGGCGCTGCGCGGCGAACTCGCCTTCGAGCGGGTGCGCTTCCGCCACCATGGGCGGGCGCAGGCGCTGCTCGAGGACGTGGACCTGGTGATCCCGGCCGGCAGCAAGGTGGCGCTGAGCGGCGCCTCCGGAGTCGGCAAATCGACCCTGATCGATCTGCTGCAGCGTCATTTCGACCCCGAGGGCGGCGTCATCCGGCTCGACGGCATCGACCTGCGCACGATCGCGCTCGCCGAGCTGCGGCGCGCGATCGCCGTCGTCAGCCAGGACATCGTGCTGTTTCGCGGCACCCTCGCCGACAACCTGCGCTACGCTGCGCCCGATGCCGACGACACCGCGGTGCGCGCGGCCGCCCATCGCGCCCGCCTCGGCGAGCTGATCGCCAGCCTGCCGCAGGGGCTGGACACCCCGCTCGGCGAGCGCGGCCAGCAGCTTTCCGGCGGCCAGCGCCAGCGCATCGCGATCGCCCGCGCGCTGCTCCAGGCGCCGTGCGTGCTGGTGCTCGACGAGGCGACCTCGGCCGTCGACGAGGCCACCGAGGCGCAGGTGATCGCTGCGGTCGATGCGCTGTTTGCCGGCCGCACCCGGATCCTCGTCAGCCACCGCGCGGCCACCCTTGCCGGTTGTGAATGGCGGATCGTGCTCGACGGCGGCAAGGCCGAAGTGCGGGCGATGCAGGCGTAGACCGGTGGAAGCGATGCGAAGCGAGCCGCGGCCGCAACTGCCCGAGGAGGGGGAAAACGCCGCTGCGGGCGGCGCTGCGGTGCGCGTCGGCCTCGTCGACAGCGGCCATGCCCCGGCACTGGCGGCGCGGGTGGCGAGCGCGGCGGCGTTCGTCCTCGGCGAGGACGGCGTTCGCCGCGAGGATGCCGGCCCCGAGCGCCTCGGCCACGGCAGCCGCCTGGCGGAAATCATCGCCGCGTGCGCGCCGCGCGCGCAGCTGTGCGTCGCCCAGGTGTTCCATGCCCGGCTGGCGACCACGGCCGCCCAGGTCGCGGCGGCGATCGACTGGCTGGTCGCGCAGCGGGTGGCGCTGATCAATCTCAGCCTCGGCCTGCGGGCGCCGCGACCGGTGCTCGCCGAAGCCTGTGCGCGTGCGCGTGCGGCCGGCGTGCTGCTGTGCGCGGCCGCGCCGGCGCGCGGCGAGCCGGTGTATCCGGCGGCCTTTCCCGGCGTGCTGCGGATGACCGGTGATGCGCGCTGCGCGCGGATGGAGATTTCCGCCCTCGGCACCCGCTACGCCGACTTCGGCGCCCACGTCCGTCCTCTCGACGGCAGCCTCGCCGGCAGTGGCGCCAGCGTCGGCTGCGCCCACCTCAGCGGGCACATCGCCCGCTACCTCGACGACTGCCGTGCTGCCGGGGCTGCGGCGAGTGAAGAGGCGGTGTGGCAGTGGCTGCAGGCTCAGGCCCGTTATCGCGGGCCTGAGCGGAGAGGCAGTCCGCCGGGGTAAAACGCCTGAAACGATGGGGCGGGCCGGGTAGGACCCTATCCGATCGATTCGCGTGCCCCCCAGCGGGGGGAGGGCACGCATCTCGCCAAAAGTTAGCGTGGGTTGCTGCGCGACAGGTAGCTTCCCAACGCATCGAGTTCAGCATCGCTGATCTCGACCTTGCGGAAAAACGGCATCACCGAAATGCCGTTCCGCACGAATGCCCTGACGATCTCGGGGGTCAGATCGGTGCGCTTCTCCAGCGCGCCCGGGAGGGCGCCCTGATAGCGGAGATCGAGCGCCTGCGTTCCCGGATGACCGGGGCCGATCCCGTGGCAGGAAACACACCACTCCTGGAATACGGCCTGGCCGCGCTCGACCACTGTCTGTCCGCCGGCCCAGATTTGGCCGGATGCCAGTGCCGCCATCAGGGCGGTGCCCACGCTAAGCAGCTTTTTCATCACGAGCCCTCCCGGTAGCGTTTGGGCCAGATGCCGCCACGCCCCGGCGCCATGATGCCGTGAGGGTCGATGACGTCCTTGAGCCGTTCCTGGAATCTCAGCAGGATGTTGTTGTTGAAGGAGTACGTTGCCGCCACCGCGTCCTGGAAGATGGGGGCGGTACGGTATTCGGACCAGCCGTTTTCCGCGGCCAGTTTGATCAGCTTGTTGAAGTCGTCAACGGATTTCCGGTTGCGCTCCTTGTCGGAACGGGAAACGAACACCGGGAACAGGTAGAGGTAGGTGCGGTACTGCCATGACATCGGCACGTTGGTGACGCTGATCGGGGCCGAGGTGATGTTCATTTCGCGCGCGGCCTTGGTGAAGACCTTGTGCGCGTGGATGAATTCTTCCCCATTGCGGGGGACGATCGGTGAAAACCACGCATGGCCGTCCCCGGGTTCCGGCATCGCCGCGGAGCGGGCGCCGATCGAGAAGATCGACATGTTGGGAATGCCCAGCGCAACCTTGTGACGGACTTTTTTGATTGCTTCCGGGTTTTCGAGCGGGAACGCGTAGTTTTCGATTTCTTCGAAGCGGACGCCGGGAATGGCGGCGAAAACTGTCTTCTTGGCATATTCCCAGTTGGCGTAAACGGTTTCCTTCGGGCCGTAAAAATTGAGCATGACATTCCAGAATTCATGCCCCTGTTTTTCGGCATAGGCCTGGTACTCTTCGACCGTGGAGCCGCCGGGACGGCTGTTGAGCGCCATCAGCTCGGGGGTCGGCTTGTAGATCTCCGGCTCCATCTGCATGCAAAGCGGGTCCATCGGGCAGCTGTAGCGCGGATGCCCGATCAGGCCCTGGTCTTCCATCTTGTTGACGCCGTTGATCAGCGGGATCAGGTCATGGTATTTCGGCACCTTGACCTGACCGCTGAGGAAATGGTCCGGCTGCGGCTGCATCCAGAACCCCATCTTGGTGACGATGCCGAAATTGGACTGGGCGAACAGGCCATCGACGTAGGCGCCATAGCCGTACTTGTTTTCCGCCCAGGTCTTCGAGCCCGGTATCGCCGCCATCCCGGTGCGCATGACCTCGCCATCGGGGAGCACCACTTCCATGCCGCAGTGGGAGCCGAAGTGGTCGCGATAATTCATCCAGGTGTAGCCGAGGCCATGGTCGACCGCGTTCCCGAGTGGGCTGCCCCAGCCGGGATCGGGTACGTCCATCATGACCTTGAAGCCGCGCTCATGGATGTACTTGTACAAATCGAAGTAGGAGACGCCCGGCTCGACAATGCAGAAATTCCTCTTGTCATCGACTTCGATGACCTTGTTCATGCGCTTGAGATCGACGATGACGTTGCCCGCCATGTTCGGCGCCGAACCGCCGTAGCCCAGGTTCTTGCCGGTGGAGATGGCAAACAGCGGGATCCTGTACTTGCCGGCGATGCGCACCACGGCCTGGACCTGCTCGACGTTTTCCGGCGCAACCGCGGCGGAGGCAACCAGTTCGTCGGGCTCTCCCCACACCAGGGAATACGCATCCCGGTACAGATGCATGTCCTCGTCGCCGGTGAACACCCAGTTTTCACCCACGACAAGGCGGAATTCTTTCAGTGCGGCGTTGAAGTCTGCGGCGCTGACGCCCTTGGGAAGTTTCATCACACGATCCTTTCAACAGTAGCAAAAGCGTTGCGCGCCGAGGCGGAGGAGGGGCGCGGGGCAATGACCCAGGAAACCAGCGGCGCAGGGTCGGCAGCCGTGTCCTGCCCGGGGCGGGGCCGTGCCGGGATCGCCAGGGCCGATGGCGCCGGCTCCGGACGGTAGCAGCGGGCCAGCATGCCGGCCACGCAGGCGCCCAGGCCGGGGTGCTCCGAAGCGGCCTGCTCGAATGCGTTCAGCATCGCGACCGGGCCGCCCAGCTGGTGTTCGATGCGGCCATTGCCCTGGCTGCGATGCTGTGCGCGAAAAACGACGCGCAAGCCATGGTCCCAGCCCATACGCTCGAGCACGAACAGGGCGCTGGCATGGGTCAGTCCCGCGATGGCCACGGGCTCGTGCCGCCACCGCGGGGCAAGGTGGTTCATCCAGAACCCGGTCACGTCGCCGTCGATGTCATGGGTGGCGTAGCCGTGCTGCCCGGCCGCAGCGCCGAAAGCGGCGCTGGGGGGAAAGCCGTTGTCGTAGACGACGGAAAAAAGGGACGAGGCTGCGATGTCCCGGCCGGGGGCCAGCGCGGAGGCGAAGCCCGGGATCGACATCCCGGCAAGCGCCAAACCGCTCATGGTCATGGACCCTTGGAGGAAAGCTCTTCTTGAAAGCACGGTGAGTCTCCACGAAGACGATTGGGGGGCTGCGCTCAGAATTCGAGGCAGATCTTGCCGAAATGCCCGCCGGTCTGCTGCAGGCGGAAGGCGTCGGCGATGGCCTCGAGGGCAAAGGAGCGGTCGATGACGGGAACGATGCCGGTCGCTTCGAGCGCACGGACCAGCTCGGTCTGCTGGCGGCGGTTGCCGACGATCAGCCCTTGCAGGCGTTGCTGGCGCTTCATCAGCGCGGCCGTCGGCACCGGCCCGGCGCCGCCCGTCAGCACGCCGATCAGGGCGATGTGACCGCCGATCCGGCAGGCCTGGATCGATTGTGGCAGGGTGCCGGGGCCGCCGACTTCGATGACGTGATCGACACCGCGGCCGCCGGTGAAATCGAGCACGCGCGACGCCCATTGCACTTCGCTGCGGTAGTTGATGGTGTAGCTGGCGCCGAGCGCCCGGGCATGTTCGAGCTTCTCGTCCGACGACGAGGTCGCGATCACGCTGGCGCCCATCGCCTTGGCGAACTGGAGGGCGAAGATCGACACGCCCCCCGTGCCCAGTACCAGGACGCTGTCGCCGGCTTTCAGACCGCCGTTGTAGACCAGGGCGCGCCAGGCGGTGAGGCCGGCGGTCGTCAGCGTGGCGGCCTGGGCGTGGCTGTAGCCATGCGGGGCGCGGGTGAATGCGATCGCCGGGCGGACGACAACTTCACAGGCGTAGCCATCGACCCCGTCACCGGGAGTGGTGGAAAAATCCGCGATCGGAGCTTCTCCATCCTCCCAGTGCGGAAAGAAGGTCGAGACGACGGTGTCGCCGACGGCGAATTCATCGACCCCTTCCCCGACCGCTTCGACGACACCGGCGCCGTCGGACATCGGGATGCGTCCGTCGGCGGCCGGCATTGCGCCGCTGACAACGCCAAGATCATGGAAGTTCAGGGAACTGGCGTGAATCCTGACCCGGATCTCGCCCGGGCCGGGCCGCCCGGGATCGGGAAGTTCCACCAGGTCGAGGTGATCGAGGCCGCCGGGAGTGCGTAATCTGATGGCTTTCATTTCATTGATTTCCCTAAAAAAGCGGTTTCATTCGTGGTCTGTCCGATTCCGGGCAGGTGCGACGCCATGGCGCTTGAACCCGATTCGGGTCGATGGCGGTGATCGCTTGCTCAGGTGTCGAAAACGGAGACTTCATCGGCCACGTTGTCGATCGTCATCAGCGTATCGACATGCCTGAGCGTGGGCCGGCAGCCAAAAGTCTGCTCGAACGCCTGCAGCATCGCGGGAGTGAAGAAGGCTTTTGCGCACGACAGGTTTTCCCAGATGTAAACGCTCGTTCCGCTGCCGTCGGATGCGTCGTAGCAGAAGTATTTTTTCAATAAGCCTTCGGCGTCGATGAACTTGTTCCGGGCCGACTTGAATTTTTCCAGGATTTCGCCCCTCGCCACGGCGCAAGGAAGCCTGTATTCGACAATCGTCGTGATCACGATCCCACCCTCGGTTGAACAAGATGAAGGCGATTCGGCTCAGGCATTCTTCCCGTACAGGGTCACGACGCAGGCGCCGCCCAGCCCCAGGTTATGCTGCAGCGCAAGGCGGGCCCCGCTGACCTGGCGGGCGCCGGCTTCCCCGCGCAATTGCGAAACCAGTTCCGTACACTGGGCGAGGCCGGTCGCGCCCAGCGGGTGTCCCTTCGACATGAGCCCGCCGGAAGGATTGACGACATATTTGCCGCCGTAGCTGTTGTCGCCGCGTGCGATGAAGCCTTCCGCCTCGCCCTCGCCGCACAGCCCCAGCCCTTCGTAAGTGATGACCTCGTTCGAAGTGAAGCAGTCATGCAGTTCGACGACGTCGATGTCCTGCGGGCCGATCCCGGCTTGCGCGTAAACCTGCGCGGCGGCGTTGCGGGTCATGTCGGCACCGGCGAGATCGATCGGGTTGTCGTTGCGGGCCAGACGGTCGGTCGCCATCGCCTGGGCGAGGATCGGGATGCCGCGGGCAAGGCCGTGGCGACGGGCGAAGGCTTCGCTGCACACGACCGCCGCTGCCGCGCCGCAGGAAGGGGGGCAGGCTTCGAGACGGGTCAGATAGGGCGCGAAAATGACCGGCGACTGCATGACCTCGTCGACGGTGAGCGGCTGGTTGAACATCGCCAGCGGGTTGTTCATCGCGTGCTTGCGGGTCTTCACCGCTACTTTTGCAAAGATGTCGGGGTTGGCACCGGTCTTTTCGATGTAGGCCAGAGCGGCGGAGCCGAACAGGCGATGGGCGTTGGACGCAGGCGGTACGCCCGGCACGATCTTTTCAAGCTGATCTTCCATCTCGAGCAGCGGCGAAGTACGGTCGTTCCACACCGCGCCCAGCGCGCCCGGGCGCATTTCCTCGAAGCCGAACGCCAGCGCGCAGTCGACACTGCCGGAGAGCACCGCCTGGCGGGCGAGGAACAGGGCCGACGAGCCCGACGAGCAGTTGTTATTGACGTTGAACAGCGGGATGCCGGTCATGCCGACCCGGTACAGCGCGGCCTGGCCGCAGGCGCTGTCGCCGAAGACGTAGCTGGCGTAGGCCTGCTGGATTTCGTTGTAGGGAATGCCAGCATCGGCGAGGGCGGCGCGAATGGCCTTCGACGCCATGATTTCATAAGGCTCCTGGGTGCCGGGCTTGACGAACTTGACCATCCCGACGCCGATGACCTGAACAGGTGCAGACATGAATGAAGATTCCTTCGATGGATTTCAGTGAGTGATGACGGTCATCGTGCCAGGTAGCCGCCGTCGACCGCGTAATAGCTGCCGGTGACGAAGCTGGCCTTGTCGCTGCTCAGCCAGGCGACCAGATTGGCGACTTCCTCGGTTTCGCCGAGGCGGCGCAAGGCATGCATTTCTTCGAGCTGTTTGCGCGTTTCGGGCGGAACGTTCTGGACCAGCGTGGTATTGATGAAGGCCGGCCCGACCGAATTGATGCGGATGCCCTTGCTGCCGTATTCCCAGGCGACCGTTTTCGTCAGGCCGACAACGCCGTGCTTGGCGGCGGTGTACGGGGTGATGCCTTCGATCCCGATCTGCCCGGCGATGGAGGAAATATTCACGATCGCGCCGCCGCCGGTTTCGAGCATCGCGCGCAGCTGCGCGCGAACGCCGTAGAACACGCCCGACAGATTGATGTCGATGACGCGTTGCCACTGGGCATCGCTCGTTTCATCCGTGGGGGTGAATTCGCCGCTGATGCCGGCGTTGTTGCAGGCCACGTCGAGCCGGCCGAACGCGCGCCGGGCCGCCTCGATCAGCACGACGTGGTCCTCGGCGCGGGAAGTGTCGGCGCGTTGGTAGAGGGCTCGCCCTCCGCTTCTTTCGATCAGGGAGGCAGTTTCACGGCCCCATTCGTCGTTGATGTCGGACACGACGACATTCGCGCCCTCGGCAGCGTAGGTGAGGGCAATGGTGCGGCCGATGCCGTTGCCGGCACCGGTGACCAGCGCGGTCTTTCCTTCGAGCAGCATGGTGTTCTCCTTTGGTCTGGCTTGTCCGGGCGGGCGGGGGATCAACTGATCGTCATGCCCCCGTCCACCACGATTTCGGTTCCGGTGATCCAGCTCGATTGTTCGCTGGCGAGGAAGAGGGCGGCGTTGGCAATGTCGCCGGGGACGCCGGTGCGGCCGATCGGATAGGTTTCCCGCATTTGCTGCAGCGCCGTTTCGCGATCGGCGAAAACCCCGAGACCGACGAAATCATCGACGAGCTTGCTGCCCATGTCGGTATCGACCAGGCCCGGATGGATCGAATTGACCCGGATGCCGTAACCGAGGCGGCCGCATTCGACCGCGGCGGCCTTGCTGAGCAGCCGCACTGCGCCTTTCGAGGCGCTGTATACGCCCAGCGCCGGGGTGCCGATCAATCCGGCCACCGAGGACAGGTTGATGATGCTGCCGCCTTTGCCCGCGCTTCCGCCCGGACGCATCGTCCGGATGGCGTGCTTGTGGCCGAGGATCACGCCGGCCACATTGACGGCGAGGAGCCGGTTGATGTCGGCGAGCTCGACGTCGGCGAGGAGGCCGGTCTGCTCGATGCCGGCGTTGTTGACGAGGATGTCCAGCCCGCCGAACTGCGTGACTGCGCGTGCCAGCGCGCGTTCCCATTGCGGCTCGTCGGCGACGTCGTGGTGAATGAACGCGGCCTTGCCGCCCTGATCCCGGATCTGTGCGGCAAGGGCCTCGCCGCGCGCCTCCTGGACGTCGCCGAGAAGCACCGACGCGCCTTCCGCCGCGAAGCTCCGGGCAATGGCGGCGCCGATTCCCGCGGCCGCACCGGAGACGTAAGCGACTTTTCCAGTCAGATTCTGCTTCATGCAATGCACCTCCGCTGCCCGGTCATGAGCGATTGGCCAGGTCGATTCCCGACTTGCCCGGCGACAGGATGTTGTTCGGATCAAAGAGCTGTTTCAGGTCATGGCAGATGTCCCGGAACGGCCCGAGCTTGCGCATCAGGTAGTCGCCGGTGGACAGTCCGGTGCGGTAGGGCAGGTAGCCGACCTCGCAGTAGCGGTCATACATTTCCCGCTCGCACAGCTCGGCGCGGCGGCGCTCTTCGGCATCGCTGCGATCGAACAGCAGCCAGATGATGTGGTGCAGATCGCGGCCGGTCCCCAGGATCAGCTCTGCGGCATAGTGGAAGCCGTACTTCGCGTAGGTCTCTTCGGCGATCCGGATCTGCTGTTCGACGGCCTCGTTGGTGACGGGGGCGACCGGCGAGATCCACAGCGCCCCCGCCTTGCCTTCCCAGTCCGACATGTCGAATTCCCACTGCGGCTCGCCGCGCATCGCCTTTTCCCGCGCTCGCCAGTAGGGGCTCGCCGCCTGTTCTTCCGCACTCAGGAAGCGGCAGCCGGGAAGGGCCGAGCGGAAGGCGTCTTCGACGATGCCGCGATAGGTCCGGACGGTTTCCGGCAGGCCATAGAGCGCGCCGGCGAAGTTCCACTCACCCAGCGCGTACCTCTCTTTCAATGCCTTCAGGGTTTCTGCCGGATAGTCGAAGCGCCGGCCGACCCGGGGCAGGATGTTTTTCCCCTCGCCCCAGCACGCCGTCAGCCCCAGCGCCTTGCGCACATGGGTGACGCAGGCGCCGTTGGGAATGACCATGTTGAGCTTGAGCGGACGCAGGATTTCGACCGCCTTGTAGACCGCCTCCGGGTCGTCCATGGTCACCGCGAGCGGTTCGTAGGCCGGCGGGCGCGGCATCAGCCAGAAGCCGGCCTTGGTGACGATGCCGAAATTGGACTGGGTGAACAGGCCGTCGAGCGACGGTCCGTAGCCCCACTTGAAGACCTGCCAGGTCTGCGAGTTCGGCAGCGTTCCGGTGCCGGTGCGCAGCACCTGTCCGTCGGCGAGGACGACTTCCATGCCGCAGCTGAACAGAAACTTCTCTCCCATGGGGGTGTATCCGGCGCCGCGCTCGGTGATGTTGCCCAGGCACGAGCCCTCGGGGCTGCCGCTCGGGACGTCCATCCACAAGGGGATGTCGTTGTCCCGGAGATAGCGATAGAGCTGGGCGAAGGTCACGCCCGGTTCGACCAGGGCGTAGGCGAGATCGACGTTGACCTCGAGGATGCGGTTCATCCTTTTGAGGTCGATGATCAGGGTCCCCGGCGTGGCGGCACAGGCCATGCCGTAGCCGCGGTTCTGCCCGCCGCTCAAGGTCCATACCGGCGTCTTGGCGGCGTTGGCGATTTTCAGCACCTGCTGGAGCTCTGCCGTCGACGCCGGTCGCACCACGGCGGCAGGCAGGATGTCGGCGGCGGCGAGCATGTTGACGGAATATCGCGACAGGGTTGCGGCGTCGGTCAGCAGATGTTCCGCGCCGACGACGCGCTCGATCTCCTTCAGTGCCTGTTCTACGGGTGGTTTCATTGCACTGCGCCTCCGTTGCGTGGATCGCTGGACCGGAATGTCCGGCTCGTACTGGAACAAAGGGAAGGCCGCTGCGGGCCGGTGCCGGGGGGGAGGGATTCATCGGGCGCCGGATGCATGGCGGGGTCTACAGCGTCTGCCCTTGCAGCAAGCGCAGCAGCTCATCGACGCCGTGCACGGTCAGGTGCGGCCAGCGCGCCGGCGGCAGATGTGAAAACGAATCTGCATCGCCCAGCCCGGTATTGACCGCGATCGCCAGCGAGCGGCCGCGGTGTGCCATTGGGACTTCCAGTTCGGGATCGTCGCCGACCACCGCCAGGTCCTTGGCCCGCACCCCGAGGCGGCGGGCTGCAGCGCTCAGGGCATGGAGCGAGGGCTTGCCCACGATCTGCACCCGGCAGCCGGTCAGATCCTTGAGCATGGCGGAAATGGCGCGGGACGTGCCCAGCGTCTTGCCCGCCGCGGTGGCGAAAAACATGGCCTGTGACGAGCTGAACGCCTGTGCCCCGCCCCAGACCGCGTAGCAGGCTGCTTCGAGGTTGTTCATGGTGAATTCGCGGTACCAGCCGATCAGCACGGCATCGGCCTGGGGCCGGCCCACCGGGGCGACGACCCCGATTCCCGCCTTGCGCAGCGGCATTGCCAGGCCGTCGCCGCCGAGCACCAGCACGCGCTTGTAGCCGCGCTGGACGAACAGGTCCACCGCGCTGCTCGCCGGCGTCATCATCGCTGCGTCGGGCAGCGCGAAGCCGAGCTTGCGCAGCGTGGTGGCGTACTCTTCGGGCGAGCGCGCGGTGCCGTTGGTGAAGACGGCAAACGGGATGCTGTGCTCGCTCAGCCAGTGGGTGATTTCCAGCGCGCCCGGGAGCGGCTTCATGTCATGGTTGCGCTCATTGCCGAGCAACAGCGTTCCGTCCATGTCGAAAACGAAACCGCGGGTGCGGCCGAGGCGGGCGAGGGTGGCTGCGGGGATGCCCTGCCCGGCAAAAGCGATGCTGTCGTCACGCATTGGCGTTCTCCTGGCTGCCGTTACCGTGCAGTTCGAGGCGGAAATTGGGTTTGTCGATCACGATGTCGGAGACGCCCGGGCGGGTTTGCAGCTCGCGCAGCAGCTTCAGCACCGGTTGCACGTCGGGGTTGTAGTGGCGGCGCGCAGGGCCGGCGGCGAGCATGGCCTCGACCTGTTCCGCCGGCATCGTCGCGCGCAGCAGGAACTCTTCGTCCGAAATGCCGGGTGGGAACTGGCGGCGCATTTCCGCCAGCGTCGGCGGCGGCGGCTCGTTCATGAGCTCCTTCGCGCGCGGGCGGGCCAGGATGCGGTCCTTCACCTGGGGGTCGATGACGCCGGTCGGGCGGCCGAAATTGCCGAGCACGTAGCGGATCACCTGGTCCGAGACGTTGGCATAGCGTTCGTTGCCGATCACGTTGTAGAAGGCCTGCGAGCCGAGCATCTGGGGGAAGGGCGTGACCATGATCGGATAGCCCAGCTCGGCGCGCACCCGGCTCAGCTCTTCCATGACTTCGTCGAAGCGATGTTCGAGCTTCAATTCCGCGAGCTGGCGCCGGGTGGTCGAGATGTAGCCGCCCGCGGCCTGGTGGCGCAGGAACGCGGCATCGAACTCCTGGGGCATGCCCACCGGCAGGTTCTCGGCGGCGGCGATGCGGGTGAAGTAGTTCGACACCAGGGCCAGCGCGCGGTCGTCGACGTCCACCGTGTGGCCCAGTTCGCGCAGGTTGGCGACGACGCGCTGCGCGTTCGGCTGCGCCGTGCCGCTGCTCAGTGCGCCGCAGCCGACCTGCAGGGCGTTGATGCCCAGCTCGGCGGCGGTCATGTAGGTGATCGGCGCCAGCCCGATGTTGCAATGGGAATGCAGTTCCAGCGCCTTGCCGCCCAGTTGCGCCTGGATCGCCGGGATCAGCGTGCGCGCCCGCTCGGGCGTCAGGATGCCGGCCGGGTCCTTGATGTAGAGGCGGTCGATGTTGGGCGAGCGGGCCAGTTGCGCGGCGAAGTTGGCGTAGTAGGCATCGTCGTGCACGACGCTGATGGTGTAGGTCAGGGCGGCGATGATCTCGCTGCCGCCGGCCTTGCGCATCATCTGCGCCGATTCGAGCATGGCCTGCGCATCGTTCATCGGGTCCATGACGATGAAGCGCGAAATGCCGTTGATGACGAGCCGGTCGTATACGAGCTGCATGAACTCGGGGTGCTGGCTTTCCCAGGAGATGAAGCGTAGCCCGGTGCCGATGAATTCCAGCGGGGTGTTGGGCATCGCAGCGTGGGTCAGGCGGATGCGCTCCCACGGATCTTCGCGGTGGGTCTTGATCGCCATCCCCATGTGCGTGCTCGAGGCGTAATTGATGGCGCGGAAACCGACCCGGTCGAGGATCGGCGCGATCGACAGGATCTGCGGGGTATTGAGCCCGGTTGCACCCCACAGGCTCTGGTTGCCGTCGCGGATCGAGGTGTCGATGAGCTGGAGATGGGCCATGTCAGCTTCCTTTCGCGACACACGGGTCGCGCAATGCGGTCGCCCGGTTTTCCAGGAACCAGGGGAAATAGGCGGTATTCACTCCGCCGCGGGCGAACTCCTCCTGCTGCATCAGTTCGACGTGCATCGGCAGGTTGGTGCTCACGCCGCTGATCTCGCACTGCGCCAGCGCATGGCGCAGGCGCTCGAGAGCCTGGGCGCGGTCGGCGCCATGGACGATCAGCTTGGCGAGAAGGGAGTCGTAGAACGGCGGCACGCGCGCGCCGCTCTGGATGTGGGTATCGACGCGCACGCCTTCGCCGAGCGGAAACCGCGCGCGGCTCACCGTGCCGGGACTGGGGCGGAAATCCTGGGTCCAGTCTTCGGCGTTGATACGGCACTCGATGGCGTGCCCGGCGAGGTGCACGTCGTCCTGGGTGAAGCGCAGCGGTTTTCCTTCGGCGACCGCGATCTGTTCGGCAACCAGGTCGAGCCCGCAGATCGCTTCGGTGACCGGATGCTCGACCTGGATGCGCGCGTTCATTTCGAGGAAGTAGAAAGTGTCGCGCTCGCAGTCGACCAGCAGTTCGACGGTGCCCAGCCCGCGGTATTCGAGGTGCCTGGCGAAGGTGACGGCGGCCTCGTGCATCGCCGCCCGCAGGCCGTCGCGCAGGTTGGGGGCGGGGGCCTCCTCGACCAGCTTCTGGTAGCGGCGCTGGATCGAGCAGTCGCGCGTGCCCAGATGAATCACGTTCTCGCCATCGCCCAGCACCTGCACTTCGACATGGCGGCCGGAGGCGACATAGCGCTCCAGGTAGACCCGGGGGTCGCCGAACGAGGCATGGGCTTCGGCCATCGCCAGTTCGATCGTCGCCGCGAGCTGGGCTGGTTCGTGCACCAGCTTCATGCCGCGACCGCCGCCGCCGCTGACGGCCTTGATCAGGACCGGCCAGCCCGTTTTTTCAGCGACCGCGCGCGCGTCCTCGATGCTGTCGACTTCGCCGCCGGGGACTACCGGGAGCCCGGCGGCCAGCGCGTGGCTGCGCGCCTTGAGCTTGTCGCCTACGGCATCGAGCTGGGCCGCGGTCGGACCGATGAAAACGATTCCCTCCGCGGCGCAGGCCTGGGCGAGGTGCTGGTTTTCGGACAGGAAGCCGTACCCGGGGTGGATCGCATCGGCTTTGGCCGTGCGCGCGGCGCCGACGACGGCGTCGACGCTGAGGTAGCTGGCGGACGATTTCGCCGGACCGATGCAGATCGTCCGGTCGGCCAGGCGCGCCGCCTGCGAGTCGAGATCGGCCTCGGAGGCGGCGAGGACGGTTTCGATCCCGAGGCGCTGGCAGGTGCGCACGATGCGCACCGCGATCTCGCCGCGGTTGGCGATGAGAATGCGGCGGATGGTCATGCGCCCTCCGGCTCGATGAACATCAGGATTTCGCCGTGCTCGACGGTGGCCGCGTCCTTGGCGCAGATCTCCACCACCGTTCCGGCGGCCCCGGCATAGACCGAATTCATCAGCTTCATGGTTTCGACGATGCCGACTAGGGTGTCGGGACCGACGCGGCTGCCGACTTCCACGAACGCAGGGGCGCCGGGCTTGGGCGCGCGATAAAAAGTGCCCAGCAGCGGCGTGCGCACCGGGGTGAGGTGCTCCTTTTCCGCATGTCTGGCTTGCGCTGGGGCATGGGCGGTGCTGGCGGCCGGTGCGGCGGCCGCAGCGGTGGCCGGCGACAGCAACTCGGGAGCGGAAAGGATCTGCGCTTCCTGCGTCCACATGCCGTCGCTGCCACGGCGCAATTGCAGCTTGAAGCGCAGGGTCTGCAGGTTCAGTTCGTTGAACGGCCCCGCGTCCAGCAGTTGCAGGATCTCGTTGACGTCTTCGTTGGTCAGTTTCATTGGCTTGCAGCCTCGCTGCGATTTTTGAAAAAAGCGATGGCCTGCTCGACCAGCGCGTCGGCGAATTGCTCGTCGTTGATATGGAGGGGCAGCTCGATCACCGGTACGCCGGGGGGCATCGCCTGTTTCAGGTGTGCGGCGAACACCGGAGGCAGGGACGGATCGTGGAGGTGGCCATCCGGGCTGTCGTGATTGGAAAAGCCCTGCAGCGGCACGAAGAAGGCGACCGGCCCGCGGGCATTCCGGATCAGGCCGGCGAGGTGCTCGGCGTCGTTGCGGAATTCCTGCGCTTCGGCGCGCACCGCAGTCAGTGCCGGGTTGTGCTCGTGGTAGCGCTTGCCGGGGAATCGCACCTTGGCTTCCGCCAGCGGCCCGGCGACGAGGAAGTCGAGGTTGCCGGGGGCGAAAATGGTCGGCGCCCCTTTTTCCAGCGCCGCCTTGCCGCGCTCCGGGCCGGTCGCGCACAGGCCGCCATGAAGGTATTCGCTGATCTCGATCAGGGACAGGTCGATGACGACCGCGACGTCGCGCTCGCGGATGATCTGCTCCATCGCCGCGCCGCCGGTGCCGAGGGTGTGGAACACCATGACCTCGAAGCCTTGTTCTTCCAGCGAGCGCCGTATGCGTGCGCTGCATTTCTCCGTGGTGCCGAGGGTCGAAATGGTGACCAGCGGCTTGCTTCCGGTTTCCCCGGATTGGTAGTCGTGGGCCATCGCCGCTGCGGCGAGCGCGCCATTGCGGAAGGCGCTGCGGGTGATCGAGTTGAGCCCGGAAATGTCGCACACCGGATTGACCATCACGATGTCCTTGGCGCCGACGAACGGGCGGGTCATGCCCGAGGCCATGGTGGAAATCATGACCTTGGGCAGGCCGTAGGGAAAGCTCTGCATGATCCGGGTGGCAAGCGCCGTCCCCATCGAGCCGCCGAGGCCGAGGATGCCGCTCAGACCCACGTCATGGTGCAGCTCGTGGGCGCACTTGAGCGCGCCCCGGGTCATCACTTCCAGACATAAGCCTTCGTGCTTGAGCGCGCGGATGTCGGGCATCGTCATGTCTGCGGCGGCGGCGATCTGCTCGGGTCCGATCTCCGCTCCTTCGTCCACGGTGCGGCGGATGCTGGGGTCCAGGTGATAGACCTCGACTCCGGCTTCTTCCAGGCATTCCCGGATGTATTTCGCTTCCTGTTCCTTGGTGTCCCGGGTGGCGATGAAAAGTACCTTCGGTTTGTCGGTCATGATGGTCTCCGGATCTTGTGGTTGCCGTGCCCGCTGTCAGCTCAGTGAATAGTCGTGCTGGGTGTTCGCGTAGTGGATGAAGAAGTCGAGCGCCTGAGGGTTGGCCATGGCATTGCGGTTGACCGCCTTTTCGAGCGCGATACCCATCAGGATCTTGCGCACCGGTACTTCCATCTTCTTGCCGGTGAGCGTCGCCGGGATGGAAGGCACGGCGATGATCCGGTCCGGCACGTGGCGCGGCGTGTATTCCTTGCGCAGGAGGGTGTTGATCCGCTTTTCCAGCTCGGCATCGAGCTCGACGCCGGCACGCAGCTTCACGAACAGCGGCATGAAGAACTGGTTGTGCGGCAGATCGAGATTGACGATCAGCGCATCCTCGATCTCGTCGAGCGCCGCCAGCGCCCGGTAGATTTCCGCAGTGCCGATGCGCACGCCCTGGCGGTTGAGGGTCGCGTCCGAGCGCCCCAGCACGAAGCAGCCGCCGCGCGCGTTGATGCGGAAGAAGTCGCCGTGACGCCAGACGCCCGGGAAGTCCTCGAAATAGGCTTCGCGGTAGCGCACCCGCCCGGGGTCGTTCCAGAAGCCAACCGGCATCGAGGGCAAGGGCGCGGTGATCACCAGCTCGCCGACTTCATCGACGACCGCTTCGCCGCGATCGTTGAACGCGGCCGCGGCCACCCCGAGCGACGCCGCCTGGATCTCGCCGGCATAGACCGGCAACGTCGGCACGCCGCCGACGAAGCCGGTGCAGCAGTCGGTGCCGCCGCTGCCGGTGGCGATCCACAGATCTTTCTTGACGTTGTCGTAGAACCAGGCGGTGCACTCGGGCGACACCGGCGAGCCGGCCGGCATGATCGCGCGCAGTTTCGACAGGTCGTAGCGGTCGCCCGGCACGATGCCGGCCTTGCTCATGATGTCGACATAGGTCGGGCTGGCGCCGAAAAAGGCGGCGCCGCAATCCTGGGCCATCTTCCACAGCACGTCGGGGGTCGGATAGGCCGGGTTGCCGTCATAGAGCACGGGGCAGGCGCCCACCAGCAGCGAGCTCGCGACCACGTTCCACATCATCCAGCCGGTGGTGGTGAAAAAGAAGCTGCGCTCGCCGGGGTGGATGTCCATGTGGAAGGCGAGCAGCTTGTGCATTTCGAGGAGGATGCCGCCATGGCCGTGCACGATGGCCTTGGGCAGGCCGGTCGTGCCCGACGAGAACAGGATCCACAGCGGATGATCGAAGGGCAGCTGTTCGAACTCGAAGCTGTCGGCCGGAACGGGAGGGTGATCGAGCAGGCTGTCCCATGAGCGCACCCGTTCGCCGGCCGGGGCCGGGCTGTGCGGATCGAGATAGGGGAGGTGGATGACGTGCTCGATGCTGTCGAGTGAGCCGATGATTTCCCCGACTTCGTTGCGGCGGTCGAACGCCTTGCCGCCATAGCGGTAGCCGTCGACGCAGAACAGCACTTTGGGGGCGAGCTGGGTGACCCGGTCGAGCACGCCGTGAGAGCCGAAATCGGGCGAGCAGCTTGCCCACACCGCACCGATGCTCGTCGTCGCCAGCAGGGCGATGATCGCCTGCGGGATGTTGGGCAGGTAGGCCAGGACGCGGTCGCCAGGCTTCACGCCCAGGCGGCGCAGCTGGGTCGCGAGGATGCGCACCTGGCCGGCCAGCTCTTCCCAGGCCATGGCGGTCAGGGGGGCGTTCTCGCTCAGGTACAGGAGCGCGTCACTGCCGGCGCGCTCCTGGCGCAGGACGTGCTGGGCGTAGTTGAGCTTCGCCCCGGGGAACCACTGGGCGCCGGGCATTTCCCGGGAGCCGAGCACGCTGGTGGGCGCAGACGAGGACTCGATCGAGAAGTAATCCCAGAGCGCGCCCCAGAACGACTCCAGATCGGTCACCGACCAGCGCCAGAGCTCGCCGTAATCCGCGAATTCGAGCTTGCGGGTGGCCCGCAGCCAGTTCATGAACGCAGTCACGTTCGCGTTCGCTACCCAGTCGGCGCTGGGGGTCCAGAGCAAATCGCCTTCCTTGATCATTGATGCATCCCGGGTCCGTTGGACAAAAATTTGGTGTTTAAACTGTGTACATCGTGCGCACATCGCCCGATGTCTGGTGTTCATCGCGTTGCCTTGTATTGAGCAAGACTGATGCCAGGATGGTCGTGGAGGTTCTGGTTGTGCGGCGCAACAAGTTTTGATCGTGGATTTTCGATAGACATTCCTGTTGAATGGATCAAAAATACTGCTATGCAGCATTTAGGGTCTCTGGCCTGGGTTCATAAAATCGTGAAAACAGCCCTACGGATTTGCGGTTGAATTTATAAAAATGGAAACATGGTTCAGTGAAGGAGACATGCCGTGACCAAAAGCAAGGGCAGGGCTGCAGCCGGAGAGGAGGGGCCGGAATTCTCGGCATCGCAGTCCGGAGACCATGCCAGCGCGCGCGCTGACGCCCGGCCGTCGCTGTCGGATATTTCGGCATGCCTGTCGTTTTCGCCCGATGACGGATATATCTGGCTCAATGATCAGCGCATGATCTTGATGCATGGCAATGCATTCGGAGCGCTGCGGCGCGAGCTGATCGACAGTCTGGGAATGGAAAAGGCAAGAGGTTTGTTCACCCGCCTGGGCTATATCGCCGGAGCGCGCGATGCCCGTATGGAGCAGGCGCGCTGGCCCGATGCCGATTTGTCCGCACTGTACAAGGCCCGCCTGCATTCTTTTGAGGGCATGGTCAAGGTCGAGCCGGTGAGATTCAACTTCGACCAGAAGAACGGCCAGTTCGACGGTGAGTACTTATGGAATCACTCGATCGAGGCGGACGAGCACATCGCCGCCTATGGGTTGGGGACTGCAGCGACCTGCTGGATGCTGACCGGTTATGCGATGGGGCACGGGAGCACCCTGCTCGGACACCTCGTGATTGCGCGTGAAGTCAGTTGCCGGTCGATGGGGGATTCCGTGTGCCGCCTGATCGCAAAATCGGCTGAGCTGTGGGACGACATCACCGAGGACATGCGGCGTCTCAATGCCGAAGACTTTGTCGGCTCTCCGGCGGGCAGCCGTGCCTCTTCCGTGGTGGTGCCGGTGACCGGGCTGAAAGACAGCGCGGGAATGCTTGCGCAGAATGCCCCCTATCACGCCGCAATGGTCGGTGCGTCGGCCGCTTTCAATGCAGCCTGCCATCAGCTCCGGCGCGTCGCCGGTACTGATGCCACTGTCCTGTTTACGGGGGAGTCCGGAGTCGGTAAGGAAGTGTTCGCCAACATGCTCCACCGCATCAGCACGCGGGCTGAAAACCCCTTCGTCGCCGTCAACTGTGCAGCGATACCGGACACGCTGATCGAGTCCGAACTGTTCGGTGTCGAGCGTGGCGCCTATACCGGAGCGGTTGCATCGCGTCCCGGCCGATTCGAGCGGGCCGATGGCGGAACCTTGTTCCTGGATGAAATCGGGACATTGAGTCCGATCGCGCAGGGAAAGCTGCTACGAGCGCTGCAGGAAGGGGAAATCGAACGAGTCGGAGGCAGCCGGAGCACCCGGGTCGACGTGAGAGTGGTTGCTGCGACCAATGTCGATTTGCGGCAGGCGGTGCGCGATGGAAGTTTTCGCGAGGATCTGTTCTACCGATTGAACGTGTTCCCCATTCGACTTCCTCCACTTCGCGCGCGCAAGGACGACATTCCGCTGTTGATGAATCATTTCCTGAACTATTACTGCGACAAGTACCATCGAAGAGTGGTGGGTTTTACGCCCGCGGTCATCAGAGCCTTCCTCTCGTACGAATTCCCCGGAAACATAAGAGAACTGCAAAACCTGGTCGAACGCGGCGTGATTTCTGCCGAGGATGACGGGGTGATCGATTTGCCGAATCTGTTCACCAGCGGTGAAACCCTGCCGCCGGATGTCCTGTCGATTGCCATGGGGGCGGGAAAGGGGGTGCTCAGGAATGCGCAGACCGAAACCGGCGAAGTCCCTGATCCTTCATCCGGCCTGCTGCAGATGTTGCTGCAGACGCAAGGGGACGGAAAAAGCATTTCCCTGGAAGAAATAGAACGGACCCTGGTCGAGAATGCAGTATCCGTTTCAAACGGAAATTACTCCGCTGCGGCACGGCTGCTTGGCATTACCCGGTCGCAACTGGCGTATCGATGCGAAAAATACAAAATGAGCGAGGGGGAGGGGGGTTGATGCGTCTTGAGTCGGGAAACGCTCTCGACAAAGCATCGCCTCCCCCTGGCGGGGTTGCCCCAGGGGTGCCCGTACCGGCTTCGAATCGCCTCGCTCCGGATAGTGTGCCTGCGCTGCCCGGTCAGCGCGTACCTTGAGTTGCGGCTTGCGGTGCGGCAGGGCCGTTTGCCGTGCCGGCAAACGGCCAGCAAGCGAAGCCTTCGCCATAGGCGACGATGATGGGGAAGGTGATCGACAGCATCGCCGTAGCGATCCACAGCTCCAGCCCGTATGCGGGCGCGCCAGCGGGAAGCGCGCCAAATGCCGCCAGCGCGGTGAATCGGTAGAGACCATGGGTGAGGACGGCAAGCGCCGCCGATCCGGCGATCAGCGCGGCGCCTTTCGCCGGTTGCGGCAGGCGCCGGGACGGTCCCGCCTGGAACAGCGTGAGCAGGATGAAATCGCCGAAGAGGAGGGACACCGGCACGCGCACCATGTAATCGACCATGTCCATCGCGGCCACGCGCACGCCGACGTACCAGAGAAGGCCGGCGATGAGCACCACGGTCGTGCCGACGAGCAGGCCGAAGAGAGGTTGTCTGCCCCATGCCGGAAAGGCGTCGACCAGCCGCGAGAGCAGCCAGAAGTCGAGCAGCACAAGGGCCATGATCACGGCCACCGTCGTTATGACGTAGGAGAGGATCTGCCAGGCGGGGAAGGCGCCCTGCGGGTCGAGCGCGGCGTCGTAGAACGGCGCGCCGGCCATCCCCCCGAAATCGAAACCGGCCCGGAATACGCCCCAGGCCACGACATAGGCCAGCACCAGGGTTCCGACCCCGACCACCGCCGGATGGGCGGAGACGGCTGCTGCTGGCCAGCACTGGAACACCGCCACCAGCCAGAAGGTCGCTACTATGGTCAGGATGACGTAGATATTGACGAAGGGGGTTGGCGGACCGAACCCGCCGCCGACGAGAAACAGCACTGCAGGTGCGACCACGCAGCTCGTCGCCGCCAGCATCGCGAGAATGGCCAGGCCCCGTGCGGGCTGGCCCAGCCGGGCGAGTATCCCGGGATAGCTGTTGTGCCAGACCAGCCCGATGATGATCTGTGCCGGCGTCGTGCACATGACGATAAACGCCACCCAGGTGCCGAACGTATCGGGTGCAAAAGCAGTGCTGATCGCCAGCGACAGACCGATGGTTACCACGACGCCGAGCAGGCCGAGCGCCGGCTGTGTCATTCCCTTGGCAGATTGCATTGACGGTTCCTCAGAGGAGTCTTGAACGGGCGGAAGCGCTTTGGCGACAGCTGATCCGCACTTCATCGGGTCACTGCGCAAAAGGCCGGGTTCGTCCTGCGGGTGATGCCAAAATCATGCACTTTCGATAACACGCGGCGCTCCGGCCGCCATGGGGCGGCCGGCAGCATGGCGTCGAGTCAACAAGGCGGGCTGGCCTTCGCCACAAAAACCGGCAGCGGCGAATGGGTGAGCACCTTCTGGGTCTGCGATCCGAGCATCAGCGCCTTGAGTCCGCGATGGCCGTGGGACGCCATGTAGATCAGGTCGCAGCCCTCTTCCCGGGCGACCTCGATGATCTGCACATACGCTTCCGAGCCGACGCGCACGACCGCGTCACAGGTCAATCCCGCCGCCTGAGCGGCCTGCGCCGCTTTCGACAGGATGGCCGAGGCCTGGCGCTTCATCTCGGTTTCGAACCTTTCGGGAGACAGCGTGCGCATCAGCGCCCCTTCCTGGGTGGCGCCGTAGTCTTCGACCATCGTGAAGAAGGTGATGCGGGCGCCGAGGGCGCGGGCGAATTCGACGGCCTGGGCGAGCAGGGCGCCGGCCAGCTCCGATCCGTCGAGCGGCACGAGGATGTGACGGTACATTGCATTTCTCCCTTGTCTTCAGCCCTGCGCGGCTTTTTTCGGCCGCAGCAGGAAATGCCCCAACGCCGGCAGCAGGATCAGTGCGCCGAGCATGTTCCAGATGAACATGAAGGCGAGCAGAATGCCCATGTCGGCCTGGAACTTGATCGGCGACCAGGCCCAGGTGGCCACGGCCAGGCCCAGGGTGATGCCGGTGAGCACCACCACCTTGCCGGTGAAGGTGAGCGCCTTGTAATAGGCTTCGGACAGGCTCATGCCTTCCTTGAGGCGGGCGAGCGTGACCGTCATCACGTAGAGCGCGTAATCGACGCCGATCCCCACCCCGAGCGCGATCACCGGCAAGGTGGCGACCTTGACCCCGATGTTGAGCCACACCATCAGCGCCTCGCACAGCACCGAGGTGATCATCAGCGGCACCACCGCACACACCACCGCCCGCCACGAGCGGAAGGTGATGAACGCGAGCACGATCACCGCCGCATAGACCAGGAACAGCATCTGCACGTTGGCCTTTCGCACCACGATGTTGGTCGCGGCCTCGATGCCGGCGTTGCCCGCCGCGTTCAGAAAGCGCACCTCCTCGGTGCCGTGGCGCGCGGCGAACGCTTCGACCACATTCACGACGCTGGCGAGCGTGTCGGCCTTGTGATCCTTCAGGTAGGCATAGACGGTGAGCAGGTCGCAGTTCTGGTTGAACATCTCGCGCGGGGCGCGGGTGATGATCGCGTTCAACATGTCCTGCGAGCGCGGGATCTCGAACCACTTCAGGCTGCCCTCGTTCATGCCCGCGTTGGACACCTTGGCCAGCCCGGCCAGCGAGCTGGTCGCCTCCACCCCGGGCAGCTGCTGCAGCTCGCGCTCGAGCGCATCGACCGCCATCAGCGTGTCGTACTGGCCGCAGGCGTATTGCGGCGTGCGCACCATGACGATGTACACGTCGCTGCTCGCGGCGTAGTTGGCGGTCATGAAGGCGTTGTCGCGGTTGTAGCGCGAGTCCGGGCGCAGCTCGGGCGCACCCGGGTCGGTGTCGCCGATCTTGAGCTGAAAGCTCACCGCGAGTCCGAGCGCCCCCATCACCAGCCCCGCCAGCACCGCGATGCGGGCCCACTTGCGCTGGGTGAAGAGATCGAGGAAGGCCCAGAACGGATGCTTGGCATGCGTGCCGCTGGCCTCCATGAGCTCGGCCTTCAGGCTGCGCTGGGCCGCCACCGGGCTCACCCCGGTGTACGAGAGCAGGATCGGCAGCAGCACGAGGTTGGTGAAGATCAGCACCGCCACCCCGATGCTGGCGGTCACCGCCAGATCCTGGATGACCTGGATGTCGATCACCATCAGCACCGCAAAGCCCACCGCATCGGCCAGGAGCGCGGTCATCCCGGCCAGGAACAGACGGCGGAAGGTGTAGCGCGCGGCCACCAGGCTGTGCGTGCCGCGGCCGATATCCTGCATGATGCCGTTCATCTTCTGCGCGCCGTGGCTCATGCCGATGGCGAAGACGAGAAAGGGCACCAGCACCGAGTAGGGGTCGAGCTCGTAACCGAGCGTGGGCAACAGGCCCAGCAGCCACACCACGGCCACCACCGAGCACGCCACCACCAGGAGCGTGCTGCGCAGGCAGCGGGTGTACCAGTACAGCACCGCGGTGCAGATGACGATCGCCACGGCGAAGAACACCATCACCTGCAGCAGGCCCTCGATCAGATCGCCCACCACCTTGGCGAAGCCGGTGACGTGGATCCGGATCGTGTCCGACTCGTATTTCGCGCGCAATTCCTCGATGCGCTGGGAGAGCGCGTGGTAGTCGATCCGCTCGCCGGTCTCGGCGATCTTGTCCTGCAGCGGCACCAGAATGATGCTCGACTGGTAGTTGGCCGCGACCAGCTGGCCGATCTCGCCCGAGCGCTCGACATTGACCCGCACCTGCTCGATCGATGCGGGCGAGCCGTCGTAGTCGTCCGGGATCACCGGGCCGCCGTCGAGCCCTTCCTCGGTGACGCCGGTCCAGCGCACCGCGGGCGCCCACAAGGATTTCATGTAGGGGCGGTCGACGCCGGGCAGCAGGAACAGCTCGTCGCTGAGCTTGCGCACGGTGTCGAGGTACTCTTCGTCGAAGATGTCCCCTTCGGTGACCGCCACGGCGATGCGCAGGCTGTTGCCCATGCCCGCGAGCTGGCTGCGGTTGTCGAGGAAGTTCACGACGTACGGGTGGCTGGTCGGGATCATCTTGTCGAACGCGGCGTTCAACTTGAGCCCGAGCGCCTGGTAGCCGAGCACCAGCGTGGCCAGCAGGCACAGCAGGACGATCAGCAGGCGGTTGTTGAACAGCACGCGCTCGGCCAGCGAACCCGAACGTGCATCGAAGTCGGCCAGGTTGGCGATCACCGCTTCGGCCGGAAGGGAATGTGCGACAGCCATTATTTGCGTTCCGTAACGACGAGTTGAGCTGCATCGACGCGGTTCAGACCGCGTGCGCCGGACAGCACCAGGGCGCCGTCCTCGATCTGCACCAGGGCGGTGACCGCGTTGGGGGCCTGGGCCTCGAGCGCGCGAAAGCTGCGCCCTTGGTCGTCGCTGCGCAGCAGGCGCCCGCTCTCGTCGGCGAGCACGACGGTGCCGTCGGCCAGGCGCAGGCCGCTGGTGAGGGTGATTTCCTGGTCGAGGGCGATCTGCGCCCAGTTCGCGCCCCCGTCGCCGCTGCGCCAGACATTGCCCCGCAGGCCGTAGGCGAGCAGCGTGTCCGGCCCGAGCGCGAGGGCGCCGAAGAAGGTGCCCGGGTAGGGCGTGTGCACTTCGGCAAACGACGCTCCGCCATCGTCCGAGCGGAACAGCGCGCCCTGCTCGCCGGCGATGAGCAGGCGGGCGCCGTCGGCGCGGACCTGATACAGGTGCTTGCCGCGCGGATTGGGCAGGCGTGCGATGAAGGCCTGCCAGGACTGGCCGCCATCGTCGGTGGTGAGCGCCAGGCCGTAGGCGCCCACCGCCCAGCCGCGGCGCGCATCGATGAAATGCACGCTCAAGAGCGGCTTGTCCGGGCCGTCCTCGACCATCGCCTGGGCCTCGCGCAGGCGCCGCTCGGCCCCGTCCGAGCCTGCCGCTGCGAGCGCCTGGGCTTCGTCCAGCGCCGCCTGCGCGCCCTGGCGGCCGTCGAGCTGGCGCACCCAGGTTTCGCCCCCATCGCGCGAATGGAGCACGATGCCGCTGTGGCCGACCGCCCAGCCCAGCTGCTCGTCGACGAAGCAGACGTCGGTGAGCGCCACGCTCGCGGGCACCGCGCGCGCCTGGCGCCAGCTCGCTCCGCCGTCGTCCGACAGCAGCACGGTGCCGCGCGCGCCCACCGACACCAGCCGCTCGCCCGCCCGGGTCACCGCCAGCTGGACCGTGCTGGTGGCGCGCACATCGGCACGGGCCGGCAGCTCCATCAGGTCCGGCACCGGCTGGCCGGTCGCCGTCGCCGCGGCTGCTGCAGCAGCGGCCGTCGCGGCCGTTGCCAGCGGGCAGATCAAGCTCAAAAGGGTGGCCGCCACCAGGGGCCGCAGCGCAATGTTCAGAACCATGTGGCCTACTCTCATTCGCGCTCCGTCGCGCAGCAGAAAACCCCGCGGGTCGGTGCCGTGGACGGAACGTCGTTCAACAACGAAAAACCCGATCTGAAAAGCGGAGGGACTGCCCGCAGCCCGGCAGGCCCTCCGGCGGCGGTTCCGCCGCCGATCTGAAAAGCGGAGGGACTGCCCGCAGCCCGGCAGGCCCTCCGGCGGCGGTTCCGCCGCCGGGCGAGGTCAGCGTGCAGCGTCGGCGGCGACGGCATCCCCGGTGAAGAAGGTCTCGGGCTTGCGCGGCACGACACGGTAGGATTCGTCGTTCAGCCCCTGCACCGTGCTCATCGTGCCGGCCTGCAGGTTGAACACCGTCACCTGCTTGACCAGGAGCGCCGGAACGGCGGGCACGAAGAAGTTGGGCACCTGCGAGGTGCGCCAGAGCTTGCCTTCGGCGTCATAGCCATCCATCAGCACCATCAACCCGGTGTCCTCGTCGAAGTAATACTTGCGCTTGGGCACCGCATGGCGCTTGCCCGACACCACCGTGCCTTCGACTTCCCACACCCGGTGCAGCTCCCAGCGCACCTTGGCCGGATTCAGGTGGAACTTGTCGTAGGCGTCGGCAACCTTGGCCGTGACCAGTTCATTGTTGTTGTAGGGAATGTACATCTCGCGCTTGCCGACGAGCTTCCACTCGTAGCGGTCGGGGTGACCCCAGAAACCTTGCACCTCGTCGAAATAGTTCGCCCCCGAGGCGACGAAGTCCGGCGTGTCGTAACCGACCGTCGGTGCGCGGCGCACGCGGCGCTGGCCGACCAGGTACTGCCAGGCCTGGCGCGAGGCCTTGGGATCGATGCTGTCGCGAACGACCAGCGACTCGCCGACCTTGAAGGACGGCGCCGTGGTATTGAAACGCTGTATCGAATACTCGCCCTTGCCGTCCTTCGACCAGGTCTCCCACGAGCCATCCTTGTAGTGGTAGGGGTATTGCCAGAAGTTGTCGTTGCGGGTGGCCAGGGTATGGCTGCCATCGGATGCGCCGAGAATGTTCTTGAAACCGAACTCGATCGATTCGGGCTCGACTCGCAGCAGGTAGTTCCAGATGACTTCCACGCCGGTCTGCGGAATCGGGAACGGGAGACCGCCGAAGCAGCCCTCGACCGAATGGCCGCCTTCGGTCGTCTTGCAGTTGGTCGCATTCTTGAGCGTGTTTGCGGCCACATGTTCCGGCACCGTCGCCGTGCGGTGGGTCGGATAGACGTCGACACGGAACGTGTCCGGGTATTTCTTCAGCAGCGCCTGCGTGCCTTCGGTGAGCTTGTCCGCATGCTGGGCCATGTTCGATGCGGTGATCTGCAGGAACGGCTTTTCATTCGGGAAAAGGTTCACCGGAATGTCGCCCACTTTCGGCCCCGCGACCGGGCCGGTCTGGCCCCCGGTCCACGCCGGAATCGTCCCGTCCTTGTTGCCGGCTTTTTCGCCGCCGAGCGGCGTCAGCCAGGTTTTGAGCTTGGCCGCTTCGTCCGCGCTCACCGCAGCCATCGTGCTCTGCATGCCGGCGCTCAGCGCCAGGATGGAGACGCACAGCAAGGTCTTTTTAAACGTGAACATATTGATCTCCTCGGTCGTTTTATAAGAATCAGAACGTGCGCTGGATCGTGAGCGATACGAAGTCGCGGTCGCCGTGGAAATTGTCATAGGACAGCTCGCCGGCCGGATTGACGATCGAACCCGAGGAGCCGACGTAGTGGGTGTAGTTCAGCCCGCCCTGCCAGGTCTTGCGGTAGTCGGCCTTCACCCCGATGCTCAGGCTGCCGCCGTTCTCCGACGGGAACAGCACGCCATTGACCGAG
Organism: Thauera aromatica K172; assembly: GCF_003030465.1. Classification (GTDB taxonomy): domain Bacteria; phylum Pseudomonadota; class Gammaproteobacteria; order Burkholderiales; family Rhodocyclaceae; genus Thauera; species Thauera aromatica. The sequence continues at coordinate 3,099,220 of NZ_CP028339.1, read as the reverse complement.
GAGCGTCCGGCCAGGCCGTAGTTGACGCCGATCGGCACCTGCAGATCGAGCCCGGGGACGACCTGGAAATATTCCGGCGTGAACACGAACTGGATCGCGCTGGCTTCGCGGGTGGCGTTCGGGTCGAGCGCGGCGCGGTTGTCGGTGACGCTGAGCACCCGGTTGTAGGCGAACTCGCCGACGAAAGAGGCCCCTTCCCACAGCGCATTGGCCGGCAGGACGCTGATCGCCGACAGGCTCAGATGCATCGTTTTGCCTTTCGGGAAGGTCGCATCGTCATCGTTGTCCGCCCCGCCCAGGCCGAGGAGGACGTTGCCGGTACCCACCAGCGGCTGGTTTTCGCGGAACGACAGTTCGCCCGAGACGTTCGTCTCCCCCACCAGGGTGGCAAAGCTGGCGCCGATCGTGCGGATGTTCTCCGCATAGACGAGGACATAGTCGCCATCGACGCCGCGGCCCGGATCGGCGTTCACCCCGGGGCGGATGTAGAACTGCGGCAGCTTGTCGTGGAACTGGGCGGCGTACAGCCCGTACTCGGTGTCGCCGGCACGGAACTTGACCTGCACGCCGCCCTGGCCGGAGTCCTTGGCATCGAGGTCATCGCCCCGGCGCAGCGTGCCGTTGGGGCCGAACGGTCCGTACAGGAACTCGCCGCCGGCGCCGGGGAAGTCGGCGAAGGCGAAATAGCTGCCCGCTCCCGGCAGGCGTGAGTCGCGCCATTCGTACTGGTAGTAGGCGCCGATCGAGACGTCGGCGCTGAGTTGCAGCTGCGCCGAGACCTGGCCGACCGGGCGCGCGACTTCCTTGAACTGCGAGTTCGGCACTGACAGCGCACGGGCCAGATCGAGCGGGGTCTGGGCGCCGGCGATGCCGTTGGCGCCGAAGAACAGGGTCTCGCCGTAGAGCTGGGTGAAGCGCCCCGCCTTCAGGTTCAGGCCCTTGCCGGCGATCTCGGTGCGGCCATAGACGAAGGCGTCGAGGAACTCCGCCTTGCGCCCGTGGAGCTTTTCGGTGGCGGTGGTGAATTCGTCGAAATCGGCCGAGCGCTGGTTGAGCGACCAAGCGTAGCGTTGGCTGCGGTCGTTCGATTCGTTGTACACCTGGTCGTACCAGGCGGCGCCGCTGACCCGGAAACCCATGTTGTTGCGGTAGCGCAGGTCGAACTCGGAGAGCAGGTCGGCCCGGTTCGAAATCAGCCCACGACTGAAATTGCGGTCGCCGTCGTTGGTGTTGATCTGCGCCCCCGCATCCGAGGCCGGGCCGCGGCCGTCCTGTTTCTCCACACGCCAGCTGGCGTTGTACTTGATCGTGTTGTCCCAGCGCACCGACAGGTCGGAATTGCCCGTATCGATGGTGAAGCCGAACGCTGCGCCTGAAATTGCCATGCCGGCGCAAACGGTGGCGACGGCCCTGCCGATGGGCGAAATCCGCGGTGCGAAACCGGGATCGAAACGGGACTGCTTGTCGTTCATGTCTTCCTCCTTGAGCAAATAGAACTGCGGCTTTTTTTTGCCTGTAGCCAGTCACGGCGGCAGGTTGGTTGCAGAAGCGCTTCGAATGGCCGGGTCAATGAGCAGCAGCCACCCGCTTTTAATAATGATGCGAACTGATCTTCAGCTGCTTCGGATAAAAAGCATGGATCATGCCAGTCATTTTCCTAATGCATTGATGTTGCGGTGCGGGAAGTGACTGCTCCTTCAAAAATGTGGGCTTGATTCGGGCGACACAACACGCCTTGCGCAGTGCGGAAGAAAAGCGTTTTCCGCCTGCTTGAGAAATTCGTGAAAAACCTCACCGAGAAGGTGGCTGGACTTCATACTTTTCGCGCTTCGCTTCAGGCTGTCGTCGCAAGGATCCGCATCCTCTCGCTAAGTGGCATGCGGATCCGGAAATCAGAACGGGTAATGGCGCGCCGTGGTCTGCATCGTGATCCAGCGCAGTTCGGTGAAGGCGTCAATCCCGGCCTGGCCGCCGAAGCGGCCGTAGCCCGAATCCTTGACCCCGCCGAAGGGCATCTGCGCTTCGTCGTGGACGGTGGGGCCGTTGATGTGGCAGATCCCCGACTGGATGCGCGACGCCACCTGCCAGGCACGGGCGAGGTCGCGCCCGAAGACCGCCGCGGCCAGCCCGAAGGGGTTGTCGTTGGCGCAGGCCACTGCGGCTTCGACGCCACGCACGCGCACGATCGCCTTCACCGGAGCGAAGGTCTCCTCGTGGTAGATGCGCATGTCGGCGCTCACGTGGTCGAGCAGGGTGGCGGGCATCAGGGTGCTGTCGGCCTTGCCGCCGCAGACCAGGGTGGCGCCTTTGGCGAGGGCGTCGTCGATCAGCGCATTGCAGCGTTCGACCGTGCCCATGTCCACCACCGAGCCGAGTACCACCGGCCCCTTGCGCGGGTCGCCCAGCGGCAGGCCGCGAGCACGCCCGGCAAGGAGTTTGACGAAGTCGTCGGCGACGGTGGCGTCCACGATGATGCGCTCGGTCGACATGCAGATCTGCCCCGAGTTGGCGAAGGCGCCGAAAGTTGCCGCGGCCACCGCGGCATCGAGGTCAGCGTCGTCGAGCACCACCAGCGGCGCCTTGCCGCCCAGCTCGAGCACCGCGGGCTTGAGGTACTTGGCGCAGGTCTGCGCGATCACGCGCCCGACCCGGGTCGAGCCGGTGAAGTTGACCCGGCGCAGCGCGGGGTGGGCGACCATCGCTTCGACCACTGCGCCGGCATCGGCCGGGGCGTTGGTGACGAAATTGACCACGCCCGGCGGCAGGCCCGCTTCCTGCAACGCCTCGATGATCAGGCCGTGGGTGGCAGGACACAGCTCCGAGCCTTTGAGCACGACGGTGTTGCCGCAGGCGAGCGGCGTGGAGATGGCACGCACGCCGAGGATCACCGGCGCGTTCCAGGGGGCGATGCCGAGCACCACGCCGGCGGGTTGGCGCACGGCCATCGCCACGTTGCCGGGCACGTCGGAGGGAATCAGCTCGCCGTTGATCCGGGTGGTCAGCGATGCCGCTTCGAGCAGCATGCCGGCCGCCAGGTGGACGTTGAACCCGGCCCAGATTCCGGATGCGCCGGTTTCGGCGGCCATTGCCGCGGCGATGGCCTCGCCCTTGGCCTCGAGCGCCTGGGAGGCCTTCAGCAGCAGGGCGCGCCGTTCGCCCGGCCCCATCGCCGCCCAGGCCGGAAACGCCGCCGCCGCGGCGTCGACCGCGGCGACCGCATCGGCCGCGGTGGCGGCCGGCGCGCGCGTGGCCACGCTGTGGTCGAGGGGGTTGCGGCGCTCGAAGGTGGCGCCGTTGGCGGCGGCGCGCGGCTCGCCACCGATCAGCATGCGGATGTCAGTCATGGTGTCTCACTCCTCGGTCGTCGACCGCCGCCGCTCCCGCCGCAGGGGCGGCACGGCCGGCGATCGCTGAAGGCTGTGGTTTTGGAAAGCGTGTTCCGGTGTCGTGCTCATGCTCACAGACTGATCCCGCAGCGCCCCGGAGCGATAATGTTATTCGGGTCGAGGGCGCGCTTGAGGCGGCGCTCGACGTCGCGCTTGACCGGGCCGTAGGTGGCGGCGACCTTTTCCGCGAAGGCGGTGTTGGCGCGATAGACGCCGTAACCTTCGCGGGCGAAGGCGTGGAGCAGTTCGTCGTAGCAGGCGTAGGCGTTGCGCTTCTGCTCGTCGTCGCTGCGGTCGAACAGCAGGTCGATGACGTGGTGCATGTCGCGCCAGCCGACGATGAACTCGCCGACATAGTCGAAACCGTACTTGGCGAGGATGTCCTTGGCCAGCTTCATCTGCTTCAGGGTCTCGCTGCCCTTGGCCTGCGATACCGGGGCGAACCACACCGAACCGCCGCCTCCGCGCCAGTTGTAGAGATCGAACTCGCCGAGGTTGGGCTTGCCCTTCATCAGGTCGAAGCGGTACTGGGTGGCACGCCCGCCTTCGTCCGCGGACTCGGTGACCAGCTTGCCGCCGGTGGCCGCGGCGACCGCCTCGATGATCTTCCAGTTGGCGTCGTTGGTCTCGGGGCTGCCGTAGAGCGCGGCATAGACGTTCCACGCGCCGATGTTGTGGTCCTTGCGGATGCGCTTGACCTCCTCGTCGGTGATCGCCCCCGGACCCTGGTGGTAGTCGGCGCGGTTGACCTTGGAGCAAGGCGCCTCCCACAGCGTGTGGGCGATCACCACCGCGTTCGGGATCACCATCGCGATGCGCAGCGGGCGCAGCGCGTCGACGATCTTGGTGATGTCGGCGTCTTCGGGGTACTGGATCAGGAAGGGGCGGTAGTCGGGCGGGGCCGGCATCAACCACATCCCCATCTTGGTGACGACGCCGTAGTTCGACTGGGTGAAGATGCCGTCGAGGGTCGGCCCGTAACCCCACTTGAATACCTGCCAGGTGTTGGAGTTGGGCATCGAACCCATGCCGGTGCGCAGCACCTCGCCGTCGGCAAGCACCACTTCCATGCCCGACGAGAACAGGAAATGCTCGCCGTAGGGGGTGTAGCCGACACCGCGGTCGACCATGTTGCCGAGCGGGCCGGCGATCACCGAGGGTGCGGGGCAGGAGAACCACAGCGGTAGCTTCTTCTCCTGCAGGTAGTCGTAGAGCTGCTGGTAGGTGACGCCGGGCTCGACCAGCGCGGTGCACAGATCGGCGTCTACATCCAGGATGCGGTTCATGCGGCGCAGATCGAGGATGAGCTGGCCGCGCTCGACCGGCGCCGCTGAGCCGTAGCCGAGGTTCTTACCGGTGGAGATCGGATAGACCGGGATCCGGCGCTTGTTCAGGATGCGCATGACCGCCTGCACCTGCTCGACGCTGTCGGGCATCACCGCCGCCGAGGGCGCGTGCTGCTCGTCGGGTACCGGCATCATGATCTTGTTGTAGGGGGCGAGCTGCGGCGTGTCGGCAAGGACGTGGGCATCGCCGACGATGGCGCGGATCTCGGTGAGCGCCTTGTCGAAATCGCTCGCGCTGACGCCCTTGGGCAGGAGGGTGCGCTTGGGTGTGCTCATTTCTTCTCCAGGATGCGGATGAGGTTGCGGGGTCGCGGGCAGCGCTTCAGAGCCGGATCAGGAAGGACGCCAGCGCGCCTTCTGTGGCAGTGGTGGCAGTGGTGGCGGCGGTGGGCCGGATGGTAGCGTGCTCGCCGAGGGCGGCAAGGTAGAACTGCTCGACGTGTTGTGCCTGGCCATCCCCGGCTCCGTGCCAGGCGATCGGCTGCGGGTATCCGGTGGCGCTGCAGCAGTGACGCGTGGTGGCGGTACTGCTGCGGTGATGGGCGCTGGCCAGCGAGTGCGCACCACGGCTGCCGGTGACGGCCTGGAAGATCACCGCCGCGGCATCGTCCATGATGCCGAGCAAGGGCGTTCCGGCCGGATGGTCGAGCAGGGCTTCGAGCTTGCCGATATGGCGCAGTTCACTGCGACCGGGCAGCAATACGGTCGTGCGCAGGCCGGCAGCGTGGAATGCTTGTTCCAGCCGGTGCGTCAGCGACACTGCGACAGGCAGGTCGCCCTGGCCGACGAGGACCAGTTGCGTGCGCTCGATGGCAGTGTTCGAAGGCTGAAAGGACAGCGCCGAGGTCGACAGCGCGGCGAGCGATGCGCCACCGCCGGCACGGCGGAGAAATTCGCGTCGGTTCATGATCGCCACCTACTGCCCGGCGCCGGCAGGAGAAGCCGATACCCACTGGATGACGCCGGCGAGCGCTTTGTCGTCGATTTCCGCGGAGCGGAAGCTGGGCATTGCGCGAAAACCGTAGCGGACCACATGCTCGATGTACGCGGGTTGGAGCTGGCGCCCGAGGATCTTCGGGCCGATGCCCTGGTCGTGGCAGTAGGTGCACACCTTGGCGTAGACCGGATCGACCGGTTGTGCGGGGCCGTCCTGTGCGGCCGCGACTTGCATCGCGCTCGCCGCGAGACAGGCCAGGGCCAGTTTCGATACTGAATGCATTCGTCTCCTCCTTTGCAGGGATTACGGTGTTCCCTTGGATAAAGACAAAGCAAGGCTCGGGCCAGGTCTGTTAAAAATATAAATGCGCAGATAAAACAAATATTTATTTTATCTTGCTGCAGAAGGGGGGAATTCCAGGAGTGTAGCGATGTGCTACAGAATATCGCGCGAGACCGAGTCCGGTGGTGGAAGTCCCTTGCCGCCAATGGGTTCGGGACGGGCGTTGCAGTCTGCAACGGTGTTGCAAACTGCGACAGCACTTCAGTGCGTGGGCCCGTCCACCTTCGGCTTCAGGCTGCGGTAGATCGTCGACCGGGCGACGCCCAGGCGGGCGGCGGCGGCGCTGACGTTGCCTTCGAGGGCGTCGACCACCCAGCGGATGTAGGCCTGCTCGATTTCGGCGAGGGGGGCGATGCGGTCGAAGCCGCTCGGTGACGCTGCGACCGGAGCTTCGCCGGGTGTCGACAGGATCGAGTTCGTGATGGCAGCATCGATGACTTCGCCGTCGCCGAACACCAGCAGGCGCTCGACGACGTTGCGCAGTTCGCGCACATTGCCGGGCCAGGGGTAGTCGATCAGGCGAGCCATTGCACAGGGGCTCAGGCGCGGCACCGGGCCGCTTGCAGTGCGGCGCAGGGCGCGGCGCATCAGATGTTCGACCAGCAGCGGGATGTCCTCGCGGCGCTCGCGCAGCGGCGGCACCTGGATGTGTACGACGTTGAGTCGGTACAGCAGGTCGTGGCGGAAACGGCCTTGTTCGACCAGGGCTTCGAGGTCGCGGTGGGTGGCGGCGATCACCCGCGCCTCGGTGTGGCGCAGCACCGAGGCGCCGAGCTGGCGGAATTCGCCGCTGTCGAGCACGCGCAGCAGCTTGGCCTGGCACGAAGCCGGCAGCTCGCCGATCTCGTCGAGGAACAGGGTGCCGGCGCTGGCGACCTCGAACAGGCCTTCGCGGTCGGCGGTGGCACCGGTGAAGGCGCCGCGCTTGTGGCCGAACAGCTCGCTTTCGACCAGTTCGCCTTCGAGCAGGCCGCAGTTGAGCGGGACGTAGGCTTCGCCGGCACGCTTGCTCCAGCGGTGCAGGGCGGCGGCGACGACTTCCTTGCCGGCGCCGCTCTCGCCGGTGACCAGCACCGGCAGCGCGAGCGGGGCAGCGCGATGCACGCGCTCGAGCATCTGCTGCCATGCCGTGCTGCGGCCGACCATCTCGGCGTCGTCGGCCTGGCGCAGGTGCTGGACTTCGGCGCTGAGCGCCTCGCAGCGGCGGGCGAGGGTGCGGCGGGCGAGGGCGCGCTCGACGATCAGGTCGAGCTCGGTGAGCTTGTAGGGCTTGGTCAGATAATCGAACGCGCCCAGCTTCATCGCCGCGATTGCGGTGTCGATGCTGCCGTGGCCGGTGAGGACGACGACTTCGATGTGGGGGTCGAGCTGCTTGATCCGCCCGAGCAACTCGATGCCGTCCATCCCCGGCATCTTGATGTCGATCAGCGCCAGGTCGATACCGGTGCGCTCGATGTGCCCGAGCGCGCTCGCTCCGTCGGCGGCTTCGCTGACGCGGTAGCCTTGCCGGGTCAGGCGGCCCGACAGCAGTTCGCGGTACAGCTCCTCGTCGTCGACGACGAGGACGTGTCGGTTATTGCCCATGCGCGCGATTTCCCGGGATCTCGTCCGCGCACGGCAGCAGCACGCGGAACCAGGCGCCGCCCTGCGCCCGGTTGCCGCAGCTGATGCGGCCGCGGATTTCGTTCATGATCGAATAGCAGATCGACAGCCCCAGCCCGGTGCCCTTGCCCGGCGCCTTGGTGGTGAAGAAGGGGTCGAACACGTGCTCGATGACGCCGGGCGCCAGTCCCGGGCCTTCGTCGCCGATCTCGATTTCGATGCCCTCGGCCGTGCTGCGGACGCCGAGCTCGATGCGGCCCTTGCCGTTCATCGCGTCGCGCGCATTCTTCAGCAGGTTCTGGACAACCTGCTCGAGCAGGGCCGGGCTGGTGAGCGCGGGCGGCAGCCCGGGTTCGATCGCCACCGCGACCTCGACGCCCCGGGTCAGGCCGGCGTCGTTGAAGAAGGCCAGTCGTTCGGCGAGGAACAGGCCCACGTCGACCGTCTCCAGCGCCGCGCTCTGGCGCCGCGAGAACGACAGCAGGTTGTCGGTGATCGCCTTGCAGCGGTGGGCCTGCTGCTGGATCGTGATCAGCCCGCGGCGCAGCGTCTCGAGGAGGGGAAGGTCCTGGCCGCCGGCACTGGCGTCGAGCAGCGCCTGCAGCTCTTCGGCGTAGCCGGAAACGAGGCCGAGCGGGTTGTTGATTTCGTGGGCGACGCCGGAGGCGAACTGGCCGAGCGCGCTCAGGCGGTTGGCCTGGGCAAGCTGCTGCTCCATCTGGCGGCGGGCGGTGATGTCGCGCGCCACGCCGATCACGCCGTCGGCGGTGTCGTTGCCGATGAACAGCGCCGAGTTCACTTCCAGCAGCACGCTGCCGCCATCGCCTTGCGCCAGCATGATCTCGAACGGCTGGCCGCCTTCGCCGCCAATGCGGCGGGTGAAGTCCTTGTCGATGCGGGCGGCGGAGGCGGCGGGCATCAGCTCGCCGACCGGGCGGCCGAGTGCCGCTTCGGGCGCGGTGCCGAGGAGCTCGGCCATGCGCGCGTTGATGAAGGCCAGCCGGCCCGTGCCGTCGAGGATGTAGACGGCGTCGTTGATCACGTCCTGGATCTGCTGCTCGCGCGATTCGAGCTGGCGCGCGTACTCGGTGAGCGCGCGCTCGCGCTCGAGCTGGGCGCTGATGTCGAGCGCGAGGCCGCTGTAGCCGACGATCTTGTCGTCCTTGAACACCGGTTCGACCTGCAGGCGCACCGGGAAGGGGCGGCCGGCGGCGTCGCTCATGACCACGTCGATGTCGGTGGTGCTGCGCCGGACCGCGATGTCCTTGAGGAAGCCGGCGGCGCGGGCGACGTATTCGGGCTGCACCAGATCCTTCAGGCGCAGCGTCGGCAGCTGCGCTTCGCTCACTCCGAGGCGCAGGCGCGCGGCCTTGTTCAGGTGCAGCAGGCGGCCCGAAGCGTGGAGCGCGAAGACCATCTCCGGCAGGTCTTCGATCAGGTTGCGGTAGCGCTGCTCGGAAGCTTCCAGCTCGCGGGTGCGCTCGAGGACGCGGCTCTCGAGCACGTTGATGCGGTCGCGGATGTTGAGCGGCTTGAAGTATTCGCGCAGCCCGGCCAGTTCGGGGGCGCAGTCGCTGGCGTTCATCAGCGTCCAGGCACAATGCGCATCGCCGCGGCCTTCGCAGGCGTGCTCGACGCAGATCATGTCGGCGTCGAGCACGCGCGAGGCGAAGCCTGAAGCGTAGCCGGTGAGGGTCCAGCACACCGGATCTTCCGAACGGCCGAACAGGCGCAGATGCTGTTCGGCTTCGTAGGAGTGGCGCCAGCGCCCGCTCATGCGGTAGCGGCCGTGGCCGTGGTCGATCTCGGGGTGCCCGGGCTCGACTTCGGCGATGCCCGAGAACATGTGGGTGCGCGGACCGCCGAGAATGAATTCCTCGAGGCTGTCGGGGTGCATGTAGCCGGCGAGCAGCTCGGCGTCTTCGTAGCCGCAGCTGAAGCCGTAGCGGGTGAGGATGACTTTGGCGATGTCGAGGCCGACGGTCTCGACCAGCTCCTTGCGCAGCGCCCCCATCGAGTCGGCATGGACCAGGATCGCCCGGCGCCCGCAGAAGCGGATCGAGCCGGTCTCCGGCAGGAAGTCGATCAGTGAGTGGAAATCGAGTTCGTCCGAGCGCATCGCTCATGACTCCTGCACGAAGGCGGATGGGGCGCGGGGGCGAAAAGGGGGTTTCGGGCGATTCCGGGCTGATGCCGCTCCCCCGGCGGGCCTGCGACAGGGGGAACAGGATCGAAATTATACATGCCCGTATGAGTCCATATGGTGGCCCTGCGCCGGGAGCGTCCAGAACCCGCCCCACCGGGGCTGCGCTATAGTGTGGGCGGGCTTTTTCATGTGCAGGACCATGCAGATCGTACTCATCAGCGGGCTTTCCGGTTCGGGCAAGAGCATCGCGCTCAATGTCCTCGAGGACGCCGGCTACTACGTGGTGGATAACCTTCCGGCGGCGCTGCTGCCGCAGCTCGTCGACCATTTGCGCTGTGCCGGTGGCGAGCGGGTCGCCGTGGTGGTGGACATGCGCTCGGGAACGAGCATCGACACGCTGCCGCAGGAGGTCGCCGCCCTGCGCCGGAGCGGCACCGATCTGCGCTTCATCTTCCTCGAGGCGCGCGACGATGCGTTGATCGCGCGCTTTTCCGAAACCCGCCGCCGCCACCCGCTGGCCGTCGGCGGAGTGACCCTGGAAGAGGCGATCCAGCGCGAACGCGATGCCCTCGACAGCATCGCCGAACTCGGCCACCGCATCGACACCAGCAACCTGCTGCCCAATACGCTGCGGGCCTGGGTGAAGGGATTCATCGACCTCGCGCCGGCCGAAGGCCTGACCCTGATGTTCGAGTCCTTCGGCTTCAAGTACGGCATTCCGCTCGATGCCGACCTCGTGTTCGATGTGCGCTGCCTGCCCAATCCGCACTACGACCCCCAACTGCGTCCGCTCACCGGGCGCGACCAGCCGGTGATCGATTTCCTGCGCACGATTCCCGAAGTCGCCCGCATGGGCGAGGACATCCGCCGCTTCCTCGCCGACTGGCTGCCCGCCTACGTCGGTGACAACCGCAGTTATCTCACCGTGGCGATCGGCTGCACCGGGGGCCAGCACCGCTCGGTGTACCTCGCCGAGTGGCTCGCCACCCAGTTTCGCGGTCAGCTCGAGGTCATCGTGCGCCATCGCTCGGATGCACGCCGGATCGCCGATCGTGCGGCTGCCGGGGGCGGCGACGCGGCGCTCGGGCCGGCGGCGTGAAATTCGGCTTTGCCCAGTGGCGAAGGCTGTTGCGCCCCGGCGATATCGCCGTCGCCGTCGCCGGCCTGATCCTGTGCGTCTACGCGGTGCTCGCGCTGTGGCAGGGTGGAACACCCGATGCCGCGGTGATTCGCGCCGGCGGCCGGGTGGTGGCCGAAGTCGACCTGTCGCGTGCGCGCCGGGTCGAGGTGCCCGGCCCGCTCGGCGTGACCCTGGTCGAAATCGAGCCGGGGCGCGCGCGCATCGCTTCCGATCCCGGTCCGCGCCAGTACTGCGTGCGCCAGGGCTGGCTGACACAGGCCGGGGCGGTGGCGATCTGCGCCCCCAACGAAGTCAGCCTGAGCCTCACCGGGCGGAGCGCGAACTATGACACGCTCAACTATTGAGCTGACCCCGACCGCCGAGGACCGGCGTATCGCCCGCCATGCGGCGGCGGCGATCGTGCTCACCGTCGCCGAGGCGGCAATTCCGCTGCCATTGCCGGGAGTCAAGCCGGGCTTGGCCAACATCGTCACCCTGGTGGTGCTGGCGCGCTGGGGCTGGCGCGAGGCGGTGTGGGTGTCGCTGCTGCGCGTGCTCGCCGGCAACCTGCTGCTTGGCCAGTTCCTCGCCCCGGGCTTCTTCCTCAGCCTGTCGGGGGCGCTCGCCAGCCTCGTGGCGCTGGGGCTGGCGATGCACCTGCCACAGCGCTGGTTCGGCCCGGTCAGCCACAGCATCCTCGCCGCCTTCGCCCACATCGGCGCGCAACTGGTGGTGGCGCGGCTGTGGCTGGTGCCGCACGACGGCGTGTTCTACCTGCTGCCGGTGTTCGCCCTCGCCGCGGTGGTGTTCGGCCTGGTCAACGGGCTGGTGGCGGCACGCCTGCTGGCTGAAATCGGCCAGCGCGCCGCGGCGACACCGGCGCCGGAACGCTAGCGCTGCGGCTGCGTCCAACCTGCGACCCGTCCGGAGGCCGTTCCGGCGCGGAGATCGTGGAGCGGAGGCAACATGCGCAGCCGGTGGTGGAGCTGGATCAGTGCGGTGCTGGCGGTGCTGTGCGGTCTGGCGTTCGGCTGGGTGGCGGGCAGCGGCCTGGTTCGCGCTGCTTCACTGGCAGCGGCCGTGGTCGCGCCCCCGGTGGCGGCGAGTCCGGCCGCCAGTCCGGGAGCGGGGCGGGACCGGCTTCAGCCGAGGTGGGCTGCGAACCAAGCCTGCATGCGCCGCCAGCCGTCCTCGGCCTCGTCCTTGCGGTAGCTCGGCCGGTAGTCGGCGTGGAAGGCGTGAGGCGCATCGGGATAGACCACGATCGTGCTGGCGCTGCCGGCCTGCTGCAGCGCGCCGCGCATCGCGGTCACATCGGCAAGCGGAATGCCCTGATCCTGGCCGGCGTACAGGCCCAGCACCGGCGCGTGCAGGGCGGCGGCGACATCGACCGGGTGCTGCGGCGTCAGCGCCGAGCGGGGGCCGTCGAGACGACCGTACCAGGCCACTCCGGCCTTGAGCGCGGGATTGTGTGCAGCGTATAGCCAGGTGATCCGCCCGCCCCAGCAAAAGCCGGTGATCGCCAGACGTTCGGGGTCGCCGCCCCGGGCGAAGGCCCAGTCGGCACAGGCGTCGAGGTCGGTCATCACCTGAGCGTCGGGCACGTTGGCGACAATTTCCTGGAGGATCGCGCCGACATTGTCGAGGGTGCGCGGATCCCCTTGGCGAAAGAACAGCTCGGGTGCGACGGCGAGGTAGCCCAGGTGGGCGAGGCGCCGGCAGACGTCGCGGATATGGGCGTGGACGCCGAAGATTTCCTGTACCACCAGCACCACTGGAAGGCGGCTGCGAGCGGCGCGTGCTGCGGGAGCGGCAAAATAGGCCGGCAGTTCGCCGCCGCTGACGGGGAGGCTGAGATCGCCGCTGTCGAGACCTTCGTCGCCGGTGTGGATCAGGGTGCCGGCCTGCACCGGCAGCACCGCGGCAGCGAAGCCGGCGGCGGCCAGGGTGGCGACGAAAGCGCGGCGCTCCATGTGCGTTTCCGGCAGCAGGCTGTCGAATTCGGCGGGCGTGGCAGGCGGGGGCTTGGACATGGCACTTTCCTCGGGAAAACGCCGGGCGCCGTCAGCGCCGCCGTGCGGGGCGGGCGGTAGTCGCTGCGCTGCCGGCCGGGCGGCCGGGAAGATGGCGGAAAGTGATGCGGCCCTTGCTCAGGTCGTAGGGCGACATTTCCAGCGACACGTTGTCGCCGGCGATGATGCGGATATGGTGCTTGCGCATCTTCCCGCCGGAGTAGGCGATGAGGTTGTGGCCGTTGTCGAGGGTGACGCGGTAGCGGCCGTCGGGCAGCACCTCGGTAACGGATCCGTGCATTTCGATGAGTTCTTCCTTGGCCATGTCGGGGCTCCTTGTCGTTGTGCCGGCGCCGCGCGATCGGGCGCAGTGCCGGGCGGGCTCGCTTCCGCCGGGAGCGAGCCAGAGGCCGGGCGCCGCAATGTGGATCGGTGCGGCGAGCGGCCTGGCAGTATCGGCACCATGAACGGCGGGCCGGCGAAGTCCGGTACGGCGGTGCATAAAACGCGCACCGGATGTGAGCAGCGTGCGGGGCAGAGTGAGCGCGCTGCGTTACGGGGGATCGAGGCTCGGTACGGAGGCTGTGAGCGCGAGCCTGGCCGGCAGGCCCGGAAAGTCGGTCGAAGGATTGAATGCGCGTATATCAATCTTTCTGGACATTAGCGAAAGACTATACGCTTTTTTATGCCCTGCGTCCATGCGATTTTTTGCAGCGCAGCATCCGGTCCGGTGATCGACCGGAGTCGGGGGCGGAAAAGGAAAATGCCCCGGCCGAAGCCGGGGCATTTTCCTTGTTTTCTTGGTAGGCCGTGCGGGACTCGAGCCTGAGACCAACGGATTAAAAGTCCGCAAGACATTGTATTTTTCGGGGTTGAAGGATATGCACGAAAAACGCTAAACCACATGTTTTTACGCTTGTTTCTGACTTCACGCATTGATGAGCGTTGAGCGATATTGCTAGAATCTGGCTACACCGTGGCTACACGGAACCGCCCATGTAGCCAAACTAGCCGGAGTCGCCAGCATGCAACGCGAGCGCCTGACCCCCGAAAGAATCCGCCGCTTCACCTGCCCCGAGGGAACAAAACAGGTTTTCTTGTTGGACTCCGAAGCGCCGCGCCTTGCCGTGCGTGCGACCGCTGGCGCGAAGTCGTATATCTTCGAGAGCAAGCTGAACCGGCAAACCATCCGCGTGACCATCGGGGACGTTCGCGCCTGGAACCTCGACGGCGCCCGCGCCGAGGCCCGCCGCCTGCAAACCGAGATTGACCAGGGTAACGACCCGCGAGAGCAGAAGCGCGAGCGCATCGCCGCCGCCGAAGCCCGGCGTGAGGAAGAGCGCCGAACCGAGGAACCCGCGCTCGTGGCCTGGGAGGCATACATCGAGGCCCGCCGCCCGAAGTGGGGCGAACGCAGTTACCAGGACCACTTGAACCTGAGCAAAGCGGGGGGCGAGACCATCACGCGCGGGCGCAAGACGACCAAGGACGGCAAGACCCAGCCCGGAGCACTGCGCCCCTTGCTGGCGCTGCCGCTGTCCAGAATCGACGCCAAGACCGTGCGCGCCTTCCTGAAGGACGACGCCGCCAAGCGCCCGACGCAAGCCGCGCTCGCCTTCCGCCTGCTGCGCGCCTTCCTCAACTGGTGCGCCGACCGCCCCGAGTACCAGGGACAGATTCACGCCGACGCCTGCGCCGGCCGCATCGCCCGCGATGAACTGCCCAAGCGCCAAGCCAAGCAGGACGCACTGGAACGCGAAATGCTGCGCCCTTGGTTCGAGCACGTGCGCGCCATCCCCAACCCGGTGCAGGCCGCCTATCTGCAAGTGGCCTTGCTGACTGGCGCACGCCGCGAAGAAGTGGCCGAAATGCGATGGACCGACGTCGACTTCCGCTGGAGCAAAATCATCATCCGCGACAAGGTGGAAGGCGAGCGCACCATCCCGCTGACGCCCTATGTCGCCGGCCTGCTGCAAGACCTGAAGCGCCGCAACGACACCCCGCCGCCCGAGCATCGCATCCTTCACGGCAAGCGCACCCGCAACGACCTTGATGCCTGGGAGCCTTCGCCCTGGGTGTTCGCCAGCAAGACAGCCGCATCCGGCCGCCTGCAAGAGCCGCGCATTGCGCACAACCGCGCCTTGAGGGACGCCGGCCTGCCGCCGCTGACGATTCACGGCCTGCGCCGCAGCTTCGGCAGCCTGTCCGAGTGGTGCGAAGTGCCCGCCGGCATCGTGGCGCAAATCCAAGGCCACAAGCCGAGCGCGACCGCTGAGAAGCATTACCGCGTGCGACCGATTGACCTGCTGCGCCAGTGGCACACGAAGATTGAAGCATGGATTCTGGAGCAGGCCGGCATCGAGCAGGCGCACCAGGAAGAGACCGCGCCCGCGCTGCGCGTGGTGGCGTGAGTGGTTTTGCCGGCTGTTTTGTAAAGCGGTAATATACGGGCTATGATTACATCGTTTCGCCATAAGGGGCTTGAGGCTTTCTTCAGGACAGGCACGCAAGCGGGAATCCAGCCCATGCACGCCAAGCGCCTGAGCGAGATGCTGACCGCTTTGCACGCTGCCGCTGGTCCTGCCGACCTTGCCCGCCCCGCATGGCGACTGCACGGATTGTCAGGCGACCGCGCCGGATTCTTTTCGATGACGGTACAGGCCAACTGGCGTTTGACCTTCCGTTTCGTAGGCTCTGACGTGGAGCTGCTGGACTATCTGGACTATCACTGAGGCGCACGGCAATGGATATGCACAACCCCGCACCCCCTGGCGAACTACTGGCCGGCTGGCTGGAAGATATGGATATGAGCGTGACCGCCTTTGCCGCCCACATCGGCATCAGTCGCGTGATGCTTTCGCGCATCCTGCACGGGCACGCCGCCATCACCGCCGACATGGACCTTAGGCTGACTGAGGCGCTGGGCACGACGCCCGGATTCTGGCTGAGGGTGCAGATGCAGCGCGATATGTGGAATGCCGGCCTGCGCGCCAAGGAGCGCCCGCCCGTGGCGCGGATTGCAGCCTAAAGCCATGAGCACCGCATTCGAGAGCATCAAGCGTGGCCTGCAAGAGGCCATCGAGCATGCCGAAGGGCATCCCGCGCCGGGCACACGGATTCGCCGCCCGCGCCCGGTGGATGTGAAGGCCCTGCGCGCCAAGGTGGGCATGACGCAAGAGCAGTTCGCCGCGCGCTTCGGGTTCTCGACGGCAACCCTTCGCCATTGGGAGCGAGGCGACCGCACGCCGCACGGCCCCGCGCTGGTGCTGCTGAACGTCATCGAGCGCAACCCCGCCGCCGTCATCGAGGCCCTGAGCGCCTGACCGATGACTGAGCTTGCTGACCTGAAGGCCCGCATCCTGGCGAACCCCGAAGCCCGCGCCGAGTACGGCGCGCAAGCGCCGGAGTTCGACCTTGCCCGCGAGCTTATCGCCGCCCGCGCCCGCGCCGGCCTGACGCAATCCGAGCTTGCCGAGCGCATGCACACGACGCAATCGACCATCGCCCGCCTGGAGAGTGGCCGCACCATGCCGAGCATGCGCACCCTGGCCCGCTACGCCGAGGCCACCGGAAGCCGCGCCGTGGTGCGATTGGAGCGCACCGCCTGACCGAGAAGAACCGCCGCCGGCCGGATGCCGGCATGAAGCGGGGCGCGCGTGGTGCAGGAACACCGCGCCGCCCCTGACCATGAAGCAATCACTGGAGAATCACATCATGGCTACCGAGAACCTTACCACCACCACCCGCAATGACACCCGTCGCGCTGCAAAGGCCGCGCTGCGCTCGTTCGGCATCCAGCGCTTCCGCGTGCTGTGGCTGCGCGACGGCAAGGAGCGCAAGAGTCCGTGGTTCTACTCGAAGGAGCGCGCAGACCAGGCGCGTGATGCGATGGCCGACAAGTACGGCCGCGCGATTGTCTACGTCGACTGAGCGCAGGTTCATTCGACGCCGCCTAACCGACCAACGCCGCCCCTACCCCGACGGGGGGAAGAGCCGGACACCATCGCCGGCCTGGGGCGGCACCCTTTCCGATGGCGCGCACGATGGAGCGCAGACCGAGACATGACCGACCGAACCGACCGAGCAGCTATGCGGGGAGCCCTGGAGCTGAAGCGCCCGTCCGCATCCGCCGACGTAGCGTGGAACAAGGCCGTCCGCACCCCCTGGGTGAAACTGACCGCCGAAGAGCGCGCCGCCGGCTGGCCCGACGCCTTCACGCCCGAAAACCTCGCCCGGCTGCAACATCCATACGAGGGCACCGACCCCGAGAAGAAGCGAGCCAGACGAGACCAAGCCGCGCTGCTTGACGCGCTGCGCACCAACATCGAGGACGGCACCCTGCCGACCGTGGAGCGCACCAGGACGGAGAACGAGATGGAGCGACGCGCCGTCACGAACTGGAACGCGCCCCGCTCGACCTGGGCGCGTGGACTTTTCTGCAACGACGACCGCCCCCCGACCGTGATTCAACCCATCAAGGTAGGCGAGCGCACCGTTACCTGTCACGTCATCGAGCGCGCCGCTTTCCGTGACTTCCTGGCAGCGCAAGGCATCGAGCCAAGCGAACACATCCGCGCATGGCTTCGCCCGCTGGAGCAAGCCGAGGCGCGCCAGAAAGAGGCCGAGCCCGCCAGCCTCACCCCCATGAAGCGCGCCGCCATCATCAAGCGCCTGGGCCGAAGGTTCGAGGCTCTTGCTTCGGCTCTCGACCGCCCCGAGCTGTGGGCGAAAGCCTGCCGCGTACCGGAAGGGGCGAGCCCTGACGGTAAGCGAGGCTGGTACTATCTGGAGAGCATCGAGGCGGAGTGCTGCGCCCGGTACGGTGGCCCCTCGCCCGCCGCCGCCGTCGACATGAGTCCGGCCGGGCAACTACGCGCCATCGGCAAGTAACCCCCGAATTCCCCACGAGGAAACCCCGGATTTTCCCGCTTTTCCCCAACTCGTTGAACTGCATCCCATGCCGCACATGCGGAGTGATTGGAGTTCAACGAAATGGGAATCTCGACTGAAGAACTGGCCGGCCAACTGCGCCTGAAGCCGCAGAGCTTGCGCGCTGCACTGTGCAGGGATGGGCACTACTTCGGCCTGCGTCCGCGCAAGATGCCGAACGGTCGCCTCCTGTGGCCTACCGATGCGGTGGAGCGCCTGACCTCGCCGCGTCCGGTGGAGGTGGCGCAATGAAAAGCGCCCGGCCCGCCGAAGCAGTACCGAGCGCGAACACCAGCGCCCATTCTACCCCGCAGCAAACCGACCTGCCCGGCCTGGAGCGCGCCAGCGAAGCGCCGACCCTGCCCAGCCCGAACACCCGGGCGGCCGAAGCCCTCGCCCTGCTGTTGAAACGCGGAGACCTCGACCAGCGCCAATTCCTCGACGACGCCGGAGGCTGGCGACTGGCCGCCGCCGTGCATGTCCTGCGTGGCCTGGGCTGGCGCATCGAGACCGAGCGCGTGCCGGTGACGCTTGCCAATGGCGAAGCTGCCCACATCGCCCGCTATCGCCTCGACCGCCCCTCGCGCCCGCACCAAGCCGGCCTCATCCGGCCCGACCTCGCCGCGTGGCTCGCCCTCGCTGCGATGCTGACGGCTGACGCCTTCGCCCGCGCCGTCCCGTGGTTCGCATGATGAAGCCCCGAGACTTCGACCCCGGACGCGAGCTTGAGCGCGCCCGGTCCGCGCTGTGGAGCCTGGACGCCGGATGCCCGCGCCCGGAATGGGTGCGCCTGGGCATGGCCGCGAAGGCCGCCGGCCTCGCCTTCGAGGACTGGCACGCCTGGAGTGAGACCGCCGGCAACTACCGCGATGAATCGGACTGTCTTTCGACCTGGAACAGCATGAAGGGCGAAGGCATCGGAGCGGGGACGCTGTTTGCTGCTGCCCGCGCCGCTGGATGGCAGGACACGACCGACGGGAGCCCGGCTCCGGTCCATCCTGTATTTGACAGTCGACCAGTCAACCGA
This sequence comes from Thauera aromatica K172, assembly GCF_003030465.1. Classification (GTDB taxonomy): domain Bacteria; phylum Pseudomonadota; class Gammaproteobacteria; order Burkholderiales; family Rhodocyclaceae; genus Thauera; species Thauera aromatica. The sequence goes on along the minus strand of NZ_CP028339.1, from coordinate 3,080,373 downwards.
CAGACAGAGGACCGCTCAGAACGCGCCAGAACGGCACAGGAGCCGCAAACGCCCCGCCGGGAGGGCAAGGGTACGTTCGCCGACCCTGCCGCCCTCTGGAGCCGATTTGAGCCCGCCCCCGCCGCGCATGACTACCTGACCCGCAAGGGCATCGCCCCCGATGGCCTGCGCATTGCATCGGCCGGCCTGACCATCGCCGGGCACGACTGCGCCGGCTGGCTGGCGCTGCCTGTCTGGAACATCGAGCGTGGCGAGCTGCAAAGCCTGCAACTGGTGAGCCCCGAGGCCGGTCCGCCGAAGCTGAGCCTGCCCGGCTGCCGCATTGCCGGTGGTGCGCTGGCGGTGCACCAGGATGCGCCAGAAGGCCGCCCAAGCCCCGAAGCCTTCGCGGGTGGCGTGGCGTATCTGGCCGAAGGCGTGGCGACCGCTGCGAGCCTGTATCAAGCGACCGGCCGCGCTGCGGTGGCGTGCTTCGGCAAGGGCAATCTCGACACCATCGCCCGCGCCCTGCGCCAGCACTACCCCGGCCTGCGCCTCGTGCTGTGCCCCGACCGGGGAGCCGAGCACCAGGCCGCAGCGATTGCCGCCGGCATCGGTGGCCCGGTGGCCTGGGTAGCGCTGCCCGAGAGTTGCCCGCCGAACTACGACGCCAACGACTACGCCGCCGCGCACGGCCTCGACGGGCTGGCCGAACTGCTGAAGACCGAGCGCACCCCGCCGCAACGCTTCCGCCCTGTGAGCGCAGCCGAGCTGGTGAGCCGCCCCCCTGTGCGCTGGCGCGTGCGTGGCGTGCTGCCGCTGGAGGGCATCGCCGCTTTCTATGGCCCGCCATCGTGCGGAAAGTCCTTCCTCGCACTCGACCTGCTGGCCGCCATCGCCGCCGGCCGTGACTGGTTCGCCTGCCGGGTGAAGCCCGCCCCTGTGCTTTACATCGGCCTGGAAGGCGAAGCCGGCATCGCGCAACGAGTCCGCGCGCACCAGGCCCGGCACGGCATCGCGGATGCAATGCGCTTCATTCTGGCCCCCCTCGACCTGCGCCAGCCCCAAGACCGCGCCGACATTATCAGCGCCGCCCGCGCCGCCGGCCAGCCCGGCGGCGTGCTGTGTATCGACACCCTGGCCGCATCCGCGCCCGGCATGGACGAGAACACCAGCGCCGACATGGGCGAAGTCATCGCCGCCCTGAAGGCCCTGCAAGCCGAGCTTGGCGGGCTGGTGCTGGCCGTGCATCACACCGGCAAGGACAGCACCAAGGGGCTGCGTGGGCATTCCTCCCTGCTTGGTGCGCTGGACGCCGCCATCGAGGTAACGCGCACCGACGACCGGCGGGAGTGGCGCACCGCCAAGAGCAAGGACGGCAGCGACGGAGACGCGCACCCCTTCCGCCTGGAGGTGGTGGAGCTGGAGACCGACGAGGACGGCGAGCCGGTTACGTCCTGCGTGGTCGCGCCAGAAGAGCGCGCCGCCGATGCGCTGCGCCGGGTGGCGCTGCCCGGTGGTGGAAACATGCGCCTCGCCTTCGATGCCATCGCCGCCGCCCTGAAGGACGCCCGCGCCTATGGCATGGCTTCCGCCCCGCCCGGCCGCCCCTGCATCCCGCTGGAGACCGCAACGACCGCAGCCGGCAATGCGCTGCCTTGCGAACCCAAGCGCCGCCGGGAGCGAGCGCAAGCCGCCATCACCGGACTAGTGGGCCGTGGAAACCTGGGGCACGCGGAGGGGTGGATATGGCTTTCCTGAAAACCCTTCCCGTTCGTCCCGTTCTTTCCCGCCCCGTATACGGGGGGCGGGAAAAACGGGAAATCCCGGAGTTCCCGAAACGGACCGAAACGGGAAAAACGGGAAAACACTCGACCCCGCCCCGCTGCCGCTGGTGCGCCCACTTCGCCCGCCCCGGCCGTGCCCTCGGCTACTGCGCCAGCGCCGACCGGCCCGACCTGCTGCCGGCCTATGGCGAGCATCACCCGCTGCGCCGACTGCCCGCCGACCAGGGCGAGAGCTGCGCCGGCTTCCGGCTGCATCCGGCCCTTGGTCCGTGACCAGGATGAACACCACCAGACCGAGACCAAGACCGAGCCGACCATTCCCCCTTCTGGAGCATCTGAAATGGCACTGACCATCACCGCAACCGACTCGACCGAGTTCGAGCTTCCCCCCGCTGGCGCGACCGCTGCCCGCTGCTGCGCCGTCATCGACCTGGGTTCGCAGGAATCGACCTACCAGGGCGAGACCAAGACGCAGCCGAAAATCCTGCTGACGTTCGAGCTTGCCGAGCTGCGCAGCGACGGCACCCCGCACCGGGTGAGCCGCCGCATGACCGCGAGCCTGCACAAGAAAGCGCAACTGCGCGCCTTCCTGGAGCAGTGGCGAGGCCGCGCCTTCACCGATGAAGAGCTGCGCGCCTTTAATGTGGGGAAGCTGCTGAACGCGCCTTGCATGCTGAATCTGGTGCACATCGAGCGCGCCGGCAAGCAGTACGCCAACATCCTGAGCGTGTCGCCCGTCCCGAAGGGCATGAGCGCGCCCGAGCTGGCTGACGCGGCCGTGCTGTTCGACTTGTCCGCGCCAGACTGGAACGTCTTTGCCGGGCTGTCCTCGCGCCTGCAGGAGACCATCAGCGCCTCGCCCGAGTACCAGGCCGCCAGCGCGCCCAAGTCTGTGAGCCTGCCTGCGCCGGTCGCATCGAGGCCCGCCCCTGCACCAGCCCTGAGCGCACAGCCCCCGGCCCCCGCCGCCCCTGCGCAGACGTATGCACCCGCTGGCGCTGGCTTCGCAGACTTCGAAGACGACATCCCCTTCTGACCCCACACAACGCGCCGCCGGCCCGCACGGGCTGGCGTGCGCCTGGAGACCCAAGCCATGACCATCATCTATCTGGACATCGAGACCGCGCCGACCGAGGACGCGGACACCATTGCCGCAATCCGCGCCGGCATCCGCCCGCCGGCCAACTACAAGAAGCCCGAGACTGTTGCCGCTTGGCACGAGACCGAGGGCGAAGCCGCCGCGCTGGAGGCCATCGGCCGCACCGCCCTGGACGGAGCCGCCGGGCAGGTTATCGCCATCGGGCTTGCACGCGACGACGACGCGCCCCCGCTGGTGCTGACCCGCACGACCGACCAGGCCGAAGCCGAGCTATTGCGCCGCTTCTTCGAGGTGGTGCAGGACTGGACCGCCGCCGGAGCCGTCACCAGCGCCGAAGGCCGCACCATCTGGCCGGATGCGCCGTACTTCATCGCGCACAATGCCGCCTTCGACCTGGGCTTCCTGTGGCGACGCTGTATCGTGCACGGCCTGCGCCCGCCCTTCCCGCTGCCCGGCCCGAATGCCCGGGCCGGCAGGGAATACGGCTGCAGCATGATGGCGTGGGCAGGCTACCGCGAGCGCATCAGCCTGCAAGCCCTGTGCCGTGCCCTGGCGCTGCCCGACCCGAAGGCCGAGGGCAACGGCTCGCAAGCGTGGCAGTGGTGGAAGGCCGGCGACCTGGAACGGGTGGCGACCTACTGCGCCGGAGACGTGGAAGCCGTGCGCGGCATCTGGCACCGCCTCGCGCCGATGCTGGGAGGGGTTGCGGCATGAGCGCCCGCCTTTTCCTGGGTATCGACCCCGGTCTATCTGGTGCGCTGGCCGTGCTGACTGACGCCGGCCGGCTGGTCGACGTGGTGACGATGCCGACCGAGCCGCACGGCAAGAGCCGGCGCGTGTCGGGCCGCGAAGTCCGCGCCTGGCTGGAGGGCATCACCGAAGCGACCGGCGGCGCGCCCTTCGCCTTGTGCGTGCTGGAGCAGGTAGCGAGCCGGCCCGGACAGGGTGCGCCGAGCATCTTCACCTTCGGCCGTGCCTTCGGAGCCGTGGAAGGCGTGCTGTCCGCGCTGGCGGTGCCGACCGACTACGCGGCCCCGCAGGCCTGGAAGCGCGCCTTCGGCCTGACCAGCGACAAGGCCGAGAGCATCAGGAAGGCAATCGACCTTGTGCCCGGCCTGGCTGGCTGGCCTCGACCCAAAGGACCGACGCACGACCAGGCCGAAGCGGTGCTGCTGGCCGAGTTCGCCCGCCGCCGCTGGAGCGGGAAGAGCTGACGCGGTGGAATGGGTGCGGCAGCCTTCCGCATCGCCGCCCCATCCTGCTGCACCAGGCCGGGAGGCTTCCGGGTCCTTCCGAGCCGTCCCCGCCGCGGGTAATTCGAACCGTGCCCTCTGGCTAATTGAGAATTATTCCAAGGGGGGTTCTGTTAATGCATGTGCTGGTTGCGCCCCGCGAGCTGGGCAGGCAGTGAAGGCCGCCGCCGCAGAAACTTAACCCGATTAACCCCTGGCAACTTTCTGGCGCTGGCGGAGCGCCGGGGTTCGAACTACCCGCGGCGGGGACGGCTCGGAAGGACCCGCTTGACCGCTGGCGCTGGGAGAGTTCGCACGCTGCACCAGCGAGGCCGGCCGCGTGGCTGCGCGGTGGCTACACTGCCCGGATTTGGCTACATGGTGGCTACATGAGGCCGGAAAGCAAAAAGGCCAACCCCGAAGGATTGGCCTAAGTGCCTGATTTTCTTGGTAGGCCGTGCGGGACTCGAACCTGCGACCAACGGATTAAAAGTCCGCTGCTCTACCAACTGAGCTAACGACCCGAAAAACGAGCGCGAATCATAGTGGATGGCTGTCGATGCGTCAACAGCGGAATGCCGTCTGCAGCGCGTGTGTGCTTCAGGCGAGGGGTGGCTGGTAGGGCGTCGGGTCGTCGATGGCGGCGGCGGTGAAGCCGGCGGCGCGCAGGCGGCAGGCCTCGCAGCGGCCGCAGGCGCGGCCGGCGTCGTCGGCCTGGTAGCAGGTCACGGTGAGGCCGTAGTCCACGCCGAGCGCGCTGCCGCGGCGGATGATGTCCGCTTTCGACAGCGCGATCAGCGGCGCGTGGATGCGCAGGCGGGCGCCTTCGACGGCCGCCCGGGTGGCGAGGTTGGCCATGGCCTCGAAGGCTGCGATGAACTCGGGGCGGCAGTCGGGGTAGCCGGAATAGTCCACCGCGTTGACTCCGACGAAGATGTCGCTGGCGCCGAGCACTTCCGCCCAGGCCAGCGCGATCGACAGCATCACCGTGTTGCGTGCCGGCACGTAGGTGACTGGAATGGCGGACTCCCCCACGGCGCCTTCGTCCTCGGGCACGGCGATGGCGGGGTCGGTGAGCGCCGAGCCGCCGAACTGGCCCAGGTTGACCCGCGCCAGGCGGTGTTCCTTTGCGCCGAGGGCGTCGGCGACCCGCTTCGAGGCGGTCAGTTCGGCGGCGTGGCGCTGGCCGTAGGCGACCGACAGGGCGTAGGTCTCGAATCCCTGGTCGCGGGCGATCGCAAGGCAGGTGGCGGAATCGAGGCCGCCGGAGAGAAGGACGACGGCGCGGGGAGGCGTGTTCATGAGGCGAGGCTCCAGGAAGTCGGAAACGGCCGGCGGAGCCGGCTGCCGTGGGCCCGGCAGCGCAGGGCGGCGAGGGCGTTCAGCGCCCGCGGGCGTCGTCCCACAGGATCTTGTGCAGCTGCAGCTGGAAGCGCACCGGGAGGCGGTCGCGCACGATCCAGCCGGCGAGTTCGGCGGGGGCGAGGCTGCCCGCCACCGGCGACAGCAGCACGGGGCAGCGTTCGGCGAGGGCGTGCTCGGCGATCTGCCGCTTCGCCCATTCGTAGTCGGCAGCATCGGCGAGCACGATCTTGAGTTCGTCGTGCGCGTTGAGCAGGGCGAGGTTGGCGTAGCGGTTCTTCGCGGCTTCGCCCGAGCCCGGTGCCTTGAGGTCCATGATGCGCGACACGCGCGCATCGACGCCGCCGATGTCGAGCGCGCCGCTGGTCTCCAGCGACACCGAATGGCCGGCGTCGCACAGCGCGGTGAGCAGCGCCGGGCAGCCCTTCTGCGCGAGCGGCTCGCCGCCGGTCACGCAGACGTGGCGCAGGCCATGGCGGGCGACTTCGGCGAGGATGTCGTCGACGCTGCGGGGGCTGCCGCCGCTGAAGGCGTAGGCGGTATCGCACCAGGTGCAGCGCAGCGGGCAGCCGGTGAGGCGGACGAAGACGGTGGGCAGCCCGACCCGGCTCGATTCGCCCTGGAGCGAGGCAAAGATTTCGGTGATGCGCAGACGGACGGTGGCGTCCGCCCCGGTCTCGATCGGCGGCATGCGCTCAGCGGGCGCTCAGGCGCTGGCGTGCGACCTGGGCGGCGTTGCTCTGCGGGTAGCGCTCGACCAAGCCCTGCAGCGTGCGGCGTGCGGCGGCGGCATCGCCCATCGCCTGCTGGCTGTTGGCCAGCCCGAGCATGGCGTCGGGGGCGACGTTGTCCTGCGGCCAGTTCTGCAGCACGGCATTGAAATGCTTGTTGGCGCTGGCGGTATCGCGACCCTGGAGGGCGGCGTTGCCGGCCCAGAAGTGGGCGCCGGCGCTGAAGCTGCCGTTCGGGTAGCGGGTGAGGAAAGTGTCGAAGGCGGTGAGCGCGTCCTGGTGCTTGCCTTCCTTGAGCAGGTTCAGGGCGGCCTCGTAGTCGGCGGACTCCGCCGCCGGGTCGCCGCCCGCCCGTGCGGCGGGGGCGCCGGTTTCGATCTGGCGCAGACGCGCGTCGAGATCGACGTAGAAATCCTTCTGCCGCTGCTTGAGCGTTTCCACCTCGTTCGTCAGCAACTCGATCTGGCCGCGCAGGCGCGCCACCTCGGCGCGCAGCTGCTCGTTCTGCATCGCGAGTTCGAGCTGGCCGCGGCCGGTGGTTTCGAGCTGGCCCTGGACGTCCTGGCGCAGCTGATGGATCTGGTTGCGGGCTTCCGTGTCGCCCCCGAACAGCTGGGCGTGCGCCGGGCCGACGGAAGCGAAGGTGAGGAATGCCGCCAGCGGCAGAAGGCGCTTCATTTTAGAACTCGCCGGAGTAGAGCATTTCGCCGCGGCGGTTCTGGGCATAGCAGGCCTCGGTGCGGTCGTCGCAACGCGGCTTCTCTTCACCCAGGCTGACCGACTCGATCTGCGCTTCGCGCGCGCCCAGCAGCATCAGCGCCTGCTTGACGACGTCGGCGCGCTTCTGGCCCAGGGCGAGGTTGTATTCGCGGCTGCCGCGCTCGTCGGTGTTGCCCTGGACGAGCATCTTCATCTGCGGGTTCTGCACCAGGAAGCGGGCGTGGGCTTCGATCAGCGGACGGGCTTCGGGCTTGATGACGAAGCTGTCGAAGTCGAAGAACACGTTGCGCTTGGAGAGGATGTTGTTGGGGTCGGTGAGCGCGGCGATGCCGCTACCCGCAGCGCCCGGGGCGGTCACGGTGGCGACGCCGGCGCCGCGGTCTTCGACCGAAGCTCCGGTGGTTTCGGGACCGGTGCTCGAGCACGCGGCGAGGGCCAGGGCGAGCAGGGCGGGGAGGGCGAGTTTCTTCATGAGAGTGCTCCAGTACTTGTGTTGTGAAGACAGCAGAGGGGTGCGGCGTTTGCGCCGCGTTGTCGTTACCGGATCTGCGGACCCCAGGCGGGTTCGCGGACATCGGCGGCCTGCACCGTCAGTCGCTGACGGATGCGCCCGTCGGTCGACACCGCCGACAGCACGCCCCGGCCACCGCTGTCGGTGGCGTAGAGGATCATGCGGCCGTTGGGGGCGAAGCTGGGCGATTCGTCGCGTGCCGAATCGGTGAGGATCGTGGTCTGCCGGCTGGCGAGGTCGAGCGCGGCCACCTGGAAGCGGCCGGCGTTGCGGGTGATGAAGGCAAGCAGCTTGCCGTCGCCCGACAGACGCGGCGAAACATTGTAGTTGCCGTCGAAGCTCACCCGTTCGGCGTTGCCGCCGCTGGCGGGAATGCGGTAGATCTGCGGGCTGCCGCCGCGATCGGAAGTGAAGTAGATGTGGCCGTCGGTACCCCAGAACGGCTCGGTGTCGATGCCGGAGGACTGGGCCAGGCGGCGCACGCCGGAGCCGTCGGCGCCGAGCGCGTAGAGCTGCGACTGGCCGTCCTTGGTCAGCACCACGGCGAGCTGGCTGCCGTCGGGCGACCACGCCGGGGCCGAGTTCGAGCCCTTGAAGTTGGCCACCACGCGGCGCTGGCCGGTGGCCAGCGCATGGACGTAGATGATCGGCTTCTTCTGCTCGAAGGAGACGTAGGCCAGGCGCTGGCCGTCGGGCGACCACGCCGGCGAGATGATCGGCTCGCGCGAGCGCAGCGCGGTGGCGGAATTCATGCCGTCGGCGTCGGCGACCTGGAGTTCGAAGTTCGGCCCGGTCTTGACCACGTAGGCGATGCGGGTGGCGAAGTAGCCGGGCAGGCCGGTGAGCTTCTCGTAGACGAAGTCGGCGATGCGGTGGCCGATGAGGCGGTTCTGCGCCGGGCTCATCGGCAGCGCCATCGCCCCCAGCTCGAGCTGCTTCTGGGTGTCGAAGAGGCGGAAGCGCGCTTCGTAGCGGCCATCGGCGAGCGGCGCGAGGGTGCCGGTCAGCACCGCGTCGGCGCCGCGCCCGCGCAGCGCGGCGAGATCGGGGCGCACCGCCTCGGGCAGCGGCAGCGGGCCGAGGTCGACGAGGCTGAACAGGCCGCTGCGCTCGAGGTCGGCGCGCACCACGTCGGTTACGCTCTGCGGCAGGCGGCCTTCGTTTTCGAAGATCGGGATCGCCACCGGGAAACGCGCGGCGCCGGCGCCGGTGATCTCGATCGAGAGCTGGGCGTGGGCGGCGAATGCGAGGCCGGCGAGCAAGGTGGCGACGAGCAGGCGGAAGGCGGAAAGGGGATTCTTCATGGTGGTTCGGCTCCAGCCGCGGATTATAGACATGGCGGACTCAATCGTCCGCCAGCGGGCGGAATTTCAGCTCCAGCGTGCGCTGGAACAGGTTGCGGTTTTCGGGTAGCGGCAAGGGGCTCGATCTCCGGATCGCGCGCTCGATCGCATCGTCCAGCGCCGGCACACCCGACGAGCGCTTCAGGCGCACGTTGAGCACTTCGCCGCTGGGCAGCTGGTCGACCTCGAACACCGCTTCGGGGTTGCCGGCCAGGCCGGGCGGACGCAGCAGGTTGCCGCGCACCTTGCCGGCGATCGCTGCGCGGTAGCGGTCCACGTCGCCTGCGCTCCCCGCCGCGGCGGCGCGCGCGCCTTCCTGGCGCAGCAGGTTGTCGAGGCGGGCCTCCTCGGCGCGACGGGTTTCCTGCGCCAGGCGCTGCGCCATGTAGTCGTCCTGGACCGGCTGGGGAGCGGGTTTCGGTTCCGCCTTGGGCTGCGGCTTGGGCTCGGGCTTGGGTTCCGGTTTCGGCTTCGGCTCGGGCTTGGGTTCCGGTTTCGGCTTCGGCTCGGGCTTGGGTTCGGGCTTCGGCTTGGGTTCGGGCTTGGGCTTCGGTTCGGGCTTCGGCGCGGGTTTGGGGGGCTCGGGCTTTTTCTCCGGCGCCTTGGTCACGATTTCGGGCTTGGGGGCCGGCACGGGCTTGGGCGGTTCGGGCTTGGGCTCAGGTTTGGGTTCGGGCTTCGGCTCAGGCTTCGGCTCAGGCTTCGGTTCGGGCTTGGGCTCCGGTTTCGGTTCGGGCTTTGGTTCGGGTTTCGGTTCCGGCTGCTGACGTGCGGCGGGGAGGGCGGTTTGCGCGGGCATTGAGGTCAGCCCTACCTCAAGCGCGGCCGGTGGCGGGCTCTGCCAGCGCACGCCGAAGAACAGAAACAGGAAAAGCCCCACGTGGACAGCCAAGGCCAGTCCTAGTGACTGCCACTTGCCGGGCGCCTCACGGCGGGATGGTGCTGGGTGATCCCTCATTTCGCGGTCGTCGCACTCTGGGTGACGAGGCTGATCTTGCGCACCCCGGCGCTGCGTGCAGTCTCGAGTACGTCGATTACCTTCTGGTATTCGAGTTTGCTTTCGGCTGCGACGAGGAAGGTCTGCTCCGGGTTCTTCGCGATTGCGTCCTTCAGGGCAGTTTCTAGCTGATCATTGCGGATCGGGAGCGAATTGCCGCTGGTGCTGGGGCGCAGGGCTAGCGCTAGCCCCCCGCTCGTGCCGGTCTTGACCTCGATGAAGATGGCCTCGGCTTGCGGCGGGGGGGTGCCCGCACCCGCGGACGGGACGTTGATCGTGCCTTGCTGGATCATCGGCGCGGTGACCATGAAGATTACCAGCAGCACCAGCATCACGTCGATGTAGGGCACGACGTTGATCTGGTTCATCAGGCGGCGCTGTCGCATGGGGCTGTGCTCTCCCGTCCGCTCAGCGCAGGTTGCGCTGCAGGATGTTGGAGAACTCTTCCATGAAGCTCTCGAAGCGGATGCCGAGGCGGTCGATGTCGTGGGCGAAGCGGTTGTACGCCACTACCGCCGGAATCGCCGCGAACAGGCCGATCGCGGTGGCGACCAGGGCTTCGGCGATACCGGGGGCGACCTGGGCGAGGGTGGCCGAGCCGACGCTGGAGAGGCCGCGGAAGGAGTTCATGATCCCCCACACGGTGCCGAGCAGGCCGATGTAGGGCGACACCGAGCCGACCGAAGCGAGAAAGGCGAGGTGGGCCTCGAGGTCGTCGATCTCGCGCTGGTAGGTGGCGCGCATCGCGCGGCGCGCGCCGTCGAGGGTGGCGCCGTGGTCGTGGCCCTTGGTGCGCAGCTTGGTGAATTCGCGGTAGCCGGCCTCGAAGATGCGTTCCATGCCCTCGGCCTGATGGCGGCCGGCGGATTCGGCCAGGGTGTTGAGGTCGCCGCCGCTCCAGAAGTCGCGCTCGAAGCCGTCGGTGTTGCTGCGCGCCTGGCGGATCTGGAACGACTTGCGGAAGATCCAGTACCACGACACCAGGGACAGGCCGGCGAGCAGCGCCATGACGAGCTGGACGAGGACGCTCGCCTGGCTGATCAGGCTGAGGATGGAAAGATCGTGGGTGACGGTCATGCTGGGCTTTGGAGAAGGGCGTGGAGGGATGGGGGAATCGCCGCCGGGCGCTGGCGGCGCAGATCGACACAGGCGACAAGCACCCGGGCGCTGAACAAAAGTTCGTCGCCGCGGCGTACCTGCTGGTCGAACTGCAGGCTGGCGCGGCGCAGGGTATCGATGCGGCTGACGACTTCGAGGGCGTCGTCGAGCCGGGCCGAAGCCAGGTAGTCGGCATGCAGCGAACGCACCACGAAGGCGATGCCTTCGCCGGCGAGCAGCGCCTGCTGGCCGACGCCGAGCGCGCGCAGCCATTCGGTGCGCGCGCGTTCGCAGAACTTCAGGTAGTTGGCGTAGTACACGACGCCGCCGGCATCGGTGTCCTCGTAATAGACTCGGACCGGCAGGACGAAGTGCGGCGCGGCGGCGGACGGGGTGCTGGCGTCGGCCGAGGCGCGAGTGGTTCTCGGGTGCATCGCCGCATTCTAGCCGAGCGCGCGCGGCCGGTGCATGACCTGTTGCAAATCTTGATATTTCTATTTGCGCAAAGCTTAATGCTTGTTGTGAAAGCATTTTTACCGAAATATGGTTTCCCGCGCGCCGCCTGCCCGGGCACTGGGCCGTGCGCGCCGGCCTATTCCTCCCGCTGCCGTATCGCGCATACTTGCGGGTTTACGCAGTCACACGGCGCCGGCACCCGGCCGGCGAGGAATCGTCATGGAACAATATCGCGGCACCACTATCCTGTCGGTCCGGCGCGGCAAGCGCGTCGCCCTCGGCGGGGACGGCCAGGTCACCCTGGGCAACATCGTCATCAAGGCGTCGGCGCGCAAGGTGCGCACCCTGTACAACGGCCAGATCCTGGCCGGCTTTGCCGGCGGCACGGCGGATGCCTTCACCCTGTTCGAGCGCTTCGAGGCCAAGCTCGACAAGCACCAGGGCAACCTCCTGCGCAGCGCGGTGGAACTGGCCAAGGACTGGCGTACCGACCGCATGCTGCGCCGCCTCGAAGCGATGCTCGCGGTCGCCGACCGCGAGCACTCTCTGGTGATCACCGGCAACGGCGACGTGCTCGAGCCCGAGCAGGGCATCGTCGCCATCGGCAGCGGCGGCGCCTACGCCCAGGCCGCGGCGCGCGCGCTGGTCGAGAACACCGAGCTCGAGCCCAAGGAAATCGTCTCCAAGGCGCTCGGCATTGCCGGCGACCTGTGCATCTACACCAACCACCACCACACCATCGAAGTGCTGGACTGAGGGCACCCCCATGACCCAGATGACCCCGCCGGAGATCGTCTCCGAACTCGACAAGCACATCGTCGGCCAGGACAAGGCCAAGAAGGCCGTCGCCATCGCGCTGCGCAACCGCTGGCGGCGTGCCCAGGTCGACGAGCCGCTGCGCAGCGAGATCACCCCCAAGAACATCCTCATGATCGGCCCCACCGGCGTCGGCAAGACCGAGATCGCGCGCCGCCTCGCCCGCCTCGCCCATGCGCCCTTCATCAAGATCGAGGCGACCAAGTTCACCGAAGTCGGCTACGTCGGGCGCGACGTCGACACCATCATCCGCGACCTGATGGAAATCGCGGTCAAGGACGGCCGCGAGCGGGCGATGAAGGCGGTGCGCGACCGCGCGCTGGACGCCGCCGAAGACCGCGTCCTCGACGCCCTGCTGCCGCCGGCACGCGCGGTCGGCTTCGATGCCGCGGCCGAACCGGCGCCCGATTCCGCTACCCGGCAGAAATTCCGCAAGAAGCTGCGCGAGGGCGAACTCGACGACAAGGACATCGAAATCGAACTCGCCGCGCCCTCGATGCAGGCCGAGATCTTCGCCCCGCCGGGCATGGAGGAGCTCACCCAGCAGATCCAGGGCATGTTCCAGAACATGGGCGGGGGCAAGAAGAAGCAGCGCAAGCTCAAGATCCGCGAGGCCTTGAAGCTGCTCGCCGACGAAGAGGCCGCGCGCATGATCAACGATGAGGAAGTCAAGCTCGACGCGCTGCGCGCGGTCGAGCAGAACGGCATCGTGTTCCTCGACGAGGTCGACAAGATCGCCGCGCGCAGCGACGCCCACGGCGCCGACGTCTCCCGCCAGGGCGTGCAGCGCGACTTGCTGCCGCTGGTCGAAGGCACGACGATCTCGACCAAGTACGGCATGATCAAGACCGATCACATCCTGTTCATCGCCAGCGGCGCCTTCCATCTGTCCAAGCCGAGCGACCTAATCCCCGAGCTGCAGGGCCGCTTCCCGATCCGCGTCGAGCTCGGCTCGCTGTCGGTGGGCGATTTCGAGCGCATCCTCACCAGCACCGACGCCTGCCTCACCCGCCAGTACCAGGCCTTGCTCGCCACCGACGGCGTGGCGCTCGAATTCACCGCCGACGGCATCCGCCGCCTGGCCGAGATCGCCTTCCAGGTCAACGAGAAGACCGAGAACATCGGCGCCCGCCGCCTGTACACGGTGATGGAAAAGCTCCTCGAGGAAATCTCGTTCGAAGCCGGCAAGAGCGCCGCCCTGGGCAAGGTCGTGATCGACGCCGGCTACGTGGACGGCCGCCTCGACGTGCTCGCCCAGCGCGAGGACCTGGCGCGCTACGTGCTTTAAGCCGCGCGCTGCGCGCGTTTCCGATTGCCGGGTCGGCCTGCGCGGCCGGCCCGGCTGCGTTTCCGCCCCGAAGCGGCCCTGTCGAGCGCGACCCCATGCTGCTGCGAATCGTCTCCATCCTGTTTCCGCTGTTCGCGATCACCGCGCTCGGCTACTTCGTCGGCCGGCGGATGAAGCCCGACCTGGCGCACGCCAACCAGCTCAACATGGACGTCTTCGTCCCCGCGCTGATCTTCGCCGCGCTCGCCGGCAAGGCGTTCGAGGTCAGCGCCTACCTGCCGCTGATCGCCGCCACCGCGCTGGTGGTGGCGGGCTCGGGGGCGGCGGCGTGGGGGCTCGCGCGCGCCACCGGGATCGCGCCCAAGACCCTGGTGCCGCCGATCATGTTCAACAACTGCGGCAACCTCGGTCTGCCGCTCGCGGTGCTCGCCTTCGGCGATGCCGCGCTGGCGCCGATGGTGGTGATCTTCATGGTCTCCAACCTGGCGCATTTCTCCTTCGGCGCCTGGCTGCTCGACCACCGTGCGCGCCTGCACACGGTGTGGCGCGTGCCCTCGGTGTTCGCCACCCTCCTCGGGCTGGCGGTCAGCCTCACCGGCTTCGAAGTGTGGCCGCCGCTCTTGATGGCGATCCGCATGCTGGGCGAGATCTCGATTCCGCTGATGCTGCTCGGCCTCGGCGTGCGCCTGGCCGACTCGCGCATCGGCGAAATCGGCATCGGCGTGCTCGGCGCGCTCGCCCGCCCGCTGATCGGGATGGCGCTGGCCTGGCTGGTGCTGCAGCTCATTGAGCTGCCCGCGCGCGAGCAGGCGATGCTGCTGGTGTTCGGTGCGCTGCCGCCGGCGGTGCTGAACTTCATGTTCGCCGAGCGTTACCGCCAGGAGCCGGCCAAGGTCGCCTCGATGGTGCTGATCGGCAACCTCGCCGCGATCGCCTTCCTGCCCCTGGCGCTGGCCCTGGTGCTGGACTGAGCGCGCGCTGCCGCGCCGCCGGCTTCAGGCCGGGGCGGCGGTGTCGCGCAGTGCCTGCAGCACCACCGTGCGCTCGATCGCATCGAGCGCTGCCGCCAGCTCCGCCGGGCTCTGCGCCGGCCGTGCCGGGTCCTGCAGGTGGCGCATCAGCTGCGGGGCGATGACGTGGCCGCGGCGCGCCGCCTGGCGCAGCCATTCCATGCCCGCGGTCTCGTCGGCAACCATTCCGGTGCCGGCCAGGGTGCACCGCCCGAGCCAGTACAGCGCTTCGGCGTCGAGCTGGCGCGCGGCCTTCTCCAGCCACGCCACCGCCGCCGTCACCCAGCCGTGTTCCAGCAGCAGCAGCGCCAGCTCGCACTGCGCCGGCGCCGCGCCGCGGTCGGCGTCGAGGATCATGCCGCGCGCTTCGGCCTCCAGGCGCAGCGGCGACAGCGCTAGCACTTCGTCGAGCCGCACCCGGGTGGCTTCGCCCGCGGCGCCGTCCACCGCGCACAGCGCGCCGCCGGCCAGCCGCCGCCACAGCGTGCGCTTGCTCAGGCCGGTGAGGGCGGCGGCGGTGTCGAGGCGGATAGCGTCCATGGCGGGGCGAGACGGGAGAGGGCGGGAGGGGGCGGGAGGGGGCGGGGAAGGGACACAGTGTAGCGCGGCGCTGGCGCGCCCGCGCGCGGGGTCTGGCACGGGCGAGTGTGCCAGCCGTCCTGAAAACCACCTCCGGCGGGCATGGCACGGGGTTTGCTCTGTACAAGCCGAGGCGCGGGCCGCAGCGCGGCTGGCGGCGGAAATGTCACCGGGTACAAACCCTTCAAGGAGAAGGAAGATGAAAAAGATGCAACAGGGCTTCACCCTGATCGAACTGATGATCGTGGTGGCGATCATCGGGATTCTGGCGGCGGTGGCGCTGCCGGCCTATCAAACGTATACAAAGAAGGCAAAATTTTCAGAGGTGATTTTGGCGACTGCACCTTATAAACTGGCTTTTGAAGTGGCCGCTCAAGAGGGAAGAATTACAGCGTTGGCTGGTGTGGATTCTGGTGGTAGCGGTATCCCGGCGGCAGCTGGTGCTTCTGGTGTTGTTGCCTCCGTTGCAGTGGATGAAGGGGTAATTACGGCGACAGGTTCAAACGCTGTGGACAGCCTTACGTATACTTTGACTCCTAATGGAGTTACTGCTCCTATTCAATGGACAATTGGCGGTACTTGTATTGCAGCCGGAGTTTGCTGAGATCGTAGTATGAAATAGGGGACAGACCCCAATTTCTCTAAGCTTGACCGCAAGGCCCGCCGAGGTTGTCCCCGGCGGGCCTTGTCTTTCGCGGCGTAGAACGAAATAGGGGACAGACCCTGATTTCTCCATTATGGGAGGCTGCGGCAGCCCTGCCTCTACGCCTTAATCCCTTTGATATCAGGGCATCCGTCCGGACGGCGCTGTAGGGGCGACCCGGCGGGTCGCCCCTACGTCCAGGGCTGCCGCAGCTACGCAGACGCATTTTCTGGCAGCCAAAGTCGCGGTGTAGCGGTGTGGCGGAAGGCCTGGCGCCTTTCCGTTCCATGGGGGCTCAGCCGACCACGCGCAGCACTTCCCAGCGCGGCGAGCCGGAGACGACGAAAGGTTCGAGGTCCTGGCTCCACTGCTTGTGGGCGAAATAGGGGACAGACCCTAATTTCTCCACTATGGGTGGCTGCGGCAGCCCTGCTCCTACGCCTTAATCCCTTTTATATCAGGGCATCCGTCCGGACGGCGCTGTAGGGGCGACCCGGCGGGTCGCCCCTACGTCCAGGGCTGCCGCAGCTACGCAGACGCATTTTCTGGCAGCCAAAGTCGCGGTGTAGCGGTGTGGCGGAAGGCCTGGCGCCTTTCCGTTCCATGGGGGCTCAGCCGACCACGCGCAGCACTTCCCAGCGCGGCGAGCCGGAGACGACGAAAGGTTCGAGGTCCTGGCTCCACTGCTTGTGGGTATCGAGGGTGGCGAGCCTGTCCCAGGCGGCGTTCAGTTCGGCGAGGTCGCGGATCAGGATCTCGGCCTGCACCGTGGCCTCGCGCGTGCCGACCGAGCCGGTGAGGATGCGGACGTTTTCCGCCTTCCAGCCGATCTGGCTGCCGATTTCCCTCATCCAGCGTTGCAAGGCGTCGACCACCTCGGCCTTGTAGCCGAAGCGCGCGTCGATGCTCCAGCGTGCGACCATCATGATGCTTCTCCTCTCTCTGCCGGGCGGGGGCGGCCCGTGTCGTCGATGCCCCCTCGCCGGGGTCTGGTCCCCGATCTCCCCCTGGCAACATCCACGTCGGCGGCCGGGCTTTCACTATAGTTCACCGCCCCTCGGACGCTACGCGGCGCTGGCCGGGCGCGCGGCCGAGGCTCACTTCTGTACGGGCCGGAGAAATAGCGCCCGATTCCTCCCCACGGACGGAGGTCGAGGTGCCCAGGTCGTCGCACCGCCATCGGGTTGGATGTGCGCGGCTACTTCCTTGATTTAGGGCAAAATTTGCCCTAGCATCGGGCCGTGGCGAAAATACACGCGGAATCGAACTGGATGATAAAGGTGCTCAACGGAGAGCACGCTCCCGTTCATGTGCATGTCGTCCATCCTGACGGCATGGCGGTGGTCTATCTCGACGGCAGCGCGCTGAATGCGCACCAGAAAGTTCCGGCAGCCGTCCTCAACGCCGCTGCCGCGTGGGTCGTTGCTCACGAAGCCGAAATCCGCGCCGAATGGAAACGGCTCGACAACCCCGAAGATAGAGGAGAGAAGCCATGAGCAAAACTGCTTACCGCATCGCCGCCGTCGCCGCCTTGCCGGGGAGCCGTCTGCGCGTTGAATACGTCGGCGGCAATCTCATCGAGGTCGATCTGTCGGAACTCATCGCGGGTAGCCGCGCCATGAGTCACCTCGCCGATGCCGAGCAGTTCGCTGCCGTCCGCGTCGGCGACTACGGGTGGACGGTCGTGTGGGACGACGATGCCGAGATGAGTTCCGACCGCCTCATGGAGATGGCGCTCGAGCAGCGGGGTCGCACCGACGCCCTGGAGTTCCGCCGCTGGCAGGAGCGCAATCATCTGTCACTCAATGCGGCCGCCGAGGCCATCGGCCTGACGCGCCGCACGGTCAGCCAGTACCGCACCGGTGTACGCCCTGTCCCGCGCACGGTGGCGCTGGCGTGCAAAGGATGGGAGGCCGAGCGCGACCACGCACCGGTCTGACCCGCCCCGGTCTCCCTGATTTTCCGCCGGACGGATGTGCCGCGCCGCTTCGAGAGGACCGACGTCCTGCCGGGCGGACGCAGCGGGCGGGGCGTCATAGTGGGCGGGGCGTCATTTGAGGTCGAACAGCGCGTCGATGTCGAAGTCCGTTCCGGCCGGCGCTTCCTCCTTCCTGGCGATGAGGCCATCGCCGAGCAGTCGTTCGTAGCAGGAAACCCGGTTGCGGCCGTTGTCCTTGGCGAAATAGAGCGCTTCGTCGGCGCGGCCGACGACGTCGGTCGGCACGTCCGTTTCCGCCACCGCGGTGAAGCCGATGGAGCAGGTCACCGTGCCGACCTGGGGGAAGGGGTGGCTTTCCACCGAGACCCGGAAGCGCTCGAACGTGGCCAGCGCCTGCGCTTCGTCCGGTGCGTTGAGCAGGACGACGAACTCTTCGCCGCCGAAGCGGAACAAGCGGTCGCCGCTGCGGAAGGTCTTGCGCATCAGCTCCCCCATGCGCAGCAGAACCTCGTCGCCGAAGAGATGGCCGAACGAATCGTTGATCCGCTTGAAATGATCGATGTCGATCACGGCAAGCCAGGCCGGGCTGTCGTTTTGTGCGGCATGCCGGCGCTCGTCCATGACCTCGTCATCATCGGGGGTGGGCGGCGTCAGCAGCCGGTCGAAGGTCTCGTCGAACGTCTTGCGGTTGAGCAGGCGGGTCAGCGAGTCGAGTTCGCTGTAGTCGAGCAGCCTGATCTGGTTGCCGTAGATGCGGGCCAGGACCGCGATCTCGCCCGACACCTCGTCCGCCGGCTTCGACTGCGGGCCGTGATCGGTGCCGTAGGCCAGGATCAGCGGCTCACCGCCCAGTTCCGATGCCTGCAGCATCAGCGCGCCGCACACCCGGCCGTGCACGACGCGGGTGATGTCCCTGCCGTCGCTGCGCACCTGGTCGAGGAGCGGGGGCCAGAGGGCGAGGGCCGAATTCATGATCGTCGGACCGGAACACAGCCTGAGCGTGGCCTCGCCCTGCGGCGCGCAGGCGAAAATCCCCACGTCGGCCTTGCCGCCGAGGAGCAGGGATACGGTGCGCAGCAGCGTGTAATGCAGTTTTGCCCTGTTCCTGCTGGCGGAGATGGCCTCAACGTTGCGAAGCAGCGACAGCACCCTCGGCCCCCCGTCTTCGATGAATTTCTTGTTCTTCGGAAATGACGGAAACGAAAGAGCAATCCCCGATTTCCCGAGCAGCGGCTTGTGCGCGGATCATACCTCAGTCGCGGCTTCGAGCCTTGCCGTGCCATCCGGCAGTCACGCCACCCGGCATCGACCTTGCACCCGGCGCGGATCGGGAGCCGCGCCGTGCCGGCCATCCTCGCGATCGCGACCTGCCGGGGTATGGACCCGGACCGGGAGGCATCTCGCTGCGTGCTATTCTTTTTCCCCTGATCCCGGCGTGGATAAGGAGGAGACATGTCCCGAGCAGGCGCAAGCCGCCTCCTGGCCGATCTCGCGGCCATGTCGCCGGCGTATTTCGGCGTGGTCATGGCGACCGGGATCATTTCCCTGACGGCCGACCTGCTCGCCATGCCGCGACTGGCATGGGCGCTGTTCGTGGTCAATTGCGCGATGTACGGCGTCATCGGCCTGCTGTACGTGCTGCGCATGATCCGCTTTCCGCAGCGCTTTTTCGGCGACATGGTCGATCACCTGCGCGGTCCGGGCTTCTTCACCGCGGTTGCGGCGAGCAGCATCCTCGGCAGCCAGTTCCTGATCCTCGCCGGCAGCGAGCGCGCGGCGCTCGGGCTGTGGTTCGTCGCGATCGCGCTGTGGGTGGGGCTGACGTACACGATCTTCACCGCGTTCACCGTCAAGGAGCAAAAGCCGACATTGGACCAGGGGATCAGCGGCGGCTGGCTGCTCGCGGTCGTCGCGACCCAGTCGATCGCGGTGCTCGGCGCGCTACTCGCAAACCACCTCGCCCAGCCTTACCGGCTCGAACTGAACTTCCTCGCCCTGTCGATGTGGCTGTGGGGCGGGATGCTGTATATCTGGATGATGTCGCTGATCTTCTACCGCTACACGTTTTTCCGGTTCTCTCCCGGCGATCTGACGCCGCCGTACTGGATCAATATGGGCGCGATGGCGATCTCGACGCTGGCCGGATCGCTGCTGATCGTGAATGCGCCCGACGCCCCGTACCTGAGTTCGCTGCTGCCCTTCCTCAAAGGCTTCACCGTGTTCTACTGGGCGACCGGCACATGGTGGATTCCGATGCTGGTCATTCTCGCCCTGTGGCGCCACGTGTATAAGCGCTTTCCGCTGAAATACGACCCGCTGTACTGGGGCGCGGTGTTCCCGCTCGGGATGTACGCCGCGAGCACCCACTGGATGGCCGCGGCGATGCAGTTCGATTTTCTCCAGGGGCTGCCGCGGATCTTCCTGTACACCGCGCTGGTCGCCTGGGGCACTGCGTTCATCGGCCTCGCGCGCGACCTGTGGCGGCGCACGGGCGCGACATGGGCGTCGCGCAGCAGCGCCGGGCGGTAGCGGAATCGGGATTTATCCCGCGGTTCGACGCTCATATACTTACTACGTTAGTACAACGTGTGTATCGACAAAGTAAAGTGAGGTCAGCCGTGCCCAAAGAAGCCGTGTTCACTCTGAAGCTGGAGCCGGAACTGCGTGCTGCGTTCATCGCGGAAGCGGAAGCCGCACATCGCCCGGCCTCTCAGGTCGTGCGTGAGCTGATGCGAGAGTTCATCGAGCGCCAGCGCGAGGCGCGCGAGTACGCGTCTTTCCTGCAGCGGAAAGTCGATGTGGCGCGGACTTCGATGCGCGCCGGGCGAGGGTGCACGAATGACGAAGTGGAGGCGGAATTCGCTGCTCGGCGTGAGAGTGCCGAGGGCGGTCTGTGAAAGTCCGGTGGTCGCCGGAAGCTTTTCAGGACCGGGCTGATATCTGGGCTTACCTCACCGAGCGAAATCCGGTCGCGGCGGTGCGCATGGATGTGCTGTTCAGCAAGGCGGCCGACAGGCTGTCCTCGCATCCGGCGCCGGGGGGTTATCGTTCGGCGGCAGGCTGCTTCGCCAGCTGTCCGAGCAGATCCACTGGCACCGGGAACACCAGGGTCGAGCTCTTGTCGCCGGCGACCTGGGTGAGTGTCTGGAGGTAGCGCAGCTGCATCGCCGCCGGTTCGCGGGCGAGCATTTCGGCGGCTTCGAGCAGGGCCTGGGCGGCCTGCTTCTCGCCTTCGGCGTGGATCACCTTGGCGCGGCGCTCGCGCTCGGCTTCGGCCTGGCGGGCGATGGCGCGGACCATGGTCTCGTTGAGGTCGATGTGCTTGATCTCGACGTTGGCGACCTTGATCCCCCAGGCGTCGGTCTGGGCGTCGAGGATCTGCTGCACGTCGAGGTTGAGCTTTTCGCGCTCGGACAGCATCTCGTCCAGTTCGTGCTTGCCGAGCACCGCGCGCAGCGTGGTCTGGGCGAGCTGGCTGGTGGCGACGAGGAAGTTTTCCACCTGGATGATCGCCTTTTGCGGGTCGACGACGCGGAAGAACACGATCGCATTGACCTTGACCGAGACGTTGTCGCGCGAGATCACGTCCTGCGCGGGCACGTCCATGGTCACCACGCGCAGGTCCACCTTGACGATCTGCTGGATGCCGGGAATCACGATCACCAGGCCGGGGCCTTTCACTTTCCAGAAGCGCCCGAGCAGGAAAATGACGCCGCGCTCGTATTCGCGCAGGATCTTGAGCGAGGCCGCGACGAGGAAGATCAGCAGCAGGATCAGCGGGGCGAGGCCGAACTGGAAGTCGAAGATCATGGTGTGCTCCCGGGCGTTGAAGTTGGCGCCGGGCCGGGCGTCGGGGCAGGCGCCGGGGGTGGCGCTGAAGCCGGGGCAGGAGAGGCGCCGGCGGGCGAGACTTCGAGAACGAGGCCGTCGATCCGCTCGACCCGCACCGTGTCGCCGGCGGCGAGCGCCACGGCAGCGCGTGCGCGCCAGTTCTCGCCGTGGACGGCGACCCACCAGCAGCCGGCGTCGGCGGGGCCGAGCACGGTGGCGGGGGCGCCGAGCATCTGCTCGCGGCCGCTCACCACCGGACGCTTGAAGCTGCGCGCGGCGAGGCTGCCGATGGCGAGCAGGATCGCCGCGCTGGCGAGGGCGAGGCCGATGACGAGGGCGGGGGGAATGCCGAAGCCGGGCACCTCGCTGTCGATCAGGAACAGGCCGCCGACGACGAAGGCGATGATGCCGCCGACGCCGAGCACGCCGAAGCTGGGGAGGAAGGCCTCGGCCAGCATCAGCGCGGCGCCGATCGCCAGCAGCAGCACCCCGGCCCAGTTCACCGGCAGCAGCTGGAAGGCGTAGAGCGCGATCAGCAGCGAGATCGCGCCGGCCACGCCGGGTACGCCGAAGCCGGGCGAGGTGAATTCGAAGAACAGTCCGTAGATCCCGATCATCATCAGGATCAGCGCCACCTGGGGGTTGGCGAGCACGGCGAGGACGCGGTTGCGCCAGTCGGGGTCGATGCGTTCGATGGCGAGCCCGGCGGTGGCGAGCGTGCGCTCGCCGTCGAGCACGCTCACCGTGCGGCCGTCGAGCTTTTGCAACAGATCGGCGACGTCGACCGCGATGAGGTCGATCACGCCGCGGGCGAGCGCTTCTTCGGCCGACAGGCTGGCCGCTTCGCGCACCGCACGCTCGGCGAAGTCGACGTCGCGCCCGCGCAGCTGGGCGAGACTGCGCAGATAGGCGGCAGCGTCGGACACCGACTTGGCGCTCATCGCGTCGGCGGCAGGCGCGGCATCGCGGGCGGGGCGGCGCGCGCGGGCGCCGGCCGCCTCCTCCTGCCCGGCGGGCGCGGCCTGCGGGCGGGGCTCGGGGGCGGAGGCCGGCGGGAAGGGGGCCGGCGGGGTGGGGGCACGCCCGGCGTCGCCGGGCGCTTCGGGCGCTCCGGCGTCACCGGGGGCGGCTTCGGGGGTGGCTTCATCCGCCTCCTGCCGCGGCGCGGTCCGGCCCGGCTGGGCGCCGCCGATGCCGATCGCCACCGGAGTGGCGGCGCCGAGGTTGGTCGCCGGGGCCATCGCCGCGATGTGGCTGGCGTAAAGGAGGTAGGTGCCGGCGCTGGCGGCGCGGGCGCCTTCGGGGGCGACGAACACCGCCACCGGCAGCGGCGCGGCGAGGATGTCCCGGATGATCGCGCGCATCGAAGTGTCGAGCCCACCCGGCGTGTCGAGCTCGATCACCAGCAGCGGCGCAGCGCCGGCGGCGGCGCGGGCGAGGCCCTTGTGGAGGTAATCGGCACTCGCCGGTCCGATCGCGCCGTCCACCCGCAGCACCGGCACCGCCCCGGTGTCCGCACCGGCGCTGCCGCCGGCAAGCGGCGACATTGCCGATGGCAGCAGGGTCGTCAACAGCAGGGCGAGCAACGCGGTTGCGGCACACGCCTTGCGCAAGCGGGAAGGACGGAGCGGCATCGCGGCTCTCCGCAGCGTGCCGCGTGGCTGCGGCACTCGTTGCTGGGAGTGTAGGATGGCGGGCAGCGTTCCGCGAGGACGGGTTCCGCCCGCCGGGCAGGCGGTGCCGCACCGCCCTTGATCTGGGTCACAACCCCGGCCCCGTGGCCTAAGATAGGATTCGGCAGCGCCGCCGCCACAGTGGCCCCGAACGGGGATGAGGCGCGCAGCAGTTGTCGGAAACGAGTTGTTTGAAACGATGTCGCGGCTACGCGTAGCCAGCCTTGCCCGGATTGCAACTGCCAGCCAGGTACCGCGCGCTCGAAGGAAACCTCTGCCGAAGGGCCGGGTGCGCACTGCATCCGGCTCCGCCGTGGGGGCTTCCGGGTGCTTCGGAGTCCTGTTCATGCCTGCATTCGAAACCTTGCGCGACGGCCTCGGCCGCGTGCGCATCGCACACCACATCCCGGGGCGCATCCGCCTGCGCGTCGACGACCCCGAACTCATCGCCGATGTCCCGGGGCGGGCGCAGCTGGCGCGCGTCCAGGGCCTGCTCGAACGGATGCCGGGAGTGGTGTCGTTGCGGGTGAACCTGATGGCGCGCTCCTGTACCCTCGAGTACGACCACGAAGTCATTCCGTTCGCGGCCTGGGGCGACCTGATCGCCGGCCGCCGAACCGCGGCCGCGGCGCGCTTCGAAACGCTGCTGCGCGCGGTGTATGACGAATTCGCCGGGTCCCGGGCATGAGCGCGGTTCGTCCCGCGCCCCGGCTCCGGCCCCAACCCCGCCTGTGCCGGGCGGAACCCCGCGCTGCCGGCCGGCAGCGCGGGGCGCGGCGCGGGTGTTCGTCCGTTCACGCGCAGTGCCGGCCCTGCGTACGAGGAGAACCGAGATGTTTCCGCTGTTCCCGTTTGCCGCCGGCGTGCTTGCCGGCGCAGTCGCGCTGCGGCTGTTGAAGAACGAGCGTACCCGCTCGGGGCTGGAGAAGGCCCAGGACCGCCTGCGGGGTGCCACCGTGTCGAGCCTGGAAGCGATCGAGCACGCTTCCGCGCGCGCCCGCGAAAAGCTCGCCGCCGCTCCGGCGGAGGCCGCCGACAGGGCGGCACCGGGGAGTGCGGCCGCCGCCGCGGGCGAAGCGGCCGCGCCGGCTGCGCGCAAGCCGGCGCCCCGCCGGCGCAAGCCAAAGGCGGCGGTCCGCCCGGCGGCACCCGGCGAGGAGAGCCCGTCTTGAGCCGGGGGCGGGCGGTCCGCGCCGGACCGGTGCGCGAACGCAAGCGCGGGGACAGCGATTTCGTCCGCGGCTTCGTCGCCAGTGCCTGCCTGTCCGCGTTCCAGAACGCTCCGCGCGAACTGGCCGCGGGCCGCTTGCAGCGCGTGCTGCGCCACGGTCTGCAAGGCGGCGCGGCGTTGACCGCAGGGGCGCGGGCGGCGGCGCAGATCCGCCGCGGCGACTACGCCGGCGCGCTGGTCGCGGCGGCGGCCGGGGCGGCCGGGGTATTGCTGATCGAAAAACTGCTGGGCGACGCGGTAGGCCCAGCCACGGAGGATCGAAATGGCTAAGAAGCACAAGAAGAAGCACGCCCGCCGGGATTCCAGCGGCGCGTGGCACGGGCGTGCCGGTGATGCGGGCGGGCAGGCCGCGGGTGACTGGGAGCGCGGCCTGCTCGACGGCATGCCGGCCTTCCTGCGTGCGCGCAAGAGCGAGCAGTTCCTGCTCGGCGCGCTGCTCGGGGCGGCCGCCACCTGGGTGCTGACCGATGAGGAACTGCGCGCCAAGCTGATCAAGGCGGGGATGAAGCTGTATTCGAACCTGGCCGGCGGCTTCGAGGAAATGAAGGAGCAGATGGCCGATATCCGCGCCGAGATCGCCGCGGAGCAACCCGAGGACGCATGATGGCGCGCTGGTTCGCCAGCCTCGCAGTGGTGCACCAGGTGCGCGGCCGGGTGCGTTTCCGCTATCGCTGCGATGCCGGCGTGCGCCTGCAGGCGCGCGCGCTGCAGCGGGCGGTGGAAGGCCTGCGCGGGGTGCGCGGAGCGCGCCTGAACCCGCGGGCGCGCTCGCTCGTCATCGAGTTCGCCGCCGCCGAAACCGGCGTCGAGCAGCTGGCTGCGGCGGTCAGCGCGCTGTCGCCCGCGGCCGTGCCCGCCGCCGTCGCGCCTGGCGCCGGAGGGGATGCCGCAGATGCCGCACGCCTGCGCGCGGTGGCGCTGAGTGCGGCGAACCTGCTCGCCGGACGCGCGCTCGGTGCCGGCCTGCAGGCGCCGATGGCGCTCGGGGTGGCGGTGCCGCTGCTCGGCGAGGCGGTCGACGACTTCCGCGAGCAAGGCGTCACTTCGCACGTGCTCGAGGCGCTCGCGGTGGCGATCTCGATCGGGCGGCGCGACTACCTCGCGGCGAATACGACGTCCTTCCTGCTCGCCCTCGGCGAGTATCTCGAGCACTCCATCCAGCGCCGCTCGGACGATCTGCTCAAGCACCTGCTGGAGCCGGCCAGCGGCGAAGTATGGGTCGAGCGCGACGGCGCCGAATGCCGCGTCGATGCCGGCGAACTGCGGATGGGCGACACCGTGATCGCGGCCACCGGGACGGTGGTTCCGGTCGATGGCACGGTGCTCGGCGGCGAGGCGATGATCAACGAGGCGACGATGACCGGCGAGAGCGTGCCGGTCGCCCGTCGCCGCGGCGACCGCGTGCTGTCGGGCACGGTGGTTGCCGAGGGGCGCTTGCGCATCTACGCCGAGCACGTCGGCGCGCAGGCCGCGGCGGCACGCATCGCCGATTTCGTCGAACGCTCGCTCGCGGCCAAGAGCCGCACCCAGCTCGAAGCCTCGCGCATGGCCGACCGCCTGGTGCCGATGGTGCTCGGGCTGGCGGTGGGCACCTGGGCGCTGAGCCGCGACTGGCGGCGGGTGGCGGCGGTGCTGCAGGCCGACTACTCGTGCGCGCTGAAGCTGTCCACGCCGGTGGCGTTCAAGGCCGCGATGTACCGCGCCGGCCGCGCCGGCATGCTGGTGAAGGGGGCGGATGCGCTCGAACGCCTGGCCGAAGCCGATACCTTCGTCTTCGACAAGACCGGCACGCTCACCAGCGGCCACTTGCAGGTCACCGACTCGGTGGCGTTCCGGCCGGATTTTTCTTCCGCCGACCTGATCAACCTCGCCGCTTCGGTCGAAGAGCATTATTTCCATCCGCTCGCGCTGGCGGTGGTCGAGGCCTCGCGGCGGCTCGACAAGCCGCAGCACTTCGACCACAAGGAAGTCGAATTCATCGTCGCCCACGGCGTGGCGAGCGTGATCGACGGCAAGCGCATCGTGGTCGGCTCGCGCCACTTCGTCGAGGACGACGAAGGCATCGACCTCGCTGCCCACGGGGCGCTGATCGAGCGCCTCCACGAAGAGGGCAAGACCCTGCTCTACATCGGCTTCGGCGGCGAGCCGCTGGGCGTGCTGGCGCTGCGTGACAGCCTGCGCGCCAACAGCGCCGACACCGTGCAGCGCCTGCGCCGGCTGGGGGTGAAGCGGGTGCTGATGCTCACCGGCGACCATCCGGCGCGCGCCGCGGCGATGGCCGGGGCGCTCGGCCTCGACGGCTTCCATGCCGGCCTGCTGCCGCACGACAAGGCCCGGCTGCTGCAGGAACTGGCCGACGACGGGGCCCAGGTCGCCTTCATCGGCGACGGCGTCAACGACGCTCCCGCGCTGAGCGGCGCCCATGTCGGGATCTCGATGCACCAGGGCGCGGACATCGCCCGCCTCGCTTCGGACATCGCCCTGCTCGAGGACGACATCGCCCGCGTCGCCGACGCCCGCGCCCTGGCGATGGCCACCGGGCGGCTGATCAAGAGCAATTTCCGCCTCACCGTCGGCCTCAACACCGCCATCCTGTCGGCCGCCGCGCTCGGCCTGCTGAGTCCGGTGTCGGCTTCGGTGCTGCACAACGGCAGCACGATCGCGATCCTGCTGCGGGCGCTGCTCGGCGCCGGGCTGCCGCGGGTGGGGCGCGGAAAAAACGGCGGCGTTTCCGGGCGGGTCTGACGCCGCGGCCGCTGCGGGGCGGTGCGGACCCCGGCCGATCCGGCGGCGGCAAAGGCAAGGGCGTGTGCCGGAAGCGGTCGAGGCACGGGTTCTTCTCGTCAGTAGCCCGCCTCTTTCTGGTGTCGGAAGGCCAGAACATACACCGCATCGTCGGTCGCCTCGTAGCGGTACAGGGCTACATAGCCGGAGTCCCCGAAGGCAATCACCAGCTCACGCAGCCCGGGCATTTCAGGGAACGGCCGGCCAATGTCGGGAGCCGTTTGCAGCAGCAGGAATTGCCGCTCAATGGCCTGGCCGGCCCGCCTGGCGGCTTCCGGGGCCTTGGCGGCAAGGAGCCGCCGGCATCGTTCCAAGCTTTCCGCTGCGCCTTCAGTGACGATTACTTGTGGCACTCGGGCGCCGGCCTTTCGTCATCGGTGCCCCAGGTGTTCAACCAAGTGCGCACTTCCTGTCCGCTCAGGTGCCGGCCGGTTTCCTGATAGGCCGCCCAGGATGCCAAAGCTTCCTGCTTGAAGCTCTCGCGGGCTTCCTCGCGCTCGACGTACTGCTGGATGGCTTCGAGCATGATCCTGTGGGGCGAGCGGCGACGCTGGCTGGCGAGGTGCTGGACGCGGCTTTTCAGCTTGTCGTCGATCTTGAGGGACGTTGCCATAGTGGGTCTCATATCACTTGGTAATACTAAGTAATAATGTAGTCCTTTCTTTCCCCACGAGTCCATTCCCCCGATTGCGCTGAAATTGTCTTACAGCGACTGCACCGGTTGATTGGGAGCAAGGCATGGTGTGTGGAAGGCTCCTGACAGCCGGATCAGCAGCCGGCTTGGTGTAGCCGACTCCTGACCTACCGTGCATTCGCCTTCTGGAAACGACATTGGTCGGCGTGAGGCGATAGTCCTGATTAGTAATGCGAATCATTATTGTTTTGATACAATAACCCGAAGGTTGCGAGGGCTCCGTCCCGATGCCGCTCCGCCGCACCGGCGGTGCGCGGCGTTTACCCAACGGCTGGAAAACCGTCCAGGCAAAGCACCAGACGCCTCGTGAAGCTGCGTCCCGCGGTTTCGAGTCCTTTTCCTTTTCCAGCCAATCCATGAACATGTTTCCGAGCAGCCCTTCCATCCCGACCCGTAAACCCTCGTCCCTGACCCTGGCACTGTCGGCCGCCGGCCTGATCGGCGCCGCCTCGGCGGCCAGCGGCGCCGAACAACAGCTCGACGAAGTCCGGGTCCATGCCGAGCGCGGCGGCAGCTTCACCGGCAATGCGATCCAGGTCGGCACCTTCCGCGATCTCGATCCCCTCGACGTGCCCCTGACCAACAACCTGGTGACGCGCGAAGTGCTCGACGCGCAGGGCGCCCGCACCCTGCACGGGGCGCTACGCAACACCGCGGGTGTCGCCCACGCCCAGATCGGCAACGCCACCTACGACAACATCTCGATCCGCGGCCTGCTCGTCGATAACCAGCGCAACTACCGCCTGAACGGCTCACTGCCGATCGTCAACCTGATCGACACCCCGCTCGAGAACAAGGAGCGGGTCGAAGTGCTAAAGGGCGCGGCCTCGCTCTACTACGGCCTGGTGCCGCCGTCGGGGATCGTCAACCTGGTGACCAAGCGCCCGGCGGACAAGCCGGTGACGACGCTCAACACGTCCGTCAATGAGCATGGCGCCGCCGACGCCCACCTCGATTTCAGCCGCCGCTACGGTGAGGGCGGCGACAAGGGCATCCGCCTCAACGTCGCTGCCGGCCGCCAGGAAGTGGGACTGGAAAACTACGATGGCGAGCGCAGCCTGTTCGCCCTTGCCCACGACTGGCGGATCAATAGCGCGGTCAATTTCCGCGTCGACATCGAGCACTACCGCAAGGACGTCAGCGAGCCCGCCACCATCCTGTACAAGGCGGGGATGCGGCTGCCCGATCCGGTGGACAACCGCCTGAACCATGCCGGCGAATGGCAGCGCTACGACGCCAAAGCGACCAACGTGCTGGCGCGCACCGACATCACCCTGTCCGATGCGTGGATGCTGACCCTGGAGGCCGGCCAGGCCGAAACCGAGCGCGACCGCAACTTCTCCACGTTCAGCTTCGCCGACCCGTCCACCGGCGACGGCACGCTGAACATTTCCTATGTCCGCGACCAGGCGTTCAAGAACCGCAATGCGCGCAGCGAACTGGTGGGCACCCTGACGACCGGCCCGGTGACGCACGAGCTGACCTTCGGCGCCACCACCAACACCCGCACTTCGCGCGGCGAAAGCGCCCCCCAGGTCACGGGTATCGCGCAGAACTACTTCGACCCGCGCAATATCGAGCGGATCTCCGCCGGCACCTGGAAGGCGCTGACGCCCGCCCGCATCACCGACCGCGGTGTGTACGCCTTCGACCGGATGAGCTTCGGCGAACACTGGCAGGTGCTCGCCGGCGTGCGCTGGGGGCGCTACCGCAGCGAGGCCGGTACGGCCAAGCCCTACGAGGTGTCGAGCGATTCCCCGAACCTGTCGGTGATCTACAAGCTCAATCCGAACCTGAGTTTCTATGGCAGCTACCTGGAGGCGCTGGAGGAGACCGGGGTCGCCGGGGTGCAGTACGCCAATGCCGGCGAAGTGCTCGAACCGGCGGTCAACAAGCAGAAGGAAGTCGGCGTCAAGGCCCGGCTCGGCTCGGGAATGATGCTGCAGGCCGCGTATTTCGACATCGAGCGTCCGCAGACCACGAAAGATGCCGCCAACCGCTTCGTGATCGGCGGCCGCAGCGATTACCGGGGCATCGAGCTGTCGGCCGGTGGCGACATCGGCCGCGACTGGTCGGTGCTGGCCTCGGCCCTGTTCATGGACGCCGAGATCGTCCGCGTCGGGCCGGCGAACGCTGCCCAGCTCGGCAATACGCCGCAGAACACGGCGAAGCGGACGTTCAGCTTGTTCACCGAATACCGGGTGCCGGGCGTGCCGGGCTGGTCGCTCAACGGCGGCCTCTACCACGTTGGCGAGCGCGCGGTGAACAACCTCGAGCAGGCCCACGTGCCGTCCTACACGACGGTCTCGCTGGGCACGCGCTACGCGACCCGGTGGGGCGCTACGCCGGTCAAGCTGCAGGCCAACCTGGACAACGCCACCGACCGCGACTACTGGCTGGGGACCGGCGACAACTACCTCGCCGCCGGCCTGCCGCGCACCCTGCGCGTGGCGGCCAGCTTCGAGTTCTGATCGGGCTGGAGGCCGGCGGTGCCGGCCGCGCGCGGGTGCGCTGCGGGTCCGGCGCCCGGCCCGTGGCTCCCTGTGCGCCGGCGCTCAGTGCAGCAGGCGCCGTCGATGCACCGTCAGGTGCACCAGCAACCCGGCGACGAACAGGGCACCGGTCGCCGCGTGCCAGCGCTTGTTGCCGGTGGCGGCGAGGGCGAGCGAGGCTGCGAGGCTGCCGAGCATGCCGGCCTTGGCATAGCGGTTGATCCGCATCTGGGCCGAGCGCGGCCCGCTGGCGTAGTGGCGCGCGACTTCCGCATCGGTCAGCGCTTCGACTTCGGCTTCGAGTTCGTCGACTTCGACCGCGCTGGCGTCGTAGAGCAGCACCACGCTTCCGGCCTTGGGATTGGGCGTGACCGAGTGCACCGCGTCGAGGCGCCCGAGCGCCGCGGCCAGCGCGGCCAGGCGTTCGGTGTTGCGCAGCGGCTTGCCGCGGATGCGGATGCGGCCGGGGAGGGCGGAAACGATGTGGGTCATGGCGGCGGTCGCTCGAAATGCGCTGTGGAGGATTGTACGCCCGGGGCTGGCGGCCTGCCCGCCGGTCCGGTCTGCCCATCGCCGGGCTCTTACGGGGTGCGGCGCCGGCCGATGGCGGCGAGGCCGCCGAGCATGCGCGGCTGCCAGCTCAGCGTGAAGGCGACGGCGAATGCGCCGGCGCTCAGCAGCAGCACCGCAAGCAGGGCGCCGAACGCGGGGCCGTCGCGGAGCACGGCGAGGGGGGCGGTGAGCAGGAGCAGGGCGCTGCCGATCGTACGCGGCGGGCCGGGGCGGAATGCGCGGCCGTCCGCCGGCCCGCAGGCGGCGTGGCGGTGGGGCGGTTGCGTCAGTGCCAGCAGGGCCCAGCCGAGATAGCTGGCGGCGAAGGCGGCGGCGAGCAGGATCGTGCTCACTGGACGCCCCTCCCGTTGCGGCGCGATGTCCGCCCCGGGGGCGGTGGGCGCTGTCCTGCGGGCGACCGTGCGGGTGTGCTCATGCCGCCTCTTCGCCGCGGGCGGCGGGGGCGGTGTGCCGCTGTGCCCTCCGTCCCAGGCAGCGTGCTGCCCACGAGGCGGCGAGGGCGGTGGCGAGGAGCAGGGCATCGACGCCGGCGACGGCGTACGCGCCGGTGGCGGGCGCCTGCCAGGGGAGGGCGCCGGTGCCGAGCCAGTTGAGGGTGAGGGCGCCGAGCGCGAGCGCGGCGATCGCGGCGCATTGCTCGCGCCAGGCGCGCCTTCCCCGCCAGTGTGCGTGCGCCAGCATGAGCGCCCAGGCGGCGAAGAAAGCCTGCATTTCCAGCGCGGCGCGTCCGTCGATGGCGGCTGGCAGCAGGCGGTTGGCGAGCAGGAAGGCGAGCGTGGCGGCGACCAGGCCGGTGGTCGAGGCGGTGCCCAGCGCCTCGACGAGGCGGAAGCCGGCGCCCTCTGCCGCGCCCGGGCGCCGGCGCCGGGCTTCGAGCCAGAACAGCAGGCCGGAGGCGATCATCACGCAGCCGCCCAGGCCGCCGATGAAGTACAGCCAGCGCAGGGTCCAGTGCTCGAACTGGATGAAGTGCAAGCCGGTGAGGAAGCGCTGCACCCCGACCGCGCCCGCCGCCCGGTGCTGGTGAAGCACCTCGCCGCTGGCGGCGTCGAAGTAGAGGATGTCGAGGTTCATCGTGACCTCGTCGGTGAATGCACGCCGGACTTCGACGTAGGAGGCAGCGTCGCCGGCATGCCGGACCCGGATGAAGTAGGGGCGCCCGCCGTCCCAGGCCGCCTGCGCACGCGCCAGCATCGCATCGACCGAAGCCAGCGTGCCCGCCTGCCCCGCCGGCGGGCGCGACCACTTGCCCATCGCTTCGCGCTCGAACGCCTGCCGGGCCTGGGCGCCGGCGTGCGCGTAGGCGGCCTGGTAGGCGGTGGGGAAATAGATCGTGAACAGGATCGCCAGCCCCGACAGCGCCATCGTGAAGTGGAACGGCAGCGCCAGCACGCCGCTGAGGTTGTGGAGATCGAGGGCCGTGCGCGGCAGGGCGCGGGCAGGGCGGAAGACGAAGAACTCGGCGAGCAGGCGGCGATGGATGATCACCCCCGAAACCAGCAGCGCCAGCACCGCCATCCCGGCGAGGCCGACGATCCAGTAGCCGAGATCGAACGCGCGCAGGTGGAGGCGGAAGTGGAGGGGGAAGAAGAAGCCGCTCGCGCCTTCGCTGGCGGCGCCTTCGAGGACCGCGCCGGTGCGTGGGTCGAGGTGCCGGCGCTGCGCCCGGCCGGCGTCATCGACGTGGCGCAGGGTATGGACCGGGGTGCGCGCCGAGGGCAGGACCACGCTCCAGGTCGTGCCGTGCACTGCCAGGCGCTGCGCCACCGGTAGCACGGTCTGGTCGAACGAGGGCAGCGGTGCGGCCGCCACGGACGGCGGCAGCCGTGTTTCCGGCATCATCCAGCGGTCGATCTCGCGGTCGAACACCGACAGCGTGCCCATCCAGAAAATCAGCAACATGAGGCTGCCCAGCACCACGCCGGCCCAGGTGTGGAGGGCGCTCATCGACCGGCGCGCGTGCGGGCTCATCGATCAGCTCCCGCCCACCTGCGGCACCGCCAGCCACGCCGCGAGCAGGGCGCAGACGGCCGTGGTGGTGCCGAGGACGATGCCGACGCGGGCGAGCCGCGGTGCGGTGAAACTCCACAGCAGCACGCCGAGGTAGAGCGGAAAGCCGCCCAGCGCCGCAGCCACCGCCGCCTGTCCACGGGGGATGCCGGCAAGCGCCAGCAGCGCTGCCAGCACGGCCACCGCGGCGGCGGAGCAGGCGTAGCCGCCGCCGACCGCGGTGAGCACGCGCACGGCGATCGCGCCGTGCCGCCGCGCCGCCACCGTCGTGCGAAGGGAGGGCATCGGCGTCACGTGCTCAGAAATCCATCGGGTAGCCGACGGTCAGCGTGCGCCCGCGTCCCGCGCCAGGCCGGGCGAGACCCGCCAGCAGCGCGGCGGCGAGGGGGGCGACAGGACGTGCATCTGCGGGGACAAGGCATCGATCGCTCTCCATAAGCGCATTGTTTCGGCTCAACGGCTGGCTGAGCGCACGGCGCTCCTGGCTGGCGGGGGGCTTGCATGCGGGCCCGGGGCGAGGAGTCCGCATGCAAGCGGCCGATTCTATATGATACGAATTCTCATTCGCAAATGTAGTCGAGCCCCGTCCGGGCGTCAGAAGCGCAGGCGTGCGGTCAGCTGGATGCTGCGTGGTGCGCCGGGGGCGTTGAGGTTGTTGCTTGCGCCGTGGCCGGAGACGAAATACTCCTTGTCGGCCAGGTTCTTCAGGTTCAGGGCGAGCTCGTAGCCCTTGGTCTCGTAGCGCAGCATCGCGTCGGCGGTGACGTAGGAGGGCAGCGTCACCAGGTTGTCGGGGGCCGCGTAACGGTCGCCGACGTATCGCAGGCCGCCGCCGAGGTGGAAGCCGCCGCCCAGTTCGTGCACCAGCCACAGGTTGGCGCTGTTGAGCGGCGTCAGCGCGGCGCGCGTGCCTTCCAGGTCGACGCCGTTCTGGACCGCCACCGAGCGCGTGACACGCGTGTCGAGGTGGGCGTAGCCGGCCGACAGCTGCCAGCGCGGCGCGATCTCGCCGGCGACGGTGAGTTCGAGACCGCGCGTGCGCTGGGTGCCGACCGCGACCAAGGTGCGGCTGACCGGGTCGGTGGCCTTGATTCCGCGGCGCTCGAGTTCGAACAGCGCGGCGGTCGCCGACAGCCGGCCATCGAAGAAGTCGAGCTTGGTGCCGACTTCGAGGTTGGTCGTCTCCTCGGGGGCCATGTCGGCCTGGGCGGCGGAGAAGGCCAGGGTCTCGCCCGAGGGCTGGAAGGAGCGGCTCCACGACAGGTACCACGACTGCCAGTCGCTGGGCTGGAAGACGAGGCCGGCGCGCGGGCTCCATTCGCGGTCGGTGCGTTCGCGGTCGGACTGGCCGGCGAGGCGGTCGTCGACTTCCTGGCGGAAGCTGTCGTGGCGCAGGCCGACGAGCATTTTCCAGCGCGGCGACAGGGTCACCAGATCCTGGATGTAGGCGCTGACGACTTCCATCGAAGTCAGGTTGTCGTTGGCGAGCACCGGCCGTCCGAAGGCGGAAAGCGGCGGCTGCACCGGATCGAAGACGTTTACCGTGGGCCGCACGTTCCAGTTCCACGACTGGAAGTCCTTCTCCTGGCGGCCGAGCTCGAGGCCGTACAGGAGCTGGTGGCGCATGCCGGCGGCGGCGAGCTCCTGGGTGAGCTCGAGCTGGTTGAACCAGCCCTGGTCATCGCGATCGGTGGCGCCGTGGAACAGGCTCGCGGTCTGTGCCGCCTCGTTGACGGTGGCGGCGAAAGTGTTCTGGCGGTCCAGCCGATAGGAGTAGGTGCCGAAATGGTTGCGCAGCGCCAGGCGGTCGTCGATGCGGTGCTCGAGGGTGAGGCGTCCGGCATCGACGCGGGCCTCGGAGTAGTCGTCGTGGCGGGCGTTGGCGGTGCCGTAGTAGGTGTCGTCCGAAACCTTCACCGGGTGCCCGCGGAAGGCCGGAATGCCCATGTCGGTGATGCGCTTGTCGCGCAGCGTTTCGGCCTGGATGAGGAGGCGGGTGTCGGCCGAAAGCTGCAGCGCGAGCGAGGGGGCGAAGGCTTCGCGCTCGAGGAAGCCTTCGTCGCGGAAGCTGTCGGCGCGCTCGACGGCCCCGGTGAGGCGGAAGTCGGCGGATTCGCCGAGGGCGCCGCCGAGGTCGAAGCTGCTGCGGCGCTGGTCCCAGCTGCCGAGCACCAGGCTCAGTTCGCGCACCGGGTCGGAGCCCGGCTTCTTGGTGATGCGGTTGACGATGCCGCCCGAGGAGCCGCGGCCGTAGAGGACGGCCGCCGGCCCCTTGACCACCTCGATGCGGTCGACGTTGGAGAGGTCGCGGTAGTAGAGGCCGTCGTCGCGCAGGCCATCGACGTACTGGTCGCCGATGGCGTCGAAGCCGCGGATATAGACCTGGTCGCGCTGGCCGTCGCCGATGTGGAAGGAGACCCCCGGCACGTTCTGCAGGGTGTCCTGCAGGGACTGCGCGGCCTGGTCGGCGATGAGCGTCGGCGTGACGACGTTGACCGTCTGCGGGATGTCGCGCAGCGGGGCGTCGATGCGGGTGGCGCTGGTCGCTGCTGCGGCCTGGTAGGCGGCGGTGGCCGTGGTGGCGAGGACACGCACTTCGGGGAGCTGATGGGGCGCCGACGCCGCGCTGCGGGGGGCGCGGATCAGCGCCGCGCCGCCTTCGATCGAGAGGCCCAGGCCGCTGCCGGCGAGCGCGCGGCGCAGCGCGGTCTCGGCGCTCATGCGCCCGTTCACCGCGGGAGCGAGTTTGTTGGCGACGAGGCTGCCATCGACGACGACGGTCAGGCCGGCTTCGCGTGCGATGCGGTTCAGCGTCGCCCCGAGGGGGCCGGCGGGGACGGCGTAGTCGCGTTCGGCGGTGGTGGCCTGCGCCACGGGGGCGGTGCTGGCCGCGGCGAGGGAGAGGGGGCTGGTGCCGAGGACGATGGCGGCGAGAATCGGGCGCAGCAGCGGGCGGGTGGTGGGGCGGGTGGTGGGGCGGGTGGGAGAGGTTCGATGCATGGGCAACTCCTGGCGGATGAAAGGTTTCTGCCTGGTGTGCCGAACGAGAACTGAAAAGTGACAGGGGGGAGGACGAAAAAAGCGCAAAAAATACCGTCCCCCCCCCGGTGCGCGCGAGTTCAGGTGGCGGGGGCGAGGGTGAGCCACCACGGGCCGCGGCGGAGCAGTCTCAGGCCGAGGCCGTCGGCGAGCGCCTGCAGTGCGCGTCCGCTGTCGTCGAGGGAAAAGGTGCCGGTGACGCGCAGGCCGGCGAGCGCGGCATCGACTCCGGTGTGGCCCGGGCGGTAGCGGCCGAGCTCGGCCACGACTTCAGCGAGCGGTGCGTTCTCGACCACCAGCATGCCGTCGCGCCAGGCGTCGGCCTCGGCCGGCGCGGCGGCGGCGGGGCCGACGCCGTCGGCGTGCACCAGGGCGCGCTCGCCGGTGCCGATCCGCCGTTCGTCGCTCCGGCGTGCCGGCTGGGCGGCGACGGCCGAGTGCACGACCGTGAGCAGGGTGCCGGTGTCGAGCTTGCGGACCACGAAGCGGGTGCCGAGCGCGCGCAGCGCGCCGTCGGCGGTGAGGACGACGAAGGGGCGGGTTTCGGCCGCGGCGTGGGCGGTCTCGACGAGGATCTCGCCGGTGGCCAGGTGCAGCGCGCGGCGTTCGCTGTCGAAGGCGAGGTCGACGGCGCTGCGCGTGTTCAGGTAGAGCTGGCTGCCATCGGGGAGCGCGAACTGGCGGCGCTCGCCGGTGGCGGTGCCGTAGTCGGCCAGGCGGGCCGCCAGCGGCATCCGCTGTTCGAGCGCGGCCAGGCCGACGCCGGCGAGCAATGCGCCGGCGAGTACGGCCGCGGCCGTGCGGCGGTGCCGGTTGCGCGGAGCCCGCAGCAGTGCGGCACGCAGTGGAGCGGCCTGCAGCGGGCGCAGGCCGGCGTCGAGGGCGCACAGCTGGCGCCACGCGCGGCGGTGTTCGGGATCGGCCTCGAGCCAGCGGCTGAAGGCGGCATGCGCTGCCGGTTCCGCTCCCGCGTCGAGCTCGAGCTGCCAGGCGATGGCGGCGTCGAGTACGTGCGCTGACACCGGCACATCGTCGCCGGCGCGCGCGGTGGCGCCCGGGCGCCACCGCTCTTCCTCAGCCGGCATAGTGCAGCGCATAGCAGTGGCGGGCGGCCGTGGCCAGGTACTGGCGCACGCGCGACACCGAAACGCCGAGCAGGGCGGCGATCTCGGCATGGGCGAGGCCGTCGAGGCGGCTGTACAGGTAGGCGGCGCGCGCCTTGGGGGCGAGGCCGTCGAGGACGCGGTCGATGGCGTGCAAGGTGTCGACGGCGATGGCGAGGTCCTCTGTCGAGGGCTGCACCGCTGCGGGCCGCGCGGCCAGCTCGGCGAGGTAGGCGCGCTCGAGGTCGCGCCGGCGCAGGTGGTCCACAAGCAGACCGTGGGCGAGGGTGGCGAGGTAGGCGCGCGGCTCGCGGGGGCGGTCGTGCTCTGCCCGCAGCAGCACGCGGACGAAGGTGTCGTGGGCGAGGTCGCCGGCGTCGTGCGGGCAGCCGAGCCGGCGCCGCAGCCAGCTCAGCAGCCAGCCGCGATGGGCGTGGTAGAGCTCGGCGACGCTGAAGCTGGGGGACGCACTGCTCACGGGAGCCTCCGGAGGATGGACGGGGCGGGCCCCGCGATCGGGCTGGCTGACCGGAGGGCGCGCGGACGGTGTGCGGTCCGAGGCTCGGTGTGGCTGGCTTATGTTGAGAACGGTTCTTATTCTCTCATTGTGTGCCAGCGTCGTCAATTGACGCCGGCCACTGACGCCGGCCACTGGCGCACCCCTTCCTGCCGGCATCGGCCCCTGCATCGAGCTGCACGCAGCGCGTCTGCGTGAAGCGCTTCGAGCAGGGCCGCTGCGGCGAGCCGGCGGTGAGTTGGAGATGAGCGGCCGGGCGTCACCTTGACAGGGCGTGAGAATGAAATAGAGTTGCGAATTGTTTGCGATAACGGTTCGCGCTGCGGGTCCGCACCGCAGTGCCCGGATGCGCGTGCCACCTCCCCGTTCCGAAAAGGAAGAGAAATGAAAAAACGGATTGTCGTCGGCCTGGTCGCAGTGTTCGGCCTCGTCTCCACGCAGCCGCTCTGGGCGGCCGAAGACGGCGGCCACTTCAAGGGCAAGCCGGCGGAAACCCTGACGCAGGCCGTGGCCAATTTTTCCGAGTACAACCACAAGCTGCAGGCCATTCTCGATGGCGAAGTCAGCGATTCCGACCTGGCCGAGGTGCACATCCTCACCTATACGCTGGAAAACGCGCTGAAGAAGATCAACGAGGACATGGGCGCCCTCGCCGACACGCTCGAAGCGGTGCATAAGGCATCCGAAAAGCTCGACCGCGAGGCGGTGATCGAGCACGGGCGCGAGTACCTGGCGGTGTCCCGCCAGATCGTCAAGTAAGCCGAAGCGGTAACGGGGCGCGCCCGGCGGGCGCATCCGACATGAAACAAGCGCCTTTCGGCGCTTTTTTCATGCTCGCCCGGTGGCGGGCTTGCGGGCCCGGCGCACGGAGCGTGTGCTCCGTGCGCCGCGGAGGCTCAGAAGCTGTACTTGGCCCCGACCTCGTAGCTGCGCTCCGGGCCGACGTAGATGCCCTGGCGCAGGCTGGCGATATAGTGCTTGTCGGCGAGGTTCTTCACTGCGCCGAACACGCTCAGCTGCTTGTTGATGGTGTAGCTCGCGGTCAGGTCCGCGGTGGTGTAGGCGTCCATCTTGCCGGTGAAGAAGCCGGAAGTGTTTTCCTTGAGCTCCCGCGAGTTGGCGGCGTCGGTGTATTGCTCATCGACGTAGTTGATGCTCAAGGCCGTCTTCAGCGGCCCGGACTTGTAGCCCAGGATCAGGTTGGCGACCCATTCCGGGGTGTAGGTGACGCGGTTGCCGTCGGGGATGTCGAGGGTGCCGTCGGCCTTGTAGCGGTTGCCGACGAACTCGGCGTCGGGGATGTAGGTGGCGTTGGCGTCGATGCTGAAGCCGCGGCCGAGGTCGTAGCCGATCGCCGCTTCCAGGCCCTGGTGCAGGGTTTCGCCGCCGTTGGTGGTCTGGAACAGTGAATTGCTGTTGGCGGGAATGATCTGGTTGTCGAAGTCCATGCGGAAGGCGGTGACTTCGTAGCGCAGCCGGTGGTTGCTGCCGCGCACGCCGATCTCGAAGTTGACCGAGCGCTCGGCGTCGAGCTCCTGGTCCGACAGCCCGTTCAGGGCATCGCCGTTGAGGGCCGGCGAGAACGCTTTGTAGACGCCGCCGTAGATCTGCGCCATCGGCGCGAGCTGGAAGGTGGCGCCGATGCCGGGCATGACTTCGGTATTGGAGGTGTCGGCCTGGTTGCCCTCGGTCGCGGTCTTGCGCCGATCCTTGCGGGTCTGTTCGTAGTTCTCGATGCGCACCCCCGGAGTGACTGCCAGGCGGTCGTTGATGATGAAGCGGTTCTGCGCGAACAAGGCGTAGCTCTTGGCGGCATCGACCACGTCCTTGGCGAGCGTGCCGGTGCGCGGCGTGGCGCGCGTGGCCTGGATGGTCTGGTCGACCATCTCCTCGTCCATGAAGCGGATCCCGAGCTCGGTCTCGTTGCGCATGCCGAAGCTGTTGTGGGCGATGTTGAGCCGGCTATCGATGCCGAAGCGATCGAAAGAGCGGTTGTTGCCATTGAGGCTGTCGCTGTAGTTCCACTGCTTCAGGCCGTTGACGACTTTGGTCGGCGCATCCTTGACCGTGCCGAAGCGCCAGTAGTCGCGGTACATCTCGCTCCAGTACACCAGGGTGCTCAGTGTGGTGTCGGCGTTGATGGTCCATTCATGGTTGATGTCGAACGAGCGGCGCTCGGTGAGGAACCAGTCGTCGGGTGCGGGGTTGAAGCCGGCTTCGGCGCGGTAGGCGTCGAGGAAGATGCCGCGATAGGAAATATTCGCGTCGTTCTCGTAGTTGGTGAACTTGACCCCGATCCACTGATCGTCGCCGAGCGCCATGCCGCCCTTGACCATCAGGTCCTGCATCTCGAAATCCTTGTCTTGGAAGCCGTCGCTGCGCGCGCCGGTAAACACCAGGCCGCCGACGGCCTCGCCGGAAGGCGATTGGCCGCCTGCTTCGAGCGTCGCTTCGCGGTAGCCGTGCGAGCCGATGCGCCCGGACACCGACACCCCCGGTTCGGGGGTCTTGGTCCTGTAGTTGATCACGCCGCCGATGGTGCTCGGGCCGTAGCGCAGCGAGGCCGCGCCCTTGAGCACTTCGATGCTCTCCATGCGCTGGATGCGCGGGTTGTAGTAGCGGCCATTGCCGACGAACAGGCCCGGCGCGACCGGCACGCCGTCTTCGAGGATCAGCGTCTTGTAGTCGGCGGCGCTCAGGCCGCGCATGCCGATGTTGCCGACGATGGCGCTCTCTTCCTCGGGCTTGATGACGATGCCGGGCACGCTTTTCAGTGCGGCCTCGGTCGACAGGGGCTGGGACTGCTCGAGGTCTTCCGTGGTGACGATGCTGACCGCCCCGGGGATCTTCCTGACCGCCTCGGCATCACTGCCGACGACGTCGATGCGGGGCAGCTGGACCTCGGCCGCGGTGGCGATCGCGGACAGCTGGAAGGTCGCGGCGAGAGCGAGGGCGAGGCGCGTCAGGCGCAGCGGGGAATCGAGCGTGCTGGCTCGTGAAGTCTTGCAATTCATCAATCGGTCCTTGCGGCATGAATCTGGCTGGCTTGCCGCAAGGACGCGACTGGCTGGCTGGTGGAGAGGAAGTGGGCGCCGGGCGCCCGGTTACGAGAACGACTTTCTCGGAGTGATTATACAACGTTGTTACAAATGACAACGATTAGCATTAACTTTGTTGTGTCATTGCAACAGCTGCAACGGTGTGCCCCAGCGCGCCCGGCGGCGCTTCACTGCGCCTGCCAGCCGCCGCCCAATGCCCGGTAGAGGTCCACCGCGCCGGTGAGCCGCGCCAGGCGCAGCTGCACGAGCTGGTCCTGCGCGGCGAACAGCGTGCGCTGGGCGTCGAGCACGGCGAGCAGGCCGTCGGCGCCTTCGCGGTAGCGCAGCTCCGACAGGTGCAGGCTGCGCCGGGCTTCGGTGAGGATCTCGCGCTGGGCGGTTTCCTGGCGGGCATCGCGGGCCGTATTGGCGAGGGCGTCCTCGACTTCCTTGAGGGCGCGGAGCACCGTCTGGCGGTGGGCTTCGACCAGTTCGCGCTGGCGCGAGCGCTGGAGGTCGACGTCGGCGGCGAGGCGGCCGCCGTCGAAGATCGTCTGCAGCAGCGCCGCCGACAGCGACAGCACGCTGTTGCGCCCGGCCAGCGCCAGCAGCTCGGCGCTGCTGCTGGCGGCGCCGGCCGACAGGCTGATGGCGGGTAGCAGCGCGGCGCGTGCCGCGGCGAGGTTGGCGGCGGCGGCGGCGAGTTCAGCTTCGCTCGCGGCGATGTCGGGGCGGCGCAGGAGCAGCGCCGAAGGCAGCCCGGCATCGATGAGGGGGACGCGCAGATCGGCCAGGCGCTCGCCGGCGGCGAAGCCGGTCTGCGGCGTGCGCCCGAGCAGGATGGCGAGGGCCGAGCGGGTCTGGCGCAGCGAGACTTCGAGCGGCTCGATCGCCTTGCGCTGGGCGAGCACGGTGCTGCGCTGCTGGCTCAGCTCCAGGGCGGAGGCGGCGCCGTGCTCGTAGCGTGCGTGGACGACGCGCAGCACGCGCTCGGCGATCGCCAGGTTCTGGCGTGCGATGTCCACGCGCTCTGCCAGCGTCAGGCTCTGGAACCACAGGGTGGCGACGTTGGCCGCCATCGACAGGCGCGCGGCCTCGCGGTCGAAG
This sequence comes from Thauera aromatica K172, assembly GCF_003030465.1. Classification (GTDB taxonomy): domain Bacteria; phylum Pseudomonadota; class Gammaproteobacteria; order Burkholderiales; family Rhodocyclaceae; genus Thauera; species Thauera aromatica. Next base: position 3,038,691 of record NZ_CP028339.1, on the reverse strand, counting down.
CGGGTGGCGGCGAGGTCGGCGCGGCTGGCGTCGCGGCTGGCGGCGAGCCGCCCCCACAGGTCGATCTCGTAGCGGGCGTTGAGGCTGGCGCTGGTCGACGCGGATTCGTCGCCTTCGGCATGTTGTACGCCGCTGCCGCCGCCGAGCGCCAGCGAGGGCAGCAGCGAGGCGCCGGCCTGGCGCAGCGCCAGCTCGGCCTGGACGACGCGTTCGGCCTGGATCCGCAGGTCGGGAGCCGAGGTCAGGGCTTCGGCGACCAGGGTGTCGAGCCGGGGCGAACCGAAGTGCTGCCACCAGGTGTCGGGGAGGCTCGCCGGGGCGCTGTCGGCGCGCTCGCTCCATGCGGCGGGGAGGGCAATGTCGGGACGCACGAGCGGTTCGGTGACGGCGCAGCCGCCGAGGGTGGCCGCAGCGAGCAGGCTGAGGGCGAGGCGGCGGGCCGGGTGCGAACGTTTCCGCGCAAGGGCGCGGGTGGACACGGCCAGGGGGGGCGGCGGGGGAGACGTGAGCATGTGGTGGAAAGCGGTTTTCATTCCGAGGCGAGGGCGACCACCGGGTCGAGGCGGGCGGCCTTGCGCGCGGGCAGGTAGCCGAACACCAGGCCGGTGAGGAAGGCGCAGCTGAAGGCGAGCACCACCGGGGCGAGCGAATACTGCACCGCGGTGCCGAAGCGGGCGATCAGGGCGGCGCTGCCGAGGCCGACGACGACGCCGACCAGCCCCCCCACCGCCGACACCACCAGGGCCTCGATCAGGAACTGCTGGAGGATGTTCTTCATCCGCGCGCCGGTGGCCATGCGGATGCCGATCTCGCGGGTGCGCTCGGTGACCGACACCAGCATGATGTTCATCACCCCGATGCCGCCAACCAGCAGCGAGATCGCCGCCACCGTGCCGAGCAGGATGGTGAGCGTGTTCTGCGTCTCCGACACGGTGTCGAGCACCGAGGCCATGTTGCGGATCTGGAAGTCTTCCACGCCATGGCGGGCGGCGAGCAGGGCATGCACCTCGGCCTGGGTGTCGTCGATGCGGGTGACGTCCTCGACCGCGACGGTGACGTTGCGCAGGAAGCGCTGGCCGGTGATGCGCAGGCTGGCGGTGGTGAGGGGCATGAAGACGACATCGTCCTGGTCCTGGCCCCAGGGCGTGGCGCCCTTCGGCGTCATCGTGCCGACGACCTGGAAGGGGATGTTGTTGACCAGGACGAACTGGCCGACCGCATCGCCGGCGGGAAACAGCGCCTTGGCCACGGTCTGGCCGAGCACGGCGACGGTGGCGTAGCGTGCCTCGTCCTCGGCGCTGAAGAAGGTGCCGCTGGCGGGCGCCCAGTTGCGCGCGACGATGTAGTCGGCCGAGGTGCCGTTGACGCTGCTGCGGTGGTCGGTGTTGCCCGCGCGCAGGGTGATCGTGCCGCCCTGCTCGGGCACCGAGGCGAGCACGTTGGGCAGGCCGCCGATTGCCCGCACGTCCTCGATCACCAGCGTCGCCGGAGCGTCGCGGCCGCGGGTGTTGGGTGCGCCGGGGCGCACGGTGAGGAGGTTGGTGCCCATCGCGCTGACCTGGTCGATGACCTTCTGCTTGGAGCCGTCGCCGATCGCCAGCATGGCGATCACCGAAGCCACGCCGATGACGATGCCGAGCAGAGTGAGGGTGGTGCGGAACAGGTTCGCGCGCAGTGCACGCAGCGCGCTGCGGGTGGCTTCGAGGACGTCGGACAGGGGTGAAGTGCGGTCGACGTGCGGTGCGAAGTCGGGCTCGGGGCCGGGCGGCGGGCGCGGACCGGGGTCGGCCACGATGTGCCCGTCGCGGATCTCGATGATACGGCTGGCCTGCTCGGCGACCTCGCGCTCGTGGGTGATGAGGATGATCGTGTGCCCGGCCGCGGACAGCTCGCCGAGCAGCTTCATGACGTCGGCGCCGCTCTTGCTGTCGAGCGCGCCGGTGGGCTCGTCGGCGAGGATGATGCGCCCGCCGTTCATCAGCGCGCGTGCGATCGACACCCGCTGCTGCTGGCCGCCGGAGAGCTGGCCGGGGCGGTGCGCGCTGCGCTCGGCCAGGCCCAGGGTGGCGAGCAGGTGTTCGGCGCGGGCGTGGCGCTCGGCGCGCGGCATGCCCGAATAGATTGCCGGCACTTCGACGTTGTCGCGCGCGCTGGCGCCGCCGATCAGGTTGTAGCTCTGGAACACGAAGCCGAAGGCTTCGCGGCGCAGGCGGGCGAGGCGGTCGCGGTCGAAGCCGGCGACGTCCTCGCCCATGAAGCGGTAGTGCCCGCTGCTCGGGCGGTCGAGGCAGCCGAGGATGTTCATCAGCGTCGATTTGCCCGAACCCGAGGCGCCGACGATGGCGACGAACTCACCGGGGTAGATGGCGAGGTCGATGCCGTGCAGCACCCGGGTCTCGATCTCGCCGTTGACGAAGCTGCGGGTGATGCCGGAGAGCTCGATCAGCGGGATCGGCGGCAGCGCCGGTGGCGCGGCGTGCGCGGCGGCGGGCAAGGCTTCGCGCTTCATAGGCGGGGCGTCCGCTGCGGACGGGGGCCGGCGGCGCCGGCGGCCGGCCCGGAAACCACGCGCTCGCCTTCTGCCAGGCCCGACAGCACCTGGGCCTGGATGCGGTTGGAGATCCCGAGCTCGATGCTGCGCTCCTCGAGCGCGCCCTGTGCGCCGACGACCTTGACCGTTCCCTTCGCCGCCGCTGCAGCAGCGGGCGCGGCGGCGGGGCGCCGCCATCGGGATCAGCAGTGCGTCCTCGGCCTTGGCGACGACGAAGAACACCTGCGCGGTCATCTGCGTCATCAGCCGGCCATCGGTGTTGGGAACGTCGAACAAGGCGTTGTAGAGCACGACGTTGTTGGTCACGGTGGGGGTCGGCTCGATCTTCTCCAGCGTGCCGTACCAGCGCTTGCCGCTGCCGCCGAGGGTGGTGAAGTAGGCTTCCATGCCCAGCTTGAGGCGGCCGATGTCGGCCTCCGAGACCTGGGTCTGCACCGTCATCGTGCGCAGGTCGGCGATGCGCATCACCACCGGAGCCTGCTGGTTGGTGTTGAGGGTCTGGCCCTGGCGGGCGGTGATCGACACCACCGTGCCCTTCATCGGCGACAGGATGCGGGCGTACTGGAGGTTGGCCTGGTCGGCGCGCAGGGTCGATTCGATCTGCTCGATCTGGGCGTGCAGGGCCTCGAGCTGGGCGGCGGCCGACTGCGCCGCGGCTTCGGCGGTCTGCACGCCTTCCGCGGTGGTGGCGTCCTCGGCGATCAGCGCCTGCTGGCGGCGCAGCTGGATGCGGGCGAGGGTGAGCTGGGCTTCACGGTCCTTGAGCTGGGCGCGCAGGTTGTTCAACTGGGCGCGGGAGGCGTCCACCCGGGCGCGGTAGACGGTGGGGTCGATGTCGGCGAGCGGTTGGCCTTCCTCGACTTCGCTGCCCACTTCGACGTGGATCCGCTCGAGCTGGCCCGAGACCTGGGCGCCGACATCGACGTAGTCGCGCGGCTGCAGGGTGCCGGTGGCGGTGACGACGTCCTCCAGGGTGCCGCGCTGGACGCTGGCGAGCTGATAGGCGGCGAGCGGTTCGCGCTCGCCGAAGAGCTGCGGCCAGACCAGCCAGGCGGTGACGGCCAGAGCCGCGCTGACGCCCGCGAGCAGTGCCCGGCGCCAGCGCGGCGCGGCGGGACGGGAAGGCGTGGAGCGGGAGGGTGCAGGGCGGGAAGGAGAGGAGACGGTGTTCATCGTGGTCCGGAGGTGATGCCGGGGAGGCGGTGGAATGCTCGAGCGCGGTGTGCCGGGCCGTGCCTTGAGCCGCTCGCCGGCCGGTTCGATTCCGGTGAGCATAGCCGCAGGAGGGCTGGCGCTTTGTATCGGAATGCAGACCGCGGCGGAGGGGAAGGGGTTCTCATGGGGCTGTGCATTGACAGGAGCCGAGGCGAAGGCTCAGCATTAGACGCAATCCGAAAAACAACCGGCAGGCCGCGCAATTGCAGTCAGGCCGGCACCACCCCACTGTGAATCAGATGAACGCCTATTCCGCCATCGACGCCACTGCCGATTCTGCCGCTGCAGATTCTCCCGCAGATTCTCCTCTGGATGCCGCCGCCGGCATTGCCGTTGCCGAGGGCGTCGATTGCACCGCCGCCGCCATTGCCCGCCTGCGCCGCGCCGGGGTGCCCGTGACCCAGCAGCGGGTCGAGATCGCCCGCGTGCTGTTCGAGGCGCCGGTGCACCTGTGCGCCGAGCAGGTGTGGGACCGCGTGCGGGAGCGCACGCCGGAGACTTCGCGCGCCACCGTGTACAACACGCTGCGCCTGTTCACCGAGCTGAAGCTGGTCCGCGAACTCAGCGTCGATCCCCAGCGCATGTTCTACGATTCGACCACGGCGCCGCATTTCCATCTGTACAACGTCGACACCGGTGAGCTCCGTGACCTGGCCGAGGACGAGCTGACCGTGCTCGGCCGCCCGCGCCTGCCCGAAGGGGTGGAGCTGCAGGAGATCGACGTCGTCGTCCGCGTGCGCAGCCGGCCGGGGTTCGCGGCGCGCGCCTGAACGGCGGCGGCGACTCCCGCTGTGCGCTGCAGAATGCGACAAGGGGCGCCCCGGTGATGGCGGCGCCCCTTGTCGCATTCGGTCGTGGCTTTCCCGCGCTCGTCGGTGCTCAGGGCTCCGGCACGGTGATGAAGCCCATTTTCTCGATGCCGGCGTTGCGCGCTTCGCTCATCACTTCGGCGATGACTTCGTAGCGCGTGCCGCGGTCGGCGCGCAGGTGCAGTTCGGGCTGCGGCGTGCGCGCCGCGGCGGCAGCGAGGCGGGCGGGGAGCGTAGCCTTGTCGAGCGCCTCGTTGTTCCAGTAGAGCTTGCCGGCCTCGTCGAGGGCGAGGGTGACGGTTTCGGGCTTTTCCTGGTTCGGCGCGCTGGAGGCCTGGGGCAGATCGATCTTGATCGAATGGGTCAGCAGCGGTGCGGTGATCATGAACACGATCAGCAGCACGAGCATGACGTCGATCAGCGGCACCATGTTGATGTCGCTCTGCAGCGGGCGGGTGTCGCCCTGGTCGAATCCACCGAAGGCCATCACGCTGCTCCGCTGGCGGGGAGCGCCGCGGCCGTGGCGCCGGCCGGTGCCTCGTGGCCCGCGGCGAGCGGGGCGATGCGCGAGCCGGTCGAGAACCAGGCGTGCAGATCGTGGGCGAAGGCGTCGAGCTCGGACAGCTCGACGCGGTTGGCGCGGGTGATGGCGTTGTAGGCGAGCACCGCAGGAATGGCGACGAAGAGGCCGAAGGCGGTCATGATCAGGGCCTCGCCGACCGGGCCGGCGACCTTGTCGAGCGTGGCCATGCCGGAGACGCTGATGTTGACCAGGGCGTGGTAGATCCCCCACACCGTGCCGAACAGGCCGATGAACGGGGCGGTGGAGCCGATCGAGGCGAGCACGGTGAGACCGGACTCGAGCGCCGCGGTCGACAGCGCGATCGACTTGCGCAGCGCGCGGGTGATGACTTCGTCGGCGTCGAGCTTGCCGCCCAGGGTGTCGCCGCGGGTGTGGCGGCGGACGTGCTGGGTGGCGGCGGCGCCTTGCTGGGCGAGCGCCTCGAACGGCGATTCCGGCGCCTGGAGCTGCAGCCGCTGCAGCCCCGATTCGAGGTCGGGCGCGGCCCAGAACGCTTCCACCGCGCCGGCATGGCGGCGGGCGCGCAGCTGGCGCAGCAGGCGGGCGAGGATCAGGTACCAGCTGGTGACCGACATCAGCAGCAGGGCGAGCGCCACGGCGCGGATGAGGGTGTCGGACTGCCCCCACAGGTGGGCGAGGCCGAAGGCCTGTGAACTCTCCATGTTCAGCTTCCTTGCAGTTTGAAAACGATGGGAACGAGAACCCAGGCCTCGACTGCCTGTTCGCCCCGGCGGGCGGGAACGAAGCGCCAGCGGGCGACGGCGTCCTGGGCTGCGCGGTCGAGGCGTTCGGAGCCCGACGTGGTGCGCAATTCGATGCGGTCCGGCAGTCCGTCGGCCGACACCAGCACGCGCAGCATGACCTGGCCTTCCTCGCGCATGCGCCGCGACAGCATCGGATATGCCGGGGCAGGGTTGTTCAGATAGGCGGCGTCGAAGCGGGCCGCGGTGAGCGGTGCCGGTGCGGCAGCTGGCGCGGGTGCCGGTGCCGCCGGGGCGGCCTCGGCGGCTGGGGGCGGAGCGGCCGTGGTGATCTGGGTCGGCGCCGCCGGGGATTCGGTCACCGGTGCTGGTGGTGGGCGCTTGGCGAGCGGCTTGGGGCGCGGCTTGGGTGGCGCCGGCTTCGGTGGCGTCGGCTCGGGGCGCTGCACCTTGGGCGGCGGCTCGGGGGCGGGAACGACCGCTGGTTGCGGCTCGGCCTGCGGGGCGGCGATCAGGGCCACCTGCACCGGCATCGGCTGCGGCAGCTCGATCTTGTCCATGCCGAAGTGGATCAGGGCGCCGAGTGCGGCGGCGTGAGCGAGGGCGACCAGGCTGGCGAGCGCGATCCGTCCCGGCGTCCGTGCGGCCAGGCGTACGCCGGGACGGCGTGCAGCGACGGCGCCCGGGTGCGGCATCGGGGTCTGGTTGCGGCGTGTGGCGGGGGGCGGATAAAGCGGCAAGTTCGGAAGGGCGTGAGCGGCAGGGTGCATGGGGGCGGATGAAGGACGGCCCCGTTGGCGGGGCCGCAGGTCATGGATTCAGGATGCGCCGTGCTCCATCTGGGACTGCAGGTAGTTCTGCAGGCCGACGCTGTCGATCAGGCCGAGCTGGGTCTCGAGATAATCGATGTGCTCTTCGGTGTCTTCGAGGATGTGCTCGAACAGCTCGCGCGACACGTAGTCGCGACAGGATTCGCAGTGGGCGACCGCTTCGAGCAGGCTGTCGCGCCCGCCCTGTTCGAGCTTGAGGTCGCCCTGCATGCACTCGGCGACGTTTTCGCCGATCAGCAGCTTGTTCAGGTTCTGCAGGTTGGGCAGGCCTTCGAGGAACAGGATGCGCTCGATCAGGGCGTCGGCGTGCTTCATCTCCTCGATGGACTCGTCGTATTCGTGCTTGCCGAGCCGCCCGAAGCCCCAGTTCTTGTACATGCGGGCATGGAGGAAGTACTGGTTGACCGCGGTGAGTTCGATGGTGAGCTGTTTGTTGAGGAGCTGGATGACTTTCTTATCGCCTTTCATGATGCCTCCAGGGCAAGGGACCGCGAGGAACCGGCATGTGCCGCATGCACCGCCGGGGCCGGTCTGGACGGCTCGCACAGCGCCGCGCGCAGGCAGTCCTGGGCGCAGCGTGCGCAGCGGCCGCACTCCGCGCTGACCCCGAGCTGGTGGCGCAGGTGGCGCAGAGAGGTGGCGCCGGCGCGAACGGCCTGGTCGATCTGGCGTTCGGTCACCGCGTTGCACACACAGACATACATAGTCTAGCCTCGTTCTCGAGTCCTGCCCCGGGAGGGGCGATTACTTGGTCAGGATCAGCTTGCCGCTGCGGGTGGCGCGCAGCACGTAGCGGCTGCCCTCGTGCTCGATCGCCACCGCCTTGCGGCCGGCGAGCAGGCTCCGGCTGTCGAGGGCGTTGTCCTGGAAGTCGGGGGCGGCGGCTTCGAGGGACGCCGGTGCGCAGCCGGGTGGGGGCGACGGGTGAGGCGTCGGCAGCGATACGGTCATGGCGATTGTTGTCAATAATAGGAATGATTCGTATTAGAACACAAGGCCGGCAAGAGGGCAACTGCCGCCCTGCCCGTGCCCGCTCCGGCCTGTCGCCCCCGCTGCGCCCGGCAAAGCACGGATCGGGGGCGACAGGCCGATCGGAGGCGAGCCGAGGCGCAGCGGGGGCGGGGGGCGACTACTCGAGCCGCAGGAGGATGCGCAACTGCGGGCTGTCGGCCGCGTCGAGCGGCAGGTAGGCGATGGCGCCGGGAAGCTCGCCGAGCAGGCGGCGGGCGGCAGCGACGTCGGCCGCTTCGCGCGGAGGCTGGGCGCGGCCGGTGAACACCAGGCGCGACCAGTAGGCGCGGATCTGGCTCGGATTCTTGCCGGTCAGGCCGAGGTAGAAGCGGTCGCGCTCGGGGCCGGCGGGCAGGTCGATGAGCTGCACCGCGGTGCCGTCGGACAGGTTGCTGCGCCGGCCGAGGTAGAGCTGCTCGGCGGTATCGCGGTCGAGCGTGGTGACCGGCCCGGCGGCGGCGCTCACCAGCGCCAGCGGAGTCTGGGCGTGGCCGTCCGGTGCCGGGGCGCAGGCGAGCGCCACGGTCAGCGCCAGCCGGCGCCCCCAGCGATGGAAGACGTGCTCAGAAAACGACATCGACGGACAGGCTCAGCAGATTCATCGAGCGCTCGTCCAGCCCCGGCGCGAAGGCGTCGCCGCGTGGGATGAAGGAGCCGAATGCGCCGCGGTCGGTGCGTACGTGGGTGAGCTCCGCCTTCAGCGCGGTGTCGGGTGTGACGTCCCAGCGCAGGCCGGCGGTGACGCTGCGCTGGGCCTGGTTGCGGGAGCGGTTGAAGCCGTCTATGAGCCCGTCCAGCTCGGGGTAGGTGGCGGCCAGCCCGGCAGGCAGCAGGGTCCGGTCCTGGCGCTGGCGGGCGAGGCCGAAATAGGGCGTGAGGCGACCATCGCGATAGCCCGCCATCAGGTAGACGCCACGGGCGCTGTTGGAAAAGCGCGCGGCGGTGTTGCGGGCGATTTCACCGCTGAACAGCCAGCGGCCGTCGTCCCACTGGAAGCCGATCGAGCTGAAGCTCGCATGTGCGCCGCTGCCGCTCATCCGCTCGCGGAGCGGTGGCGGCAGATTGGCGGCGAAATTGCGGAATTCGGCCGAGTTGCGGTGGACCGCGAGGTCGGCGACGGCGTGCCCGGCGCTCAGGGTCAGGGGGCCGCGGTCGTACATCAGGCTGATGCCGTGCAGGCGGCTGAGGCGGGCTTCGCCGCCGCCGATCACCGGTGTGCGGCTGGCGCCGAGGTAGGGGTGGAGTTCGAGGTTGCCCGCGCCCAGGCGGGTGCGGTAGAGGAGGTCGGCGCCGTCGAGATCGGGGAACGGGTTGAGGCCGTAGACTTCGACCGGCGGCCGCACCCAGGGGCGGCCGTAGTTGAGGTCGATCGAATCGGAGAGCATGAAGAACGGTGTGCGCAGGCGCCCGATGCGGACGCTCAGCTCGGGATCGAGCTGGTGGCTGAGGAAGGCGAGGGCGGCGCGCGGGCGGTAGTCGTTGCGCGGCGTTTCACGCGTGACCAGCTGCAGCACGGCGGTGTTTCTTTCGCCCAGGCGCATCCCGAGCTGGAGGCCGAGGATGGAGTCGGGGCCGGTGTCGGGGTTGTGGCCGCCGGGGGCGTCGGTGCCGATGCGGGCGAAGCGCAGGTCGTCGCTGCGGGTGTAGACCGCGCCCAGGGTCGCAAAACCGGAAAAGCGCCAGTCGAGCGCCTGCGCCGCGGCGGCGCAAGCGTGCCCGGGCGCGAGCAGGATTGCGGCCAGCAGGGAGGCGGCCGGTAGGGAAGCGCGGTTCATGCCGGGATTTCTCCGAATTCCTGCTGCAGGCGCAGGAAGGTGCGTGCGCGGTCCTGGGGGCGCGAGAACAGGTAGCCCTGGCCGTAATCGCACCCCAGTTCGCGCAGAATGTCGCGCTGGGCTTCGCTTTCGATGCCTTCGGCGACCACCTTCATGCCCAGGTCGTGGGAGAGCTCGATGCTGTGGCGCACGATCGCGAGCAGGCGGGAATCTTCGGTGAGCGAGCGGACGAAGGAGCCGTCGAGCTTGATCTGGTCGCAGGGAATGGTGTGGAGGTAGCTCAGGGTGGAGTGGCCGGTGCCGAAGTCGTCGATCATGATTTCGATGCCGGCCGTGCGCAGGGCGTGCAGGGTCTGGCGCGCAGGCCCTTCGGGGTGGGCGAGCAGGCTTTCGGTGACTTCGAAGCGGATCGCGGGGCGCTCGATGCCGGCGCGGTCGATGGCCTCCAGCAGCTCGTGCGCCAGCCGCGGGCGTGCCAGCTGGCGGGCGGACAGGTTGACGCTGACGCGCGGCACCGCGGCGGGGGCGAAGTGCCGCTGCCAGTCGCGGACGTCTTCGCAAACGGTGCGCAGCACCACCATGCCGAGGTCGTGGATGAGGTCGAGGGTTTCGGCCAGCGGAATGAATTCGGCCGGCGAGAGCAGGCCGTGGTTCGGGTGCGGCCAGCGCACGAGCGCTTCGAAGCTGCGCGTGCGCGCGTCGGCGAGGTGGACGATCGGCTGGTAATGCACCGCCAGGCCGCCATGGGCGAGGGCCCAGCGCAGGTCGGCCTCGATCTGCAGCGTGCGCACGGCCTGGGCGTGCATCGAGGTGTGGAAGAACTCGACCGCGGTGGTTTCGCTGCGGCGGGCCTTGTGCAGGGCGTTGTCGGCGTCGCGCAGGAGGGCTTCGGCGTCCTCGCGCCCGTCGGTGGAGAGCACGATGCCGATGCGGCAGTGCGGATGGACGATGCGGTCGCTGGAAGGGGGGGCGAACGCCGGCAGGGTGGTCAGCCGTTCGGCGATGCGCAGGGCCTCGCTGGAGTCGCCGACCCCGTTCAGGAGCAGGGCGAACTGGTCGCCGCCGACGCGGGCGCAGACATCGCCCGCGCGCATGCGCAGGGTGATGTGCTCGGCGATCCGGCGCAGCAGCTCGTCGCCGACGGCGTGGCCGTAGCTGTCATTGACCAGGCTGAAGCGCTCGATGTTGATCGCCAGCACCGCGAGCGGATGGCCGTCGCCGCGCAGGTGCTGGGCGAGGGCGCGATCGACGTGCTCGATGAAGAGCGCGCGGTTGGGCAGGCCGGTGAGGCCGTCGTGGAGCGCGTCGTGCAGCAGCTGCTCTTCGGCGCGTTTGCGCACGTCGATGTCGCTGAGCGAGCCGGCCATGCGGTTGGCATTGCCGTCGGGGCCCCGGCGGGCGACCCCGCGGGTCAGCACCCAGCGGTAGCGGCCATCGGGCAGACGTACGCGGTGCTCGAGCATGAACTGGGTGTTGAGGCCTTTCAGGTGCTGGGCCATGCGCTCGCGGTAGGAGGCGAGATCGTCGGGGTGGAGCAAGTCGAGGAAGGCTTCGGGCCGGCTCGGCATGGCGTTGGGCGGGAGGTCGAGGATCTGGCAGAAGCGGTCGGAAAAATAGGCGCTGCGGGCGGCGATGTCCCAGTCCCACAGGCCGTCGTTGGCGCCGTGGAGGGCCATCGCGTAGCGCTCTTCGCTGCTTTTGAGGCAGGAGGCGGTGTGCTGCAGTTCGCTGACGCGGCGCTGCAATGTCGCGGCCATGATGTTGAAGTGGCGGGCGATGACGGCGAACTCGTCGTCGCCGCGGACCGAGACCCGGTGGTCGAGGTGGCCGTCGGCGATCGCCCGGCTGCCGGCGAGCAGGCTGCGCAGGTTGTGGGTCAGGAAGTAGCCGATCGCCGAGAGCAGGATGAAGGTGAGCACGATTTCGGCGAGGGCGATCATCAGCCCTTGCTCCATGATCGCGCGGCGCGCTTCGGTGAGGACCGAGATCGAGATCCCGAACTGGAGGAAGCCGACTTCGTTTTTCGGCAGCAGCAGGGGGCGGCGGATGTGGATCAGGTCGTCGGCGCGCAGGCGTTCGAGAAAGCCCTGCCGCATCCCGTCGGGCTCGGGCAGGTGGGTCATGTAGGGCAGTCCGGAATGGACCAGCAGGCGGTCGCCGGGGGCGACGATGCGGACGTAGATCAGGCCTTCGCCGGAGTCGGCGAGCAGTTCGCCGAGGACGTCCTGCATTCCGCCGTAGTTCTCCTGTTCGCCATAGGCGGTGGCCATCGCCAGCAGCATGCTGGCGTTCTGGGTGATGGTGGTGTCGAGGCTGGCCGAGAGGGCGTTGTTCATCAGGCGCACGCTGTTGGCCAGGAGCACGCTGAGGAGCACGACCTGGACCACGGTGCTTGCGAGCAGGAGGCGGAAGCGGATCGATGAATGTCGGAACGGGATGTGCATGCGCGGTGGATGTGCCCTGGGGAGGTGCGGCCGCCTCGCGGTCGGCCGGGGTCGATCGGGGGCGCTTTCGCGTCCAGCGTTTTCTTGCCCGTGCGGCCGGGTTTTAGCGCCGTGCCAGCCGCCGGACCGCGGTGGAGGCGTCGATCCGGCCTTCGCTGGCGAAGGCTTCGACGTTGGCTTCGATGCGTTCGGGGTCGTAGAGGTAATTGACCATCAGCCCCCAGGACTGGGCGAACCCTTTGGGCGAGGTGTCGGCGAGCCAGTTCAGGCGTTCGACGCGGGCGCCGTTGCCGAGGTGGAAGCGGGCGACGGCGTCGGTGGGGCGCTCGTCGCGCCGGGCTTCGAGCAGGTAGCGCGCGGCCAGGCGCAGGAGCACGTCCTGGAGCGCGGCGGCGAGCGCCGCGTCAGCGGCCCAGGCGCCGCCGTCGAGGCGGTCGAGGAGCGCGCCGACGCCGTCCGTGGCGAAGTCGTCGGCGGCGACACCGGCGGCGGCCAGGCGCTTGGCGTCGGCCGGGGTGACGGCCGCGGCGAGCGCGTCGGGGTGGCGCCGGGCCCAGCGCGCGAGGCCGGGAATCGGCGACAGGGTGGCGAAAACGTGAAGGCGGGGAAAGTCGCGCTTGAGGTCGTCGATCACCCGCTTGAGCAGGAAGTTGCCGAAGGAGACACCGCGCAGGCCGGGCTGGGTGGCGCTGATCGAGTAGAAGATCGCGGTGGTCGCTTTGGTCGTGTCGGCCAGCGGGGCCTCGATGTCGAGCAGGCGCTGGACGTCGTCGGCGAGATCTTCGAGGAGCGCGACCTGGACGAAGATCAGCGGCTCGAGCGGCATCCGCGGGTGGAAGAAGGCGTAGCAGCGGCGGTCGGAATCGAGCCGGTTCTTGAGGTCCTGCCAGGACTGGATCTCGTGCACCGCTTCGTAGCCGACCAGTTTTTCGAGCAGGGCGGCGGGTGAATTCCAGGTGATGCGCTGCAGTTCGAGGAAGCCGACGTCGAACCAGGCCGACAACCGGGTCTCGAGTTCGCGGTCGAGCGGCTTCAGCGCGGGGTCGTCGGCCAGATAGCGCAGGAGGTCGGCGCGCAAGTCGACGAGGAACTTGACTCCCTGCGGAATGGCGTTGAACTGGGTGAGGATGCGCAGCCGGCGCGAACGCATCGCCGCCCGCAGCCGGGCTTCGGCATCCCATTGTGCCGGCGTGCCGACCGCAGCCTGGTAGGCTTCGTGGGCGTTGGCGACCTGCGCCGGATCGGGGCCGAATTCGTGCGCGATCATGCGCAGGAAGCCGCGGCGCTGGGCGTCGTCGAGGTGGAGGTAGGTTTCGGCCAGGCGCGCCGCGCGCAGCCGGGTGGAGACTTCGCCGCCGCGCCCTTCGGCGCACTCCTGCAGCTGGCGGCGGATGTGCTCGGGGTCTTTCGCGACGGTTTCCCGGCCCAGCTGGGCGGCGTTGACCACCAGTTCGCGCACTTTGGACAGGCTGCGCGAAACCAGTCCGGATCCCGTCATCGATGTCTCCCCGCTCAAGTGCCTGGTGTGTAGTCTTGCCCCGTTATTGCCGCCATCATAGCGTGTGCGTGCGGCGCGTGTCAGCGAGTAGCACGGCGCCGGCGAGCACCATCGGCAGGCACAGCCACTGTGCGGTCGACAGGCCGAGCGCGAGGGTGCCGAAAATGCCCGGGTCGGGGGTGCGGAAGAACTCGACGGCGAAGCGCAGGCTGCCATAGCCGATCAGGAAAACCGCCGATACCGCGCGCAGCGGCCGTGGGCGGGCGGCGTAGAGCCACAGGATCGCGAACAGCAGCAGGCCTTCGCCGGCGGCCTGGTAGAGCTGCGAGGGGTGGCGCGGGACGGCGTCCACCCAGGGGAAGACCATCGCCCAAGGCAGGTCCGCCGCCATCGGCCGGCCCCACAGCTCGCCGTTGATGAAGTTGCCGATGCGCCCGGCGGCGAGCCCGGTCGGCACCAGCGGCGCGATGAAATCGGTGACCTGCCAGAAACCCTTGCCGTGCTTGCGCCCATACCACCACATCGCCACCAGCACGCCGAGAAAGCCGCCGTGGAAACTCATTCCGCCTTTCCACACGGCGAGGATCTCGCCGGGGTGGGCGAGGTAGTAGGCGGGCTGGAAGAACAGCACTTCGCCCAGGCGTCCGCCCACGATCACGCCGATCACGCCGTACAGCAGCAGGTCGTCGACCGCCTGTGCGTTCCAGCCGAGTTCGGGCCGGCGGCGGGCGTGGGCGCGGCCGAGGACGACGAAAAGGATGAAGCCGGCGAGGTACATCAGGCCGTACCAGCGCACCGACAGCGGGCCGAGGGAGAGGGCGATGGGGTCGAATTGCGGGTGGACCAGCATCGGTGGGGTTCCTTGGAGAGCGGCGGGCCTGCGGTGCAGGCGCGGTTGCAGGGAGCCGGTTCGAGTCGATCGCCGGCGCCGGAGTTCGCGCTGGCCGGCGCGGCCGTACTCCGCCGGGCGGGTGTCGGCGCGGCGGGACCGGGCGTCAGTCGAACTGGCGGCGGAAGGTGTCGAAGTCGTGGCGCAGGGTCTCGAGCGCTTCCCGCAGGGCGCGTACTTCGTCTTCCAGTTCGGCGATCCGGCCGCGCCCGCCGCTGGCGCCGGCGCTTGCCTGGGCTTCGGCCATCTCCTGCACCGCGGCGTCGCCGCCGAGCAGATGGACGTGGCGGGTTTCCTTGGTGCCGGGGGCGCGCGGCAGCGCGGTGGCGAGCGGGGGATATTTTTCCGCCAGATGCTCCAGCACCGCTTCCACCGCGGCGACGTCGTCGAAGCGGTGCAGGCGCTCGCAGCGCTGGCGCAGCTCGCCCGCGGTCTGGGCGCCGCGCAGCATCAGGATCGCCAGCACCGCCTGTTCGGCCGGCGGCAGCGAGTGGCGCAGGCGCACGAGGTGCTCGTATTTGGCCACGCGGGCGCTGGCCTGGTCGCGTTTCGATACCAGGCGGCGTGCGATCAGGCGGTCGACGGCCGCCTGCACTTCGGCCTCGGACAGGTTCATCACCGGCTCGCGCGCAGTGAGCTGGTTGCAGCCGGTGGTGATGGCGTTGATCGACAACGGGTAGGCATCGGGCGTGATGAAGGATTTCTCGATCAGCACGCCGAGCACGCGAACCTGCGCAGGGTCGAGGTCGAAGCCGGCTTCCGGCGCGGCGGCATCGGAGCGCTGGGGGGCGGAGTCGGCTGCGGGCGGGGGAACGTGCATGAGGGCTCCTGGCGGATGACGGGATCCGGGATGATACGCATGCTTCGCGGTGCGCGTTAGAATCGCTTTCTTTCCCGCAGATTTCCCGGAGCGCCGTCATGCCCCAGTATCGTTCCCGCACTTCCACCGCCGGCCGCAACATGGCTGGAGCGCGCGCGCTGTGGCGCGCCACCGGCATGAAGGACGGCGACTTCGACAAGCCGATCATCGCCATCGCCAACAGCTTCACCCAGTTCGTCCCCGGCCACGTGCATTTGAAGGATCTCGGCCAGCTCGTCGCGCGCGAGATCGAGGCCGCCGGCGGCGTCGCCAAGGAATTCAACACCATCGCCGTTGACGACGGCATCGCCATGGGCCACGGTGGGATGCTGTACTCGCTGCCTTCGCGCGAGCTGATCGCCGACAGCGTCGAGTACATGTGCAACGCCCATACCGCCGATGCGCTGGTGTGCATCTCGAACTGCGACAAGATCACGCCGGGGATGCTGATGGCCGCGCTGCGCCTGAACATCCCGGCGATCTTCGTCTCCGGCGGGCCGATGGAAGCGGGCAAGGTCAAGTGGGAAGCGAAGGTGATTTCGCTTGATCTCGTCGATGCGATGGTCAAGGCCGCCGACAAGAGCTGCTCGGACGAGGAAGTCGACGCCATCGAGCGCTCGGCCTGTCCGACCTGCGGTTCGTGCTCGGGGATGTTCACCGCGAACTCGATGAACTGCCTGACCGAGGCGCTCGGCCTGTCGCTGCCGGGCAACGGCACCACGCTCGCCACCCACGCCGACCGCGAGCAGCTGTTCCGCCAGGCCGGGCGCACCATCGTCGAGCTCGCCCGGCGCTGGTACGAACAGGACGACGCCGCGGTGCTGCCGCGCTCGATCGCCAGCTTCGAGGCGTTCGAGAACGCGATCAGCCTCGACGTGGCGATGGGCGGCTCGACCAACACCGTGCTCCACCTGCTCGCCGCCGCACGTGAGGCCGGGGTCGATTTCACGATGAAGGACATCGACCGTATCAGCCGCCGCGTGCCCTGCCTGTGCAAGGTCGCGCCGGCGGTGGCCGACGTGCATATCGAGGACGTGCATCGTGCCGGCGGCATCATGTCCATCCTCGGCGAACTCGACCGCGCGGGGTTGCTGCATACCGACCTGCCGACCGTGCACAGCGCCTCGATGGCCGAGGCGCTGGACAAATGGGACATCAAGCGCACCCGCGACGAGGCCGTGCACACCTTCTTCCGCGCCGCGCCCGGCGGCGTGCCGACCCAGGTCGCCTTCAGCCAGGACCGGCGCTGGAAGGCGCTCGACACCGACCGCGAGGGCGGCATCATCCGCGACCAGGCGCACGCGTTCACCGCCGACGGCGGGCTCGCGGTGCTCTACGGCAACATCGCCGAGAAGGGCTGCATCGTGAAGACTGCCGGCGTGGATGAGTCGATCTGGACCTTCACCGGCCGCGCCCGCGTCTATGAGAGCCAGGAGGATGCGGTCGAAGGCATCCTCGGCGAGCAGGTGCAGGCCGGCGACGTCGTCGTGATCCGCTATGAAGGTCCGAAGGGCGGCCCCGGCATGCAGGAAATGCTCTATCCGACTTCCTACCTGAAGAGTCGCGGCCTCGGCGCGCAGTGCGCGCTGCTGACCGACGGCCGTTTTTCCGGGGGCACGTCCGGCCTGTCGATCGGCCACGCTTCGCCGGAGGCGGCCTGCGGCGGCGCGATCGCCCTGGTCGAGGACGGCGACACGATCGAGATCGACATCCCGAACCGCCGCATCCACCTTGCCGTCTCCGACGAGACCCTCGCCGCGCGCCGCGCCGCGATGGTGGCGAGGGGCAGCGCGGCGTGGAAGCCGCTCAGCCGCCAGCGGCTCGTTTCCGCCGCGCTGCAAGCCTACGCTGCGCTGACCACTTCGGCCGACACCGGTGCGGTGCGCGACGTCGGCCAGCTGCAGCGCTGATTGACCCCCGATCGAGCCCTTACTACCATCGCCGCCATGGACACCGAACTCGCGCAACTCGAGGCCCAGCTCGAGCAACTGATCAGCCTCTACGACCGCCTCAAGGCCGACAACGCCGAGCTGCGCGGACGCGTTGCGCGCCTGGAAGCCGAAAATCGCCAGCTCTCGGACAAGGTCCGGCTCGCCGCCGACCGCATCGAAGCGCTCCTCGACCATCTGCCGGAGGCCTGAAACCGTGTCGATCGACCATCTGGACGTGACGCTGCTGGGGAAGGAGTACCGGGTTTCGTGCACTCCCGGGAACCGCGAGGACCTGCTCGCGACCGTAGCGTATCTTGACGACAAGTTCAGCGAACTTGGGGCGAAAACGCATTCTTCGGGCGAAAAACTCGCGGTCATGACCGCGCTCAACATCGCCCACGAGTTCCTTCAGTACCAGCGCGGAAACGGGTTTGACATGCCGGGCGTGAAGCGTAGAATCGGGCTCATGAAAGCGCGCCTCGACGGAGTGCTGGCCCAGCAGGAAAAGGTCTTCTGAGTCGTCTGGTCCATCCCTCGAAACGGGCGCGGCGTTCGCCAAAACAACGATAATTCGCTGTGTGCGCTGGTCGGAAGAGCGTCTTCCGGGCAGCGCAGGACGGCAACGATCAATCCCCTGCAGTGTTCGTCGAAGTCGTAGATTCCTTGAACCAATAGTCGAAAGACTTGGTTGCCGACCATCGATGCCGCTGGTGTGAACGCCCCCTCGCGGGTGATCCTGAAGCGGAAGGAACGCGACCTCCCTGAACCCCAGGTTCAGGATGCCCGGCGGAGACGGCACAGGCGGGGGACCTCACCCGGAAAGGGCGCGATGAGCGATCATCGCGCCCTTTTTCTTCGTGCGCTCAGGCGGCGGGCGCCGGTGTTGCGCTGCAAAATCTTTACGCCATCTTAATGCGCGAAGGCATAGCATCCGCGGCGTTTTCATGACTCCCGCGGCCGCCGTCACCGACCGCCGCCGTTGCCGCAATGCAAGTCTATCTTCCGGTCATGGGTGCGCTGGGCCTGGTGCTGCTGCTGTTCGGGCTGGTGATGGGCTTCCCCCTTGCGGTGTCGTTCGCCCTCGACGATGGGGCCACCGCGGCCTATGACCTGGCTCTTTTCGTCACCTTCGCCTGTGGGTTGGTGATGTGGGCGGCCGGGCGCGGCAGGCGGCGCGACCTTCATGTGTCGGACGGCTTTTTGCTGGTCGCTGCGACCTGGCTCGCGGTGCCGGTGTTCGGTGCCTTGCCGCTGATGTTCTATCTGCCCGGGCTGTCCTTCACCGATGCCTATTTCGAGGCCGCCTCCGGTCTGACCACCACCGGCGCGACCGTGCTTACCGGGCTCGATGCGCTGCCGGTGTCGATCAACCTGTGGCGCACCTTCATGCATTGGATCGGTGGCATGGGCGTGATCGTGCTGATGGTCGCGGTGCTGCCGCTGCTGGGGATCGGCGGGCGGGAGATGTTCAAGGCCGAGGCGCCGGGGCCGATGAAGGAGTCCAGGTTGACCCCGCGGATCGCCGAAACCGCGAAAGGTCTGTGGATGGTCTATGCGCTGCTGACGCTGGCCTGCGGCGTGGCGCTGTGGGGCGTCGGCATGCCGCCCTGGGAGGCGGTGATCCATGCCTTCTCGATCATGGGGTTGGGCGGGTTTTCGAGCAAGGACGCGAGCCTCGGCGGCTTCGACAGCCTGTCGATCGAACTGGTGACGATGCTGTTCGCACTGCTGGCCGGGATCAACTACGCCACCCATTACCTTGCGCTGATGCGGCGTAGCGCGCAGGCCTATGCCAACGATCCTGAGTTGCGCTGGTTTTTCGGTGTACTCCTCTTTACCGTCGTCTTTCTCACTGCCTATCTGTTCGGGGTGGGGGCTTACACCGAGTTGCCGACGGCACTGCGCCACGTCGCCTTTCATGCGATTTCCCTTGCCACCTCGCTCGGCCTGGCCGCTTACGATTACGCCGCATGGCCGATGTTCGCTCAGGTCTGGATCCTCTTTCTGGGCAGCTTCGCCGCCTGTTCGGGGTCCACCGGTGGCGGCATCAAGATGATGCGCGCGATCATCCTGTACAAGCAGGTGTATCGCGAAATTGCCCGTGCGCTGCATCCGAATGCGGTGCTGCCGCTGCGCCTCGGCCGCCAGCCGGTCTCCGACAACGTGCTCCATGCGGTGCTCGCCTTCGGCTTCATGTACATGGTCAGCATCGTCTCGCTGACCTTGCTGCTGGCCGCCAGCGGGCTGGACTTGCTCACTGCCTTTTCGGGCGTCGTCGCCTGTCTCAACAACACCGGTCCCGGGCTGGCCGAAGTCGGGCCGGCGGGCAATTATCAGGGGCTGAGCGATTTTCAGACCTGGGTGCTGAGCTTCGCGATGATTCTTGGGCGCCTGGAGATCTTCACCCTGCTGGTGGTATTGACGCCGACCTTCTGGCGGCGCTGAGCGGATCGGGCCGGAAGCGGTGGCCGGCCCGTCCGGGTGCGGATCAATATGCATGAATCACGTGAATTCAATTGCAGGACTTCATTTCTGCCACTGCCTTCTGCCATTGTCCTGCCATCTGGAATGTCTTCGCATGATGAAAATTTATTTTTTCTGTTTGGCAATCCATTTCGCGAATGCAGCATAGATTTTTATTTGCGAATTGCCTAAGAATGTCAATGGTATTGGCTCGTTTTTCTGTAAAAAATATTTACACGGCAGTCATCCCTCCGGGCAAAAGGCTAAGGTTCGCCCCGATTTTGCCGTAATGGCACATCCGGTCGAGGTACGCTTCCGATCGTCCTGAAAAGGGTAAACCCGTCGAAAGGCGGGGACGCAAAGTCACCGGTTTAAAAGGCTTCGGCCTCATGACAGCGGGACTGCCAGGTTATGAGAATCCGGGCGGATCGAGAGGTCCTGCCACGCTACCTGTTCGCCGCGCCTGGGCGCGGAGTCTGCAGTACTCCCTGTTGTGTCGAGAGTTTTACAGGGAGTAATGCAATGAAATCCACCACCACCAACGCGATGCGCCGCCGCGCAAGCCGGCTGGCGCGCCTGGCCGGCGCTGCTTTCTTCACCGCGCTGCTGGCGTTGTCATCCGCGCCCATGGTTGCGGCCGAGGGCACTGAAGCCGCACCCGACTCCGTGCGGATTTCCGAGGTCGTGCGCGCCGCCGAACAGCTGACCGAGTCCCTCCCGGGGCTGCATGCCCGGTATCGCGCCGCATCCGCCCAGCAGCAGGCCGCACGGCTCGATGAACTGGCCGCGGCGGTCGCGCAGCGCAAGGCCTTCCTGACCGAACTCATCGAGAACGACCCCGCCGCCGCACTGCAACTCGTCCTCACGCCCAGCGCGCGCGCCGGCATGCCTTCCCAAGTGCAGGATGCCCTCGAGCGGCATGTGGAACTGGAGGGCGAACTGGAAGTGTTCTATGAAGAGTACCCGAACCAGAAGGCCCGCCTGAGCAATTACCTCCGTACTTCCCTGGGCGAACGAATTGCCCTCCACTTCAAGGCCCAGCCCCCGGGGCTGGTGAGTGGCACGCAGGTTCGCGCCAAAGGGGTCCTGCTCGATCGCGTAATGGCTCTGGAGTCGGGCGATGGCAGCCTGACCCTGGCCGCCAAGGGGGGGGCGAAGGGCGGCAGCAACGGCGGGACGCCGGCACCGGGGCCGGGCGCGATGGGGGAGCACCGGACCCTGGTCGTGCTGGTCAATTTTCAGGACAACCCGATCCAGCCCTACTCCCCCGATTTCGCGAAAACCGTACTGACGACGACGAACGAGTATTTCCTGGAAAATTCGCAGCAGCAGATGTGGTTGAACACCGACGTTGCGGGCTGGTTCACGATCGCCAACAGCTCCGGCGTGTGCGACTACTGGACGATTGCCGCCCAGGCCCAGGACGCCGCTTCGGCGGCGGGCTACGATCTGTCCGCCTATACGCACCTCGTCTATGCCTTCCCCCAGATTGCCTGCGGCTGGTGGGGGTTGTCGTCGGTGGGGGGCAGCCCGTCGAACACGTGGATCACCGGGGAACTCAAGATCGGGGTCACGGCGCACGAGCTCGGCCACGCCATCGGCCTGTTCCATTCGCATTCGCTCGAGTGCGGTGCCGACACGCTTGGGACGACCTGCACGACTTACGAATACGGCGATCAGATGGACATGATGGGCTCCTCGAGCGCCGGCCACTACAACGCTTTCCAGAAGGAGCGTCTGGGCTGGCTGAACACTTCGGCGTCGCCGGAAATCACGACCGTCACCAGCGATGGCGTGTTCACGCTCGAGCCCTACGCTGCCGGCGGAACCGGGCCGAAGGGGCTCAAGATTCCGAAAGCCATCGATCCGGTGACGGGACAGCCAACCTGGTACTACGTCGAGTTCCGCCAGGCCGTGGGCTTTGACAGCGTGCTCGCCGGCAACACCAACGTCCTCAACGGCGTGCTGATCCGTACCGCGACGGACGGGAACGGCAACAGCGTCAATCTCCTCGACATGACACCGAATAGCGGGAGCTCGGCGTACTGGGACTGGAAAGACCCCGCGCTGACGGTCGGCGGAACGTTCGAGGACCCGGCCACCGGGGTGAGCATCACCGCGGACGCGGTGTCCACCACCCAGGCGCTGGTCAGCGTGCGGTTTGGAGCAGGATCCGCCGATCCGCTGACCGCCCAGGGCTCGACGAGCCAGTCGAGCTACCTGCGGGGGCAGACGGTCTACCTGAGCGCAACCGTGAGTGCCGGCGGCGTGCCGGTGGCCGGTGCCGCGGTGTCTTTCACGGTGACCAAGGCCAACGGCTCGCAGGTCAAAGGCAGTGCGACGACCGGAAGCGATGGCAAGGCCCTGTACCAGTTCCAGCTCAAGAAGCCGGACCCCGTCGGTACGTATCAGGCGGGCATGGTCGCGTCGCTCAACGGCCAGTCCGCAGCCACCGCCGTCTCGTTCAGCGTTCAGTAAGCCGCACCACCCCCGCACTCGCCGCGAGGTTACGCGGCAAGCGAACACCTTCCGCGGGTTTCTGCACCGCCCGCGGAAGGTGCCGGAAGAGGGCCGTTCCTGCTCGATCTACGGCTTGCTCTCCGCCAGCAGTTTGTCGATCTCCTGTTTGAGCAAGGCGTAAGCATGGGCCCCGCGCAGGATGCGCACGTTCTCCATGCTGCCGCCGGCGCTCGTCCCCAGCAGCAAGGTGGGCGTTCCGGTTACGGTCAGCTTGCGCCCCTCGGCGATGTCGTCGCGGATGCGTTCCACGTACTTGCCGCTCTCCAGGCACTGCTTGAAGGATCCGGCATCGAGCTTGAGGGCCGCGGCGTGCTCGACCAGGCGTTCGGCGGCGAGGGCCTGCTGGTTGGCGAAAAGGCGGTCGTGCATTTCCCAGTACTGCCCCTGCTCTGCCGCACAGTGTGCCGCCTCGGCGGCCTGCAGGGCCTGCGGGTGGATGGACTCCAGCGGGAAGTCGCGGAACACGTAACGCACTTTGCCGGTGGCGATATAGTCCCGCTCGATCTGCGGCAGCGACTGGTCTGCGTGGCGCTTGCAGAAGGGGCACTGGTAATCGGAAAACTCCAGCATGGTGAGTTGCGCGTCCCGCGCGCCCTTCACCGGGGCGTCGCCGATCGAAACGACGGCGTCGATGGGCTGCACGAGGGGTGGCGGCGGTGGCGGCAGGCGCGCCTGGAGCTGCTTCTTGAGTTCGTCGAGATCCTTGCGCAGGGCGTCCTGGCCCTGGCTGACGGCTTCCACGTCGCGGCGCAACTGTTCCACGTCCCCGGCTTCCTGAGCCGGGGCCGGCGCAGACAGACCTGTGAGGGTCAGCGCCGTCATCGCCGCGCATAGCATGATTCGGTTCATGGCATCCCTTCCATGTCGGTGGTCAAGCGATATCCGGGCTGGCGCGAGGCATCCGAACCCCCTCGACCGGTTGCCCGATCAAGGGGACCGAACGTTTCTTCATTTCCCGGCTTGTCCGTGGCGGACCCCTGGCGGTCTCCTCGACTTCAGGAGAGACCGTTCGGCGCCCGCCGATCGGAGCAAGGTGTGCTGCTTACGGGAAGGTCACGGTGATGTTGACGTCCGCATCGTCCTGCAACGCCGGAGCACCGTAGTTCACTCCATCATCGTCGGTCGCCGCACCGGTCACGACGTTGGTATGGAGGCCGGTGGCGGAGATCCTGCCGACGAACGAGCACGGGTAGCTGCCGGACGGAACAATGACCTGCGGGACCGTGCACGTCGTGCTGAGGACGTTGCCTTGGACCGTGGTGATGTCGCCGAACCTGTCGTCCGTGAGCGAAGTGAGCGTCAGCGTATCGAAGGAGGAGGTATTGCTCACCCCGACGCTGAACTGCACATCCACGGCAACGGTCTGCGTCGCGGTCGCGGTCTTGGTCAGGCTCGGCGGACTCGACGCGTCGAGAACGGTCACATCGGCCGGATCATCGTCGCATAGGTTCGAATGACCGAAATCATCGCTTCCGCACGCCTCCACGACGTCGGTGATCGTGTCACCTGCATCGTGCACCCCGGATGCCACCGCCACCGTAAATTGACACGTGTACGGGTTCTGACCACCCGGATCGTTGCTTTCCGCCGGAATCGTCGCCAGCGTGCAGTTGGTATCCGAAATCAGCGGATTATCCGGAGTCTTTTTGGTGATGTCGCCGTACAGGTCGTCCTCCAGGCTGTCTAGCGTCACGCTCGAGACCTGCGCGTGGTTGGTCACCGCGACACTGTAGGTTACTTCGCCGCCCGCTTCCGAAACCGTCGGCGTCACCGCGTCCTTCACCACCGTGATGCTCGCGGTTTCGAGGAAGATGTCGATGTTGAGGTCGCCGCAATTGCACTTCGACGGCGATCCCGGGAAGGCATCGAATGTGGCCGCGGCCGTATACGTGGCCGAGTCGCACACCTCGTTCGCGCCCGGCTGACGCCAGCTCGTGCACCAGGGCAGATTCACCTTGCTGTCGTTGTTGGTGTCGGCACACATGACAGTGACGGTCTCGCGAATCACCTGCGGAGTGTGATCGGCGTCGATGTCGCCGCAGATGTCGAGGCCCGCATCATTGTTGATGAAGGTCGGCGAATTCGCCTCAGTGACCACATTCGCCTCGCACGATCCGGTCAAGGCACCGTCACTGCCGCCGCCGTCGGTGGCGAGATAGAGACCGAGGTCGTAGCGAGCCTGGGCGGTCAGCGGCATCGTGAAGTCGGCGGTGAAGGTGAATAGCTGGTTTGCGACACAGGTGAATTGCCCTTGCGGGTTCGGGTCCTGGCAACCGTCATTGTTTGTGTCCTGCGGCCCTCCCTGCGTGACATGAACGCAGATATTGCCGGCCGAGGACAGCGTCACGTCATTGGCGGTACACGTCAGGTTCTGGCTGTTGCCATGCGCCTTCCACACATCCTGCATGCAACTGGCTGCCACCTGGGCCGATGCCGGCGGCGCTCCCAGCAGCAGCCCTCCCACTACCAGCGGCGTCGCCGCGCCGATACAGCGCGCCCACGTACGCGCCCATCTCGTCAAGCTTCTCATGATGTTCTCCTATCCGCTTCGGGACAAGCTTCGCCCCCTCGGGGGTCAGCGCGGATCCTCGCAGGGATATCCGCTTTGCGCTGGCCGCCCCCCACTGTCACCCGCATGCAGGGATTTTTGTCCTGCATGCCGACGTCCAGGTTTTTTAGGGATAGCAGAGAAATGCGCTTGAAATGCCGGCGCGGTGGCCTAGGACCGGTGACCTAGGTCCGGTGTCCTAGGCCGGTCATCCGCTGGCGGGCGAAGCGCCGAAAGGATTGCGCGACAGCGCCAGTTGGGCGCGCCGCGTGACCCCGAGCTTGGCGAAGACGTGGCTCAGATGGGCCTTGACGGTCTTGTCGCTCAGCCCCAGGGCCTTGGCAATTTCCTTGTTCGTGCACCCGCGCAGGATGAGGCCGACGATTTCCTCTTCCCGCGGACTGAGCTTTTCGTTCGCGCCCGCGGGCGTGCGGGGCTGGGGCGACAGATTGACCGCGTCGATCAGGCTCGTCAGGGCGTGCGCGAGCTTCTCGCGCCCGAGCCAGATTTCTCCGCGCTGGATCGCGCGCATCGCTTCTGCATATTCACGGCGGTCGCAATGCTTTGGCACGAAGCCGCTGACGCCCTGCAGCAGCGCGTTCGATACACGCTCGTCGGTGAGGGTGCTGGTTGCCAGCAGGATCGCCGTTCCCGGCGCCGAGCGGTGGAAGGACGCAAGCTGCCCTTCCTGCTCCGCTTCGGACGGGTCTGCATCGAGCACCAGGATGTCCGCCTGCAGGACATCGAGCAACGCAGGAAGCTGGACGTAGCTGGTCACCTGCGCCACCAGCCGGACATCGGCCAGTTCCGCAGCCTCGCCGATCTTCGCGCAGAAGCTCTCGTCCGGGCTGGCGACGAGGGCGGTTGAGGTCTTCTTTTCCATTGCGGCCAAGCTCCCTACCTGCCTCTCTGCCGGGCTTTCTTGCCGGGCATGAACCCGGCCAGCCTCGTCTTCGATTTATAGGATGTTTGTCACCGGCTGTCACTGTCACCCACAGGACTGCGCTGTTCGGCCGTATCCGAATGCGATGCTGCCGTCGACGTTCCGGGGGTGCTGACGGCGTCGCCGGGCACATCGAGCTGGAGGCGATAACCGACCCCCGCCTGGGTGAGGATGTGCACCGGAAAGCGGGGGTCGGCTTCGAGCTTGCGCCGCAGACCGGCCATATAGACGCGCAGGTAATGCGCATGCTCGACGTAGTTCGGCCCCCAGACTCCGGAGAGCAGCTGGCGGTGGGTCAGCACCCGCCCGCTGCCGGCGATCAGCTGGCCGAGCAGGCGGTATTCGATCGGGGTCAGATGGACGGGCTCGCCGGCGCGGCGGACCGTGCGGTGCTCGAGATCGACTTCGATGTCGCCGAACGCCACCCGGCTCGGGGTTTGTGCTGGACGCAGCGCACGCCGCAGCAGGGCGCGGATGCGGGCGCGCAGTTCGGCGACGCCGAAGGGCTTGCTCAGATAGTCGTCCGCTCCGGCATCGAGCGCGGCCACCTTGTCGGCTTCGTCGCTGCGCGCCGACAGGATCAGGACCGGCAGCGTGCTCCAGTGCCGGATTT
This sequence comes from Thauera aromatica K172, assembly GCF_003030465.1. GTDB lineage: Bacteria > Pseudomonadota > Gammaproteobacteria > Burkholderiales > Rhodocyclaceae > Thauera > Thauera aromatica. The sequence goes on along the minus strand of NZ_CP028339.1, from coordinate 3,012,508 downwards.
GGTCGAGCAGGAGCATGCCGCTGCCGTCCGGCAGGCCGAGATCGAGGATCAGCAGATCGGGACGGCGCGCCGCGGCCTCGATCCCGCCGCGCCGGAGTGTCGCCGCCTCGCACACCGTGCAGCCTTCGGCTTCGAGCGCGGCGCGCACGAAGCGGCGGATTCCGGGCTCGTCCTCGACGAGCAGGACGAGCGGCGTGGGAGCATGAAGGTTCTTCATCTGCGGGGGTTCGAAGGGGGTGCCCGGTCACGGCAACAGGGGCTGGGGGGGTACGGGCAGGCGCAGCGTGAAGCAGGCGCCGCCGCCGGGCCGGTTGCAGGCTTCGACCCGGCCGCCATGGGCTTCGATGATCGCGCGCACGATCGCCAGCCCCAGCCCGGTGCCGGCATCGCCCGCCAAGGGCCCGGAGGGGGGGGCGGTGCTGCGCACGAAACGCTCGAAAATCGCCTGCTCCTGCCCCGGGGGCAGCCCGCAACCGGTATCGCAGACGGTGATTTCGAGGATGCGCCGTTCGCGGGCGAGCCCGCTGCGCGCGCTCGGCGCGGCCGCTTCGAGCGGCGCGGTGGTGGCGTCCGGCCCGGCCCGGTGCGCTGGCTCCTTCCCGGTGGACGCCGATACTGCGTCGGTGCTGCGTGCGCGGACCGTGACCCGCCCGCCCGTGGGCGTATGGCGGATCGCGTTGTCGAGCAGGTTGCACAGCACCCGCTCCATCATCGCCGGGTCGACATGGGCCAGCGGCAGGTCTTCGGGCACGTCGAGCACGAGCTGGTGCTCTTGCAGCAGCGGGGCCCGTCCCTGCAGCGCACTGGCGATCATTTCGTCGACCGGGACCCATTCGTGGGCGAGCGGCACCGGTGCCGATTGCAGGCGGGCGAGCTCGAGCAGATCGCGGGCGAGGGCATGGGTGCGCAGGGCTTCGCGGCGGATCGCTTCGGCCAGCGCGGCCTGTGCCGGTGGCAGCGGCGGTCCGGCCAGCGGCAGGGACTCGGCCAGCCCGGCGAGCGCGGTGAGCGGGGTGCGCAGATCGTGCGAGATCGAGGCGAGGAGAGTGTTGCGCAGGCGCTCCGAATCGACCGCGAGCTGGGCGCGCGCCGCTTCCTCGCCGCGCGCTTCGGCACTGTCGCGCTCGCGCCGCAGGCGGGCAGCGAGTTCGGCGGTGGTCAGCGCCACCGCGAGCAGCACGGCGAAGGTCAGCAGGTACTGCAGGTCGGATACGACCAGGGTGAAATGGGGATGGACGAAGAAGAAATCGAACAGCGCCACCGACAGGAAGGCCGCCAGCACCGCCGGTCCGCGTCCGAGCCGGATGGCGGCGAAGAGGACGACGAGCGGGAACAGCATCGCGATGTTGGCGAGATCCAGGGGGCCGAGCAGGGGCATCCCGGCGAGCGCGACCGCGATCACGGCGAGCGCGGCCCACAGGTAATGGCGCCACGATGGACGGTCGGGCGCGGCGGAGCGGGGGGGAACGGCACTCATGGACGCATGTTAACGCGGAAGGGCGAGTCCGGCATGTGCCGGGGGCAGGCTGCAGGGGGGCGAAGCCGGGGGCGTCAGTGCCGGTTCAGTCGCGCGCGGGGGCGTCGATGGCGTGGAGCGTTTCGAGCAGCGCCGGGCGCAACGGTCCGGCGACCGCGAGGCCGCGCCGGGCGGCGTCGCGGGCCTCTTCGCGCCGCCCGAGTTCGAGCAGTACCTGCGCCCGGTTGTTGTACGCCGCCGCCAGGCCGTGGGCTTCGGCGACGCCGCGGAAGGCCGCTTCGGCGCCGTGTTTGTCGCCGCTGGCGTAGAGCGTGTTGCCCAGCCCCATCGCCAGGGTCGGATTGTCCGGCCAGCGCTCGAGGGCACCGCGGTATGCCCGCAGCGCGGCAGCGGGCGCTGCGGTGCGCTCGAACGCGACCAGGGCGCGCACGGCTTCGTCTTCGCTCGCGGTTGCGGGGAGGCTCCCCGGCGGCAGGGTGACGAACGCCCACTGCCCGCCGCGCTTCCAGGTGTGCTCGAAGGTGCGCAGGCTCAGCTCCTGGCGTTTCATCGGTCCGGAGCGCAGGAGCACGCTGCCACGTTCGAGGTCGTAGCCCACCGCCACCGCGTAGTGCCAGGACGGCGCCCACGACAGGCCGAGGTTCTGCAGCACGACCACCGGGTTGCCGGCGGCGGTCTCGCGCAGCAAGGCTTCGAGGGTACCCGGGATGAGCGTCGCCACCGCGCCCTGGCGGCGGGCGGCGGCGAGCATCTCGATCTGCAGCGAGCCTTCGCGGCCGGGGAGGAAGACCTGGCCGACGAGGGCCTCGGGGCGGGCCGGCAGGCCGGCGGCGGACAGGCTGGTGGCGAGCGCCGCCGGACCGCAGAAGTAGCTGTCGTCGGGAAAGAACGGGGTGTCGGTGAGTTCGACCTGCGGCGGCAGGTCGGGCGGGGGCTGCGCCTGCAACTGCCGCGCCTGGGTGGCGCAACCGGCGCTCGCCAGGGTGGCGAGGAGCACGGCTGCGGCTCCAGCCAGGCGTGGTCGCAGCCAGGTGCGCAGTACCGCGGGCCAGGACATCGCCGGTTCAGCGCACCGAGCGGGTGAAGGGGAAGACCTTGGTCAGGCCGAGGATGTCGGTGAGCAGGAGGACGAAGAACACCAGCAGGATGGCCTCGATGATGCCGCCGGCGGGGGCACTGTCGATCTGCTCGGCCAGGCGCGCTGCCTCCTCGTCGGTGAGTGCGGCGATGCGCTCGCGGGCGAGCGCGGGGTCGACGCCCTGGCGCTCGAGTTCGGCGCGCACGTCGTCGCGCTCGAGGGCGGCGGCGAGGCGGGCGTGGCTCGCACCCTGTTCCGGGGTGGCGCTGCGGGCGAGCTGTTCGGTCGGGATCAGCCCGGCGTGAGTGGGATGGACCAGGGCCGCGTTGGCGAAGCAGAGGCTGAGGACGACGGCAAGGGTGCGTTGAAGGCGTTTCATTGTTTTTTCCTTTCGATGTCGGGGAGGGCCGGCCTGCAGGGAGTCCGGTGGCTTCTGCAATATAGTCAATCCTGTTAAAACGCCCTCCGGTGTGCGGGCGGAGATCGCATCCGCATGTAACGGGCCGGCGGCACCCGGCGCCGGCCGCCGCCGCATCCGCCGCTGGCCGCTTCGGCTGTGCTTGCGCAGGAAAGCCGGTCTGACCGATAGTTGCCGGCTTTCCCGCGCGGCTCGCCGCAGTGCGGGAACCTGCAACGAAACGGCACAAAATGGAGCGCCTGCCGATGGAACTCGATCTCTGGTGGCTCGCCTACCCCCTGCTCGGGGTGGTGGTGGGCTTTTTTGCCGGCCTGCTCGGCGTGGGCGGCGGCGGCATCATGGTGCCGATCCTGACCAGCCTGTTCCTCGCCCAGGATTTTCCGCGCGACCAGGTCGTGCATATGGCGCTCGGTACTTCGATGGCGGCGATCGTGCTGACCGCGGTTTCCAGCCTGCGCGCGCACCATGCGCACGCTGCGGTGCGTTGGGATGTGGTGCGTGCGATCGCCCCCGGGATCCTGTTCGGGACCTTCGGCGCGACCTTCATCGCGGCGCGCGTCGATACCGTGCCGCTGGCGATCTTCTTTGCCGCCTTCATGGCCTACGTCGCCGTGCAGATGCTGCTCGGGATCAAGCCCAGGCCCAGCCGCAACCTGCCCGGTGCGCTCGGCATGAGCGCTGCCGGGGTGGGAATCGGCGGGGTGTCGGCGCTGGTGGCGATCGGCGGCGGTTCGTTGTCGGTGCCGTTCCTGACCTGGTGCAACGTCAAGGTCCATCACGCGATCGGCACTTCGGCCGCGATCGGGTTGCCGATCGCGTTCGCCGGCACCGTGGGGTATCTGGTCAATGGCTGGGGCGCACCCGGCACGCCTGCACTGACCCTGGGCTTCATCTACCTGCCGGCGCTGGTGCTGGTGTCGGCGGTGAGCATGTTCTTCGCCCCGCTCGGCGCGCGCCTGGCGCATCGCCTGCCGGTGGCGATGCTGCGGAAGGTGTTCGCCGGGGTGCTGGTGGCGCTGTGCGCGAAGATGCTGCACAGCCTGTTCGCCTGAGGCACGCTGCGGTCCGCGGCGCAGGCGAAGCTCAGCGGGGCGGGGCGAGGGCGTCGCGGATCGTCTCGAGGTTGGTGCGCATCATCGCGGCGTAGGACGGCGCCGGGCCGGCGGCGGCGGACAGCGCGTCGGAGTACAGCGTGCCGCCGACACGGGCGCCGCTTTCGCTGCGGATGCGCTCGATCAGGCGGGCGTCGGCGACGTTCTCGATGAACACCGCGGGAATGTTCTCGGCCTTGAGCTGGCGGATCAGGCGGGCGACGCCCTGCGCGGTGGGTTCGGCGTTGTTCGAGACTCCGACCGGGGAGAGGAAGCGGATGCCGTAGGCGCGGCCGAAGTAGGCAAAGGCGTCGTGCGAGCTCACCACCTTGCGCCGATCGGCAGGCAGGGCGCTGAAGGTGCGGCGGATCTCGGCGTCGAGCGCCGCCAGTTCGGCGCGGTAACGTTCCGCGTTGGCGCGGTAGAGATCGGCCCCATCCGGGTCGACGGCGGCGAGCGCGGCGGCGATGTTGGCGACGTAGCGCTGGGCGTTGGCGACGTCCTGCCAGGCGTGAGGGTCGACCGCGCGGCTGCCCCCGCTGCCGTGGCGGTGGCCGCCGGCATGCGCCTGGTGGCCGTGTTCGTCGGCCATTTCGAGCGTGGCCACGCCTTCGCTCGCCACCACCACGGTCCCGCGGTAGCCGCCCGAGCGTGCCAGGCGCACCGTCCAGTCATCGAAGCCGAGGCCGTTGACCACCACCAGCGCCGAGGCGCCGATCTCGCGTGCGTCCGAAGGGCGGGGCTGGAAGGCATGGGCATCCTCGTCGGCGCCGACCAGGGTGCGCAGGGCGACGCGCTCGCCGCCGACCTGGCGGACGAAATCGCCGAGGATGCTGAAGCTGGCGGTGACCTGCAGCGGCTGCGCAGCGGCGGCGGGCAGGAGAAGGGCGGCCGCGGTCGCCAGGATGGCCAGGGCGGACGCGCGGCGAAGCAAGTTGTGCAGGCGCTTGAAGCAGGGGGGGAAATGAGCAGAAGTGGAGAAAGTCATGGCGCTGGCTTAGTTTGCGGGAGGTGGCGGAGGGGGCTTCCGCCTGTCGGTCGTCCCGGGGGTCAGGATTCGAGGTGGTGGCGTACCGGCAGGCGGCCGGCGAGGATGCCGCCGGGGGCGGCGAGCAGCGAGACGAAATACACCACGCCGCATACCAGCACGATCGCCGGGCCGGCCGGCACGTCGATATGAAAGGACAGCAGCAGCCCGGCCGCGCCGCTGCCGAAGGCGAACGTGGCCGCGAGCAGGAGCAGCATCGGCAGGCCGCGCGTCCACAGCCGGGCGGCGGCGGCGGGCAGGATCATGATGCCTACCGCCATCAGCGTGCCCAGAGCGTGAAAGCCGCTCACCAGGTTGATCACCACCAGCACCAGGAAGCCGTAGTGCGCCACCGGCGACCAGCGGCTGACGCCGCGCAGGAAGGCGGGGTCGAAGCACTCCAGCACCAGCGGGCGGAACAGCACGGCGAGGCAGACCACGGTGACGCTGGCGATGCCGGCGATCAGCAGCAGCGAGGCGTCGTCGAGCGCCAGCACCGAGCCGAACAGGACGTGGAGGAGGTCGAGATTGCGCCCGCGCAGCGACACGATCATCACTCCGGCGGCGAGCGACAATAAGTAGAAAGCGGCGAGGCTGGCGTCTTCCTTCAGGATCGAGGTTCGTGTCACCACGCCGGCGGCGAGCACCACGACCAGACCGGCGACGATGCCGCCCGCCGTCATCGCTCCCAGCGAGAGGCCGAAGGCGAGGTAGCCGAGGGCGGCGCCGGGCAGGATCGCATGGCTCATCGCGTCGCCCATCAGGCTCATCCGGCGCAGCAGCAGGAACACCCCGACCGGGGTGGCGCCCAGGGCCAGGGCCAGGCAGCCGGCCAGCGCGCGGCGCATGAAGGCGAATTCGGTGAAAGGATCGAGGAGGAGTTCGGTCACGGCGGCGGATCGGGGGTGGGGGAGGTGGCGGGGCGCGGCCGTTCAGTGGGAATGTCGATGGCCGGGGTGCGACCCGGGATGGGACGGCGCGGCGGGCATCGCGCCCAGCGCGGGCGCCGGCTCGATGTGACATTCCGGCGCGTCTTCGTCGAAGGCTTCCGACAGGCGGCGCGCCCGCGCCAGCAGCGCGGGGGTCAGGACCTCGGCGGTGGGGCCGAAGGCCACCGGCTCGCGCGACAGCAGCAGCGCGGTGGGGAAGTGGCGGCGCACCTGTTCGAGGTCGTGCACGACGGTGAGGATGGTGCGGCCTTCGGCGTGCCAGCCCAGGATCAGCCCGACCAGGTCTTCGACGGTGCGGCTGTCGATTGCGGCGAACGGTTCGTCGAGCAGGATCAGCGGGGCGTCCTGCAGGATCAGCCGGGCAAAGCGCGCGCGCTGCAGCTGGCCGCCGGACAGGGAGCCGATCGGCCGGGTCTCGAAGCCCGACAGCCCGACCGTGGCGAGGGCGTCGCGCACGCGCTGGCGCTGGCTGCGGGAGAGCGCGCCGAAGGCGCCGATCTCGTGCCACAGGCCCATGGCGACGACGTCGAACACCGACACGGGAAAGCTCGGGTCGATGTCGCCGCATTGCGGCATGTAGGCCAGCCCGCCGGGCGGCAGCTCGGGCAGCAGGACGCGCCCGCCGATCGGGCGCAGCTCGCCGGCCAGGCCCTTGAGCAGCGTCGACTTGCCGGCGCCGTTGGGGCCGACTACGGCGACCAGCGCGCCGGCGGGAATGTCGCCGCTGAGGTGGTGCACCGCGGGATGGCGGTCGTAGCCCAGGGTGAGGTTGTCGAAGCGGATCATCGGTGGGGGGGCTGCACGTCAGCGGAGCGCCCACAGCAGGGTCAGCCACAGCGCGGCGAGGGCTGCCGCGGCGAGGGCGAGACGGGCGGCGAGGCCGGCGCCGAGCAGGGTGAGCGCGGGGGCGGGGCGGGCGCGGCGCACGCCGGCGGTCACGCGCACGGGATGGGCGTCGCGGGCGCTCATCGGGCCACCGCCCCGGAGCCCCGGCGGCCGCACTCGGCGCAGGCGCCGTGCAGCACCAGCTCCGCGCGTTCGAGTTCGAAGCCGGCGGGCAGGTTCGGGCTGGATTCGGCCGCGATGTCCTCCAGGCACAGGATCTGGCCGCAGCGCTCGCAATGGAAGTGGGCGTGGCGATGGTCGCCGTGGCGGGCGATCTCGAAGCGCCAGGCGCGCTCGCCGCCGGCGATGCGGCGGGCGATGCCCTGCTCGACCAGCCAGTCGAGCGCGCGATAGAGCGTGACGCGGTCGTGGGCGATGTCGAGCGCCGCCAGCGCGGCGCCGATTTCGTCGTGCGACAAGGGATGGGCGCTGGCCTGCAGGGTCTCGATCAGCGCCACCCGGGTGCGGGTGACACGGCCGCCGTGGGCCGCGATGAGCCCGCGGGCGGACTGTGGCGGTGCGCTGGACGGAGCGTGTCGTTGCTTGGGCATCGGTGCGGAGCGGGTGGGTCCGTGGTGACTGCGGTTCGGCCGGTCGCAGCAGTGAAGTGGCTTGGCTTGCATCGGTATTTGATGCAACATTGTAGCATTAGAATGCAATCCCGCAGGATTTCCCGATGGCCCCTTTTTTTGTCGTTCTTGCCCTCTCTGCGGCACTGTTGCCGCCGGGCGCTGCTGCCGGAGCCATGGCCGGTGCTGCCCATGAGCACGGGCTGACCGCGCTGCGGACGGCCGTCAATGCGGGCCTCCGCAGGGATCGGCGGTGACCTTGAACGCGGTGGGCGAACCCGATGCCGCTGCGGTCGAGTTGCGCGGGCTGCGCTACCGCTGGCCCGGTGTGCGCCACGACTGCCTGGCGATCGACGCCTTCGTCCTGGCAGCAGCGGAGCGGGTGTTCCTGCGCGGCCCCAGCGGCAGCGGCAAGAGCACGCTGCTGTCCCTGATCGGCGGCGTGGTCGCGCAGCAGGCGGGCGAGCTGCGCGTCGCCGGGACGGCGCTGGCCTCGCTCGGGGCGGCGGCGCGCGACCGCTTCCGGGCCGACCATATCGGTTTCATCTTCCAGCTCTTCAACCTCCTTCCTTATCTGTCGGCGCGCGACAATATCCTGCTTGCCTGCCGTTTTTCCGCGCAGCGGCGCGCGCGCCTGGAGGCGGCGGGGACGACACCGGCCGCCGAGCTGGCGCGCCTGGCGCAGCACCTCGACCTGGCGCCTGCGGTGCTGGCGCGGCCCGCCGCCGCCCTTTCGGTCGGCCAGCAGCAGCGGGTGGCGGCGGCGCGCGCGCTGCTCGGCCGCCCCGGGCTGATCGTCGCCGACGAGCCGACTTCCGCCCTCGATGCCGATCGCCAGCAGGCTTTCCTCGATCTGCTGCTGCGCGAATGCGCGGCGGCGGGAGCAGCGCTGCTCTTCGTCAGCCATGATGCCCGCCTCGCCTGCCACTTCGACCGGGTGGTCGATCTGGCCGAGTTGAACCGGGCGGATGTGGAGGCGCAGGCATGATCGCGTGCGCCCGGCCGCCGGAGCACGCGGTGGAGGCCGCGCGATGACGCCGGTCTGGCACCTGAGCCTGGCGAGCATCGCCAACCGCCGCCTCGCGGCGCTGCTCACCGTGCTTGCGGTGGCCTTGTCGGTGGCCCTGCTGCTCGGCGTGGAACGGGTGCGCAACGATGCGCGCGCCGGGTTCGCCCAGACCCTGTCCGGTACCGACCTGGTGGTGGGCGCACGCACGGGGGCGGTGCAGTTGCTGCTGTATTCGGTGTTCCACATCGGCGACGCGACCAACAACGTCTCGTGGGCGAGCATCGAGGAGGTCGCCGCGCTGCCGCAGGTTGCATGGCTGGTGCCGATCGCGCTCGGCGATTCGCACCGCGGCCACCGCGTGGTCGGTACGACGGCGGCTTTCTTCGAGCATTACCGCTACGGCGAGCGGCGTGCGCTGCGCTTTGCCGCCGGGCGCGCTTTCGCCGGCATGCCCGGGGGGCTGTTCGAAGTGGTGCTCGGCGCCGAGGTCGCGGCCCGCTTCGGCTACCGTGTCGGTGAGCGGATCGTGCTCAACCACGGCAGCACCGGCGGCGTGGGCGGGCCTGCATTCGCCGAGCATGGCGACAAGCCGTTCACCGTGGTCGGGGTGCTGGCACGCAGCGGCACTCCGGTCGATCGTGCGCTGCTGGTCGGGCTGGAGGGCCTCGAGGCGATCCATGTCGACTGGCAGGGCGGGGCGCCGATCCCGGGGGTGAAGATCGGCCCCGAGCATGTGCGCAAGTTCGATCTGGCGCCGAAGTCGGTCACCGCGGCGCTGCTCGGGCTGGACAGCCGCACCGCGGTGTTCCGCGTGCAGCGCCGGATCAACGCGTACCCCGGGGAGCCGCTCAGCGCGATCCTGCCCGGGGCGACGCTGCAGGAGCTGTGGAGCCTGGTGGGGATGGCAGAGAAGGCCCTTCTCGCCGTTTCCGCGCTGGTGGTGATGGTGGGGCTGGCCGGCCTGGTGGCGGTGGTCGTCGCCAGCTTGGGTGAGCGCCGGCGCGAGCTTGCGATCCTGCGCGCACTCGGGGCCGGTCCGGGGCAGGTTTTCGCGCTGCTGGCGGTGGAGAGCCTGTTGCTCGCGCTCGCCGGCTGCGTGCTCGGCCTGGCGCTGCTGTATGGTGCGGGGGCGCTCGCCGCGCCCTGGCTGAGTGCGCGCCACGGCCTGCAGCTGTCGCTGGGCTTGCCCTCCGCCGGGGAGTGGGGCCTGCTCGCCGCGGTGCTGGGCGCGAGTCTGCTGGCGAGCCTGGTGCCGGCGCTACGGGCGTACCGCTATTCGCTCGCCGACGGCATGACGATACGGATCTGAGAGAACGAGGACAATGATCGAAGGGAAAGTCCTGCGCGCCGTTTTCGGCGCTATCGCCGCCGTGCTGCTGAGCGCTGCGCCGTTGCCGGCCGCGGCGCAGACCGCTGGCGGCGACTACCGCGTTGGCGACCGTCTGGCGTCACCGGCGAAGTCTGGCAAGGCCGCCGCCTACCGCGAGATCAGCTGGGACGACCTGATCCCGGCGGACTGGAACCCGGAGCGCTTCCTTGCCGAACTCGACCTCGACACTCTCGAGGACAACGACCCGCGCGCCTCCGAAGCGATGCGGCGCATGCGCGAGGAATGGGACCGGGCGCCGGTGGTCGAGCGCCTGAGCGGGGCGCGGGTCCGCATCCCGGGTTTCGTCGTGGCGCTCGAGGGCGACGGCGGTGCGATCCGCGAATTCCTTCTCGTGCCCTATTTCGGCGCCTGCGTGCACGTGCCGCCGCCGCCGGCGAACCAGCTCATCCACGTAGTCCCCGCCAAACCGCTGCCGGCCGACTGGAACATGATGCCGGTGTGGGTCAATGGGGTGATGGCGATCGGGCGGGTCGATTCCGAGATGGGGCGTGCCGGCTACCAGCTGCGCGCCGTCGCCGTCGAGGAGTACAAGGAGCCGTTGCCGCGCTGAGCGTGTCCGGTGGGCGCAGGGTGTCGATCCGTGCGCAGGCGGGCTGTGAACGGCGTCACGCTGCAGCATCGAAGCCGGCTGCCGAAGCCGGTCGCCGGGGGGAAGATGGAGGAAATCCGCGCGCCGCGTGTCGCTGCCGGCAGACATGGCGCAATGTTGCATTTCGTTGCATGATGAAGCCGGGCGCGGTGGTTGCCCTGTGAGCGCGGACTTCGCGGAAGCGGGGGCGGTCGTGTCGGTCTCGACATCGGAGTGCATCAGTGGACAGAGTGGATGCCTTGATTCCTGAAGTGGAGAGGGAGGCCGTCACCGCCGCCGGGCCTTCCGTGGCGGCGGCCGGCGATGGCGACAGCGACAGCCTGCTCGAATGTCTGATCCTGGTGGCGCGCGCGCATGGCGCAAGCCTGACGCGGGATGCCGCGCTCGCCGGCTTGCCGCTTGCCGGCGGCGGGCTCACACCCGCGCTGCTTTCGCGCGCTGCGCGGCGCGCCGGCCTGTCGAGCCGGATCGTGCAGCATCCCCTGGAGCGTCTGAACGACGCCTTGTTGCCGGCGATCCTGCTCCTCGACGGCAACGAGGCCTGCATTCTCGTCGGCTGGCGGGAGGACCGGGCCGTCGCCCGGGTGGTGTTCCCCGAACTGGGTGACGCGGCCGTCGACATGCCGGCGGCGGAACTTGCGCGGCGCTATCTCGGGCGGGCGATCTACCTGCGGCCCCGGTTCCGCTTCGATGCGCGCACGCCGCAGGTGCGCGCTTCCCGCCACGGGCACTGGTTCTGGAGCGTGGTCGCGGAGAACCGTTCGCTCTACCGGGATGTCCTGCTGGCGGCGTTCGCGATCAACCTGTTCGCCGTCGCGATGCCCCTGTTCGTCATGAACGTGTATGACCGTGTGGTGCCGAACCGCGCCATCGAGACGCTGTGGGTGCTCGCCGCGGGCGTGTTCGTCGTGCTCGTGGCCGAGTTCGTCCTGCGGACGATGCGGGGGTATTTCATCGACCTCGCCGGCAACCGTGCCGATGTCAAGCTGTCGGCCGTGATCATGGAGCGGGTGCTGGGAATGCGGATGGAGACCCGCCCGTCTTCGGTCGGCTCCTTCGCCGCCAATCTGCGTGCCTTCGAGTCGGTGCGCGACTTCATCAGCTCGGCGACGGTGATCGCCTTCATCGACCTGCCTTTTGCGCTGCTCTTCCTCGCCGTGGTGGGCTGGATCGCCTGGCCCTTGCTGCTGCCGTTCGTGGTGGGCATCGCCGCCCTGTTGCTCTACGCGGTGGCGGTGCAGGGCAAGATGCGCGAGCTGTCCGAAACCATCTACCGTGCCGGGGCGCAGCGCAATGCGACCCTGGTCGAGGGGCTGGTCGGGATCGAGGCGATCAAGACGCTGGGGGCGGAAGGGGTGATCCAGCGGCGCTGGGAACAGACCGCGGCGCTGCTGGCGGGGGTCGGCTCGAAACTGCGCCTGCTGTCGGCATCGGCGACCAATGCTTCGCTGTGGGTGCAGCACAGCGTGAGTGTGGCGGTGATCGTGATGGGGATCTATCTGATCGGTGACGGCGAGCTCTCGATGGGCGGCTTGATCGCCTGCTATCTGCTGTCGTCGAGGGCGATGGCGCCGATCAGCCAGGTCGCCAGCCTGCTGGTGCATTACCACAACGCGTCGACCTCGCTGAGTGCGCTCGAAGGCCTGATGGCGCAGGAGGTCGAGCGTCCGGACGAAGCCGCCTTCATCAGCCGCAAGACGCTGCGCGGCGGGATCGAATTCCGCGACGTCGGCTTCACCTATCCGGGGCAGTCGGCGAGCGTGCTGCGCAACGTGTCTCTGCGCATCCAGCCGGGCGAACACGTCGCCATCCTCGGTCGGGTCGGATCGGGCAAGACGACGCTCGAAAAGCTCATCCTCGGGCTGTACCGGCCCACTTCCGGGGCGGTGCTGGTCGATGGCATCGACCTGAGGCAGCTCGACCCGGCGGAGCTGCGGCGCAATATCGGCTATGTCGCCCAGGACCCGATGCTGTTCTACGGCAGCTTGCGCGACAACCTCGTCCTCGGGGCGGCGGCGGTCGAGGACGAGGACGTCCTCAAGGCCGCACGCATCGCCGGCCTCCTCGACCTGGTCAATACGCACCCGCAGGGCTTCGATCTGCAGGTCGGCGAGCGCGGCAGCCTGCTCTCGGGCGGCCAGCGCCAGGCGGTGGCGTTGGCGCGGGCGCTGATCAACGATCCGCCGGTGCTGCTGTTCGACGAGCCGACTTCGTCGATGGACCGCTCCACCGAGGAGAACGTCAAGCACCGCCTGCGCAGCTTCGCCAAGGGCAAGACCATGATCGTGATCACCCACCGGACTTCCCTGCTCGAACTGGTCGACCGGATCATCGTCGTCGATGGTGGCAGGATCGTCGCCGACGGGCCCAAGGCGCATGTCGTCGACGCGCTTCGCCAGGGCCGGGTCGGGCGAGGCGCGTGATGGAAAAATCTTCCCAGCAACAGATCTTCGAAGGCATCGGCGAAGCGTCCGGGCGCCTCGGCCAGATCGGCAAGCCGGTGTCCGAGCGGCTGTTCGCGCGCCTGCGCCCCGCTTCCGGGAGCGAGGACATCAATTGGGCAGCCGATGCCGACTGGGCCCGCCTGCAGGAAGAACCCGTGCGTGCGCGCAGCCTGCTCGTGCTCGTCGTCGTGGTGTTCGGCGTGCTGCTGGTGTGGGCGGGGATTGCCGAAGTCGACGAAGTCACCCGTGGCGCGGGCAAGGTCATTCCGTCGCAGCAGCTGCAGGTGGTGCAGTCGGTCGATGGCGGCGTGGTCGAGGACATCCTGGTCCAGGAAGGACAGGTGGTCGAGGCGGGGGAACTGCTGCTGCGGGTCGATCCCACCCGTTTCGTGTCCTCCCTGCGCGAAAACCGTGCCCAGTATCTGACCCTGCAGGCGAGAGCTTCGCGACTGACCGCGCTGACCCAGAACAGCGGATTCGTCGCGCCGGACGACCTCGCCGCCGAAGCTCCGGAGATTGTCGCCCACGAGCGCAGCCTGTACCTGTCGAGCCAGGCCGAGGTCGCCTCGCAGATCGCGATCGCCCAGGAGCAATTGTCGCAGCGCCGCCAGGAGCTGAACGAGGCGGTTTCCCGCCGTGATCAGGCCGCGCGGGCGCTCGGGCTGGTCCAGCAGGAACTGGGCGTGACCCGGCCGCTGCTCAGCTCCGGCGCGGTCTCCGAAGTCGACCTGATCCGCCTGGAGCGCGAAGTGAGCCGCTTCCGCGGCGAGCGCGACCAGGCTGCGGCGCATATCGCCCGCGTCCAGGCGGCGATCGCGGAAGCGACGCAGAAAATCCAGGAAGTCGAACTCAACGCCCGCAACCAGTGGCGCACCCAGCTTTCCGAAACGCTGGGCAAGCTCGCCAGCCTGACCGAGGGCAGCCGCGCGCTCCAGGACCGGGTCAAGCACGCCGAACTGCGGGCCCCGGTGCGCGGCACGATCTCCCGCCTGCTGGTCAATACGGTCGGGGCGGTGGTGCAGCCGGGCAAGGAAGTGGTCGAGATCGTGCCGCTCGACGACGCCCTCATCCTCGAGGCGAAGGTCGCGCCCAAGGACATCGGCTTCCTGCGCCCGGGACAGCCGGCCGTGGTGAAATTCACCGCCTACGATTTCGCCATCTACGGCGGGCTTGACGCCGTGCTGGAATTGATCAGCGCCGACACCGTGACCGACGAGAAAGGCAACGCCTTCTATGTCGTCCGGGTGCGGACGCTGGCCCCCAGCCTGGGGGACGGACTCCCCGTGATCCCGGGCATGGTCGCCGAGGTGGACATCCTCACCGGCAAGAAGACCATCCTTTCCTACCTGCTGAAGCCCGTCCTGCGGGCGAAAGCCAACGCAATGAGCGAACGATGACGAAAGATTTCTTTCTGGCGCCGCCCTCGATGCCGACGCAGCGGTGGCGAGAGGCGTTTCCCGAGGCGCGGTTCTTCAGCGAGCGCAGCCTCCTCTCCGGGCCGGCAAACGGCGATGTGATCTGGCTGGCGGCGGAGTTCCCGAACTGGCGCGGGGAGCTCGCCCAGTTGCGACGGGCGTTTCCGCGCTGCGCGCTGGTCCTGCTCTCGCTGCAGCCGGATCCGCGCGAGGGCCTCACCGCGCTGGGCCTGGGGGCCCGCGGCTATTGCCATGCGCTGGCGGCGCCGCCCCTCCTGCGGGAAGTGGGCGAAGTCCTTCGTCATGGCGGGCTGTGGGTCGGCGCCGAGTTGCTGGAGCGCCTCGTGCGGTCGCTGCGGCCGCGTCTGGGGAAGGAGGCGGAAGCCGATGGCGGGGGGCTGGAGGCGCGCTTGTCCGGGCGCGAGGCGGAGGTCGCCCGCCTCGTCGCTGCGGGGTGGAGCAACAAGGAAATCGCCCGCGAGCTCGACATCACCGAGCGCACGGTGAAGGCCCATCTTTCCGCGGTGTTCGACAAGCTGGCCGTGCGCGACCGGCTGCAGCTCGTGCTGCGCTACGGCAAAACGCATCGGACTGCCGCCGAGGTCTAGCCGCCGGCCACGGGGTCGCCTGTGCGCCCGGGTTGTCCACCGGTCCAATAGGCGGCCATGGCCGGCGCCAGTAGAGTGGAAACACGGATAACCACCACGATCGCTGTCGGGGGTGAAGTTTCGCGCGCTCCGGCCCGGTCTCGTTCAAGGGAGTTTCATCATGGCTCAGGTCATCGCGACTGTCGTATCGGTCATCGGCGAAGCGTTCGTACGCGACGCGCAGGGCAATACCCGTTCGATCAAACCGGGGGATGCACTGCTCGAAGGTGAAACCGTCATCACCTCTGCCGGCGGGCAGGTGGAACTGGCGATGGCCGATGGTTCCACGTTGATGGTGGTCGAGAGCCAGGTCGTCGGCCTCGGGCTCGAGATGCTCGACGAGGGCGCGCCAGGCGCGCAGGAAAGCGCCGTTTCCGCCGGCACCGTCGACGAAGTTCTGCAAGCGCTCGAGACGGGTGAAAATATCGACGAGCTTCTCGAAGCGCCCGCGGCTGGCCTGGCCGGCGGCGCCGATGCAGAAGGCAGCAGCTTCGTGCGCCTGTTGCGGATCGCCGAGGAAACCACCGGGGTCGATTACGACTACAGCTTCGAACCGCAGAGCGGGCTGGTGCCGGAGCCGGGCGATGCGGTGGAGACGGTCACCGGAACCGTTTCGCTGAATTACGTCCTGCTCGATGACAATGGCCAGCCCCTGCTCGGGCCCGACGGCAACTTCATCTTCGTCGATGGCAACGATGTCATCGAAGGCACGCCGATCGGCGTCCTCGCCACGGTCGATGTCGCGCCGGCGGGCTCGGATCTGGTCCTGAGCCTGAGCAACGGCCTGGTCATCACCATTCCGGTCGGCCAGACCACGGGAGTGGCCGTACTCGAAACCCGGCCCGACGATCTTTTCATCCAGGGCACGGACACCCTTCCCATTTCCGTCGTCGGTGCGTCGGGCGGCGGCTATGATGAGCTCGATGCGGCGCAGTCGTCTTCGGCGAACATCGTCGATGACAATGATCCGGTGTTTGCCGTCATCAGCGTCAACCTGTCTTCCGTGGGCGAAGGAGAGGTTCTGACCTATACGGTCCGCCTGGTCGACCAGGCCGGCAATCCGGTGACGGTCCCCGAAGGCGGCAATGTGGATGTGCAGCTCACCTGGAGCGGGCCGGCAGCCAATCCGACCGATGCCGCGCCGTTGCCGACGACGGTGACCATCCTGGGGGGGACGAGCCAGACCGTCTTCCAGGTCAATGCCGTCAATGACTCGGTCAATGAGCCGATCGAGCCCTTGATCGCGGTCATTTCTGAAGTTGTGGATGCGCAGTCGATTTTCGAGAACCTCGGCGCAAGCGAATTGCCCGCCGAATCGGAAATCATCGACAACGACGTGCCCGATATCGAAGTTGCGGGGGTTGGGACGCAAGGCGTGGTGGTGACCGAAGGCCAGGCGGCGGTGTTCTCGGTGACCGAGAACAACGAGACCTTCACCCTGACGGGGACGCTCTCGAGTCTGGGCGACACTTACAGCGATACGGCGACGGCGACGATCCTCGACAACGACGTGGTCCCGACGATCAATCCAAGCGCACTTGCAGTGTCCGAAGAGGGTTTGCCCGGCGGTTTGGCAGACTTGGTAGGGATGGACGATACGACCAACCTGGCCGTCCGGAGCGGGTCGATCGATTATTCGAGCAACGGTGCAGCTGCCTTGACGGTGGCGTTGCTCACCGACGGGTTGCCCGGTTCGCTCGGGAACACGGCCATCGTCTGGAGTCATGAAGGCGGCAACGAGGCCATCGTCGTAGGCCAGAGCGGTGGCGGGGAGGATCTGATCCGGATCGTCCTGAATGACGGAATCCAAGCCGTCGACACCAACAGCCCCACCATCGCGTATAGCGTCGAGCTGCTGAAACCGCTCGAGCACTTGGGAGTGAATGTCGAGGACGATTTGAGCTTCGATATCGACGTCAGGCTGTCCGATGGCGCCAATTCCGCACAGACGGCGGCACTTACGATCACGGTCGAGGATGACAGCCCGCTCGAGGCCGGAACCGATGCCGTGGTTCTCAATATTCCGCCGGTGAGCTTTGATGGGCAACTGGCTTTCATCGGTGCCGATACAGGCGGTGCTTCGGGGGCGCAATGGACTGCATCCCTGAGTACGCTCAACGGTTTGGGCCTGACATCGGGCGGGCGGGCCGTCGTCTTCAGTTATGAAGACGGGCAGACCCTGCTTGTTGCCGAGACGACGGAAGGAGAGCCGGTTTTCACCGTCAGGGCGAATGCGGATGGAACTTATTCGTTCAACAGCCTGGCACCGCTCGATTTGAGCTCCCTCAATCTGGACGACGCCACGGTCAGCTCGGGAGGCGGGCCGAAATCGACCTATTACTGGTATGACGACGGGTCGCTGACGAATGTGCTCGACGCGAGCAAGGATCTGGTGGTTTCGATCACCGGCTACAAGGACGGTGCATTGGCCGACGTGAATCCGAGCGGTGCCGGGATTGGAATTCAGAACAACGAGTTCGACGATGGCGAACGGTTTGTCTTCGACTTCGATGCGGCCGGGAGTGACGGCGAAGCCAATCTGGCGTATGCAGTACGCTTCGAGCTGTTCCAGTACGGGGCGGGAGACAGCTTCCAGGTAACCGGGATGTACCAGGACGGCACATCTCATGTCGATGGATATTCGATTGAAACGATCGGCGGCACGACGTATATGGTCGTCACCGCGGAGTCGGGCAAGTATTTCGATACCCTGGAAGTGGCCATGTCGGATGGCAAGGTGAAGATTCAGGGGCTCGAAACCTACGTGCTGGAAGATGCGCCCCCGCAACTGGTGACGCTGGACTTCACGGCCGTGGATGCCGATGGCGACGAGGTCGATGGCGATATCGTCCTGACTTTCCAGAATCAGCCGGATCCTGAAGGCGGGATCGTCGGTAACGCCATGTTCGGAGGTGCCGAACCCGAGCCCGATGCCAGTGCGGACAGTGACGTCTTTGTGTGGAGCCTTGGTGATCAGGGAACGGCGGATTCGCCCGCGATCGACAGAGTCGATTTCGATGTGGAAGACGGCGATGTCCTCGACCTGCGGGATCTCCTGCCCGATGATGCGGGGGATTCGCTCTCGTCCTACCTGAGCTTCGGTTCCATGGAAGGCAAGCTGGCCTTGCTGGTCGACCACGATGGGGGTGGAACTTTCGAAACCACGCAGGCGATCGTGTTCGAGAACTACGCCAGTACGGCCGAACTGGCCAGTGCCCTCGAACTGGATGCCGGATGGACGGAAGCGGATATTCTCAACCGGATGATTGCCGACGGGCAGTTGAAGAGCTGATCTCGATGCCGGGATACCGCATCCGGCCTGGCAGGAGGAAGCCGATGCCGGCTTCCTCCTGCCGTTGTATGGCGTGTTTCCGCCCCGTGGGGAACGTTTCCGCTGCGCCCTTTGGAACAATCGTATGGTCTATGTAAAACGCGATGCGGAAGGCCGGCTGATCGCGGTCAGCCTTGAAGATGATGGCTCGGGCTGGGAGTTGGGCGCCGGCAATGGTGCGGAACGGGAGTTGTTCGAAAAGATTCTGCGTGACTCGAAGAGTGAACTGTTCGAGTCCGACCTGACCCTTTCGCGCGTGCTCGAGGATCTGATCGAGCTGCTTGTGGACCGGGGGGTGATCCGATTCACGGATCTCCCCGCTGCCGCGCGGATGAAGCTTGAGGAGAGGAAAAGCGCCCGGGCTTCGGTCAGGATCGGGTTGTCGCTCCTCGATGAAGATAACGACATGATCTGAAGGTTCGCGCCTCGGGCGAACGGCGTCACTCGGGCGGCGCCATACCGTCATTGCCCAGAAGCGGCCCGGTGACGCCATCCACGCCCAGTCCGGAAAGCGCCTCCCGCTCGCCTTCCGTGCTGACGCCCTCTGCAATGACGATCAGCCCGATCGCGTGCGCCACGGTGCACAAGCCGCGTAGGAAGGACTGGTTGCCGATGTCGGTCTCGATGCCGCGGACCAGCGCGCGATTGATCTTGAGATAGTCGATGCCGAGCGCGTGGAGATCGCTGATCTGGCTGAAACGGCGGCCGACGTGCTCGATGCCCAGCTTGCAGCCGAGTGGCTTCAGGGCCGCACAAAGCGAATTGAATTCGGATTGGTGGCGCACGATGTCGTGCTCGGTGAACTCGATCCAGAGCTTGCGTGCGGCGTCCGGCTGGGCCTGTAGCTCGTCGACCAACTGGCTCCGGAAGGCCGGGTCGCACAGGGCTTCGGCCGACAGGTTGATGCCGAGCGGGGTGCCGTCGCGGGCGATCTGGCCGAGCGCTCCGGCCAGGACGGCGCCGTCGAGCTGGCCGAGTAGCCCCAGGCGCGCGGCCTGGGGCATGAAGTAGCCGGCGTTCTGCCAGTTGTCATCGATGAACAGGCGCATCGGCGCTTCGTGATGGAGCAGTCTGCCTTCCGGAGCGCCGGTCGTCACGACGGGGTAGAGGGCCAGGCGGACGCCGTGTTGTTCGAGCGCTTCGAGGATGGTTTGGCGCCAGTCGTCGAGATTGCTGTGCAAGGGGGCGCCGATCGACGGCGGTGCAATGCTGGCCGCATCGTCGCCGGTGAGTTCGGCTGCAGCGAGGGCCGCGTCGGCGCGGGCGAGCAGGTTGCCGTGCCGTTCGTTGGGGTAATAGGCGGCGGCGCCAATCGGTAGCCGCAGCGAAGTGGTGTCCCGCCAGCGCTCGCGCAGGGCATGCAGCTGTTCGGCAAGCGGATGCACGACTGCGTCCGGATCTCCCTGCCCCGAGGCCAGGAGGGCGAAGTCGCTGGCATTGAGGCGGCCGGCTTCCCAGCCCGGGTGGGCGTCGGCCACGGCCTGAACGCAGGCGGCGAGCTCGCGCAGCAAACGGTCGGTTTCCTGGTGCCCGAACTGCCGGTTCAACTGTCCGAGATCGCCCAGCCGGACCATCATCAGACTGCCGCCTGCGGCCGCGTCCTCGCGCGACAGCGCCGCATCGACCAGGTTCAGGAACTGGCTGCGATTGACGAGCCCGGTGAGTTCGTCGTGATGAGCCTGGCGGCGCAGTGCTTCGAGACGCCGCGACTCGTCGGCCAGCATCGTGCGCACCCGTTCGGAGAGCGCATTCATGGCGCGGACCACGCTGCGGAATTCGGTGGTCGACGGTTCATCGATGGTGATGAAGCGGCGCCCGCCGATGGCTTCGGCCTGGTCGACGACGCGCCCGAGCGGGCGGGTGATGTGCTTGATCAGCAGGGTGCCGACAAGGCCGGTGAGCACGGCGCCGGCGACGAACCAGGCCAGCAGCTGAAGCGTGCCCTGCCACAGCGACTCGTAGGCGTAACGGCTGTGGCTCTCCAGGGTCAGGGTGCCGAACTGGCGCCAGCCGTCCTGCACCTGGGCGATCCCGGGCCGGGCCCGGATCGGGATCAGGCGAACGAACCACCCTGGGGCGCCGAAGCGCTCGTCGGCATATTCGCGCTCGACGATGATCTCACCGGACGGCGCCACCAGCCGGATCAGGCGGTAGTGTCCGGCGTCGAACTGGGCAGCGATCTGCAACTCCACCGTGACCGCGTCCTTCGGCATCTGCGACAGCGACAGGGCGAGGGAGCCGGCGTTGTCGAGGTTCTTCACGTAGAGCTGCTGCTCGAGGTAATGCCGTGCCGACAGCGTGCTCACCACGAAGCTCGCTCCGAATGCGATCGACATGACGATGGCGATGCCGATCCAGAGTTGCTTGATCAGAGACATGGCGCCTCCTGTGCGTGCGGCATGGGATGGTGTCCTTCGAGGCGGGCCATCAGTGCAGGCCCTCGTTGCGCATCCGCTCGAGCACGCTGCGCCAGCGCGACAGGCGGGCGGTGGGGTCGGCCGCGGAGGCACTGGCGCCGCCGACCCAGAGGCCTTCGCTGTTGAAGCTGAACACCGGGAACAGGTCCGGACGGCGAGCGGCGGGGCGGATGTCGTTGATCAGGTTGTCGAGCACCAGCGGCTCGTCGGCGGGAGCCGGGAAGTAGCCCACCACCATGTGGGCCTGGCTGATGCCGCTTTGTGCCCCGCCGATCTGCGCCCGCACGTAGATCAGGCGCAGGCGCTCGGCGGGAACGCCGAGCAGGCGCAGGCTCATGTACTTGGCGATCGAGAAATCCTCGCAATCCCCTGCGCCTTTGCCCATCAATTCGAGCGGTGAGGCCCAATGATCTTGTTCGCCCCACACGACGATATCGTCTTCGAAACGGATTTTCCGGTTGAAAAAAGTATTCACGCGGGCGAGCTTCTCGATTTCATTGGAATCCGCGGCTTCCGCCATCAGGCGTCGCCATGCCGCGACCGATTCGGCGGCGGCCGCTCCGTAGCGCGATGCCGCCAGGCGTTGCATCCGGTCGAGATCGGAGGCGGCCAGCACCGAGCCGAGCAGCACCCCGAGGAATACGAGCAGCGCCCAACGAACTGGAAAAGAGCGCCGGGCGGGGGAAAACGGCCAGGAACCGGAGGGCTGTACCCTGTAGGCGGACATCGTATCCTGCGCAAAAATCATGTGCTAAGGTTAATCCAAAAGGCGGCATCCGGTCCGCGTAAAACAGCAGGTGTCTTTTCAGTGCTTTCCGCTCGCGTTTTTCGGGCGCTGGGCGCCTCGAGTGCTTGGCGTGCAGGCTTCTTCCTTCTTCGGTGAAAGGCGGAAGCCCGGTGTGTGTGACGTCGTACTGTCATGGTTTCCAACTCGTCGAGGTTCACAATGAAAAAGATTCGAACGCTGATCGCCCTCGCCGTCCTGGCTACCCTGCCGCAAGCCCATGCGCAGGTTCCGGAAGCGCTCCAGGATGCGGCACGGATGGCCGTGACCGCCAACCCCGAAGTACAGGCGCGCTGGCACGCCTTTCTCGCTTCGGAACAAGACCGGTTGGCCGTGCGCGGCGGCTATTTTCCCCAGGTCGACCTGATCGCCGGGGTCGGGCACGAACGCCAGACCCGGCCGAACCGCGACCCGAAAACGGAAAGCTACAACCACCGCAACGCCACTCTGGCGCTGAACCAGATGGTCTATGACGGATTTTTTACCCGCAACGAGGTGGCACGCTTCGGCCATGCGAAGCTGGTGCGCTACTACGAACTGGTGGACGCGGCCGAGCGCACTTCGATGGAAGTGGTCCGTGTCTACAGCGATGTGCTGCGCTACCGTGAACTGGTCAAGCTTGCCCAGGACAACTACGTGCGGCACAAGCAGGTCTTCGACCAGATCTCGGGGCGCACCGCCGCGGGTGTCGGGCGTGGCGTCGACCTCGAGCAGGCGACCGGGCGGCTCGCGCTGGCCGAGTCCAACCTGTTGACCGAAGTCTCCAACCTGCATGACGTCAGCGCCCGTTATCTGCGCATCGTTGGTGTGGAAGCCCCTGAAAACCTGCCCCTGATCGGCGACTCGATCGCCGCCGGCGGGCTCCCGCCCACGGTCGAAGATGCGCTGCGCGAGGCGTTCGACACCAGTGCTACGCTCAATGCCGCAGTCGAGGATGTCGCCGCCGCCCAGCGCGGAGTCGAATCGCGCCGGGCAGTTTTTCATCCTCGCCTCGACCTGCGCGCGCGCCAGTCCTTCGACCACAATCTGGACGGCGTCAGTGGAGAGTCGCGCGATAGCGTCGTCGAGTTGGTGCTGACCTACAACCTGACGCGGGGTGGGGCGGACCAGGCGCGCCTGCGCCAGGCGGCCGAGGCGGCGAACCAGAGCAAGGATTTGCGCGAGAAGGTCTGCCGCGACATCCGCCAGACGCTTTCGATCGCCTACAACGACGTCAATCGGATCAAGGAGCAACTGATCTACCTCGACCAGCACCAGCTTTCCACCGAAAAGACGCGCGAAGCCTATCGGCAACAGTTCGACATCGGCCAGCGGACCCTGCTCGACCTGCTCGATACCGAAAACGAGTACTTCGAGGCGCGCCGTGCCTACGTGCGGGCGGTCTACGACCGGATCATCGCCCAGGCGCGCACGCTGACCGAAATGAGCCGCCTGACGACGGCGCTCAAGGTGGCGCGCGAGGGCTTGCCGACCGCGGCGGAAGCGGGGCAGGAGCGCGCCGGGATCGATCCCGCGTCCGTCTGCCCGCCCGATGCGCCGACGCAACTGCAGATCGACAAGGAAGCCGTGTTTGCCGAAGCGATGCGCGCCGTAGGGCGCTGATCGACGCTGCCCTGGGCGACGAAGGGTGAGCGATCGGCCTTCTTCGCCCAGGGCTTTTCAGCCTCGCAGCATCGCCGCCAGCTCGCGCTCGAGCAGTGCGGGGTCGCCCAGGTTGAGTTCGAGCAGGCGGCGCAGGTGGGTGATCGAATCGAGGTCAATCTCCTGGCAGGCGAGGCCGATCCGCGTGCCGTCGCTGGCGTGCTCGACGTGCGCCACCGTGCCCTTCATCCTGACGACGGCCTGACCGCCGCTCAGCTCCAGTCCCAGTTCGGCCAGATCGCCCGCCTTCGCCTGGAGGTCGTGTTCGCACAGGAGCAGGGCGCCTTTCAGCGACAAGTTATGGACGGTGCATTGGAGACGATCCCTGTTCAATTGAAGGCTGGCGCTTTCGACGAAGGGGACGCGTGCGTTCAGGCGGCGGTGCTGGGTGCTCATGGCGGACTCCGAAACGGCGGTCTGGGAATGGATCGGGCGAGGCCGGATTTTGCCCGATTCGGCAGCGGATTACCCGTCTGTATTGGAATGGAGCGGCCCTTTCATGCTGCAGTGATAGACTGGATGCGCCTTTCCGCGCTGGTTTTCCCGCCCGGCGGAGCCCCATTCCGAAGGAGCGATCGTGCTGCTCGACAACCTGCTCATCATCCTGGCGCTGATCGCGGCGAGCGCGTTTTTCTCGATGTCGGAGATTTCCCTCGCCGCCTCGCGCAAGATCAAGCTGCGCCTGATGGCCGAAGGCGGCCATGTCAACGCCCAGCGCGTGCTCGCGTTGCAGGACAGCCCGGGCAACTTCTTCACCGTGGTGCAGATTGGCCTCAACGCGGTTGCGATCCTCGGCGGCATCGTCGGCGAGCAGGCTTTGTCACCTTACGTCGCCGCGCTGCTGCGGCCCGTGTACGATGGGCCGGTGCTGGGAACGGCGAGCTTCGTGCTGTCGTTCAGCTTCGTCACCGCGCTGTTCGTGCTGTTCGCCGACCTGATGCCCAAGCGCCTGGCGATGGTGCAGCCCGAGCGTGTTGCGGTGGGGCTGGTGCGGCCGATGCAGGCCTGCATGTGGCTGCTGGCGCCGCTGGTGTGGGTGTTCAACGGTCTTGCCGACCGCATTTTCCGCCTGCTGCGCATCCCCAGCGTGCGCACCGAGGACATCACCCCGGCCGACATCGTCGCGATGGCCGATGCCGGGGCTCAGGCCGGCGCCCTGCTGCGCCAGGAGCAGCACCTGATCAGCAACGTATTCGAGCTCGATTCGCGCATCGTGCCTTCGGCGATGACTTCGCGCGAGAGCATCGTCTTCCTCACCCTGTCCGAGTCGGAGGAGAGCATCCGGCGCAAGATCGCCGAGCATCCCCACGGCAAGTTTCCGGTGTGCGAGGACGGCATCGACAGCGTGATCGGTTACGTCGATGCGAAAGACATCCTGCCGCGGATCGTGCACGGCAAGAACCTGTCGCTGCGAACCCAGCCGATCGTGCGCAAGGTGCTGATGCTGCCCGACACGCTGAGCCTGTTCGAGGCGCTGGAGCGCTTCCGCGATGCGAAAGAGGATTTCGCCCTGGTGATCAACGAATATGCCCTGGTGGTGGGCCTGCTGTCGCTGCAGGACGTCATGAGCACGGTGATGGGCGACCTGGTGAGCCCTTTCCAGGAAGAGCTGATCGTGCGCCGCGATGACCATTCGTGGCTGATCGACGGTGTCACCCCGATCGAGGACGTCATGCAGGCGCTCGACATCGAAGTCTTCGAAGGCTTCCAGAACTACGAGACGGTGGCCGGCTTTCTGATGTACCGCCTGCGCAAGGTGCCCAAGCGCACCGACTTCGTCGTCTATGCCGGCTACAAGTTCGAGGTGGTCGACATCGACAGCTACCGCATCGACCAGGTGCTGGTGACGCGCGAGAACCCTCCTGCGGCGCCGGCTGCGTGCGCGGGCTGAAGCAGGGACGGGGGCGCGCCGCTCAGGCGCGGGCGGGAACCCTGGCGTCGGCGATGCGCGCCAACGCCTCGCGGCCACTGAGGATGTGGGCGCGCATCCGCTGTTCGGCGCGGTTGGCGTCGCGCGCGAGCAGGGCGTCGAGAATGCCGCGGTGCTCGGCCAGCGACTGCTCCAGCCGGCCTTCGGAGAACAGTGAATGATGGCGCGACAGCTTGATGACCTTGCGCAGATCCTCGATCACATGGAGCAGCCAGCGGTTGTCGGCGATTTCCTGCAGGGCGAGGTGGAAGGCCTGGTTGGCTTCGAAGAAGCCGTCGATGTCCTTCTCTGCCGCAGCCTGCTCCAGGCCGGCGTGAATGGTGCGCAGGCGGTCGAGCTCGGTGTCGCTGGCGTGTGCCGCCGAAACCCGGGCGCATTCGCCTTCGAGCATCGACATCACGCTGAAGACCTCGTCGAGGTCGCGCTCGGAGATCTCGGTGACGTAGCAGCCGCGGCGCGGCTTGAGCGTCACCAGGCCTTCGGACGCCAGCACCTTGAGCGCTTCGCGCAGCGGCGTGCGTGAAATGCCGTACTGTTCGGCCAGCGCCTGCTCGTCCACCCAGGTTCCGGGGGGCAGTTCATGTGAGAAGATGCGCTGGCGGAGGCGTTCGGCCACTTCCTGGTAGAGCGCCATGGGGGCGATGCGGGACGGCTTCATGTCGGGTCTGCGGGGGTCGCTGCGGTGGGGTCGGGAATGGATGGGGATGGCACGAGCCTCCAGTCGAGGCACCGCAGCCTGCCAGGTATTTTACCCTATTGCATCCATAATTATGGATAAAGTATTATTGCCGGAGCTGAACAAATCAAGTCCCAGCGCGTGCCGCAGCGTCCTGGTCGTGGTGCGCGTCCTCCTGCAGCGCTCCGGCCTGCCGTGGCCCGAGGACAGTACCGAGCCGTCGCATCCAAGAGGTTTCCCATGTCGAACGCCAACGAGCCGATTTACCCCCAGCCCGATCTCGATGCCTGGAAAAAGGCCGCTGCCAGGCAGGCGCCTGGCGGTGATCTCGCGCAGCTGAACTGGATCACGCCCGAAGGGCTGACGGTGAAGCCGCTGTACACCCGGGCCGACACCGCCGCGCTGGCACACGCCGACACACTGCCTGGTTTCGAGCCTTTCCTGCGCGGGCCGCAGCCGACGATGTATGCGGTCAAGCCGTGGACGATCCGCCAGTACGCCGGTTTTTCCACCGCGGAGGAGTCCAACGCCTTCTACCGCAAGGCGCTCGCCGCCGGCGGCCAGGGCGTGTCGGTGGCGTTCGACCTTGCCACCCATCGCGGCTACGATTCGGACCATCCGCGCGTCACCGGCGATGTCGGCAAGGCGGGCGTGGCGATCGACTCGGTCGAGGACATGAAGATCCTCTTCAACGAGATTCCGCTCGACAAGGTGTCGGTGTCGATGACGATGAACGGCGCCGTGCTGCCGATCCTCGCCGGCTACATCGTCGCCGCCGAAGAGCAGGGCGTTTCGCAGGACAAGCTTTCCGGGACCATCCAGAACGACATCCTCAAGGAGTTCATGGTCCGCAATACCTATATCTACCCGCCGACGCCGTCGATGAAGATCATCGCCGACATCTTCGGGTACACGGCGCAGCACATGCCGAAGTTCAACTCGATCTCGATTTCCGGCTATCACATCCAGGAAGCGGGGGCGAACCAGGCGATCGAACTCGCGTTCACCCTCGCCGACGGCCTCGAGTACGTGCGCACCGGCATCCAGTCGGGGATGGACGTGGATACCTTCGCTGGGCGGCTGTCTTTCTTCTGGGCGGTGGGGATGAACTTCTACCTCGAGATCGCCAAGATGCGCGCGGCGCGTCTCTTGTGGTGGCGGATCATGAAGCAGTTCAACCCGAAGAGCGCCAAGTCGATGATGCTGCGCACGCACTCGCAGACTTCGGGCTGGTCGCTCACCGAGCAGGATCCGTACAACAACGTCGTGCGCACGACGATCGAGGCGATGGCCGCGGTGTTCGGCGGCACCCAGTCGCTGCACACCAATGCGCTCGACGAGGCGATCGCGCTGCCGACCGAGTTCTCCGCCCGCATCGCACGCAACACCCAGATCATCATCCAGGAAGAGACCCACATCTGTAACGTCGTCGACCCCTGGGCCGGCTCCTACATGATGGAAAAGCTCACCCAGGACATGGCCGACAAGGCCTGGAGCCTGATCGAGGAGATCGAGGCGATGGGCGGCATGACCCGCGCGGTCGAGTCGGGCTGGGCCAAGATGAAAGTCGAGGAGTGCGCCGCCGACAAGCAGGCGCGCATCGACTCGGGCAAGGACGTGATCGTCGGTGTGAACAAGTACAAGCTGGCGAAGGAGGATCCGATCGAGATCCTCGATATCGACAACCACGCCGTGCGCGAGTCGCAAATCGCGCGCCTCACCAAGATCCGCGCCACGCGCGACGGCGCCGCGGTGCAGGCCGCGCTCGATGCGCTGACGAAGTGCGCCGAGACCAATGAGGGCAACCTGCTCGATCTCGCGGTGAAGGCGGTGCGCCTGCGTGCGACCGTCGGCGAAATTTCCGACGCGCTGGAGAAGGTCTTCGGCCGTTACCGTGCCAACCCCCAAGCCGTGTCCGGCGTGTATGGAGCCGTCGTGGAAAACGATGCCGACTGGAAGGAGCTGAAGGCCGACATCGAAGCCTTCATCGCCGAAGAAGGCCGCCGCCCGCGCATCATGATCGCCAAGCTCGGCCAGGACGGTCACGACCGTGGCGCCAAGGTGGTGGCCTCGGCCTTCGCCGACCTCGGCTTCGACATCGACATCGGCCCGCTTTTCCAGACCCCGGAAGAAGCCGCCCGCCACGCCGTCGAGAACGACGTCCATGCGGTGGGCTGCTCCAGCCTCGCCGCCGGCCACAAGACCCTGGTGCCGGCGGTGATCAACGAACTGAAGCGGCTCGGCGCCGAGGACATCATCGTCTTCGTCGGCGGGGTGATTCCGGCGCAGGACTACGACACCCTGTACGCGGCCGGGGCGAAGGGGATCTTCGGCCCGGGAACGCCGATTCCGGTGGCGGCGCGCGAAGTGCTCGAGCAGATCCGCGCGGCACGCGCCAAGGCCTTATGACGATGCTGGATGCGAACGATCGGGCGCTGGTCGACGGTGTGCTCGCGCGCCAGCTGCGCCCGCTCGCGAAGGCCATCACCCTGATCGAGTCACAGCGCGAAGACCACAAGGCGCGTGCGCAGGGCGTGCTCGAAGCGCTGTTGCCGCACACCGGCGGGGCGATGCGGGTGGGCATCTCGGGCGTGCCGGGGGTGGGCAAGTCGACCTTCATCGAAGCGCTCGGCCTGTACCTGATCGAGCAGGGCCTGCGCGTTGCGGTGCTGGCGGTCGATCCGTCCTCGTCGCTCAGCGGCGGCTCGATCCTCGGCGACAAGACGCGCATGGAACGGCTCTCGCAGAATCCGGCCGCGTTCATCCGTCCCAGCCCGTCGGCCGGTTCGCTCGGCGGGGTGGCAGAGAAAACGCGCGAGACGATGCTGGTGTGCGAGGCCGCCGGTTTCGACGTGCTCATCGTCGAGACCGTCGGCGTCGGCCAGAGCGAGACTGCGGTGGCGGGCATGACCGACCTCTTCTGCCTGCTCCAGCTGCCCAACGCCGGCGATGAGCTGCAGGCGATCAAGAAAGGGATCATGGAGCTTGCCGACCTGATCGTCATCAACAAGGCCGACCTCGATCCGGCGGCGGCGATGCGGGCGAAGGCCCAGATCAAGACCGCGCTCCACATGCTGCGCCCGGCCAGCCCGAACTGGACGGTGCCGGTGCTGACGCTGTCGGCGCTGAAGAAGGAAGGCATCGCCGAATTCTGGCAGGCGGTGAGCGACTACCGCCGGACGCTCACCGCCTCCGGCGAGTTCGACGCCAGACGCCGCCACCAGGCCCTGGCCTGGATGTGGGAACTGATCGATGCGGGGCTGCGCAGCCGCTTCCGCACCCATCCGCAGGTGAAGCACGCATTGCCCGGGTTCGCCCGCGCGGTGGAGGAGGGCACGACCACGCCTTCGGCCGCCGCGCTGCGCCTGCTCGGCTACGTCCAGGCTTGAAACAGGCCGCCCCGCCGCACAGGGCCGGGCGGAACGATCCGACAGGAGACTCTCCATGCACGACATCATTCGCCAGCTGGAAGAAAAGCGCGACAAGGCCCGCCTCGGCGGCGGCCAGAAGCGCATCGACGCCCAGCACGCCAAGGGCAAGCTCAGCGCGCGCGAGCGCATCGAGCTGCTGCTCGACGACGGCAGCTTCGAAGAGTGGGACATGTTCAAGGAGCACCGCTGCACCGACTTCGGCATGGATGCCGAACACACTCCGGGCGACGGCGTGGTGATCGGCTACGGCACCATCAACGGCCGCCTGGTGTTCGTGTTCTCGCAGGACTTCACCGTGTTTGGCGGTTCGCTGTCCGAGACCCATGCGGAGAAGATCTGCAAGGTCATGGACCACGCGATGAAGGTCGGTGCGCCGGTGATCGGGCTCAACGATTCCGGCGGCGCCCGCATCCAGGAAGGCGTCGCCTCGCTCGGCGGCTACGCCGACGTGTTTCAGCGCAACGCGCTCGCTTCCGGCGTGGTGCCGCAGATCTCGCTGATCATGGGGCCGTGCGCCGGCGGCGCGGTGTACAGCCCGGCGATGACCGATTTCATCTTCATGGTCAAGGATTCGTCCTACATGTTCGTCACCGGCCCCGAAGTGGTGAAGACGGTGACCCACGAGGAAGTCAGCGCCGAGGAACTGGGCGGGGCGATGACTCACACCACCAAGTCCGGGGTCGCCGATCTCGCCTTCGAGAACGACGTCGAGGCGCTGATGATGACCCGCCGCCTGGTCGGCTTCATTCCCGCGAGCAACCGCGAGAAGCCCCCCGTGCTGCCGGCGGAGGATCCCGCCGAACGTCTCGACCACTCGCTCGACACCCTGGTGCCGGGCAACCCCAACCAGCCCTATGACATGAAGGAGCTGATCGTCAAGATGGTCGACGACGGCGACTTCTTCGAGCTCCAGCCCGACTACGCCAGGAACATCATCATCGGCTTCGCGCGGATGGAAGGCGCGCCGGTGGGCATCGTCGCCAACCAGCCGCTGGTGCTCGCCGGCTGCCTCGACATCAAGAGTTCGATCAAGGCGGCGCGCTTCGTGCGCTTCTGCGACGCCTTCAACATCCCGGTGGTGACTCTGGTGGACGTGCCCGGCTTCATGCCCGGCACCGCCCAGGAATACGGCGGCATCATCAAGCACGGCGCCAAGCTGCTCTACGCCTACGCCGAATGCACCGTGCCGAAGGTCACCGTGATCACGCGCAAGGCCTACGGCGGCGCCTACGACGTGATGAGCTCGAAGCACCTGCGCGGCGACGTCAACTTCGCCTGGCCGACCGCCGAGATCGCGGTGATGGGGCCGAAAGGCGCGGTGGAGATCATTTTCCGCGAGGAAAAGAACGACCCCGCCAAGCTCGTCGAGCGCGAAGCCGAGTACAAGCGCCGCTTCGCCAACCCCTTCGTCGCCGGCGCGCGCGGCTTCATCGACGACGTGATCATGCCGCACGAGACGCGCAAGCGCGTGTGCCGCTCGCTGGCGATGCTCAAGGACAAGCAGCTCGACAATCCGTGGCGCAAGCACGGCAACCTTCCGCTCTGATCGGCGGGGAGGATTAAATCGAATGTTCAAGAAGATACTGATTGCCAACCGCGGTGAAATCGCCTGCCGCGTGATCAAGACCGCCCGCAAGATGGGCATCGCCACCGTCGCCGTGCATTCCGAGGCCGACCAGGATGCACTCTTCGTCGAACTCGCCGACGAGGCCGTGTGCATCGGCCCGGCGCCGTCGAAAGAGTCCTACCTGGTCATGGACAGGATCATCGCCGCCTGCAAGCAGACCGGCGCCGAGGCGGTCCACCCGGGTTACGGCTTCCTGTCCGAGAATGCCGAGTTCTCGCGCCGCCTGGAAGAGGAAGGCATCAAGTTCATTGGCCCGAAGCACTATTCGGTGGCCAAGATGGGCGACAAGATCGAGTCGAAGAAGCTCGCGATCGAAGCCGGCGTGAACACCATCCCCGGCTACAACGACGCCATCGCCGGTCCGGCAGAAGCCGTCGAAATCGCGAAAAAGATCGGCTACCCGGTGATGATCAAGGCCTCCGCCGGTGGCGGCGGCAAGGGCCTGCGCGTCGCGTTCAATGACCAGGAGGCCTTCGAGGGCTTCTCGTCGTGCGTCAATGAAGCCAAGAACTCGTTCGGCGACGATCGCGTGTTCATCGAGAAGTACGTCCTCGAGCCGCGCCACATCGAGATCCAGGTGCTGGGCGATGCGCACGGCAACTACGTGTACCTGAACGAGCGCGACTGCTCGATCCAGCGCCGCCACCAGAAGGTCATCGAGGAGGCGCCCAGCCCCTTCGTCGATCCCGAGATGCGCCGCGCGATGGGCGAGCAGGCGGTGGCGCTGGCGCGCGCGGTGAATTACGAGTCGGCCGGCACGGTCGAGTTCGTCGTCAGCGGCGCGACCAAGGAGTTCTACTTCCTCGAGATGAACACCCGCCTGCAGGTGGAGCACCCGGTCACCGAGCTCATCACCGGGCTGGATCTCGTCGAGCAGATGATCCGCGTCGCTGCCGGCGAGAAGCTGCCGATCACCCAGGCCGAGGTGAAGATCAACGGCTGGGCTATGGAATGCCGCATCAACGCGGAAGACCCGTTCCGCGGTTTCCTGCCCTCCACCGGCCGCCTGGTGAAGTTCCAGGCGCCGCAGGAGGTCGAGGGCCAGGTGCGCGTCGACACCGGCGTTTATGAAGGCGGCGAGATCTCGATGTTCTACGACTCGATGATCGCCAAGCTCATCGTCCATGGCGCCAACCGCGAGCAGGCCATCGAGCGCATGCGCGACGCGCTCAACGCCTTCGTGATCCGCGGCATCAGCTCCAACATCCCGTTCCAGGCGGCGCTGCTGCAGCACCCGCGCTTCTGCTCGGGCAACTTCAACACCGGCTTCATCGCCGAGGAATATCCGCGGGGCTTCGACGCCTCGATGGTGCCGCATGACGACCCGGTGCTGCTCGCCGCGGTCGCCACCTTCGCCCGGGTGCGCTACATCGAGCGCGCGACGCAGATCGAAGGCCAGCTTGCCGGGCACGGGCGCAAAGTCTCGCGCGAGTGGGTGGTGGTGATGGCCGGCCGGCAGTACCCGGTGAGCACCCGGCCGCTTGAAGGCGGGCTGGAGGTCAGCCACGAAGGGCGGACCTACGCCATTGTTTCCGCATGGACGTTCGGCGACCTGCTGTTTGCCGGCACCGTCAACGGCGCGCCCATCTGCCTGCAGATCGAGCGCCGGGGGCTGCGCTACCGCATCGCCCATTTCGGCCTGCAGGTCGAGCCGATGGTCATGACACCGCGCGCCGCGCGCCTGCTGGCGCTGATGCCCGAGAAGCTGCCGCCCGACCTGTCGAAGTTCCTGCTGTCGCCGATGCCCGGCCTGCTGCGCGAAGTCGCGGTCGCCGAGGGGCAGGAAGTGAAGGCGGGCGAGAAGCTCGCGACCATCGAGGCGATGAAGATGGAGAACGTGCTCAAGGCCGAGCAGGACGGCAAGGTCAAAAAGATCGTCGCCCGTCCGGGGGCCAGCCTGTCGGTGGACGAGGTCATCATCGAGTTCGAGTGATCGCCGCCGTGGAACGGTTTTGATCGATGGGGAGGGAGGTCCGGGCCACGTGCCCGGGCGCCTGTCGGCGGAAGGCCTGCGCAAGCAGGCCTTTTTTTTCGATGCGCGTGGGGCAGGGCGCTCCCGCTCGATCGAATGCCGGCCGCGGCGGCCGGGCTGTTTCGGAGGCCGCCCGGCGCCGTGGAACTTCACTCCGCACGGAGTGTCATATTTGCACAAAAGTATTTCGTGGAATATGATTCAAATCAGCAATCTGCTTGCCGCACTCGCGGGAGCATGAATAAACAGGGCCCGAGGCTGGCATCCAGCCGTTTTCACGATCATTCCGGGTCTGCTCCGTTTTCCCTGCCGACTGCCAGACGTGGTTTTTCCGTGTCTGGACGCAGGCTTGCGGGCGCCGTAACCGCGCGCCCCTGCAAAACCCACAAGACCACACCAGGAGGACGTCCCATGAGCGCTCAAGTGCAGGCTCTCCAGCCCCATCACATCCAGCCCCTCGCGCAGATCCCCCCCGCCGGTGTCGATTTCTTCGATCCCGTCCCGTTCAAGGTGTATACCCAGCGCGACCTCGACCGCATTGCCCCGCTGGCCAGGCTGTCGTCCGAGCAGCGCTTCGAGATGAAAGTGGTGTCTTCGGTGCTGCCCTTCCGCGTCAACCAGTACGTCATCGACGAACTGATCGACTGGAGCAAGGTTCCCGACGACCCGATCTTCCAGCTCACTTTCCCGCAGCGCGGGATGCTTGCGCCCGAGCACTACGAGCGCATCGCCGGCCTGATCCGCGGCGGCGCCGACAAGGCCGAACTGGAGCGGGCGGTGGGTGAAGTGCGCCATGCGCTGAACCCGCACCCGGCCGACCAGATGGAAATGAACATGCCGCGCGACGAGCACGGCAAGCGTCTCGAAGGCATGCAGCACAAGTACCGCGAGACGGTGTTGTTCTTCCCCACCCAGGGGCAGACTTGCCACAGTTACTGCAGCTTCTGCTTCCGCTGGGCGCAGTTCGTCGGTGACAAGGAGCTGCGCATCTGCTCGTCCGAAGCCATCGAGCTGCACAATTACCTGCGCCGCCACCCCGAAGTCACCGACCTGCTGGTCACCGGTGGTGACCCGATGGTGATGAAGACGCGCCACCTGCGCGACTTTCTTGAGCCCCTGCTGCAGCCCGAGTTCGACCACGTCCAGACCATCCGCATCGGCTCCAAGGCGCTCACCTTCTGGCCGCACCGCTTCCTCGGCGCCGACGATGCCGACGACCTGATCCGCCTGCTGACCCAGCTCGTCGAGGCCGGCAAGCACGTCGCCCTGATGGCGCACTACAACCACTGGAAGGAACTCGACACCGAGGCCGCGCAGGCCGCGATTCGCCGCATCCGCGGCACCGGCGCGGTGATCCGTGCCCAGGGGCCGCTGGTCGCGCACATCAACGACGACCCCGCGGTATGGGCGAAGCTGTGGAAGCTGGAAGTGAAGCTCGGCCTGGTCCCCTACTACATGTTCGTCGAGCGCGACACCGGTGCGCGCAACTACTTCGAAGTGCCGCTGGTGCGTGCCTGGGAAATCTACCGCGAGGCCATGCAGCAGGTCTCGGGCCTGGCCCGCACCGCGCGCGGCCCGAGCATGAGCGCGAGTCCGGGCAAGGTCGAGATCCAGGGCGTTGCCGAGATCGCCGGCGAAAAAGTCTTCGTCCTGCGCTTCATCCAGGGGCGCAACCCCGACTGGGTGCAGCGCCCGTTCTTCGCCAAGTTCGACGACAAGGCGACCTGGCTCGACCAGCTCGTTCCCGCCTTCGGCGAGGAAAAGTGGTTCTGGCAGGACGAGTACGAAGCGATCCGCGAGGACCGGCTCGCAGCGGCCTGAGCGGAGCGCCACTGCCGCTCTCCGCTGGCCGAATCCTGTCTGCCGAGGCCCGCCGTGCGGGCCTCTTTCGGTTTCTGGCTGCTACGATGAAAAAGTGGACTCATATCAGGAGCAGCCGGCATGGATTTTCGCAACGGCAGGGAAAGCCGCAACGTAGAAGATCGTCGTGGCCAGGGAGGGCAGGGGTACAGGGGGCGCGGCCGGATCGGCATCGCCACCATCGTGCTGGCCCTGGTCGCGATGTATTTCGGCATTGATCCCAGCGTTGTGCTCGACACCACGAGCATGATTCGGGGGCCGGAAACCGAATCCTCCCTCCCCGCTCAGCCGCGCTCCGCTGCCGAGGATGAACTTGCCCGCTTCGCCTCCATGGTGCTCGCCGATACCGAGGACACTTGGGGCCCGATCTTCAGCGCCGGGGGGAGGCAATACCGGGAGCCGCAGCTGGTGTTGTTCACCGGCGCTACGCGCAGCGCATGCGGCGTCGGGCAGGCTGAAATGGGTCCCTTCTACTGCCCCGCCGACAGCAAGGTGTATCTCGATCTGTCCTTCTTCGATGAACTGCACCACCGCTTCGGTGCCCCTGGCGACTTCGCCCAGGCCTATGTGATCGCCCACGAGATCGGCATCACGTGCAGAACCTGCTTGGTTTATCGGACAAGGTGCAACAGGCGCGGCAACGGGCGCCGGAACGCGAAGCCAACCAGTTGTCGGTGCGGCTCGAATTACAGGCCGACTGCCTGGCCGGCGTATGGGCGCATCACGCGCACCGGCTACGCCAGGTGCTCGAGGAGGGCGATGTCGAAGAGGCGCTCGCCGCGGCCACCGCGATTGGTGACGACCGCATCCAGAAGCAGGCCCAGGGCTATGCCGTGCCCGACAGCTTCACCCATGGCAGTGCCGCACAGCGTGTGCGATGGTTCCGCAATGGGCTGGAGCGCGGAGAGCTGACGGTATGTGACACCTTCAGTGCCGCCGCGCTATAACGCAGTCGGACTGTCGCGGCGGCCAGTCCCGCGCTTGTCGGACGGCCTTAGCCGGCCGCCAGCCGGGCAAAAGCGTCCACCACTTCGGCGGGGGCCTGGACCAGCTCGATCAGCACGCCTTCTCCGCCGATGGGGAAGGCGTCGTTGCTTTTCGGGTGCACGAAGGTGATGTCGAAGCCGGCCGCACCGCGGCGGATGCCGCCGGGGGCGAAGCGCACGCCGTTGGCGCTGAGCCAGTCCACCGCCTGGGGCAGGTCGTCCACCCACAAACCGACGTGGTTGAGCGGGGTCGTGTGCACCGCCGGCTTCTTCTCCGCATCCAGCGGCTGCATCAGGTCCACTTCGACCTTGAACGGTCCGCTACCGATCGCGCAGATGTCCTCGTCGACGTTCTCGCGCTCGGAAACGAAGTTGCCCGTGACTGCCAGCCCGAGCATGTCCACCCACAAGGCCTTGAGCCGCTCCTTGCTCGGGCCGCCGATGGCGATCTGCTGGATACCGAGGATCTTGAAGGGGCGTGGGGTCATAGCGGCTCCGGTGCTTGTGATAAAGAATTCATAATTATAAGCACAAGCGAGTGGAGCATTGAGATTCAGCCTTGCCCGTCGGGTGCTTGCGCTGGACCGAGTGTCCGGGCAATGCCGGAGAGGCGGCGATCGGCCGGCTACGGCGCCAGGCCTGGCATGGCGCCCCAAACGCGGTGGGGTGTCATGCCAGGCGGCGCTCTCGAGAAGTCTGAGTCGCCGATCAGAACGAAGTCACCAGTTTGAACCACGCCTTGTCGCCACGGAAGCGATTGTCGGCTTCGATTTCGTGCTGCCATTGCGCAATGAACTGGGTGCCTGTCTTGGTCGTGTAACTGACGCTCGGCCCGGCAGCGAAAGCTTCTCCCCTGCGTCCGGTCGACCACGGCCCGAGAGCCGATGAAATCGACTTTCCGTCCAGCTTGTCGTCCGTGGTCTGTTTCACGTAATAGCCCGAGACCCCGACGCCCCAGGGGCCGAAGCGCTTGCCGACGAGAAAGTCCATGTGGAATTCGTCGCCGGAGTCGTAATCCATCTTCGGCGCACCGGGGGCGGGCCGGAAATCCTTGTTCTCCGCCTTGAAGTTGTACATGAACTTGCCCGTCACTTCCCAGCCCCGCGGCGAAAGCCAAGTGACGGCGAAGACCGGCTCGATGCTCCAGTAATTGGCACCGATGCTCTTGCGCGGTTCGCCCGACTTGTACTTCCCGGTCGGCGCATAGATGTCGAGCACGGCGACCCAGTGCCAGTTGCCGGCATGCCAGGCGATGGCCAGAGGGGAAAACACGATGTCGCCCAGACCGGTCACGGTCTTGCTGCCGCCGCCGAGACTCAGCTTCTGGTGCACGATGGGCACGATCATGTGCACCGCCCAGTTTCCGCCGAGGATCTGCTTGTCGGTGACCTTGACGTAGCGCAGCGCGTCGAACCAGGCTGTCACCGAAGCGCCAGGGACCTTGTCGCCGCTGCCGTCGCGCAGTTCTCCATCGTAATAACCGGCGTAGTTCAGGAAGTAGTCACCGGGGGGCGGCATTGCGCCGACCAGCCAGTTTTCGCCTCCGTTCGGATACTGGTCGCCGCCTTCCTTTGCGCTGGCGCTTGCGGCAGCGAGTCCTGAAAGCATTGCTGCGACTGCAATCTGCTTGATCCCCATTTGTTTCCTCCTCACTGCGTTGTGCGTTTCGTTGTTCTGGTTTGGTGGTTTGCCCCGCGCGGTTCGGGCTATGGCGGGATGCGGGGGCTGCTCCCTGCCATGGCCCGGAGGGGTTACGAAGCTTCGCGGTTCACGTGGAAGCGCCGCGCCTTCATGTCGAAGCGGGGCAGCACGTTGCGCCCGACGTGATGGACGCGCGGGCGGAAGGCGAGCATGGTGTCCAGCTTTTCGGCGATGGCATGCACGACTTCCGGATCGGCGCCTTCGCACAGCTCGATTTCCACATCCATCTCATCCATCTGGCGCACGCGGCTGACCTTGATGCGGAACTCATCGACTTCGGTGAACTTGCGGATGATGTTCTCGACGCCGGAGGGGTAAACGTTGACCCCGCGCACGGTAATCATGTCGTCGGCACGGCCGAGAATCCCGCCTTCGAAGCGCAGGAAGCCGCGGCCGCAGTCGCACGGGGCGTGATTCACTTCGACCAGGTCGCCGGTGCGGTAGCGCAGCACCGGAAAGCCCCAGCGCCCGAGGTTGGTGATTACCAGTTCACCGCGCTGTCCGGGAGGGACGGCCTTGCCCGTGGCCGGGTCGATGACCTCGGCGATGAACTCGCTTTCGATCAGGTGGGTGCCGCCGGGCTGATGTTCGCACTCGAAGGAGTAGGCGCCGATTTCCGACGCCCCGGCGTGGTCGAAGCATTTCGACGACCATGCGTCCTCGATGCGGTGCTTGGTTGCGGGAATGCTTGCGCCGGGCTCACCGGCATGCACCGTGGCGCGCATCGGGATCGAGCTCAGGTCGAAACCGACTTCACGCGCCACTTCGGCGAGCCGAAGCGCATACGTCGGAGTGCAGCACAGCACGCTGGCACCGGTGTCGCGCATCAGTTCGAGGCGCTGCAGGGAGTCGCGCCCGCCGCCGGGAATCAGGACGGCGCCGAGCTTGCGCGCGCCTTCCAGCGCCGACCAGAAGCCGATGAAAGGTCCGAATGAAAAGGCCAGGAAGACCCGGTCGGAAGCGGTCACGCCGGCGCCGGCCAGGACATGCGCCCAGCAGCGTCCGAACCAGTCCCATGATTCGGCGGTGTCGAAAACCTTCAGCGGCACGCCGGTGGTGCCGGAAGTCTGGTGCAGGCGGACATAGGCTTCGAGCGGATAGGTCAGGTTCGAACCGAACGGTCCGTTCGTGGCCTGATCTTCCATCAGCTCCGACTTGGTCGTCAGCGGCAGGCGGGCGAGATCGTCGAGCGTCCGGATGTCACCCGGTTCGACGCCGGCGGCTTTCCACTTGTTGGTGTAGAAGCGGTTCCTGCCCCACAGCTCGTTCATCATCGCCTGCAGCTTGTCGAACTGCAGGGCGGCCAGGCGTTCGCGGGGAAGGGTTTCGGTGGTCTGGTCGAAATACGACATGAGAAAATTCCTGAAGGTTTGAATGGGGGGTCCAGGAGCGTGCGGCCTTTGTCACTGGGCGAATTCGCGCATTTCGGTAAACACCGACTGTTCCATCTTCGTCAGCGCCGCGCGCTGCGCCGCCGGCCATTCATAGGTGAAGGGCTTGGCCGTGACGCCGGGGAAGGACTGATCGCGGGCTCCGATCACTTCGAGTTCGTACAGCGCCATGCGCGCGGGCGAGGCAGTGTCGATGTGCGCCTTGAGAAGACGTGCCGTTCCCTTGACGAGGAAGGCGAGGTCATTCGGGCCGATGATGTGTATCGCGGCCTGTCCGGTGCGCTCCAGGTTGGCGTAGCCGGAGCCGCCCTCGTCCGCGCCGAAGCGCAGGTGCGTGCCGTCGAGGGCGATTGCCCATGTGTAGGCCGAGCTCGGGTATCCGTCGGTGCCCGTCGTCAGCAGCAGGGCAGGTCCGCCGCCGCGCAGGTAATCCAGCAGGTTTGGCGGCATCTCGGGGGTGATCGGGGGTGTATCGATGATATTCACGTTCTATCTCCTCATCATTTTCTTGGCGCTGTTGCGGCGCCCCCACTTCCATGGATCGGTGACTTCCTCCACTACGCTGAAAAACCAGTGTTCGATCGGTATGCCGCTCTGCGGCGGGCGCTGCACCGGCAGCTGGCCCGGGGCGACGAGGCAGATCTCGCCGGCGTCGTCGCCGGCGACCGGTTCGCCGCCGATCGAGTGCGCGCGGTAGGCGAGGATCACCGCGCGCACGTCGGCCTGCGAATACACGCCGATCAGTTCATCGACGGCGACCTCGAGTCCGCTTTCCTCGCGCGCCTCGCGTACGACCGCCTCCTCGAGCGATTCGCCGCGTTCGACGTAGCCGCCCGGCGGTGCCCAGTAGCCGGCGAGCGGATCGAGCTTGCGGCGGATCAGCACGAGTTGCCCGGCGTGCTCGATCACCGCCAGCACGACGGGCGCGGGCTTGTGGAAAAAGGTTTCGCCACAGGCCGGACAGGTTTCACGTTCGCGCCCATGGATCGTCGCCAGGACCAGGGCGGTGCCGCATTGCGGGCAGAACTTCGGTGCCATGTGAATCTCCTTGCTGACGTTTGCCGGCTCCCGACTGTTCAGGCCCGGCAGAAAAGGGAGGTGCTGATGCCGATGGAGAGGTTGACCCGGTCGCCGTCATTGAGGCCGAGGGTTCTTCGTACCGGCACCGGAGCGATGATTTCGAGCTGGCCGTCCGGGTAGCCGGGCACCTCTGGGAATAGCACCGCGCCGGAGATCCGCCCCGCGATGTTGACCACGAGGCATTCCGCGGCACAGTAGCCGGGCGCCGGCCGGATGCGGATGCTGTATCCCGAGCGCAGGAGGCGGGTGCGGTCCACGCCCGCAAGCGCGCCCTGCGTCCTCACGTTGAAGGTGCCGGGCCAGGGGATGAAGCCGAGCTTTTCCCGGCATTCATCGACGACCCAGTCGAGGGTGGTGAACTGCGCGCCTGCACCGAGTCCCGTGCAGACGACGCCTTCGAGTGACAGGGGAAGGGCGATCGGTGGCATCGGAAGCGTCCTATCGGGATTTCGCCAGTTCGCGTTCTTCGTTGCCCGTCCACCGCCCGAAGAGATCGACGTCGAGATCGAACTGGTCGAGCACTTTCGTCACCGACTGGTTGATGATGTCGTCGAGCGTCTTGGGGCGGTGGTAGAACGCGGGCAGGGGAGGGAGGAGAACCGCGCCGTTCTCCGTGGCCTGGGTCATCAGGCGCAGGTGGCCCAGGTGCAGCGGCGTCTCGCGCAGCATCAGCACGAGCTTGCGCCGCTCCTTCAACGCGACGTCGGCGGCGCGGATCAACAGATTCGTGTTGAACGAGTTGGCGACTGCGGACAGGGTCTTGATCGAACAGGGCGCGATGATCATGCCGGCATGGCGGAACGAGCCGCTGGCGATCGACGCCCCGACATCATTGATGTCATGGACGCAGGTCGCGAGTCCCTTCAAGTCGCTGATCGAATAGTCCGTTTCGTATGCGATGGTCCGCTTGGCCGAATCCGACATCACCAGGTCGGTTTCGACACCGATGCGCTGTAGTGCCTCGAGGATCCGGATGCCGTAGATCGCACCGCTGGCACCGGACATTCCGACGACGATTCTCATGGCTTGCTCCCTGTTCAATGCAGTCTGGCGATGATGGCGCGCGCCTTCGCGAGCGCTGCCGGCGGCAGGGTGATGCGGTCCGAGTCCGCGCCGCTGGCACGGGTGGCGATGAACCCGACTTTCGATGTGCCGTCCCCGGTCGCCGAAGGATCGATGACATAGGCTTCGCAGCCGTGGATCACGACCGTGTCCCGGGCGGGCTGGTAGCGGGTAGCCATGGCCCAGGCGACTTCGCGCGGGTCGCGGATGTCGACGTCGTCGTCGACGACGGTGATCGTCTTCAGGCGGCGGTCGAGATTGAGCGCGAGCATGACCAGCCGTCTGACGTCGGCCGCAGTGGTCCGATGGACTGCGACAACCACGGAAAAGCCGCTGGTGCCGCCGGCCATCTCCAGATCGACGACGCCGTCGATCAGCCCCTGCAACTGGCCGAGCAATTCGGCACCGGCCGCCAGCGACAGCAGCGCATCGACCTCGGGCGACCATGGGCACAGGCCCGGGTAGATGAAGTTGTCGCGATGGGTGACGGCGCTGATCTCGATGACCGGGCTGACGTTGGAAAAATAGTGCCCGGTGTTCTCCCCGAACGGGCCCTCGAGTTCGCGCACGCCCGGCAGAATCCGGCCTTCGATGACGATTTCGGCGCGCGCCGGGATGTCCACATCCACCGTTTCGGCGCGCACCAGCTCGACCGGTTCGCCACGCAGGGCGCCGGCAGCGGCCATCTTGTCGGGCACCCGCGGGCCGACCTTGACCACCGACGACAGCAGGGTGGCGGGTTCGAGACCGAGCGCGATGGCGACATCGAGCGGCTTGCCGGCCGCTTCGGCCTTGGCGAGGAAATGCGGAATCGGCGGATTGGCGAGCAGGATGCCGAGCCGGCGCCCGCCCTTGACCATCATGCGGTGGATGCCCATGCCGCGCCGGCCGGTCTCGGGGTCGGTGCACAACACCACGCCGGTGGTGATGAAGGGGGCCGCATCCTTTTCGTGGTGGGTCAGGATCGGCAGCAGCGACAGCAGATCGTCCGGATGGCGGTGGATCACTTCCTTGACCGGGGCCGCGTCCCGCGCCTGGATCGGTGCAATGCCGTGCTCCTTGCGCTCCAGCCAGGTCCGCGGCAGCGCGTCGGCGGTGGTGCCGAGTGCGCGCGCCAGGCGGCTGCGGCTGGCGATCAGGTTGCCGGCGATGCGTGCGCCGGGGTAGGCGCGGACGTTCTCGAACAGCACGGCCGGCCCTTCGGCGGGGAGGGTGCGGAGCAAGGCTGCCGCTTCGAAGCGCGGGTCGAACTCATCGCGGATGCGCAGCAAGTCGTCA
The DNA here is from genome assembly GCF_003030465.1 of Thauera aromatica K172. Lineage (GTDB taxonomy): Bacteria > Pseudomonadota > Gammaproteobacteria > Burkholderiales > Rhodocyclaceae > Thauera > Thauera aromatica. Next base: position 2,970,352 of record NZ_CP028339.1, on the reverse strand, counting down.
CCGAGGTCGGCGAGGAAGGCACGCAGATCGGAATAGGCCATCGTTCCCCCAATGCTTTAGCGGGTTGAGTGCCGGCCGCGGCGCTGCCGCGGGCGGACAAAAGGCGGCGGTCACGCTTCCGGCGCCGGGCAGAGGCAGTTGCCCGGCGCCGTCCGCCGTCACTACAGGTACTTGGCCGGCATGCGCTGGACGGTCTCGATGATGCGGATCGAGAAGCGCTGGGGGCTCAGCTGGCCGCGCCCGAGCCGGACCTGGAGCTGGTCGGGGAACTTGTCGAGCGCGGGTGACACTTCAGCCCTGACGCGCTGATAGGTGTATTTCTTCAGCCCGGGGTTGAGGGTGCGCACGCTCAGCTCGAGCTGCTTGCCTTCCGGCAGTTCCGCCGGGTCCATGACGAATACTTCCCACTGGTTCATGTTGCGTCTCCTTATTTCACCGGCTTGAAGCCGTAGTCGGTCCAGTTGTTCGTGACCTTTTCCTGGATGTCCTTCGGATAGACGTTCTTGAAGCTGACGAGCGTCGGCACGTCGTTGGTCTTGTCCCAATCGACCGGCCACAGGCAATCGAACAGCACCTGCGAGCCGATCGAGTACTTGCGGTCGTGCGGGGTGGCGTGCGGATAGAGGGCGGTGCCGGTGGTGTTCTTGAACACGTGGATGCCGCGCTCCGGATTGCAGCGCGTGCAGAACGCGTGATAGACCTCGTCCCAGTTGAAGATGTCGGTCTGGTCGTCGACCACCATCACCATGTGGAACCACGGCCCGAGCTTGGAGCCGAACGCGAGCTGCGCGATCTGCATCGCGATGCCGGCGTAGGTCGGCTTCACGCCGACGATCATCATGTGGTGGGTCGAGCGCGGGTGCATGTACACGCCGGTCACCGGGATACCCTGGCTCTTCAGCAGCTTCTCGAGTTCGAGCCCGAGCGAGAACGAGCGCAGCAGCTGGCCCTCGTCCTGCGGCACGCCCATGTTCGAGATCGTCATCGTCGCGTTGTTGCGATAGGTGATCGCATCGACGCGGAAGGTGACGCGGAAGTCGCGCGGGCTGGTGCGGTAGCCGGTGTATTCGCCGAACGGGCCTTCCTCGACCTTGTAGTCGGGCAGGATCACGCCCTCGATGATGATCTCGGCATCGGCCGGGACTTCGAGGTCGTTGGTCTCGCACTTCACCAGGCGCACCGGCTCGCCGGCGAGCATGCCGGTGAGCTCGGGCTCGGGGATCGGAGAGGGCGCGCAGGCGGCCATCGCGGCGAGCGGCGACAGGCCGATCGCGGTCGCGAACGGGCAGCCCTCGCCGCGCGGCAGGTAGTACTCGGTGAGCGCCTTGCCCAGATCCGAGAACGGGAACACGGCGCCCGACATCGTGCGGCCGTCCCACATCATCTGCCGGTACATGCCCCAGTTCACGTCGCCGCGCACCGGGTGCTTGGTGATCACCGCGTGCCAGGTGCCGACGTAGCGGCCGCCGTCGCCGTCATGGACCAGCGGTACCGGCAGCTTGGTCAGATCGACGTCGGCGCCGAGCAGGATGTTCTCCTTGCACGGGGCGTCCCGTTTGTCGACGATCACCGGCGCCACGGGCTCGCTGTTGGTACGTTTGAGGTACTCGGCGCCGATCTGCGGCAAGGTCGATGCCGGGTCCATGCCGAGCGAGATCGCCATGCGGCGGTAGGTCGACAGCGGCGCGCCGAAGTAGCTGAAGCCGGGGTAGTCCTTGATGTTCTCCATGAACGGGGCGGCTTCGGCGAGCTCGCAGGCGCGGCGCACGATGGCGCCGGCCTCGTTGTCCCAGTCCACTTCCTGTCTGATCCGGACCGCATCGCCGGACTTGACGCATGCCTCGATGAATTCACGGTTGTTTTTCGGTGCTGAAATCTTTCCCATGTCGATCTCCTTGTCGATGGATGTCATGCGGATGAATCAATGGATCTTCGAGAGCATCGCGTCCCACTTGCCCTGCGCTTTCAGGATCAGCTCCGCGACTTCGCGCACCGCGCCGTGCCCGCCGCGCGCAGTCGTCACATAAGCGGCCACTTCCTTGACGTCGGCCACGGCGTCACCGACCGCCACGGCCAGGCCGACGCGCTTCATCATCGACAGATCGACGAGGTCGTCGCCGACGTAGCAGACTTCGGCATCGGAGATGTTCATCTCCTCGAGCATCTGCGCGTAGGGCTCGGTCTTCTTCTTGATGCCCTCGTGGAAGCGCTTGATCTTCAGCTCCTCGGCGCGATGGCGCACCGCGCCGGATTTCTTCGAGGTGATGATCGCGACCTCGACGCCGCACAGTTGCAGCACGATCACGCCCATGCCGTCCTTGATGTCGAAGTTGCGCGACTCGATGCCTTCGTCATTGATCACGATGCGCCCGTCGGTCATCACGCCATCGACGTCGAGGATCACCAGCTTGATGTTCTTCGCCTGTTCCATGTCTCCATGTCCTCCAGTGACGGCCGCCCCATCGGCGGCCGTGGTTTGTCATGCGGCTAAGGGCTCAGTCGATGCCGTACTCGTGCCAGCGGGCGCGGATCTTCGCCAGCATCTCTTCGTCCATGCGCGCTTCGACCGGCTTCTGCTTCCACTCGTAGGGGATGCAGGCGTCCATCAGGATCCGCGACGTGGTGAGCTTGTCGCCGTTCGGGTCGAGCGCCGGATCGAGCGGCGTCGAGCGGCCGCGCTTGATCAGCTCGGTGCCGCGCGCCGGGTCGTAGCGGCACGACAGCGCCCAGAACACGCGCTGCAGATCGTCGGCCTGGATGTCCTCATCGACCGTGATCACACCCTTCATGCCGTACGAGCCGGTGTTGCTGGCGATCACCGCGTCGGCCACCTGGCGCGAGTGCCCCGGGTAGGCCTGCTTGACCGACACCACCGACCAGAAGCGCCCGGTCGATTCCGGCATCACGCACACCGACTGGATGCCGGGAATGCGCATCTGCTCGAGCTCGGTCCACAAGGTCGCGGTCCGGGTGAAGGCGAGCAGCATATGGACGTCGGTCACCGGGCGGCCCTGGCCGGTGGCCCACAGGATCGGGCTGTTGCGGTGCAGGATCTGCTGCACTTCGAGCACCGGTTTCGGGATCGGCTTGTGCAGTTCGTCGGTGTAGTAGCCGGTGTATTCGGCGAACGGGCCTTCGGGCAGGAAGGCGTTCGGATCGATCTCGCCTTCGAGCACGATCTCGGCCCCGGCCGGCACCGGCAGCCCGGTCAGCGGCGCCATCAGGAACTCGGCCTGCTGGCCGCGCACGGTGCCGGTAATGTCGAAGTCGCTGGCGCCCTTGTGCATCAGCGTGCCGGACATGAAGATCAGCGGATCGCAGCCGATGATCGCCGCGGCGGGCATCTTTTTGCCCATCTTGGCGTACTTTTTCATGATCCGTTCGCCGCGCTTCCCGGGCAGGATCTGCACCCCGCAGCGCTTGTCGTCGAGCATCTGCATGCGGTAGGTGCCGAGGTTGACCTCGCCCGTCTCCGGATCACGCAGCACCACCGATACCATCGTGCCGATGTAGCGCCCGCCGTCGAGGGGGAAGAACTTCGGCACCGGGAACATGTTGAGATCGACCTTGTCGCCGCTGAGCACGTTTTCCAGCACCGGGCCGTCCTTCACTTCCTTCGCCTTGATCAGCCCTTCGGAGGTGATCGTTTTCTTCATCCATTGCTGGGCGGATTCGCACAGCGACAGGTTGTGCGGCAGGCCGAGCATGACGGCGAGGCGCTTGGTGGTCGCGAAGGCCCCGGTGAACACCGGCGTGTCGTAGCCCTTGATGCTTTCGAACAGCAGCGCCGGGCCTTTTTTCTCTTCGGTCAGCTTGGAAACATGGGAAATCTCCAGATTCCAATCGACCTCGGTGGTGATTCTCTTCAGTTCGTGGGCTTCGGCACACTGGTTGATGAAGTAGCGCAGGTCCATGGGTGTCGCTCCTTGGCAGAAATGGGTGAAACCGGGGTGAGGCAGGATGGGTGGGGCTGGGCTCAATGCGCTGCGGCTTGAACGGCCTCGATGACTTCGTAGCCGGCGTGGGCGAGCGCCTCGATGACTGCCGCGACGTTCGCGGCGTGGAAGCGGATGATCACTTTCCGCTCCCGCCTGGCCGAGGCGGACTCCCTGTCATGGGCCGAGATCGGGTAGATCGCGTGCACCTCGGCGCCGGCGGCTTCGACGGTGTCGATGATGCGGCCCATGGTTCCCTGCTTGAGATCGATCGGGGCCAGGGTGACGCCGCTGCGCTTTTCCCAGGCACCAAGGAAATGCGCCGCCAGCGAGAACATTTCGATTGCCGAAATGATTCCGACGACATTGCCTTTGTCCATCACCGGCAATTGGCCGACGCCGTGTTCCTGGCCGACCTGCAGGCAGTGTTCCATCGTGTCGTCGGCATCGATGGTGGCCGGGTTGCGGACCATGATGTCCTTGACCTTGACCCGGTTCGAGAAGTAGTTGAGCTCGTCGGTGTCCTGGGTCCGCAGCGCGGCATGCGCGGCCCGCAGGCAGCCGGCGCGGGTGATGAGTCCGCGCAGGCGGCCGTCATCGACGACCGGTAATGCGTGGATATTGGCTTCGGAAAAGATCCGCTTCGCTTCGGACAGCAAGGTGTCCCCGGTGAGCACGATCGGATTGGTCTGCATCCAGTTGCGTACGATCATTTTTTCGTCCTCCTAGCCGAGCCGCTTGCCCGTGATCAGGCTCGATACGATGTAATCCATCGCCGACGTGCTGCCGGTCGTCGCGCTGGCTTTCTGGCGGTTGCTCCAGATCGTTTCGGGCCGGGCCTGGAGGATGAAAATGTTTCCGTCCGCGGGCAGGTTCTTGTCGATCGCCCATTCGATGTCCATCGGGCGGCCGTAATGCTTTTCGATCTTCTTGGCGGCCCAGGCGAGTTCGCTGATTTCGTCATCGGTAATCGACTGGATGTTCTGGCGCTCGGCAGGGACCGGAAGTGCGACTGATTTCTGGGTCTTCAGATCGACGGTGTGGCACAGCTCCTTCGTCGAAATCGTGCGCTCGATGATGTCGAGGGTGACCTTGTTGACGACGAAGTTGTCCGGCGTGACTTCGCCCGACACCACGGATTCACCGAAGCCGAAATTCGAATCGATGACGATCACCGAGCGGTCGCCGGTGCCCGGATGGATCGTGAACATCACCCCCGCGGTGTAGGCGTTCGCCATCATCTGGACGCCGACGCTGATCGCGACCTGCTCGTGCGGGAAGCCCATCTTCATCCGGTAGGCGATCGCCCGGCCGGTGTAGAGGCTGGAGATGCAGCGCCGGACGTGGTGGATGAGGTCATCGACGCCGCGGATCCACAGGTAGGTATCCTGCTGGCCGGCAAAGCTCGCACCGGGCAGGTCCTCGGCGGTCGCGCTCGAACGCACCGCCACCGGCGCCGCGGGCAGATAGCAGCGGACCGACAGCTTGCGGTAGGCCTCGGCGATCAGGTCTTCGAGCTCGATCGGCATCGGGCGCGATTCGATCATTTCGCGGATCGCCCTCGATGCTTCCTCGAGCTTGTCCATGTCCTGGTGGTCGAGGCCTTCGAGCAGCGCGCCGATGTCCGCCTGGATGCCGGCTTCACGCATGAACTGGGCATAGCCGCTGGTGGTCAGGGCAAAGCCCGGCGGCACCCGTACGCCGGCGTTGATCAGTTCGCCCAGGGACGCGCACTTGCCGCCCACCAGCGGGACCGAGTCCTTGCCGCAGGCCTCGAACGGGCAGACCTTCGGCGAAGTGCTGTCGGCGGTGGCCGCGGACAGGGCTACGGTGGAAACGATACTTCCCATGTCAGTCACTCCCTCAATCCGTGATGATCGTGATCAGCCCGCTCGAACCATCGACCCGCAGCGTCATGCCGGTGCGGACCACACGGGTCGATAGCCCGGTGCCCACCACCGCCGGCATGCCGTATTCGCGGCATACGATCGCGGCATGGCTCATGACGCCGCCGACATCGGTGACGCAGGCCTTGATCTTGGCGAAGGCCGGCGCCCACGAAGGCGAGGTGGTCGGGGCGACGAGAATTTCGCCCTCCTTCAGGTCGCGGATGTCTTCGGCGCTGCGGCACACGCGCGCCTTGCCTTCGACCGTGCCCGGGCTGGCGGCGAAGCCTTTCAGCTCGGTGATGCTGTCGGGGTCGTCGATTTCCTGGACGGCGGCCCAGGCCGAGAGCGAGCTGTTGGTGACCCCCCAGAGCACGATGGTGAAGGGCTCCTGGATCACTTCCGGTGCGATGCCGATGGCCGGCGGCGGGCTCCATTCGCGGAACTTCTGCATCACCCCCTTGCGCCATTCGATTTCGGCCGGCCAGGTGGCGGTGCCGCGAGGGGTGACGCCGGTTGCCCAGGCGGTGACCAGATCCCACAGCGCCTGCTTGATTTCATCGCGGCGCAGATACCAGATGTCTTCAATGTCGTCGATCATGCAGTGTTCTTTCATGATCGCAGCGACTTCGCGCATCTTGTTCCAGAACACCGAGTGGAACCAGTGCTCGACGTAGAACAGATGGTTCTCGACGTAGGGGAACACCGTCCGGGCGCAGCCGAGCAGTTCGTCGAACTGCTTGCGGTCCTCGTCGCTGTCGATCAGATCGCGGTACTCGGCGGTGATCCGGTCGCGCTCGGCACGGACCGCTTCCATCGGCCGCTCGATGGCGACGCCGGCGTGAAGCTTGCCGATATAGGTCTGGATGCCGTCGAGCGGAATGTTGAGGTTGTCGTTCCAGCTGCGGTCGGTATGGAACCATCCCGTGCCGGTCGAAATGTTGAACCACGGGTAGCGGGATTTCTCGAATGCTTCGAGCCATTCGGCACCGTGGCGGTGTGCCGAAAGCGCCGCCTTGACGTCGCTCCACTCCCGATGGCCGGTGACGATTTCATCGACTTCGAGTGAAACGGCCTTCTTTGCCAGTTCCTTCAGTTCGTCGTCCGGGCGGTACATGATGACGTCGATCCCCGACACCATCTGGGTGACGCGCTGGAGCGGAATGCTCGGAAACAGCTTCTGCGCGAAATCCATGAAGAAAACGTAGGCGGCATAGCCAAGATTGAGGAATTCGAAGTGGTATTGCCAGCACTTGATGCCGAGGTTGATCAGGTCGTCGTAATTCTTGAGCAGGTGGTAGGCCTTCGATTCACCGACTCCTTCGGTCACCACCGACATGTCTTCGGCGTCGGGCAGGCGCGGAACCTCGAGCGCTTCGAGCTCGGCGATCGTCGCCTCCATCTTCACTTTCCATTTCGCCTCGAGCTCGTCCCAGTTCTTGTAATAGAAACCGGCGCGCTCCATGAAATTGGGCACGCGCTTGCCGATTTCATCGGGGTCCTTGATCGGAACCGGCGAGATATAGACGTAACCGTTGATGATCCGGTGATCGACGCCGCGCACCGGCGGCACCTGGAAAATTCGATTGTTGAATTGCGACAGGGCGAGATACCAGGCCTCGTCCCAGATCGTGTCGAACGGATAAAGCGGCTCCGGGTAATGCAATCCGTCGTAAAACCAGAAGGTTTCTTTCTCGTACTGGTTACGCTGCGGATCGTCGGTGACGAACTGGTAGTGGTACGGGTACATCCGCTCCCAGCCTTCGGTCCCCGGAATCGTCTTGGCCTGGATGTCGTGCGGAACAGGAAACTTCATCTGATGCCCCTCCTTTGCTATTTCCGTTGTCGATCGTTGCGACCGGATTTGTTGGACGACGCCTGCCAGGCATCCAATGCAAAGGGTGTGCCACGATTAATTGCGGCAGAGCAGCAATTCAGCCTTCGGGCGCATACGCCGGGAGCGCTGTTTGCCCGTTGTGCAGGCCTTTCGAGCATTTCATGCAGTTGCAAAAAATAAATTTCTGGCGGGGCGTTTGTGCCGGGTAATTGGAAAAAGCGGCCATTGGATGCGATTCATCAAATGATCAGTTCTCCTTCCGGCCGGCTGCAGGATTGACCATTAGATGAACGCAGGGGCTTCTCTTCGTTTCCGGCGCTGCGCAGTCGCGCGCCGGGCCGTTTGACGCACGTCAATACGACCCGTGGTGGCTGCGCGTAAAAGGACCAGTTCAGGAGGAAGGGTGATGGCCAAGCTTCACGATATGAGCTGCATAGACGGCGGTGATCTCCGGTCGCGCATCCATTTCTGCGCCGATACCGGGCAGATCTGGCTTCATGAGCATCGGATGCTGCTCGTGCACGCCGAGGCGCAGGCGGCCTTGCGCAAGGAGCTGATCGATACGCTCGGCATGGCGCGCGCGCGCGGGTTGCTGCTGCGCATGGGGTTCGCATCCGGTGCCCGTGATGCGGAGCTCGCGCAGACACGGATCAGGACCGGCGACGACCTTGCGGCATTCATGACCGGGCCGCAGCTGCACGCGCTCGAGGGCATTGTCGGCGTCATCCCGCTCCAGCTGGAATTCGACCGCGCCGCCGGCACCTTCAATGCCGAGTTCCGCTGGATCAATTCGTGGGAGGGGCAGTCGCACAAGCGCCACTTCGGAACCTGCTCGGAACCGGTGTGCTGGACCCAGATCGGCTATGCCTGCGGCTACTCCACGGCCTTCATGGGGCGACCGATCCTGTACAAGGAAGCCGAGTGCGCGGGCATGGGTGCCGAGCATTGCCACATCGTCGGCAAGCCGGCCGAGGAATGGCCGGATGCCGAGGAATACAGACGCCTGTTCGCCCCCGAATCGATCGCCGAGCAACTGATCGACCTGCAGGCCCAGGTGGAACAGCTGCGCTCCACGATCGATGAACGCGCCAGGCTGCCTGGCGACATGATCGGCGACTCGCCCGGGTTCCGGTTCGCGCTCAGCTTGCTGCAGCAGGCCGCGGGCAGCAGCATCGCCATTTTGCTGCTCGGCGAAACGGGGGTCGGCAAGGAACTGTTCACGCGCGCGCTGCACGAAATGAGCGCCCGCCGCGATCGCCCGCTGGTTGCGATCAACTGCGCCGCGATTCCGCACGACCTCGTGGAGGCCGAGCTTTTCGGCGTGGAAAAAGGGGCATACACCGGCGCGCTGGCAGCCCGCCCGGGCAGGTTCGAGCGCGCCAACGGCGGCACCCTGTTCCTGGACGAAATCGGCGATCTGCCGCTGACGGCGCAGAGCAAGCTGCTGCGGGTGCTCCAGGAAGGCGAGGTCGAGCGTTTGGGCGATGACAAGACCCGCCGTATCGACGTCCGCCTCGTCGCCGCGACCAATGCCAGCCTCGCCCAGTTGGTGAAGGAAGGGCGTTTCAGGGCCGACCTGTACTACCGTCTCAATGCTTTCCAGATCGACATTCCGCCGCTGCGCCAGCGCAGGGAGGACATCTCCCCTCTGGCCAAGCATTTCCTCAGGAAATATGCGGCGATCAACGGCAAGAAGCTGCTCGGATTTTCCGACAAGGCGAAGAAGGCGCTGGTCGGCCATGCCTGGCCGGGCAACATCCGCGAACTGCAGAACACGGTGGAACGCGGGGTGATCCTTGCGCCGAACGGCGGCCGGGTCGAAGTGGACCACCTTTTCCTGTCCGGTGCGCACATCGAGGATGAAGACGGGTTCGGCCTCGGGCCGAACGGAAAGATCGACACCGAACAGGACAGCCTGGCGCGCAGCCTGTGCAGCGCGGTGTGCGATGGTGCCCTGACCCTCGAGCAGATCGAGACCACCCTGCTCGAAACCGCGCTCGACAAGGCGCGCGGCAACCTGTCTTCGGCGGCGCGCATGCTCGGCCTGACCCGGCCGCAATTCGCCTACCGCCTCAAGCGTCTGCGCGGTGAAGAAAGTGGTGCCGGTCCCGGAGCTGACGTGACCGACACCCTGTCCGGGAGGGCGCACGCATGAACGGGCACCAGGCCCATGTCCTCGACTGGCTGCGCGCGCACCACACGATGACGCTGGCGACGCAGGGCGAGCAGGGGGTGTGGGCGGCGGCGGTGTTTTACGCCAGCGACGGTTTCGACCTGTACTTCCTGTCCAAGCCAGGCGCCCGCCACAGCAGCAACATCGCGCGCGATGGGCGTGCCGCGGTGACCATCCAGGAGGACTGCTCCGACTGGCGTGAGGTCAAGGGCATCCAGGCCGAAGGCCATGTCGTGGAACTGTCCGGCGATGCCGCAGGGCAGGCGCGCGCGCTCTACGGGGCGAAATACCCCGTCGTCGGCACGCTGGGGGGTGCGCCGGCCGCGATCCTGCAGGCCCTGGCGAAGGTGCACTGGTACCGTTTCGTGCCCGAACGGCTGTATTTCATCGACAACTCGCGCGGCTTCGGCCACCGGGACGAGATCGACTGCCGCGACGGCAGGCCATGATCCGCGCCGCGCCGGGCGCCGCCCCCGGATGCCGGCGCGCCGCATTCCGCGCGCCGTGCGCGTCCGCCGCGACAGCGGTGGCGAAGGCGGGGCGGAATCTCTAGGATTACGGGGAGGCACGGCTTTCTGCCCGGAGGCACCCCGATGACCGATCCGAGCGCCACAAGCAGGCCTGCGGCGTACACGCCCAGGAACAAGGTCCGCTTCATCACCGCGACCGCGCTGTTCGACGGCCATGATGCCGCGATCAACATCGTGCGCCGGCTGCTGCAGGCGAGCGGGGTGGAGGTCATCCACCTCGGCCACAACCGCTCGGTCGAGGAGGTCGTGAGCGCGGCGCTGCAGGAGGACGTGCACGGCATCGCGGTGAGCAGCTACCAGGGCGGGCACGTCGAGTTCTTCAAGTACCTGATCGATCTGCTCAGGACCCGCGGCGGTGGCCATATCCAGGTGTTCGGCGGCGGCGGCGGGGTGATCGTGCCGGACGAAATCCGCGAACTGCACGCCTACGGCGTGGCGCGGGTGTTTTCGCCGGAGGACGGCGTGCGGATGGGGCTGCAGGGCATGATCGACCGCGTGGTCGAGCGTGCCGACTTCGACCTTGCCGCCGATGCGCCGCAGACTGCCGAAGCGATGTTGGAGGCCTTGGGCGCGGGTGAGCGCGCGGCGCGCCTGCGCTACCTCGCGCGCATCATCACCGTGCTCGAAAACGGCGTTTGCGGTGCCGAGGCGAAGCAGGCGCTGCGCGCTGCCGCCGCGGCCGTCCGTACTCCCGTGCTCGGCGTCACCGGCACCGGCGGCGCGGGAAAATCCTCCCTCACCGACGAGTTGGTGCGCCGCTTCCGCCTCGACTTCGACGACCGGCTGAAGATTGCCATCGTCTCCATCGACCCGTCGCGCAAGCGCACCGGCGGGGCGCTGCTGGGCGACCGCATCCGCATGAACGCGATCGCCCACGAGCGCATCTTCATGCGCTCGCTCGCCACCCGCGCCACCGCCTCGGAACTCTCGGCCGCGCTGCCCGAGGTGATCGCGGCGTGCAAGCTCGCCGGTTTCGAGCTGGTCATCGTCGAGACCTCCGGCATCGGCCAGGGCAATGCCGCGATCGTCCCCTTCGTCGATCTGTCTCTCTACGTGATGACGCCCGAGTTCGGCGCGGCGAGCCAGCTGGAGAAGATCGACATGCTCGATTTCGCCGATTTCGTCGCGATCAACAAGTTCGACCGCCAGGGTGGGGCGGATGCGCTGCGCGACGTGTGCAAGCAGGTCCAGCGCAACCGCGCGCTGTTCGACCTGCCGGCTGCGGCGATGCCGGTGTTCGGCACCGTGGCGGCGCGCTTCAATGATGACGGCGTCACCGCGCTGTACCAGGCCTTGCTGCCGGCACTGGCGGACAAAGGCTTCGATGCGGTTGCGGACGCTGCGGCGGCACGCCTGCCGGCGGTCGCGGTGAAAGCCTCTTCCGCCGGGCGCACGGCGGTGCCGCCCGAGCGCGCGCGCCACCTCGCCGAGATCGCCGACACCGTGCGTGCGTATCGCGCCGCAGCCGGACAGCAGGTCCGCGTCGCCCGCGAGCGCCAGGCGCTGAAGCTCGCCCGGGCGCTGTTCGAGCGGGGCGAGCCCTCGGTGCCGCTGGCGGCGTTCGATGCGCTGATCGCCGCCAAGGACGCCGAACTCGCCCCCGCGGCGAAGGCGCTGCTCGAACAGTGGCCGGCCACCCGCGCCCGCCTTGGTGGGGCGGAGAGTTCCGCCGCCTCCGCTCCCGCTTCGGCGTGCTCCGCTGCGGCGGGGGGGGGCGACCCTCCCCGCCTGTTCCACGAAACCTTGTCGGGCACCGCGATTCCCCGGGTTGCGCTGCCGAATTTCGACGACGAAGGCGAACTGCTGCGCTTCCTGCTGCAGGAAAACCTGCCCGGCGCCTTCCCGTTTACCGCCGGCGTGTTTCCCCTCAAGCGCGAAGGCGAAGACCCGACCCGCATGTTCGCCGGCGAAGGCGACGCCTTTCGCACCAACCGCCGCTTCCGGCAGCTGTGCGCGGGGATGGCGGCGCATCGGCTATCCACCGCGTTCGACTCGGTGACCCTGTACGGCTGCGATCCCGCGCTGCGCCCCGACATCTACGGCAAGATCGGCAACGCCGGCGTCAGCATCGCCACCCTCGACGACATGAAGGCGCTGTACGACGGCTTCGACCTGTGCGCGCCGACGACTTCGGTGTCGATGACGATCAACGGCCCCGCGCCGGCGATCCTCGCGTTCTTCTTCAACACCGCGATCGACCAGCAAGTGGCCCGCTTCGAGGCCGACCGGCACCGCCCGCCGAGCGCGGACGAGTACCGCGAGATCGAGGCGCGGACCCTGTCGAGCGTGCGCGGCACGGTCCAGGCCGACATCCTGAAGGAAGACCAGGGCCAGAACACCTGCATCTTCTCGACCGAGTTCGCGCTGAAGATGATGGGCGACATCCAGGAGTATTTCATTCGCCATCGGGTCAGGAACTTCTACTCGGTGTCGATTTCCGGCTACCACATCGCCGAAGCGGGGGCGAACCCGATTACCCAGCTCGCGTTCACGCTGGCCAACGGCTTCACCTACGTCGAGTCGTATCTGGCGCGCGGCATGCACATCGACGACTTCGCCCCCAACCTGTCGTTCTTCTTTTCCAACGGCATGGACCCGGAATACGCCGTGATCGGTCGCGTCGCCCGCCGCATCTGGGCGGTGGCGATGCGGGACAGATACGGCGCGAACGAGCGCAGCCAGAAGCTGAAGTACCACGTGCAGACTTCCGGGCGCTCGCTCCATGCGCAGGAAATGGACTTCAACGACATCCGCACCACGCTCCAGGCGCTGATCGCGATCTACGACAACTGCAACTCGCTGCACACCAACGCCTTCGACGAGGCGGTCACCACCCCGACCGAAGCCTCGGTGCGGCGCGCGCTCGCGATCCAGCTCATCATCCACCGCGAATGGGGGCTGGCGCAGAACGAGAACCCCAACCAGGGCAGCTTTATCATCGACCGGCTCACCGATCTGGTGGAAGAGGCGGTGCTGCGCGAGTTCGACGCCCTGGCTGCCCGCGGTGGTGTGCTCGGGGCGATGGAGAGCGGCTACCAGCGCGGCAGGATCCAGGAAGAGTCGCTGCGCTACGAGTGCGGCAAGCATGACGGTTCGCTGCCGATCGTCGGCGTAAACACCTTCCTCGATCCGCAGGGGGCGGCGCTCGCTCCGGCGCCCGCGCTGGCGCGCTCGACCGAGGCCGAAAAGCAGTCCCAGCTCGCCCGCCTCGCCGACTTCCACGCCCGCCACCAGGCGGCCGCGCCGCTGTGGCTCGCCCGCCTGCAACAGGCCGTGCTCGAAGAGCGCAATGTGTTCGAGGTGCTGATGGGGGCCGTGCGCCACTGCTCGCTCGGCCAGATCACCGCGGCGCTGTACGAGGTCGGCGGCCAGTACCGGCGCAACATGTAGCCGGGCGGCCAAGGGTAGGGGGCCGCCCGGGGCGGTTAGAATGCCGTTCCGACGACTCTGCGGCAAAGACGGGCGCGACCATGAACCTCACCACTCCGGCACTGCTCTTTCCGGCGATCTCGCTGCTGCTGCTCGCCTACACCAACCGCTTTCTCACCCTCGCCCAGGTCATCCGCCAGCTCAACGCCTCCACCGATCGCGCCGCGGCCCTGGTGCAGCGCCAGCTCCCCGGGCTCAAGCGGCGCATCGCCCTGACCCAGTACATGCAGGGCTTCGGCGTGTTCAGCTTCCTGCTGTGCGCGCTGTCGATGTTCGCCCTGTTCCTCGATGCCGAACTGCCCGGGAAATGGCTGTTCGGCGCCAGCATCCTGAGCCTGACGCTGTCGCTGGTGCTGTCGCTGATCGAAGTGCTGATCTCCACCGAAGCGCTGTCGCTGGTGGTGAAGGATCTGGAACGGGCGGCACGCTCGGGCGGCGGCGCCTGAGGGGGCGCCGGGGGCGGGCAGGTGGTTGCCGTGGTCCTTCGGGCCTGCTTCTGAAGCTCAGCGGCTGGTCAGCTTCAGCTCGATGCGGCGGTTGCGGGCGAGCGCTTCTTCACTGGTGCGCGCATCCAGCGGGTGGAACTCGCCGTAGCCGGTGGCGGCCAGGCGCTGCGGCGCGATCCCCTGGGTGCGCAGGAACTTGACGATTGCCAGCGCGCGCGCGGTGGACAATTCCCAGTTCGACGGAAAGCGCGCGGTGGCGATCGGACGGCGGTCGGTGTGGCCATCGACCTGCAGCACCCACGGCAGATCCGCGGGAATCTCGGCGGCGAGTGTCTTCAATGTTTCCGCCAGGCGGGTGAGCTGGACCAGGCCTTCGGCGCTGACCTCGTCGGAGGCGGTGGGAAACAGCACCTCGCTGGAAAACACGAAGCGGTCGCCGACGATCTGGATGTCCTTGCGCTTGCCCAGCACCGCCTGCAGGCGGCCGAAGAACTCCGAGCGGTAGCGCGCCAGCTCCTGCACCCGGGCGGCGAGCGCCAGGTTCAGCTCGCGCCCCAGTTCCTCGATGCGCAGGTCCTTGTCGCGGGCTGCGGCCTCGGCTGCGGCCAGGGCGTTGTTCAACTGCTCGAGCTGGGTGCGCACCGCGGCGAGCTGGCGGTTGAGGAGCTCGACCTGGGCGATCGCCTGCGCCGACAGTTCGGTCTGTTCCTTCAGCCCGCGCTCGGAAGTGTCGAGCGCGCTCGCCAGGCGCGCGGCCTCGGCTTCGAGCTCGGCCTTCAGCCGCTGCAGCGCGGCGATGTCGGCGCCGAGGCGGGCGGCCTCGGTGCGCTGTGCGTCGAGGGCCGCCCGCGTGCCCTGCAGGTCGAGCGCCAGGGCGTCGCGCTCGCGGGTGGCGCTGGCGAGCGAGGCGCTGAGTTCGCCGATGCGGGCGTCGGCGCGCTCGCGTGCGGATTGTTCCAGGCTCAGGGTCTGCGCCAGCGCCGCCAGTTCGGCGTTGAGGCGGGTGAGGGCGCGGTCGCGCCCGCTGACCGCGTCGGCGAGGACGAACTGGCCGATGACGAAGATCAGGATCACGAACACCATCACCATCAGCAACGAGGCGAGGGCGTCGACGAAGCCGGGCCAGAAATCCAGCGGCCGGCGGCGGCGCGACAGCGAGGCCATCGCTTCAGTCCGCCTTGTGGCCGCCGAGGGCGGCGGCGATGGTGCGCGACATCAGGCGCAGCTCGTTGCGCAGCTCTTCCGAGAACTGCGCGGTGGACTGGGCGCCCTGGGCGGGCGCGTGGGCGAGCTGGCGGATCAGGCCGTGGAGGTCGTCCTGCGCGCTGGACAGCGCCGACAGGTCGCGCGACTCGCGTGCGATGAGGTCGGCGAGGCGGGTGAGCTGGCCATTCAGCTCGCCGAGCTGGTCAGCGGTGGCGCGGCGCTCGCGCTCGGACTCCGCGGCCGTGCGCTGCATGCGGTCGAGGCTCTCGGCGGTCTGCTCGAGCAGCGCCTGGACGTAGGCCGGCACGCTGCCTTCGCCCTCGATGCCCATCCCCGAAGGCAGGCGGGTGATGTGCGACAGCCACTCTTCCAGCTCGTTGTAGAAGCGGTTCTGGGCGTGGCCGGACTGGAGGTCGAGAAAGCCCACGATCAGTGAACCGGCGAGGCCGAACAGCGAGGTGGAAAAGCTCGTCGCCATGCCGCCCAGCGGTTCGTTGAGCTTGGTCTTGAGGGCCTCGAACATCGCCACCGGGTCGCTGCCCACGCTCATCCCGCCGATGATGTCGCCGATCGAGCGGATCGTCGCCAGCAGGCCCCAGAAGGTGCCGAGCAGGCCGAGGAAGATCAGCAGCCCGATCAGGTAGCGCGACAGGTCGCGCTGTTCTTCGAGGCGGATCTGCACGCTGTCGAGGATCGAGCGCATCGACGCCGGCGACAGGTGGAACTTGCCGCGCTCGCGGCTCGACAGCAGGCGCGCCATCGGCGCCAGCAGCACCGGCCGGGACAGGCCGGCCTGCCCGTCCTCGCTGTACTGGAAGTCTTCGATCCACAGCACTTCGCGCTGCAGCCGCCAGACCTGGCGCAGGTTCACCGCGATCCCGACCGCGAGCACGAACAGGATCAGGCCGTTGAAGGCGATGTTGGCGGCGAAGGCGTGCTTGAGCTGGGGCACCAGCACGGCGGCCACCAGGGCGACCAGGGCGAGGAAAAGGCCCATCCAGGTGGTGACGTGGACGGGCTTGGTAAACGTCTTCAACGACTGCTGTTCCAGGGTCATGTGTTCACCGTCGATCGTTCGCGGAGGCGGGCCGCCAGCGCCGCGGTCCGGGGGCCATGTTACCCGCGGCAGGGAAGAATGTGGCCGCGGCGGGTGTTGTATTCATGACGCGAGAAGCGGCCCGGCGCGGTCGGCGGCTTCTCTCCGCCGGGGGCATGCCCCTACAATGGACAAGGTCTGGGAGCGGTTGCAGCCTGGACGGCGCGAACAGGTCCGTCAGCCACAGGAGGCGCGCGAAGCGATGGAACAGCGTGTTGCGACCCCCGGCGTAACCCCCGGCGCGCGCGCCGACACGGCGCCCGTCGCCGAGCCGGCCGTCGATGCCGGCGTCGCCAGCTACACCAGCCCGGAGATCCGCCGCGTGCTCGCCAACATGCGCGTGCTGGTCGCTATCTTCGCCATCGCCGAAGTCTTGTCCCTCTCTTCGCCCTTATCCGTTGCCAGCCGCGGTGGGGCGATGGCCTACGCCGCGTTCGGTTACGCCGCCTACGCCGGCGGGCTGTGCTGGATCGAGTTCCGCGGCCACCGCCTGTTGTGGCCCCGGCTCATCGCCTGGGTCGATGTCGCCTGGATCCTGACGTTCGCCTGGCTGGCGGCAATGCACAGCAGCCTGCTGATGCTGCTCTTCTTCCCGGTGCTGTTCGCTGCGGTGAGCTTCGGCTTCCTGTCCGGGCTGCTGGTGTCGCTGATCGCCGCTGCGCTCACCGCAGCCCAGATCATGGTCCGGGTGCAGGACGGCGCCGCCATCCTCCCCGAAGCGATGCTGCCGCCCTTGCTGATCCTCGTGTTCGGCCCGGTGCTCGCCGCGCTCGCCTGCGTCGGCATGCGCATCAACGAGCAGATGACGATCGCCGAACGCCTGCTCGCGCTGCTCGACCCGCGCCTGGGCGTGGCGCGAATGGCCGACACCCTGCTGCGCACCCTTGCGCCGCGTTTCGCCGCCGACCGCGGCTGGCTGCTGATCTGGCTGCCGGGCAGCGAAGCGCGCCTGTTCCGGGTCGGCGCCGACGGCGCCTGCGCCGAGCTGCACGGCGAACTGCGCGCCACCCTGATCGATGCGCTCGGCCGTTTGCCGGCCACGGTCGCTGCCGTCCACCAGCGCACGGCGGGGCCGCGACGGTGGTGTTTCGCCGGCCCCCTCGGGCTGGAACTCGCGCGCCGTCGGGCGAGCGGCGCCGCGCGCGTCCCGATGCAGCAGCTGGCCGAACTGCTCGAAGCCCGCTCGCTGCTCGCGCTGCCGATCTGCCGGCGCTCGCCGCATCCGAACTGGCTGGTGCTCGACTCGCGGCGCCGGCGCTACCGCAGCCGCGACCTCGAACTGCTGTCGGCGGTGATGGAGCCGCTCGCCCCCCTGGTCGAAAACGCCGGCCTGCTCGAATGCCTCGCCGACGAGGCGATGGCCACCGAACGCGCCCGCATCGGCCGCGACCTGCACGACACCGCGATCCAGCCTTACCTGGGCCTCAAGTACGGCATCGAAGCGCTCGCCCGCAAGGCCGCGCCCGACAACCCGCTGCGCGCCGACATCCTGTCGCTGCAGGAGGTCACCGTCGGCGAGCTGCACAACCTGCGCGAGCTGGTCAGCGGCATGCGCAGCGGCACGAGCGCCGCCGACAACGCCCTGGCGCCGGCGCTGCAGCGCCAGGCCCGGCGCTTCACCGAGTTGTTCGGCCTCGATGTCGTGGTAGGCTGCGACGCCGGACTGTCGATCGGCCGCCGCCTCGCCGCGGCGATCTTCCCCATCGTCGGCGAGGCGCTCACCAACATCCGCCGCCACACCGCCGCAACCGCTGCGCAGATCACCGTTCGTGACCACCCCCAAACCTGCGAACTGCAGATCCGCAACGCCCACGACCCCGCCGCCGCTCCGCCCGCCTTCATGCCGCGCTCGATCGCGGAGCGGGTGCACGCCCTGCACGGCAGCGTCCGCGTCGAACTGCAGCAGGCGGGGTTCACCGACCTCATCATCTCCATCCCGAAGGGGCCCGCGGCCCGAGCGAGTGCACCATGACGACCTGTACCACGAACACGATCGGCGTCTTCCTGGTCGATGACCATCGCGCCACGCTGTGGGGCCTGGAGCGCCTCATCGACAGCGCTGCAGACCGCATGCGCCTGCTCGGCAGCGCCACCAGCATCGACGAGCTGCTCGCCACGCCGGCCGCCTTCGACGCCGACGTGCTGGTGCTCGACCTCGACCTCGGCGGCGTCGATGCCAGCCTCGCGCTGCCCGAACTCGGCCGCCGCCTGCGCGCCCGCATCCTGGTCCTGACCGGCTACCGCGACCACGACGCCCAGTGCCGCGCCGTTGCCGCCGGTGCGCGCGGCGTGGTGCGCAAGGAAGAGTCGGTGGAACAGCTACTGCGCGCGATCGAGCAGGTCCACGCCGGCGACATCTGGGTTAACCGCGGCATGATCGACGACATCATGGGCCTGCTCAAGGGCCAGCGCGCCGAGCACGACGAGCGCGACGCCCGCATCGCCGGCCTGACCCAGAAGGAAAACGAAGTCATCGCCGCCGTGCTCCACCACCGCGGCGCCAAGAGCCTGGTCATCGCCGAAAGCCTCGGCATCAGCGAGCACACCCTGCGCAACCACCTCACCACCATCTACCACAAGCTCGGCGTCCACGGTCGGCTCGAACTCTACGTTTACGCCAAGGAACACCAGATCGGCGCCGCCAATCCCTGAGCGGCCGTACCGGCAGCCGTATCCGAGCAGACGATCCATGGCGCAATGAGGCGGACAAAGGATCGTCAGAAATGCCGAAGGACATCAAGACTGCGCTTGAACTGGCACGGCAGTTGTAAGAGGTGAAAATGGGAACCATCAAACTGCGGAAATGGGATACGGGCGAGCACCTCAAGACCGGCGAAGATCTTGAATTGGTGCCGCACTAAAATCATAATGTCGTGCAGAGCGATCCAGGAGCTTCATTATGGCAACCACTGCACACTCATCCACGGTCAAGGTCGTCGGCGCCAATGGCCAGATCTCTCTGGGCAAACAATACGCCGGCCGCCAGGTGCTGGTGGAAGAACGCGAACCCGGCGTCTGGATCGTGCGTACCGCGACAGTCATCCCTGACAACGAACGCTGGCTGCACGAATCCCGGGCTGCGGCGGACCTGCAGGCCGCCATGGCTTGGTCCGTCACCCATGCCGCAGCGGATACCGACGTCGAAGGCACTCTGAAGCGCCTCGAACATGGCGGGCAGTGAAGCCAAGGTCAGGCTCGACCTGAACAACCCTGTCTTTCAGGACAAGCTGCTGACGCTGCAAAAGCCCGAGCGGCACGCGGTGCTGGACACGCTCAACAAGATTCGTCAGCTGACCTGGAATCAGCTCTACCGCGACCAGGGGCTCAAGTGGGAAAAGATTACCAGCGTCAAGCCACCCAAGGGCATCGACGCGATCTACTCCCTGCGCATCACCCAGGCTCGCCGGGCCATTGCGCACCGTGACGGGGACTTCATTCGCCTGCTCACCATTGCGCCGGATCACGATGCTACCTACTGTAGAAAGTGAATTCCCTCTACGCGGCGGCACCCGCCTCGCTCCTATGTTCGCCCCATCTGCTGCCACCTCCCTCGCCTCGTGCAACCGTTCCTGGCCCGGGCGGGCGTAACGGACGCGCCGGTCGCTTCCTTGCGGGTTCGGGCGCCGTCCGGGCGCTCTGCCCGGGTAGGCGGTTTATCCCCTGCTCCCCGGTTGCGAACGCCCATGGGCAGTGCTGGTGACGAGCGCTAGGATCGAACCATCGCGGCCAGTGCCGCCTGCCTGGATGCTACCGCCGTGGGCCGTTCCGCTGGAGACCCCATCGAAGTCCTGCTCGTCGATGACCAGCCCGCCATCCTTGCCGGTGTCGGTGCGCTGATCGGCAGCGAGGCGCCTTTTCTCCACCTCGCCGGGTCCGCCGGCTGCGGTCGCGACGCGCTCGAACTGGCGCTCCATCTGCAGCCCGACATCATCGTCCTCGATGTCGAACTCGGCGGCGAGGACGGCCTCGCCCTCATTCCCCGGTTGCGTGCCTGCTGCCATGCCGTGATCGTGCTGTTCAGCACCCTGACCGGGGCGGAACGCCGCCTGCGTGCGCTGCCACCGGATATCGCTGCCTTCTTCGTCTCCAAGGGAGGAGAAGGCCAGGAGCTGATCGATGCCATCCGGTGCGCCGCAGCTCGAGCGGACGGCAAAGGCCGCGGGGCGGATTCCGGTGTTTTCCGGGCATGAGCCGTGACAATTGTCATTGCTGGATTGGGTTCAATTGACCAAGTCTTCGGGGTGCAATCACTCATCCTTCGCGGCGTGGCCGGGACTATAGTGAAACCGGATGAAAGAGGAGCGCTGGCAATGAAGACCGCAGGCACCCGGGCCAGGCTGCAAGCCTTCGTGGAAAACGAAGAAGGCGTGACTGCGATTGAATACGCGTTGCTGGCGGCCCTGATTTTCGGCGCGATCGTGATTTCAGTCGGCGCATTAGGCGATGCCGTTACCGCGCTTTATGACGATGTCGCGGCCAAGGTGGCGGCGGCAGTGTCCTGAAAAAAGTTTCAAGGCCGGGGCGGTCGCCGCGGCGAAGGTTTCCGGAACGGTACTCCCGCTCCGGTGGGTGGCCGGGAGTCCGGCGGTTCGTTGATGAAGGAGAGGATCATGCTTGAAATGATGAAGCGGTTCGTTCGCGACGAAGAAGGTGTGACGGCGATCGAGTATGGCTTGATTGCGGCGCTGATTGCGGTAGTGATCATCGGCAGCGTTGAGGCGGTCGGGGTTGCATTAAAGGCTGTTTTTGACGCAGTTGCCGCTGCGCTTTGATGAGTACTGGGAAGCTTTATGCCTTGTCTTTCGTAAAGGCATGAAGCTTCCCTTCACCGCTGTTTCTCGTTCCGGGAGTAGCCGCGACATGAGTTTCGGATTGCTGCTGCTGGTGCTGGTGCTCGGCGTCGCACTGTACACCGACCTTGTCGCCGGCAGGATCAGCAACGGGCTGGTTCTGTCCGGCGTCGCCGGAGCCTTGATTTTTCAGGCGCTGGCCGATGGCGGGAGCGGTGTGTTGTCCGCCACGGCAGGGAGCATCGGCCTGGGGGCGGCATTCTCCGGCATGGCGGTGGGCTTTGCGGCGCTCTTCCCGTTCTATTTGCTGCGCGCGATGGGGGCGGGAGACGTCAAGCTGATGATGGTGGTCGGCGCCTTCCTCGGCCCGCTGCAGACCTTGGGTGCGGTGGTGCTGACCTTCGCCGCCGGCGGCGTGCTCGCCTTGGCGATGGCCTTGTGGCAGCGCTCGCTGGGCCGGATGCTGACCAACCTGCGCTTCATGCTGACCACCAGCATGGTGCGCACCGCCGGGGGCGACAGCCCTCGCCTGGAGCCGCTGCAGCACACCGCCGGGCGCATGCCTTACGCATTGGCGATCGCCGCCGGCACCGTGCTGCAGCTGGTTCTGGTCCGATCCGGGGGCTGGGCCTTGAGCTGAAAAGCTGAACGCGATTTGCGACTTACGGAGAGCCGTCATGAGCAGTCAAGTCCGTGCCCAGGTAATCCCGCTCGAACAGGCGTCCGCTTTCCCACGCGCGCCGCGGACCGTGGAAGAAACCGGCTTGCCGCTGCTCTTCCTGGTCGAACTGGCCTCCAAGCTGCTGTTCGTGCGCGGCCAGCTCTATCTCACCGAAATGTCGCATCAGCTTCGGCTGCCGGCGATCGTGCTCGACAGCCTGCTGAGCTTCATGCGCGCCGAGCGTCTGTGTGAAGTCGTGCGCCGCGGTGAAACCGATGGCGACGTGCTGTACGAGCTGACCGATGCCGGGCGCGCGCGCGCCGTCGAGTACCTCGGCCGCTGCAAGTACGCCGGCGCGGCGCCGGTGTCCCTGGACGATTACGTCGCCCAGGTCGAGCGCCAGTCGGTGACGAAGATGAAAGTGACCCGCGAAGGGGTGGATAAGGCCTTCCGCGGCCTGGTCATCAAGCCCGAAGTACGCGACCAGCTGGGCGCGGCGATGGGCTCCGGGCGCGCCCTGTTCCTCTACGGCCCGGCCGGTGCGGGTAAGACCTACCTTGCCGAGCGCCTGGCCTTGCTGCTGGAAGGCGATGTCGCCGTGCCACACGCGATCTTCGTCGATGGCGAGATCATCCAGGTGTATGACCCGCTGATCCACCATGTGGTGGAAGATGCGCCGCGCAGCGCGGGCGCCGCGATCGACAACCTGATGCGGCCCGACCAGCGCTGGGTGCGCTGCCGCCGCCCGGTGGCGCTCACCGGCGGCGAGCTGACCCTGAAGATGCTCGACCTCGACTACGACGCCAGCACCGGGTTTTACCAGGCGCCGCCGCATGTCAAGGCCAACAACGGGCTGTTCGTGGTCGATGACCTCGGCCGCCAGCTGGTCCAGCCCGAACAACTGCTCAACCGCTGGATCGTGCCGATGGACCGCCACCACGACTACCTGGCCTTGCACAGCGGCATCAAGTTTTCGCTGCCGTTCGACGTGGTGCTGGTGTTTTCCACCAACCTGATGCCGTCCGATGTGGCCGACCCCGCCTTCCTGCGCCGGCTCGGCTACAAGATCCACATCGGGCCGATGGACGAGGACGAATACCGCAGCATCTTCATGCGGGTCTGCGAAGAACGTGAGGTGCCGTTCGACGAAGTCGCCTTCCGTTCCCTGCTCGAAGATTTTCATGCGGGCAGCGGTCAGCCCTTGCTGGCGTGCTACCCCCGCGACCTGATCGGGCCGATCGCCGATTTCGCCCGTTACCGGGGCGAGCCGGCGCGTCTCACCCATGACAGCCTGCAATGGGCATGGCATAACTATTTTGCCAGCCGCTAAAAACATAAAAGGCGTAGGATGAAATTGCAGTACCGGCAAGCGGGCGGCAGATGAAGGGTCCGGAATCCGGGCGATAAAAGGGAAGCTGGCCGCTTGCCGGCAACCCGCAAGAAGAGGGAGGCTTCCATGAAAGCGAAGGGTCTCGCATTCCTGCTCGTCGCCATGCTGGCCGGGCTTGCCGCGGTCTTTCTGGGTACGCGATGGCTGCAGTCCAAATCGGTCGGTGACGGCACCCGGATCGCGGTGGCCGCGGTCGAACTGCCGCTGGGCGGGCGGATCAACCGCGAAGCGCTGCGCCTGGTTTCCTGGCCGGCTTCCAGCGTGCCCAAGGGGGCGTTCAGCGACCTCGAATCGCTCGACGGCCGTGTCGCGATCAGCGGCATCCAGCCCGGCGAACCGGTGCTGGAATCCCGCCTCGCGCCGGTTGGCACGCGCGGCGGCCTGTCTGCGGTGGTGCCCGAAGGCAAGCGCGCGATCACCGTCCGCGTCAATGATGTGATCGGTGTTGCCGGCTTCACGCTCCCCGGCAACTATGTCGACATCATGGTCAATACACAGAAAACGGATGCGCGCGGCTCCGGCGACGACCAGATGATTTCCAAGATCGTTCTCGAGCGCATCCTGGTGCTTGCGGTGGCCCAGGAGGCCAGCCGCGACGAGACCAAGCCGCGGGTGGTCAATGCGGTGACCCTCGAAGTGACCCCGGAAGAAGCCGAGCGCCTGGACCTCGCGCGCAGCGTCGGCAACCTGTCGCTGGTGCTGCGCAACCAGATCGATTCCGAACCGGCCGAAACCAAGGGCATTACCCGCGCGGTGTTGCTGCGTTCCACGCCCGAGCCCCAGCCGGTCGCCGCCGCGCCTTCGGCGCCGCCGCCGCGGCGGGTGGTCAGGCGGGTGCCGGCGCCCCAGGACAAGATCTGTGTCGAGGTCATTCGCGGCGTATCGAAAACGATCGAGTGCTTCTAGCTTCTGACTTCCAGCTCCGGCATGCAGCGCACCGAACAGGGGAACAACATGAGCACGAACAATAAGATTCGCAGTCGCCGCCCGGTGCGGCACGGGCTGTCTGCAGCGGTTGCGCTTGCGCTGCTCCTGTCGGGCGCAGCCCTGCCGGATGGTACGCTGGCGGCAACGGCCAAGGATGTGGTCGGCCCGGCCGGAGGGACGCCCTGCGGGCGGGTCATGCTGGCGCCGATGGTGACCATTCCGGTGGGCAAGTCTTCGGTGATCCAGCCCGAAATCCCGGTGCGCCGCATCCTGCTGGGCAACCCGGAAAATTCCCAGGCGGCCCGCCCCAGCACCGGCGCCAGTCCGGACGGTGGCGGGCAGCAGAAGAGCGGACAGAATGAAGGCCGCCCCGGCGTCGCCCAGGTGGATGTTCTGCTGCTGAGTCCGAATGAAATCTACCTGCTCGGTAAAACGGTGGGCTCGACCAATATCGTGTTGGTGGACCGTGCGGGTGGGTGTACGGCGCTGGATATCACCGTCGGCATGGATGTGACTTCGGTCCAGGGCATGCTCGCCAAGCTGATGCCGGACGAAAAAGGGATCGAGGTCGGTTCTGCCTACGATTCGTTGGTACTGAGCGGTACGGTGAGTGATGCGGCGAAGGTCGGGCGGGCGGTTGAAATTGCCGCCGCCTATGTCGGAGGGTTGGAAAACGGCGCCAGCTCGCGGGTGCTGAATCTGCTGCAGGTCGGCGCGCCGCAGCAGGTGATGCTGGAAGTGAAAGTCGCCGAAATATCGAAGGCGGTGCTGGACCGCTTCGGCATCGACTTCACCCGCGCCTACGCTTCCAGTGACGGCAGGATGATTCGCTTCCTGTCCGGCCTGTTCGGCGGCGGCCCGGTGGTGGGGGGGCATATCTCGGGCACCACGGGGGCGAAAGTGGGTAGCGGCAGCGTCGATTCGATCACCAACGGCAGCCTGACTGGTGCGGTGACAACCCCGGTGGGGGATGCGAGCATCGGCGGCGACACGGTAACCGTGCCAATGATTCCGGCGAACAATACCACCCAGATCGGACTTGATGCCCTGAAGCGTGATGGCCTGGTCAAGATTCTGGCCGAGCCGACGGTGATGGCGATCAGCGGCCAAGAGGGCAGCTTCCTCGCGGGGGGAAGCATCTTCATTCCGGTGGCGGACGACGATGGCGGTGTCGAACTGGAAGAGCGGGAATTCGGCGTTTCGGTGCGATTCACTCCCACCGTGCTGGAGGGTGGAAGGATCAATCTCGAGGTCCATCCCGAAGTCTCGGAGCTGAACCGGGAAGGGGCAGGGCTGAGCGCGCCCAATATCAGCGGCGCAGCAATATTGCCGGCATTCACCAAGCGGCGTGCATCCACCACCGTGCAACTGGGCGATGGACAGAGCTTTGCCATCGGCGGTCTGATCAAGAACAACGTCACCACCAACATCAATGCCTTCCCCTTCCTGGGCGAGATCCCGGTGCTGGGGGCGCTGTTCCGCAGCACCGAATTCCAGACCGACCGTTCCGAGCTGGTGTTCGTCGTCACCCCGCGCCTGGTCAAACCGCTGCCGCCCGACTATGCCTTGCCCACGGACAATTACGTGCCGCCTAGTCGCAGCGATCTCATGCTGTACGGACGTACCGAAGGCAGCGGGCCCGCGCCTACTCCCGCCGGGGAAAAGGGGCTGCCATCCGCCTCGAGTCCGGATGCCGGCGGTGGTTTCGAACCGACCCCTTGAGGAGCCGATCATGCGTACTTTCGCAAATCTTGCTGTCACTGCGCTGCTGCTGGGCCTGAGCGGCTGCATGTCCACCTCGCCGGCCTGGGACGCGCGCTTCGGCGAAGCGGCCAGGGTGACTGCCGCCCAGCAGGTGATCGACCCGATGGCCTCGCAGAGCACCGATATGGTGAGCGGCGTCGACGGCAAGGCCGCCCAGGGGGCGATGAACGGGTATGCCAAAAGCTTTGACAAGACTGAGTCCGGCAAACAGTCTGGCATAACTCAGTCGGGCATAACCATTAACTTCGGCGGTGTCGAGCAGTGAGCGGTTGTCGAGCTGAAAGGAGGATCCGATCATGCGGTTTCGCGACTCAGGGCCCAATAAACAGCGCGGCGCGGTGGCCATCATCACCGGGTTGGCGATGGTCGTGCTGGTCGGATTCGCCGGGCTGGCGCTGGACGGCGGGCGCTTGTATCTGAATAAGACGGAGCTGCAGAACGCTGCCGATGCCTGTGCACTGGCGGCGGCATTCGAGCTGGCCGGGTCGCCGATACCGTCGGATTCGTTTCCCCATGGAGAGAATGCCGGAAAGTTGGTCGGCACCGAGAACAGTGTCGACTTTCAGGGTCATGTGATATCTGCAGACGATATCGTGGTGGAATTTTCTTCGTCGCTGGATGGGCCGTGGGTGAACGCCGGGAGCGCAGGTGGCGATTCGAAGTTCGTGCGTTGCACGATCGCCGAGGACGGGATCCAGCCCTGGTTCATGCAGGTTCTCGGTTTTGGGGAGCAGACGGTTGCTGCTTTGGCGACCGCCACGTTGCGGCCGGCGCAAACCAACTGTGCCATCCCCGTGGGCTTGTGCACCAAGGGCGCTGCAGCGGATGAAGATGGATATGGTCACGTGATCGGTCAGTGGTATGAGGATGGAGTATATGAGGCCGGAGAAGGGCAGACCGGCAGTTTCAACTGGATCGATTTTTCACCGCCTGAAGGTGGCGCTTCCGAACTCTCCGACCTGTTCGAGGGAGAGGGGCAATGCGAATTGTCGACCGATTCACAAGTTGGGCAGAGCGGAAAGGTCCAGAGTCTTGAAAAAGGCTGGAATACACGTTTTGGACTGTACAAGGGTGCAAGCAATGCGGATAGCGCCACACCGGATTGGACTGGCTATGCTTACACCTATGCGGAAGATCCAGCAGCGACACAAAGTTGGCATGCAAAATCGGATGCCTATGATGATTTCAAATCTAAAAGAGCGGCTAATACACCATACCAGGGAGACGATCTCAGTGGCCTTGGACTGGGAAATAGTTATAAAAGCTCATCGACAGCCACCCACGGGGCAAAGGGAGCCAATCGCCGACTGGTGACTGTGCCGATTGTCCCCTGCGAGGATTGGGCAAGCAGCCAGGTGGTCGATATTCAGGCTTGGGCCTGCATGCTGATGCTGCACCCGATTACGGGGCCGCACGACACCATCTATATGGAATACCTCGGGTTGTCCAACATGCCGGGTAGCCCCTGCGTGACGTATGGCCTTCCCGGGAGCTCGACTGCACAAGGGCCTGCAGTGCCAACACTGGTCCAATGAGAGGGGAGCAAAATGCGCAAATCCATGCGCGGCGTTGCTGCGGTCGAACTCGCAATCGTGCTGGTTCCATTGTTGCTCCTGGGCTTCGGCATTACCGAGTTCGGCCGCGCAATGTACACGTACAACGCGCTGACAAAATCGGTGCGTGATGCCGCGCGTTACCTGACGCGGCAGACGCCAGGAGATGCTGCTGCGCATGGTGCTGCGAAGTGTATTGCGGTCCATGGCAATGAAGGCTGCACCGGCGCCGTGCTGGCGCCCGGCTTGAGCACGGGCCTGGTTCAGGTGGCAGAGGGTTCGCTGACGACCGGCACGGGCACGATCAACACGGTAACGGTTGCAATCAGCGGTTATCCATACAATTCGGTTGTCGAGTTCGTGATGCCGGATATCACCTTCGGAAATATCTCGATCACGATGAGGTCGCAGCTATGAAGATCTGCACCTGTCGAATATTTAAAGATCAGCGTGGCGCGACAGCCGTGGAGTTTGCCATTGTGGCGGCCGTGTTCTTCATGATCCTGATCGGTGTCATGGAAATGGGCCGGATGCTGTGGGCCTGGAATGCCGCAACTGAGGCCACTCGCCTGGGGGCGCGGCTGGCAGTGGTCTGTACCAAGGATGATCCGATCATCGAAACGCGAATGCGTGAAAGGCTGCCGGGCTTCATGACGGCAACGATCTCGGTGGAATACCTCGGGTCGTCGGTGCGTGTGAGTCTGTCGAACTATACTCATCAGACGCTGATCCCTTTTGTGTCGCTCGCCGTTCCGCTGCCGCCTTTTCAGACCACGCTCCCGTTCGAAGGAATGGATAGCGCGGGAAATCCGGTATGCAACTGAACGCATCAATGAGATCAATGCGATGAAAATCAAAATCCTCTCCGACTCCCAGGAAGGCGCAGAACGGCTGCGGTCGATGCTGGCACAGCCGGACAGGACGATGGACATCGCCGTCGGCTATGGCGACCCGAGCCAGCCTCTGGGCACGATCAACGGTGTCGTGCCCGACGTGATGGTGCTTGACGCCTTCGCGCCGGACAATCTCGGAGCGCTCGAATCACTGGCTCTGCGTCATCCTCAGATCGAACCGATCGTCATCTCTTCGGATACTTCGTCGGATTTCCTGCTGCGCGCCTTCCGTGCCGGAGTGCGCGAAGTGCTGCCCAGCCCGGTGCAGGCCGATGCGCTCAGCGGAGCGATCGAACGGATCGCGCGCAAGCGCGGCGCGGCACCGGCGGTGGAGGGGCAGATCATCGCCATGACCTCGTGCAAGGGCGGCAGCGGCGCGACTTTTCTGGCCACCAACCTGGCCTGGGTGCTGGCGGTCGAGCACGGAAAACGGGTGGCGATGATCGACCTCAACCTGCAGTTCGGTGACGCTTCGATGTACCTGACCAACGAGAAGCCGGTGAGCGATCTGGCACAGCTGTGCCAGGAAATCCACCGCCTCGATGCGGATCTGCTGGATTCGGCGATGATCGAGATCGTTCCCGGCTTCGGCCTGCTGGCCGCGCCGGACGACCCCGCTCACGCGACGGACATCAAGGCCAGGCACGTCGAGGCGATCCTGAAGGTGGCGCGCGCGAGTCACGACTTCGTTGTCGTCGATGTCGGACGGACGCTCGACACCGTGAGCCTGCAGCTGTTCGACATGGCGGACAAGATATTGCCCGTGGTGCAGCTGACCATGCCCTTCATCCGCGAAGCCCGGCGCCTGGTCGATGTCTTCACCTCTCTCGGTTATCCGCAGTCGAAGGTGGGCCTGATCGTTAATCGCTACGAAAAGAGCAGCGAGATCGGGCTGGAGGACCTGGAACGCACCGTCCGGGCGAAAGTTTTCAAGACCGTGCCGAATTGCTACAAGTCCGTTGCCGCGTCGGTGAACCAGGGGCAGGCGATCGCCCGGTTGGAAAAACACAGCCCGGTCTCGAAGGCGCTGCGCGAGATCGCCACAGCGCTTGATACGTCTTCGGCGCTGAAAGGAAAGGGCTGGCTGTCGCGATTGTTCTCGACTCACTGAGGACGCGGTTTCGTTGAAGAACAGGGGAGGCTGAAATGAGTCTGCGTCAACGCCTGGAATCGGTCACGCCGGAAACGACCGCACGCGCGCCCGCCTCGCCCGAGCCCGGCACGGGCCGGGTCTATCAGGCCCTGAAGATGCGCATCCACCAGTTGCTGCTGTCGCGCATCGACCTCGAAGCGATGGAAGGGCTCGAGCCCGACCGCCTGCGCGAAGAACTGCGCCTGATGGTGGAGCGCCTGCTCACCGAAGAAAACATCGTCGTCAACACTACCGAGCGCCGCGACCTGGTGCGCGACATCCAGCATGAGATGCTGGGCCTGGGGCCGATCGAGCCGCTGCTTGCTGACCCTACCGTGTCGGACATCCTGATCAACGGTTCGCAGCAGGTCTATGTGGAACGCCACGGCAAGCTGGAGCTGACCAATATCGCGTTCAGCGACGACGACCACCTGATGAAGATCATCGACAAGATCGTGTCGCGGGTGGGGCGGCGGATCGACGAATCGAGCCCGATGGTCGATGCGCGCCTGCCGGACGGTTCGCGGGTGAACGCGATCATTCCGCCGCTGGCGCTGGACGGGCCGTCGGTGTCGATCCGCCGCTTTGCCGCGATCCCGCTGACCATGGACCGGCTGCTGGACTACAAATCGCTGACGCCGGCGATGAGCGAATTGCTCGCCGACCTGGTGCGGGCGAAGGTCAATATCCTGATCTCGGGCGGTACCGGCAGCGGCAAGACGACCTTGCTCAATATCCTGTCGGCGTACATTCCGGCCAACGAGCGCATCGTCACCATCGAAGATGCGGCCGAACTGCAACTGCAGCAGCCGCATGTGGTGCGGCTGGAAACGCGGCCGCCGAACATCGAGGGCAAGGGTGAAGTGACCCAGCGCGCGCTGGTGCGCAATGCGCTGCGCATGCGCCCGGACCGCATCATCCTCGGCGAGACGCGCGGGGGCGAGGCCTTCGACGTGCTGCAGGCGATGAATACCGGCCATGAAGGCTCGATGACGACGGTGCACGCCAACTCGCCGCGCGACGCGCTCGGACGCATGGAAAACATGCTCGGCATGGCGGGGGTGAATCTGCCGCAGAAAGTCGCTCGCGCCCAGATCGCCAGCGCGATCGGTGTGATCGTGCAGGTGAACCGCCTGACCGACGGCAAGCGCAAGCTAGTGAGCATCCAGGAGATCACCGGCATGGAAGGCGACATGATCACGATGCAGGAGGTCTTCTCCTTCCGCCAGCAAGGGATCAACGATGCCGGCGTGGTCGAGGGCTTCTTCTCGGCGACCGGAGTGCGCCCGCACTTCGCCGAACGCCTGCGCGCCTTCGGCATCCGCCTGGCCGAAGACATGTTCGACCCGAGTCGACATTACGAGTGAAGCCGCCATGGACATCCTGACCCTGCTGTTCGCACTGGCCGTGTTCATCGCCGTGGTGCTGTTCCTGGAGGGCGGTTTTCTGTGGTGGAACGCCACCCGCAGTGCCGAGGTGAGGCGTCTGCATCAGCGCCTGGCCGATGCCGCGACTGGCGGCGCGGCGCGAAGCGGTGCACATGCGACCCCTTTGTTCAAAACGCAGAGCGCGACCGGTTCGGCTGCCGGCGACCGGATTCTGGACGCCATTCCCCGCCTGCACGGCCTGAATCGGCTGGTCGTGCAGTCGCGGGTGGATCTGACGCTGGCGCAGCTGCTGGGGTGGACGGCGGTGCTCGCGCTGATCGGCTTCGTGCTGCCGCTGCTGCTCGAGCGTCCGCTGGTGTTCGGCATCATCGGCGCCGGCGTGCTCGGCATGTTGCCGACCCTGTATGTGATGCGGGCGCGCACCCAGCACCTGAAGCGCTTCGAGCTGCAACTGCCCGAAGCGCTCGACCTGATGGGGCGTGCGCTGCGGGCGGGCCATGCTTTTCCGACCGCGATCAAGATGGTCGCCGACGAGATGAAGGACCCGATCGCCGGCGAATTCAGGATCCTGTTCGACGAGATGAACTACGGCGTGCCGCAGCAGACCGCAATGCTCAACCTCGCGGCGCGCACCGACAGCACCGATCTGAGCTATTTCGTGATCGCGGTGCTGATTCAGCGCGACTCCGGCGGCAACCTGGCCGAACTCCTCGACAACATTTCGTCGATCATCCGCGCCCGCCTGAAGCTGTATGGCGAAATCCGCACGCTGTCGGCGGAAGGGCGCCTGTCGGCGTGGATCCTGGGCTCGCTGCCGTTCGTGGTGGCGATCGTGATCAACCTGATCAACCCGGGTTTCATGAAGGTGCTGTGGGAAGACCCTGCGGGCCTCAACCTTATTTACGGCGCGCTGGTGATGATGGTGATCGGGGTGCTGTGGATGCGCAAGATCATCCGCATCCGCGTCTAGCCGGGGATCGCCAGCGCTGGGAAGGAGACGGACATGGACTTCGTGCAGATCGGGTTTCTCGGGCTGCTGTTCGTCGCCGTGACGGCGGCGGCCTTCTTCGTCCTCGGCCTGTTCGTGCGCTCGCCGACGGCCGAGCGCCTGGATGCGATCGGCGGCGGCAAGCCGGGGCCTGCGCCCGGCGCGGATGCCTGGGTGGAGCGCGTGGTCAAGCTGACCAAGCCCTTCGCCAAGTTGTCTACCCCGGAAGACAGCACCGAGCTGTCGGCCTTGCGTCTGCGCTTCATGCACGCCGGTTTGCGCCACCCTTCGGTGCCCTACGCCTACTTCGGGGTGAAGACCGTGCTCGCCCTGGGCCTGCCTTTGCTGGTCTATTTCACCTTGCTGACTGCGGCGCCGGAACTGTCGTTCCAGCAATTGCTGCTGGTGGTGTTGACTATGGCGGGGGTCGGTTATTACTTGCCGAACATCGGGCTGAGCCGGTTGGTGTTTCTGCGCCAGCGCGAAATCTTCGAGACCTTTCCCGATGCACTCGATCTGATGACGGTGTGCGTCGAGGCCGGCCTCGGCGTCGAGGCGGCGCTGGTGCGGGTCGCCGACGAGATGCAGTACAAGAGCGAAGCGCTGGCCGAAGAGCTGCACCTGGTGACGCTGGAACTACGTGCCGGCCTCGACCGCGCCCGCGCCCTGCGCAACCTGGCCGCGCGCACGGGAGTGGAAGAGGTCGAAGGCTTCGTCGCGATGATCATCCAGGCCGAGCGCTTCGGCACCAGCATCGCCACTTCGCTGCGCGTGCATTCCGACATGCTGCGCACCCGGCGCCGCCAGCGCGCCGAAGAGGCGGCAGCGAAGATCGCGTTGAAACTGCTGTTTCCGTTGATCTTCTTCATCTTCCCGTCGCTGCTGCTGGTGCTGCTCGGTCCGGCGATGATCCAGATCTACCGCGTGCTGCTGCCGACGATGGCGGGCACGGGCTGAGCAGGGAGGTTCTGCCATGAAAAATCATGCGATTTACCTGAAGCCGGTGCTGGCCGCCCTGGTGCTGGGGGCCTGCAGCACGGGGCCGAAGATGCCGGACAAAGCGTGGGCAGTCGAGCCGGTGCAGGCCGTGCGCCATGGTGCTTCGAGCGCTGCGGGCTATTACGCGCTGGGGCGCTACCGCGAAGGGCGTGGCGCGGGTGAAGAGGCGGTGGACGCGTATCGCAAGGCGGTCGAGGCCGAGCCCGGGCAGGTTACGGCCTGGAGCGCACTCGGCGCGCTGCAGACCTTGCGCGGCCGTTTCGAGGAAGGCCTGGCCGCATTGCAGAAGGCGGTCGACCTGGCGCCGGCA
Source organism: Thauera aromatica K172 (assembly GCF_003030465.1). Classification (GTDB taxonomy): domain Bacteria; phylum Pseudomonadota; class Gammaproteobacteria; order Burkholderiales; family Rhodocyclaceae; genus Thauera; species Thauera aromatica. The sequence goes on along the minus strand of NZ_CP028339.1, from coordinate 2,937,019 downwards.
GCGAGTCATTTGCATAACAACCTCGGCTATGCGCTGTTGCTCGCCGGGCGCGAAGACGCGGCCGCGAGCGCACTGCGCCGCGCGGTGGAACTGGACGGCGACAACCGGCGGGCGTGGATCAACCTGGCCGCGGCGTATCGCCGCCTGGGGGAACACGACAAGGTTGCGATGGCTGAAGCGCGGGCACGGGGCGAGCGTGTTTCCGCGCCGGCGGCTCCTGTCTCCGCTGCGTCGGCAACGCCCGTAACGCCGGCCGGGGAATCGTCGCGTCTGGCCGTGGGACGGATAACGGTGAGAACGGCGGAGGCCGGAGAGGTCCGAGATGGTGGAGGTGCCAGCGTGGTAAGGCTGGCCGACAATGTCTATGTGCTGCGCAATGGCCCTGACCGGACGCAGGCCGCACACTTCCGGGCGGCCTCCCCGCCGGCTCCGGTGACGGTGGTCAGCGCTCCCGGCGCCGGGGTACGTGCTGCCGAGGTCATCCCGCTTCCGCCGCCTGTCGATCAGCCCCTGGTACTCGCGGCATTGTCCCCGTTGCCCCCCGCATCCCTGCCTGCGCTGCAGAGTCCTTCGCCTGCGGTAGCTTCGTCTGCGGTGGTTTCGACAACTCCGGCTTCACCGGCCGCAGCATCTCCGACCGTAGCCAAGCCGGCAGCCGTTGCCGGGGTGAGCTACGAGATTTCCAACGGTCACGGCAGCACCGGGCTGGCACGCCGGCTGGCGACTTTGTTGGGCAAGGAGGGAGTCCCCTGGCCGCGCCTGACCAACCAGCGCCCGTTCACCGAGCGCGGCTCGTTCATCCAGTACCGGGATGGATACCGTGAAGCGGCCGAGTCGTTCGCCGCGCTCCTGCCTTTCCGCCCCCGCATCGCCGCGGTGCCGACAGCGGGCCAGATTTCCGACGTCCGTCTGGTGTTGGGGCATGACCTCGATGCCAGCGATGCGTGCAGCGTACTCGAGGTGTGTACCCGGGTGGTGCGAACAGCCGCGCCGATCGCAGCGTTCGAGACAACAGAAGCCCCGCTGCAGAACTGATTCCGCACGCGCCGGCCGTCGTCGGTGCATCGCCGACGACGGCCGGCGGAACTGCGCTCGGCGCGGCCGAAACGACTGCGGATGCTGGAGGCGGGCCGGCGTGTGCCGCCGGGAAGGCGCAGCCGGGTTAGTTGCCGGGTGCGGCTTTGCGCCGTCCGCCCTTGGGGGGCGTGGCAGGAGGGGGCTGATCGGCTTCGGGCGGGGAAAAGGGGAAGGAAGAGGGGGCCGGAGTGCCCCCCATCAGATTCCATGGCCACATCGCCGCCGCGCTGGCGAACGGGTTGGCTGCGGCGTCGGCTGTGCCGGTGTCGCCGTCGCCCGATTGTGCCTGGGCCTGCTGGCTCATCGCCTTGACTGCGGCGAGGGCGGCGCGCTGCATTTCGAGCCCCTGGATGCTCATCTGCAGCATGTTCAGGTTCATTTTCAGCCAGCCTTCGACGGCTTTCATGTCGGCGATGCGCTTGTCGAGTTCGTCGACGTCGAGGGTCGGGGTGACCATGCCGGGGAGCGAGAAGCCCATGTTGCTCCACATGCCGCGCACGAATTCGAGCGGGTCCTGGGCCTTGTGTTCATGAGACATTTGGGTGCTCCCGACAGGGTGAACAGGGTCAGTCAATGGTAACCGATTGCCGTGGCGGCGGCGCAGCGGTAGCGGCCGGTTCGGGTGTGCTCAGCAGCCGGTGGATGAGGGCGCGCAGCCGTGCCGGGCGCACGGGTTTGTGGAGCAGCTGCAGGCCGGCGCTGCGGGCGCGGGCGAGGGTGTCCGGTCCGGTGTCGCCGCTGATGAGGATGGCAGACAGCGCGGCGTAGCGGGGATCGGTGCGCAGGTGGGCGATCAGGGCAATGCCGTCGAGGGTGCCGCGCATGCGGAAGTCGGTGATCAGGATCTCCGGCGAGGGCGCGCCCGAGGACAGGCGGGCGAGCAGTTCTTCGGCGTTTTCGTCGGCTGTGACCTGGCAGCCCCAGGCCGCGAGCAGGGTGTGCATGGCCTCGCGCGCCATCGGGTCGTCGTCCACGAGGGCGATGCGGACGCCTTCGATGTCGCCGAGGGCGCGCGCTTCTTCGACATTGGCGAGCAATGGCGGCGGGGGGGCGAGCGGCAGCTCGATGGCGAAGATCGACCCGCGCCCGAGAGCCGAACGTAATTCGAGGCGGTGGCCGAGCAGGTCGGCGAGGCGGCGCACGATCGCCAGCCCCAGCCCGAGCCCCTTGGCGCGGGCGCGTTCGGGGTTGTCGAGCTGAACGAACTCCTGGAAGACGACTTCCTGGTCCTGCGCGGCGATACCGCAGCCGCTGTCGCGCACTTCCACCCGCAGGAACTGGCCGCGGCGGCGGCAGGCGACCATGATGGTGCCGGCGGCGGTGTAGCGAATGGCGTTGCTCAGCAGGTTGGCGATGATGCGCTCGAACAGCAGCGGGTCGCTGTCGACCCAGCGCGGGGTGGCGTGCAGGCGCAGACGCAGGCCGCGCGTGTCGGCGACCGAGGACTGGCTGCCGAGGAGGCGTTCGAGGATCGGCAGGGGCTGGAACACCTGGCGCGCGGGCTGGAGTACGCCGGCATCGAGGCGCGAGATGTCGAGCAGGCTGTCGAGCAGGTTCTCCATCGCTTCGGCGGAGGCGCTGATGCGATCGACGATCTGGTGGCTGTGGCCGTCGAGCGGCTGGCGGGCAAGTTCGGACACGAAGAGCACGAGTGCGTGCAGCGGCTGGCGCAGGTCGTGGCTGGCCGCGGCCAGGAAGCGGGACTTGGCACGGTTGGCCTGCTCGGCTTCGTCCTTGCGTGCGCGCAGTTCGGCGGTTGCCACCTCGACTTCGCGGGTCATGCGCGCGTGGGCGTCGGTGAGGCGGGCGGCCATTTCGTTGACGCCTTCGGCCAGGGTGCGCAGGCTGCCACCGCCGCCGGGCGGAACGCGCTCGTACAGGTGGCCCTGGCCGATGCGCAGGACGGTGCCGGCGATGCTGCGGATCGGCCCGCTGACGCCGCGGCTCATGACGCTGGCGAGGACGAGGCCGCCGAGCAGAACGAGGAGCATCGAGCCGACGCCGGTCCAGAGCAGTTCGGTGCGGCGGCTATGCACGCGCGCCAGCGACAGGTCGATGACGACGCTGCCGTGGTCCAGCGGTGCAGGGGGAAGCAGAGCGCGGGAAAAGGCATCGTCGAGCTGCAGCGCGCTGGCGGTGATCGGTTCGGTGATGCGCAAGGCGGTGCGGGTGCCGACCGCTTCAGCCTGCCAGGGGCGGGCGTCGGGCAGGGGCGGGTGATCGGGGCTGAAGTGCCCGGCGAGGGCGAGCACTTCGCCGTTGCGCCCGGTAATGCCTACGGCGAGGACGTCTTCTTCGTCGAGCAGGGCTTCGCTTTGCTTCTGCAAGGTGGCGCGGTTCCCGGAACGGATCGCGTATTCGCTCGCCGCCGCGAGCTGGCGGGCATAGGCGCGGCCGCGCCCGGCGAGCGCTTCGTCGAGGTCGGAGATGCGCAGGCTGGTATAGATGGTGGTCATCAGCACGGCCAGCGCCAGGGTGGGCAGTGCCGCTGCGAGCATGACCCGCGCCCGGACCCCCCAATTGGAAATCACCGCGAGGCCTGCTGCGGAGAGCGCGGCGCGACGGTGCGGGCGGGGGGGCGAACGGCGGCAGCGTGTGGGAGGAAGGGCATGCGGGGCGGCTGCGAGCGGGGTGAGGAACGGCGCGATTTTCCGCGCTTCGTGCGTTCGTGGGTAGTGCGGCGGCAGCCGCGAGCGAGGGCGAATCGGCCTCCGATAGCCTCGTGCTATGATTTACGCATTACGTTGGGCTGATCGGGGAGCAGGGCCGGGTATGACGAAAATCCTGATCGTGGAGGATCACGCGCTGGTGCGCGAGGCGATGGCGCAGAGCCTGTCGCGGCTGGAGCCGGGGGTGGAATGCATCGAGGCCGACAGCGCCGATGCCGCGCTCGGCATCATCGAGCGCGATGGCAGTCTCGATCTCGCGGTGATCGACCTGGTCCTGCCCGACATGAGCGGGTTTTCCCTGCTCGCCGTGCTCGCCCGGCGCTTTCCGGACGTGCCGGCGCTGGTAGTGTCGGCGATCGACGACGATGCCTCGGTGCGCCGGGCGATGAAGGCGGGGGCGTCGGGCTTCGTGTCGAAGTCGAGTTCGGGCGAAATCCTGCTGCAGGCGGTGCGCGAGGTGCTCGCGGGGGGGATGCCGATGCCGGCCCGTGCCGGGCGGGCGGCGCCGGTGCTGCGCCCGGGAGCGATCGGCGACCGCTTCGGATTGACCGCGGCGCAGGCCCGGGTGCTCGAACTGCTCGCCGGCGGGAAGACGAACCGGGAGATCGGCGAGCAGCTCGGGCTGTCGGAGGGAACGGTCAAAGTGCATATGACCGCCATCTTCCGCGCGCTCGGCGTGTCCAACCGCGCACAGGCCCTGGTGCTGCTCGCCCGGCAGGGCGAGCGCTTGTAGGCCGGGCGGCGCGACGGGCGGCTGCGCCTCGGGCGGGGCCGATCAGCCCGGCGGCAGGATCTTGCCCGGATTGAGCAGGTCGTCGGGGTCGAGGGCACGCTTGATCTGGCGCATCACCTCGATCGCCGGCGCACCGTGCTCGCGCAGCATGAAGCCTTGTTTGCCGAAGCCGATGCCGTGCTCTCCGGTGCAGGTGCCGCCCATCTCCAGCGCACGCTCGACGATGCGCCGGTTGAGCGCTTCGGCACGGGCGATTTCAGCGTCGTCGTGCGGGGCGACGAGGATCACGGTGTGGAAGTTACCGTCGCCGACATGGCCGACGATGGGCGCGATGAGGCCCGATGCGTCGATGTCGGCGCGGGTCGCGCCGACGCAGTCGGCGAGGCGGGAAATCGGTACGCAGACGTCGGTCGTCAGCCCGCGGCACCCCGGGCGCAGGTTGATGCTGGCGAAATAGACGTCGTGGCGGGCTGCCCACAGACGGCTGCGGTCTTCGGGGCGGTGCGCCCACTCGAAGTCGAGGCCGCCGTATTCGCCGGCGACGTCCTGCACGGTCCGCGCCTGTTCCTCCACGCTCGCCGGAGTGCCGTGGAATTCGAAGAACAGCATCGGCGCTTCGCGCAGGCTGGTCTTGCTGTAGCGGTTGAGCGCCTTCACGGTGAGATCGTCGACCAGCTCGATGCGCGCCACCGGAATGCCGAGCTGGATGGTCTGGATCACCGTGTTTACCGCCGAGACCACATCGGGAAAGGCGCACACCGCGGCCGAAACCGCTTCCGGCAGGGGGTGCAGGCGCACCGCGAGCTCGGTGATCAGGCCGAGCGTGCCTTCGGAGCCGATCAGCAGGCGGGTCAGGTCGTAGCCCGCGGACGACTTGCGCGCCCGTCCGCCGGTGTGGATCACGCTGCCGTCGGCCATCACTGCGGTGAGACCGAGCACGTTTTCACGCATCGTGCCGTAGCGCACGGCATTGGTGCCCGAGGCGCGGGTCGCGGCCATGCCGCCGAGGGAGGCGTCGGCGCCGGGATCGATCGGGAAAAACAGGCCGGTGCCGTGGAGTTCGGCGTTGAGCTGCTTGCGGGTGACGCCGGGCTGCACGACGACGTCGAGGTCGGCCACCCGGATGTCGAGCACTTTGTTCATTTCGCTGAAGTCGACGCTGATGCCGCCGCGCACGGGGAGGATATGGCCCTCGAGCGAGCTGCCGGTGCCGAAGGCGATGACCGGAACGGCGAACTCGCGGCAGCAACGGACGACGGCTGCGGTCTCTTCGGTGCTATGGACGAATACGACGGCATCGGGCAGGGCGTCGGGGAAATGCGATTCGTCGTGGCCGTGATGGGCGCGCACGGCTTCGGACAGGGTGAAGCGGGCGCCGAAGCGGGTGCTCATGGCGTCGATGAAGGCGGCAGGCAGGGGGCGCTGCGCGCCGGACTGGGGGGCGGTCATGCGAGGGCTCCTGGAGTTGGAAGGAGGACGGTATCACCGGTGTCGAAGGGAAAGCCGGTTTTTTTGCCCCGTTGTGAAAAAGGGTTTGACATGGGTTCGGTCGGGCACTATAGTGCGGGGCTTCCCAGTTGGAGGGATACCCAAGCGGTCAACGGGATCAGACTGTAAATCTGACGGCTCAGCCTTCGAAGGTTCGAATCCTTCTCCCTCCACCAGCAATATCGAATGTCGGGCAGTGCTGTAGTGCTCGATGTGGCGGATGCAGCGAATCGACTGTGCTTTGTGCAGCGAGGTAAGTGCGGGTGTAGCTCAATGGTAGAGCAGAAGCCTTCCAAGCTTACGACGAGGGTTCGATTCCCTTCACCCGCTCCAGTTGTGTTGTTTTCGGCGCCCATGTAGCTCAGTGGTAGAGCACTCCCTTGGTAAGGGAGAGGCCACGTGTTCAATCCACGTCATGGGCACCACTCATTTTCTGCCTGGCCTGTACGGCGGCCAACGAGCGTGGTCGCCGCGCCGGTTTTTCTGGTTCTGATTTTAAGGATAGCGATATGGCTAAGGGTAAGTTCGAACGGACGAAGCCGCACGTGAACGTCGGCACGATCGGCCACGTTGACCACGGCAAGACCACGCTGACCGCGGCGATCACGACGATCCTGTCGAAGAAGTTCGGCGGCGAAGCGAAGGCCTACGACCAGATCGACGCGGCGCCGGAAGAAAAGGCGCGTGGCATCACGATCAACACCGCGCACGTCGAGTACGAGACCGAGACTCGTCACTACGCGCACGTCGACTGCCCGGGTCACGCCGACTACGTCAAGAACATGATCACCGGTGCGGCGCAGATGGATGGTGCGATCCTGGTGTGCTCGGCCGCGGACGGCCCGATGCCGCAGACGCGCGAGCACATCCTGCTCGCCCGCCAGGTGGGTGTGCCCTACATCATCGTCTTCCTGAACAAGTGCGACATGGTTGACGACGAAGAGCTGCTCGAGCTCGTCGAGATGGAAGTGCGCGAGCTGCTGTCGAAGTACGACTTCCCGGGCGACGACATTCCGATCGTCAAGGGCTCGGCGCTGAAGGCGCTCGAAGGCGACCAATCGCCGATCGGCGAGCCGGCGATCCTGGAACTGGCGGCGGCGCTGGATTCCTACATCCCGACCCCGGAGCGCGCGATCGACAAGCCCTTCCTGCTGCCGATCGAAGACGTGTTCTCGATCTCGGGTCGCGGCACCGTGGTGACCGGTCGCGTCGAGCGCGGCGTGGTCAAGGTCGGCGAGGAAATCGAGATCGTCGGCATCAAGCCCACGGTCAAGACCACCTGCACCGGCGTCGAAATGTTCCGCAAGCTGCTCGACCAGGGCCAGGCGGGCGACAACGTCGGCGTGCTGCTGCGCGGCACCAAGCGTGAAGACGTCGAGCGCGGCCAGGTGCTGTGCAAGCCGGGTTCGATCACCCCGCACACCCACTTCACCGGCGAGATCTACGTCCTGTCGAAGGAAGAAGGCGGTCGTCACACCCCGTTCTTCAACAACTACCGTCCGCAGTTCTACTTCCGTACCACGGACGTGACCGGTTCGATCTCGCTACCCGAAGGCACCGAGATGGTGATGCCGGGCGACAACGTGTCGATCACCGTCAAGCTGATCTGCCCGATCGCCATGGAAGAGGGTCTGCGCTTCGCGATCCGCGAGGGCGGTCGCACCGTCGGCGCCGGCGTCGTCGCCAAGATCATCGAGTAATCCGCTCGCTGGTTGCCAGATCGGCGCGCCCGCAAGGGTGCGCCTTGCAGTTTCCGCTGCAGGGGTATAGCTCAACTGGCAGAGCGTCGGTCTCCAAAACCGAAGGTTGGGGGTTCGATTCCCTCTGCCCCTGCCACACTTTTCCGGGTGTTTCCGCAATGGCCGATAAGTTGAAGTTCGCGCTGGCTCTGGCACTGCTCGCCGCCGGTGTGGTCGGCTTTTATCTGCTGTCCGAGCAGGCTCTGGTCCTTCGCGTGCTCGCTGTGCTCGCCGGCGTCGCCGCGGGTGTTGCGGTCGCTTCGTTCTCCGCTCCGGGGCAGCGCTTCATCGGCTTCGCGCGGGAATCGGTTACCGAAACCAAGAAGGTCGTATGGCCGAGCCGCAAGGAGACCGTGCAGACGACCGGTCTGGTCTTCGCTTTCGTGGTGGTGATGGCGATCTTCCTGTGGTTCGCCGACAAGACCCTTGAATGGGTTCTTTACGATCTCGTTCTGGGCTGGAAGTGATATGACCAAGCGTTGGTATGTGGTGCACGCCTATTCGGGCTTCGAGAAGTCCGTGCAGCGCGCGCTGGTGGAAAGAGTCAATCGCGCCGGCATGCAGGACAGCTTCGGCCAGATCCTGGTGCCGGTCGAGGAAGTGGTCGAGATGCGCGGTGGCCAGAAGACGGTCACCGAGCGCAAGTTTTTCCCAGGGTACGTGCTCGTCGAAATGGAAATGAACGACGAGAGCTGGCATCTGGTGAAGTCGACGCCGAAAGTCACCGGCTTCGTCGGCGGGACGGCGAACAGGCCTGCCCCGATCTCCGAGAAGGAGGTCGAGAAGATCATGCAGCAGATGCAGGAGGGGGTGGACAAGCCGCGCCCGAAGGTGTTGTTCGAGATCGGCGAAGTGGTGCGGGTGAAGGAAGGTCCGTTCACCGATTTCCACGGCTCGGTGGAAGACGCCAACTACGAAAAGAACAAGCTGCGCGTGTCGGTGACCATTTTCGGTCGCGCCACGCCGGTGGAACTGGATTTTGCCCAGGTCGAGAAGACCTGAGCAGGACGGCAGGCCTCAGGGCCTGCCGTAGCCCGTTGACCCGGTGATCGGGTGCGGGCGATGCGAGGAGCGTCGGGCGCGATGCCCGGTGCGCTAGCACTCAACACAGGAGCGAGCCGTCATGGCAAAGAAAATCATTGGTTACATCAAGCTGCAGGTGCCGGCCGGCAAGGCCAACCCCAGCCCCCCGATCGGTCCGGCGCTCGGTCAGCGCGGTCTGAACATCATGGAATTCTGCAAGGCCTTCAACGCCAAGACCCAGGGTCTCGAGCCGGGCCTGCCGATTCCGGTGGTGATCACCGCGTTCGCCGACAAGTCCTTCACGTTCATCATGAAGACTCCGCCGGCGACGATCCTGATCAAGAAGGCGGCCGGCCTGCAGAAAGGCTCGGCCAAGCCGCATACCGACAAGGTCGGCAAGATCAGCCGTGCTCAGGTCGAGGAAATCGCCAAGACCAAGATGCCCGATCTCACCGCTGCCGACATGGAAGCCGCCGTGCGCACCATCGCCGGCTCCGCCCGCAGCATGGGCATCACTGTGGAGGGGCTGTAATCATGGCGAAACTGTCCAAGCGAGTTCAGGCGCTGCGCGCCAAGGTCGATCGCAATCAGGCCTACCCGGTCGCTGACGCCCTGCGTCTGGTCAAGGAGTGCGCCACCGCCAAGTTCGACGAGTCGATCGACATCGCCGTCAACCTCGGCGTCGATGCACGCAAATCGGACCAGGTCGTGCGCGGCTCGGTCGTGCTCCCCGCGGGAACCGGCAAGTCGGTGCGCGTGGCGGTGTTCGCCCAGGGTGAGAAGGCTGAAGCTGCGCGCGCGGCGGGCGCCGACGTGGTCGGTTTCGACGACCTCGCCGAGCAGGTCAAGGCCGGCAACCTCGATTTCGACATCTGCATCGCCACCCCCGACGCCATGCGCGTGGTCGGCCAGCTCGGCCAGATCCTCGGTCCGCGCGGCCTGATGCCGAACCCGAAAGTCGGCACGGTGACGATGGACGTGGCGACGGCGGTGAAGAACGCCAAGGCCGGCCAGGTCCAGTACCGCACCGACAAGGGCGGTCTCGTGCATGCCACGATCGGTCGCGCCTCGTTCGACGTCGAAGCGCTGCAACAGAACCTCAGCGCCTTCATCGATGCGCTGGTGAAGGCCAAGCCGGCCGCCTCGAAGGGCTTGTATCTGCGCCGTATCGCCGTCTCCAGCACCATGGGTGCCGGGGTGCGGGTGGAAACGGGCAGCGTCAACGCTGCATGATTGCCGCGCCGCGGGCCTCTGTGCCGGCGGCGCCGAAGTACTTTGGGCCGTGTCCACCCGCAAGAGTGGGCACGGATCGTCAAAGACCGCAGGTGTGAGACCCCGAGGGGAATCGCTTAAGCATTTCGATGGCCTGCGCAGACGGTGTACCCAGAACAGGATCTGGCCCGCTGGGCCGCACTCCTGATCCAGGTCGCCGTGGGTGCGAGCCGCAACATGTGGCTCGTGTGTTGACTTGAAAGGAGGAAAGACCCGTGGGTCTCAATCTCGATGACAAGAAAGCCGTAGTGGCTGAGGTGTCGGCACAGGTGGCCAATGCCCAGACGATCGCGGTGGCCGAGTATCGCGGCATTGCGGTGGGCGATCTCACCGTGCTGCGCGCCAAGGCCCGCGAATCCGGCGTCTATCTGCGCGTGCTGAAGAACACCCTGGTGCGTCGTGCGATCGCCGGTACCCCGTTCGAGGGTCTGGCCGAGCAGCTCACTGGGCCGCTGATCTATAGCGTTTCGCAGGACCCGGTCGCTGCTGCCAAGGTGCTCAACGAATTCGCCAAGACCAACCCCAAGCTGGTCCTGAAGGCGGGTTCCTACGCCGGCAATACGCTCGACCTCGCCGGCGTGCAGGCCCTGGCCTCGATCCCGAGCCGCGAAGAGCTGCTCGCCAAGCTGCTGGGCGTCATGCAGGCGCCGGTTTCCGGCTTTGCCGGTGCGCTCGCCGCCCTCGCCAAGAAGCGCGAGGAAGAAGGCGCGGCCGCCTGAGTGCTGCATCCCGCTACGAAAGTTTTCTGACAAGTATCGATTCTGGAGTGATTTGAAATGGCAATCAGCAAAGAAGACATCCTGGAAGCCGTTGCTGGCATGACCGTGATGGAACTGAACGACCTGGTCAAGGCGTTCGAAGAGAAGTTCGGCGTGTCCGCTGCCTCCCTGGCCGTGGCTGCCCCGGGTGCCGGCGCCGCCGCCCCGGCCGCCGAAGAGAAGACCGAGTTCGACGTCATCCTCACCGGTGCCGGCGAGAAGAAGGTCGAGGTCATCAAGGTCGTCCGCGCCGCTACCGGCCTGGGCCTGAAGGAAGCCAAGGACCTGGTCGACGGCGCGCCGAAGGCCGTCAAGGAAGGCATCGCCAAGGCCGACGCCGAAGCGCTGAAGAAGCAACTGGAAGACGCCGGCGCGAAGGTCGAGATCAAGTAATCCTCGCCTTCCCCGCGGGGCTGGCACTCTCGGGAGTGCCGGCCCTTTCGTGCTTTCTGAACGAGATTGCGGCGACTGCCGCGATGATCGAAGGCAGATCAGAGCGTTTGCGCCGCCCCAGGCGCGCCCGATGACGGCGCCCACGCAGCGAACGTTGTGTCCTGTCTTTCCGATGTTAGCCCTCTAGCCGGAGCATCCATGGCGTATTCCTACACCGAAAAGAAACGTATCCGCAAGAGCTTCGCCAAGCGCGCGGCCGTGCTCGATGCGCCTTTCCTGCTCGCCACCCAGATCGAGTCGTTTGCCGAGTTCCTGCAGGCCGAAACCCTGCCGGAAGTACGGCACAACCAGGGTCTGCAGGCCGCGTTCACTTCGATTTTCCCGATCTCGAGCCATAGCGGCAATGCGCGCCTCGAATTCGTCCAGTACATGCTGGGCGAGCCGGCCTTCGATGTGAAGGAGTGCCAGCAACGCGGGCTGACCTTCGCTTCGCCGCTGCGCGCGCGCGTGCGTCTGGTGATCATGGACCGCGAAGCGCCGAAGGAAACCATCAAGGAAGTCAAGGAGCAGGAAGTGTACATGGGCGAGATCCCGCTCATGACCACCACCGGCTCCTTCGTCATCAACGGCACCGAGCGCGTCATCGTGTCGCAGCTGCACCGTTCGCCGGGGGTGTTCTTCGAGCACGACCGCGGCAAGACGCACTCCTCGGGCAAGCTGCTGTTCTCGGCACGGATCATTCCCTACCGCGGCTCCTGGCTGGATTTCGAGTTCGATCCGAAGGACTACCTGTACTTCCGCGTCGACCGCCGCCGCAAGATGCCGGTGACGATCCTGCTGCGCGCGATCGGTCTGACGCCCGAAGAGATCCTGGCCACGTTCCACGACACCGACACCTTCCATCTGCAGTCCGATGGCGCCCAGTTCGAGCTCGTGCCCGAGCGTCTGCGCGGTGAAGTGGCCCGTTTCGACATCACCACCGCCGATGGCCGGATCATCGTCGCGCGTGAAAAGCGCATCACTTCCAAGCACATCCGCGAGATCGACCAGGCCGGCGTGAAGACCATGGCGGTGCCGGACGATTTCCTCCTTGGTCGCGTGATCGCCAACAACGTCGCCGATCCGGCGACCGGCGAAGTGCTGGCGCGTGCCAACGACGAGATCACCGAGGACCTGCTCGACAAGCTGCGCCTGGCCGGGATCACCGAGCTGAGCACGCTGTACATCAACGATCTCGACCGTGGTGCCTACATCTCGCAGACCCTGCGCATCGACGAGACCGCCGATCAGTGGGCTGCCAAGGTCGCGATCTACCGCATGATGCGTCCGGGCGAGCCGCCCACCGAGGATGCCGTCGAGGGCCTGTTCAACGGTCTGTTCTACGCCGAGGAACGCTACGACCTGTCGTCCGTCGGGCGCATGAAGTTCAACCGCCGCGCCTACCCGGAAAAGATCGACGACAAGGCGCCGGGCTGGCTCAAGCGCTTCTACGAGCGCGTCGGCGCGCAGGGCGAGGACGGCCCGGGCGTGCTGGTGAACGAGGACATCCTGGCGGTGATCGGCGTGCTCGTCGAACTGCGCAACGGCCGCGGCGAGATCGACGACATCGACCACCTCGGCAACCGCCGCGTGCGTTCGGTCGGCGAACTGGCCGAGAACCAGTTCCGCGCCGGCCTGGTGCGGGTCGAGCGCGCGGTCAAGGAGCGGTTGAGCCAGGCTGAATCCGACAACCTGATGCCGCACGACCTGATCAACGCCAAGCCGATCTCGGCGGCGATCAAGGAGTTCTTCGGCTCCAGCCAGCTGTCGCAGTTCATGGACCAGACCAACCCGCTGTCCGAGATCACCCACAAGCGCCGCGTCTCGGCGCTCGGTCCGGGCGGTCTGACGCGCGAGCGCGCCGGTTTCGAGGTGCGCGACGTGCACCCGACGCACTACGGCCGGGTGTGTCCGATCGAGACCCCGGAAGGTCCGAACATCGGCCTGATCAACTCGCTCGCCGTTTATGCGCGCACCAACCGCCACGGCTTTCTCGAGACCCCGTACCGCAAGGTCAATGACGGCAAGGTCACCGACCAGATCGACTTCCTCTCCGCGATCGAGGAAGGCCAGTACGTGATCGCCCAGGCGAACGCCGAAATCGATGCCGAAGGCATGCTTGCGGGTGACCTCGTGTCCTGCCGCCACAAGGGCGAATTCCTGCTCGCCACCTCGGACCAGGTCCAGTACATGGACGTGGCGCCGGGCCAGATCGTGTCGGTGGCGGCGTCGCTGATTCCGTTCCTCGAGCACGACGACGCCAACCGCGCGCTGATGGGCGCCAACATGCAGCGTCAGGCCGTGCCCTGCCTGCGCCCGGAAAAGCCGCTCGTCGGCACCGGCATCGAGCGCCGCGTCGCGGTCGACTCGGGCACCGCGGTGCAGGCCACCCGCGGCGGCATCGTGGACTATGTGGATGCGAACCGGATCGTGATCCGGGTGAACGACGACGAGACCCTGGCGGGTGAAGTCGGCGTCGACATCTACAACATGATCAAGTACACCCGTTCCAACCAGAACACCAACATCAACCAGCGTCCGGTGGTGAAGGTGGGCGATCGTATCGCCCGCGGCGACGTGGTCGCCGACGGTGCATCGACCGACCTCGGCGAACTGGCGCTGGGCCAGAACATGCTGGTCGGCTTCATGCCGTGGAACGGCTACAACTTCGAAGACTCGATCCTGATCTCCGAGCGCGTCGTCGCCGACGACCGCTTCACCTCGATCCACGTCGAAGAACTCACCGTCGTCGCCCGCGACACCAAGCTCGGACCCGAGGAGATCACCCGCGATATCGCCTCCCTGGGCGAAGCGCAGCTGTCGCGCCTGGACGAATCGGGCATCGTCTATATCGGTGCCGAAGTCGAGGCCGGCGACGTGCTGGTGGGCAAGGTCACGCCGAAGGGCGAAACCCAGCTCACGCCGGAAGAAAAGCTGCTGCGCGCGATCTTCGGCGAGAAGGCCTCCGACGTGAAGGACACTTCGCTGCGCGTGCCCTCGGGCATGGTCGGCACCGTCATCGACGTGCAGGTGTTCACCCGCGAAGGCATCGAGCGCGACAAGCGCGCGCAGTCGATCATCGACGACCAGCTGCGCAGCTTCAAGACCGACCTCGCCGACCAGATGCGGATCGTCGAGCGCGACGCCTTCGCCCGGATCCGGCGCATGATCGTCGGCCAGAAGGCCAACGGCGGGCCGAAGAAGCTGGCCAAGGGCAGCGAGATCGCGGACGCCTATCTGGACGGTCTCGAGCTCTATCACTGGTTCGACATCCGCCTCGCCGACGAGACCCTGGCGGTGCAGCTCGAAGCCGTGCGCGAAGGCCTGGAAAACACCCGCAAGGACTTCGAGCAGGCGTTCGAGATCAAGAAGAAGAAGCTCACCCAGGGCGATGAGCTGCCCCCGGGCGTGCAGAAGATGGTCAAGGTCTATCTGGCGGTGAAGCGCCGCCTGCAGCCGGGCGACAAGATGGCCGGCCGTCACGGCAACAAGGGCGTGGTGTCGAAGATCGTTCCGGTCGAGGACATGCCGTACATGGAAGACGGCACGCCGCTCGACATCGTGCTGAACCCGCTCGGCGTGCCGTCGCGGATGAACATCGGCCAGATCCTCGAGACCCACCTCGGCTGGGCGGCGAAGGGCCTGGGGCAGAAGATCGACCGCATGCTGCAGGCCAAGGCTTCGGCCGACGAGCTGCGTGGCTTCCTCGACCAGATCTACAACAGCAGCGGAAAGGCCGAGGATCTCGCCGGCTTCTCCGACGGGGACGTGGCGGATCTGGCCTTCAACCTCAAGAAAGGCGTGCCGTTCGCGACTCCGGTGTTCGACGGTGCGAAGGAAGAGGAAATCCGCCAGATGCTCGAACTCGCCGGCCTGCCGGTGGGCGGCCAGGTCACGCTGTACGACGGCCGCACCGGCGAAGCGTTCGAGCGCCAGGTCACGGTCGGCTACAAGCACGTGCTCAAGCTGCACCACCTGGTCGACGACAAGATGCATGCCCGCTCCACCGGCCCGTACTCGCTCGTGACCCAGCAGCCGCTGGGCGGCAAGGCGCAGTTCGGCGGCCAGCGTTTCGGCGAAATGGAAGTGTGGGCGCTGGAAGCGTATGGTGCGGCGTACACGCTGCAGGAGATGCTTACGGTCAAGTCGGACGACGTGACCGGCCGGACCAAGGTGTACGAAAACATCGTCAAGGGCGAGCACAAGATCGATTCCGGGATGCCGGAGTCCTTCAACGTGCTGGTGAAGGAAATCCGTTCGCTCGCGATCGACATCGATCTCGACCGCAACCGCAACTGAGCCGGACCTGCCAACCCGCCTGAGATTGAACCCCGGGGGCAGGGCACCCGTGCCCTGCCCCGGATGGAGTGAACCATGAAGAGCCTGCTTGCTGACCTGTTCAAGCAAACCCTCCCCAGTGAGGAAGAATTCGACGCGATCACCATCGGTCTCGCGTCGCCGGACAAGATCCGCTCGTGGTCCTACGGCGAAGTCAAGAAGCCGGAAACCATCAACTACCGTACGTTCAAGCCCGAACGCGACGGCCTGTTCTGCGCCAAGATCTTCGGTCCGGTGAAGGACTACGAGTGCCTGTGCGGCAAGTACAAGCGCCTCAAGCACCGCGGCGTGATCTGCGAGAAGTGCGGCGTCGAAGTGACCCTGTCGAAGGTGCGCCGCGAGCGCATGGGCCACATCGAGCTGGCCAGCCCGGTCGCCCACATCTGGTTCCTGAAGAGCCTGCCGAGCCGCCTCGGCATGGTGCTCGACATGACCCTGCGCGACATCGAACGCGTGCTCTACTTCGAAGCCTTCGTCGTCGTCGAGCCCGGCATGACTCCGCTCAACCGCGGCCAGCTGTTGACCGAAGACGATTACCTCGCCAAGGTCGAGGAATACGGTGACGAATTCGACGCGGTGATGGGCGCAGAAGGCATCGGCTCGCTGTTGCGCACGCTCGACGTCAATCTCGAGGTCGAGAAGCTGCGCGGTGACCTCGAGACCACCAACTCCGAAGCCAAGATCAAAAAGTACTCGAAGCGCCTGAAGGTGCTCGAGGCCTTCCAGCAGTCCGGCATCAAGCCCGAATGGATGGTGCTCCAGGTGCTGCCGGTGCTGCCGCCCGATCTGCGCCCGCTGGTGCCGCTCGACGGCGGCCGCTTCGCGACCTCGGATCTGAACGACCTCTACCGTCGCGTCATCAACCGCAACAACCGCCTCAAGCGCCTGCTCGAACTCAAGGCGCCTGACATCATCGTGCGCAACGAAAAGCGCATGCTGCAGGAAGCGGTCGACTCGCTGCTCGACAACGGCCGCCGCGGCAAGGCGATGACCGGCGCCAACAAGCGCCCGCTGAAGTCGCTCGCGGACATGATCAAGGGCAAGGGCGGCCGCTTCCGCCAGAACCTGCTCGGCAAGCGCGTCGATTACTCGGGCCGTTCGGTGATCGTCGTCGGCCCGACGCTGAAGCTGCACCAGTGCGGCCTGCCCAAGCTGATGGCGCTCGAACTGTTCAAGCCCTTCATCTTCAACAAGCTCGAGCTGATGGGCCTGGCGACGACCATCAAGCAGGCGAAGAAGATGGTCGAGACCCAGGAACCGGTGGTGTGGGACATCCTCGAGGAAGTCATCCGCGAACATCCGGTGATGCTCAACCGCGCGCCCACGCTGCACCGCCTCGGCATCCAGGCGTTCGAGCCGGTGCTGATCGAAGGCAAGGCGATCCAGCTCCACCCGCTGGTCTGCGTGGCGTTCAACGCCGACTTCGACGGCGACCAGATGGCCGTCCACGTGCCGCTCTCGCTCGAGGCGCAGATGGAAGCCCGCACCCTGATGCTGGCCTCCAACAACGTGCTCTCGCCGGCCAACGGCGAACCGATCATCGTCCCCTCCCAGGACATCGTGCTCGGCCTGTACTACGCCACCCGCGAGGGCGTGAACGTGCCGGGCGAAGGGATGATCTTCACCGACGTCTCGGAAGTGAAGCGCGCCTACGAGTCGGGCCAGATCGCCCTGCATGCGCGCATCACGGTGCGCCTGAAAGAAGCCGACCTCGGCCCCGACGGTGAGCGCATCGAGCGTATCGTGCGCCACAACACGACCGCCGGACGCGCCATCCTGTCCGAGATCCTGCCGGCCGGGCTGCCGTTCAGCGTCATCGACAAGCCGCTGAAGAAGAAGGAAATCTCAAAGCTGATCAACGTCTCGTTCCGGCGTTGCGGGCTGCGTGCGTCGGTGATCTTCGCCGACAAGCTGATGCAGTACGGCTACGGCCTGGCGACGCGCGCCGGTCTGTCGATCGCGGTCAAGGACATGCTCGTGCCCAAGGCCAAGGAAGAGCTGATCCGCGCCGCCGAGAGCGAGGTCAAGGAGATCGCCCAGCAGTACACCTCCGGCCTGGTGACCGACGGCGAGCGCTACAACAAGGTGGTCGATATCTGGGGCCGCTGCGGCGACCAGGTGGCCAAGGCGATGATGGACCAGCTCGGCTCGGAAGAGGTCGTCGACCGCGAAGGCAAGACCGTGCGCCAGGAGTCGTTCAACGCCATCTACATGATGGCCGACTCGGGCGCGCGCGGTTCGGCGGCCCAGATCCGCCAGCTCGCCGGCATGCGCGGCCTGATGGCGAAGCCGGACGGCTCGATCATCGAGACCCCGATCACGACCAACTTCCGCGAAGGCCTCAACGTTCTGCAGTACTTCATCTCGACCCACGGCGCACGCAAGGGCCTCGCCGACACCGCGCTGAAGACCGCGAACTCGGGCTACCTGACCCGCCGCCTGGTTGACGTCACCCAGGATCTGGTGGTGATCGAGGACGATTGCGGCACGCGCGACGGCTTCGCGATGAAGGCGCTGATCGAAGGCGGCGAAGTGGTCGAGCCGCTGCGCGAGCGCATCCTCGGCCGCGTCTGCGCCGATGACGTGGTCGATCCCGAGTCCCAGGAAACGGTGATCGAGGCCGGCAGCCTGCTCGACGAAGACGCGGTCGAACTGATCGAGAACCTCGGCGTGGACGAGGTCAAGGTGCGCACTCCGCTGACCTGCGAAACCCGCTACGGCTTGTGCGCAAAGTGCTACGGACGCGACCTGGGGCGCGGCTCGATGGTCAACGTCGGCGAAGCGGTGGGCGTCATCGCTGCGCAGTCGATCGGCGAGCCGGGCACCCAGCTGACGATGCGGACCTTCCACGTCGGCGGCGCGGCGTCGCGAGCAGCGGCGGCGAGCGGTGTCGAGGCGAAGTCCGGCGGCACCATCCGCTTTGCCGGCAACATGCGCTACGTGGCCAACGCCAAGGGCGAAAAGGTCGTCATCGCACGCTCGGCCGAGCTTGTGGTGGCCGATGATCTGGGACGCGAGCGCGAGCGCCACAAGCTGCCTTACGGCGCGACCCTGCTCGTCGATGACGGCGCTGCAGTGAAGGCGGGCACCCAGCTGGCGTCGTGGGATCCGCACACGCGCCCGATCGTGACCGAATACGCCGGTACGGTGAAGTTCGAGAACGTCGAGGAGGGGGTCACCGTCGCCAAGCAGATCGACGAAGTGACCGGCCTGTCCACCCTGGTCGTGATCGACGCCAAGCGGCGCTCGACCACCGGTAGCACCAAAGGCGTGCGCCCGCAGGTGAAGCTGCTCGACGAGCGTGGCGAGGAGGTCAAGATCGCCGGTACCGAACACTCGGTGGCGCTGACCTTCCAGGTCGGTTCGCTGATCACGGTGAAGGACGGCCAGCAGATCAACGTCGGCGACATCCTCGCCCGCATCCCGCAGGAGTCGGCCAAGACGCGCGACATCACCGGCGGCCTGCCGCGCGTCGCGGAACTGTTCGAGGCGCGCGCGCCGAAGGACGCCGGGATGCTCGCCGAATACACCGGCACGGTGTCGTTCGGCAAGGAGACCAAGGGCAAGCAGCGCCTGGTGATCACCGAGCCGGACGGCACTTCGCACGAGTTCCTGATCCCGAAGGACAAGCACCTGATGGTTCACGACGGCCAGGTGGTGAACAAGGGCGAACTCATCGTCGACGGCCCCGCCGATCCGCACGACATCCTGCGCCTGCAGGGGATCAGCGAGCTGGCGCGCTACATCATCGACGAGGTGCAGGACGTCTATCGCCTGCAGGGCGTCAAGATCAACGACAAGCACATCGAGGTGATTGTCCGCCAGATGCTGCGCCGCGTGGTCATCACCGATGCCTGCGATACCCGCTTCATCCGCGAAGAGCAGGTGGAACGCTCCGAAGTGCTGGACGAGAACGATCGCATCGAGGCCGAGGGCAAGCTGTCCGCCCAGTACGAAAACGTGCTGCTGGGCATCACCAAGGCTTCGCTGTCGACCGACTCCTTCATCTCGGCGGCATCGTTCCAGGAAACCACCCGGGTGCTGACCGAGGCGGCGATCATGGGCAAGCGCGACGAACTGCGCGGCCTCAAGGAAAACGTCATCGTCGGCCGCCTGATTCCGGCCGGTACCGGTCTGGCCTACCACCGCAGCCGCAAGGCGCAGGAGGAAGGAGTGGACCTCGGTCCCGAGCATGCCTGGGCGCCGGCCGAAAACGTTGTCGAAACGCAGCAGGACATCGAGGCCAGTTGACTTTTTGAACAGCCTCGGACTAAACTCCGGCCTCTTTTTTGTGGACTGACCAATCGTAGTCGGTCGCAGCCGGAATAATCCGTCCGAGGCGGCCTGTGGTGGGCTGCCTCGGTCTTATGGGAAATTCTTAAGCTATGCCAACAATCAATCAGCTTGTCCGCAAGCCGCGCCAGATGGAAGTTGCGAAGAGCAAGGTCCCGGCGCTGGATGCTTGCCCGCAGAAGCGTGGTGTGTGTACCCGTGTCTATACCACGACGCCGAAGAAGCCGAACTCGGCTCTGCGTAAGGTCGCCAAGGTTCGCCTGACGAACGGCTTCGAAGTCATCTCGTACATCGGCGGCGAAGGTCACAACCTGCAGGAGCACTCGGTGGTGCTGATCCGTGGCGGTCGTGTGAAGGACTTGCCGGGTGTGCGCTACCACATCGTCCGTGGTTCGCTCGACCTTCAGGGCGTCAAGGATCGTAAGCAGTCGCGTTCGAAGTACGGCGCCAAGCGCCCGAAGAAAGCCTGATTGTTGGTCGAAGAAATTTAGCGAGAGGTTGCCATGCCGCGTCGTCGTGAAGTACCCAAGCGCGAGGTCCTGCCGGATCCGAAGTTCGGAAACCAGGATGTCTCGAAGTTCATCAACGTGATCATGCAGTCGGGCAAGAAGTCCGTTGCGGAGCGCATCGTCTATGGCGCGTTCCAGCACATCACCACCAAGGCGAAGGATCCGCTCGAAGTATTCGCCGCTGCGGTCGGTAACGTGAAGCCCGTGGTTGAAGTGAAGAGTCGCCGCGTCGGCGGTGCCAACTACCAGGTTCCGGTCGAAGTGCGTCCGTCCCGCCGCATGGCGCTGTCGATGCGCTGGCTGCGCGAAGCAGCGCGCAAGCGTGCCGAGAAGTCGATGGCCCAGCGCCTCGCCGGCGAGCTGATGGAAGCCGCGGAAGGGCGCGGGGCGGCGATGAAGAAGCGTGAAGAAGTTCACCGCATGGCCGAAGCGAACAAGGCGTTCTCTCACTACCGCTTCTGATTTTCTTCGGTAGCGGTGATTCGGGCCCTGTAGAGGGCTCGAATGTTTTCTAACGCATGAAATGGTTCATCGCGTCACAAACGCGCATAACAGAACAGAAGGCAGGTAAAACGTGGCTCGCAAGACTCCTATCGAGCGTTACCGCAATATCGGTATTTCCGCTCACATCGACGCCGGCAAGACGACTACGACCGAGCGCATCCTCTTCTATACCGGCGTGAGTCATAAGCTCGGTGAGGTGCATGACGGTGCTGCGACCACCGACTGGATGGTGCAGGAGCAGGAGCGCGGCATCACCATCACGTCGGCGGCCGTGACCTGCTTCTGGAAGGGGATGGATAACTCCTTCCCCGAACATCGCTTCAACATCATCGACACGCCGGGACACGTCGACTTCACCATCGAAGTCGAGCGCTCGATGCGCGTGCTCGACGGTGCGTGCATGGTGTACTGCGCGGTCGGTGGCGTTCAGCCCCAGTCCGAGACGGTGTGGCGCCAGGCGACCAAGTACAAGGTGCCGCGTCTTGCCTTCGTGAACAAGATGGACCGCTCCGGTGCCAACTTCTTCAAGGTCGTCGATCAGATGAAGACGCGCCTGAAGGCGAATCCGGTTCCGGTCGTCGTGCCGATCGGCGCGGAAGACTCGTTTACCGGCGTCATCGACCTGCTCAAGATGAAGGCGGTGATCTGGGACGAAGCTTCCCAGGGCATGAAGTTCGAATACCGCGAGATTCCGGCCGAGCTCGTCGGCGTGGCCGAAGAGTGGCGTGCGAATATGGTCGAGGCGGCTGCCGAAGCCAACGAAGACCTGATGAACAAGTACCTCGAGGAAGGCGAGCTGTCCGAGGAAGAAGTCATCGCCGGTCTGCGTGCCCGCACCCTGGCGTGCGAGATCCAGCCGATGCTGTGCGGCACCGCGTTCAAGAACAAGGGCGTGCAGCGCATGCTCGATGCGGTCATTCAGTATCTGCCTTCGCCGATCGATATTCCCCCGGTCGCCGGCGTCGATGACGATGAGAAGGAAGTGGTGCGCTACGCCAAGGACGACGAGAAGTTCTCGGCGCTGGCGTTCAAGCTCATGACCGACCCCTTCGTCGGCCAGCTGACCTTCATCCGCGTGTATTCGGGCGTGCTCGAATCCGGCTCGACCGTGCTGAACTCGGTCAAGGGCAAGAAGGAGCGCATCGGCCGCATCCTGCAGATGCACGCCAACGATCGCGAAGAGATCAAGGAAGTGCTGGCGGGCGATATCGCTGCCGTCGTCGGCCTGAAGGACGTCACCACCGGTGAGACCCTGTGCGACGTGTCGGCGCCGGTGATCCTCGAGCGCATGGTGTTCCCGGATCCGGTGATCCACGTCGCCGTCGAGCCGAAGACCAAGAGCGACCAGGAAAAGATGGGTCTGGCGCTCGGTCGCCTGGCGGCGGAAGATCCGTCGTTCCGCGTGCGCACCGACGAAGAGTCGGGCCAGACCATCATTTCGGGGATGGGTGAGCTGCACCTCGAAATCATCGTCGACCGCATGAAGCGCGAGTTCAACGTCGAAGCCAACGTCGGCGCGCCGCAGGTGGCCTACCGCGAAACGATCCGCAAGGCCGCCAACGACGTCGAAGGCAAGTTCGTCAAGCAGTCGGGCGGTCGCGGCCAGTACGGCCACGTCGTCATCAACCTCGAGCCGGCCGAGCAGGGCAAGGGCTACGAGTTCGTTGATGCGGTCAAGGGTGGCGTGGTTCCGCGCGAATACATCCCGGCGGTCGACAAGGGCATCCAGGATACGCTCAACAACGGCGTGCTCGCCGGCTTCCCGGTGGTCGACGTCAAGGTCACGCTCCATTTCGGTTCCTACCACGACGTCGACTCGAACGAAAATGCGTTCAAGATGGCCGGCTCGATGGCGTTCAAGGAAGCGATGCGCCGTGCCAGCCCGGTGCTGCTCGAGCCGATGATGGCGGTGGTGGTCGAGACCCCGGAAGACTACATGGGCAACGTCATGGGCGACCTTTCCGGGCGCCGTGGCATCGTCCAGGGGATGGACGACATCCCCGGCGGCATGAAGGAAATCAAGGCCGAGGTACCGCTGGCCGAAATGTTCGGTTACGCCACCCAGCTGCGCTCGCTGACCCAGGGGCGGGCGACCTACTCGATGGAATTCAAGCACTATGCCGAAGCGCCGAAGAGCGTCGCCGAGGCGGTGATCAGCAGCCGCAAGTAATTCCAGTCATTCACATTATTCAGCAACCCACACAATAAGGACCCACGAACATGGCTAAGGGTAAGTTCGAACGGACGAAGCCGCACGTGAACGTCGGCACGATCGGCCACGTTGACCACGGCAAGACCACGCTGACCGCGGCGATCACGACGATCCTGTCGAAGAAGTTCGGCGGCGAAGCGAAGGCCTACGACCAGATCGACGCGGCGCCGGAAGAAAAGGCGCGTGGCATCACGATCAACACCGCGCACGTCGAGTACGAGACCGAGACTCGTCACTACGCGCACGTCGACTGCCCGGGTCACGCCGACTACGTCAAGAACATGATCACCGGTGCGGCGCAGATGGATGGTGCGATCCTGGTGTGCTCGGCCGCGGACGGCCCGATGCCGCAGACGCGCGAGCACATCCTGCTCGCCCGCCAGGTGGGTGTGCCCTACATCATCGTCTTCCTGAACAAGTGCGACATGGTTGACGACGAAGAGCTGCTCGAGCTCGTCGAGATGGAAGTGCGCGAGCTGCTGTCGAAGTACGACTTCCCGGGCGACGACATTCCGATCGTCAAGGGCTCGGCGCTGAAGGCGCTCGAAGGCGACCAATCGCCGATCGGCGAGCCGGCGATCCTGGAACTGGCGGCGGCGCTGGATTCCTACATCCCGACCCCGGAGCGCGCGATCGACAAGCCCTTCCTGCTGCCGATCGAAGACGTGTTCTCGATCTCGGGTCGCGGCACCGTGGTGACCGGTCGCGTCGAGCGCGGCGTGGTCAAGGTCGGCGAGGAAATCGAGATCGTCGGCATCAAGCCCACGGTCAAGACCACCTGCACCGGCGTCGAAATGTTCCGCAAGCTGCTCGACCAGGGCCAGGCGGGCGACAACGTCGGCGTGCTGCTGCGCGGCACCAAGCGTGAAGACGTCGAGCGCGGCCAGGTGCTGTGCAAGCCGGGTTCGATCACCCCGCACACCCACTTCACCGGCGAGATCTACGTCCTGTCGAAGGAAGAAGGCGGTCGTCACACCCCGTTCTTCAACAACTACCGTCCGCAGTTCTACTTCCGTACCACGGACGTGACCGGTTCGATCTCGCTACCCGAAGGCACCGAGATGGTGATGCCGGGCGACAACGTGTCGATCACCGTCAAGCTGATCTGCCCGATCGCCATGGAAGAGGGTCTGCGCTTCGCGATCCGCGAGGGCGGTCGCACCGTCGGCGCCGGCGTCGTCGCCAAGATCATCGAGTAATCCGCTCGCTGTACGGGCGTCGCCGGTGGCGCCGCCCGACTGCTCTTTTCGCTCTTTTTGCCCGATCCGCTCTTTAGGAACAAGTTCATGCAAAACCAGAAAATCCGCATCCGTCTGAAGGCGTTCGATTACCGCCTGATCGATCAGTCGGCACTCGAAATCGTCGAGACCGCGAAACGTACCGGCGCCGTGGTGCGCGGCCCCGTGCCGCTGCCGACGCGTATCGAGCGCTTCGATCTGCTGCGTTCGCCGCACGTCAACAAGTCGTCGCGCGACCAGATGGAAATCCGCACCCATCAGCGCCTGATGGACATCATCGACCCGACCGACAAGACCGTCGATGCGCTGATGAAGCTGGACCTGCCGGCGGGTGTGGATGTCGAGATCAAGCTCCAGTAAGCATTCGCTGCTTGCGGAAGTTTGCAACGGGCCGGTATAATCCGGCCTTTGTGCCTTTTGGCGCATTAATTGTGACCCCCGGTCAATCGCAACCGGGATTCAGGAGAAAAAAATGAGTCTAGGCCTTGTTGGACGCAAGGTCGGCATGACTCGCATCTTCGCCGAGGATGGCAGGACCATCCCGGTGACGGTGCTTGACGTGTCGGACAATCGTGTGTCCCAGATCAAGACGAGCGACACCGACGGTTATTCCGCGGTGCAGATCGCTTACGGCAAGCGTCGTGCCAGCCGCATCACCAAGCCGGTCGCGGGCCATCTCGCGAAGGCGGGGGTTGAGCCCTGCCGCGGCATCAAGGAATTCCGCGTCGAAGCCGAGCAGCTCGCCGGCTTCACGGCCGGCGATCTCGTCGGTGCGGATCTCTTCCAGGTCGGCCAGAAAGTCGATGTGTCCGGTGTGACCATCGGTAAAGGCTTTTCGGGCCCGATCAAGCGCCACAACTTCTCGTCGAACCGCGCCTCCCACGGTAACTCGATTTCGCACAACTCGCCGGGCTCGATCGGTATGGCCCAGGATCCGGGTCGTGTGTTCCCGGGTAAGCGCATGGCCGGCCAGTACGGCAACGTGCAGCGGACCACTCAGGGGCTCGAGATCGTTCGCGTCGATGTGGAGCGCCAGCTCCTTCTCGTGAAGGGTGCGGTGCCCGGTGCCAAGGGTGGCGACGTCGTCGTCCGTCCGGCGGTCAAGGCCTGAGGAGCGCGCAATGGAATTGAAACTCTTGAATGACCAGGGTCAGGCGGCATCGACGCTCCAGGCGTCCGATGTGCTGTTCGGCCGTGATTACAACGAAGCGCTGGTGCACCAGGTCGTGACCGCCTACATGGCGAATGCGCGCTCGGGCAACCGCAAGCAGAAAGGCCGTGCGGAGATCGCGAAGTCGACCCGCAAGCCGTTCCGCCAGAAAGGCACGGGCAATGCCCGCGCCGGTATGGCGTCGAGTCCGCTGTGGCGCGGGGGCGGCAAGATCTTCCCGAGCAGCCCGGACGAAAACTTCAGCCAGAAGGTCAACCGCAAGATGTACCGCGCCGGCGTCGCTGCGATTCTGTCGCAGCTCGCTCGCGAAGATCGTCTCGCGGTGGTCGATAGCTTCAGCGTGGAAGCGCCGAAGACCCGTCTGCTGTCGCAGAAGCTCAAGGGTATGGGCCTGGACTCGGTCCTGGTGATTACCGACGAAATCGACGAGAACCTGTTCCTGTCTTCGCGCAATCTGCATCAGGTCCTGGTGCTCGAGGTGCATGAGGCGGATCCGGTGTCGCTCGTGCGCTTCCCGAAGGTGCTGGTCACCAAGGGTGCGCTGGCGAAGATGGAGGAAGCGTGGCAATGAGCGCGATCAGTCAGGAACGTCTGCTGCAGGTGCTGCTCGCCCCGCAGATCTCCGAGAAGGCGACTTACATCGCCGACAAGAACGAGCAGGTGGTGTTCAAGGTCGCTTCCGATGCGACCAAGCCCGAAGTGAAGGCGGCGGTCGAGTCGCTATTCAAGGTCGAGGTCGAGTCGGTGCAGATCGCGAACGTCAAGGGCAAGGTCAAGCGCTTCGGCAAGACGATGGGCCGGCGCAAGGACTGGAAGAAGGCCTTCGTCTGCCTCAAGCCCGGCCAGGAAATCAACTTTGCGGCTGGGGAGTGATAAGTCATGGCACTGGTAAAACTGAAGCCCACTTCTGCGGGTCGTCGCGCTCAGGTGAAGGTGGTCAACCCCGATCTGTACAAGGGGCGCCCCGTCGCCAACCTGGTCGAAAAGCAGAGCAAGAACGCCGGCCGCAATAACAACGGCCGCATCACGGTCCGCCACCAGGGCGGCGGTCACAAGCAGCACTACCGCCTGGTCGACTTCCGTCGCAACAAGGACGGCATCCCGGCGAAGGTCGAGCGCATCGAGTACGACCCCAACCGTTCCGCCCACATCGCCCTGCTGTGCTACGCCGACGGCGAGCGTCGCTACATCATCGCGCCGCGTGGCGTCGAGGTCGGTCAGCAGCTGCTCAGCGGTTCCGAGGCGCCGATCAAGCCGGGCAACGCCCTGCCGATCCGCAACATTCCGGTCGGTTCGACGATCCACTGCATCGAAATGACTCCGGGCAAGGGCGCGCAGATCGCGCGTGCGGCCGGGACCTCGGTGCAGCTGCTGGCGCGCGAAGGTTCCTATGCCCAGCTTCGACTGCGCTCCGGTGAAATCCGTCGCGTCCATGTCGAGTGTCGCGCCACCATCGGCGAAGTCGGCAACGAAGAGCACGGTCTGCGCAAGATCGGCAAGGCCGGCGCCAATCGCTGGCGCGGGATTCGTCCGACCGTGCGCGGCGTGGCGATGAACCCGGTCGATCACCCGCATGGCGGCGGTGAAGGCCGCACGGGTGAGGCACGCGAGCCGGTGAGCCCGTGGGGGACGCCGAGCAAGGGTTATCGGACGCGTTCGAACAAGCGCACCGACAACATGATCGTGCAGCGTCGTCACAAGCGTTAAGGGGTAAAAGATGGCACGTTCTATCAAAAAAGGCCCGTTCATCGACGCGCACCTCCTGAAGAAGGTCGACGCGGTGCGGACGAGCAACGACAAGCGCCCGATCAAGACCTGGTCGCGCCGTTCCACGATCCTGCCCGATTTCATCGGCCTGACGATTGCTGTCCATAACGGCAAGCAGCACATTCCGGTGTTCGTGACCGAGAACATGGTCGGCCACAAGCTGGGCGAATTCGCGCTGACGCGGACCTTCAAGGGTCATGCCGCCAGCAAGAAAGCCAAGCGTTAAGGGGACGAGACGACATGGAAACCAAAGCAATGCTCCGTGGCGTGCGCCTGTCGGCCCAGAAGGGCCGCCTGGTCGCTGACCTGATCCGTGGCAAGCGCGTCGATCAGGCACTGAACACCCTGGCGTTCTCGCCCAAGAAGGGCGCGAAGATCATCCGCAAAGTGCTCGAATCGGCGATTGCCAATGCCGAGCACAACGATGGTGCCGATATCGACACGCTGAAGGTCAAGACCATTCACGTGGAAGAGGGCATGACGCTGAAGCGCTTCACCGCGCGTGCGAAGGGTCGCGGCAACCGCATCCTCAAGCCCACCTGCCACGTCTACGTGACTGTCGGCGAGTAAGGAGTAAATATGGGTCAGAAAATCCATCCTACCGGCTTCCGCCTCGCCGTCACGCGTGACTGGGGTTCGCGCTGGTTCGCTTCCAGCCGTGATTATTCCGGCATGCTGCACGAGGACCTGAAGGTCCGCGACTACCTGAAGAAGCGCCTGGCGCACGCCTCGGTCGGCCGCGTGATCATCGAGCGCCCGGCCAAGAACGCGCGCATCACGCTGTTCAGTGCCCGTCCGGGTGTGGTGATCGGCAAGAAAGGCGAGGACATCGAGGCGCTCAAGCGTGATCTGCAGAAGATCATGGGCGTGCCGGTCCACGTGAACATCGAAGAAGTGCGCAAGCCCGAAGTCGATGCCAAGCTGATCGCCGATTCCATCGCCCAGCAGCTCGAGAAGCGGATCATGTTCCGTCGCGCGATGAAGCGTGCGATGCAGAACGCCATGCGCCTCGGCGCCCAGGGCATCAAGATCATGAGCTCGGGCCGTCTCAACGGTGCCGAGATCGCCCGGACCGAGTGGTATCGCGAAGGCCGTGTGCCGCTGCACACGCTGCGCGCCAACATCGATTACGGCGTGTCGGAGGCGAAGACCACCTACGGCATCATCGGGATCAAGGTCTGGGTGTTCAAGGGCGAGATGCTGGGTCGCAACGAGCAGCCGGTGGCGGCCGAACCCGAAGCCGACAACCGCCGTGGTCGCCGTGGCGCGCCGCGTGACGGCGAGGGCCGTCCGGGTCGCCGTCCCGCCCGTCGTGGCGAAGGTCGGCAAGAAGAAAGCAGGAGTGAATGATGCTGCAACCGACTAGAAGGAAGTATCGGAAGGAGCAGAAGGGCCGCAATACCGGCGTTGCCACCCGCGGCGCCAAGGTGTCCTTCGGCGAATACGGCCTGAAAGCGGTCGGCCGCGGCCGGCTGACCGCGCGCCAGATCGAGTCCGCGCGCCGGGCGATGACCCGCCACATCAAGCGCGGCGGCCGGATCTGGATCCGCATTTTCCCGGACAAGCCGATCTCGAAGAAGCCGGCGGAAGTCCGAATGGGTAACGGCAAGGGTAACCCCGAATACTGGGTCGCTGAGATCCAGCCGGGCAAGGTGCTCTACGAAATGGACGGCGTGGCCGAAGAACTCGCTCGCGAAGCTTTCCGGCTCGCTGCCGCCAAGCTGCCGATCGAGACCGTGTTCGTTACCCGTCAGATTGGGGGTTGAACATGAAAGCCACTGAACTCCGCGCCAAGAGCGCAGATGAATTGAACAATGAATTGCTCGAGCTGCTGAAGGCGCAGTTTTCGCTGCGCATGCAGCACGCCACTCAGCAACTGGGCAATACGAGTCAGATCGGGAAGGTCCGCCGCGATATCGCACGCGTTCGTACCATCCTGCGCGAAAAGGCGGGTCAGCAATGAGCGAACAAGTTGAAAAGGTTCGTCGCGCGCTGGTTGGGCGTGTGGTGAGCGACAAGATGCAGAAGACGGTGACCGTCCTCGTCGAGCGCCGGGTCAAGCACCCGCTGTACGGCAAGGTCATTACCCGTTCGGCGAAGTACCACGCTCACGTTGAAGACGGCGTGGCTGCCGCCGGCGATCTGGTGGAAATCGAGGAATGCCGTCCGATTTCGCGCACCAAGACCTGGCGGGTCGCCAAGGTGCTCGAAAAGGCACGCATCATCTGACCAGAGTTACAAGCAAGTCGCAGAAAAACAGCTTGGCGCAGTAGTGCCAAGCTGTTATACTTTTGCCTCTTTGCTCCGGGGCTCGCTCGGGGCATTCTACCCTGACGGGTTCCAAGACTGTCCGCGCATGCGGGATAAGTTGGAGATACTTTCATGATTCAAATGCAGTCCAAGCTGGACGTGGCCGACAACTCCGGTGCGCGCTCGGTGATGTGCATCAAGGTCCTGGGTGGGTCGAAGCGCCGCTATGCCGGCGTTGGCGACATCATCAAGGTTACGGTGAAGGATGCGGCGCCGCGCGGACGTGCCAAGAAGGGCGACGTCTATAACGCGGTCGTGGTGCGCACGGCCAAGGGCGTTCGCCGTCCCGACGGTTCGCTGATCAAGTTCGACAACAACGCGGCCGTGCTTCTGAACAACAAGCTCGAGCCGATCGGCACCCGCATCTTCGGGCCGGTCACGCGCGAGCTGCGCACCGAGCGGTTCATGAAGATCGTCTCGCTGGCGCCCGAAGTGCTCTGAGGAGTCCGTAGATGAACAAGATCCGCAAGGGTGACGAAGTGGTGGTGCTGACGGGCAAGGATCGTGGCCGTCGCGGCACCGTGCTGCGCCGCGTCGATGACGAGCGCGTCGTGGTCGAGGGTGTGAATCGGGTGAAGAAGCATGTTCGTCCGAATCCGCTCAAGGGTGAGGTGGGTGGCATCGTCGAGAAGGAAATGCCGATCCACGTGTCGAATGTCGCGCTGTTCAATCCCGCGACCCAGAAGGGTGAGCGTGTCGGGATCAAGACGCTTGAGGATGGCCGCAAGGTCCGTTTCTTCAAGTCGAACGGCGAGCTGGTGAACGCCTAAGGAGTGACGATGGCTCGCTTGCAACAAGTTTACAAGGACGAAGTCGCGCCGGCGCTGCAGCAGCAGTTCGGCTACAAGTCCGTGATGGAAGTCCCGCGCATCACCAAGATCACCCTTAACATGGGTGTCGGCGAGGCGGTCGGTGACAAGAAGATCCTGGAAAACGCCGTTGGTGACATGACCAAGATCGCCGGCCAGAAGCCGGTCACGACCAAGGCGCGCAAGTCGATCGCCGGTTTCAAGATCCGTGACGGCTATCCGATCGGCTGCATGGTCACGCTGCGCGGTCCGCGCATGTTCGAGTTCCTCGATCGCCTGATCACCATCGCCCTGCCGCGCGTGCGCGACTTCCGCGGAATCGCCTCGAAAGGCTTCGATGGTCGTGGCAACTACAACCTCGGGGTCAAGGAGCAGATCATTTTCCCCGAGATCGAGTACGACAAGATCGATGCGCTGCGTGGCATGAACATCAGCATCACGACCACGGCGAAGACGGACGAGGAAGCGCGTGCCCTCCTCGGTGCGTTCAAGTTCCCGTTCAAGAATTGAGGGTGATATGGCGAAACTCGCTCTGATCAATCGCGAAGTAAAGCGTGCCAAGCTGGTGGAAAAGTTCGCCGCCAAGCGTGCCGCGCTCGTCGCGCAGGTCAAGGACAGCAATCTGTCCGAGGAAGAACGCATGGCCGCTCGCCTGGCCCTGCAGCAACTGCCCCGCAACGCCAATCCGACGCGCCAGCGCAACCGTTGCGCGCTCACCGGGCGTCCGCGCGGTGTTTTTCGCAAGTTCGGTCTGTGCCGCAACAAGCTGCGCGAAATCGCGTTCCGTGGCGAAGTGCCCGGAATGACCAAGGCGAGCTGGTAAGGAGAATTCGAAGATGAGTATGTCCGATCCGATCGCCGACATGCTGACGCGCATCCGCAACGGCCAGCAGGCCCAGAAGGCAACGGTTTCGATGCCTTCGTCGAAGCTGAAGGTTGCGATCGCCAAAGTGTTGCAGGATGAAGGTTACATCGACGCTTACGCCGTGCGCGATGAGGCTGGCAAGGCCTCGCTCGACGTGACGCTGAAATACTACGCCGGCCGTCCGGTCATCGAGCGCATCGAGCGCGTGAGCCGTCCGGGGTTGCGTATCTACAAGGGCAGCGACGATCTGCCGCGGGTGATGAACGGCCTCGGTGTCGCCATCGTGTCCACGCCGCGCGGTGTGATGACCGACCGTTCGGCGCGCGCGAACCGCGTCGGTGGCGAAGTCATCTGCCTCGTCGCATAAGGGGGGAACGATGTCTCGTGTAGCGAAGAATCCGGTCGTGATCCCGCAAGGGGTGGAAATCAGCATTTCCGCTTCCCAGGTCGCGGTCAAGGGCCCGTTGGGCTCACTCATCCAGCCGCTCAGCCCCGCAGTCAGCGTCGAGCGTGAAGGCGATGCCCTGGTGTGCAAGGCCCGTGACGGCGTGCCCAATGCACGCGCGATGTCGGGCACCGTGCGCGCTCTGCTGAACAACATGGTTACCGGGGTCTCGAAGGGTTTCGAGCGCAAGCTGACCCTCGTCGGTGTGGGTTACCGCGCCCAGGCTCAGGGTGACAAGCTGAACCTGTCGCTGGGCTTCTCGCATCCGGTCGTGCACCAGATGCCGGCCGGCGTGAAGGTTGAAACTCCGACCCAGACCGAAGTCGTGATCAAAGGTATCGACAAGCAGCAGGTCGGCCAGGTCGCAGCCGAGGTGCGTGCCTACCGCGCTCCCGAACCTTACAAGGGCAAGGGCGTCCGTTATTCGGACGAAGTGGTGGTCCTCAAGGAAACCAAGAAGAAGTAAGGCGGTTCGTCATGAACAAGAAAGAAACTCGTCTTCGCCGTGCGCGCAAAACTCGCGCCAAGATTGCGGAGCTCAAGGCGGTTCGCCTGACGGTGTTCCGGTCCAACTGCCACATCTACGCCCAGGTCATTTCGGGTTGCGGTTCCCGCGTGCTCGCGGCCGCTTCGACGGTCGAGGCCGATGTCCGCGCCCAGGCCCCGAACGGCGGCAACAAGGCTGCGGCCGAGCTCGTCGGCAAGTTGATTGCCGAACGCGCCAAGGCTGCCGGTGTCGAGCAGGTCTCGTTCGACCGCTCGGGCTTCCTGTATCACGGCCGCGTGAAGGCGCTGGCCGAGGCTGCCCGTGAAGGCGGCCTCAAGTTCTAAGCGAGGAATCGTATGGCCAAGCAGCAAACCAAACGTGCGCAAGCCTCCGACGAGCGCGATGACGGCCTGAAGGAGAAAATGGTCGCGATCAACCGCGTGACCAAGGTCGTCAAGGGCGGCCGTATCCTCGGCTTCGCCGCGCTGACCGTGGTCGGCGACGGCGACGGTGGGATCGGCATGGGCAAGGGTAAGTCCCGCGAAGTGCCGGTGGCGGTGCAGAAGGCGATGGACGAAGCGCGTCGCAAGATGCGCAAGGTGTCCCTCAAGAGCGGCACCCTGCAGCACACCGTGGTCGGCAAGCACGGCGCCGCCTCGGTGCTGATGCAGCCCGCTCCGGCCGGTACCGGCATCATCGCCGGTGGTCCGATGCGTGCCGTCTTCGAGGTGATGGGCGTGACCGACGTCATCTGCAAGTGCATCGGCTCCGCCAACCCGTACAACGTCGTCCGTGCCACGATCAACGGCCTGATGGCGATCAACACCCCGGCGGAAATTGCGGCCAAGCGCGGCAAGTCCGTCGAAGAAATCCTGGGGTAAGCGATGTCGGACAAGAAAATCAAGGTGACGCTCGTCAAGAGCGTGATCGGCACCAAGCAGTCCCACCGCGCTACGGTGCGCGGCCTCGGCCTGCGCCGGCTCAACCACACGGTTGAGCTGGCGGACACGCCCGAGGTCCGGGGCATGGTCAACAAGGTGTCCTACCTGCTCAAGTGCGAGGGTTGAAATGCGCCTGAATACCATCAAACCCGGTGACGGTTCGAAGAAGACCGCCCGTCGCGTCGGTCGTGGCATGGGCAGCGGCCTGGGCAAGACCTGCGGCCGCGGCCACAAGGGGCAGAAGTCTCGCGCCGGCGGTTTCCACAAGGTCGGCTTCGAAGGCGGCCAGATGCCGCTGCAGCGTCGTCTCCCGAAGCGCGGTTTCGTGTCGCTGACGCGTGCGCGCAACGTTGAGGTGCGCCTGTCCGAACTGGACAAGCTGCCGGTCGATGAAGTCGATCTGCTGACGCTCAAGCAGGCGGGCGTGATCGCCGCGGATGCGCTGTCCGCCAAGGTCGTGCTGTCGGGGGCGATCAACCGCAAGGTTGTGTTGCGCGGTGTCGGTGCTACCCAGGGTGCCAAGGCGGCGATCGAAGCTGCCGGCGGTTCCGTGGCGGCCGAGTAAACAAGGGAAACGGTTGTGGCGAATCCTCCTGCCACGCTGGGAAGCACGGGGCGGTTCGGCGACCTCAAGCGTCGCCTGCTGTTCCTCGTGGGCGCGCTGATCGTCTATCGCATCGGCGCCCATATCCCGGTTCCCGGGATCGACCCCGAGCGACTGGCCGAGCTGTTCCAGTCCCAGGCGGGTGGCATTCTCGGGGTGTTCAACCTGTTCTCGGGCGGCGCGCTGTCCCGCTTCACCATCTTCGCGCTGGGCATCATGCCCTACATCTCGGCCTCGATCATCATGCAGTTGATGACGGTCGCGGTGCCGCAGCTGGAGGCGCTGAAGAAGGAAGGCGAGGCCGGAAGACGCAAGATCACGCAGTACACTCGCTACGGCACGCTGCTGCTTGCCTTCGCCCAATCGCTGGGGATCGCGATTGCCCTCGAAGGGCAGCCGGGCCTGGTGCTCGATCCGGGGCTGATGTTCCGCTTCGTCACCTTGGCGACGCTGGTGACCGGGACGATGTTCCTGATGTGGCTGGGCGAGCAGATCACCGAGCGTGGCATCGGCAACGGCATCTCGATCATCATCTTCGCGGGGATCGTCGCGGGGCTGCCGAGTGCGATCGGGGGGTTGTTCGAACTGGTCCGTACCGGTGCGATGCATCCTTTCACCGCGCTGTTCATCTGCGTGCTGGTGGCGCTGGTGACCGCTTTCGTGGTGTTCGTCGAGCGTGGGCAGCGCAAGATCCTGGTCAATTACGCCAAGCGTCAGGTCGGCAACAAAGTGTATGGCGGACAGAGCTCGCACCTTCCGCTGAAGCTGAACATGTCGGGCGTGATTCCGCCGATCTTCGCCTCCAGCATCATCCTGTTCCCGGCGACGCTGGGGCAGTGGTTCGGTTCTTCCGAAGGCATGTACTGGTTGCGCGACATCGCATCCACGCTGTCGCCGGGCCAGCCGATCTACGTGATGCTGTACGCGCTGGCGATCGTGTTCTTCTGCTTCTTCTATACGGCATTGGTGTTCAATGCCCGGGAGACGGCGGACAACCTGAAGAAAAGCGGTGCGTTCGTTCCCGGGATCCGTCCCGGCGACCAGACCGCTCGTTACATCGACAAGATTCTCATGCGGCTGACGCTGGCCGGAGCGGTGTATATCACCCTGGTCTGCCTGCTGCCCGAGTTCCTGATCCTGAAGTGGAACGTCCCGTTCTATTTCGGCGGCACCTCGCTGCTGATCATCGTCGTGGTGACGATGGACTTCATGGCCCAGGTCCAGGCGTTCGTGATGTCGCATCAGTATGAGAGTCTGCTGAAGAAGGCGAATTTCAAGGGGGCGGGTTTCCCGGGCAGGTAAGTCCATGTCGAAGGAAGATGTGATTGAAATGCAAGGCGAGGTGACCGAAAACCTCCCCAATGCGACATTCCGCGTCAGGCTCGAGAACGGACATTACGTCCTTGGCCACATTTCCGGGAAAATGCGGATGCACTACATCCGGATCCTGCCCGGCGACAAGGTGACGGTACAACTCACCCCCTACGACCTGACCAAGGGCCGGATCGTTTTCCGGACCAAGTGAAGAACAGAGAAACAGGAGCAAGACCATGAGAGTCCAGGCATCGGTAAAGCGGCTCTGCCGCAATTGCAAGATCGTTCGCCGCAAGGGAGTGGTTCGCGTAATTTGCAGCGATCCGCGGCACAAGCAGCGCCAGGGTTGATCAAGTCAACGCCAGGGTTGATCAAGTCAACGCCAGGCATTAGAATTTAATGTTTCGCATTTTGGGGTAGACGGATGGCCCGTATTGCTGGGGTAAACATTCCCAATCACAAGCATGCCGAGATCGCGCTGACCGCCATCTATGGGATCGGCCGTTCGCGTGCTCAAAAGATTTGCGACGCTGCCGGTATCCAGCGTTCGGTGAAGGTCAAGGATCTGACCGAGTCGGACATGGAGAAGCTGCGTGACGAAGTCGGTCGCTTCGTTGTCGAAGGCGACCTGCGTCGTGAAGTCACCATGAACATCAAGCGACTGATGGACCTGGGCTGCTATCGCGGCGTTCGTCATCGTCGTGGCCTGCCGATGCGCGGTCAGCGTACCCGCACCAACGCCCGCACCCGCAAGGGCCCGCGCAAGGCGATCGCCGGCAAGAAGTAATAGGAACCGATAATGGCTAAGACTGGAACGAAGGTTCGTAAGAAGGTCAAGAAGAACGTCGCGGAAGGCATCGCGCACGTTCACGCGAGCTTCAACAATACGATCATCACCATCACCGACCGTCAGGGCAACGCGCTGTCGTGGGCGACTTCGGGTGGCGCGGGCTTCAAGGGCTCGCGCAAGAGCACGCCGTTCGCGGCCCAGGTGGCGGCCGAAGCGGCCGGCAAGGTCGCTCAGGAATGCGGCATCAAGAACCTCGAAGTCCGCATCAAGGGCCCCGGCCCGGGGCGAGAGTCTTCGGTTCGCGCTCTCAATGCGCTGGGGATCAAGATTTCCAGCATCACGGACATCACCCCCATCCCGCATAACGGCTGCCGTCCGCCGAAAAAGCGTCGTATCTGACAAGGAGTTGATAAGTGGCTCGTAATCTCGATCCCAAGTGCCGTCAGTGCCGTCGCGAAGGCGAAAAGCTGTTTCTGAAGGGCGAAAAGTGTTTCACCGACAAGTGCGCCATCGAGCGCCGCGCCTATGCGCCGGGCCAGCATGGCCAGCGCTCCGGTCAGCGTCTGTCGGGGTATGGCGTCCAGCTGCGTGAAAAGCAGAAGATCCGCCGTCTCTACGGCGTGCTCGAACGCCAGTTCCGCAAGGTCTATGCCGAAGCTGACCGCCGCCGCGGCCAGACCGGCGAGAATCTGCTCCAGCTGCTCGAAGGTCGCCTGGACTCCGTCGCCTACCGCATGGGCTTCGGCGCTTCGCGTGCCGAAGCGCGCCAGGTCGTGCGCCACAACGGCGTGCTGGTCAATGGCAAGCGCGTCAACATTCCGTCGTACGTGGTGCGCCCGGGCGACGTGCTCGAGCTGACCGAGCGTGCCCGCAACCACCTGCGGGTCAAGGCCGCGCTCGAAGCCGCCGGTTCGCGTGGCTTCCCGGAGTGGCTCGAAGTCGATACCAAGGCCGGCAAGGGCGTGTTCAAGGCCTATCCGGTGCGCAGCGAACTGCCTGCTACGATCAATGAAGGCCTGGTCGTGGAACTGTACTCCCGCTGATCGGGAGACGGATCCTCTTCTAGTTCCGAGGGAATGCCGATGCAAAGCAATGCACTGCTGAAACCGCGCATCATCGACGTCCAGAGCACCTCGCCGGTCCAGGCGCGGGTGACCATGGAGCCGTTCGAGCGCGGCTTCGGCCACACGCTGGGGAATGCGCTGCGGCGCATCCTGCTGTCGTCCCTGCCCGGGCATGCGGCCACGGAAGTGACGATCGAAGGCGTGCTTCACGAGTATTCGACGCTCGACGGGGTGCGCGAGGACATCGTCGATCTGCTGCTCAACCTGAAGGGCGTGGTGTTCAAGCTGCATAACCGCAGCGAGACCACCCTGCGTCTGGCCAAGTCCGGCGAAGGGGTGGTGACGGCGGGAGATATCGAAATCGGTCACGATGTCGAGATCATCAATCCCGATCACGTCATTGCCCATCTGGCTCCTGGCGGCAAGCTCGACATGCAGATCAAGGTCGAGGCCGGGAGGGGCTATGTTCCCGGCAACGCTCGCCCGGCCAATGCCGAGAGCAAGTCGATCGGGCACATCGTGCTCGACGCCTCGTTCGGTCCGGTGCGGCGCGTCAGCTACCTCGTCGAAAGCGCGCGGGTCGAGCAGCGTACCGACCTCGATCGCCTGATCATCGACATCGAGACCAACGGTGCGGTCGACCCGGAAGAAGCGATCCGCTTCGCCGCCCGCGTGCTGATGGATCAGCTGTCGGTATTCGCCGACCTCGAAGGCACCCCGACCACGCCCCAGGCGGCGGCCGAGCCGAAGATCGATCCGGTGCTGCTGCGCCCGGTGGATGACCTGGAGCTGACGGTGCGTTCGGCGAACTGTCTGAAAGCCGAAAACATCTACTACATCGGTGATCTGATCCAGCGCACCGAGACCGAGTTGCTGAAGACCCCGAACCTGGGTCGGAAGTCGCTCAACGAGATCAAGGAAGTGTTGGCCTCCCGCGGGCTGACGCTTGGCATGAAACTGGAAAACTGGCCGCCGGCCGGGCTTGAGAAGCTCGGTTGAGTCGCCGGGCAAGTGAGGAATTGAAATGCGTCACCGTAACGGTCTTCGCAAGCTGAATCGTACCAGCAGCCACCGCCAGGCGATGTTCCGCAACATGGCCAACTCGCTGCTGCGTCACGAAGTCATCAAAACGACCCTGCCGAAGGCGAAGGAACTGCGCCGGGTGGTCGAACCGATGATCACCCTGGGCAAGAAGCCCAGCCTGTCGAATCGCCGCCTCGCGTTCAACCGCCTGCGCGATCGCGACATGGTGGTCAAGCTGTTCGACGAGCTGGGGCCGCGCTACGCCACGCGCAATGGCGGCTACCTGCGCATCCTGAAATGCGGTTTCCGCGATGGCGACAACGCGCCGATGGCCTACATCGAGTTGCTCGATCGTCCGGACGTCGACGCGGTTGAAGTGGAAGAAGCGGAAGCGGCCTGATTTCGGGGCGCTCGCAAACGAAGAACCGGGCCCGGCCCGGTTTTTTTTCGCTTGCCAGTAAATCCGGCCCCGCAGGGGTCGTGTCGAGGGAGGGCCGTCATGGGGGCGATCCTGGTTACGGGGGGGGCAGGCTACATTGGCTCCCATACCTGCGTCGAACTGCTCGAAGCTGGGCGTGAAGTCGTCGTCGTCGATGACCTCTCGAACGCCTCGCGGGAGGCTCTGCGCCGGGTCGAGGAGATCAGCGGCGCTGCGCTGGCGGGTTTCATCCAGGCGGACGTGCGCGATCGGGCGGCCCTGGCCGGAGTGTTCGCCGCCTTCGACATCGAGGCGGTGATCCATTTCGCCGCCAGGAAGGCGGTGGGCGAATCGGTCGCGCAGCCTCTCGCGTATTACGACAACAACCTCCAGGGCCTCTTGAGCGTCCTCCAGGCCATGGGCGAAGCCGGCTGCCGGCGGATCGTCTTCAGTTCGTCGGCGACGGTGTATGGCGCTTCGGTGCCGATGCCCGTCACCGAGGATGCGCCCACTTCCGCGACCAATCCCTACGGCCGGACCAAGCTGATGGGCGAACAGATCCTGCGCGATCTCGCCGCCTCCGACCCGCGCTGGAACATCATCCTGCTGCGCTACTTCAATCCGGTCGGCGCTCATCCGAGCGGACGCATCGGTGAGGATCCAGAAGGCCTGCCGAACAACCTGATGCCCTTCGTCAGCCAGGTCGCGGTGGGCCGTTTGCCCCGCCTGCAGGTGTTCGGCGGCGACTACCCCACTCCCGACGGTACCGGCGTGCGTGACTACATCCACGTGGTGGATCTGGCGCAGGGCCATCTGCGCGCGCTGGAGAAAATCGACCGCCTGCCCGGAGTCACGACGCTGAACCTGGGAACGGGGCGCGGCTACAGCGTGCTGGAAATGATCCGTGCCTTCGAGCGGGCGTCGGGGCGGGCGGTGCCGTACGACATCGCCGCCCGGCGTGCGGGTGACGTCGCCGCCTGCTGGGCCGATCCGGCACGCGCCGCGGCGGTGTTGGGCTGGCGCGCGGTACGCGACCTCGCGGCGATGTGCGAGGACGCCTGGCGCTGGCAGCGATGCAACCCGCAGGGCTACCGGGGCGCCGTGCCGTCCCCGGAGGACGGCGCGTAGGCGGGATCGCCTGCGGCGCGGGCCGGCGCCTCGAGCATGCGGCGCAGATAGCGCCCGGTGTAGCTGCCAGGCGCGGCGGCGACCCCCTCCGGCGTACCCTGGCACACCACCCGCCCGCCGCCGTCGCCGCCCTCCGGCCCCATGTCGATGATCCAGTCCGCAGTCTTGATGACGTCGAGGTTGTGCTCGATGACGACGATGGTGTTGCCGTGGTCGCGCAGGCGGTGGAGCACCTTCAGCAGCAGTTCGATGTCCTGGAAGTGGAGGCCGGTGGTCGGTTCGTCGAGGATGTAGAGGGTGCGCCCGGTGTCGCGCTTGGAGAGTTCGAGCGCGAGCTTCACCCGCTGGGCCTCGCCGCCCGACAGCGTGGTTGCGCTCTGGCCGAGGCGGATGTAGCCCAGGCCCACGTCCACCAGGGTGTCGAGCTTGCGCGCCACTGCCGGCACCGCGCGGAAGAATTCCTGCGCCTGCTCGACGGTCATTTCCAGCACGTCGTGGATGCTGCGGCCCTTGTAGCGGATTTCCAGGGTCTCGCGGTTGTAGCGCTTGCCGTGGCAGATGTCGCAGGGCACGTACATGTCGGGCAGGAAGTGCATTTCGACCTTGATCAGGCCGTCGCCCTGGCAGGCTTCGCAGCGTCCGCCGCGCACGTTGAAGGAAAAACGCCCCGGCCCGTAACCGCGCGCGCGCGCTTCGGGAACGCCGGCGAACAGCTCGCGGATCGGCGTCAGCAGGCCGGTGTAGGTCGCCGGATTGGAGCGCGGCGTGCGTCCGATCGGCGATTGGTCGACGCTGATCACCTTGTCGAAGGCGTCGAGGCCGGCGATGTCGTCGTGCGCTGCCGCCTCGGTGGCGGAGCCGTACAGGCGACGGGCCGCGGCCGCGGCGAGAGTGTCGTTGACGAGCGTCGATTTGCCCGAGCCGGACACCCCGGTGACGCAGGTGAACAGGCCGCCGGGAAAATCCACCGTGACATTCTTCAGGTTGTTGCCGCGCGCGCCGGTGATGCGCAGCCAACGTCCCGGATCGGGCGCCGTGCGCCGCGCCGGAAGGGCGATTGCGCGCCGCCCGGCAAGGTAGTCGCCGGTCACCGAGGCCGGATTGGCGATCACTTCGGCGGGAGTGCCGTGGGCGACGATGTGACCCCCGTGCGCGCCCGCACCCGGCCCCATGTCGACGAGGTAGTCGGCGCTGCGGATCGCGTCCTCGTCATGCTCGACCACGATCACGGTGTTGCCGAGGTCGCGCAACTGCCCGAGGGTGGCGAGCAGGCGGTCGTTGTCGCGCTGATGGAGGCCGATCGACGGCTCGTCGAGGACGTACATGACGCCGGTGAGGCCGGAGCCGATCTGGCTCGCCAGGCGGATGCGCTGGGCCTCGCCGCCGGACAGGGTGTCGGCGGAGCGGTCGAGCGACAGGTAGTCGAGGCCGACGTTGAGCAGGAAGCCGAGGCGGTCGGAGACTTCCTTGACGATCTTGTCCGCGACCTGGGCGCGCGCGCCGCTGAGCTGTAGTCCGGCGAAAAAGTGCTGGCACTGGCCCAGCGGCAAGCGGCCGATCTCGTGCAGGGCGCGCCCGCCGATCTGCACGTGGCGGGCTTCGGCGCGCAGGCGGCTGCCGTTGCAGGCCGGGCAGGCGCGGGTCGCACGGTACTTGCCCAGTTCCTCGCGCACCGCGGTCGAGTCGGTTTCGCGCAGGCGGCGTTCGAGGTTCGGGATGATGCCCTCGAAGGTGTGTTCCTTGAGCACCATGCGGCCATTGTCCGCCATGTAGCGGAACGCGATCTTGTCGCGCCCGGAGCCGAACAGCACCACTTCGCGGATCTTCTCCGGCAGCGCCTCGAATGCCGTCTCGATGTCGAAGCGGTAGTGCGCGGCGAGGCTCGCGAGCATCTGGAAGTAGAACTGGTTGCGCCGGTCCCAGCCGCGGATCGCGCCCGCGGCCAGCGACAGCTCGGGATGCGCCACCACGCGCAGCGGGTCGAAGTATTCGACCTGACCGAGGCCGTCGCACTTCGGGCAGGCGCCGGCCGGATTGTTGAACGAGAACAGGCGGGGTTCGAGCTCGGCCAGTGCGAAGCCGCACACCGGGCAGGCGAAGCGGGCGGAAAACAGGTGCTCGCGGGCGCTGTCCATCTCGACCGCGAGCGCCCGGCCATCGGCATGGGTGAGCGCGGTCTCGAAGGATTCGGCGAGGCGGCTGCGCAGTTCGGGGCGTACCTTGAGGCGGTCGATCACCACCTCGATGGTGTGGCGACGGCCTTTTTCCAGCGCTGGCAGGGCATCGAGCTCGTGCACCTGGCCATCGACCCGCACGCGCACGAATCCCTGCGCGCGCAACTCGGCGAACAGTTCGTGCTGCTCGCCCTTGCGCTCGCTGACGACCGGGGCGAGGATCATCAGCCGGGTCTCCTCCGGCAGCGCCAGCACGTGGTCGACCATCTGCGCCACGCTCTGCGCCTCGAGCGCGTGCTCGGGGTGTTCGGGGCAGTGCGGGGTCCCGGCGCGGGCATAGAGCAGGCGCAGGTAGTCGTGGATTTCGGTGACGGTGCCCACCGTCGAGCGTGGATTGTGGCTGGTCGCCTTCTGTTCGATCGAGATCGCCGGCGACAGCCCTTCGATCAGGTCCACGTCCGGTTTTTCCATCAGCTGCAGGAACTGGCGCGCGTAGGCCGACAGCGACTCGACGTAGCGGCGCTGGCCTTCGGCGTACAGGGTATCGAAGGCCAGCGAGGACTTGCCCGAACCCGACAGGCCGGTGATCACGGTCAGCCGGTTGCGCGGCAGATCGATGCTGATGTTCTTGAGATTGTGGGTGCGGGCACCGCGGATGCGGATTTCGTCCATGGAGGCGCCTGACTGGAGGTGGACGCCCGACTATACGAGAGAAGGCGGCGTGCAGCCAGCCGTGAGCGAATGCGGAGGAGGGCACGGCGAGGTGCGCCGGTTCATTCGGCTCAAGGACTCCAGCCAGGCCGGCGATGATAGAATCCGCGTTTTGACGAAGCCGTTTCCGATGCCCGTTTCCGCACGCGATCCGATGAGCCGCGAAGAGCGCCGCGCCGGCCTGGGCCTGGCCGCGATCTTCGCCCTGCGCATGCTCGGGCTGTTCCTGATCCTGCCGGTGTTCGCGGTGCACGCTGCGGGCAT
The DNA here is from genome assembly GCF_003030465.1 of Thauera aromatica K172. Lineage (GTDB taxonomy): Bacteria > Pseudomonadota > Gammaproteobacteria > Burkholderiales > Rhodocyclaceae > Thauera > Thauera aromatica. The sequence continues at coordinate 2,894,449 of NZ_CP028339.1, read as the reverse complement.
TCCGGGCGGCGACGACCTGACCCTGGTCGGGCTGGCGATCGGCGCCTACGGGCTGACCCAGGCCTGCCTGCAGATCGCCTACGGGGCGGCGTCGGACCGCTTCGGGCGCAAGCCGGTGATCGTCTTCGGCCTCGTGCTGTTCGTCCTCGGCAGCGTGATCGCGGCGCTCGCCGACGGCATCCACATGATCATCGTCGGCCGCGTGTTGCAGGGCGCGGGGGCAATCTCGGCGGCGGTCACCGCGCTCGCCGCCGACCTCACCCGCGACCAGCATCGGACCAAGGTCATGGCCATGATCGGCTCCTCGATCGGCCTGGTGTTCGCGCTGTCGATGGTGGCGGCGCCGCTGCTGTACGCCGTGATCGGCATGGACGGAATCTTCTGGCTGACCGCGGTGCTCGCGTTCGGCGCGATCGGCGTGCTGCTGTGGGTGGTGCCGGAAGCGCCGCCGGTGCCGCGCGCCACCGGCCGTTTCATCGACGTGCTGCGCGACGGCCAGTTGATGCGGCTCAACTTTGGCGTGTTCGCGCTGCATCTGATCCAGACCACGATGTGGGTCATGGTGCCTTCGGCGCTGGTCACCGGCGGCGGCCTAGCGATGACCGAGCACTGGAAAGTCTATCTGCCGGCGGTCTTGCTGTCCTTCCTCGTCATGGTGCCGGCGGTGATCCTCGCCGAGCGCCACGACCGGATGAAGGCGGTGTTCAACGCCGCGATCGCGCTGCTTGTGCTGGTGCAGTTCGGGCTCTGGCTGGCGGGTGACGCTTTGATACCAATGGCATTGATGCTGACGCTGTTCTTCGTCGCCTTCAATGTGCTCGAGGCCACCCAGCCGTCGTGGATTTCACGCATCGCGCCGCCGGGCTCGAAAGGAACCGCGCTCGGCGTCTATAACACCTTGCAGTCGATCGGGCTGTTTCTCGGAGGGCTGCTCGGCGGCTGGTTGGGGCAGGGCTTCGGTCCCGCCGCGGTCAGCCTGTTCTGTGCCGCCCTGGCCCTGCTGTGGCTCGCGCTGGCGGCCTCGATGGCGCCGCCCCCGGTGCGTCCGGCGGCCCCGCTTCCGGCACATGGCTGAACCCTGTTACGGGCGGCCGCTGCCGCCCGTCCGCACACGCATTCAAAGGAGAACCGGATGGCATCCGTGAACAAAGTCATCCTGATCGGCAACCTCGGCGCCGATCCGGAAAACCGCTTCGCCCCCTCGGGCGACGCGATCTGCAACCTGCGCATCGCCACCGCCGAAACCTGGCGCGACAAGAACACCGGCGAGCGCCGCGAGGCCACCGAGTGGCACCGCGTCGTCTTCTTCGGCAAGCTCGCCGAGATCGCCGGGCAATACTTGAAAAAGGGCAGCCAGGTCTATATCGAAGGCAGCCTGCGCACACGCAAGTGGCAGGATCAGAGCGGCCAGGAGCGCTACACGACGGAAATCCGCGGTGACGAGATGAAGATGCTCGGCCGCCGCGAAGGCGGCGATGCGCCGATGCGCGGCGGGGCGGGCGAGGGCGGCTGGGATGCGCCGTCTCCGGCGGCGGCGCGTGCGCCGGCTTCGGCGCCGCAGCGCCCGGCGGCGGCGCCCTCCGCCGCTCCGCAGGCGGGCGGCTTCGGCGATTTCGACGACGATATCCCGTTCTGAAACGCGTCCGCGACGCCCGCGCCGCGCCCGCTTCACTGTGCCGCGGGCGTCGGGCCATTGAACCTGGGCGAACGACCCCAAGCTTGCAGGATGAGGAGGGACGTTCATGCAATATCTGATCAGCCATACCGATGGCGTGCACACGGTGGAGTCGGGCTATGGCCGGCCGCAGCTCGCCGCCGTCCACCTGGTCGTGCATGACGGCCGTGCCGCGGTGGTCGATACCGGCAGCAATGCCGCTGTTCCGCGCGTGCTGGGTGCGCTGGCGGCGCTCGGCGTCGCCCCCGAAGCGGTGGAGTGGGTCATGCTCACCCACATCCATCTCGACCACGCCGGCGGGGCGGGCAGCCTGATGTGCGCCCTGCCCGAGGCGAAGCTGCTGGTCCATCCGCGCGGCGTGCGCCACATGATCGACCCGGCCAGGCTGTGGGAAGGCACGGCCGCGGTGTACGGTGCCGAGCGCGCTTTCGCGCTCTACGGCCATCTCGTTCCGGTGCCGGCGGAGCGTATCGTCCCGGCCACCGACGGCTTCGAGTTCGACCTCGGTTCGCGCCGTTTCCGGGTGTTCGATACCCCGGGGCACGCGCTTCATCACATCTGCATCTGGGACGCGGGGGCGCAGGCGTTCTTCACCGGTGACGCCTTCGGCCTGTCCTATCGCGAACTCGACGTCGACGGCCGCGCTTTCGTAGTGCCGACGACGACCCCGACCCAGTTCGACCCCGAGGCGATGCACGCCTCGATCGATCGCCTGCTGTCGATGCGGCCGCAGGCGATGTACCTCACTCACTACGGCCGGGTCGTCGACGTCGAGCGCCTCGGCGCCGACCTGCACCGGCTGATCGACACCATGGTCGCGGTGGCACGGGCGGCGCGCGGCGACGGCGTCGCCCGCCACGTCGAAATCCTTGCCGGCCTCGAGCAGGTGATGCGCGAAGAGGCGGCACGGCAGAACTGGGCGCTCGACGAAGAGCAGGCGTTGGAGCTGCTGCGGATGGACCTTGAACTCAACGCCCAGGGGCTCGGGGTCTGGCTCGACCGCCCAGGTGCGGCGGTGGAACGCGCCTGAGCAGCCGATGAACGTCGAGCTCGATCCTGCGCGCCGCTTCGGCGGTCTCGACCGTCTCTACGGCAGCGGCACGGTGGACCTGCTGCAGCGTCGCCATGCCTGCGTCGTCGGCATCGGCGGCGTCGGCTCGTGGGCGGCCGAAGCGCTCGCACGCAGCGGTGTCGGCCGCCTGACCCTGATCGACCTCGACCATGTCGCCGAATCCAACATCAACCGCCAGGTCCATGCCCTCGACGCCACGCTCGGCCAGGCCAAGGTGGTGGCGATGGCCGAGCGCATCGCCGCCTTCAACCCCTTGTGCACGGTGACCCGGATCGAGGATTTCCTCACCGCGGAGAATGCCGAGGCCCTGCTTCAGGGCTTCGATGTGGTCATCGACGCGATCGACAACGTCCGCGCCAAGGTCGCGATCGCCGCCGTCTGCCGGCGCCGGCGCATCCCGCTGGTCATGGCCGGCGGGGCCGGCGGGAAGACCGACCCGGCGCGGGTCGGTATCGACGACCTGGCGCGCACCCTGCAAGACCCCTTGCTCTCCAAGGTACGGGCCCGGCTGCGCAAGGAGCACGGCTTTCCCCGCGACCCGAAAAAGAAGTTCGGCATCGCCGCGGTGTTTTCCACCGAGCCGCTGCGCTACCCCGAAGCGCGGGCCTGCGATACCGACGCCGCCTCCGGTGCGCGCGCCGGCCTGCAGGGGCTGGCCTGTGCCGGCTATGGCTCGAGCATGGCAGTCACCGCCACCGTCGGCCTGCTATGCTCTGCCCGTGCGCTCGAACTGCTGCTGCGGCCGCCAGCGCCCGCTGTCGCCTAGCCGGTCGGCGCTGCGAAGCCGCGGTGCCGATGCCCGGCGAGACGGCACCGATCCGAACCCTACCCGAGGAGGCCTCCCGATGAATGCAGTGCCGCCGCATGCGTCCGCTGTCGTGCTGTTCGGCCACGGCGCGCGCGATCCCGAATGGGCCGGGCCGATGCAGCGTATCCGGGCGCGCCTGCTCGCCGCGCCCGAGGCGCCGCGGGTCGAACTCGCCTTTCTCGAATTCATCCGCCCGACCCTGCCCGAAGCGATCGCCGAACTGGTGGCCGCAGGTGTGCGGCGGGTGGCGGTGGTGCCGGTCTTTCTGGCCCAGGGCGGCCACCTCAAGCGCGACCTGCCGGCTCTGATCGAATCGAGCCGGCGGGCCCATCCAGCGTGCCGGATCACGCTGTCGATGGCGGCTGGTGAAGCCGACGAGGTCGTCGACGCGATTGCCGGCTACGCCCGCAACTGCCTGGATTGAGCCGGCGCGGGCGGCTGCGCATGAGGCGCAGGGAATGGATCGCACTTGCCCTTCGTATATATAAGAATATACTTATAAATATGAAGATTCCTCGCTTCCTCGCCGCCGCGCGCGCGATCCCCGCCCTCGTCGCACTGCTGGTCACGGCTGCCGGGCACGCCGAAGTGGCGACCGTGCGTGCCGAAATGCGCGTCCTCGGTGCTGCGGTGCAGGCTGAAGCGACGGTCGAAGCGGTGCACCAATCCACCCTTGCCGCCCAGGTTCCGGGGCGGATCGTGGCGCTGGCGGTGGATGCCGGCGAGCGCGTGCGCAAGGGCCAGGTGCTGGTGCGGATCGATCCCGCCGAAGCCGCTGCTGCACTTGCCGCAGCCGAGGCCGGCGTGGTGCAGGCCGAAACCGCGCGGATCAACGCCAAGGCCGACTACGAGCGCGCCCGCAGCCTGGTCGCGCGCCGCTTTCTCAGCGAGTCCGCGCTCGACAGCGCCCGCGCCCGCCACCAGGCCGCCGAAGCGCAGCTCGATGCGGCGCGGGCGGCGCGGGCGCAGGCGCAGGCGGCGAGTGCCTACACCACCGTCACGTCGCCGCTCGACGGCGTGGTGGCCGAGCGCCACATCGAGCACGGCGAAATGGCCCAGCCCGGGCGCAGTCTGCTCACCGTCTATGATCCGGCGCAAATGCGTGCGGTCGCCGACCTGGCGCCGGAGCGTCTGGCGCTGCTCGGCACGCCCTTGCGGCAGGTGCGCGTCGACCTGGGCGGCGGGCGGATGGTCGATGCCGCCGCCGTCACCGTGCTGCCGGCCGCCGATGCGCGCACCCATACCGTGCGCGTGCGCATCGACCTGCCTGCGGGCATCGAAGGCGTGCTTCCCGGCAGCTTCGCCCGGGTCGATTTCGGCGCCGCGGGGGGCTCCGGCACGGTGCTGATTCCGGCTGCCGCGGTGCTGCGCCGGGGCGAACTGAGCGCGGTCTATGTCGCCGACGGGGAGGGCGGCTTCCGCCTGCGCCAGGTCCGCCCGGGGCGCCTCGACCAGGGCAGCGGCATGATCGAAGTGCTCTCCGGGCTGGAAGGGAATGAAACCCTCGCGCTCGACCCGGTGCAGGCCGGCATCGAGACCCGCGGCGCGGCCGCCACACGCTGAGCCGGGAGGCGACGATGACAATCCGCCTCGGCATCTCCGGCCGTATCGCCGCTGCCTTCCAGCGCAACGCGATCACGCCGCTGCTCGCGCTGGTGCTGCTGCTCGCCGGCATTTTCGCCACCCTGGTCACGCCCAAGGAAGAAGAGCCGCAGATCGACGTCACCATGGCCAACGTGCTGGTGCCTTTTCCCGGGGCCTCGGCGCACGACGTCGAGGCCCTGGTGGCGCGCCCGGCCGAGCAGGTGCTGTCGCGTATCGCCGGGGTCGAGCACGTCTATACCGTGTCGCGCCCGGGGATGGCGGTGATCACCGTCCAGTTCGAGGTCGGCGTGCCCAACCAGACCGCGCTGGTGCGCCTGTACGACACGGTGCAGTCGCACGCCGACTGGCTGTCGCCGCAGCTCGGCGTCGGCCAGCCGCTGATCAAGCCCAAGGGCATCGACGACGTGCCGATCGCCAGCTTCACGCTGTGGACCGCCGATCCCGCGCGCGCCGCGTTCTCGCTGCAGCAGGTCGCGCGCGCGACCGAGACCGAGTTGAAGCGCATCCCCGGCACGCGCGACGTCGTCACCGTCGGCGGCCCCGGCCATGTGATCCGGGTGAACATGGACATCGAGCGCATGAACGCGCACGGCGTCACCGCGCAGGAGCTGCGCGGCGCGCTGCAGCTCGCCAACGCTTCGCAGCCGGCGGGCAGCCTGGTCGCGGGCAACCGCGAGGTGCTGGTGCAGACTGGCACCTATCTCGAGTCCGCCGAAGACGTCCGCAGCCTGGTGGTGGGCGTGTCCGAGCGCCGGCCGGTGTTCCTGCGCGATGTCGCCGAGGTCGTCGACGGCCCCGACCAGCCTGCGCAATACGTCTGGTTCGGTACCGGCGCCGCCGCCCAACAGCGCGGTATCGGCCAGCAGGGCCTCTTCCCCGCAGTCACCCTGGCGCTGTCGAAGAAGCCTGGCGCCAACGCCGCCGACGTCACCCGGGCGGCGATGGAGCGCCTGGAGAACCTGCGCGGCAGCCTGATTCCGGAAGGCGTGGAGTTCACCGTCACCCGCGACTACGGCAAGACCGCCAACGACAAGGCCAGCCAGCTCATCGGCAAGCTCGCCTTCGCCACCGCCGCGGTGGTGGCGCTGGTGTTCTTCGCCCTCGGCCGGCGCGAGGCGATCATCGTCGGCATCGCCGTGTCGCTTACGCTCGCGGCGACCCTGTTCGCGTCCTGGGCGTGGGGCTTCACCCTCAACCGGGTGTCGCTGTTCGCGCTCATCTTCTCGATCGGCATCCTGGTCGACGACGCCATCGTGGTGGTCGAGAACATCCACCGCTGGCACACGCTCGAGCCCGACACGCCGCTGTGGAAGCGGATCCCCAAGGCAGTGGATGAAGTCGGCGGTCCCACCATCCTCGCCACCTTCACCGTGATCGCGGCGCTCCTGCCGATGGCCTTCGTCACCGGGCTGATGGGCCCTTACATGAGCCCGATCCCGATCAACGCCTCGATGGGCATGTTCATCTCGCTGGTGGTGGCCTTCGTGGTCACGCCCTGGCTGGCGCAGAAGATGCTGAAGAGCGTCGACGCCCACCCGCACGGCGGCGAGGACAGGATGACGCAGCGGCTCGACGGCCTCTTCCGCCGCGTGATGACGCCGATGTTCGATGCCCGCCGCGGCGCGCGCAACCGGCGGGTGCTGTGGCTCGCCGTGTTCGCCCTCATCGGCGTCTCGGTGGCGCTGCCGGTGGTGCAGCTCGTGGTCATGAAGATGCTGCCCTTCGACAACAAGAGCGAGTTCCAGGTTGTGCTCGACATGCCGGTCGGCACCCCGGTCGAGGACACCGCACGTGTGCTGAACGAGATCGGCGCCCATCTGGCGACCGTGCCCGAGGTCACCGACTGGCAGTCCTACGCCGGCACCGCGGCGCCGATCAACTTCAACGGCCTGGTGCGCCAGTACTACCTGAGGAGCGCGCCCGAGCAGGGCGACATCCAGGTCAACCTGGTGGACAAGACTGCGCGCACGCGCCAGAGCCACGAGATCGCGGTGTCGGTGCGCGACGCGGTCACCGCGATCGCGCGTCGCAGCGGCGGCAACGCCAAAGTGGTGGAAGTCCCGCCCGGCCCGCCGGTGCTGTCGCCGATTGTCGCCGAGATCTACGGCCCGGACTACGACGGTCAGGTCGAGGTGGCAAGGCGCGTGCGCGCCGCCTTCGAGGACACGCCCGACATCGTCGGCGTGGACGACACCGTGGACGAGGATGCGCCCAAGCTGGTGCTGCGCGTCGACCAGGCCAAGGCCGCGCGCATGGGCGTGGCCCAGGCCGACATCGTCGAAGTCGTGCGCCTCGGCCTCTCGGGCGAGAACGTCACTCCGGTGCATGGCGGCGACAACAAGTACGAGATTCCGGTGCGCGTCCAGCTGCCCGCGGCACGCCAGTCCGACCTCGCCGACCTGCTCGCGATGCAGGTGCGCGCACGCGGCGGCGACAACGCCGGCCAGCTGGTGAAGATCTCCGAACTGGTGCAGGTCGCCGAGACCCGCCGCGAGCAGATCCTCTACCGCAAGGACCTGCTGCCGGTGGTGTATGTGACCGGAGACATGGGGGGCAAGCTCGATTCGCCCTTGTACGGCATGTTCGACATCCGATCGAAGGTGAATGGCATGGCGCTCGAAGGCGCGCCGGGGCTCGCCGGCACGCTCGGCGAGTGGTTCATCCGCCCGCCCGCCGACCCCTACGCCGGCTATCAGTTGAAGTGGGACGGCGAGTGGCAGATCACCTACGAGACTTTCCGCGACATGGGTGCCGCCTACGCGGTCGGGCTGATCCTGATCTACCTGCTGGTGGTGGCGCAGTTCCGGAGCTACCTCGTGCCGCTCATCATCATGGCACCGATCCCGCTCACCCTCGTCGGCGTGATGCCGGGCCACGCCCTGCTTGGCGCGCAATTCACCGCAACGTCGATGATCGGCATGATCGCGCTCGCCGGCATCATCGTGCGCAACTCCATCCTGCTGGTGGATTTCGTCAATCAGCAGGTGCGAGGCGAGGATGGAAAACCGGGAATGGAATTCGGCGAGGCGCTGATCCGCGCCGCCGCGGTGCGCGCCAAGCCGATCGGGCTCACTGCGCTGGCAGCGATGATCGGCGCGGTGTTCATCCTCGACGACCCGATCTTCAACGGGCTCGCGATCAGCCTGATCTTCGGCATCTTCGTGTCCACCGTGCTCACCCTGGTGGTGATCCCGGTGCTCTACTACGCCGCCATGCGCGGCCGCATCGCAAGCCTCAAAAACCCCGAGGAGAATCCCGCATGACCACCAACGACTACGTGCGCGCCTTCGCCGGCGCCTTCGTCCTGATCTCGCTCGCGCTCGGTGTCGAGGCTTCGCCGCTGTTCGTCAGCAAGCACTTCCTGTGGGTGACCGCCTTCGTCGGCGCAAACCTGTTCCAGAGCGCGTTCACCGGCGTGTGTCCGCTGGTGAACATCCTGCACAAGCTCGGCGTCAAGGACGGCCCGGCCCGCTGCAGCTGAAGCCGGTCTGCCTAGCCGCGGCGCAGCATCCACACGGCGAACGCCAGGGTCGCGCCGAAGCTCAGCAGCGACCAGTTGGCGATCGACAGCCCGAGGAAGGTCCAGTCGACCACCGCGCAGTCGCCCGCGCCGCGGAAGATCATCGGCAGGGCTTCGGCGAGCGGGAAGCTTTCGAGCATGAACTCCAGCCCGGGGCCGCATTCGGGAATCGCCGGCGGGTCGAGCTGCAGCCAGCTCTGCCAGGCGGCGATGGCGCCGCCGCCAAGGGCGGCGAGGCCGATCAGGGCGGCATAGACCCGTACTCCGGTCCGTTCCGGGCCGTGAATTGCGGCGAGCAGGGCGAGCACGGCGGCGAGGGCGAAGGCGTAGCGCTGCATGATGCACATCGGGCAGGGCTCGAGGCCGACGACGTGCTGCAGATAGAGGCCGAAACCGAGCAGACCGGCGGCGACCAGGAAGAGCGCGAGATAGAGCACGCGCGCGGGCAGGGACAGGATTCGTTGCAGCAGGGCCATGGGCATCCGTCTTCGGTCGGGAAAGCGGCATTGTAGGCGCTCGTTCCGGTTCCCGGCATGTCACCCGGGACGCGGCGGTGCTTGTGATGCTCGTCGGCGGCGCCGGCACCCGAGCCGCTTTCGCAGCGCGCCCCGGTCGGGGGCGGTTCAGCGCGCCAATGCGGCCAGCAGCATGTCGAGGAAGGCGCGCGTCTTGGTCGGCATCAGCTTGCGCCCGGGAAAGACCGCCCAGGCGGTGATCGACGGCAGGCTCCACGCCGGCATCACCCGCTGCAGTTCGCCGCGCCGCACGTAAGGTTCGGCGAAGTAATCGGGCACGGCGGCGATTCCCGCGCCGGCGCGGGCGAAGCGGATCAGCAGCTCGGGCGAGTTGGCCGTGATCGAGCCCGGCGGCACGCCCTCCCAGCGTTCGTCGGCATGCAGCAGGGTCCACCCGGCGGGTTCGCCGGTGCGTGCCTGGAGGTGTAACGCACGGTGCCGGTGGAGGTCTTCCGGGCGTTCGGGGGTGCCGTTTTCGGCCAGATAGCTCCGCGCCGCATACAGTCCCCAGGAGAATTCCGCCAGCCGGCGGGCGGCGAGCAGGGTGTCGTCGGGCAAGTCGCCGAGGCGGATGGCGATGTCGAAATTCTCCCCGAGCAGATCGACCCGTCGCGGCGACAGATCCAGCTCCAGCGTCACTGCCGGGTGCATCGCCGAGAACGCGGCCAGCATGTCGGTCAGGAGCAGGTTGGCGAAGTCGCTCGGCATCGATACCCGCAGTCGCCCGCTCGGTTGTACCTGGCGGCTTTCGGCCAATGCGGCCACCGCCTCCACCTCGGCCCCGACCTGGCGCGCGTGTTCGAGCAGCGCGCGGCCGAATTCGGTGAGGTTGAGCCGGCGCGTAGTGCGCAGCAGCAGGCGTTCTCCCAGGCGTTCCTCGAACTGGGAGAGCCGGCGTGAAACGGTCGATTTGGGCAGGCCGAGGCGCTCGGCGGCGGCAGTGAAGCTGCCGTCGTCGACGACGCGGGCAAAGATCAGCAGATCGTTGGGGTCTATCTGTTCCATGGAAGGAACAATGATGTTCGTCCGGCCCGCTTAATGCAATCAGTTTCCGCTAATAGACTGAGCCCCACCTGATCCCAACCCTTGCGAGGACTTGACATGAAGATTCTGCAGATCAACGGCAGCGCCCGTTCCGAAGCCGGCAACTCCACCCGGATCGCCCGTGACATCGTCGCCCGCCTGCAGGCGGAGAACCCGCAGGCCGAAGTCGTCGAGCGCGACCTCGCCCGCGCTCCGGCGCCGGTGATCGACGAGACCGCGCTCGGGGCGCTGTTTACCCCCGCCGAACAGCGTACCCCCGAGCAGGCCGCCCGCGTGGCTGCGAGCGATGCGCTGATCGCCGAAGTCCAGGCCGCCGATGTCATCGTGCTCGGCGTGCCGATGTACAACTTCGGCATCTCGACCCAGCTCAAGAACTGGATCGACGCCATCGCCCGCGTCGGCGTCACTTTCCGCTATACCGAGAACGGCCCGGAAGGCCTGCTCGGGGGCAAGAAAGTGTTCGTCGCCTTCGCCCGCGGCGGCCGTTACCGCGGCACCCCGGCCGATACCCAGACGCCCTACCTGCAGACCCTGTTCGGTTTCCTCGGCATCACCGACGTGCGCTTCATCTACGCCGAAGGCCTGAACATGGGCGAAGAGGCGGTGAAGCAGGGCTTCGCCGAAGCCGAGGCCGACATCGTCGCTGCGCTGAGCTGAGCGCGGCGCCCGGCGGCTTGTGCGGTCGGGTGCGGGGAGCGGCTCGATGCCGCCCCCGCCCCGGTCGATGAAGGATGGGGCGGGATCGCCCGCCCCCCACCTCAAGGAGAGAACGCTGATGAATGCCGTGAATCCGTTTCCGACCCCGCCAGCGGCGCTTCGCCGTCCGCGCACGGTCGAGCGCCTGGTCACCGGCCGGCCCACGTCCGACGGCGCCGGGGTCAAGCTCACCCGGGTACTGACCCAGGGGCTGCAAAAGCGTCTCGATCCCTTCCTGATGCTTGACGCTTTCGGCAGCGACCGCGCCGACGACTACATCGCCGGCTTTCCCGACCATCCGCATCGCGGTTTCGAGACCGTCACCTACATGATCGCCGGGCGCATGCTGCACCGCGACAGCGCCGGCCACGAAGGCCTGCTCGAGAGCGGCGGCGTGCAGTGGATGACCGCCGGGCGCGGCGTGATCCACTCCGAGATCCCGCAGCAGCAGGAAGAAGGGCGGATGGAAGGCTTCCAGCTGTGGCTGAACCTGCCGGCGAAGGACAAGATGAGCGCCCCCTGGTATCGTGATTTCGCCGCCGCGGCGCTGCCGCGCTTTACCACCGCGGCCGGGGTGGAAGTGGTCGTGATCGCCGGCGAAAGCCAGGGCGTGCAGGGCGCGGTCAGCCGCGAGGCCACCGCGCCGCTCTACCTCGACCTCCGGCTGCCGGCCGGGGCTACGTTCAGCCAGGCGCTGCCGCCCGGACACAACGCCTTCCTCTACGTCTACCGGGGGGAACTGGCGGTGGGCGGCACCGCCGTGCCGGTGCGCACCATGGCGATCCTCGGCAACGAAGCCGGCAGCGACGGCGTGGTGGTCGAAGCTGTGAAAGGAGGCGTCGAAACCCGTGCGCTGCTGATCGCCGGGCGGCCGCTGAACGAACCGATCGCCCAGTACGGCCCCTTCGTGATGAATACCGAGCAGGAAATCTACCGCGCCGTCGCCGACTACCGTGCCGGGCGCCTGGGGGACTGAGCGTCGGGGCGTCCGCTTTCCTGCCCGCCCGGTTTCCTCATCCGGTGCGCCGTGCCGGGGGCGCATTCCCCCGGCGCGCGCCGCCTTCAATTCTCCGCCAGCGCCTTCAGGGCCGCGACCTGGGCGGTGATCGGCCCCGGGACCGGGACGTCGCCGGCGAGCATGGCGCGGATCAGCGCCGCGTTGTCGGCCACAGAGGGCGTGCCGGGGAGGGTCTCGAGCGGAGGCGCGCCGCCGGTTTCAGCGGCGACGCCGATCGCCGCTTCACCGTCCACATAGGTCTTCATCTCCGGGCAGCGCCGCGGGTTGGCGTAGATCTCGCCCTCGGTGCCGCGCAGCAGCATCGCACGCGCCCGGTCGGCGCGGAGGAAGGCGTCCATCCGCTCGAGGTATTCGGGATGGGTTACCGCAACCACCCGCACGCTGCGTCCGCGGCAGGGGTCGAGCAGCTTGGCGACGGTGTGGCCGCTGGCGCGCACGCCCAGGCGGAGGCGCAGCGCGAGCAGCGCGTCCAGTCCCGGCAGCAGCTGGTCCACGCCGAGGCAGGCGATGCGCCGGGCCGCGAGCTGCGCCGAAGCGGCGGCCGGGTCGGCGGCCGGATGCAACTCGAGCGCAGCGAGGAGCTCGAACGGGCTCACCCGGGCGTCGAAGTCGTGCCGCCCCTGGATCAGCACCGGCACCCCGCTGCGCGCCAGCAGCAGGGCCACCAGCGGCATCAGGTTGGGCTGGCGGCGGGCGCCGTTGTAGGTCGGCAGCACCACGCAGCGCGGCCCCGCGGGCACGGCGAGCTGCGCGGTGCGCGCGTCCATCGCCTGCTTGAAGCCGACCAGTTCGTCGAGCGACTCGCCCTTCAGGCGGAAGCTGATCAGGATCGCGCCCAGCTCGAGCGCCGGGACCGTGCCGTCGAGGATGTCGCCGAACAGCGCGGCCGCGGTGGCCGCATCGAGCGCGCGCGCGCCCTTGGCGCCCCGCCCGATTTCCTTGATGATTGCGCCGTATTTCATGGCGGCGATTATGGCCGCGATCCGACCGCGGGGCCAGCCTGACGCGGGCCGGAGCGAACCCAGGGAGAATGCGGAAAATGGATGTCGGATTCATCGGGCTGGGCCTCATGGGGCGACCCATGGCGCTCAACCTCCTCAAGGCCGGGCACACGGTGCAGGTGTGGAGCCGGCGGCGCGAATCGATGCAGCCCCTCCTCGACGCCGGGGCGGGCGATTGCGCCAGCGCCGCGGAACTCGCCCGCCGGGCGCCGGTGACGATCAGCATGGTCGCCGATGCGCCTGACGTCGAAGAGGTCGTGCTCGGCCCGTCCGGAGTGGCGGACGGGGCGGGCGCAGGCCACCTGCACATCGACATGAGCACCATCGCCCCCGCGGCGGCGCAGTCGATCGCCGCGCGCCTGGCACAGCGCGGCATCACCGCGCTCGATGCGCCGGTCTCCGGGGGCGAGGGCGGGGCGATAGGCGCCACGCTGACGATCATGGTCGGCGGCGAGGCGGCGGCCTGCGCGCGCGCCCGTCCCCTGTTCGAAGCCATGGGGCAGTCGATCACCCGCGTCGGCGAGGCCGGCGCCGGCCAGGTCGCCAAGGCGTGCAACCAGATCCTCACCGGAGTCGGGGTCGCCGCGGTCGCCGAGGCGCTCAACTTCGCGCGCAAGAGCGGCGTCGACGGCGGCAAGGTGCGCGAGGCCCTGCTCGGCGGTTTCGCCGCCTCGCGCATCCTGGAGAACCACGGCCAGCGCATGCTCGAGCGCAACTTCCGCCCCGGGTTCAAGGCCTGGATGCACCACAAGGACATGCGCATCGTCCTCGACGAGGCCCAGCGCCTCGGCCTGGCGCTGCCGTCGACCGCGGCGGCGGCGCAGATGTATGCGGCGATGGTCGGCAGCGGCCTGGGCGAGGAGGATTCGGTGGCCATGCTCAAGCTGCTCGAGCGCATGAGCGGCGCTGCGGGCGAGTGACGATCGGACCGTGGCGTTCGAACCGTCACGGTCGAAAACAGGGGCAATCACATGAAAGTGGGTTTTATCGGGCTGGGCGTGATGGGTGCGCCGATGGCGCGCCACCTGCTCGCTGCCGGCCATGAACTCGCGCTGTGGGCGCGGCGGCCGCAAGCGGCGGCGTTCGTTGCCGAAGGGGTGCCAGTGTGCGCGACCCCGGCCGCGCTCGCGGCGCGCAGCGAAGTCGTCATCACCATGGTCACCGCCAGCGCCGATGTCGAGGCGCTGGCGTTCGGGGCGCACGGGCTGGCCGAGGGCTTCAGCCCCGGCGCGGTCCATGTCGACATGAGCACGATCGCGCCGGCGAGCGCGCGCATGCTCGCCGCCCGCTATGCCGAGCGCGGCGTGGGCTGGGTCGATGCGCCGGTATCGGGCGGGGCGCAGGGCGCGCACGAGGCGAGCCTGGCGATCATGGCCGGCGCCGAGGCGGCGACGCTGGAGCGGGTGCGCCCGCTGCTCGCGGTGCTGGGGCGGCGCATCGTCCATATCGGCCCGCCCGGCGCCGGGCAGGTGGCCAAGGCGTGCAACCAGATGATCATGGTCAGCACGATCCAGGCCTGCGCCGAGGCCGTCCGCCTTGCCGCTGTGCACGGCGTCGATGTCGCCGCGGTGCGCAGTGCGCTGATGGGCGGTTCGGCAGGGTCGCGGGTGCTCGAGGTGATGGGGCAGCGCATGGTCGAGCGCGACTTCGGCGCCGGCATCGAGGCCCGCCTGCACCACAAGGATTTCGCCCTCCTGATGGACGAGGCTGCCCGGCTCGGGGCGCCGCTGCCGGTGGCGGCGCAGGTCTGGCAACAGCTCAACGCGCTGATGGGCGCGGGCTGGGGGCGGGAGGACACCTCCAGCCTGCTGCGCGTGCTCGAAGGCGGGCGTGGCTGAGGGGCGCGGCAGCGCCGTCGCGGCGAGCGCCCGTCCCGGGTGCGGGGCGGTGCCGCGGTCTGGTCTGGTGCTGGTCGGCGTGGCCTTGGCCGTGCTGCTGCAGGGCTGCGCGGTGGTGGCGGTGGCCGACGCCGTGGTCACCGTCGGCGTGACCGCAGTCAAGATCGGGGCGACGGTGGTCGAGACCACCGTCGATGTGGCCGCGGCCGGGGTCGATGCGGCGGTCGGCGAGGATGGAGAGTAAGCGTCAGAGCAGGGCCTCCGCACTCGAACATCATCGCGCCAGCGCTCGCCAAGCAACTGATACTAAATACACTCCTCGCTGAGCCCGAATTGCAGTGAGCGGAAAAGGAACCAAAGTTCGCTGGCTTCGGCTAAGAGAAACATTCAGGCGATATCGCTCGGCGCCTTGATTTTATTGATTAAATCCATAGACATATTATGTAAACCGAGTGCGGAGGCCCTGGTGTCAGAGCGACATTACTCGGGGAACTACAGAAAATAGCCTTGGTTCAAGTGGCTTCTATACGCCGATCATCGGTGGCTCTGTTGTGGCGGTCAGTGACACCGAGACCACCACCAAGAGCGTTCCCCACGTGCGTGGGGATGAACCGCGTGAGCTGGACGGTCTGCAAATGCAGGAGTGGCGTTCCCCACGTGCGTGGTTCGACGATCACCCTGTAGCCGTCTCCGCAATCAGCACATCGGCCGGGATGCCCAGACTCTTGTGCAATCTGCGGATCATGGCCAGCGTGAGCGGGCGCTTGCGGCTCAGGACTTCGTAGACGCGGTTGCTCTTGCCAATGATGGGCTCAAGATCTTTGACGGACAGCCCGCTCTGATCCATCCGGAATTTGATGGCTTCCACCGGATCCGGCGCAGTAATGGGAACGTGCCTGGCCTCGTAGGCCTGCACCAGTGTGGCTAGGATGTCCAGGCGATCACCCTCCGGCGTGCCCAGATCAGGGTCGGACTCCATCAAGGCCGAAATCTCTTTGAGCGTGGCCTTGTAGTCTGCTTCGGTGTGGATAGGGCGGATGTCCATGTTTTCCTCCGTGGCCGGTCAGGCCATTTCAACGGTTTCTGCGTCGACAGCGTCGTACTCCTTGTGGGTGCCGACGAACTTCACGTAGACGATCTGTAACTTGTAAGCAATGGCTACGATCAGTCGATAGTCATTGCCTTTGATGTTGAAGACCACACGACGGTTCTTCAGCACGCTGGCGCTGCGGTACTGCGCTTTGATGTCGGCGGGCTGGGTCCAGGATGCGAGCGTCGCTTCCTCGTACCAAGCCTTCAGTGGCTGCTCGGCATCAGGGTGCAGTTCCCAAAATGCTCGAAGGGTGGACACGGCAATGACTCGCATTGGTTACAGTGTAGTCCCATTTTGGGACTGCCGCAATTTTGGGCTGGTTCAACCGGTTTTTCAGGATGCAAAACGGCCATTTGATAGAGGCGGGCGTCCTCAAGAACCGTGCTTTCCTAACGAACCTCATACACGGACGTGGGTTCAGTTCCGTATTCCGCCAGCAGTTTTTGGCACCGTAATCAATGCTGAGTGTGTCGGCGGCTGCTTGTCACTCGTCTATCGACGCGCTGACCCGCCAGGCGGACCAATGGACGGGCAAGCTCACCGAGCGGGACGAAGGCGTGAAGCACCGGGGCCGCAAACTCTCGGACAGCGGCGCCAAGGCGCGCTTTTACCACGCGGTCAGCGAGGCGCACCTGTCGCGCATCATCAAGGTGGATCTGGCTGAGGAGCTGTTCAGCTACCCCATCGACGACAAGGCCAAGCGTCTCGCAGAAATGATGGACGGCAAGCTGCTCCTGGTCACCAACGCCGAGGGCTTGTCCGCCCAGAACGTGATTCAGCGCTACAAGTCGCTCGTCGACATCGAGCGCGGCTTCAAGGTGCTCAAGTCCGAGATCGAGATCGGCCCGGTGTATCACCGTCTGCCCGAGCGGATTCGCGCCCATGCGTCGATCTGCTTCATGGCGCTGATCCTGCATCGGGTGATGCGTAGCCGCCTCAAGGCCGCCGACGCGGGTTACACGCCCGAGCGGGCGCTCGAGCAACTGCAGCGCATTCAGCATCACCGCGTGCGCCTGAACGGCGGCGAGCCGGTGGCGGGGGTGTCGACGATCAGCACGGAGCAGAACGAGGTGCTTCATGCCTTAAGGATAGGAAAACCAGCGGTGCCGGAGCAGCTGGCGCTGTTGTAGTGGCATTTTTGAAAGTGCGCTCTAGCAAAAACAAACACTTGCAAGCGTAACTGTCGAACTCGGGCTGCCCATTTTTACCAAGCCCGCCCGCCAACGGTGGGGATCGATTTGATGTGGCGCGGGTGATCGAGGGCACGTAGCCCGGCCAAGCATCAATGATCCGAATCCGTACCTGCCCCGCGCGGCTTGCCGTACCAGCGAAAGCGCTCGATCACCTCTGCCATTTCCGCCGCCGACAGCAGCACCGGGTTGCCGAGCTGGAGGGTGCGCCAGTACTGCTCGCACAGGGTTTCGAATTCGATCGCGAGCGCGAGCGCATGGCTGAGGTCGCGGCCGAACACGACCATGCCGTGGTTGGCCAGCAGGCAGGCGTTGCGCTCGTGCAGCGCGGCCACCGCGGCGTCCGACAAGGCCTGGGTGCCGAAGGTGGCGTAGCGCGCGCAGCGGATGGTCGGCCCGCCGAAGCGCGCGATCATGTAGTGGAAGGGCGGGATGTCGAGGCGCTGGCAGGCGAGCGCGGTGGCGAATGGGGCGTGAGCGTGGAGGATCGCGCCGGCGGCGGGAAAGGCGGCGTAGAGGTCGCGGTGCAGCAGCCACTCGGAGGATGGAGCGAGGGCGCCGAGGGAGCTGCCGTTGGCGTCGACGATCACCATGTCGTCGGCGGTGCAGCGCGGCACCGGCAGTCCGCTGGGGGTGATCAGCATGCGCGGCGCGCGGCCGTGGCCGCCCTCATCGGGACGGGGCTCGTCCAGGCGCACGCTGGCGTTGCCGGCGGTGCCGACGTTGAGATGGGCTTCGCCCATCGCCCGCATCGTGTCGAGGAGGGCGTCGCGCAGCGCCGGGAGATCGGCCGCTTTCATTGCCGCCGCCTTCATCGTGCCTGCTCCGGGTAGAGCGCGGCGAGGTGCCCGGGGGCGGCGATTCCGCGCTCGGTGACGATGCCGGCGATCAGCGCGGCTGGGGTCACGTCGAAGGCCGGGTTGGCGGCGCGGGTGGCGGGGGGGGCGAGGCTGAGCTCGGCGATTGTGGCGTCGGCGGCGAGGCCGCGGATGCGGCAGACCTCGTCGGCGCCGCGGTCCTCGATCGGGATCGCACGGCCGTCCGGGCAGCCGAAGTCGAGCGTCGAATGCGGCGCAGCGATGTAGAAGGGCACGCCGGCGGCGTGCGCGGCGAGCGCCTTGAGATAGGTGCCGACCTTGTTCGCGGCGTCGCCGTTGGCGGCGACACGGTCGGCGCCGGTGATCACGAGGTCGACTTCGCCGCGCATCAGCAGCAGGCCGGCGGCGTTGTCGGCGATCAGCGTGTGCGGCACGCCGGCCGCGCGCAGCTCCCAGGCGGTGAGCAGGCCCTGGTTGCGCGGGCGGGTTTCGCTGACCACGACCTCGACCGCGATGCCGGCGGCCTGGGCGGCGTAGACCGGGGCGAGCGCGGTGCCGGCGCCGCAGGTGGCGAGCCAGCCGGCGTTGCAGTGGGTCATCAGGCGCACCGGGCCGGGACGGCGGGCGGCGATCGCCGCGATCAGCGCCAGGCCATGGCGGCCGATGGCGTCACAGGTCGCGGCGTCGTCGGCGCGGATCGCCTCGGCTTCGGCCCAGGCCGCGGCGCAGCGGGCGGGCGCCGACAGCGGGCGCAGCACGTCGGCCATGCGCGCCAGTGCCCAGTGCAGATTGACCGCGGTCGGGCGGGTGGCACCGAGCACGGCGAGGGCGTGTTCGAGCACGGCGTCGTCGGCGCGGCCGCGGGCGAGGGCGAGAGCGACGCCGAAGGCCGCGGTGGCGCCGATCAGCGGCGCGCCGCGCACCTGCATGTGGCGGATCGCGTCGGCGGCGGCTTCGAGGGAGGCGAGGGCGACGGTTGCGCTGCGGAACGGCAGCAGGGTCTGGTCGAGGATGACGAGCGTGTCGGCCTCGCGACGCAGGGTGGGAATCGGTTGTACGAACATGGGGCGGGCGGTTTGCGGTGTGGGTGGTCCGGTGGGCGGCGCGGGCGGCGGCGTTCAGACCCGGCGCAGGCGTTCGCCGGCGGCGGCGAGCGTGGCTTCGGTCTTGGCGAAGCAGAAGCGCACCACGCGCTCGTCGCGGCCGTCGGCGAAGAAGGCCGACAGCGGAATCGCGGCGACGCCGATGTCGCGGGTCAGGTATTCGCAGAAGGCGGTGTCGGGCAGGGTGGAGATTGCACCGAAGCGGGCGAGCTGGAAATAAGTGCCGCGCGAAGGCAGCAGCTCGAAGCGCGTGTCGGCGAGCGCGTCGCGGAAGAAGTCGCGCTTGGCCTGGTAGAACGCCGCCAGGCCGGTGTGGCGCGCAGGCTCGCTCATGTAGTCGGCGAGCGCGAGCTGGACCGGGGTGTTCACGGTGAACACGTTGAACTGGTGCACCTTGCGGAATTCGGCCATCAGCTCGCGCGGCGCCAGGATGTAGCCGACCTTCCAGCCGGTGATGTGGTAGGTCTTGCCGAAGCTCGACACCACGAAGCTGCGTGCGGCCAGTTCCGGGTGGCGGGCGCAGCTGGCGTGGGTGGCGCCGTCGAAGACGATGTGCTCGTAGACCTCGTCGGCGACGACGACGATGGCGGTGTCGCGCACGAGTGCGGCGAGGCGGTCGAGATCGTCCGCCGTCCACACCGTGGCGGTCGGATTGTGCGGGGTGTTGATCATGATCATCCGCGTGCGCGCAGTGATCGCTGCGGCCACGGCGGCCCAGTCCGGGCGGTAGTCGGGGGCGGCGAGTTGCAGGCGCACGACGGTGCCGCCGGCTAGCTCGATCGCCGGCGCGTAAGAGTCGTACACCGGTTCGAACACGATCACTTCGTCGCCCGGGCGGACGCAGGCGGTGACTGCGGTGAACAGCGCCTGGGTGGCGCCGGCGGTGACCGTGATCTCGTGCTCGACGTCGTAGCGGGTGCCGTACAAGGTGGAGTTCGCTACGCTGCCGTCGGCGTCGTGGCTGTCCGAAGTGCTCGCGCACCAGGCGCCGTGATGATCTCGCCCGATCAGATCTGGCTGGCGGTCGAGCCGATCGACATGCGTCTGGGCATCGACGGCCTGTCGGCACGGTTGCAGAACAGCCTGGGGCGCGCCCCGTGCGACGGCAGTGCCTACGCCTTCATCAACCGGGCGCGCACGCGCCTGAAGGTGC
Source organism: Thauera aromatica K172 (assembly GCF_003030465.1). Lineage (GTDB taxonomy): Bacteria > Pseudomonadota > Gammaproteobacteria > Burkholderiales > Rhodocyclaceae > Thauera > Thauera aromatica. Next base: position 2,874,300 of record NZ_CP028339.1, on the reverse strand, counting down.
TGGTGTGGGACGGCACCGGGGTGTGGTTGAGTCAGCGTCGCCTGCATCGGGGCAGCTTCAGCTGGCCCCGTGCCGACAACGCGGTGTTTGCGCTGTCGGCCGAGCAATGGCAGTGGCTCGTGGCGGGGGTCGAGTGGCAGCGCCTGAGCGCCGCGGCACCGGCCCACTGGCAGGTGTGATCGGTGCGCCGAAACCATCCACGATCCGCTGCGCAAAAGAGCCTGAAACCCTTGTAGATGCTGGGATGTAGCGCGTTATTCGGGTATAATTCCGGCATGGATTCCGCTGCGCAACTGACTGCTTTCGACCTGCCGCCCGAGCTCGTGCAGCAGGTTCAGAGGTGGGTCGCGCAGGCGGCTGATGTGACCCGCCTCGAAGCCGAACTCAAGCTGAGCAAGATCAAGATCGAAGCGCTGGTCCATGAGATCGCCGTGCTCAAGCGCCTGCGTTTCGGCGCCAGCAGTGAGGCCCGGGCGGCGGATATGAAGGATCTGTTCGACGAGACGCTCGCGGCCGATCTGGCCGCCTGCGAAGCCCGCCTCGAAGCGCTGCGCGAGACTCCGCCCGAGGCGCCGCCGGCGAGCCCGAGGCGCCCGCGTGCCGGACGGCCTGCGCTGCCGGCACACCTCGAGCGCATCGAACATCGCCACGAACCTGAATCGTGCACCTGTGGTCAGTGCGGGCAGGATCTGGTCAAGATCGGCGAGGACGTCTCCGAGCAGCTCGACATCATCCCGGCCAAATTCTTCGTCCATCGCCACATCCGCCCGCAGTACGCGTGCCGGCGCTGCGAGACGGTGTCGGCCGCGCCCGTGCCGGCGGCGATCATCGACGGCGGGATGGCTGCGCCGCGGCTGCTGGCGTGGGTGACGGTGAGCAAGTTCGTCGATCATTTGCCCCTGTACCGGATCGAGCAGATCGCCGCGCGCAGCGAGGTGCCGCTACCGCGCTCGACGCAGGCCGAGTGGGTCGGGCGGATCGGGGTGGCGCTCGCGCCGCTGTGCGATCGCCTGATCGAGCGCCTGCGCGAAGGCAACGTGTTGCATGCCGACGAAACCCCGGTCGAACAACTTGATCCGGGGCGCGGCAAGACCAAGCGGGCGTATCTGTGGGCCTACCGCAGCAACACACTCGATGCCGACCCGCCCATCGTCATCTTCGATTACCAGCCCGGTCGCGGCGGGCAATACCCCCAGGCCTTCCTGAAAGGCTGGAAGGGCATGCTCATGGTCGATGACTACGGGGGCTATAAGGCCCTGTTCGGTGGCGACATCGGAGAGCTTGCCTGTCTGGCGCACGCACGACGCAAGTACTTCGAGCTTCACCAGGCGAACAAGAGCCCGGTCGCGGCCGAGGCACTCGCGCGCATCGGCGAGTTGTACGCGCTCGAAGAGCAGGCCCGCGACGTTTCGGTCAAGGTGCGCGCCGAACTGCGACTGCAGTACGCGCAGCCGCGCCTGGAGGCGATGTACCTGTGGCTGGTGCAGACCCGCAAGACCGTGGCCGACGGTGCGGCGCTCGCCCGCGCCATCGACTACAGCTTGAAGCGCTGGCCGGCGCTCGCGCGCTATGCGAGTCGCGGCGATTGGCCGATCGACAATAACCCGATCGAGAACGCCATCCGGCCGATCGCCCTGGGCAAGAAGAATTGGATGTTTGCGGGCTCCGAAGCCGCCGGCAAGCGTGCCGCCGTGGTTCAATCCCTGCTCGCCACGGCGCGCGCCAATGGCTTCGAACCGCTGACCTGGCTTGCCGATACGCTCGAGAAGCTACCGACCTGGCCCAATAGCCGCATCGACGAACTGCTGCCGATCAGAAAGCAAGCGGCTGCGCAAGCGTAAGAGGCCGTGGGTGCGGCGGACGCTTACCACCAATGAAGGCATATTCGCCAATGGTTACGCCACAAACAATCGTGCAGTTGGCGCCTAGCAGGGTGTTGAAAATCTCACCGTCACCTGCGGTTTCCAGTCGCCCCGGAAAAAATCGACGCGAAAAAGATCCGTTCCAAGCCGCCCTGATGACGATTCCAGCCGCTTTTCCCGCCGATTGTGCAACCGCAATTCAGCAGCGCTCCCGTCGCTGCAAAGCCAACGTATTCAACAATCCAATGCCGCAATACGAATGGCGCGCTTGCGCCATCGGATTACGGCGCCAGCAAATTACCCAGCCGCGTCAGGTTGTAGGCGGCAAAATTGAGCAGCGCATGCGCGCGAATCGTTTCCAGCCCGCGCGCCATCAGACGGCGCAGCGTGCCGATGTCCTTCACCCAGCCAAACGCCTCTTCGATCATCTTTCGACGACGCAGGCTGACCGCATAGCCCTCCGTGGCCTTGAGCGCCACGGGGACGGCACTACCCTTGGTTTTGGCGGCAACGTGCGCCAGCACGCCCAGCGGCTCAAGCGCAGCGATGAACTCGGCGGTGTCGTACCCCCGGTCGGCGGCCAGCGTCGGTTCGCGCGTCGCATCGGCCGGCTTCACGGTGCGCTTGACCATCACCAGCGCGGCCTCGCGCTCGGCGGTGCCCGTGGCCTGCGTGGTATGCACATCGACGATCAGCCCATTGCGGTTCTCCGCCAGCGCATGAGTCGTGAAGCTCAGGTAGGCACCTGCGCCGCCTTTGCTGGCCAGCAAGGCCTGCGGGTCGGTGCGCGAGACGTGCGTCTTGTTCGAGCGTTTCTGCCCTCGGAAGTCCACCTCGGGGTTGCGCCCCTGGTCCGGCCCCGGTGGTTCGTCCGAGCCGTCGCGCGCCATCAGGCTCTTGTGCGAGGCCCACGCCCGCAGCAGCGAACCGTCGACACTGAAATGCTCGTCCGAGACCAGATCTGCCCACTCGGCAATCGCCACCACGCCGCCGAAGAATTCGCGCATCACGCTCTCTTTGAGCAGCCGTTCGCGATTGGCGCTGAACGTCGAGTGATCCCATACCGCCTCGTCCAGCGTCAGGCCGACGAACCAACGGAACATCATGTTGAAGTCGATATGCTCGACCAGTGCGCGCTCCGAGCGAATCGAAAACAGGCATTGCAACAACGACGCGCGCAGCAAGCGTTCCGGCGCAATCGAGGGGCGCCCGCCCTCGGCATAGAGCGCATCGAAATGCGGCGACATCGTGCGCAAAACCATATCGGCCAGCGTCTTGATCCGGCGCAACGGATGATCGGGGGCAATTCGATCTTCGATATTGACGTAGCTGAACAGGGCGTTCTGTTTGTGGTCGATGCCGCGCATGGGAATAATTGCTGTAGAAATGCAGACGTAATTATATCAGCCGTAGAGCCCGCGCAGATGCTGGAAAGTGCATTAAATCAACACCCTGCTAGGGTGGCGCCTTTTTTGACCAGGGTGTCGCGGTATTCGTTTTTGCGTTCGACGAGGGCACGCGGGTTGTAGACGTTGGTGAAGACCATGCTCGGGCCGCAGAACACGCCTTCTTCGAGGGTGACGTTGTCGTACACCGAGACGTTGTTCTGGATCTTGCAGTGGTCGCCGATGACGACCTTGTTGCCGACGAAGACGTTTTGCCCCAGGGAGACTCCCTGGCCGATGCGGGCGCCGGCGCAGACGTGGGCGAAATGCCAGATGCGCGAGCCGTCGCCGATCTGGGCGCCGTCGTCGACGATGGCGCTGGGGTGGAGGGTGATGCCCATTTCAGTATTCCAGCGGCAGCGACATGCGCTTGCCATCGCGTGCCGAGAGATACAGGGCGATCAGCAGTTCCAGGCTCTTGAGGCCTTCGCGGCCGTCGGTCTCGGGTTCCGCCTTCCCTTGGAGGGTGTTGATCACGTTGTCGCAGTAGAGCGGGTGGCCGAAGCCATACACGCTGGTGGTGGCATAGCTTGCGTGCTGGATTTCGTTGTCTTCAGGGCGCTTTTCGTCGAATTCCCAGTGCTGGACCTCGTTGACCGCGACGCCACCGATGCGCACCGTGCCCTTTTCGCCGAGGAGGGTGATGCTGCCTTCGAGGTTCTTGGGGTAAGTGAGCATGGTGACGTTGAGTGTGCCCATGGCGCCGCTGCGCCAGCGGATGGCGGCGACGCCGGAGTCTTCCACCTCGATGTCGCGGGCGAGCGTGCCGGTGTAGGCCATGACGGATTCGACCGGACCGATGAGCCAGTCGAGCGTCATAATGCATGGCAGGCCGCTTGCTGTGCGCCTGCACGATCCGCACCCCCTCGCTTTCGGCGGCAGTGGTCATCGGGCGGATGCAAGCCGAGGTCGATGCTAGAATTCCCGCCCACATTCACTCCATGGCCGAGATCATGCTTTCCGAACAGCTTCGCGTCGAAATCCAGCGCAACGTCGCCGCCTCGCTCGCCGAGGACATCGGCACAGGGGATCTCACCGCGCGCCTGGTCGCTGCCGACACCGAGGCTCGTGGCCGCGTCATCACCCGCGAAAACGCAGTGATCTGCGGCACCGCCTGGTTTGATGCCGCTTTTGCCGCGCTCAGCCCCGCGGCCGTTGTGCATTGGCATGTCAAGGATGGCGACACGGTACAGGCCGGGCAGGTGCTGTGCGACATCATCGCCCGCGCCCGCGTGCTGCTCACCGCCGAGCGCACCGCGCTCAACTTCCTGCAGCTGCTTTCGGGCACCGCCACCGTTACCCGCCGCTTCGTCGATGCCGTCGCCGGCACCCGGGCCAAAATCGTCGATACCCGCAAAACCCTGCCGGGCCTGCGGCTGGCGCAAAAATACGCCGTCGCCATCGGTGGGGGGACCAATCACCGCGTCGGTCTCTATGACGGAATCCTGATCAAGGAAAACCACATCATTGCCGCCGGGGGCATCCGCGAAGTGGTTGCAGAAGCCCGCGCGATCGCCCCGTCCAACGTGTTCATCGAAGTCGAGGTCGAAAACCTGGGGCAGTTGCGTGAAGCGCTCGATGCCGGCGTGAAGATGGTCCTGCTCGACAACATGAGCCTCGACGACATGCGCGAAGCGGTTTCGGTCGCCGCCGGGCGCGCCGAGCTCGAGGCCTCCGGTGGTGTCAATCTCGAGCGCGTGCGCGCCATCGCCGAAACCGGCGTGGACCGCATTTCCATCGGCACCCTGACCAAAGACGTCCGCGCCCTCGATCTGTCGCTTCGCCACGTCGAAGCCTAAGCCTGAAGAGCGCTCGCCCGGTATTGCTGGCGGGCGAGGGGAAGTGGGGCTGCCGGGTGTGCAAGGGAAAGACTGCAAAAACCCGGCGTGGGCCGGGTTTGTTGGTGCCTTGGGCGAGACTCGAACTCGCACGTCTTTCGACACTACCCCCTCAAGATAGCGTGTCTACCAATTTCACCACCAAGGCTTCTCGCCACCGACGTCCGGCGACGCAAGCGGATGCGCCGGGAACAGCAGGAGGGCGCGGATTATGGCGGTGGGGGCAGGGGGGCGTCAAGCGCTGATCGCTGTGCCCCGGGGCCAGTGCATTGCCGGTAAGGCGGCAGCGGCGGTTTTCGCTGCGCAGCCGTCCGGCGGTGGCTGGCGTTGTGGCGGCAGGGAGGATGCGCTTGGTATTGCAGCAATGTTTACTCGACCGGACGGTCGAGGTTTTACAATCCTGCACAAAATCCACCGGCCAGGATCTTTATGTTCTCCACTGCCCAGCCCATTTATCCCGTTCGTGCGATCCGTGAGATCGAAGACCAGCTCGTTCCCAGTGCGAAGCCGCCGCTGATGGAGCGCGCCGGGCGGGCCGCCGCTGAGGACGCCGTCCGCCTCATTCTCGACCGTCCGGGGGCGATCCTCATCGCCTGCGGCCCGGGCAACAATGGTGGCGATGGTTTTGTCATGGCCCGCCAGCTCACCCAGGCGGGCCGCGAAGTCGTGGTCGCCTTCGCCGCCGTGCCGGAGCGTCTGCCCGCCGAGGCGGCCAAGGCCCATGCGGACTACCTTGCCGCCGGCGGTACGATCGTCTCCGATCTGCCTGCCGCTCCGGCCAGCGGCTGGGCGTTGGTTGTCGATGCCTTGTTCGGCATCGGCCTCGCCCGCCCGATCGAAGGACGCTACGCGGGCTGGATCGATACCCTCAACGCGCAGCCGGCGCCGCGCATGGCGCTCGACGTTCCCAGCGGCCTCGACGCCGATACCGGCCAGCCGCTGGGGACCACTTTCCGGGCGACGCATACCACCACCTTTATCGCCCTGAAGCCCGGCCTGCTCACCAATGACGGCCCCGATTACTGTGGCGAGATCAGCGTCCAGCGCCTCGATATCGAGGCCCCCGCGTGGGTTCCGGTGCGCGGCCAGGCCATTCGCCCGGCGCTGTTCCGTGCCCATCTGCGCCCGCGTGCGCGCAACACCCATAAGGGAAACCATGGCGATGCCGGGATCCTCGGCGGCAACACCGGCATGGTCGGTGCCGCGCTGCTGGCCGGGCGTGCCGCGTTGTGGCTCGGTACCGGGCGCGTCTATGTCGGCCTGCTCGACGAGCATGGGCCTTCGGTCGATTGCTCCCAGCCCGAGCTGATGCTGCGCCGCGCCCACGCCCTGCCCGAGCGCCTCAGTGCGCTCGCCGTCGGCCCCGGCCTCGGCACTCAGCCTGCGGCCGAAGGCCTGCTTGCCGCTGCGCTCGGGCGTCCCGTTCCGCTCGTGCTCGATGCCGATGCCCTCAATCTGATCGGCACCGACGTCGCGCTGCAATCCGCGCTCGCCGCACGCGAAGCTCCCAGCGTGCTCACGCCGCACCCGGCCGAAGCGGCCCGCATGCTCGGCTGCGACACCGCCTGCGTGCAGGGCGACCGTCTGCATGCCACGCTCGAAATCGCCCGCCGCCACCGTGCCCTGGTCGTGCTCAAGGGCTGCGGCAGCATCGTCGCCACACCCGACGAGCGCTGGTTCATCAATGGCACGGGCCATCCCGGCATGGCGACCGCGGGCATGGGCGATGTCCTGACCGGCTTGGTCGTGGGCTTGTTGGCCCAGGGGTGGCCCGCCGAATCAGCCCTGCTGGCCGCCGTCCATCTGCATGGTGCCGCCGCCGATCGGCTTGCCCGCGAAGGCATCGGTCCGGTGGGGCTGACCGCCAGTGAAACAATCGATGCCGCCCGTGGGGTTTTCAACGGGTGGCTGATCGAAGCCCAGCGCGATCCGCGCATTACACCTCCTCAGCGACCGATCCGCTAGTGGCCGTTCGGCGTCCGGGGCGCGCTGTGCTGCAGGGGCGCTTGGCCGGGGGGGTCAGGGGAGCGGAGCGTGGCGGCGGTCGACGCGGATTTCGTGCGAGAGTTCGGCGTGGCCGTGCTCGTCGACGGTTTCGAGGCGCACGGTGAACCCCCACAGACGCGCGAGGTGGCGCAGGACTTCGTCGGTGCTGTTGCCCAGCGGACGGCGGCGGTAGGGCTGGTGGCGCAGGGTCAGCGAACGGTCGCCGCGCAGATCGACATTCCAGATCTGGACGTAGGGTTCGCGGGCGCCGAGGTTGTAGTGGTCGGAGAGGATGTCGCGCACGCGCTGGAAGCCGTTTTCGTCGTGGATCGCGGAGACCTGGAGCTTGTCTTCGCGGTCGTCGTCGAGCACGGCGAACATGCGGAAGTCGCGCATGACCTTGGGCGACAGGTACTGCGCGACGAAGCTTTCGTCCTTGAAGTTGCGCATCGCGAAATCGAAGGTTTCGAGCCAGTCGCTGCCGGCGATGTCGGGGAACCAGTGGCGGTCTTCGTCGTCGGGGTGCTCGCAGATGCGGCGGATGTCCTGCCACATCGCGAAGCCCAGCGCGTAGGGGTTGATGCCGTTGAACCAGCGGCTGTTGTAAGGCGGTTGGTAGACGACGTTGGTGTGCGACTGGAGGAATTCGAGCATGAAGCTGTCGGACAGCAGGCCTTCGTCGTACAGCCGGTTGAGCAGGGTGTAGTGCCAAAAGGTGGCCCAGCCTTCGTTCATGACCTGGGTCTGGCGCTGGGGGAAGAAGTACTGCGCGATCTTGCGCACGATGCGCACGACTTCGCGCTGCCAGGGCTCGAGCAGGGGAGCGTTCTTTTCGATGAAGTAGAGCAGGTTTTCTTCCGGCTCGGGCGGGAAGCGCCGTTCGGCCTGGGGGCCGGGCTGGGTGTCGTGGACGGGGAGGGTGCGCCAGAGGTCGTTGACCTGGCTCTGGAGGTATTCCTCGCGCTCTTGCTGGCGCAGTTTTTCCTTGGCCAGCGACAGCGGCGGGGGGCGCTTGTAACGGTCGACGCCGAAGTTCATCAGGGCATGGCAGGAGTCGAGGACTTGCTCGACTTCTTCTTCGCCGTAACGCTCTTCGCAGGCGGTGATGTAGTTCCGCGCGAAGATGAGGTAGTCGATGATGGCGTCGGCGTTGGTCCAGGTGCGGAACAGGTAGTTGCCCTTGAAGAAGCTGTTGTGACCGTAGGCGGCGTGGGCGATCACCAGGCCCTGCATGGTGAGGGTGTTTTCTTCCATCAGGTAGGCGATGCAGGGGTTGGAGTTGATCACGATCTCGTAGGCCAGGCCCATCTGGCCGCGCTTGTAGCCTTTTTCGGTGGAGAGGAAATGCTTGCCGAAGGACCAGTGGTGGTAGTTCACCGGCATCCCCACCGAGGCGTAGGCGTCCATCATCTGTTCGGCGGTGATGATCTCGATCTGCACCGGGTAGGTGTCGAGGCGGAAATCGGCGGCGACGCGGGCGATTTCGGTGTGATAGCGCTCGATCGCCTCGATGGTCCATTCCGAACCGATCGGCAGGGGCGCCTTGCGGCGGCTACGGCCTTCCTTGGGGGTCGTCGCTTTCATGCGATGGTCTTCTTGAACAGTTCGCGGAACACCGGGTAGATGTCGGCCGGGGTTTCGATGCGTTGCATGGCGAAGTTGTCGTGCCCGGCGGCGATCTTGGTGTATTCGCGCCACAGGTTCTGCGGGTCGCCGGCGGTGATTTCGACGTAGGCGAAGTACTGGCACCAGGGCAGGATTTCATTGCCGAGGAGCCGCCCGCAGATGGGGGAGTCGTTGTCCCAGTTGTCGCCGTCGGAGGCCTGGGCGCCGTAGATGTTCCATTGGCCGCTGGTGTAACGCTCGCGCAGGATGTCGCGCATCATCACCAGCGCGCTCGAGACCACGGTGCCGCCCGATTCGCGCGAGTGGAAGAATTCGTCTTCGGTGACTTCCTTGGCGACGGTGTGGTGGCGGATGAAGACGACTTCGATGTGCTCGTAGGTGCGGGTGAGGAACAGGTAGAGCAGCATGAAGAAGCGCTTGGCGATGGACTTGCGCTCTTCGTCCATCGAGCCGGAGACGTCCATCAGGCAGAACATCACCGCCCGCGTGCTCGGCCGTGGCACCTTGATGCGGTTGTTGTAGCGCAGATCGAAGCTGTCGATGAAGGGGATGCGTTCGATCTTGGCGCGGAGCAGGGCGAGTTCTTCGCGCAGCGCGCGCACTTCGTCGCTGTCTTCGCCGAGGCGGGCGAGGGCTTCGTCGAGTTCCTGCTGCAGCTCTCGGATGCGTGCGGCGTAGGGCGAGCCGAGCGCGAGGCGGCGGCCGAGGGCGCCGCGCATCGAGCGGATGATGTTGATGTTGGCCGGCGTGCCGTCGGACTTGAAGCCGGCGCGCTGGGTCTTGTAGTCGGTGACCTTGGCGAGCTGGGTGCGGATCAGGCGCGGCAGTTCGAGATCCTCGAAGAAGAGGTCGAGGAATTCCTCGCGCGAGAGCTGGAAGACGAAGTCGTCCTCGTGCTCGCCCTCGTTGCTGGCCTTGCCCTTGCCGGCGCCACCGCCTTCACCGCCGAGCGGGCGGTTGATGCGGTCGCCGGCGTTGAATTGGTCGTTGCCGGGGAAAATCTGCTCCCACACGCCGCCACGGCCGTGGTGCAGCGACGGTTCGGAAAGGTCGCGGGCGGGAATCGAGACCTGTTCGCCGTTGTCAAGGTCGCGGATGGAGCGACCCTGGATGGCCTCGGACACCGCCTTGCGGATCTGCTGCTTGAAACGACGCATGAAGCGCTGACGGTTAACCGCGCTCTTGTTCTTGCTGTCGAAGCGTCGATCGATGATGCGGACCATGCTGCCTCCCTTGGACCGGCCGGGCCCTGCGGGGCGGTGAAACCCCGCAGGGCCCGGGTGCGGTCAAGACGACTTGCGCACGCGCAGGTACCACTCGCACAGCAGGCGGACCTGCTTTTCGGTGTAGCCCTTGTCGATCATGCGGTTGAGGAAGTCCTGGTGCTTCTTCTGCTCGTCGGCGCTGGCCTTGGCATTGAAGCTGATCACCGGCAGCAGGTCCTCGGTGTTGGAGAACATCTTCTTCTCGATCACCGCGCGCAGTTTTTCGTACGAGGTCCAGTTCGGGTTGCGGCCGTCGTGCTTGGCGCGGGCACGCAGCACGAAGTTGACGACTTCATTGCGGAAGTCCTTTGGATTGCTGATGCCGGCCGGTTTTTCGATCTTTTCCAGCTCTTCGTTGAGCGCTGCACGGTCGAGGATCTCGCCGGTGTTGGGGTCGCGGAATTCCTGGTCCTGGATCCAGAAGTCGGCATACGTGACGTAGCGGTCGAAGATGTTCTGGCCGTATTCGGAGTAGCTCTCGAGGTAGGCGGTCTGGATTTCCTTGCCGATGAACTCGGCGTAGCGCGGGGCGAGGTATTCCTTGATGTAGCCCAGGTAGCGCGCTTCGGTCTCGGCCGGGTACTGCTCGGCTTCGATCTGCTGCTCGAGGACGTACATCAGGTGCACCGGGTTGGCGGCGACTTCGCGGTGGTCGAAGTTGAACACCTTGGACAGGGCCTTGAAGGCGAAGCGCGTAGACAGCCCGGTCATGCCTTCGTCGACGCCGGCGTAGTCGCGGTATTCCTGGTAGCTCTTGGCCTTGGGGTCGGTGTCCTTGAGGTTTTCGCCGTCGTAGACCCGCATCTTGGAGAAGATGCTCGAGTTTTCCGGCTCCTTCAGGCGTGACAGCACGGCGAACTGCGCCATCATCTTCAGCGTGTCGGGGGCGCAGGGCGCTTCGGACAGCGAGCTGTGGACGAGCAGTTTTTCGTAGATGCGGATCTCGTCGGAGACGCGCAGGCAGTACGGCACCTTGACCGTGTAGATGCGGTCGAGGAAGGCTTCGTTGTTCTTGTTGTTCTTGAAGGCGACCCATTCGGACTCGTTCGAGTGCGCCATCACGATGCCGTCGAAGGGAATCGCGCCGAAGCCCTCGGTGCCTTTGTAGTTGCCCTCCTGGGTGGCGGTGAGCAGCGGGTGGAGAACCTTGATCGGCGCCTTGAACATCTCGACGAACTCGAGCAACCCGCGGTTGGCCAGGCACAGCCCGCCGGAGTAGCTGTAGGCGTCGGGGTCGTCCTGCGAGTATTGCTCGAGCTTGCGGATGTCGATCTTGCCGACCAGGGACGAGATGTCCTGGTTGTTCTCGTCGCCGGGTTCGGTCTTGGCCACTGCGATCTGGCGCAGCACCGAGGGGTTGAGCTTGACGACGCGGAATCTGGTGATGTCGCCGCCGTATTCGTGCAGGCGCTTGACCGCCCATGGGCTCATGATGGTGTCGAGGTAGCGGCGCGGAATGCCGAAATCGCCTTCGAGGATGTGGGCGTCCTCGGTGGCGTCGAACAGCGCCAGCGGGGACTCGTGCACCGGGGAACCTTTGATGGAGTAGAAAGGAACCTTCTCGATCAGGCTCTTGAGCATTTCGGCGAGCGAGGACTTGCCGCCGCCGACCGGGCCGAGCAGGTAGAGGATCTGCTTTTTCTCTTCCAGGCCCTGGGCGGCGTGGCGGAAGTAGGCCACGATGTTCTCGATGACCTCTTCCATTCCGTAGAAGTCGCGAAAGGCCGGGTAGAGCTTGAGGATCTTGTTGGAGAAGATGCGCGACAGGCGCGGATCGAGGCGGGTGTCGACCAGTTCGGGCTCGCCGATCGCGTCCAGCATCCGTTCCGCCGCGGTGGCATAGGCCATCCGGTCGGCGCGGCACAGTTCGAGATATTCCTGGAGGGACATCTCCTCCTCGCGGGCAGCCTCGAAGCGGGCCTGGTAGGCGTTGAAGATGGTCATGGAAGTCTCCTGTCCGAGCGAAGTGCGGTGCCGATCGATCGCAACCGCCAAGAAACAACGTTTGCTGCGTCAGCCGCCTTGTGCGACGGGGTCCGGTTTGCCCACCCTGCCGGCGCCGGATCTGTTGATCATAGGATATGACGAGCCGAGGCCGAGTTCCTCCCCCGGGCGGTCTTTTTTTATCGCGAATCCTTTTCCGGCCACACGATGGGGGCGGCCCGGAGCACATCGGCGGTGTCCCCGGCGGGGAGGGGGCGCGGCTTCCGCGCTCCTGCGGGGCGGAACCGTGCGCTGTGCTAGAATCGCGCTCTTCGTACAACGTGTTCACGCTGGCGAGGGATGCGTGTGCTGTGTTTCGGCGCGTGTCCTTGGAAGGGCGGGAACGGATTTTTGACTTCTCAGGATCGACTCAATGGAGCAGAACCAGGAAACCCCGAGCGCGCTGGAGCGCCGTATCGACATCGCCGTTTCGCTGGCGGACATCGAGAAAGAGGTGGATGACCGCCTCAAGCGTATCGCCCGCACGGTGAAGATGGCGGGTTTCCGCCCGGGCAAGGTGCCGATGAAGATCGTCGCCCAGACGCACGGTGGCCAGGCGCGCGGCGAGGCGGTCGGTGCCGCGGTGGAAAAGGCTTTCGGCGACAAGGTGCGCGCGGAAAACCTGCGCGTTGCCGGTTACCCGCAGATCCAGCCCAAGGAGGCCGCTACCGAAGGCACCCTGGAATTCACCGCGGTGTTCGAAGTGTACCCCGAGGTGGTGGTCGGCGATCTTGCCGGCCAGAAGATCGAGCGTCCCGTGCTGAGCGTCGGTGAGGCCGAAGTCGACCAGACCATCGACGTGCTGCGCAAGCAGCGCACCACGTTCACCGCCGTCGATCGTGCCGCAGCCGAAGGCGACCGTGTCGTGATCGACTTCACCGGGCGCAAGGACGGTGAGGTGTTCGATGGTGGTCAGGCTCAGGATTTCCCCTTCGTGATTGGCGCTGGATCGATGCTGAAGGAGTTTGAGGGCGCGGTTGCCGGTCTCAAGGCGGGCGACAGCAAGACTTTCGATATGACCTTCCCCGAGGACTATCACGCACAGCACCTGGCCGGCCAGGCGGTGCAGTTCGAGGTCACGCTCAAGGCGGTCGAAGAGGCCGTGCTGCCGACCGTCGATGGCGACTTCGCCAAGGCGCTCGGTGTGGCCGATGGTGACGTCTCCAAGCTGCGCGAGGAGGTGAAGGCCAATCTCGAGCGCGAGGTGAAGCGCCGCATCCAGTCCCGCGTGAAGGAACAGGTCATGGAGGCGCTGCTCGCCGCGACTCCGATCGAAGTGCCCAAGGCGCTGGTGCAGGCCGAGTCGGAGCAACTCGCCAACAGCGCCCGCCGCGACCTGGAAATGCGCGGCCTCAAGACCAAGGACATTCCGGTGGAGCCGGCCTGGTTTGCCGATCAGGCAGTGCGTCGGGTCAAGCTCGGCCTGATCATGGCCGAACTGGTGAAGGCCAACGAACTCCATGCCAAGCCCGAGCAGGTGCGTGCCTTGGTCGAGGAAATGGCACAGAGCTATGAGGATCCGTCCGAACTGATGCGCTGGTACTACTCCGAACCCGAACGCCTGGCCCAGGCCGAAGCCGTGGTCATCGAAGATAACGTCGTCGTCTGGGTCAGCAGCAAGGCCGACACGACCGACAAGGACGTGGCGTTCGACGAACTGATGGGCAACAACGCGGCCTGATGCCGCAGAGGGTCTGATCCATGATGCAAGGAACACCCCAGCACAGCAGCGACTGGAACCCGGTCGGTCTCGGCCTGGTTCCGATGGTGGTCGAGCAGAGCGGTCGCGGCGAGCGCGCTTACGACATCTATTCGCGCCTTCTAAAGGAGCGGGTGGTGTTCCTGGTCGGCCCGGTCAATGACGTCACTGCGAACCTCATCGTCGCCCAGTTGTTGTTCCTCGAGTCGGAAAATCCGGACAAGGACATTTATTTCTACATCAACTCGCCCGGCGGCTCGGTGACTGCCGGGATGGCGATCTACGACACGATGCAGTTCGTCAAGCCGAACGTCAGCACGCTGTGCATCGGCCAGGCTGCGAGCATGGGGGCCTTCCTGCTGGCAGCGGGAGAGAAGGGCAAGCGCTTCATTCTGCCCAATTCGCGGGTGATGATCCATCAGCCCCTCGGGGGGTTCCAGGGCCAGGCTTCGGATATCGAAATCCATGCCCGCGAAATCCTCTACCTGCGCGCGCGCCTGAACGACATGCTGTCCAAGCACACCGGCCAATCGCTCGAACGCATCGAGAAGGACACCGATCGCGACAACTTCATGTCCGCTGCGGCGGCGGTCGAGTACGGCCTGGTCGACAAGGTGCTGACCAGTCGCGACGACACCTGATTCAGGAGAGATTTCACATGGCGGACAAGAAGGCAGGCGGCGAAAAGCTGCTGTACTGCTCGTTCTGCGGCAAGAGCCAGCATGAGGTGCGCAAGCTGATTGCCGGCCCCTCCGTCTTTATTTGCGACGAATGCATCGAGTTGTGCAACGACATCATCCGCGATGAGATCGTCGGCGCCGCGGATTCGGAAAATCTCAAGGGTGCGCTGCCGACGCCGCACGAGATCTGCGGAATCCTCGATCAGTACGTGATCGGGCAGGCGCAGGCCAAGCGCAACCTGGCGGTGGCCGTGTACAACCACTACAAGCGCTTGCGCCATCTCGAAGCCAAGCAGGACGATGTCGAGCTGGCCAAGAGCAACATTTTGCTGATCGGCCCCACCGGCTCGGGCAAGACCTTGCTCGCGCAGACGCTCGCGCGCCTGCTCGACGTGCCTTTCGTGATGGCCGATGCCACGACGCTGACCGAGGCCGGCTATGTCGGCGAGGACGTCGAGAACATCATCCAGAAACTGCTGCAGAAGTGCGACTACGACGTCGACAAGGCGCAGCAGGGCATTATCTACATCGACGAGATCGACAAGATTTCGCGCAAGGCCGACAACCCTTCGATCACCCGGGATGTTTCCGGCGAGGGAGTGCAGCAGGCGCTGCTCAAGCTGGTGGAAGGTACGGTGGCGTCGATCCCGCCCCAAGGCGGGCGCAAGCATCCGAACCAGGATTTCATCCAGGTCGACACCACCAACGTGCTCTTCATCTGTGGTGGCGCCTTCGATGGACTGGAAAAGGTCATCCGCAATCGTACCGAGAAGGTCGGCATCGGCTTCGGTGCCGAGGTCAAGAGCCGCGAAGCGAAGAGCCTGACCGACACTTTCCGCCAGGTCGAGCCGGAAGATCTGATCAAGTTCGGCCTGATTCCTGAGCTGATCGGCCGTCTGCCGGTGGTCGCGACGCTGCAGGAACTCGACGAGGATGCCCTCATCCAAATTCTCGTCGAACCCAAGAATGCGCTGGTAAAGCAGTACCAGAAGCTGTTTTCGATGGAAGGGGTCGAGCTCGAGATTCGTCCGAGCGCCCTGCATGCAGTGGCCCGCAAGGCGATCAAGCGCAAAACCGGCGCGCGCGGCTTGCGCTCGATTCTCGAGGCCGCGTTGCTCGACATCATGTACGACCTGCCTGCCCTGGAAGGGGTGGAGAAGGTCGTGGTGGACGAGTCGATCATCGAAGAAGGGGGCAAGCCTTTGCTGATTTACGCCGAGCAGCAGAAGGTGTCGGGCGCCAACTGAAAGGCTCTCCCGCACCTTCGGTGTGCGGGGCCGAATTCAACCCGCCGCTTGAATTTCCAGGTCACGCCCATAAATGGGGGTGACCTTTTGCTTAAGGAAAGAAAAAATGTCGGGTCCTGCTGACCTCCCCAACGAAGCGATGGAAATGCCGCTGTTGCCGCTGCGCGACGTGGTGGTTTTTCCGCACATGGTCATCCCGCTGTTCGTCGGCCGCCCCAAGAGCATCAAGGCGCTGGAAAACGCCATGGAGGCGGGAAAGAGCATTTTGCTCGTGGCGCAGAAGTCTGCCGCCAAGGACGAACCGTCGGTCGAAGACTTGTATTCGATCGGTTGCGTCGCCAACATCCTGCAGATGCTGAAGCTGCCCGATGGCACCATCAAGGTCCTGGTCGAGGGTGTGCAGCGGGCCCTCATCGATACCGTCGAGGACCAGCAAAGCCTGTTCGTTGCGACGGTGAGGCCGGTCCCGCTTGCCGAAAGCGGCGACAACGAGCAGGAGGCGATGCGGCGCGCGACCATCGCCCAATTCGATCAGTACGTTAAGCTCAACAAAAAAATCCCCCCGGAAATCCTCGGTTCGCTTGCCGGCATCGAGGAAGCCGGTCGCCTTGCCGATACCATCGCCGCCCATCTGCCGCTGCGCCTGGAGCAGAAGCAGGAAGTGCTGGAGATGTTCGATACCGGTGCTCGCCTCGAGAAGTTGCTGACCCAACTCGAGGGGGAACTCGACATCCTCCAGGTGGAAAAGCGTATCCGCGGCCGGGTCAAGCGCCAGATGGAGAAGAGCCAGCGCGAGTACTACCTGAATGAGCAGGTCAAGGCGATCCAGAAGGAACTCGGCGAAGGCGAGGACGGCGCCGACCTCGAGGAAATGGACAAGAAGATCAAGGCCGCCGGGATGCCGAAGGAGGCTTTGGCCAAGGCCGAGGCCGAGTTCAAGAAGCTGCGCCTGATGTCGCCGATGTCCGCTGAGGCGACCGTCGTGCGTAACTACATCGATACCCTGATCGGCCTGCCGTGGAAGAAGAAGTCGCGGGTCAGTAAAGACCTGGGCGAGGCCGAAAAGGTGCTCGACAAGGATCACTACGGCCTGGAGCGCGTCAAGGAACGGATCCTCGAATACCTCGCCGTGCAGCAGCGCGTGGATAAGGTCAAGGCGCCGATCCTGTGCCTGGTCGGCCCTCCGGGCGTGGGAAAGACCTCGCTCGGCCAGTCGATCGCCAAGGCGACCAACCGCAAGTTCATCCGCATGGCGCTGGGCGGAGTGCGCGACGAGGCCGAGATCCGCGGCCACCGCCGCACCTATATCGGCTCGATGCCGGGCAAGATCCTGCAGAACATGGGCAAGGTCGGAGTGAAGAATCCGCTGTTCCTGCTCGATGAGGTCGACAAGCTCGGTATGGACTTCCGCGGCGACCCGTCCTCGGCTTTGCTCGAAGTGCTCGACCCGGAGCAGAATCACACGTTCCAGGATCATTACGTCGAGGTCGACTTCGATCTTTCAGACGTGATGTTCGTCGCTACGGCGAATACGCTGAACATTCCGGCCGCACTCCTCGATCGGATGGAAGTGATCCGTCTGTCGGGATACACGGAAGATGAGAAAGTCAATATCGCTCAGCGCTATCTGCTGCCCAAGCAATTGAAAAACAACGGCTTGAGGACGGAGGAGATGTCGCTGACCGAGGACGCGCTGCGCGACATCGTGCGCTATTACACGCGCGAAGCGGGGGTGCGTAGCCTCGAGCGCGAGATTTCCAAAGTCTGCCGCAAGGTCGTCAAGCAGCTCCTGCTCAAGAGCCGCAGCAGCAAGGTGGTGGTCAACGCGAAGAACCTCGATAAGTTCCTGGGCGTACGCAAGTACAGCTTCGGCATGGCCGAAAAGGAAAACCAGATCGGCCAGGTTACCGGGTTGGCGTGGACCGAAGTCGGCGGCGAGCTGCTCACCGTCGAAGCGGTGCAACTGCCCGGCAAGGGCAAGGTATTGACCACCGGTAAACTTGGTGAAGTGATGCAGGAATCGATCCAGGCCGCTCTTTCGGTGGTGCGCAAGCGTGCGCGCTCGCTAGGGATCGACCCCGAGTTTCACCAGAAGAGCGACATCCACATCCACCTGCCCGAAGGAGCCATCCCGAAGGATGGACCCTCGGCGGGGATTGCGATCTCTACGGCGCTGGTGTCGGTGCTGACCGGTATTCCGGTGCGCTGCGATGTCGCAATGACAGGGGAGATCACCTTGCGCGGAGAGGTCCTGGCGATCGGCGGTCTCAAGGAAAAGCTTCTGGCGGCCGTCCGTGGCGGCATCCGGACCGCGCTGATTCCGGAGGAGAACGTCAAGGATCTGGCCGAGATCCCGGATAACATCAAGAATGCGATCGAGATCGTACCTGTGAAATGGATTGACCGCGTCCTCGAACTCGCTCTCGAGCGCAAGCCCGAGCCGCTTCCGGAAGAGTCGACGAGCGTGGCTGCGACAGTGGCCGGCACCACGGAAGAGGTCTCTGGCACGCAGGCGGGTGCGCGTGCTCACTGATCCGCCCTTCCGATGACGCCCCGCTAATGGCCGCCGCGAACTTCATGGGTGAGTCCTTGTCGCCGTTGCCGCACTGTCGTTGACAGGCCTGAATTCAGCGCGCTATAAGACAGGCACGTGTGAAGCAGTCCGGTTTCTTGAGTGGCTCTGAGTCCCGCGCCCGGCGCGGATCTGGTGAAGTTCGTTCGAACGCAGTTCACATCCGGAGGGGTTACGTGAATAAACAAGAACTTGTCGCTAGCATTGCGGAGAAGGCCTCACTCACCAAAGCGGATGCCGGGCGCGCGCTCGACGCGGCCGTCGCAACCGTGACCGAAGCGCTCCGGAAAAATGATACGGTCACCCTGGTTGGCTTCGGCTCTTTCTATCTTGGAGAGCGTGCCGCCCGTACTGGGCGCAATCCGCGCACAGGAAAGAACATCAAAATCAAGGCTGCCAAAGTCCCTAAATTCCGCGCTGGCAAAAGTCTGAAAGAGACGGTAAACTGACGGACTTTGCTGTGCTGCCTGAATTGTTGGAGGCGGTGCAATGCGCGGGTGCTTAGCTCAGTTGGTAGAGCGCTAGCCTTACAAGCTGGATGTCGGCGGTTCGATCCCGTCAGCACCCACCAAGAACACCTGCCACGCCGTGGCAAGCAGTACAAAAACCCGCACAGCTTAAGGCTTTGCGGGTTTTTTCTTGTGCCAAGCCGTTCCACACCATCGCACCCCATACCGTCAAAAGTGGCGGTACACCTGACGGTACACGCTACCCTTGACGGTATACCGCCACGGCGGGTGCTGCGAGGGGTGGGAAATGCCGCTGAATGACGTTGCCGTCAGGCAAGCAAAGCCAACCGACAAACCGCGAAAACTCGCCGACGAGCGCGGGATGTACCTGCTGATCCAGCCGACCGGCGGCAAGCTGTGGCGGCTCGACTACCGACTCGATGGAAAGCGCAAAACGCTTGCCCTGGGGAGTTACCCCGACGTGTCCCTGGCTGAGGCTCGCAAGGCGCGAGACCGAGCGCGGGAGCTGATCGCCGCCGGGACCGATCCCGTAGCAGCCAAAAAGGAAAGCAAGCAGGCTCGCGTCGAAGCCGTCGCCAACGCCTTCGAGGTCATCGGGCGTGAATGGCACAAGCTCAAGAGCGCGAAGTGGACCCCGCTGACGCAGGAGAAGGCGCTCGCCGTTCTGGAGAAGGATCTTTTCCCATGGCTAGGCAATCGTCCTGTCGGCGAGATCACGGCGCCCGAGCTGCTGCGCACACTGAGACGCATCGAGGAGCGGGGCGCGGTCGACACGGCGCACCGTGCCAAGCAGATCGCCGGCCAGATCTTCCGCTATGGCATTGCCACGGGCCGTGCGGACCGCAACCCTGCTGCCGACCTTCAAGGTGCCCTGACGCCGGTATCGAAGAAGCACTTCCCGGCGATCACCGAAGTAGGGGAGGTGGGCCCACTGCTCAAGGCTATCGAGGGCTACAAGGGCTCGCTGATCGTGCGCAGCGCCCTGCGCCTTGCTCCGATGCTCTTCGTCCGACCGGGCGAGCTTCGACAGGCGGAATGGTCCGAGATCGACCTCGAGCAGGGTGAGTGGCGGATTCCTGCCGAAAAGATGAAGAAGCGGCGCGACTTCATCGTCCCGCTGTCACGACAGGCCGCCGACATTCTCCGAGATCTGCACCCGTTGACTGGACACGGCCGGTTCGTGTTTCAGGGGGTGCGGGACCATGGCAAGCCCATGAGCGAGAACACCGTGAACAACGCACTGCGGCGCATGGGATACGACACCCGCACCGAGATCACCGGCCACGGCTTCCGGGCGATGGCGCGCACGATCCTGCACGAGGTGCTGGGCGTGGATGCTGCTGTGATCGAGCACCAGCTCGCGCACCAGGTGCCGGATGTGCTGGGGCGTGCGTACAACCGAACCAAGTTCCTGCCGCAGCGCAAGGTGATGATGCAGCAGTGGGCGGATTGGCTCGACCAGGTGAGGAAGGGCGCAGAGGTGATCGACATCACTCAGCGCCGAGCCTGATAATCTTGACATGCTGCGCCTAGCCTTTGGCCGGGCGAAGAGTCGGGCACCTTCACCGACCTGGCGCGGCGTCCACCATTGAAGGTGCGCTATTGAAGGAGCGCATCGTGTTATCCGCTATTGAATCCAAGCTGCAGTGGCTTGAGCAAGACCTGTCCGACCTCGCATCGCCTGAAGGCATTACGCTCGATGCCGTCCGTGACAGCATTTCTGAGATGCGGCAAGAGATTCTCCACGATCTGTTCGATCGATTGAGCGAGGGCGATCCTAACAGGGTGTTGAAAATCTCACCGTCACCTTCGGTTTCCAGTCGAACGCCTCTTCGATCATCTTTCGACGACGCAGGCTGACCGCATAGCCCTCCGTGGCCTTGAGCGCCACGGGGACGGCACTACCCTTGGTTTTGGCGGCAACGTGCGCCAGCACGCCCAGCGGCTCAAGCGCAGCGATGAACTCGGCGGTGTCGTACCCCCGGTCGGCGGCCAGCGTCGGTTCGCGCGTCGCATCGGCCGGCTTCACGGTGCGCTTGACCATCACCAGCGCGGCCTCGCGCTCGGCGGTGCCCGTGGCCTGCGTGGTATGCACATCGACGATCAGCCCATTGCGGTTCTCCGCCAGCGCATGAGTCGTGAAGCTCAGGTAGGCACCTGCGCCGCCTTTGCTGGCCAGCAAGGCCTGCGGGTCGGTGCGCGAGACGTGCGTCTTGTTCGAGCGTTTCTGCCCTCGGAAGTCCACCTCGGGGTTGCGCCCCTGGTCCGGCCCCGGTGGTTCGTCCGAGCCGTCGCGCGCCATCAGGCTCTTGTGCGAGGCCCACGCCCGCAGCAGCGAACCGTCGACACTGAAATGCTCGTCCGAGACCAGATCTGCCCACTCGGCAATCGCCACCACGCCGCCGAAGAATTCGCGCATCACGCTCTCTTTGAGCAGCCGTTCGCGATTGGCGCTGAACGTCGAGTGATCCCATACCGCCTCGTCCAGCGTCAGGCCGACGAACCAACGGAACATCATGTTGAAGTCGATATGCTCGACCAGTGCGCGCTCCGAGCGAATCGAAAACAGGCATTGCAACAACGACGCGCGCAGCAAGCGTTCCGGCGCAATCGAGGGGCGCCCGCCCTCGGCATAGAGCGCATCGAAATGCGGCGACATCGTGCGCAAAACCATATCGGCCAGCGTCTTGATCCGGCGCAACGGATGATCGGGGGCAATTCGATCTTCGATATTGACGTAGCTGAACAGGGCGTTCTGTTTGTGGTCGATGCCGCGCATGGGAATAATTGCTGTAGAAATGCAGACGTAATTATATCAGCCGTAGAGCCCGCGCAGATGCTGGAAAGTGCATTAAATCAACACCCTGCTAACTGCGGGGTCCTTATTCCTAACGGGTTTGAGGGTGCATCACGAGCGTTCCATGAGCAATGCAATCAACTCGGTGTAGGAGGGTTGCTTGTGATGGCGGTCAATGCGATTGATGGCTGCCGCTTAGCCATAGAGCATAATCCGTCCGATCATGCGGTGATCGTCGATCAGCTGTGTGTCGCTGCCCGAATGCACGAGCGATTTCAAAACCTGTTGATTCAAAAACCCGCCTTGCGTGAGGCTTTTGCCGAATTGCAGAGCGAAAATCAGAGAAAACGGGGCGTGCATGCGGCTAAGTCCAAGCATGCGGTTGATCCACGACAGCAAGAAAAGGCCTTTGTCAAAGCAAAGTGGGCGGAATGGCAAGTCTTGCCCAGCAAGTACCGATCAAAGGCCGCCTTCGCATCGGCCGTACTCAAAGAATGCAAGCATCTCGTGTCCACTAAGAAAGATCGAGGACTGGTGTAGAGAGTGGGAAAAACTGTAACCCTGCCCGGCAGAGTGCGCACCCTGCTTGCATGAGGGTTTCGGCCCGCGTCTGAAAATTCCAGAGTTCGCTCCGCAACGCGCCACCCGGCGGAACGTGTCAATGACTTTGCGTCACCGTGCTTCATGAATTTACTGGGGAAGCCAGGGTGTTCGGGTCGTCGTTTGTCTCCGTTGCGGGTGGGTTGATCCAGACGGCGCTGGGCAGCGCGGGGGGCTCAGGGCGGCGCCCCTTGAAACGTTTCGGGTTGGCGAGGAAGGCTGCATCGAGAGTGTCCTGACGGAGCAGATGCGCGGCATACGCCTGGCCGTAATGGACGCTGCTCGGCGTCATGTAGCCGATGCCCGAGTGCCGGTGCTCGGTGTTGTACCAGGTGAAGAAGGTCTGGCAGTGGGCACGGGCGTCGGCGAGGCTGCCGAAGCGTGCGGGGAAGTCTGGACGGTACTTCATCGTCTTGAATTGCGATTCCGAGTAGGGGTTGTCGTCCGAGACGTGCGGGCGGCTATGGCTCTTGGTGATATCCAGATCGACCAGCAAGGCGGCCACGGGCTTGGAGCGCATGCTGGCCCCGCGATCGGCATGCAGCGTGAGGGTGCCGGGCGCGATGTCGTGGCGGGACACGGTCTCGGCGATCAACTGTTCGGCCAGCTCGCCACTTTCACGCTCGGCAATCAGCCAGCCCACGACGTGGCGGCTGAAGATATCGAGGATCACGTAAAGGTGGAAGCAGGTCCATTTGGCCGGCCCCTTGAGCTTGGTGATGTCCCAGGACCAGACCTGATTGGGCGCGGTGGCCAGCAATTCCGGCTTGGCATAGGCCGGATGGGTGAGCTGACGCCGGCGTTCGCGCGTGGCGCCGTTGGCGGCGAGCGCCCGGTACATGGTGCGCACCGAGCCCAGATAGCGCCCCTCGTCGAGCAGCGTGGCATGGATGGCCGCCGGCGCCGTGTCGCAAAAGCGCTCGCTGTTGAGTACCTCGAGCAGTTCCTTGCGCTCGAGGGGGGCGAGCGCCAGCGGCGGACGGGGGCGTGCCGTGCGGCGGGGGTGCGGTCCATGCAGGGCTTCGCGGTGGGCCCGTGCGCGCGCCCGGGCCGGCGCACCGCGCCAGAGGCCCACGGCCCGGCAGGCGGCGGCCATGCCAAGGGCCGGGGCAAGTTCTTCGGCGCCGCGCATCATGACTTGTCGTGCGTGTCGTCGATCGGACTGCCCAGCAAGGCAGCAACTTTTTTTTGGACCTCGATGATCAGGTGCGCCTTGTCGAGCTGGCTCTTGAGGCGTTCGTTCTCGCGCATCAGCTGCGCGATCTGGCGCGCTTCGGCGGCGGCGGGATCCGGCTTGGGGCCCCGCTTTTGCGGTGCCAGTGCAGCCAGTTCGGCGGCCTCGCGCTGGCGCCGCCAAGTGCTCAGGCTCGATGAGTAGACGCCCTCGCGGCGCAACAGCGCGCCGATCTCGCCGGGCTGGGTGCAACGGTCAGCCGCGTCGAGGATCCGCCGCTTGTCGGCGTTGGAGAACTGCCGGCGTCGGGCGCGCGGCACGACCTCGGTGTTGGCACCGGGCTGCGCGGTCGGCGCCGCCGATCCGCTCGTCTCTTCAGTCGCCCTACGGGCGCCTTCCGAGACGAGCGGATCGGCAGAGGTCTTCAGAATGTGCATCGATGCCGTGGGTTGAGTGGTGGTCGTCATGCCTACCTCGTTGCTCACTAAATGGTCAGGGGTAGGTGACGCAGGTCATATTGGCACAGGGGGCGGCGCACCAAGGAGCGACCGATGCAACCCCCTTCAATCCCCGCCGCCCTGGCGAAACTAGATAGTCTTCCCGACTCGGCTCTCAGCCTCACCGTCAAGGATGTGGCCCTGATCCTGGGGCGTTCGGAGTCTTCAGTCTGGCGCGATGCGCGGCTCGGCAAATTGCCGCGCGGCGTGAAAACCGGCCCCGCCACCACCCGCTGGAACGTCGGCGCCATCCGCCGCCACCTGGCCGCGCTCGGGGTGTCCGCGTGATCCGCTTGACACGGTCCACTGGCAGCCGGCATGATTCCCCTCGCCTGCAAACAACAGGCAACGGGATTGACAGCCCGAATAACGAAGGCGGATGTGTCCGCCACCCTGGCGGATTTTTTACGTCCACCGCATGTGCTGCCTCGTCTATGGCGGTCCGTGTTGGGGAGCCGCAAGGCTCGCCGGTGCCTTCGTTCCGGTCTGTCAACCCGACACGCGACCGCCACCCCCGTTTGACAGCGGGGAGCGGTATTCAAACCGCAAACGAAGGAGCATCAGCCATGCGTCATTCCGCATCGGGCACGCGCGCCCACACCCTCATCCCCCGCTTCACCCTGTACCGCACCCTGCGCCGCATCGCCGGCCCGGTGCTCGCCTACCGTCTGAGCTTCGGCGGGAGGGCAGCATGATGAGCACGTCCTATGTCGCCGGCCCCTGGGGCCATGACCGCCGCATCATCTTTGCAGACGGCGCCGCCATCGCCGAAGTGTTCTCCGGCGCCTGCCGCAACCTGGCCGAAGCGGATGCCACAGAACGCCTGATCGCTGCCGCCCCGGATCTGTTCGAAGCGGCTCGCGTAGCCGAAGCGCTGCTGACCCGGCAGCGCTTCCATGCGGACAAGTTCTCGCCGGAAGGCGCGTTGCTGTTGGCACTGCGCAAGGCAATCGCCAAGGTCGAAGGGGGTTCGGTATGAAAGCCCAGCTTCCGGGGATCGGCTGCCTGAGCGTCGCCGACCTCATCGAAAAGTACACCGACCTGCGGGACGAGTACATCGCGCTCACAAGCGCCTTGGCCGTCCTGAAACGTGCGATCCGCGATGAGGACTCGTCCATCGTTGGCGAGGTAACCGCCATTTTCGAGAGCCATGCCGGCAGCGTTCTCGATCGCCACTCGAAGCTTGGCGGTGAGGTGCGGCCATGAGCACCACCATGCACACGGCCCTGTGCACGCTTTACGAGCGGGCGAAGGACGGCATGACCATTCAGGAGTTGGAAACCGTCGCTCAACTCACCGAGCTGGCGGGCGACGAAGCGCGCCGCCTGTCGGCCCTCTGCGAGGGCGTCGCATGCCTCGTTTTGTCCGGTGAAGAGGCGCCCTGCAGCGCTGGCAGCTTCCAGACACCCGGCGGCCTATTCGATCTGCTTTGCTCGCTGGCACACAGCCTCGACGCTATCGGCGGACTGGTCGAAATCGGCCAGGAGGCCGACCGCAGGGTCCGCATGCAGCTTGCTGGTGATGAGGTCCGCTCATGAGAACCGCCCTCGTCGCCGCGGCACTGCTCGCCGCCTTCGCCCTTGTCGGAACGCTCGGCTACCAGGCCGCCGCCGACCTGGCGGGCGAGTACGCCCTGCGCCCCCTTGCCGCCGCTCCTGGAGATCACCATGGCACACGATAACTACCCGAAGGGCGCCGGCCTGGGCCGCGACCCGAACCCGCGCAACCCCACGCCGATCGACTTCGACTGGACGATGCAGCACGGCAGCCGGGCGCAGCGGCGCGAGATCCTGCGCCTGCTCAAGATGCAGAGCCGGCAGGGGGTGCCCGGCGCCGACGAGGCGCTGCGTAGCCTCGCCGGCATGTTGCGGGCGCATCGCATGTGGCGTGTGACCCCGCCCGGCCGCACCCCCTTCACCGTCTTCTGCGCACAGGGCGCGACCGCCGACGAGATGCTGCTGCAGTGGCCTGGCGCCGTACTGGAGGTAGCCCGTGGACAATGAGTTCCTGAACGCCATCGTCGCCGCAGGCCTGGCACCGGTCAAGCCGCTTGAGCTGCCCGAGGGGCGCATCGTCCGCTTCCGGGTGCAGGGGGACAAGGCCGGCAGCCGCAACGGCTGGGCCGTGCTGCATCGGCAGCCGGTCCCGGCCGGCGTGTTCGGCTCGTGGAGAACGGGCGAGCAGCACACCTGGAAGGCCACCACCAACGAGACGATGACGCCGGTCGAGCGCGCCGAGCTGCAGCGCAAGCTGCAGGCAGCGCAGCAGGCGCGCACAGCCGAAGAGGCGCGCGTTCGTGCAGACGCCGCAGCACGCGCGCTGAAGCTGTGGAACGGCGCCAAGCCGGCGACCGACGATCATCCATACTTGCAATCCAAGGGCGTGCACACCTACGGCCTGCGGGCACTGCGCGACCAGCTCATGGTGCCGGCGCGCGATACCGAGGGCCGGCTGCACACCCTGCAGTTCATCGGCCCGGACGGCGGCAAGCGCTTCCTTTCCGGCGGGCGCATCGCCGGCTGCTACTACGCCATTGGCCGCCCTGACGATGCCCTGCTGCTCGCCGAGGGCTACGCCACCGCCGCCACGCTGCACCAGGCCACGGGTCACGCCGTGGCAGTCTGCTTCAACTGCGGCAACCTCATCGCCGTGGCCCGCGCCCTGCGGGCCAAGTTCCCCCGCCTGCGCTTCGTGATCTGCGCCGACAACGACACCGGCACGCTCGGCAATCCCGGCCTGACGGCCGCGCACCAGGCCGCCAAGGCCATCGGCGCGCGGGTGGCCTTTCCGAGCTTCGAGGGGGTAGCCCATGTCTAAGCCGACCGACTTCAACGACCTGGCGCAGCTCGCCGGCCCGGATGCCGTGAAGGCGACCGTCGACAAGGTGCTCGCCACCGCTGCGGCTCAGGCGGTGCAGACGCCTGCGCCGGAATGGCCTGATCCGCACCTGCCCGGCATGGTCAAGGCGCCCGAGATCCCCGCCACGATCCTGCCCGACTGGCTGGGGTCGATGGCCGGTGCGGTGGCGGATTCGACCCAGACGCCGCCTGCGCTTGCTGTCATGGTGGGGCTGTCGGTGCTGGCGGCCGTGCTGCAAC
Organism: Thauera aromatica K172; assembly: GCF_003030465.1. Classification (GTDB taxonomy): domain Bacteria; phylum Pseudomonadota; class Gammaproteobacteria; order Burkholderiales; family Rhodocyclaceae; genus Thauera; species Thauera aromatica. Next base: position 2,847,461 of record NZ_CP028339.1, on the reverse strand, counting down.
GCCGCTTCGAGGTGGCGCCATTCGGTGACGACTACACCGAGCCGCTTGCGCTCTGGACGCTGACGGCGCTGCCGAGTGGCGCGCGCAAGTCGGCAGTGTTCAGTGCCATGACGGCACCGCTGCTGCGCTGGGAGAAGCTGGAGTACGACCGAGGCCGCGCCGAGCGTGGGCGGGTGGCGTCGGCGCGCAAGGTGGCCGAGAAGCGCATCGAGCGCCTGCTGGCCGATGCCGCGAAAGCCAAGGACGACCACGAGCGCGAACGCATCCGCAGTGATATCCAGCACGAGAAGGACACGATGCCGGCCGAGTTGCGCGCGCCTCGCCTCTTCACCGAGGACGTGACCGCCGAACGGCTGCAGGCGATGTTGGCGGAGTACGGCGAGCGCATGGCGCTGCTGAGCGACGAGGCCGGCATCTTCCAGATCATGGCCGGCATCTACAACGGCGGCAGTGCCAACCTCGACGCCTTCCTGAAGGGCCACGCCGGAACGGCGATGCGTGTGGACCGCGCTGGTCGCGAGGCGCACGTCGACAAGCCGGCGCTGTCCTTCGGCCTGGCTCTGCAACCTGGCGTGCTGTCCGAGGTGGCAGCCTCGCGCCGCTTCCGCGACTCCGGTCTGCTGGCGCGCTTTCTCTTCGCCATGCCGGCGAGCAATGTCGGCAAGCGCGATGTGCGGCGCCGGGTGGCAATCCCTGACCAGGTGCGCGACGACTACGAGGCCGCGCTGTTCCGGCTGCTGGAGGACGTGCCCGCCGTGCCGGGTAAGCCGCGCGTTCTGGCGATGACTGAGCCGGCCCTCGAGCTGTGGGCGGACTTCGCGCAAGAGATCGAGGACCACCAGGGCGAGGGCGGGCGCTACGAGTCAATCAGCGACTGGACCAGCAAGCTGCCCGGTGCGGTGGCGCGCATCGCGGCGCTGCTGGAACTGGCCGAAGTCGGGCGCCATGCCGAAGAGGTGAGCGAGGCTGCGACGGCGCGGGCGGTCGCGCTGGGGCGCCTGCTGATCCCGCACGCACAGGCGGCATTCGGTCTGCTGGGTACCGACGGCATCGACGCCGATGCGGGCGCCATCGTGAAGTGGATCAAGGCCAACGGCCTGGAGGAGTTCAGCCGGCGGGAATGCCAGAAGGCGATGGAGGGCCGCTTCCGCACCCTGGAGCGCCTGACCAAGGCCCTGCAGCGACTGGAGCAGCAGGATGTGCTGCGGCACTACACCAGGCGAAACAAGGGCGCACCGCCGACCGAGGCCTGCATCGTCAATCCGAAGCTTCTGTCGACCTAATCGACATTGTCGCCATAGAGCTATTTTTAACCTTTTCTTCTTCTATATGAATCACTTACGGCTTTACGCCTTACCCCGGTCGACATTGTCGACGGGGTAGATGGGCCAGACCACACCACACCGAAAACTCCGCAATACACAGGGGCCCCTGTAGGGCGCAATCCACAAGGGGACGGAGAGCCATGTTTTCCGGGTAGGTAGCACCCCCATGAACAACTGAACCATTGACATCCTGACTGACGACATGACGCACGACCACCAAGCCCCCTCCGACCAGGCGGAAAAAGCCCCGCCGTCAAGTTCCGCACCGATGCTCCCCTTTGACCCTCAGGAACTGGTAGCGATGCGCGTCCGCCCCGCGCAGTTCGCCCGGATGTGCGAGGTGAGCAAGCAAGCCGTGTCCGACTGGATCAAGCGTGGTGTCGTCAGCTTGGGCCCCGATGGTCTGCTTGACCCCGTAACGGCATCAAGGCAGGTTTTCGAGCGCACGGACCCGGCCCGCCTGCGGGCGCGCGTGTTCAAGGGTCTGGCGAAGGATGTTCCAGAGCTGCGCGAGCAGGTGCGTGAGCTGCGGGACGCACTGAAGCAAGCCCTGGCCGAGCGGGACCAACTTGCCGCCGAGCGGGAATCGCTGGCCGCCGCGCTGAATGAATCGATGCGCTTGCGTATGCACAACGACGAAATAGAAACCCGCCTGCATGACCTGCTGGCCGGCATTGCCGACCAGTGGCCCGCCCTGGCATCGTCTGCGGAAGCCGGCAACCTTCCCGACGACCTCGACCGCCTGTCGTGCCGGCTGTTCCGTCGGTTCTCCGATGCCGACATGGCCGAGACGTTCGGGGATGACGAGTCTTCCGATCTCGACAGCCTCGACTATCTGGCAGAGCTTGAAAACTCGCCGCCGCTCGACGAGAGAGCCCCCGACTAAGCGCGCGGAAATCTCCCCACAGGCCCGAATCCGATCCAAGCGCGATCATGCGATCCATGCAAAGCCACCCGAGCGAAACCATGACAAACCGGCTTGATCCCGCCGCGACGGCTGTCACCGAACCGACAACCGGCCTTTACCGCCTGGCCGCCGTGGCCGCACTGTGCGGCATGAGTCCCGCACTCTACGAGGCCGCCGCCGTGCGAGGCGAAGTGCCCGAAGTGCTGCACATCGGCCCGCGCGGCCTCCGCTTCGTCCGCGCACTGGACCTGAATCGATTCCTCAACGGAGAGCCCTGGAAATGAACCCGCAAAAATTGACCTGGCGCAAAGGCGCCGCGCAGCTTGTTGCAGAGCTGCAGGCCCGCTTCGAGGCACATAACGAGTTCGTGCGCAACCGAAACGACCGCCGCTACGCCATGCACCTGGAGGTTGAACGCCACCGCGAATCCTGCAATGCGGCAGCGCGCGCGCTCGAATCCTGGAGACGGCACCCGAGCGGACTTTCTGTGAGTGCCGAGGAACGGCAAGCGCAGATGGTGATTCATCAGGAAGGGCTTGATGACGCAATCCAGCGCCTGGAAGCCTTCGACACTGCCACAGCGACCGCAGCGCCCCCGCACGACGCCGAGCTTTACACGTCAGTCATGGGCGCAGCCCGCAAGCTCGGCGTCATTGATGCGGATCGCGCAACCGTCACCATCACCACCCGCTGATCAGGAAGCCATCATGAGCACACGAACCGAAATCGCGAACCTGAAAGCCGAGCTGGTGCGCATCGATCGCATGCCCGCCACCGCCGAAGCCATCCGCGCACAGATCGAAGCGGCCTGCACCGCGCAGGCAGCCGACCTCGCGGACGCCCTGGCAAGTTTCGGCCGCGTGGCCAGCAAAGACCCTGCGGCCGGCGTTCGGCTGCTGTTTGAGGGCAGCTACGGCGCATCGGCCTTGCCGTGGGTCCGCCGGCTGACAATCGGGCTGCTTGCCAACGACCTCGCGGACGAACTGAGTCGCCATGCAATCGCAGCCGCCGCAGAAATGGGCGAGGCGATGGCCCCCGCCGAGCGCGAAGCCCGATTGCGCGAACTGCGCCGCGCGATCTACGCCCTTGAGCTGCGGGATGTTGCAGAGACGCGAGCAGGCCGCAATGCCTTCCGGCCCGACACGAACCCGGCCGCCGTGCTGGGTGCGCCGCTGGATGAGGCCGAGGACGCGGGGCTCATCTAGCGTTCCTGGACGCGGACAGCCCGCCCGCACGGTTGAGGAAAGCGGGTTACCGCAAGGCAGGCACACGGGCGCTAACGGTGGAAAACGGCGTGCAGCCATTTGGACCCACCACGAGGTGTGAAACCTGCCCCCTTCAATGACCCACCAGGGACCCACGATGAGCAAGAAGCTAAAACGCCAATCCGCCGCTCCCGCGGCGCCGATGGCCGTAGCACAGCCAACCCCCCGCATTGCCCAGACGCGCAGACCCGTCGCCGTGGCCCGCTATGACAGCGCCGGCAACGGCCGCCGCCTCATCGGCTGGGCCACTCCCGACAGCGGCCCCAACCGTGCCATCGCCGGCCTGCAAAACATCCGCAACCGCGCCCGTGACGCCGGCCGCAATGAATGGGCAGCCAAGGGCGCCCGCAGCCGGTGGGCCACCAACCTGGTCGGCACCGGCATCCTCGCCCGCCCCAAGATCGCCGACACCGCACTGCGCGCCAAGCTCATCGCCCTGTGGGACGACTGGTCCGAAGAGTGCGACGCCGACGGCGTACTCGACCTCTACGGCCTACAGGCCCTCGTCGCCCGCAACTGGATCGAGGCCGGCGAAGTTTTCGTGCGTCTGCGCCCGCGCCGGCTCGAAGACGGCCTCGCCGCGCCGCTGCAGCTCCAGGTGCTCGAGGCCGAAATGGTCCCGCTGCTCGACACCGACAGCGCCCCCGGCCTCGCACCCGGGCACAGCATCCGCAGCGGCATCGAATTCGACGCCATCGGTCGGCGCGCCGCCTACTGGTTTCATCGCAACCACCCCGGCGACGCCACCACCACCTCGATCGGCACCGCCGACCTGGCGTGCGTCCCGGCCGACCAGGTGCTGCACATCTACGAACCCGAGCGCCCCGGCCAGTTGCGCGGCGTGTCCGAATTCGCCGCGATCCTGCCCAAGCTGCGCGGCATTGGCAACTACGACGACGCCGTACTGCACCGGCAAGAAATCGCCAATCTCTTCACCTTCTTCGTCACCCGCCCGCCGGAAGGCGCCACCCCGACCCCCGACCCGCTCAGCGGAGGGCTAGTCGAGACTGGCCCTGACGGCGTCCCAATTGCCCCCCTCGAACCCGGCACCGGCCAGGAGCTCGCCCCCGGCGAAGACGTCAAGTTTTCCTCCCCGCCCGACGCCGGCACCAACTACGGCGACTACATGCGCAACCAGCACCAGTACGTCGCGGCCGGTAGCGGCATCCCCTACGAACTGCTCACTGGCGACTTACGCGACGTTTCCGACCGCGCCCTGCGCGTAATCCTGCTCGAGTTCCGCCGCCACTGCCAGCAGCGCCAGTGGCACATCCTCATCCCGCAGCTCTGCCGCAAGATCCGCCGCGCCTGGGCCAAATCGGCCTGGCTTGCCGGCCGGCTGACTCAGGCCGAATTCCGCCATGCGCTGCAAGTCGAATGGGCGCCGCAGGGCTGGGACTACCTGCACCCCGTGCAGGACGTCGACGCACGCATCAAGGAGGTCCGCGCCGGCCTCAAGACTCGCAGCGCAGCCATCCTGGAAAAAGGCGATGACCCGTGGGCAGTAGAGGCCGAGATGGCCGCCGACAACGCCCGTGCTGACGCGCTCGGCCTCAAGCTCGAGAGCGACCCGCGCGCCAATGGGAACTGCATGCACGAAGATGTCTCGCCCAGCGCGCGATCGAGCTCCATCGAAAAGGGTGTGCGCATCAGCTCGGCCACCCGCACCTACGATCAATGAGGCAGTGCGCGTGCTGTAGGCTGCCTGGGCCTTTCGCCCGGGTCCACTACGGCACACACACCGAACTCGGCGTGCTGTTCGGCGTCTGCACCCGCTGTGACCAGGCCAACGCCCGCTTGCCCGCAGGCCCGCGGCAGAAGCGCCTGAACGCCGCGGGTGCACTGGCGGCGAGCGACACCACCGGCCGATACTGGAGCGCTCGGTTTCCCGCCGTGGGTGCTGCTCACCTGGCCGCGCACCTGCTGGGCAACCCGACAACAGGCCGCGATGCGGCAAAGGCGCTGGGCTGGATCGAATGACGGTATTTTTGACGGTATACTGAAATTGAGAAATCCGAAAACACTGAAAATATTGGGATTTCAGCTCGAATGTGGGTGAGTCAGCACCCGGACTTGTTCCGGGTTTGTTTTCGGTACCTGCTGCGTCGCGTCGCTGATATTGCGATTCAATGCAGATGTGCTCGAAAAAATAAGTTTGAAAAGCGGTTGACGGCGAGTTTCCAAGAATACATAATTCGCCTCCTTCGCTGCACGAGCAGCGGTTCTTTAAAAAATTGGACAACCGATAAGTGTGGGTGCTTAAGTCAGTATTTTGAGTACTTTGTAGGATTGAACTTAAGAGTTTGATCCTGGCTCAGATTGAACGCTGGCGGCATGCTTTACACATGCAAGTCGAACGGCAGCGGGGGCTTCGGCCTGCCGGCGAGTGGCGAACGGGTGAGTAATGCATCGGAACGTGCCCATGTCGTGGGGGATAACGTATCGAAAGGTACGCTAATACCGCATACGTCCTGAGGGAGAAAGCGGGGGATCTTCGGACCTCGCGCGATTGGAGCGGCCGATGTCGGATTAGCTAGTAGGTGAGGTAAAGGCTCACCTAGGCGACGATCCGTAGCGGGTCTGAGAGGATGATCCGCCACACTGGGACTGAGACACGGCCCAGACTCCTACGGGAGGCAGCAGTGGGGAATTTTGGACAATGGGGGCAACCCTGATCCAGCCATGCCGCGTGAGTGAAGAAGGCCTTCGGGTTGTAAAGCTCTTTCGGCCGGGAAGAAATCGTGGTCTCTAACATAGGCCATGGATGACGGTACCGGACTAAGAAGCACCGGCTAACTACGTGCCAGCAGCCGCGGTAATACGTAGGGTGCGAGCGTTAATCGGAATTACTGGGCGTAAAGCGTGCGCAGGCGGTTTTGTAAGACAGATGTGAAATCCCCGGGCTCAACCTGGGAACTGCGTTTGTGACTGCAAGGCTAGAGTACGGCAGAGGGGGGTGGAATTCCTGGTGTAGCAGTGAAATGCGTAGAGATCAGGAGGAACACCGATGGCGAAGGCAGCCCCCTGGGCCTGTACTGACGCTCATGCACGAAAGCGTGGGGAGCAAACAGGATTAGATACCCTGGTAGTCCACGCCCTAAACGATGTCGACTAGTCGTTCGGAGCAGCAATGCACTGAGTGACGCAGCTAACGCGTGAAGTCGACCGCCTGGGGAGTACGGCCGCAAGGTTAAAACTCAAAGGAATTGACGGGGACCCGCACAAGCGGTGGATGATGTGGATTAATTCGATGCAACGCGAAAAACCTTACCTACCCTTGACATGCCAGGAACCTTGCTGAGAGGCGAGGGTGCCTTCGGGAGCCTGGACACAGGTGCTGCATGGCTGTCGTCAGCTCGTGTCGTGAGATGTTGGGTTAAGTCCCGCAACGAGCGCAACCCTTGTCACTAGTTGCCATCATTTGGTTGGGCACTCTAGTGAGACTGCCGGTGACAAACCGGAGGAAGGTGGGGATGACGTCAAGTCCTCATGGCCCTTATGGGTAGGGCTTCACACGTCATACAATGGTCGGTACAGAGGGTTGCCAAGCCGCGAGGTGGAGCCAATCCCAAAAAGCCGATCGTAGTCCGGATCGTAGTCTGCAACTCGACTACGTGAAGTCGGAATCGCTAGTAATCGCAGATCAGCATGCTGCGGTGAATACGTTCCCGGGTCTTGTACACACCGCCCGTCACACCATGGGAGTGGGTTTCACCAGAAGTAGGTAGCTTAACCTTCGGGAGGGCGCTTACCACGGTGAGATTCATGACTGGGGTGAAGTCGTAACAAGGTAGCCGTATCGGAAGGTGCGGCTGGATCACCTCCTTTCAAGAGAACAGGTCGCAGCGGCCAAGTATCCACAACTTATCGGTTGTTCAGGCGAAGAGCCTCGGATGAGAGGGTCTGTAGCTCAGCTGGTTAGAGCACCGTCTTGATAAGGCGGGGGTCGTTGGTTCGAACCCAACCAGACCCACCAACAATGGGTTGCTCGAGACAGTAGGGGGCTGTAGCTCAGCTGGGAGAGCGGCGGCTTTGCAAGCCGTAGGTCGTCGGTTCGATCCCGACCAGCTCCACCAGGTTTCGAGACGAGAAGTAAGAGATGCCGAGCGTGAGCTCGTCATCTCTTACTTCTTGAACGGCAGCGGTGCTGCCGGACATTGAGGTTCGCTCTTTAACAAAGTGGAAGAAGTGCAGTACGTATCGTAGCCGGTACGTACTGCAAGTTGTGTGATTGCATTGATCAAGGCTGCGTAGTCAGCACAGTCTTGATCGCACAAACGAGTTCGTTCCTGTACGTGGGCCTTCGAGGTGGCAACACCGAAGAGGGTTCAAGGTTATAGGATCAAGCGACTAAGTGCATGTGGTGGATGCCTTGGCGATCACAGGCGATGAAGGACGTGTAAGCCTGCGAAAAGCGTGGGGGAGCTGGCAATAGAGCTTTGATCCCACGATGTCCGAATGGGGAAACCCACCCCGCAAGGGGTATCCCAGACTGAATCCATAGGTCTGAGGAGGCGAACCGAGCGAACTGAAACATCTAAGTAGCTCGAGGAACAGAAATCAACCGAGATTGCGCAAGTAGTGGCGAGCGAACGCGCAACAGCCTGCACGACTAAACCATCAGCTTAGCAAAACGGTCTGGAAAGTCCGACGATACAGGGTGATAGTCCCGTATGCGAAAAGCCGGTGGCGGGTCTGAGCGTGCGACAAGTAGGGCGGGACACGAGAAATCCTGTCTGAAGATGGGGGGACCATCCTCCAAGGCTAAATACTCGTGATCGACCGATAGTGAACCAGTACCGTGAGGGAAAGGCGAAAAGAACCCCGGGAGGGGAGTGAAATAGATCCTGAAACCGCATGCATACAAACAGTGGGAGCCTCGTAAGGGGTGACTGCGTACCTTTTGTATAATGGGTCAGCGACTTACGTTCAGTAGCGAGCTTAACCGAATAGGGGAGGCGTAGCGAAAGCGAGTCTGATAAGGGCGTCGTAGTTGCTGGGCGTAGACCCGAAACCGGATGATCTATCCATGGCCAGGATGAAGGTGCCGTAACAGGTACTGGAGGTCCGAACCCACTAACGTTGAAAAGTTAGGGGATGAGCTGTGGATAGGGGTGAAAGGCTAAACAAATCCGGAAATAGCTGGTTCTCCCCGAAAACTATTTAGGTAGTGCGTCGTACGGACACTTGCGGGGGTAGAGCACTGTAATCGTTGGGGGGGTCATTGCGATCTACCCCGCGATAGCAAACTCCGAATACCGCAAAGTGATATACGGCAGACAGACATCGGGTGCTAACGTCCGGTGTCAAGAGGGAAACAACCCAGACCGCCAGCTAAGGTCCCAAATGCATGGCTAAGTGGCAAACGAGGTGGGAAGGCCTAGACAGCTAGGAGGTTGGCTTAGAAGCAGCCACCCTTTAAAGAAAGCGTAATAGCTCACTAGTCGAGTCGTCCTGCGCGGAAGATGTAACGGGGCTCAAGCCATGAACCGAAGCTGCGGATGTGTCTTTGACACGTGGTAGGGGAGCGTTCCGTAAGCCTGCGAAGGTGTCTCGTAAGGGATGCTGGAGGTATCGGAAGTGCGAATGCTGACATGAGTAGCGATAAAGGGTGTGAAAAGCACCCTCGCCGTAAGCCCAAGGTTTCCTGCGCAACGTTCATCGGCGCAGGGTGAGTCGGCCCCTAAGGCGAGGCAGAAATGCGTAGTCGATGGGAAACAGGTCAATATTCCTGTACCGCTCTATGATGCGATGGGGGGACGGAGAAGGTTAGCTCGGCCATCTGTTGGAATAGGTGGTTCAAGTGTGTAGGCGTGCTGCGTAGGCAAATCCGCGCGGCTAAGCTGAGGCATGATAACGAGGACCCTCGGGTCCGAAGCGAGTGATACCCAGCTTCCAGGAAAAGCCTCTAAGCTTCAGTCATAGAGTGACCGTACCGCAAACCGACACAGGTGGGCTGGTAGAGAATACCAAGGCGCTTGAGAGAACTCAGGAGAAGGAACTCGGCAAATTGATACCGTAACTTCGGGAGAAGGTATGCCCCGTTAGCTTGTAGGAGAACATCCGAAGGGCGAAGGGGCCGCAGAGAATCGGTGGCTGCGACTGTTTATTAAAAACACAGCACTCTGCAAACACGAAAGTGGACGTATAGGGTGTGACGCCTGCCCGGTGCCGGAAGGTTAAGTGATGGGGTGCAAGCTCTTGATCGAAGCCCCGGTAAACGGCGGCCGTAACTATAACGGTCCTAAGGTAGCGAAATTCCTTGTCGGGTAAGTTCCGACCTGCACGAATGGCGTAACGATGGCCACACTGTCTCCTCCTGAGACTCAGCGAAGTTGAAATGTTTGTGAAGATGCAATCTCCCCGCGGCTAGACGGAAAGACCCCATGAACCTTTACTGTAGCTTTGCATTGGACTTTGACGGGACTTGTGTAGGATAGGTGGGAGGCTTTGAAGCCGGGACGCTAGTTCCGGTGGAGCCAACCTTGAAATACCACCCTGGTGTCGTCGAGGTTCTAACCCAGGCCTGTGAATCCAGGTCGGGGACCGTGCATGGTGGGCAGTTTGACTGGGGCGGTCTCCTCCCAAAAGGTAACGGAGGAGTACGAAGGTCACCTAGGTACGGTCGGACATCGTACTGATAGTGCAATGGCAAAAGGTGGCTTGACTGCGAGACCCACACGTCGAGCAGGTGCGAAAGCAGGTCATAGTGATCCGGTGGTTCTGTATGGAAGGGCCATCGCTCAACGGATAAAAGGTACTCTGGGGATAACAGGCTGATTCCGCCCAAGAGTTCACATCGACGGCGGAGTTTGGCACCTCGATGTCGGCTCATCACATCCTGGGGCTGTAGCCGGTCCCAAGGGTATGGCTGTTCGCCATTTAAAGTGGTACGTGAGCTGGGTTTAAAACGTCGTGAGACAGTTTGGTCCCTATCTGCCGTGGGCGCTGGAAGTTTGAGAGGGCCTGCTCCTAGTACGAGAGGACCGGAGTGGACGCACCCCTGGTGTACCGGTTGTGACGCCAGTCGCATCGCCGGGTAGCTATGTGCGGAAGAGATAACCGCTGAAAGCATCTAAGCGGGAAACTCGCCTCAAGATGAGACTTCCCCGGGGCCTCGAGCCCCCTGAAGGGTCGTTGAAGACCACAACGTTGATAGGCCGGGTGTGCAAGCGTGGCAACACGTTCAGCTAACCGGTACTAATTGCCCGTGCGGCTTGATCCTATAACCTTCAAAACAAAACGAACTCAACCCATGCCCGAAACCACACATCGCGCATGGCAATCACACAACACCCTTCTTCCTCCTTTGCTCTGCAGTCCAACGCAGAGAACAAGTCAAAGTCTGACGACCATAGCCGTGCGGTACCACCCCTTCCCTTCCCGAACAGGACCGTGAAACGCACTCGCGCCGATGATAGTGAGGTCCGCCCTCGTGAAAGTAGGTCATCGTCAGACTAACCCACAAAAAAACGCCCAGAGAATACTCAACCTCTGGGCGTTTTTGCGTCTACCCAGAAATTCACCACAGAACGCGGAGGGGAGGCTCGTGCATGCTAAGCAACGCCGCCGTGCCGCCCGCGAGGGGGAAGGTGGCTCGGTTATAATGCAAGTCTTTCAACGGCATGCTTTTTTCGCCGCCAGTTCACCGACTCTACCCCCGACACCATGACCTCGATCCTCAAGCTGCGTGGCGCTGCGGCGCTGTCTTCCTCCCGTCTGGAGCGCCTTTCCCGTGCTGCGAGCGAGGTCCTGCCCAGGCTCACTGGCATCGTTGCCGAATACTGGTATTTCATCGAGGTATCGGCGGCCTTGACGGCAGAGGAGCAGGCTCGGCTGGTGGACCTGCTCGGCGCCCACCCGGACACCGAACATCCGCCTGCGGGGCATCTGCGCTTGGTGGTGCCGCGTCTCGGGACGATTTCACCGTGGTCGTCCAAAGCCACCGACATCACCCGCCAATGCGGCTTCGACAAGATTATCCGTATCGAACGCGGGATCGCCTACACGCTGGATGCGCGCGGCGTCGACGGCAATGCTGCGCTGACGGCGCTGCTTCATGACCGCATGACCGAGTCGGTGCTCGGCACGGCAGAAGAGGCCGAAGCCCTGTTCCACCATTACGAGCCGCAGCCGCTGACCGCCGTCGACATCCTCGCTGGTGGCCGCGCAGCGCTCGAAGCGGCCAACGGCGAACTCGGCCTCGCCCTCTCCGAAGACGAAATCGACTACCTGGTCGACAACTTCGCTCGCATGGGACGCAACCCGACCGACGTCGAACTGATGATGTTCGCCCAGGCCAACTCGGAGCACTGCCGGCACAAGATCTTCAACGCCGACTGGGTAATCGACGCGCGGCCGATGGAGAAGTCGCTGTTCGGCATGATCAAGGACACCCACAAGGCCCACCCCGAAGGCACGGTGGTGGCCTATTCGGACAACGCCTCGATCATCGAGGGTGCGCGCATCGCCCGCCTGTACCCGGACGCAGATGGCGCCTTTCGCTACCACGACGAGGACACCCACATCCTCGCCAAGGTCGAGACCCACAACCACCCGACCGCGATCTCGCCTTTCCCGGGGGCGGCCACCGGTGCCGGCGGCGAAATCCGCGACGAAGGCGCGACCGGCCGCGGCTCGCGCCCGAAGGCGGGGCTTGCCGGGTTCACGGTCTCGAACCTCAATATTCCCGGTTTCACTCAGCCCTGGGAAAAACCCTATGGCAAGCCCGGGCGCATCGCCTCGGCGCTCGACATCATGATCGAGGGGCCGATCGGCGCCGCCGCCTTCAACAACGAATTCGGCCGCCCCAACCTCGCCGGCTACTTCCGCACCTTCGAGCAGGAAGTGGAGGGCGAGGTGCGCGGCTACCACAAGCCGATCATGATCGCCGGCGGCCTCGGCAGTATCCAGGCGCAGCAATCCGAGAAACCCACCTTCCCGCCGGGCACCCTGCTGATCCAGCTCGGCGGCCCGGGCATGCTGATCGGCCTCGGCGGCGGAGCGGCCTCGTCGATGGCGACCGGCACCAACGCCGCCGACCTCGACTTTGCCTCGGTGCAGCGCGGCAACCCCGAGATCCAGCGCCGCTGCCAGGAAGTGATCGACGCCTGCTGGCAGCAGGGCGACAACAACCCGATCATCGCCATCCACGACGTCGGCGCCGGCGGCCTGTCGAACGCGATGCCCGAACTCGCCGACCATGCCGGGCTGGGCGCGCACTTCGAACTGCGCGAGGTGCACATCGAGGAGCCGGGCATGAGCCCGCGCGAGATCTGGTCGAACGAGTCGCAGGAGCGCTACGTGCTGGCGATCGCGCCCGACAGCCTGCCGCTGTTCCAGGCCTTCTGCGAGCGCGAGCGCTGCCCCTTCGCGGTGCTCGGCACCGCCACCGCCGACGGCCATCTCACCGTCTCCGACCGCCACTTCGGCAACAAGCCGGTGGACATGGACATGAAGGTGCTGCTCGGCAAGCCGCCGAAGATGACGCGCAACGTCTCGCGCCGCGCAGTGCACCTGCCGCCCTTCGACACCACCGGCTTCGACCTCGAGGAGGCCGGGATGCGCGTGCTGCGCATGCCGGCGGTGGCGAGCAAAAGCTTTCTGATCACGATCGGCGACCGTTCGGTGGGCGGCCTCACCGCGCGCGACCAGTTCGTCGGCCCGTGGCAGGTGCCGGTGGCCGACGTCGCGGTGACCGCGATGAGCTTCCACGGCTATCGCGGCGAAGCCTTCGCACTGGGCGAGCGCACGCCGCTGGCCTGCGTCGACGCACCGGCCTCGGGTCGGATGGCGATCGGCGAAGCGATCACCAACCTCGCCGCGGCCGACATCGCCAGCCTCGGCGAGGTCAAACTCTCGGCCAACTGGATGGCCGCCGCCGGCCATCGTGGCGAGGACGCCAGGCTCTACGACACGGTCAAGGCCGTTTCCGACTTCTGCATCCGCGCCGGCCTGTCGATTCCGGTCGGCAAGGACTCGCTGTCGATGCGCACCGCCTGGCAGGACGGCGGCGAGGATAAGCAGGTCGTCGCCCCGCTGTCGCTGATCGCCACCGCCTTCGCCCCGGTGCAGGACATCCGCAACACGCTCACCGCCCAGCTGCAGCTGCCCGAAGGCGTGGACACCGAACTGCTGCTGGTCGACCTCGGTAACGGCCGGAACCGCCTTGGCGGCTCGGTCTTCGCCCAGGCCTACGGCTCGGTTGGCGAACACGCGCCCGATGTCGATCCGGACCAGCTCAATGCCTTCTTCCAGACCATCCAGCAACTGCGCCGTGACGGCCTGCTGCTGGCCTATCACGACCGTTCCGACGGCGGCCTGTTCGCCACCGTGTGCGAGATGGCCTTTGCCGCGAAGTGCGGCCTGTCGCTGGTGCTCGATACCGTCTGCTACGACCCTTACATGAACGATGTCGACGGCCTGGAGAAAAAACCCGACACGCTCAAAGGGCGCTTCGACGACAAACTGTTCGCCGCGCTGTTCGCCGAGGAACTGGGGGCGGTGATCCAGATCCGCCGCGAGGAGCGCTCACGCGTCACCGAGGCGCTGCGTGCCGCCAAGCTCACCTACCACTTCATCGGCGAGCCCAACGACAAGGACGAGATCCGCATTCGGCGCAGCGCCAAGCTGGTGCTCGGCGCCAGCCGCGTTGCGTTGCTCCAGGCCTGGTCCGAAACCAGCAATCGCATCGCCTGCCTGCGCGACGATCCCGCATCCGCCCAGCAAGAGTTCGACGCTCTCGCCGATGTTGCCGATCCCGGCCTGTCGGTGTCCCTGTCCTTCGACGTGCGCGAAGATGTCGCCGCGCCCTTCATCGCCAAGGGCGCGCGGCCCCGGGTGGTGGTGCTGCGCGAACAGGGCGTGAACTCCCAGTTCGAGATGGCGGCAGCCTTCGAGCGTGCCGGCTTCACTCCGGTCGACGTGCATATGTCCGACCTCCAGGCCGGGCGTGTCGACCTCGCCGACTTCCACGGCCTGGCGGCTTGCGGCGGCTTCTCGTACGGCGATGTGCTCGGTGCGGGGCAGGGCTGGGCGAAGTCGATCCTGTTCAACAACCGCCTGCGCGACGAGTTCGCTGCCTTCTTCGGTCGCGGCGACACGTTCGCCCTCGGCGTGTGCAACGGCTGCCAGATGATGGCCCACCTCGCCCCGATCATCCCCGGCGCCGAAGCCTGGCCCACCTTCCACCGCAACCGCAGCGAGCAGTTCGAGGCCCGCTTCGTGATGGTCGAAGTCACCGACAGCCCTTCGATCCTGCTCGCCGGCATGGCCGGCAGCAGGATGCCGATCGTGGTCAGCCACGGTGAAGGCCGGGCGGTATTCCGTCACGAAGCCGATCGGGACAAGGCTTTGCTCGCGCTGCGTTACATCGACAACCATGGTCAGCCGGCGCAGCGCTATCCTGCCAACCCGAACGGTTCCGCCGCCGGCGTGACCGGCTTTACGACCGCCGACGGTCGCTTCACCATCATGATGCCGCACCCCGAGCGCACCGCGCGCACGCTGCAGATGTCGTGGGCGCCGCAGTGGCTGGTGAAGGACAGCCCCGATGCTTCGCCCTGGCTGCGCATGTTCCGCAATGCCAGGGCGTGGCTGGGGTGAAGCGGCGAGCGGGTCCGTGAGCGGCGGCCTGCTGCCCCCGCGAGCTGACCAGGATCAATGAGGAACGATGGCGTTCGGATACAATCCGGGACGTCGTCCAGTTCTTCCGGGTCCATCGCTTTCCGATGCTACGCTTTCGCCGCCGCCTCTATGCCTGGTTCGCGATTTTCGCGATGATGGCCAGTGCCCTGGCGCCGGCGCTCAGTCGGGCGATGGGGCCGGACGAGGGCGGCCGTTACCTGATCGAGGTCTGTTCGGCCAGCGGCTCCCGCGTCATCGAACTTCCCGCGGCCGAAGCCGCGTTCTACCGCGATCATGGCGTCATTGCCGACAGCGGCGGCGGGCCGCAGGATGCCTCGTTCGAGCAGTGCCCGTATTGCTGCCCGCACGCAGGCGGGGCGGCCCTGCCACCGGCCGCGCCGCCGACCGCTTTGCGCATCCCCGAAGGCGGCGCCCTGCTGCCTCGGCTGTTTCTCGTCTCTCCGCGCCCACTGTTCGTGTGGGCGCCTTCTCATCCCCGCGCGCCTCCTGCCCGCGGCTGAATCGCTCGCAGCCGGATCCCTTGCGGCCTGATCTCTGGCGCTGGGCGATCCGGGCTCGACGCCTGCCTTTTCCTGCATTTCGACTGAACCCAACCTTCGCCTCCGTGCGGGGCGTGTGCTGGCGTTCTGGCTCATTCCGATCCTGCACAGGCCGCTGCCGTGCACGGGCGGAAATTCAACGTATTCGATTGTTCTGGATGGTTCTCACAATGAAGAAGCTTGTTCTTGCCACCCTGTTCGCCCTGGGCGCTGCGCCGGCCTTCGCCGATGTTTCCGTGACCGACTCCTGGGTGCGTGCCACCGTGCCGCAGCAAAAGGCGACCGGTGCCTTCATGCAGCTGAAGTCCGATGTCCCCGCCCGCCTCGTCGCCGCCAGCTCGCCGCTCGCCGGGGTGGTCGAAATCCACGAAATGCGCATGGAAAAGGACGTCATGAAGATGGGCCCGGTCCCGG
Source organism: Thauera aromatica K172 (assembly GCF_003030465.1). Classification (GTDB taxonomy): domain Bacteria; phylum Pseudomonadota; class Gammaproteobacteria; order Burkholderiales; family Rhodocyclaceae; genus Thauera; species Thauera aromatica. The sequence continues at coordinate 2,831,365 of NZ_CP028339.1, read as the reverse complement.
CGCTCGAGCTGCCGGCAGGTCAGACCGTCCAGCTCGCGCCGGGCGGCTACCACGTCATGCTGATGGATCTGAAGGCGCAGGTGAAGGAAGGGGACCAGGTGCCGCTGACCTTGGTGGTCGAGAATCACGATGGCAGCCGCCATTCGGTCGAGCTCAGCGTGCCGGCGCGCCCGCTCAATGCGCTGATGAAGATGCCGCACGGCAAGCACTGAGCCTGCGGCGGACGGCCGTGGCGTGGCGCTCCATCGACGGGGCGCCCTGAAGGCCGCAGCCTGCATTTTCCATTTCGACCATTGATTTCCGCTCGCCCACAGGGGAGCGGACGGGCCTTGTCGTGCCCGCGATCCGTGTGGATCCGGCCGCAATGCCCATTCGACGAGAACACTCATCATGCAAAAAACCTTTCAACGCTTGCCACTCGCGGTGGCGATCTCCCTTGCGCTGCCGGCGATTGCCGTCGCCCAGGAGGCCACCTTGGGCAGCGTGGTGGTGACCGCCCCGCTCACCACCGCGCCGCTCACCATCACCACCGACCCCAAGGCGCCCCGCCAGCCGCTGCCGGCGCACGACGGCGCCGACTTGCTGAAAAGCATCCCGGGGTTTTCGGTGATTCGCAAAGGGGGAGCGGATGGCGACCCGGTCTTCCGCGGCCAGTCCGGTTCGCGGCTGAACATCCTCCAGGACGGTCAGGATGTGCACGGCGGTTGCGGTGGCCGCATGGATCCACCGACCGCCTACATTTACCCCGAGTCGTATGATCGCGTCACGGTCATCAAAGGGCCGCAGACCGTGCTCTACGGCGGTGGCAATTCCGCAGCGGTGGTGCTGTTCGAGCGCGACATGACGCGCATGAGCGAGCCCGGCTGGGCCGCCAGCGGCAGCCTGACCTTCGGTAGCTGGGGGCGCAACGACCAGGTCTTCGACGCCACGGCCGGTAATCCCGACTTTTATGCCCGCATCGGTGCGACGCGCTCGGACATGAACGACTATGAAGACGGCGACGGCAAGAAGGTGCATTCCTTCTACACGCGCTGGAGCACCCATGGCGCGCTCGGGTGGACGCCCGATGACAACACCCTGCTCGAACTCAACTTCGGCCGTAGCGATGGTGAGGCGGCCTACGCCGATCGCGCCATGGACGGTACGAAGTTCGAGCGTGAGCATGTGGGGCTGAAGTTTGAGAAACGCAATATCTCGCCGCTGGTGCACAAGGTCGAGGCGCATGCCTACTACAGCTACCTCGATCACGTGATGGACAACTTCAGCCTGCGCTCGAACATGGGCATGAAAATGCTCAACAACCCCGACCGTGAGACCACGGGTGGTCGGTTTGCGGTCACGCTGACTCCGACCGATCCAGTGCAGCTCATGCTGGGGGCCGACGTGAAGGCGGACCAGCACACGTCCCGCAGTGGAGTCGATTACCGGACCCGGCCGCGCACGGATGACTTCGGCTTCGATCGCTACGGGATCTTCGGCGAGGCGACTTACGCGCTCGACGGTGTGCGCCGGGTGATCGGCGGCTTGCGCATCGATGACCACGAGGTCACCAACGACAAGATGGGGGGCGCCAAGGAGAGCGACACGCTGCCGAGCGGCTTCCTGCGCTTCGAGCGCGATTACGCCGGTGGTGCAGGCACCTGGTACGTCGGCCTCGGGCATGCCGAACGCTTCCCTGATTTCTGGGAGTTCATGCGTGCGGCGCCCGGCACGGGAAGTCTTGCCGATGCACGCAGCTTCGATACGCTGGAGCCGGAAAAGAACACCCAGCTCGATGTGGGTGCGAGCTGGACGGCCGGCAACGTGCGTGCCTCCGTCTCGGGCTTTTACAGCAAGGTCGATGACTACATGCTGCTGCGCTGGTTCACCCGAGGAACCTCCTCCGTCGCCGACGTCCGCAACATCGATGCGACCCTCTACGGCCTCGAAACCGATCTGACCTGGCGCTTCGCTTCCCACTGGAGCGCGACGGGTACCCTGGCCTGGGTGCATGGCCGGAACGACACCGACGACAACGCGCTCGCCCAGCAGCCCCCGCTCGAAGGGCGTCTTGCGCTCGAGTACAGCGATGGCACCTTCTCCTACGGCGGCCTGTTGAGGGTTGTGGCCAGGCAGGACCGGGTCGACGTCGGCTCGGGCAGCATCGTCTCGAACGGCAAGGATCTCGGGCCGACGCCAGGCTTCGCGACGCTGGCGCTCAATGCCGGCTGGCGTCCGAACAAGGTCACGCTGCTGACCGCCGGTGTCGACAACGTCTTCGATCGCACCTACCACGAGCACCTCTCGCAGGGCAGTGCGGCGATTGCCGGTTACGAGGCCGCGACCAACGAGATCATCAATGAACCCGGTCGCACTTTCTGGCTGAAGGCGCAGCTGGCGCTCGACTGACCGCGCACGCGTCGTAGATAGCCGAAGCCCCCGGCCCCTGGGTAGCGAAGGGAACCGGGGGCTTGATGGAGCGCTTGCCTTCGGCTTGCCGCTGCAGTGCTCCGCCTGCCTCACTTCTTGCGCATCGGCGGCAGGTCGGTGCAGCTGCCGTGGGCGAGCTCGGCGGCCATCCCCACTGTTTCGCCGAGCGTCGGGTGGGGGTGGATGGTCTTGCCGATATCGACCGCGTCGGCGCCCATCTCGATCGCCAGGCAGACTTCGCCAATCATGTCGCCCGCCGAAGGGCCGACGAGAGTGCCGCCGATCACGCGATGGGTCTCGGCGTCGAAGACCAGCTTGGTGAAGCCGTATTCGGCGCCGTTGGCGATCGCGCGGCCGCTCGCGGCCCACGGGAACTTGGCCGTTTCGACCTTCTTGCCTTCGGCCTTGGCCTGGGCTTCGGTGTAACCGACCCATGCTACTTCGGGGTGGGTGTAGGCCACCCCCGGGATCACGGTGGCGTCGAATGCGCTGCGGGCCAGCTCGGCCTTGCCCTGCGCTTCGCCGGCGGCGACTTCGGCGGCGACGTGGCCTTCATGCACCGCTTTGTGGGCGAGCATGGGCTGGCCGACGACGTCGCCGATGGCGAAGATGTGCGCCACGTTGGTGCGCATCTGCGCATCCACCGGGATGAAGCCGCGCTCGCCGATGATCACGCCCGCCTTCTCGGCGCCGATCTTGCCGCCGTTGGGCGAGCGTCCCGCCGACTGCAGGATCATGTCGTAGCGTACCGGTCCGGGCGGAGCGTTTTCGCCTTCGAAGCTGACGTAAAGCCCGTCTTCCCTGGCTTCGACGGCAACCGTCCGCGTCTTCAGCATGATCTTGTCGAAGCGCTGGGCGTTCTGCTTTTCCCACACCTTGACCGCGTCCGCGTCCGGCCCCTGCATCAGGCGATCGAGCATCTCGACGACGTCGATGCGTGCGCCCAGCGCCGAATACACCGTGGCCATCTCCAGGCCGATGATGCCGCCGCCGATCACCAGCATCTTGCCCGGCACCTGGCGCAGTTCCAGCGCGCCAGTCGAGTCAACGATGCGCGGGTCGCGCGGCAGGAAGGGCAGGTGCACTGCGGCCGAGCCGGCGGCGATGATGCACTGCTTGAACTTCACCACCTGCTTCGCGCCGCTCTTGTCCTGGCGGTTGCCGCTGGTTTCCTCGATCTCGAGGTGGTACGGGTCGAGGAAGCTGCCGTAGCCGTGCAGGACGTCGACCTTGCGCGCCTTCGCCATCCCGGCGAGCCCGCCGGTGAGCTTGCCGATCACGCCGTCCTTGTGCTTCCTGAGCGCATCGACGTCCACGCTCGGCTTGGCGAAGACGATGCCCGCCTTGTCGACGTGCTCGGCCTCCTCGATCACCGCCGCGACGTGCAGCAGCGCCTTGGACGGGATGCAGCCGACGTTCAGGCACACGCCGCCCAGGGTCGCGTAGCGCTCGACGATCGCCGTCCTGAGGCCGAGGTCGGCCGCGCGGAAGGCCGCCGAATAGCCGCCGGGGCCGGCGCCGAGCACGACCAGGTCGTATTCGAGGTCGACCGCGCCGGCGTGCGCAGCGGCGGTGGGGGGCACGGCCGGAGCCGGCGCGCCGGTGGGGGCAGGCGCAGGTGTCGTATTCGTCGCGGCCGCCGCTCCTGCAGGAGCGCCCGCGGCTTCAACCTTGATCAGCACCGCGCCTTCGCTGACCTTGTCGCCGAGCGCGACCTGCACTTCCTTGACCACGCCGGCGACCGGGGAGGGCACATCCATCGTCGCCTTGTCGGATTCGAGCGTGCAGATCGCGTCATCGACCGCGATCGTGTCGCCTGCCTTCACGAACAGCTCGATCACCGGCACCGCATCGAAACCGCCGATGTCGGGCACCTTCACTTCAATCATTTGACTCATCTTCATCACCTCGTGAGGAGTTTCCGGAAGAGGAAGGCTGCGGGGCCGGGGATGCCGCCCCTGGCCCTTCCGCCTGACGCCTCACTGTTTCAGAGCATCACCCGGCGGAAGTCCGCCAGCAGTTGCGCGAGGTACACGTTGAAGCGGGTGGCCAGTGCGCCGTCGATGACGCGGTGGTCCGCGGTGAGCGACATCGGCAGGGTCAGGCGCGGCACGAACTGCTTGCCGTCCCACACCGGCTTCATCGCCGACTTGTTCACCCCGAGGATGGCCACTTCGGGCGCATTGACGATCGGGGCGAAGTAGGTGCCGCCGATGCCGCCGAGCGAGCTGATGGTGAAGCAGGCGCCGGACATGTCGGCCGGTCCGAGCTTGCCGTCGCGCGCCTTCTTGGCGAGGGCGCCGGTCTCCGCGGCGATCTCGAACACGCTCTTCTTGTCGGCATCCTTCACCACCGGCACCACGAGGCCGTTCGGGGTGTCGGCGGCGAAGGCGATGTTGAAGTACTTCTTGTAGACGAGATTGTCACCGTCGAGGCTGGTGTTGAACTCGGGGAATTCCTGCAGCGCGCGCACCGAGGCCTTGATGATGAAGGCGAGCATGGTGAGCTTCTTGCCCGATTTCTCGTGCTCCTTGTTCATCGCCACCCGGAAGGCTTCCAGCTCGGTGATGTCCGCATCCTCGTGGTAGGTCACTGCCGGAATCATCACCCAGTTGCGGGCGAGATTCTGGCCGGAGATCTTCTTGATCCGGCTTAACGGCTTGACTTCGATCTCGCCGAACTTGGCGAAGTCGACCTTCGGCCATGGCAGCAGATCGAGCCCGCCCGACGGTGCGCCGCTGGGTGCGGCGGCCGCAGTCCTGCCCGGGACCACGCCTGTGGTCATCGCGCCCTTGATGAAGGCGGTGACGTCTTCCTTGAGGATGCGGCCTTTCGGCCCGGTGGCCTTGACCTGGGCGAGATCGGTCCCGAACTCGCGGGCGAAGGCGCGCACCGAGGGGCTGGCGTGGATCTTGCCGCCGAGCTGGATCGCCGATGGCGCGGCTGCCGCCGCGGCCGGCATCGGTGCCGGCGCCGTGGCGACGGCGCTGCCGCCGGGCAGCGGGGCGGGTGTGGGCGCTGCCGCCGGGGCTGGCGCAGTGGCTGCGCTTGCGCCCGCCGTTTCGAGCTTCAGCAGCACGCTGCCTTCGCCGACCTTGTCTCCGACCGCGACCAGCACTTCCCTGACCACCCCGGCGGCCGAGGAGGGCACGTCCATCGTCGCCTTGTCGGATTCGAGGGTGGCGACGGCGTCATCGACCCCGACCGTGTCGCCGACCTTCACGAACAGCTCGATCACCGGCACGGCGTCGAAGTCGCCGATGTCGGGCACTTTCACCTCGACGATGCCGCCCGTAGCGGCAGGGGCGGCAGCCGGCGCGGGCGCCGCGGCTGCGACCGGAGCGGGCGCGACTGGAGCGGCCGTGGGGGCAGGGGGCGGTGCCGCAGCGGCCGGCGCCGGGGTGGCGGCCGCTGCGCCGGCGGCTTCGATTCTGATCAGGACCGTGCCTTCGGCCACTTTGTCGCCGATCCCGACCAGGACCTCCCGGACCACGCCGGCGGCGGACGAGGGCACGTCCATGGTGGCCTTGTCGGATTCGAGCGTGGCGATGGCGTCGTCGACGGCAATGGTGTCGCCGACCTTGACGAACAACTCGATCACTGGCACGGCGTCGAAATCGCCGATGTCGGGAACCTTCACTTCAATGAGCTGGCTCATGTTCTTGTCTCCTTGCGCGCTCAGACCGAGAGCGGGTTCGGCTTGTTCGGGTCGAGGTTGTACTTGAGCATCGCTGCGGCGACCCGGTCGCGGCCGATCACGCCGTCATCGGCGAGGGCCTTCAGCGCGGCCAGCGTCACCCAGTGGCGGTCGACCTCGAAGAAATGGCGCAACTGCTCGCGGGTGTCGGAGCGGCCGAAGCCGTCGGTGCCGAGCGTCACGTACGTCTTCTTCAACTGCGAGCGGATCTGTTCGGGGAACATGCGGATGTAATCGGTGGCGGCGATGATCGGGCCTTCGGTGCCGCCGAGCTTTTCTTCCACGTGCGACTTCTTCGGCTCTTCCATCGGGTGGAGCAGGTTCCAGCGCTCGACGTCGTGACCGTTGCGGGCCAGTTCGTTGAAGCTCGGTGCGCCCCAGAGGTCGACTTCCACGCCCCAGTCGTTCCTGAGCAGTTCGGCGGCGGCGATCACTTCGCGGAAGATCGCGCCCGAACCCAGCAGCTGCGCGCGCGGGCCCTTGCCCTCGGCGCCCTTGCGGAACAGGTACAGGCCCTTGAGGATGTCGGCTGCGGCCCCTTCGGGCATCTCGGGATGTTCGTAGTTCTCGTTCATCACCGTGATGTAGTAGTAGAGGTCTTCCTGCTCGGCGAACATCCGGTGCAGGCCGTCCTGCACGATCACCGCGACCTCGTACTGGAAGGTCGGGTCGTAGCTGATGCAGTTCGGGATCATGTTGGCGAGCAGCAGGCTGTGGCCGTCCTCGTGCTGCAGGCCTTCGCCGTTGAGCGTGGTGCGCCCGGCGGTGCCGCCGATCAGGAAGCCGCGGGTGCGCTGGTCCGCCGCCGCCCAGCACAGGTCCATCGTGCGCTGCAGGCCGAACATCGAGTAGAAGATGTAGAAAGGGATCATCTGCACGCCGTGCACGCTGTAGGCGGTGCCGGCGGCGATCCAGTCGGCCATCGCCCCGGCCTCGTTGATGCCTTCCTGCAGCACCTGGCCGGTCTGGGACTCCTTGTAGAACATCAGCTGGTCATGGTCTTCGGGCAGGTATTTCTGCCCTTCCTGGTTCCAGATGCCGTACTGGCGGAACATCCCTTCCATGCCGAAGGTGCGGCTCTCGTCGGGCACGATCGGGACCACATGGCGGCCGATCTGCTTGTCCTTGAGGAGGGTGTTCATCATCCGCACCACGGCCATCGTCGTCGACAGCTCGCGGCCCTCTCCCGAAGCCTTCAGCAGCGCGGCAAAGGCTTCCAGCGCCGGCACCGGCAGGGCGTCGGCCTTGCGCCGGCGCTGGGGCAGGAAGCCGCCCAGGTTCATGCGGTGTTCGCGCAGGTAGCGGTACTCGGGCGAATCCTCGGCGAACTTCAGGTAGGGCAGGTCCTTGATCTGGTCGTCGGGTACCGGCAGGCCGAAGCGGTCGCGGAAGCGGCGGATGGCCTCGACATCCATCTTCTTCTGCTGGTGCGAGATGTTCATCGCCTCACCGGCCTGGCCCATGCCGAAGCCCTTGATCGTCTTCGCCAGGATCAGCGTGGGCTGGCCCTGGTGTTCGTTGGCCTCCTTGTAGGCGGCGTAGATCTTGAACAGGTCGTGGCCGCCGCGGTTCAGGTTCCAAACCTGCTCGTCGGTCCAGTCGGCCACCAGCGCGCGCAGCTCGGGCGTGTTGAAGAAATGCTCGCGCACATACGCGCCGTCCTTCGCCTTGAAGGTCTGGTAGTCGCCGTCGCACAGTTCCATCATGCGCTGCTTGAGCAGACCTTTCTGGTCGCGGGCGAACAGCGCGTCCCAGTGCGTGCCCCAGATCACCTTGATGACGTTCCAGCCCGCGCCGCGGAACTCGGCTTCCAGTTCCTGGATGATCTTGCCGTTGCCGCGCACCGGGCCGTCCAGGCGCTGCAGGTTGCAGTTGATGACGAAGACGAGGTTGTCGAGGCGCTCGCGCCCGGCCATGCCGATGGCGCCGAGCGACTCGACCTCGTCGGTTTCGCCGTCGCCGAGGAAGGCCCACACCTTGCGCCGGGCGGCGCGCGCCGGGTCGATCAGGTTGCGGCTGGCAAGGTATTTCATGAACCGTGCGGCGTAGATCGCGCACAGCGGGCCGAGCCCCATCGACACCGTCGGAAATTGCCAGAAATCCGGCATCAGCCAGGGATGCGGGTAGGAGGAAATCCCCTTCCCGCCCACTTCCTGGCGGAAGTTGTCCATCTGCTCTTCGGTGAAGCGCCCGAGCATGTAGGCGCGGGCGTAGATCCCGGGTACCGAATGGCCCTGGAAGTAGATCAGGTCGCCGTCATGGTCGGCCGAAGGGGCGTGCCAGAAATGCGAGAAGCCGACGTCGTAGAGTGCGGCGGCGGAGGCGAAGGAGGCGATGTGGCCGCCGACGTTGGTGTTTTTGTTGGCGCGCACCACCATCGCCATCGCATTCCAGCGGATGTAGGAATGGATCTTGATTTCCATGTCCGGGTCGCCGGGATAGGACGGCTGCTGCTCGACGGGAATGGTGTTGATGTACGCGGTGTTCGCCGAGTAGGGAATGTTCACCCCTTCCTCGCGGGCGGCGGCGATCAGGGATTCGATCAGGTAATGGGCGCGCTCGGGGCCTTCGTGCTCGACGACGGCGGCCAGCGCCTCCAGCCATTCCTTGGTCTCCTGCGCGTCGGTGTCGGTGTACGGGAGAAGCTTGTTCGTTCCGGTCATGGCCTGTCTCCTCATGACTTTCGATGGGCGAAGCCTGCGTGATGTGCAGGGCGGGGTTGGGTACGGACACAGCCCGCCAGGGGGATGGCGGGCTGTTTTTCGAACTATAAAACGTGTTTTCGCAATGCGCAATATGTTCGCGCTACGGCCTGGCCTCGCCATCCGGTGGCGACAGGCCGATGGTCCGCTTGCGGTCGGCCTCGTAGGCGAACACGACACGCCCGTTACGGACCTCTCCCAGGGGGACCTGGCTGGGCAGGGTCAGGGTTTCGTGCCGGGTGCGCGAAAAGGGCTGGCGGTAGGTCATGATCACGCCATGGACGGGAGTGCGCAGATCCTCCAGTGCCGCGTGGATGTGGCTGCCTTCGACGCTGCCGGCCTGGCGGATCGCCGCGGCGAGGAGGAGCATCGAATCGTAGCCCTGGGCCGCGGCTGGCGGAACCGGGATGCGTTCGAGGCCGGTGCTCTGGCGCCACGCCTCGAGGAAAGCCCGCTGGCGGGGGTTTTCGGCGTCCTGGATGAAAGTCTGCGGCATGCGCGCGCCCTCCGCGTGGGGGCCTGCGCTGTCGATGAAATTGGACATCGCCAGCGTCCAGCTGCCGATGATCGGCACCCGCCAGTTCATCCGCGCCATGTCGTTGGCGATGTACGCGAGTTCCGGGCCGATGCCGTAGGTCAGGACGGCTTCGGCGCCGGCCGCGCGCGCTTGTGCGAGCAGGGCGCTCATGTCCACCTGGCGCAACTGGAAGCGCTCGACCGCGACCGGGGCGATGCCGCGTTCCTTCAGTGCGGCGATCAGGTCCTCGCTGCCTTGCACGCCGTAGTTGGTCGCATCGTGGAAAATCGCCAGCCGGCCGAGGCCGCGCCGATCGATCGCTTCCTTGACGATCACCCGGGCCTGCAGCTCATCGTTGGCCGATACGCGGAAGACGTAATTGTCGGGGAACTCGGGAGGCAGGAACTGGCGGGTGATCAGCGACCCGGTGGCGACCGAGGTGATCACCGGAATCCGCGCCAGCTGGTAGTGGCGCTGGCTGGCGAGGGCGACGCCGGTGTTGACGATGCCCAGGCCGGCGACGATGCGGTCCTTGTCGATCAGTTCCTGGACGAGGCGGGCGCCGCGTTCGTTGCTGGCCTCGTCGTCACGCTCGAGCAACTGCAGCGGGCGTCCGAGGAGGCCGCCGGAGGCGTTGATTTCGGCCGCGGCGATGCGGATGCCTTCGCGCATCGAGATGCCCATCGGGCTGGAGGCGCCGGTGAACGGGCCGGTGACGCCGATGCGGATGGGCGCCGGCGCCGGGGCGTCGGCGGCGGGGACCGGGAGGGCGAGGAGGAAAGCGATCAGGCCCAGCAGGCCGGGCAGGAAATAAGGCGCACGATGGTGCGATGTCGGGAGTGGATGCATGGGCGGACTCTAGGGGGGCGGGGCGGGCGTAAAAATTGGCGGAAACCCCGATCCAGGGGGTGCCGCCGGTGTGCCCGCGGCCGGCCGCTTCGATCGGGCGTTAGGGTTAAACCGGATGACGGCTGCAGGAGGGATCGACAAGAATCCAGCTCCCGGTCAAGCTGCCGCGGACTCTTTCCCGTTGCCGGTTTTCCCTCTTCATGCCCGAGCCCCAGGCCGCTTCCTTTTCGTCCCAGCGCTGGTACTGGGCCGCGCCGTATGCGGCGGTGGTGTTGTTCGCGGTGGCCATGCTCAGTCTGGTGTGGCTGCTGCAGCAGCGCGAGCTGGAGCTGGAGCGCGATGCGCTCGCGCGCGACATGCAGTGGGCCGAGCAGACGATGCGCCGGCAAATGCTCGGCACCGAGGAGTTCCTCGGCCAGCTCGCCCGCGACCTGTCTTCCGAAATGCTCGACCACGACGGCTTCCAGCTGCGCGCCAACCAGCATATCGCCAACCATCCTGAGCTGGCCAACATCGTCTGGGTGGGCAGTGACGGTATCGTGCGCTGGAGCGCGCCGTTCGACACCACCGACCGCTTGCCCGGCGAGGCCTCGAGTAGCGAGCAGGCAGGCATGCTCGAGCGCGTGCGCGCTTCGCTGCGGGTCGAATACGGCGCGGCCCACCGCAGTCCGCGGGGTGGGGCGGTGCTCGAAGTGTACGTGCCGGTGGTGCGCAGCGGCGCATTCCGCGGCGCCATCGTCGGCGTGTATTCGATCGAGCGGATGGCGCGCTACCTGGTGCCGGCGTGGTTTGCCGACAAGTACCGGCTGGCCTTGCACGATGCCGAAGGCGAGCTGCTGGCGGCGGGGACCTTGCTGCCCGCGCTCGACGAGCGGCTGTCCTTCGATCTCGCGCTCGACCCGCCGGGGAACGGGCTGAGCGTGCGCGCCACGGCGTTTCGCAGCGGCAGCGGCGTTCCGCGGCTGCTGCCGGCGGTGCTGATCCTGGGCTTGTCGGTGCTGGTGCTGTGGAGCCTGTGGACGCTGCGCAGCCACGTGCAGCGCCGGGTGCAGGTGGAAAAGGAGCGCGACCGGCTGTTCAACCTGTCGCTCGACATGCTGTGCGTGGTCGGGCTCGATGGCCGTTTCTGCCGTTGCAATCCGGCCTTCGCGCGCATCCTCGGGCACGACCCGGAGGCCTTGCCGGGGCGCTCGCTGATCGACTTCGTGCACGCCGACGACGTCGGCGCCACGCTGGAGCAGCTGCGCCGCCTGGCCGACGGCGAGCCGGTGAAATTCGAGAACCGCTGCCGCTGCGCCGACGACAGCTACAAGTGGCTGGTGTGGAGCATCAACCCGGTGCCTGAAGAGCGTCTCGTCTACGCGGTGGCGCACGACATCACCGGGCGCAAGGCCACCGAGGAGGCGCTGCGCGCCGAGTCCGCCTTCCGCAAGGCGATGGAGGATTCGGTGGTCACCGGCCTGCGCGCGATCGACCTGAACGGGCGCATCATCTACGCCAATTCGGCGTTCTGCCGCATGATCGGTTTCGACGAGGACGAGCTGATCGGCATCGGGCCGCCTTTTCCCTACTGGCCCGAGGAGTCGCGCGCGGTGTGTGAGCGCAATCTTGGCCTGACCCTGTCTGGCCAGGCGCCGGCCGCCGGTTTCGAGATGCGCATCCGGCGCAAGAACGGCGAGCGTTTCGACGCCCGCTTCTACCTGTCGCCGCTGATCGATTCTTCCGCCCGCCAGACCGGCTGGATGGCCTCGATTACCGACATCACCGAACCGAAGCGGGTGCGCGCGGCGCTCGAAGCGGCCCACGAGCGCTTCGAGGCGGTGCTCGACGGCCTCGATGCGGCGGTCTTCGTGGCCGACGCCCGCACCGACGAGATCCTGTTCGCCAACCGCGCCTTCAAGCGCATCCACGGCTTCGACGCGGTGGGGCGCACGGTCAACGGCGTTGCCGTGCCGCAGCCCGAGCGCGGCGACTACCGGGTCGATCCGCGCAGCCTGGGGACGTCCGAATTGCCCCGCGAGCTGTTCGACGGCGAACTCCAGCACCCGCTGTCGGGGCGCTGGTACCACGTGCGCGAGCAGGCCACGCGCTGGGTGGATGGGCGCCTCGTGCGCATGGGTATCGCCACCGACATCACCGACCGCAAGCAGACCGCCGAGGTCGCACGTCAGCAGGAAGACCGCCTCCAGCGCACCGCGCGCCTGATCACCATGGGCGAAATGGCGTCCACCCTTGCTCACGAGCTCAACCAGCCGCTGGCGGCGATCGCCAACTACTGCGCAGGCTGCGTCACCCGCATGCAGGGGGGGGCGTGGCGGCCGGAGGACGTGCTCGCGGCGATGCAGAAGGCGAGCTTCCAGGCCGAGCGCGCGGGCAAGATCATCCGCCGAGTGCGCGAATTCGTGAAAAAGAGCGAACCGCGGCGCAGCGCGGTGCGCCTGGCCGAAGTGCTCGACGATGCGCTCGGCTTTGCCGAAATCGATGCCCGCCGCGTCGGCATCCACATCGTCGCCGACGTCGAGCCCGGGCTTCCGGACGTGTTCGCCGACCGGATCATGATCGAGCAGGTGCTGCTGAACCTGATCCGCAACGGGCTCGACGCGATGGCCGATGCCCTGCCCGAGCGGCGCGTGCTGGTGCTGCGGATGCGCAGTTTCGGCCCCGACGCCGTCGAAGTCGCGGTCATCGACCGTGGCCACGGCATCAGCGAGGAGGGGCGCCGGCGACTGTTCACCCCGTTCTACACGACCAAGACCGAAGGGATGGGAATGGGCTTGAACATCTGCCGCTCGATCGTCGAGTTCCATGATGGTCGATTGCTTGTCGATGCCAACCCCGAAGGCGGTACCATATTCACGTTTACCCTGCCGACGGAGACAGCCAGTGAGCGGACTGCCCGCAGCGCCTGACCAGATCGTTCCCGACCAGATCGTTCATATCGTCGACGACGACGATGCCCTGCGCGATTCCCTTGCCTGGATGCTCGAAGCCAACGGCTACCGCGTCGCCGTGCATGAATCGGCAGAGTCCTTCCTCCAGGCCAGCAACCCCGGCATGACCGGCTGCATCGTGCTCGACGTGCGCATGCCCGGGATGAGCGGCCTCGAGCTGTTCGAGGAGCTCGGCCGCCGCCGCTGCAACCTGCCCGTGGTGTTCATCACCGGCCACGGCGATGTGCCGATGGCGGTGTCGGCGCTGAAGAAAGGGGCGGTGGATTTCATCGAAAAGCCGTTCGGCGAGCGCGACATGCTGCGCCTGATCGAACAATGCCTGCAGCTCGAGCGCGAAAACCGCGGCAAGCGCCTGCAGGAGGCCGACACCGCGCGCCGCCTCGAGCACCTGACCCAGCGCGAGCGCGAAGTGCTCGACCTGATCATCGTCGGCAAGCTCAACAAGCAGATCGCCGATGTGCTCGGCATCAGCATCAAGACCGTCGAAGTCCATCGCGCCCGGGTGATGGAAAAGATGGGCGCGCATTCGCTGGCCGAACTGGTGCAGCACGTGGTGCTGGTGGAGCCGGGCAGCGCGCCGCGCTGACGTTGTACTCTGACGTCGTACGCTGATGCCGCACCCTGGCGGCACCCCTGCCGCGCCCGCCCGTGCCCCGCCCCGGCCCGGTGTCGGCGGCGGGCGCCTCGGCCCGCAAACGGCCTGCTCCGCAGGCCCGAATGTTCACCGACCGTTCCCGAATGACTGGAATCAACGCTTTTTTCCTGCTGACCGGGTTGTTGCTGTTCATCAGCGTGCTCGCCAGCACGGTGTCGGCGCGGCTGGGGCTGCCCCTGCTGCTGCTGTTCCTGCTGGTGGGGATGTTCGCCGGCGAGGACGGCCTCGGCGGCATCGTCTTCGAGGACTTCTTCATCGCGTCGATGATCGCGCAGGCCGCGCTCTCGGTGATCCTGCTCGACGGCGGCCTGCGCACCCGGGTCAGCAGTTTCCGGGTCGCCTTGAAGCCGGCGGCGGTGCTCGCGACCTGGGGGGTGATCGGCACGGCGGCGATGCTCGGCCTGTTCGCGACCTGGCTGCTCGATGTGGACTGGCGGCTGGGCATGTTGCTGGCGTCGATTGTCGGCTCCACCGATGCGGCGGCGGTGTTCGCGCTCCTGCGCAACAGCGGCGTGCGGCTCAACGAGCGCGTGCAGGCCACCCTGGAGATCGAGTCTGGTGCCAACGATCCAATGGCGATCCTGCTCGTCACCGCGATGGTCGGCATGCTACTGCAACCCGAGACTGCAACCCTCGGCAGTTTCGTCTGGATGCTGACGAGCCAGCTCGGTCTCGGTGCCATCTTCGGGATCGCCGGCGGCTGGGTGCTGTCGCGGCTGATGGCGCGCCTGTCCCTGCCCGACGGGCTGTACGCGCTGCTGATTCTGTCGGGCGGAACGCTCGTCTTCGCCGCCACCAATCTTTTGAACGGCAGCGGTTTTCTCGCCGTGTACCTCGCCGGCATCCTCGTCGGCAACCGTCGCAGCCACGCCACCGAACACGTGCTGCGGGTGATGGACGGGCTCGCCTGGCTGGCCCAGGCCGGCATGTTCGTCGTGCTCGGCCTGCTGGTGACGCCGTCGCTGCTCCTCGATCACGCGTTCGAGGCACTGGCGATGGCGGTGTTCCTGATGCTGATCGCCCGCCCGCTGGCAGTGATGATCGGGCTGGCGCCGTTCCGCTACCGGCGCAACGAGCTGGCCTATGTCAGCTGGGTCGGACTGCGCGGGGCCGTGCCGGTGGTGCTGGCGATTGTGCCGGTGGTGATGGGGGTGCCCGATTCGCGTCTGCTGTTCGAGGTCGCTTTCGCGGTGGTCCTGCTGTCCTTGCTGGTGCAGGGGGCGACGGTGCCGGTGGTGGCACGCTGGCTGAAGGTCGAAGTGCCGCCGCGCGACGAACCGCGCGACAAGCGCGAAGTGTGGGTCGGTGACGAGGTCGCAGTCGATCTGCTCGAATACCGGGTCGAGCCCGGAGCGCGTGCCGAGGGCCTCCATCCGGACGAGGTTGCGGCCGAGTTCGGCACCATCGGCGTGCGCTGTGTCGCCCTCGTCCGCAACGGCCACCTGCAACGCCTGGCGGTGGACTCCCGGATGCGCTCCGGCGACTCGGTGTGGTTCGTGGCCCCGGACGAGCTTGCCGAGCGGATCGCCCGCCTGTTTGGCGGTGCGGGCAACGAGTTGAGTGCGAACGCCAGCTTCTTCGGCGAATTCGTCGTCGATCCGGAGTCCCTCGCGGGCGATCTCGCCGATGCCTACGGCCTGGTGCTCGAGCCGCAGGAGCGCAACCTGCCGATGCGCGAACTGCTGCGCGCGCGCCTCGGCCGCACCGCCGTCGTCGGCGATCGCGTCGAAGTCGGCGCGTTCACGCTGACCGTGCGCGACATGAGTGCGGGCGGAGTGATCACGGCGATCGGCCTGAAGTGTCCGCCGCCGAGCGTCGGGCACTGAGCCGTTCGCCCGGTGGCGGCCGGGCGCGCCTCGATCGGGGCTGCGTCGCCGGCGCCGGCATGCTGTAAAATCCGCATTTTTTCGAGGCAGATCCGATGACCGCTCGCATCATCGATGGCAACGCCCTTTCGGCGCGTGTCCGTGGAGAAATCGCCGATCGTGCGGCGACACTTTCGGCCCGTGGCGTGCAACCCTGTCTGGCGGTCATCCTGGTCGGTGCCGATCCGGCTTCGGCCGTGTATGTGCGCAACAAGGTCGCGGCCTGCGAAAAGGCCGGCCTGCGCTCGCTGCGCTTCGATTACCCGCAGGATGCGGCCCCTGCCGAGGTCATGGCCCGGCTCGCCGAACTCAACGCCGATCCGGCGGTGCACGGCATCCTGGTGCAGCTTCCGCTGCCGCCGCAGTTCGACGAAACCGCCGTGCTCGAAGCCATCGACCTGCGCAAGGACGTCGATGGCTTCCACGCCGAAAACGTCGGCCGCCTGTCGCAGAACCGCGAAGCCTTCATTCCGTGCACGCCGCACGGAGTGATGAAAATGCTCGAAAGCGCCGGGGTGGCGGTGCAGGGGGCCGAGGCCGTGGTCATCGGCCGCTCGAACATCGTCGGCAAGCCGATGGCGATGCTCCTGACCAACGCCGGCGCCACGGTCACCGTGTGCCACTCGAAGAGCCGCGATCTCGCTTTCCACACCCGCCGCGCCGACATCCTGGTGGCGGCGATCGGCAAGCCGCGCTTCGTCACCGGTGACATGATCAAGCCTGGCGCCACCGTGATCGATGTCGGCATCAACCGCCTGCAGGACGGCCCGGATGCCGGCAAGCTGTGCGGCGACGTCGATTTCGAGTCGGCCAGGGAAGTGGCCGGCGCCATCACTCCGGTACCGGGCGGCGTCGGGCCGATGACCATCACCATGCTGCTGGAAAACACCGTGATCTCCGCCGAGCGCGCCGCGCGCTCGCGAGAGCTCGCCTCCGGCACGTGAGCAAAGGACGCACAATGAGCGCACTCCCCCCCGCCGTCGGCATCATCATGGGGTCGAACTCCGACTGGCCGACGATGAAGGCCGCGGCCAAGGTGCTGGAGGAGTTCGGCGTGCCCTTCGAGGCCAGGGTGGTGTCCGCCCACCGCACTCCCGACCTGATGTTCGAATACGCTGCAACCGCGCGCGACCGCGGCTTGCGGGTAATCATCGCCGGCGCCGGCGGCGCCGCCCACCTGCCCGGCATGGTCGCGGCCAAGACCACGCTGCCGGTGCTGGGCGTGCCGGTGCAGTCGAAGGCGCTGTCGGGGCAGGATTCGCTGCTCTCCATCGTCCAGATGCCGAAGGGCATTCCGGTCGCCACCTTCGCCATCGGCGAGGCCGGCGCAGCCAATGCCGGGCTGTTCGCGGTGGCCCTGCTCGCCAACGGCGACCCGTCGCTCGCCGACCGCCTCGCCGACTTCCGCGCCCGCCAGACGCAGGCGGTGCTCGACATGACCCTGGATTGAGAGCCGCATCATGATCCTCCCGCCAGCCACCCTGGGCATGCTCGGCGGCGGCCAGCTCGGCCGCTTTTTCGTTTCCGCCGCGCACGAGATGGGCTACAAAGTGTGGGTGCTCGATCCCGATCCGCACAGCCCCGCCGGCCTCATCGCCGACCGCCATCTGGTCGCCGCCTACGACGACTACGGTGCGCTCGACGCCCTCGCGGCCGGATGTGCTGCGGTGACCACCGAATTCGAAAACGTTCCCGCCGACACGCTCGACTACCTCGGCAAGTTCATCCCCGTCCATCCGGCCGCGAGCGCGGTGGCGGTGTGCCAGAACCGCATCGCCGAGAAGACCTTCCTCGCCGACCATGGCCTGCCACATGGACCGTTCGCCGTGATTCACGCCGAGCACGACCTCCGCAGCGCGCCTGCCGCGCTGTTTCCGGCGGTGCTCAAGGTGGCGCGCTTCGGTTACGACGGCAAGGGCCAGGCCCGGGTCGCCGATGCCGACGAGGCGCTCGCCGCCTTCCAGCATTTCAAGGGCGAACCTTGCGTGCTGGAGAAGATGCTGGCGCTCGACTGCGAACTATCGGTGGTGCTCGCGCGCGACGAGGCGGGAGGAGTGTGCAGCTTTCCCGCGGGCGAGAACCGCCATCGCAACGGCATTCTCGACGTCACCGTCGCGCCGGCGCAGCTTGCTGCCAGCGAGGCAGGGGGCGTGGCGACCGATGCGCAACGCATCGCCGAGCGCATCGCCGAGCGCCTGGGCTATGTCGGCACCCTGGGGGTGGAGTTCTTCGTCTGCGCTGGCGAGCTGTTCGTCAACGAGATGGCGCCGCGTCCGCACAACAGCGGCCACCACACTGTCGACGCCTGCGACGTCAGCCAGTACGAGCAGCAGGTCAGGGCGCTGTGCGGCCTGCCACTGGCGGCGCCGCGCCAGCATTCGGCGGCGGTGATGGTGAATCTGCTCGGCGAGCTGTGGTACGCCGACGGCAAGGGCCACGGTGCCTACCGCGAGCCCGACTGGTCGGTGCTGCACGCCGTGCCCGGCCTGCGCCTGCACCTGTATGGCAAGCACCATGCCCGCCCGGGACGCAAAATGGGGCACTTCACCGTGACCGGCGATGATCCCGCTGCGGTGCTGGAGCGCGCGCTGGGCGCACGCGCGGCGATCGGCATCCGCGACGAATGAGCGGCGGCACCCGGGCCAAACCCCGCGGCCGCATCGAGCTGCCGACCCTGGTCGCGATCCACGAGGCGGCGGATCTGCTGCGCGCCGGCGACATCGTCGGCATGCCGACCGAGACGGTCTACGGGCTTGCCGCCGACGCCCTCGATGCCGATGCCGTGCGCAGAATTTTCGCAGCGAAGGGCCGGCCGGCAGATCATCCTCTGATCGTCCATCTGCCCGGCGTCCAGCACCTGGCACGCTGGGCCACGGATATTCCCGGGGATGCGCTCGCGCTCGCCCGCGCCTTCTGGCCCGGCCCGTTGACGCTGATTCTGAAGCGCGACCCGGCAGTCCCGGACGAGGTCACTGGCGGTCAAGACACCGTGGGCTTGCGTGTGCCTTCCCATCCGGTGGCACTCGCCCTGCTGCAGGTGTTCGATTCGGGCATCGCTGCGCCCAGCGCCAACCGCTTCGGCCGCATCAGCCCCACCACCGCCGCGCACGTGCAGGAAGAACTCGGCGACAAGGTGGCGATGGTGCTCGACGGCGGGCCCTGCGAAGTCGGCATCGAATCGACCATCATCGACTTCTCGCGCGACGTGCCGGAGATCCTGCGCCCCGGCGCGATCGCGCCCGACGACATCGCCCGCATCATCGGCCGCCGCCCGCGACTGCGCGGCGAGGCGGCAATCGAACTGGCCGCGGCGCCGGCCGCAGAGACCCCGGCGCCGCGCGTCTCCGGCGCCCTCGCCGCCCATTACGCGCCGCGCACGCCGCTGCGCCTGGTGGAAGGCGAGCGCCTGGCCGAGGAGGCGGCCCTGCTCGCAGGCGAGGGCAGCCGCGTCGCCGTGCTCGCCCACCGTGCGCCCGATCCGCACGATTCGCGCCTGATCTGGCAGCCTGCACCGGCCGACGCCACCGCCTACGCTCGCGAACTCTATGCCAGCCTGCGCGCCCTCGACGCACTCGACGCCGACTTCATCCTGATCGAAACCCCGCCCGCCGACCCCCGCTGGCGCGCGATCACCGACCGCCTCGGCCGCGCCGCCACCGGCTCAGGCGGTTGAAACCCAACGAAGCGAGAAGCCGGGTGCGACCCTGCTGCAGGGGCTTCCTTTTCGGGGCAGGCTTGCCTATAATGCCCGCTCTTTCAGGGCCGATAGCTCAGCTGGGAGAGCGCTGCGTTCGCAATGCAGAGGTCGAGGGTTCGATCCCCTTTCGGTCCACCAACACATGAGGCCAGCCTTCGCGCTGGCCTCAGTCATTTCTGCCGCAACCCCCAGTGTTGGCGCGGGTTTTAGCCGCTTGCAGTGGCGCTGCCGGGCAAGCCGGACGTCATTTTTCGCCCGTTGGCGCCGAGAATCCTCTCTTTTCTCCGTTTGAGCTGTGGCTGGTCTCGGCACTGTTCCATTAAAAATCAATGGCTTGCAAGGTGGCGTTTGCGTCAATGATGCCAGCCGGTCTGATGCGAAGGACGAACTTCGCCGGTACTGTCGCTGATCGACAATGCCCAGAGTCTCATGCTTCCATCAAATCGGTCTGGGGAGAAGCAACTGTAGTCAACTGCCCGCCTTCGGGGTCACGACTGCGACGTCGGGAGAGCACTTTCTACAGTCTGACGGCCGATGGAACTACAGTGACACCCCCTGAGACCACCTGCAAATTTCTTGCCTGGATCGTACAATTTTGGCTTTGCAACGAACGGACGGCTACCTGGCAGAAGTGTTCATCGCTGAATTCCTGTGCGCCGTGGAGCATCTCGTCAAGCGCGGTCTGCGAAGCGATTACAGGGCGCAGCAAGACAATCTTCTTGCCCTGCGCGGCAAGCTGCAAATGGCAACGCACCTGCGGCACAACCTGTGTCGGCGCGACCGCTTCTTCGCTGAGTTCGACGAGTTCTCTCCCAACCGACCGGAAAACCGTTTGTTGCACGCGGCGTTGCAGCGGGTGCTTGCCTGGACGGCATCGCAGGCCAATCAGCAACTGGCACGCGAGCTGTGCTTTGTGTTTGCCGAAGTGCCGGTATCGGAACACCCCGTCACGGACTTCCAGCGGGTACGGCTGGATCGCGGTATGGCGCATTACGATGGGGCTCTGGCATGGGCTCGGCTGATCCTGGAGGACGAATCGCCGCTCACCGGCGCGGGTGGTCATCATGCGCCGTCCTTGCTGTTTCCGATGGAGGCGGTGTTCGAGGCCTTCGTCGCCAAGCACCTGGCTCAGCAACTTGGGCAGGGGTTAACACTGCGCATGCAGGCCCGCAGCCTGTCGCTGGTCAGGCATCTTGAACAGAACTGGTTCCGCCTGAAACCAGATCTGCTGGTGCAGGCGTCGAAGGTCAATCGTTTGGTGCTGGACACCAAGTGGAAGCTGATCGACGGCCAGCAGGCCACGGGTTCAGCCAAATACGGCCTGGATCAGGGCGACTTCTATCAACTCCACGCCTACGGCCAGAACTATCTCGATGGCCAGGGGGATGTGGTGCTGGCCTACCCGAAAACGGATGCCTTCAACAAGGCGCTGCCAGTGTTCGAGTTTCCAAAATCGTCAAGGCTGCGGCTGTGGGTGCTGCCGTTCAGCCTGAAGGACAAGCGATTGCTGTTGCCGGAGTGCGGCAGCCTCGATGCATTCCTTGCCCCGATGTCTTGCATCCCGAAGGTGCTCCACAAACTCGACAACCAAACCCAAGAGCCGGCCCTGACATGACCGAACTCCAAGCGCCACAACCTGGCGAATTTCTGCTTTACGAAACCGAGGACGGTCGGACTCGCGTCGAGTGCCGATTCGTCGAGGACTCGCTGTGGCTCACGCAGGCGCTGATGGCCGAACTGTTTCAGGTCAAGGTGCCGACCATCAACGAGCACCTGAAAATCCTGTACTCCGACGGCGAAATCCAGCCCGAGCCAACCATTAGGAAATTCCTAATAGTTCGCCAAGAGGGGGCTCGCCGGGTCAGCCGGAGCATCGATCACTACAACCTGGACGCCATTCTGGCCGTGGGCTACCGGGTGCGTTCCACGCGCGGCACACAGTTCCGCCGCTGGGCCACGGAACGCCTGCGCGAGTATCTGATCAAGGGCTTCACGCTGGACGATGAACGCCTGAAAAATCCGCCGGTGGCCGGTTCCGGTGTGCCGGATCGCTTCGACGAGCTGCTGGAGCGCATCCGCGACATCCGGGCCAGCGAGCGCCGCATGTACCTGCGGGTGCGCGAGATCTTCGCGATGGCCGCGGACTATTCGCCGTCTCTCGCCGAGACGACACAGTTCTTCCGCATCATCCAGAACAAGCTGCATTTTGCCGTCACCGGCAAGACAGCGGCCGAACTGATTCTGGAGCGGGCCGATAGCGACCGACCGAACATGGGCCTCACGACCTGGAAATCAGGCAGCGTGCAGAAGGCTGACGTGACCGTGGCCAAGAACTACCTGAACGAACAGGAGATCGGCGAGCTCAACCGCATCGTGGTGATGTGGCTCGACTTTGCTGAGGATCAGGCACGACGGCGCAAGGAGATCTTCCTGAACGACTGGGCAGAGAAGCTGGATGCCTTCCTGGCCTTTAACGAGCGCAAGGTTCTGCCGTACGCTGGACGCGTGTCGAAGAAGCAGGCCGATACACACGCCGAAGGCGAGTACGAGCAATTCGCCGCCCGGCGCCGTGCCTTGCTCGAGGCTGAAGGGGCCGAGTTCAACGTACGGACGCTGGAAGATGCCGCCAAGGCACTGCCCAAGCCGACGAAGAAGGATTCGTAGGGAATGGCGACGAAGAAGAACACACCGAGTTGGAGCGACGTCAAGGCCAAGCTGGCCGACTTTGATCGGGGCGGCCTGCTCGCGTTGGTGCAGGATTTGTACGCAGCCAGCAAGGACAATCAGATTTTCCTGCACGCCCGCTTCGGGCTCGGCGAGGACGTGCTCAAGCCCTACAAGGTCACCATCGACCGCTGGCTGTGCCCCGATGTGTACAAGAATCAGGACTACTCCGTCGCCAAGGCCAAAAAGCCGATCGCCGACTACAAGAAGGCCATCGCCCAGCCGGCGGGGCTCGCGGAGCTGATGGTGTTCTATTGCGAGCAGGCGATCGGCTTCAGTAGCGAATTTGGGCTGGACGACGAGGGTTACTACAGTGCTCTGGTGCGGATGTTCGAGCAAGCGCTGAAGGTCGTGGTCGGCCTGGCCGAGCCGCAGCGCGAGACCTTTCTCGACCGGCTCGATGACGTCCGCGGGATGGGGAAGAACGTGGGCTGGGGCGTGGGCGACGACTTCGACGCGCTCTGGCGACACGCCGGCCTGGAGATCGACGAATGAAGAAGATCGGCCGCACCTTCGTGGGCGAGTGGCGCATCATCGAGATGGAGGCTTGGGATGCCGACTACCTCGACATGGAAGTGCCCGCGCATATGACGATCCGCAAGGATCTGAGCGGCGAATTCCAGTTCGGTCTGGTACAGGGTGAACTGGATGGGCGGGTCGAAGTTCTGGACGGTGCGCCACGCTTCGATTTCTCGTGGGAGGGTTCCGACGAGAACGATCCAACGAGCGGGCGCGGCTGGCTGCGGATCAAGGGTGATCACGCGGAAGGCCGCATCTTCATCCACCTTGGCGATGAGTCCGGGCTGACGACGGTGCGGCAGTAAAGGGCGAAAGAAGGGAGCACACGATGGCAAGAAGAAAAAACACCAGCGTGTTTGAAGACCTGTTCGAGTTGGCGGCGATGCTGCCGTGGTGGGTGGGGACGATCCTCGCCGCCGTGGCCTACGGCGTTCTGCACCGGTACGCCATCGCGGAGGTGCCGACCAATATTGTGCCCGGACAGATGGGTCAGATGGTTGCCGGACAGATGACGAAGGCGCTCGCCACCTACGGGCAATACATCGTGCCGCTATTGCTGCTGGCGGGAGCCGCCGCCTCGTACCTTGGACGACGCAAGCGCGAGGGACTGGTTCGCGGCGTGGCCGACGATCGATCCGGCGAAGCGCTGCGCAACATGGGCTGGCGGGACTTCGAGTTGCTCGTCGGCGAGGCCTTCCGGATGCGTGGGTTCGCAGTGACCGAGACCGGCGGCGGGGGCGCGGATGGCGGCTCGACCTGAAGCTGCAGAAGGGCGGCGAGGCGTTTCTCGTGCAGTGCAAGCAGTGGCGGGCCTACAAGGTGTCGGTGAACGTCGTCCGCGAACTGTTCGGCGTGATGGCGGCCGAAGGGGCAGCGGGCGGCTTTGTTGTGACCTCCGGCGTTTTCACAAGCGATGCTCAGGCCTTTGCCAAGGGGCGGAACATCGAGTTGATCGATGGCCCGGCGCTGGCGTCGATGATCGAAAGTGCGCGTGCCGCACGCAAGGTGAGCGCCCCCGTCGACAACGCCGCGCCCCCCGCGGTGGCTCCTACCCCTGCTGTCCCTGCTGCGCCTGCAGCCGAGCCCGCTTGTCCGCGCTGCGGCGGCGCGATGGTGCGACGCATCGCGAAGCAGGGAGCGAACGCCGGCAGCGCCTTTTGGGGATGCGCCGCATTCCCGAAGTGCCGAGGGGTGCGAGCAGTGGAAGAGCGAACGGACTGAAGCTACGGTAGCATGTCGATCCAGCCACCGCTTCGCCGAAGCACCCAGGACTACTCATGTGCCCCAAGAGCGTGTATGCATTCGTCAACGTACCACCACCAAGAATTCATAGTAAAAACAGCGCATCACACTTCGAAGTGTAATGCGCTGTTTTTCTTTGTAAGGCAGGATTTCGCTAGAACGGTGTGGCAAAGTTGTTCTGCGCAGCGCCGTTGCCAAGCGCATAGCAAAGCGGCGCCGCTATCATGCGGACTGCGCCGCAGTGGTCTGCCGCCCCTTTTCGCAGTCGGTTTGTCGTCTGCAGCGCGCCTATCGACATCATGCAGGTCGCGTCAGCCAAACCCAGGCAAGCGACGGATTTCCGGATGGCGCAGATACCGCACACCCTCCAGCCAAAGTGCTTGATCCTCGATCTTGAGACGGTTCCGCAAGCGGACGATGGCCGGCAGCAAATCATCAAGATCGGCGCACTACGGCCGGACACCGATCAGACGCTCGAACTGAATACGGGCGCGGGGCTCGATGCGGCGCTCGGCCGCCTCGACGCGATGTGCGCTGGGGCAAGCTTCGTGCTCGGGCACAACGTCCTGGCCCACGACTTGCCAGTACTGCGGGAGGTCGCGCCGGACTCTGCCCTGTTTAAGCTTCCAGTGATCGACACGCTGCGCCTGTCGCCACTCGCCTTTCCGCAGAACCCCTACCACCGGCTGATCAAGGACTACAAGCTCATCCGCGACAGCCTGAACTCCCCGCTGTCCGACTGCCGCTCGACGCTGACATTGTTCGCCGACCAGCAGGACGCCTTCGACAAGCTGTTCGAGGCGAATCCCGAGGAGTTACTGTGCTACCAGGCCTTGATTGCGCCGCGTACCGGGGCTGGGTTGGGTAATTTCCTGTTTGCGCTGACACGGCGCGCTCCATTGTCGCTTGAGGATGTTGCCGGTCGTCTGCCGGCGTTGCTGGCAGAATCTGATCCCGGGATCGAGCGTGAGCTCAAGGTGTGCCGCACCCGGCTGAAAGATCTGATCGAGGACGACTTGCGACGGCCCGAGCTGCATTGGCCAATGGCCTACGTTCTGGCATGGCTGCGCGTGTCGGGTGGTAATTCGGTACTCGCACCCTGGGTGCGGCACCAGTTCCCGGCGGTGGGACAGCTGATCACCGAGTTGCGCGACCGGCCTTGCGACGACCCCGGTTGCACCTACTGCCGTACGACGCACGACCCCCGGCGGGAACTCAAGCGCTACTTCGGCTTCGACGACTTTCGCTACGAGGCGGAAGGCCGCAGCATGCAGCACGACATCGTGCTGGCTGGCATGCGAAGCGAGCCGGTCCTGGCCGTGCTTGCCACCGGCGGCGGCAAATCGATCTGCTATCAACTGCCGGCGCTTAATCGCTACCACCGCAACGGCAGCCTCACGGTGATCATCTCGCCGCTGCAGTCGTTGATGAAGGATCAGGTGGACGGCCTGCTGGCGCGCAACGTCCAGTGTGCCGCAGCGTTGAACGGCTTGCTGACCATGCCCGAGCGCGCCGACGTGTTGGAGAGGATCCAGTTGGGCGATGTGGGCATGTTGCTGGTGTCGCCCGAGCAGTTCCGCAACAAGGCTTTTCGCAAGGCGATTGCCAATCGGCAGATCGGCGCCTGGATCTTCGACGAGGCGCACAGCCTGTCGAAGTGGGGTAACGACTTCCGGCCGGACTACCTGTACGCGGCGCGTTTTATCCGTGAATTCACCGGTCGGGGTGAGCTCGCCCCTATCGGGTGCTTCACCGCCACAGCCAAGCAGGATGTGCTGGACGACATCCGCAAGCATTTCCTCGACGAGTTGGGCGTGCGCTTCAAGTCCTTTATCGGCACGCCCGAGCGCTCGAACCTGCATTTCGAGGTCTTTCCGGTGGCGGCCGACGAGAAATTTGCGCGCACGCACGACTTACTCCGCGATGAACTCGGGGGGCATGAGGGCGGCGCGGTGGTGTTCGTTGCCAGCCGCAAGAAGGCGGAAGATCTGGCTGATTTCCTCTTCGGGCAGAACTGGGCCTGCAGGTATTTTCACGCTGGACTGCAGCCGCACGAGAAGAAGGACATCCAGGACGCTTTCATTGGTGGCGACCTGCGGGTGATTGTCGCTACCAATGCATTCGGCATGGGCGTGGACAAGCCGGACGTGCGCCTGGTCGTCCACGCCGACATCCCTGGCTCCCTGGAAAACTACCTTCAGGAAGCAGGCCGTGCCGGGCGGGACCAGGACAACGCCCGTTGCGTCTTGCTTTACGACCCGCAGGACATCGAAACCCAGTTCGGGCTGAGCGAGCGTTCACGGCTGAGCTACAAGGACATCCAGCAGATCCTGAAAAAGCTCCGATTCGAAGCCGCCAAGCGCAAGGGCGGACAGGTGGTGATCACCGCGGGCGAAATTTTGCAGGACGAGACCGTCCATACCAGCTTCGAGTCGGATGACCGGGATGCGGAAACCAAAGTCGTTACCGCCATCGCCTGGTTGGAGCGTGGTCAGTTTCTGCGGCGAGAAGAGAACCATACGAAGGTTTTTCCCGCCAAGCTCTGCCTGACTGAGGAAGATGCGGCAAAGCGACTCGACAACGCCCGCCTGCCGCAGCGGCGTCTCGATGAATTCCGCGCGATCCTGCGCTACCTGTATTCAGCCGAGGCAGACGAGCGCATCAATACCGACCAGTTGATGTTGCTGACCGGGCAGACGAACGAGGAGGTCAGCGCTGCGCTCAGGCAGCTCGAGGCGCTTGGCCTGCTGGAGAACGATTCTCAGCTCACGCTTTACCTGCGTCATGGGATTGCCGGGGCGTCGAGCGAGCGCCTCCAGCGCTGCCTGTCGCTGGAGGCGGCCCTGTTCAAAGCCTTGCGAGAGCTCGCGCCGGACGCGGACGACGGGTCGTGGCAGGACGTGAACCTGCCGCCGCTGACTGCCGTCCTGCGCGAGCGCTGCGGCCAGGCAGAGCTGCTGCCCCTGCATGTCTCCCGCCTGCTTCACAGTCTCGCGCTCGATCGTGACGGCGACAGCCAGCAGCGCAGCAGTTTTGAACTCAGACAGGTGAACCGCGACTATCTCAAGCTGCGCATCCGCGGCGGATACAGCTGGTCGCAGGTCGAGGGGCTGGGCGACAAGCGGCGCCGCATCGCCGCGGCAGTCCTGCCTTTCTTGCTCGGCAAGCTGCCGCCCGGGCAGCGCGGCAAGGACTTGCTGGTGCAGACCACCTTCGGCGAGTTTCAGCATCTGCTCGCGGCGGATCTGGAACTGTCCACCACGGTCAAGCCGGAACAGCGGCTCACGGCCTTGGAGCATGTGCTGCTCTACCTGCACCACCAGGAGGTGCTGACCCTCAACCACGGCATGACCGTGATGCGCCGGGCGATGACGATCGACATCAACCCGGACAAGCAGGGCCAGCGCTATGTGAAGGAGGACTTCCAGCGCCTCGACGAGCACTACCGGGAGCGCCGCATCCAGGTGCATGTGATGCGCGAATACGCCGAGATCGCGCTTAGGGAGATGGCCGACGCCTTGCGGCTGGTCATGCATTACTTCACCCGCAGCAAGGACGATTTCCTGCGCCACTACTTCCCCGGCAAGGAAGAGATCCTGCAGCTCGCCACCAGCGAGGGCTCGTGGAAGGCGATTATCGACGTGCTGAACGCCACGCAGAAGGCCATCGTCGCAGACCACCGGGACCAAAACCGGCTCGTGCTCGCCGGCCCCGGTTCGGGCAAGACGCGGGTCGTCGTGCATCGCATCGCTTACCTCTTGCGTGTGCGGCGCGTGCTGGCCTCGGCGATCATTGCGCTCACCTTCAATCGGCATGCGGCCAACGAGATCCGCAAGCGCCTGTTTGCCCTGGTCGGCAACGACGCGATCGGGATCACCGTGCTGACCTATCACGCCATGGCGATGCGGCTGACCGGCACCAGTTTCGATCGCCGCGACAAGGTGGAAGAGGGCGAGCTGGATGCCGTCCTCGACCGCGCAACGGAACTGCTGGAAGGCCGTGCATCGGTGGAGGGCGAGGACGATCTGCGCGAGCGTCTGTTGCAGGGCTATCGCTACATTCTGGTGGACGAATACCAGGATATCGACGACCGCCAGTACCGGCTCGTCAGCGCGCTCGCTGGACGGCACGACGACCAGGATGGTGATCTGTGCATTCTCGCCGTCGGTGACGACGACCAGAATATCTATCAGTGGCGGGGCGGCAGTAACCACCACATCGCACGTTTCTGCGAAGAGTTCGGCGCGCAGATCAGCTATCTGGTCGAGAATTACCGCTCCAGCCGGGCCATCATCGGCGCCGCCAATCACCTGATTGGCCAGAATGCCTCGCGGCTCAAGGCGCAGCATCCCATCCGTATCGATCCGGCGCGTGCGGTCGGGCCGGTGGGAGGCAGGTGGGAAGTGCTCGACCCCGGGCGGCGCGGCAGCGTGCTCCGGCTTCGCATCCCCGCGGCAGACCGCAATTGCGGCAACCTCCAGGCCCAGGCTGTAATCGTGGAGTTCGACCGGCTGCGGGCACTGGAGATGCGGGATGACTGGCAGGGTGTTGCAGTGCTGGCGCGCAGTCACCGCTACCTGTGGCCGGTGCAGGCCTTGTGCGAGCGCAAAGGCATTCCGTATTTCCTTGCGGCAGACAAGCAGAACGGCTTGCCGCTTACCCGGCAGCGTCCCTTCGTCCGCCTGGTCGCGTATCTGCGTGCGCTTGCCGTGCCTTCGCTTACGGCTGCGGCGGTAGCGCAGCACGCCAGCCAGCTGACCGCGGATCCGGTCTGGTTGGATTTCCTAGCGACCGCGCTTGACCAACTCGGCAATGAGTACGGCGATTGCCTTCTTGCGCCGGGAACGGTGGTCGACTGGCTCTACGACTACGCCCGCGAGATTCGGCAGCAGCCGCGCCCGGGGCTGTTTCTCGGCACGGTGCACTCGGCAAAGGGGCTCGAGTTCCGCCACGTCGCCTTGCTGGATGGAAACTGGGATGCGTCGGCGGAGCAGATGGACGAGGTCCGCAGGCTTTATTACGTGGGCATGACCCGAGCGGAGGAGACGTTGACGCTTTGTGACTTCGAGCCCGGCAACGCATTCGCTACGACGCTCAGCGCTTATGCACAGCACCGCCGTTTTGAAGGCGATCATGATCCAGCGCTGGACGTGCAGTATCAGGTGCTGAGCCTGGGCGATGTCGACATCGGCTTTGCAGGCCGGCAGCGTCCCGCTGCGTTGGTGCACGAGGCGATCAGCCAGCTCGAGCTTGGCGATCCGCTGGAGTTGCGCGCCGACGGTGATCGCTACGCTCTCCTCGACCTGCGCGGCAACATGGTCGGACGCACTGCAAAGGCCTTCAAGCTGGCGCTCGAACCACGGAGGTGCGAGGTTGCCGGAATCGTCGTGCGATACAAGGAGGAAACCGAGCCCGCGTACATGGACGCGGTCAAGTCCGAGGCGTGGGAGGTCGTCGTTCCTCGTCTGTGCGGCAGCCAGAAGGCCTGACCGCCTGTTCTGCGTCTCTCATCTGCGATAATCCAGCCCAATTTCCCACCTGCGAGTACGTGCCTTGCATCAACCCAGCATCACCCTCGCCCAGCTCGAATCGCACCTCTGGGGGTCGGCCAACATCCGCCGCGCGCCGGTCGACGCGGCCGATTTCAAGACCTACATCTTTCCGCTGACCGGTTCGAGGATCGACGGGCAAAACCACGAATGACCAGCCAACCCCACCCCAGCGCCTCGGCCACAACCTGGTTCGTCGGCGCCAGCTTCGGGCACACCGACGACCAGACCGCACGCTTCCTCAAGGACGGTATCTGGGAGATCCGCACCCCGACCGAGAAGGAGCGCGCCCTGGTGCGCGCCATGCAGCCGGGCGAGCGGATCGCCATCAAGGCCGCCTACGTGCGCAAGAACGGACTGCCGTTCGACAACCGCGGCCATAGCGTCTCGGTGATGGGCATCAAGGCCGTCGGTAACATCATCCACAACCCGCAGGACGGCGAGCGCGTGCAGGTGCAATGGCAGCCGGCCGAGGGGGTGCGCGAATGGTATTTCTATACCTACCGGGCCACGATCTGGCGCGTGCTGCCGGGCGACTGGATGAACGACGCGCTGATCGCGTTCGCCTTCGACCAGCTGCCGCAGGACATCGAGCGCTTTCGCAACGAGCCTTACTGGCGCGAGCGCTTCGGCACCGTCGCGCCGGACAAGCTGCGCTTTCAGTGGACCGACTTCTACGAGGCGGTGGCGGAGAAGCTGCTCGACTACGCGAATGACCGTAGCCCGCTGATCGAGGGTATCCACCAGATCGCCGCGCGCGTGCCCGGCCTCGGCAACCTGCAGGACAAGTTCGCCGACGGCAGCGTCGGCCCGCTGAAGGACATCTGCCCGTTCACCGTGATGGGCACCTTCAATCGCGGCCTGACCGACGCCAATCGCAAGATGATCGCCGGAGAACTGGCGAAGCTGATCGGCGTCACCGTGCCGGTGCCGCCCTCGTTCGAGGGCATCCCGGTGCTCAACAACCAGCGCTCCTGGTTCTTCCGCTACGCCGACAAGCGCGGCGCGGGCGACATCGACGCGCTGTGGCGGGTCTTCGTGGCGGGGCATGCGCTGGTGGAAGACGACCAGCCGGAGAGGCGCGAGGCCTTCATCCAGGCCTACGACGCGGCGACCCAGGTGTGGGGCGTGGCGTGGAACCTGTCGGCGGGGCTGTACTGGGCGCATCCCTGGGACTTCTCGACGCTCGACAGCCAGTCGCGGCACTACCTCAACAAGCGGCTGGGGTTCAACGTGCCCGTCAGCGGCCAGCAAGGGCCGTGCGATGCGGCCACTTACCTGAAGCTGATGGACGATCTGCGCGCCCGCTTTGGCGAGGACAGCTACCCGGTGCACAGCTTTCCCGAGTTGTCGCTGGAGTCCTGGAAGTACGAAGGGCCCACGGATGAGTCAGTGCCGCCGGAGAGTGGTCCGGACGGGGCAGCGGAAGAGGAGGGCGATGAGGCGCCGCCGGATACCGTGCAGGCCGCGCCGCCGATCGTGCCGTATTCGGTCGACGACATCCTCAACGACGGCTGCTTTCTCGAGCGTGCCGATCTCGACCTGCTGCTCGACCGCCTGCGTGCCAAGAAGAACCTGATCCTGCAGGGGCCGCCCGGCACCGGCAAGACCTGGCTGGCAAAGCGGCTGGCCTTTGCGCTGATGGGGGAGAAGGACCCGAACCGGATCCGCGCGGTCCAGTTCCATCCCAACCTGTCGTACGAGGATTTCGTGCGCGGCTGGCGACCGACCGGCGACGGCAAGCTTGCGCTGGCCGATGGCGTGTTCATGGAGGCGATCATCGCCGCACGCAAGGAACCGTCGGCGAAGTACGTCGTGGTCATCGAGGAGATCAATCGCGGCAACCCGGCGCAGATCTTCGGCGAGCTGCTGACCTTGCTCGAAGCCGGCAAGCGCACGCCGAGCGAGGCGCTGGAGCTGTGCTATCCGGATGCAGACGGCAAGCGGCGTCCGGTCCACATCCCCGAAAACCTCTACGTGATCGGCACCATGAACATCGCCGACCGTTCGCTCGCCTTGGTCGACCTCGCGCTGCGCCGCCGCTTCGCCTTCGTCGGCCTCGAGCCGCGATTGGGCGCAGCGTGGCGGAAGTGGGTCGTCGACGCCTGCGGGGTCGATTCGGCGCTGGTGGCGGACATCGAGCACCGCATCACCGAGCTGAAGGACACGATCGCCGCCGATGCGCGCCTGGGCAAGCAGTTCCAGATCGGGCACAGCTACGTAACGCCGGCCCACCGCCTGGAGCTGGGCGACACGCGCAAGTGGTTCCGCCAGGTCGTCGCCACCGAGATCGGTCCGCTGCTCGACGAGTACTGGTTCGACGCGCCGGCCGAAGCCGAGCAGGCGACGGCACGGCTGACTCAGGGCTGGTGATGACGGCCGCGGCCGCAAGCGCGGCAAGCGCGGCGCCGGGGGAGGTGGGCTACATCGGCCGCATCCCGGTCCGCAACCTGTGGCTGCTGATGCTCTATGCGTCCGACCTGTTCCGCAGCGGCGGCACGAAGGCCGTCGAGCTGGAGGACAACCCGGACGATCTTCCCGATCTCGTTGCGGAGCTGCTCGCGCACGCCGTCGAGGAGCGCCAGCGCCGCTGCCTGAGCTTGGGCTATCGTGCCCGCGACGAAGTGCTCAACCGCGTCCGTGGCCGCATCGACGTGCTGCGCACCGAGCGCTACCAACTGCTGTCGCGTGGCCTGGTCGCTTGCCGCTTCGATGAGTTGAGCATCGACACCCCGCGTAATCGCTTCGTGCGGGCGGCGCTGGAATCGATCGCCCGCATCGTGAGCCGGAAAGACCTCGCCCACCGCTGCCGCGCCTTGGCGAACGGAATGAAAGCCATGGGCGTCTCGGGCCAGGCGCCGACGCGCGCCCAGATGAGCACCGATCGCTTCGGCCGCAACGACGCGGAAGACTGCATCATGGTCGCCGCCGCCCAACTGGCGTTCGACCTCGCCCTGCCGACCGAAGCCTCGGGTGCAAACCTGCTCGTGCTGCCGGGCCGGGAGCTTGCCTGGGTGCGCCGCCTGTTCGAGCGCGCCGTGGGCGGCTTCTACGCCGTGACGCTGAGCCCGCAGGGCTGGAAGGTGAAGTGCGGCGGCCAGCTGGGCTGGCAGATCGAGGACAAAACCGCCGGCATCGACCGCATCCTGCCTTCGATGCGCACCGACATCGTGCTCGACCATCCGGCGACGGGCCGGCGCATCGTCATCGACACCAAGTTCAACGCCATCGTTACCCGCGGCTGGTATCGCGAGGAAACGCTGCGCAGCGGCTACGTGTACCAGATCTACGCCTACCTGCGCTCGCAGGTGGGGCAGGGTGATCCGATGGCGGATCGGGCGAGCGGGCTGCTGCTGCACCCAGCGGTTGGGGAGACGGTCGACGAGACGGTGCTGATCCAGGGGCAGCGGATTCGGTTTGCGACGGTGGATCTTGCGGTGGGGGTGGGGGAAATTCGGCAGCAGTTGCTGAAGATGGTTGGGGCGGGGTGAGCCGGCTTCTCGGCCTCAGCCGCCGCCGATTTTTTACCAAAGCTGCCGTTTAACGTGAAAATAACCGGCAATCGCGCGAGGCGGCCCGTTCGAAGAAGCTGGCTTACGAAGGCATGTTCGAAACGCGCCGCGGCGGACGAGGGCGACCGTGACCGGACTGATGCCGTGAGCAGGCCCGGCCGTACTTGCGCTGCGCGCCACGCCCTGCTGCAATCGATTCACACCACCGCCCGCCCCGAAGCGAGAGAACCCGATGACAACACCCCAACCCAACAATCCGCTGCATGGCCTCACCCTGGAGCGCATCCTGACCGAACTGGTGGCGCGCTTCGGCTGGGCTGAACTCGGGCGGCGGATCGACATCCGCTGCTTCAACCACGAGCCGAGCCTCCCCTCCAGCCTCAAGTTCCTGCGCCGCACGCAGTGGGCACGCGAACAGGTGGAGGCGCTGTATCTTGAGACGCTGCGCACCGGCTCCCGGCCGGCGGCTGCGACCAACAGCAAGGTGCCGAGGAGCACCCCTAACACATGAAAATTCCGCGCAGAATCGAACCGCTGGTCGCCGACGGCCTCGTCGACGCCGCAATCCGGCAACTGATGAGCGGCAAGGAAGCCACGGTCTATGTCGTCCAGTGTGGCGACACGCTGCGCTGCGCCAAGGTGTACAAGGAAGCCAACAAGCGCGGTTTCCACAAGGCGGCCGACTACACCGAAGGGCGCAAGGTCAAGAACAGCCGTCAGGCGCGGGCGATGGCCAAGGGCTCGCGCTACGGGCGGCAGGAACAGGAAGCGGCGTGGCAGCACGCCGAGGTCGACGCCCTGCGCCTGCTCGCCGCGGCGGGCGTGCGCGTGCCCACGCCGTACGACTTTCACGAGGGCGTGCTGCTGATGGAACTGGTGACCGATGAGGACGGCGAACCGGCACCGCGGCTCAACGACGTCGTGCTCAGCGCGGCGGATGCGCGGCGCTTCCACGGCGATCTCGTGCGCCAGGTCGTGCGCATGCTCTGTGCCGGCATCGTCCATGGCGATCTGTCCGAATACAACGTCCTCATCGACTGTGACGGACCGGTGATCATCGATCTGCCGCAGGCGGTCGACGCCGCGGCCAACAACAACGCCCGCGCCATGCTCGAGCGCGACGTCGACAACCTCGCCGCCTACTTCGGCCAGTTCGCCCCCGAGCTGCGCGACACCGATTACGGCAAGGAGATCTGGGCGCTGTACGAATCCGGCAAGCTGCAGCCCGAGAGTGCGCTCACCGGGGTCTTCCGGGCGGAAGAAGGATGCGCCGATGTCGACGAAGTGATGCAGATCATCGAGGCGGCGCGCAGGGAAGAAGCGGCGCGCCAGGCCGGCCGGGCGGCGGCAGCCAACGCCTGAACCGCAAGGCGGATACCGATGCGCCCCCACGTCACCGTGTCGCCCGACGAAGTCGAGATCAGCGCGATCCGCGCCCAGGGTGCGGGCGGGCAGAACGTCAACAAGGTATCGAATGCGGTGCATCTGCGCTTCGACGTCGCCGCTTCCTCCTTGCCGGAGGAAATCCGGGTGCGGCTGCTGCAACTGGGCGACCAGCGCATCAGCAAGGATGGCGTCGTGATCATCAAGGCGCAGAAATTCCGCAGCCTGGAGAAGAACCGCGCCGAGGCGCTGCGGCGGTTGGAAGAGCTGATCAACCGCGTCGCGACACCGCCCAAGACCCGCCGCGCCACCCGGCCGACGCGCGCTTCGGTGACCCGGCGCCTGGAGGGCAAGGCGCGGCGCGCATCGGTGAAGGCGGGGCGGGGGAAGGTGGGCGAGTAGGGCGTGGGACGCGGCCGATGTCGCGCTGACAGGGGCCGCCTGCGCAGGGGGGAATGGGCTCAGCCGCAGCCGAGAAGCGCGTCGGCCAGCGCCGCGGGGCTTTCGAAGGCGCGCCAGTGGGGGGCCATTTCGGCCGCCGAAAGGCTGCCATAACCCCAGGTTGCGGCAAGGAAAGGGAGGTGGTTGGCGTCAGCCGAGCGGCCGTCTTCGTCGCGGTCGCCGACGTACACCGCGCTGGTGGGGTCGATGCGGCGGTCGGTGAGCAGGCGGGCGATCATCGTGGCCTTGTCGGGCAGGCGAGGCTCGAAGAGGTCGAGCGCGTATACGGCATCGAAGTGATCCTCCCACCCGAGGTGGCGAAGAATCAGGCGGGTGGGGTGGAGCCGTTTGTTGGTCGCGATGGACATCGACAGCCCGCCATCCTTGAGGCGGGCGAGCATTGCCGGGATGCCGTCGAAGGCGCTCGTTTGGCGGTATCCGGAACGGTCGTAGCTCTGCTTGAATTGTTCCGCCAGATGGTCGATCAGCTCCTTGTCGCGGTCGCCGGCGAGCCGTTCCAGCGTTTCGGTCAGCGGCGGACCGATGATCGATGCATCGATCGGACATGCGGGCTCGCGCCCTGCGACCTCGAAGGCGTCACGATAGCTGGCGAGGATCGCCGGCGCGGAGTCGATCAGGGTGCCGTCGAGATCGAACAGCACATGTCGGAGGCGTGGCATGCGGAAAGGATGAGAGGTGCGAGGATCCGGAAAAGCGTTCGGCTGGGGGGTGCCGGGCGTTTGCGGATTCGGTGGCACGGTGAATTGGCCTCGTCACCAGGAATCTAGAAGCGGATCATCTTCCAGTGGTGGTGAGGTGCTGGTGAATTCGGCTCTTTACGATACTTTGGAGAATGCCCTGGGAGCGCGTCGTTCCCCCGAATTCGGAGGCGAAGCATACATCCGCGCATGAGTCTGGTCACGTCCGGCAGGCGACTCGGCCTCCGCTTCCGTGCCGGGCAACACGCCCAAGCCAGCATCATCACCTTGCCCTCGCGATGAACGCGCTTGCTCAGGCTCAGGCGGTCCGCCGCTCCGGGGCTCGTTGCACCGCCGGCATGCCGGCGCTTCGGACTTTCCACAGGTCATACGCGGACTGCTGCGCGAGCCACAGATCCGCCCGCCCGCCGTTCTCGACGCCGAGCCATCCTTCGAGGCGCAGGGCCATTTCAGGGGAGATGGCCGCACGGCAGTTCAGCACGCGTGATAGCGCCGCGCGCGTCACCCCGAGCTGGGCGGCCGCTTCGGTGACGGTCAGTCCGAGTTCGAGCAGCACGTCCTCTCGCAGCGTCTCGCCGGGATGCGGCGGGTTGTGCATGGTGCTCATTTCGCTCCCTCTCAGTGGTAGTCCTGATAATCGACGAGGACGGCATCTTCGCCCTCGAACTGAAACGTCATGCGCCAGTTACCATTGACGGTGATGGCGTAGTGACCGGCGAGCTTTCCCTCCAAGGGGTGTAGCCGCCAGCCGGGCACGTTCATGTCCTCGGGCCGGCGCGATAGATCGAGCCTGGCGAGTTGCCGCGCGAGCCTGGCCGCGTGATGGGGCTGGATGCCCGCCTTGCTGCCGGTCTCGAAGAAGGCTTTCAGTCCCTTGTGCTCGAAGCTCTTGATCATGGTGAAGTGTATAGCGTAGCGTTCCGATCATCAAGCCCGGTAGTGATTACCCCGCCGCCGTTTCCGGGAACGGGATGATCCTCGCGCCCTTTCGGAGCGCGTCCAGGTGGTCCGCCCAGGCCTGCATCATCTTCGTGCGCTCGGGCAGGAATTGCGCATGGTGGCTGTACGCGGCGAACACCTGCTTGCGCTCGCGGTGGGCGAGCTGCTTGTCGATCACGTCGGGGCGGTAGCCCAGCTCCAGCAGCGCGCCGGTCGCGGTGGCGCGGAAGCCGGCGCCGGTCACTTCGTGTGTCTGGTAGCCCATGGCCCGAAGGGCGCTGTTGATCGTGCCGTCGCTGATCGGGCGGCCCTGGCCGTTGCGATTCGGGAAGAGCAGGTCGCGCCCACCGGAGTGGTCCTGCAGCTCGCGCAGGACCGCCACCGCCTGGCGCGATAGCGGCACGATGTGTTCCTCGCGCATCTTCATGCCGGTCAGCCCGCGGGTGCGGTCGCGCTCAGCGGGCACGGTCCACACGCCGGCCTCGAGGTCGAACTCGGGCCACTGTGCGCAGCGAAGCTCGCCAGGGCGGACGAAGGTCAGCACCAGCAGGCGGATGGCGAGCTTGATCGGCTGCGAGATGCGCACCGCGTCCAGGCGGATGAAGAATTCACGCAGATCGGCTGCTCGCAGGGCAGGGCGGCGGTGCTCGGTGTGGGGCATGACGGCCTTGTGCAGCCCCTCGGCCGGGTTGCTGGTAGCAATGCCGTTGGCAATGGCGTAGATGAAGATTTCACCGATGCGGGCGCGCACGCGCTTCAGGATTTCGGTCGAGCCCTTGGCTTCGATCTTGCGCAGCAGTTCCAGCACGTCGACGGGGCCGATGGCCGTGATCGGCATGGCACCGATGCGCGGGAATGCGTGGATCTCCAGCGACCGTATAGCCCCGTCTGCGGTGCCTTCGGTGCGATCGGTGCGCCACTTCTCCCACCACGCGCGGGCCACCGCCTCGAAGGAGTTCGCCGCGGCCACCCTGGCGGCTTGTTTGGCCTGCTTGCGGGTGGTGCCGGGGTCTTGTCCGGCGGCGAGTTGCTCGCGCGCCGTTTCGCGCAGCTTGCGTGCGGCGGCGAGGCTCACGTCGGGATAGGCCCCAAGCGCCAGCGTCTTACGCTTTCCGTCGAATCGGTAGTCCAGCCGCCACAGCTTGCCGCCAGAAGGCTGGATCAGCAGGTAGAGGCCGCGCTCGTCGGAGAGCTTGCGGGGCGTGTCGCCAGGTTTGGCCTGGCGGATGGCGGTATCTGTCAATGGCATATTGGCACCCTTTGAACCGGTATACCGTCAACCATTTGGCGGTATACCGTCAAGAATACCGTCACTTTTGACGGCATGGGGTGCCTCTCGGTGGCACTGCCTGGCACAACAAAAAACCCGCAAAGGCTTTAGCTGTGCGGGTTTATGGCTCTTTCTGCTACGGGGTGACGCGGTGAATTGGCCTCGTCACCAGGAATCGAACCTGGATCTGGCGCTTAGGAGGCGCCTGTTCTATCCGTTGAACTATGACGAGCACGGCCGGCCATTCTAGCGGTTCGGCGGTGCGGGACCAAGTGCGGCAAGCATCCCGCGGCAATACGGCGCCCGGTAGAGCGCATGCGGCGGCTCGGCCGGGCAGCCGCTCGAGGGCGCCGCGGGTGGGGGCGCCATCGAGCGGGGAGGATGGCTCTCAGGTTTTGTCGGGGGCGGCTTTGTCGTTTTCGTTCCCGCTTGTCGCGGCGCTCGCTGCCGGGTGGAGTTCGCCTGCGGCGGGGGGGCTCGAGGCGGTGGGCGTCGCGGCTTCGTCTTTTTCGTCGCGCAGCGGCGGCAGCAGGAAGGCTTGCGGAGTGCGGAGCAGGCGCTTCAGCAGCAGCCTGCCGAGGCTGCGCCCCTGGGCGAAGGTGATGCGGCGTGCGCGCATGGCTACGCTCAGGGTCAGGGTGAAGCTGACCAGCAGGTTCGTTACGCCGATCAGCAGCACGCCACCCAATCCCAGGGCCACGGCCTGCAGGGGGAGGGCGAAATCGAGCGCGATCGCGGCATATCCGAGGTTGGCGGAAGAGAATGCGATGTGGCGGATATCGACCGGGAGGCCGAACAGCACGCCGATCGCAGTCGCGCCGCCGAGCAGGAAGCCGAAGAAAAAGTTGCCGGCGAGGGCGCCGAGGTTGTTTTCGATGTACACCGTGATCCGCTCGGTGCGCTCTTCGCCCAGCAGCCGGCGCGGCCAGCGCAACTGGCGCAGGCGCTGCGGGATGCGGTTGTAGGCCGACAGGTTGTCGTAATAGGCGGCGATCAGGCCGGACATGAACAGGCATACGCCGGCGATTCCGGCAAAGAACAGGGCGCCGCCGCGCGGGTCGATTTCGTCGAGCAGCCGATAAGCCTTGTCGGGGGGGATGAAGTGGCTGCCGGTGGCGAGTTCGAGGAGGAAGCCGATCAACAGTGCCATCGGGATGGCGACCCCGATATTGCCCAGGATCGCGGCCACCTGGCTGCGCACCGTGCGCACGATGAGGTCGGCCAGCGCTTCCAGGTCGCGTGTCTTGCCGCGTGCCTCGCCGATCGAGGCGGCGATCGCGTTGGCGGTCATCGCCGGCTGCTTGGTGGCGACGGTGCCGCCGAGGACGTGGATCAGGACGAAGCCGAGGCCGTAGTTCAGGCAGAAGGACAATAGTTCGTTGAGCGGTGCCATGCCCTGGGTGCCGAGCACGATCTTGTGCGCCGTCATGAGGGCGATGATCAGCCCGCCGAGGGCGGCCGAGCCGAACATGCTGAAGTATTCGCCGCGGGTGCTGGTGATGTAGCGTTCGCCCGTCTTGCTGGCGCTTTCGGTCATGCGCAGCGACAGCAGCTCGACGTTCTTGCCCCAGTAGTCGGTGAGCACGTTCTTGCGGCATTCGGCGCGCACCAGGGCCTTGAACAGGCCGATCAGGCGCGGGGCGACGTCTTCGATGACGCGGCGGGTGCGCAGTTCGCTGAGCAGGCTGATCAGTTCGTGAATGCGTTCGAGGTGCTGGCGCAGGCGCTCGAGCTTGAAGGTCAGGGTGAGGCTGGTGCCGATGCGGGTGGCGCGCTTGCGTACGCGCTGCAGGATCTCGTCGCACTGGTGCAGCATCACCGTCAGGTGCTTGTCGTCGGCGATCAGCGCGCCGGGTGTGGTCCACCAGTCGGTGTAGTGCTGGATGTAGATCAGCAACTCGCTGTTCTGCGCCAGGAAGGGCGATTCGTGCTCTTCCAGGTGGGGGTCGATGCGCACCAGTTCGGGGTCGAGGCCGATCGCCGAGACGTGGAAGGACAGCACCCGCAGCGCTTCGAGGATCTCGCCCACCGCATGGGGGAGCGGGCTGGCGTCCTCCTCGAACATCGGCGTTTCGTGGCCGACCAGGGTGGTGAGCAGCTCCAGCCAGACCTCGTCGGCGACCGCATTGACCCAGACTTCGTCGTCTTTGCGGTGGAACACCGCCGACAGCAGATCCCTCAGGTAGGCGGTGTCGATGACTTCGGGCAGCACCCGCCCGGCGATGCGGCGCGAGGTCTCGGAGAAGAAGCCGGTCGACGGCAGCAGCCCCGAGGAGACGTACAGCGTCACCTGCTTGCGTTCGGCGAACAGGCCCACGAGGGAGGTGCGCAGGCCGGCTCGCAGGTCGCTGCGACGGCCGATCAGGTCGGTGAGGGTGCGCAGGTTGGCGGTCGCCTTGCCGGTCTGGCTGGCGCGCG
This sequence comes from Thauera aromatica K172, assembly GCF_003030465.1. GTDB lineage: Bacteria > Pseudomonadota > Gammaproteobacteria > Burkholderiales > Rhodocyclaceae > Thauera > Thauera aromatica. The sequence goes on along the minus strand of NZ_CP028339.1, from coordinate 2,791,307 downwards.
GCGGGCGCAGTTTGTCCACCAGCGCCGCCCACAGGGCGACCGGGTCCTGCCCGGGCTGGGCGAAGCGTTCAAGGAGTCTTTCCATCGATTGGGTACCTGTTTGCTGCCGCGCCGGCGCGTGATCGATGTCCCGCGCGCTGCGGTGAGGGCTTGGAGAAACGCCGCGGCGCAGGGGGCCAGGTGCGGGCGTTCAAGCGCGATTTGTGCGCCGCATTATGCGGTATTCCGCCCCGGATGCCAGCGCGGGGCTAAAATCCGCACCTCTCTTTCCCGCCCGCGCGTGACGATCGCGCCCCTCCGATGCCCCTCCTTTCCGTTGATAACGCCTGCCTCGCTTTCGGTCACGTCGACCTCCTCGACCATGTCGCTTTCCAGCTCGATGCGGGCGAGCGCGTCGCCCTGATCGGGCGCAACGGTTCGGGCAAATCCAGCCTGCTACGCGCCCTCGCCGGTCAGGCGGGGCTCGATGACGGCACGGTGTGGCGGCAGGCCGGGATGGTGACGGCGTACGTGCCGCAGGAGCCGGATTTCCTTCTCGAGCACGACGTCTTCGCCACCATCGCCGACGGTCTGGGGGCGGCTGCGCAGTTGCTGACGGAGTACCACGCGGCGATGCTGGCCGTCGGTGAGCACGCTACCCCGGAGGCGCTGGCCCGGCTTGACGACCTGCAGCACGCGGTGGAGTCGGCCCAGGCATGGCGCCTGAACCAGCGCGTCGAGCAGATCGTCGCCCGCCTCGGGCTCGACCCCACGGCGCCGGTCTCCAGCCTGTCGGGCGGCGGCGTCAAGCGTGTCGCCCTGGCGCGTGCGCTGGTCGCCGAACCCGACCTGCTGCTGCTCGACGAGCCCACCAACCACCTCGACCTCGACGGCATCCTGTGGCTGGAAGGCCTGATCCGCGAGTTCCGCGGCGCGGTCATGGTCATCACCCACGACCGTGTCTTCCTCGACAACGTCGCCACCCGCATCATCGAGCTCGACCGCGGCCGGCTGGCGAGCTATCCGGGGCGTTTTTCCGACTACCAGCGGCGCAAGGCCGAGGAGCTGGACGCGGAGGAAAAGGCTGCCGCGCGCTTCGACAAATTCCTCGCCCAGGAGGAAGTGTGGATCCGCAAGGGGGTGGAGGCGCGCCGTACCCGCAACGAAGGCCGCGTGCGCCGGCTCGAAGCCTTGCGCCGCGCGCGCGCGGCGCGTCGCGACCGCCTCGGCGACGTCAGCCTGGCGGTCGATAGCGGCGACAAGAGCGGGCAGATGGTGGCCGAACTGACCCATGTCACCAAGCGCTACGGCGACAAGGTGGTGGTGCGCGACTTCTCCACCCGCATCCTGCGCGGTGACCGCATCGGCTTCATCGGCCCCAACGGCGCGGGCAAGACCACGCTGTTGAAGCTCATCCTCGGCGAGATCGAAGCCGACGAGGGCACGGTGCGCCGCGGCACCCGGCAGTCGGTGGCCTACTTCGACCAGCTCCGCGCCCAGCTCGACCCCGAGCTGGCGCTGACCGAAGTGATCAGCCCGGGCTCGGATTTCGTCGAGATCGGCGGCGAGAAGAAGCACGTCATCGGCTACCTCGGCGATTTCCTGTTCGCGCCGCAGCGCGCGCGCTCGCCGGTCAAGTCGCTCTCGGGCGGCGAGCGCAACCGCCTGCTGCTCGCCCGCCTGTTCGCCCGCCCGGCCAACGTGCTGGTGCTCGACGAACCGACCAACGACCTCGATATCGAGACCCTCGATCTGCTCGAGGAACTGCTCGCCGGCTACGACGGCACCCTGTTCCTGGTCAGCCATGACCGCGCCTTCCTCGACAACGTCGTTACACAGGTGATTGCCGCCGAGGGCGAGGGGCACTGGGGCGAGTATGCCGGCGGCTACGCCGACTGGCAGCGCGTGCAGGCGGCCCGCGCCCAGGCCCGGACCGACGAGCGGAGCGCGGGCGCGGCGCGGGCGGGGGCGGTGGAAAAAACGCCGGCGGCGAAGGAGCGGCCGGCCGTGGACAAAGCGGCGAGCCGGCCGGCCAAGCTGTCGTTCAACGAAAAACGCGAGCTGGACGCGCTGCCCGGGCTGATCTCCGCGCTCGAGGACGAGCAGGCGGCGCTGCATGCCCGCATGGCCGATCCTGCGCTGTACCAGCAGGCCCCGCACGAAGTCGCCCAGGCCAAGGCGCGGCTGGAGGCCCTGGACGCCGAGATCGAGGCTGCGATGCTGCGCTGGGAAGAGCTGGAGACGCGCGCCGCCTCCTGACCCCCCGCGTCGTGCCGCTGCATGCCGCGTCGGGTGCGCGCCGCGGCGAAGCCGTTGCCGCCGCCTTCCGGGGCGGGCGATCGGTCTGGCTATAATCGTTTTCAGGGCCGTGTCCCGGCCTACGACGATTTCCCCACCGAGGAGACTGCCCGCATGAGCCCGTTCAAGGCCTACGTCATCGACCAGGATGCGCACCGCAAGATCGTCAGCCGCATGACGACACTGACCGCCGGGCAGCTCGACGCCGGCGAGGTCGGCATCCGCGTCCATTATTCGAGCATCAACTACAAGGACGCCCTCGCCGCCACCGGCGCGGGCAAGATCATCCGCCGCTTCCCCTGCGTCGGCGGCATCGATCTGGCCGGCGAAGTGGTCGATAGCGCCGACGCCCGCTTTCGTCCCGGCGACAAGGTCGTCGTCACCAGCTTCGATCTGGGGGTGGCGCACCACGGCGGCTACGCCGAATACGCCCGTGTGCCGGCGGCCTGGGTCGTGCCGCTGCCGGCCGGGCTGGACCTGTTCGAGGCGATGGCCCTGGGCACGGCCGGCTTCACCGCCGCGCTCGGCATCGTGCGCATGGAACACAACGGGCTGGCCCCGGCCAACGGCCCGGTGGTCGTCACCGGCGCCACCGGCGGGGTCGGCGGCCTGGCCATCGACATGCTGGCGCAGCTCGGCTACCACGTCGCCGCGCTCACCGGCAAAGCCTCCGAAAGCGACTACCTGCGGGGGCTGGGGGCGGCCGAGGTGCGGCTGCGCGCGGAGATCGACTTCGACAAGGTGCGCCCGCTCGAGGCGGCGCAGTGGGCGGGGGCGATCGATAACGTCGGAGGGCCGATCCTGCACTGGGTGCTGGCGACGATGAAGCAGGCCGGGACCGTGGCCAGCATCGGCAACGCGGCGAGCTTCGATCTCCACACCACGGTCTTCCCCTTCATCCTGCGCGGAGTCAGCCTGCTCGGCATCGACTCCGGCTACATGAGCTTTCCCACCCGGCTGCGCGTGTGGGAGCGGCTGGGCCGCGACCTGAAACCGCGCCATCTGGCCGCGGTGACGCGCACGATCGATTTCGACGCGCTGCCGGGCGCGTTCGACGACTACATCCAGGGCCGGATCAAGGGCCGTACCGTAGTGCGGATCGGCGCCTGATCGGCGGCGGCGCTTGGTAGAATCGCACGATCGCCGCCCGCGCCCGGAACGGGCTGTTCCAACTATTCCATAAATCGATCCGGCAACGGCGGCGGACATGCGGGGAGGGGCTTCCCTCGTCCGCACGTAGTGACGGCAGGTGCCGCCGCGCTGTCCCGGCGCAGCGGCGCAGACGTCACGTCATGGCAATACAGGTTCATTGATTGGAGAGGAAGCAATGACCGATTACCAGCAGTTCCACCGCCGTTCCATCGACCAGCGCGACGAATTCTGGACCGAACAGGCCGCGCTTGTGCATTGGAACAAGCCCGCCGAGCAGATCTGCGATTTTTCCCACCCGCCGTTCGTCAAGTGGTTCAAGGGGGGAGAGACCAATCTGTGCTACAACGCGGTCGACCGTCACGCCGCGAAGCGCCCGAACGACCGTGCGCTGATCTACGTTTCCACCGAAACCGGCGAGGAAAAGATCTATTCCTTCGCCGAGCTGCAGCGCGAGGTCGAGCGCATGGCGGCGATCTACCAGGCGCTCGGTGTCCGGCGTGGCGACCGGGTGCTGATCTACATGCCGATGATCGCCGAGGCCGCGTTCGCAATGCTCGCCTGCGCGCGCATCGGCGCGATCCATTCGGTGGTGTTCGGCGGCTTCGCCGCGGGCTCGCTCGCGACCCGCATCGATGACGCCAAACCGGCATTGATGGTGAGCGCCGATGCCGGGATGCGCAACGGCAAGCCGGTGCCCTACAAGCATCTGGTCGACGAGGCCTGCAGCCTGGCCGAGCACCCGCCGCAGAAGGTGCTGATCATCGACCGCGGCCTCGACAAGAATTTTTCCCGCGTCGACGGGCGCGACGTCGATTACGCCGAACTGCGCGCGAAGCACCTGGATGCCCGGGTGCCGGTGACCTGGGTGGAGTCGTCCGAGCCGAGCTACATCCTGTACACCTCCGGCACCACCGGCAAGCCCAAGGGCGTGCAGCGCGACACCGGCGGCTACTGCGTGGCGCTGGCGGCGTCGATGAAGCACATCTACACCGGCGGCGAAGGCGAGACGATGTTCACGACCTCCGACATCGGCTGGGTGGTCGGCCACAGCTACATCATCTACGGCCCGCTCATCGCCGGCATGGCGACGGTGATGTACGAAGGCACGCCGCTGCGCCCCGACCCCGGAATCTGGTGGCAGATCGTCGACAAGTACAAGGTTGATGTGATGTTCTCGGCGCCGACCGCGGTGCGCGTGCTGAAGAAGCAGGACCCGGCTTGGCTCAAGAAGTACGACCTGTCCTCGCTCAAGCACCTGTTCCTCGCCGGCGAGCCGCTCGACGAGACCAGCCACCAGTGGATCATGGACGCGCTGGGGATCCCGGTGATCGACAACTACTGGCAGACCGAAACCGGCTGGCCGATGCTGGCGATCTGCCGCGGCGTCGAGGACAGCCCGATCAAGCTCGGCTCGCCCGCGTTCCCGGTGTTCGGCTACGACCTGCGCCTCTTCCGCGAGGATGGAAGCGAGTGCGGCGCCAACGAGAAAGGCATCGTCGGCGTCGTGCCGCCGCTGCCGCCGGGCTGCCTGTCGACGGTGTGGGGCCAGGACGAGCGCTTCGTTTCCACTTACTTCAGCGTGTTCAAGGAGCCGGTGGTGTATTCCTCGTCGGACTGGGGAATCAAGGACGACAAGGGCTACCACAGCATCCTCGGACGCATGGACGACGTCATCAACGTCGCCGGCCACCGGCTGGGCACGCGCGAGATCGAGGAGGCGGTGCAGATGCACCCGGCGATCGCCGAGGTGGCGGTGGTCGGCGTCGCCGATGAGGTCAAGGGTCAGATGCCGATGGCGTTCGCGGTGGTGAAGGACGCGGCTGCGGTCGACACTGCCGAAAAGCGCGCCGCGCTGGAGAAGGAAGTGATGAAGAAGGTCGACGCGGTGCTCGGGGCGATCGCCCGCCCCGCCCGGGTGCATTTCATCAACGGCCTGCCCAAGACGCGCTCGGGCAAGATGCTGCGCCGCTCGATCCAGGCCCTGGCCGAAGGGCGCGACGCCGGCGACCTCACCACGATCGACGATCCGGGTACGCTGGAGCAGATCCGGGCCGCGCTCAAGAGCTGAGCGCGTGCCGTTCGCACCGTGCCGGCGTCGATTGCCGGCACGCTGCGGGTCATCCCGCCCGCAGCGCGGGCATCCGTGCTGTGGGCGCGCGTGCACTGCGGTGCGGCAAGGCCGGCCGGAATGCCGCGCGCGGCTTCAGCGACAGACCATGTTGTCGCGGTGGATCAGCTCCGGTTCGTCGATGTAGCCGAGCAGGTTCTCGATTTCGGTGCTCGGCCGGCGCGCGATGCGGCGGCATTCCGAGGCCGAGTAGTTCACCAGTCCGCGCGCCACCTCTTCGCCGCCGAGCGTGCGGCAGGCCACCGCGGCGCCACGTTCGAAGTCGCCGCGTACCTCGATGACGCCGACCGCGAGCAGGCTGCGCCCGCTTTTCAGGGCGGCGGCGGCACCGTCGTCGAGGACCAGGTCCCCGGCGAGCTGGAGGTGATCGGCGAGCCACTGCTTGCGCGCCTGCAGCGGCGTGCTGCTGGCGTAGAGCAGGGTGCCGAGCGCTTCGCCCGCGGCCAGGCGCAACAGCGGGTCGCGCTCGCGGCCGCTGGCGATGCAGGTGTGGGCGCCGCTGCGCGCGGCGCGCTGGGCTGCGCGGATCTTGGTGATCATGCCGCCGCGGCTGATGCCGGTGCCGGCACCGCCCGCCATCGCCTCGTAGCGGCGGTCTTCGGCGCGGCCTTCGGAGATCAGGGTGGCGGCCGGATCGCTGCGCGGATCGGCGGTGTACAGGCCCTGCTGGTCGGTGAGGATGATCAGCGCTTCGGCCTCGATCAGGTTGGCGACGAGCGCGCCGAGGGTGTCGTTGTCGCCGAACTTGATCTCGTCGGTGACCACGGTGTCGTTCTCGTTGATGATCGGCACCACCCCGAGCGCGAGCAGGGTGGTCAGCGTGCTGCGCGCGTTCAGGTAACGGGTGCGGTCGGCGAGATCCTCGTGCGTCAGCAGGATCTGCGCGGTGTGCAGGCCGTGGCCCGAAAAGGCCTTTTCGTAGGCTTCGACGAGGCCCATCTGGCCGACCGCGGCGGCGGCCTGCAGCTGGTGCATCTCGTGCGGGCGCTTCGACCACCCCAGGCGCTGCATTCCGGCGGCGATTGCCCCCGAAGACACCAGCACCACCTGCCGCCCCTCGGCGTGCAGCGCGGCGATCTGGCGTGCCCAGGCACCGAGCGCTTCCTTGTCGAGGCCGGCACCGTTGTTGGTGACGAGCGCGCTGCCGACCTTCACCACGAGGCGGCGGGCGTTGCGGATCTTGGTTCTCATCTTTCCAGCGGACTCAGGTCAACAATGCTTTTCGTTCACCGGGGTTCGTCTCCGGCCTTCGCTTCATCTTCGGGCAGGGCGTCGTCGCTTTCATCGTCGCCTTGCACCTCTTCCTCGTAGGCCGCGTCGGCCGCTGCGCGCGCGACCTCGGCTGCGGCCAGGCGGGCGGCTTCGGCGGCCTGGCGCTCGGTGCGTTCGGCGTCGATGCGGGCGCGTTCGGCGTCGAGGAAGTCCTGGATCGCGAAGATCAAGGGCCTTGTGCCTTCGCCTTTCAGCGCCGAGATCTCGAAGTGGCGCTCGACCGGGCCATAGGCCTCGAGGAAGGCGGCGACGCGTTCGGCGCGTTCTTCTTCCGGGATCAGGTCGAGCTTGTTGAGCGCCAGCCAGCGCGGCTTGGCGTAGAGGGCCTCGTCGTACTTGCGCAGCTCGCTGACGATGGCCTTGGCCTCGGCGACCGGATCGGTTTCGGGGTCGAAGGGCGCGAGGTCGACCAGGTGCAGCAGCACATGGGTGCGCTGCAGGTGGCGCAGGAACTGGTGGCCGAGGCCGGCGCCTTCGGCCGCACCTTCGATCAGGCCGGGAATGTCGGCGATGACGAAGCTGCGATTTTCGCTGGTGCGCACGACGCCGAGGTTGGGGGCGAGGGTGGTGAACGGGTAGTCGGCCACTTTCGGCTTGGCCGCCGAGACGCTGCGGATGAAGGTGGACTTGCCGGCGTTGGGCATCCCCAGCAGGCCGACATCGGCGAGCACTTTCAGCTCCAGGTGCAGGTTGCGGCGTTCGCCTTCCTGGCCCGGAGTGCATTTGCGTGGGGCGCGGTTGACGCTGGACTTGAAGTGGATGTTGCCCAGTCCGCCGCGGCCGCCGCGGGCGATCAGCACGGTCTTGCCGTCCTCGTCGAGGTCGGCAACGAGTTCGTCGCTGTCCATGTCCTTGATCACCGTGCCGACCGGAAAGCGCAGCGTGATGTCGCCGCCGCCCTTGCCGTAGCAGTCGCGGCTGCCGCCGTTCTCGCCGCGCTCGGCGCGGAAGGTCCGCGTGTAGCGGTAGTCGATCAGGGTGTTGAGGTTGCGGTCGGCCACCGCGTACACGCTGCCGCCGCGTCCGCCGTCGCCGCCGCTGGGGCCGCCCTTGGGGATGAACTTTTCGCGGCGGAAAGTGGCCACGCCATTGCCGCCGTCGCCGGCGAGGACTTCGATGCGGGCTTCGTCAAAAAACTTCATGCCTGATCAACCTTGAATGTCGAACCCCGCATGGACGCGAGGTTCCGAAAACAAAAAAGCCCTACCGCAAGGATAGGGCTTTTGTACTGCAAAAGCGCGGCGCGCGAAGATCAGGCCGCTTCGGGCACGATGATCACGGTGCGGCGCTTGGCCGGGCCCTTGACCGCGAACTGGACGACGCCGTCCTTGAGCGCGAACAGGGTGTGGTCCTTGCCCACGCCGACGTTGTCGCCCGGGTGGTACTGGGTGCCGCGCTGGCGAACGATGATGTTGCCGGCGAGGACGAACTGACCACCGTAGCGCTTCACGCCGAGGCGTTTCGATTCCGAGTCGCGGCCGTTACGCGAACTGCCGCCAGCTTTTTTGTGTGCCATGTCGGATTACCCCCTGCGCTTAGGCCGAGATCGCTTCGATGCGAAGCTCGGTGTAGTTCTGACGATGCCCCTGGTGCTTCTGGTAGTGCTTGCGGCGGCGCATCTTGAAAATCTTGATCTTGTCGTGGCGGCCGTGCGAAACCACGGTCGCCTTGACGGAAGCTCCGGCCACCACCGGCGTGCCGATCTTCACGGACTCGCCTTCACCGACCATGAAAACCTGGTCGAGGGTGATTTCGGAACCCACGTCGGCCGGTATCTGTTCTACCTTGATCTTTTCGCCAGCGGCAACGCGATACTGCTTGCCACCGGTTTTTATCACCGCGTACATGGTGTTGCTCCAGTTGATGGGTTTGCAAAGAATCGCGCAATCTAATCCGAAAGACAGGTCAAGTCAATGCCGGGCCCACCCGGGGCCAACATGCCGGGGCCGCGCCAGGATCGTGGCTTGCGTGCTCCTCGCACTTGTCCGCGGAACTGCCGCGTTTCCTCCGCAGCGCATAATGTGTTCCCTTCCCGACGATCGGAGCGCCGTGCCCGGATGGCCTTCCCCCCTGTCACTCCCTTCACCCAGATCCCGCCGATCCAGTGCCTCGTCACCTTCGAGGCCGTCGCCCGCCTGCGCAGCGCGAGCCGGGCGGCGGACGAGCTGTGCGTGACGGTCAGCGCTGTCAGCCACCGCCTGCGCCAGCTCGAGGCGCAGCTCGGAGTGAAGCTGTTTACCCGCAACGACTTCACCCTCACCAGCGACGGTGCGCATTATCTGCACAACGTATGCGCCGGCCTTGCCGCCCTCGGCCAGTTGCCCGCGGGGCGTGGCCGGGCGGCGGCGCCCCGGCTGCGGGTGGCGGTCACCCCTTCGTTCTCGCGCCAGTTGCTGATGCCGCGGCTCGAACGGTTTCGCAATGTCTATCCGGATGTCGAACTGACTCTGCAGGTGTCGATCCCGCTGCTCGATGTCACTGCCGAAGAAGCCGACCTGGAAATCCGCTTCGGTACCGGGGGCTACCCTGATCGCGAGTACCGGCGGCTCCTCGACGACGTGATCACGCCGGCTTGCAGTCCGGCCTACCTGAACGAGCACGGCCCCTTCGACGGCTTCCGCAGCGAGGCCGAATTCGCTCGTGTGCGCCTGATGAAAACGCCGCTGGAACCCTGGGCACCCTGGTTCGCGGGCTGCGGCGTGCACCGTGTGGAGCCGGAAGGTGGTGCGCAGTTCAACGACCTGGGCCTGGTCTATGACGCTGCGGCGAGCGGCTTCGGTGTCGCCCTCGTCCGCCACCGGCTCGGTGCGGCCTGGTTCGACAGCGGCCGCCTGCTGCCGTTGTCCACCCATTCGGTGCCTTCGCCCCACAGCCATTACCTCTGCTGGCGGCCCGGTACCCTCGAACGCTGGGAATGCGCCGCGTTCGTCGATTGGCTGACGCACGTGCTGGCGGCTTGAGGATTCTTCAACTCGCCGGTGAAAAACCATCAAGCCGGCAGCAGCAATAGCCTTTTATCCTTCCGGGCTTCGATGCCGGGCATCCACGTTGATCGAGTTCGTGGAGTGGTGTCGAACCGGAAACGGTCCGGCGGGCTGTGCGGAGTCGTGGTTTTCACCGAGAGCGGGCCGCCGTGCCGCGGTCTAGAATCGGCCCGCTGCCCGGAGCCGTCCGGTGAGGCAAAAGGAGGGGAGAGATGGAAGCTGCAACCGAACACCTGACCTACGGCGAGGCCGAAGGCGATTTCTCCGCAGTCGACAAGGTTCGCGTGATCGAGGCACTCGGGCGCATCCTGCCGCCGGGCAGTCTGATGTACGACACCGAGGATCTGCGCCCCTACGAGTGCGATGGCCTCGCCGCCTATCGTGCGCTGCCGCTGGTGGTGGCGCTGCCGAGTACCGAGGAGCAGGTGGTGGCGGTGCTGCGCAGCTGCCATGAGCTGGGCGTGCCGGTGGTGGCGCGCGGTGCCGGGACCGGGCTGTCGGGCGGGGCGCTGCCGCACACCCGCGGCGTGCTGCTGTCGCTGGCGCGCTTCAACCGCATCCTCCACCTCGACCCGCTCGCGCGCCTCGCTGTGGTCCAGCCCGGAGTGCGCAACCTGGCGATTTCCGAGGCTGCCGCGCCGTACGGCCTGTACTACGCTCCCGATCCGTCGTCGCAAATCGCGTGCACGATCGGCGGCAACGTCGCCGAGAACGCCGGCGGCGTGCACTGCCTGAAGTACGGCCTGACCGTGCATAACCTGCTGCGCGTGCGCGGGGTGACGATCGAGGGCGAAATCATCGACATCGGCGGCCATGGGCCGGATTGCGCCGGCTACGATCTCCTCGCCCTGCTCACCGGCTCGGAAGGGATGCTCGCGGTGGTCACCGAAGTCAGCGTGAAGCTGGTGCCCCGGCCGCAGTTCGCGCAATGCGTGCTCGCCGCCTTCGACGACGTGGTGCGTGCCGGCGATGCGGTGGCCCGTATCATCGCCGCCGGCATCATCCCTGCCGGCCTGGAAATGATGGACCAGCCCGCCACCGCTGCGGTGGAGGAGTTTGTGCACGCCGGCTATCCGCTCGATGCCAAGGCCATCCTGCTGTGCGAGGCCGACGGCACCGCCGAGGAAGTGGCCGAGGAGGTCGCGCGCGTATGCCGGGTGCTCGAGGACAGCGGCGCCACCGAGCTGCGCGTGTCGCGCGACGAGGCCGAGCGGCTCAGATTCTGGGCCGGGCGCAAGGCGGCCTTCCCCGCCGCGGGGCGGATTTCGCCCGACTACTACTGCATGGACGGCACCATCCCGCGCAAGCGCGTGGGCGAGATGCTCACGGCCATCCAGCAGATGGAAGAGCGGTACCGGCTGCGCTGCATGAACGTGTTCCATGCCGGCGACGGCAACCTGCATCCGCTGATCCTGTTCGACGCCAACCAGGCCGACGAATTCGAGCGTGCCGAGGCCTTCGGCGCCGAGATCCTCGAATTGTCGGTGGCGCTCGGCGGCACCATCACCGGCGAGCATGGCGTCGGGCTGGAAAAGATCAACCAGATGTGCGTCCAGTTCAGCCCCGCCGAAGTGCGCCAGTTCTTCCGCGTCAAGGCCGCGTTCGACCCTCCCGGCCTGCTCAACCCGGGCAAGGCGATTCCAACCCTGAACCGCTGCGCCGAATACGGCCGCATGCGGGTCAGCCGCGACCATGTCCCCTACCCGGACATCCCGCGTTTCTGAAGGCGTGGACGGCGATGGCGGACAAGGGCTGGGTGCAGTTCCTGCTGGTGGCGGTGCCGGTGATGTCGCTGGTCGGCGCCTGGCTGGCGCTGCGGACTGTCGGCGGGCGTTCCCACCGCCGGCCGGCGCAGGAAGAGGACGACGGGCCGCCTGGCGGTGGGCACTGGCGACGGGAAGGCGGAGAGGGCGAGGGTGTGCGCAAGGCGGGCGGGCAGTGTCGATTGGATGGGAATGCAACGGGCGCAGGCCTGGGCCGATTGATCCGGCGGGACGAGGTGGACGATGAATGAGGCGATGACCGCCATCGAGCGCGAATGGAGCGAGCGGGTGCGCATGGCCGTGGCGGACAAGCGCGCGCTGTGTCTGCGCGCAGGCGGTACCAAGGATTTCTACGGACGGGCGCCGGCAGGCGAAATCTTCGATCTGCGCGCCAACACCGGCGTGGTGAGCTACGAGCCCACCGAGCTGGTGGTGACGGTGCGCGGCGGCACTCCGCTGGCCGAACTCGAGGCCTTGCTCGCCGGGCAGAACCAGTTCCTCGCCTGCGAGCCGCCGCACTTCGGTGCCGCCGCGACGGTGGGCGGCGCGGTCGCTGCCGGACTCGCCGGCCCGCGGCGGGCGAGCGCGGGCGCAGTGCGCGACTTCGTGCTCGGGGTGAAGATCCTCGACGGGCGCGGCGAGGTGCTGAATTTCGGCGGGCGGGTGATGAAGAACGTCGCCGGCTACGATCTGTCGCGCCTGATCGCGGGCAGTCTGGGCACCTTGGGCGTCGTCCTCGAAGTGTCGCTGAAGGTGCTGCCGCGGCCCGTCGCCGAGCGCACGCTGCGTTTCGAATGCGACGAAGCCGATGCGCTCGCACGCATGAACGAGTGGGGCGGGCAGCCGCTGCCGGTGTCGGCCAGCTGCTGGTGCGAGGGGGCGCTTCATCTGCGCCTGTCGGGGGCGGAGGCTGCGGTACGGGCCGCGGCCGGCCGCCTCGGCGGCGAAACCGTCGACGAGGCTGCGGCTGCGGCGTTGTGGCAGGACGTGCGCGAGCAGCGCAGCGGGCCTTTTCTGCTCGCCGCCGGGGAGACCCTGTGGCGGCTCGCCCTGCCGAGCACCGCGCCGGCGCTGGAGCTGCCCGGGCGCCAGCTGATCGAATGGGGCGGCGGCCTGCGCTGGATCGCCGGCATGCCCGTGCCGGCCGCCGTGCGCGCACGCGCCGCAGCGCTCGGTGGCCATGCCACGTGCTTTCGCGGCGGCGACCGTGGCGGCGCGGTGTTCCAGCCGCTGTCCGCCCCGCTGGTGACGATCCATCGCCGCCTCAAGCACGCGTTCGACCCCGCCGGCGTGTTCAACCCCGGCCGCCTCTACGAGGATTTCTGAGCATGCAGACCCGGCTTGCCGATTTCATCCGCGACACCGCGGACGGCCGCGAGGCCGACGCGATCCTGCGAAAGTGCGTGCATTGCGGCTTTTGCACCGCGACCTGCCCGACCTACCAGCTGCTCGGCGACGAACTCGACGGCCCGCGCGGGCGTATCTATCTGATCAAGCAGCTGCTCGAAGGCGCCGAGGTCACCGAGCGCACCCGGCTCCACCTCGACCGCTGCCTGACCTGCCGCGCCTGCGAGACCACCTGCCCCTCGGGCGTGCACTACAGCCGCCTGCTCGACATCGGCCGCGGCCTCGTCGATCAACGGGTGCCGCGCCGCGGTGGCGATGCGCTGATGCGCCTTGCCCTGCGCGAGTTCGTGCCGCGGCCGAAGCTGTTCGGGCTGGCGATGAAGGCTGGCCAGGCGTTGCGCCCGCTGCTGCCGAAAACGCTGCAGGACAAGGTCCCGCACCTGCGTCCGGCGGGCCCCCGGCCGGCGCCGCGCCACGCGCGCCGGGTGCTCGCGCTCGCCGGCTGCGTGCAGCCGGCGATGGCACCGTCGATCAACGCCGCCGCGGCGCGCGTGCTCGATGCGCTGGGAATCTCGATGGTGGAAGCGGCCGGTGCCGGGTGCTGCGGCGCGGTGCGCTTCCATCTCGACGACCACGACGGTGCGCGCGCCGACGCCAGGCGCAACATCGACGCCTGGTGGCCGGCGATCGAGGGCGGTGAGGTCGAAGCCGTCGTCACCACCGCCTCGGGCTGCGGCGTGCAGGTGAAGGATTACGCCCATCTGCTGCAACAGGACGGCGCTTACGCCGCCAAGGCGCTGCGGGTGAGCGCGCTGGCGCGCGACATCGGCGAAGTGGTGGCGGCCGAGGCCCCCGCGCTGCAAGCGGCGCTCGGCGCCCGCGTGCAGCCGAAACGCGCGCTCGCCTGGCACGCACCGTGCACCCTGCAGCATGGCTTGCGTATCCGCGGCACGGTGGAAGCCCTGCTCGCGGCAGCCGGATTCGAACTCACACCGGTGCGCGATGCCCACCTGTGCTGCGGCTCTGCAGGCACCTACTCGCTGCTCCAGTCCGAACTCGCCGCGCGCCTGCGCACGAACAAGCTCGACGCACTGGAGGCCGGTGGCGCCGGCCTGATCGCCTCGGCCAACATCGGCTGCATCAGCCACCTGCAGGCCGGGACCGCGACTCCGGTGCGGCACTGGATCGAGCTGATCGATGCGCGCCTGAACGGCCTGCCGGATTGATATCATGCGCTGACGTCCTTTCCGCAACCCCTTGCCCACGATCCCGCCGATGCCTTTCAGTGCTGAAACCTGCGTCGCCCTGCACCGTGGCGACCGCGAGGAACAACAGGACCGGGTCGGCCTTTTCCCCCATCCGAAGCGCTCGGGCACGCTGCTGGCCGTGCTCGCCGACGGGATGGGCGGCCATAGCGGCGGGGCGATGGCCGCCGAGCAGGTGCTGATCCGTGCCCGGCAGAATTTCGAAGCCTACGCTCCGCTGTACGAGACCCCCGACAGCCTTCTTGCCAGTGTCATCGACGAGGCCCACCTGGTGATCAAGCTGACCCGCTTCACCAGCGAGCAGGACCCGCACAGCACCGCGGTGGTGTTCCTGCTGCAGCAGGGCAAGGCCTACTGGGCGCATTGCGGCGATTCGCGCCTGTACCACTTCCGCGGCCCGTCCCTGGTGTCGCGCAGCGCCGACCATTCGCTGGTCGGCGAGCTGCAGCGCAAGGGGCGACTGGACGCCGCCGATGCGCTCTGGCATCCGCGGCGCAACGTGCTGCTGTCCTGCCTGGGCAGCGAGCGGGCGCCACGGATCGAGTATGGCCGCGAAGAAGCGCCGCTCGCGGGGGATGTGTTCCTGCTGTGTTCGGACGGGGTGTGGGCCTACTTCGACGACGCCGAGCTTGGCGCCACCCTGCACGAGCTGCCCCCCCGCGCCGCCGCCGAGCGCCTGATCGGCCAGGCCCGCGAGCGCGCGCGCGGGAGCGGCGACAACCTCTCGCTGGCGATCATCAAGCTCGTCCCGCCGTCCTCTCCTGCCCCGGCGTCGCCCGGCAAGAACTGAGCGCGGGGGCGCCGCTGCCGCGCCGATCCCGTCCCGGTCGATCCGCCCGCTGCCGATTTGCCCGCCGATGCGCCGGGTTGCGCCGCCGGCGGATGCCGGTAAGATGAGCCCGATAGCGGATTCGAATGCCGCGGCAAAGGCCTTCGGCGCGACGTTGCCGCTTCCCGGTTCCCCGGGCCGCGGCCTTTCGACCCGGTTTGATGCCGTTTTTGAGCGAGGAGGATGTCCATGCCCCTGGTCATCGGAGTGCTAGTGGAAACCCACCCCGGCGAGCGACGCCTGTCCGTCGTGCCGGATGTGGTCAAGAAGTATCAGGGCCTTGGCGCCTGGGTGGTGATGCAGAAGGGAGCGGGCCTGCCTGCGCACTTCCGCGATGCCGATTTTGCCGAGGTGACTCTGGTCGACCGCGCCGACGAGGTCTGCGCCGAGGCCGACGTGGTGTTCTGCGTGCAGCCGCCAGCGCCCGCCACGCTCGCCGCGCTCAAGCCGGGCAGCGTGCTGCTCGGCCTGCTGCAGCCCTGGGCGAGCGCCGAGCGCGCACGCCAGCTCGCCGAACGCGGGGTCACCGCGTTCGCGCTCGAACTGCTGCCGCGCATTTCGCGGGCGCAGAGCATGGACGTACTCTCCAGCCAGGGCGCGGTGGCGGGCTATGAATGCGCGCTGATCGCCGCCGACCACAGCCCGAAGTTCTTCCCGATGCTGACCTATGCCGCAGGCACCATCCGTCCGGCCAAGGTGCTGGTGATCGGCGCCGGCGTCGCCGGCCTGCAAGCGATCGCCACCGCGCGCCGGATCGGGGCGATGGTCGAGGCCTACGACGTGCGTCCGGAAACGCGCGAGCAGGTCGAATCGCTCGGCGCCAAGTTCGTCGACACCGGAGTGGCGGCCGCGGGCAGCGGCGGCTATGCACGGGAATTGACCGACGAGGAGAAGGCGAAGCAGGCCGAACGCCTGTCCAGGGCGGTGGCGCAGTGCGACGCCCTGATCACCACCGCGGCGCTGCCCGGGCGGCCGGCGCCGCGCATCATCGGCGCGGACATGATCGCGCGCATGAAACCCGGCGCGGTGGTCGTCGATATGGCGGCCGACAGCGGCGGCAATGTCGAAGGCACGGTGGCCGGCGACAAGGTGTGGATCAACGACGTACTCGTGATCGGCCCCACCAACATTCCCAGCCGCATGCCGGTGCACGCTTCGGAGATGCTCGCCAAGAACCTGTTCAACTTCATTTCGCCCTTCATCCGCGACGGCGCGCTGGCGCTCGACTGGGAAGACGAAGTGATTTCCGGCAGCTGCCTCACCCACGCGGGCGAAATCCGCCACCCCGGGGTGAAGCAGGCGCTCGGCCTGTAAAGGAGGATTCAGCCATGGATGGCTTCACCGCACTGTACATTTTCATGCTGGCCGCATTCACCGGGTACGAGGTGATTTCGCGCGTGCCGGTGATCCTGCATACGCCGCTGATGTCGGGCTCGAACTTCGTGCACGGCGTGGTCCTGATCGGGGCGATGGTCGCGCTCGGCCATGCCGATCCGGAGGACCCGGTGCAACTGGCGATCGGTTTCGTCGCCGTATTCCTGGGCGCGGCCAACGCCGCCGGCGGTTACATCGTCACTGAACGGATGCTGGGCATGTTCAAGGCCGGCGGCCGCAAGCAAGGAGGCGCGCAATGACGTCGAACTGGTTCGTGAGCATGGCGTATTTCATCGTCGCGGTGGTGTTCATCGTCGGCCTGAAGGCGATGGCCTCGCCGGTGACCGCGCGCCGCGGCATCGTGTGGGCCGGCTTTGCGATGGTCGGGGCGACGGTGGTGACCTTTTTCATGCCGGGGCTGCACAACATCGGCCTGATGGTGCTGGCGATCGTGCTCGGCGGCGGTGTCGCCTGGTACAGCGGCAAGGTGGTCAAGATGACCGACATGCCGCAGATGGTCGCCATCTACAACGGCATGGGCGGCGGCGCCGCGGCGGGGATCGCGGCGATCGAGCTGGTGCGCGGCGTGCCCCACGACGGCGTCACGTCGACGCTGCTGGCGCTGGGCGCGATCATCGGCGCGGTGGCCTTCTCCGGCTCGTGCGTGGCGTTCGCCAAGCTGCAGGGCTTGATGACGAAGGCGATCCGTCTGCCGCAGCAGAACAACGTCAACTTCTTCCTGACCCTGGCGACGTTCGGTGTCGGCCTGACGGTGGCCTATTCGAGCGCCCCGGGCGGCTTCGAGATCTTCCTCTTCTTCGCCCTCGCGCTGGCGCTGGGGGCGGTGCTGGTGATGCCGATCGGCGGCGCCGACATGCCGGTGGTGATCTCGTTACTGAACGCGTTCACCGGCCTGGCGGTGGGCTTCAAGGGCTTCGTCATCGGCAACCCGGCGCTGATCGTGGCCGGCATCGTGGTCGGTGCCTCGGGCATGCTGCTCACCCAGCTGATGGCGAAAGCGATGAACCGGCCGATCAAGAACATCATCTTCGCTCCGCTCACCGGCGCCGCGGCCGAAGGCGGCGAGGCGGTCGAAGGGACGATGCGCGAGCTCTCGGCGATGGATGCGGCGGCGCTGATGCGCTACGGCCAGAAGGTGATCATCGTCCCCGGCTACGGCATGGCGGTGGCCGGTGCCCAGCACAAGGTGTGGGAAATGGCGCAGCTGCTGGAGGAGGGCGGGGTCGAGGTGGCGTTCGCGATCCATCCTGTCGCCGGCCGCATGCCCGGCCACATGAACGTGCTGCTCGCCGAAGCCGGTGTGCCCTACGACAAGATCTTCGATCTGGAGGAGATCAACGCCGACTTCGCCCAGGCCGACGTGGCCCTGGTGATCGGCGCCAACGACGTCGTGAACCCGGTCGCGCGCACCGACAAGTCGAGCCCGATCTACGGCATGCCGATCCTCAACGCCGACCTCGCGCAGAACGTCATCGTGGTCAAGCGCGGCAAGGGCGCGGGCTACTCGGGGATTGAGAACGCGCTGTTCTACAAGGACAACTGCCGCATGCTGTACGGCAGCGCGCAGGAGGCGATCGGGGAAGTCATCCAGCACGTCAAGGCGCTGGAAGTCTGACCTGGCGGCCGCGCTCCGGGAGGCGCGCGGCCGCATCGAACATCGGGCGGCAAGTCCGGCTCTCGTGGCCGGAGTTGCCGCCCGATGTCTTTGGCGTCGGCGGGCTTACTTGCGTCCGAGGCCGCCGAGCAGGACGGCGATTGGGCGCTGGCCGCGGCGCAGCGGCTCCGGTGGGTTCGGTGCAATCGTGCCGGGCGTGGTTTCCACGGCAACGGCGGGGTTGGCGGGCTGGTAGGGTTTGCTGAAGTCGAAGCCGTCGGCGGCGATCGTCGAACGGTTGCGGCGCGGGGTGGCGCGGGTGTTCTCGCGCGTGCCGCTTTCCCGCTCGCGGGAGCCGCCGCGTGCGGCACGCGGGCGTTCGCCGGCTTCGTGCTCTGCCGGCGGGCGGCGCGAGCGCTGGCTGCGGCTGCCGGCCTCGAAGAATTCGGGCTCCGGGTCGAAGCCGGGCACGACCTCCTGCGGGATCTCGAACTTGATCAGCTTCTGGATTTCGGCCAGCCAGTGCTTTTCCTCCGAGCTGACGAGCGAGATCGCATTGCCCTGGTGGCCGGCGCGGCCGGTGCGGCCGATGCGGTGTACGTAGTCTTCGGCGGTGTGCGGCAGCTCGAAGTTGATCACGAAGGGCAGCTCGTCGATGTCGAGGCCGCGCGCGGCGACGTCGGTGGCGACCAGCACGCGCAGCTTGCCGCTTTTGAACGCCTCCAGCGTTTCGGTGCGTTGCTGCTGGCTCTTGTCGCCGTGGATGGCGTCGGCCGAGATGCCGCTGCGCTCGAGGAAGTGGGCCAGGCGTCCGCAGACGATCTTGGTATCGACGAAGACCAGCGCCTGGGTGTCGGGCTTGTGCCGCAGCAGATGGGCGAGCAGGTTGCGCTTCATGCCCGAGGACACCGGGTGCACGACGTGGGTGATCGTCTCCGACACCATGTTGCGGCGCGCGACCTCGATCAGCTGCGGGTCTTTCAGCATCTGGTCGGCGAGGCGCTTGATCTCGTCCGAGAAGGTCGCCGAGAACAGCAGGCTTTGGCGCTGGGCCGGCAGCAGCGCGAGGATGCGCTTGATGTCGGGAATGAAGCCCATGTCGAGCATGCGGTCGGCTTCGTCGAGCACCAGCACTTCGACCTGGGAGAGGTTGATCGACTTCTGTTCGATGTGATCGAGCAGGCGCCCCGGAGTGGCGATCACGACTTCGATGCCGCGGCGCAACTCCATTTGCTGGGGCTTGATGTCGACCCCGCCATAGACGCACACCGAGCGCAGCGGCAGGTGCTTGCTGTAGGTCTTGACCGACTCGTACACCTGCATCGCCAGCTCGCGCGTGGGCGCGAGGATCAGCGCGCGCGTCTGGTGGCGCGCCGGCGAGGTGCTGGTGCTGGCGTGGCGGGCGATGCGGTGCAGCAGCGGCAGGGTGAAACCGGCGGTCTTGCCGGTGCCGGTCTGCGCCCCGCCCATGACGTCGTGGCCGGCGATGACGGTGGGAATGGCCTGGCGCTGGATCGGCGTCGGCTCGGTGTAGCCGGCGTCGGCGACGGCTTGCAGTAGTTCGGGAATGAGGCCGAGATCGGCGAAGCTCATGGGTGCCTTCGGTTGGGGGCGGCTCGGGCGCGGCCGTCCGGATTGCGAAATGGCGGATTATACACGGCGCACAAAACCGTTCCGGGTCAGAGGGTTCGGTGAGGGCGCGGCGCCAGCGGGGCGGCCGCCGGCTAACGCTTGAGGGTGAGGAAGGCGGTGACTTCCTCGCGGTCGTGGTAGAGCTGCTTGATGCGCAGATCGAAGGGGCCGACGCTGGCCAGGCGCTTGCGGATCAGTTCGCGGCATTGCTCGACCGCTTCGAGCCGGCGCTTCATCGGCAGCTTGAGGTTGAAGATGGTGTAGCGGCAGCGCCCGGTGGCGATCCATTCGGCCATCAGCGAGGCGATCCGCGAGGGCTGCTCGACCATGTCGCACACCATCCAGTCCACCGGCCGCTGCGGTCGCCAGGTGAAGCCGTCGGCGCGCAGGTGTTCGACCATCTCGGTGGCCATCACGCTGTCGCGCAGCGGGCCGTTGTCGATCGCGGTGACGCGCAGACCGCGGCCGACCAGCTGCCAGGTCCAGCCGCCGGGGGCGGCGCCGAGGTCGACTGCGCGCTGGCCGGCGCGCAGGATCGTGTCGCGCTCGCCGTCGTCGAGCAGGGTCATGAACGCTTCGGCCAGCTTCATCGTCGACCGGCTGGGTGCGTTCGACGGCATGCGCAGGCGGGGGATGCCCATCGGCCACGGTGCGCACTGCCCCGGCTGGCCGGCGGCGAGCCAGGCGGTGGTGGCATCGGTGAACACGACATGCAGCACCGGCAGCCCGGTGCGGCTGGTGCGCAGGCAGCCGGCCTTCTCCAGCGCCTTGGTCAGCGGTTCGGTGAAGCGCTTGCAAAAACCCGAACGCTGCTTGGCCTCGTCGGTGTCCGGCGTTTCCAGGACAACGCCGGAAAAGCGCTGGCCGCAGGCTTTCACCGCGGCGACGATGGGGGAGGCGCGGTCGCGCTCGGGCAGCTCGTCGATGCGGCCGAACCAGGGCAGCAGCTGGCGGGCGAAGGTGGCGCGGCGCCAGTCGGTGGCCTGGCCGAAAGCGCCGAGCGGGGTCGGCTCGAAGGTTTCGAACAGCGCGAAGCCGGTGTTCGGCTCGGCGCGGAGGTGGCCGATGAGGCCGGCGTCGGCGGCGAAATCGTCGAGTTCGGCGGCCAGTTCCTTTTCGAAGCCGGCGCGGCAATAGCCGATCAGGCCGGCGCAGTGCAGGCCGGCGGCGGGAGTGTGCTGGTTCATCGGGGCGAGCGCGCGCAGGCGCTGAAGTATGATTGGGCCTTCGGTCGGGATGCGACGGGCCGGAACCCGGGATGATAAGCCGCCTCGCGAGGGCTGGCGAGTCCGCCGGTGTTCCGGGCCGTTTCGCCGGGACATGCCGTAACGGCCGCATAACAGGCTGGTGGCGGGCTGCAGCCGATCGATCGACAACAGGAGAGCACATGAACAAGCGTGAAATGCAGTACCGTCCGCTCGGTGAAGCGGGGCCGCAGGTGTCGGCGATCTGCCTGGGGACGATGACTTTCGGCGAGCAAGCCGGTGAGGCCGAGGCCCACCGTCTGCTCGACCATGCTTTCGAGCGCGGGATCAACTTCATCGACACCGCCGAGATGTACCCGGTCCCGGCCCGCGCCGAAACCTGCGGCGCCACCGAGTCGATCGTCGGCAACTGGCTCGCGCGCAAGCCGCGCGACAAGCTCGTCGTCGCCACCAAGGTGACCGGCCCGGCGCGCAGCCTGGACTGGATCCGCAACGGTCCGCCCGCACTCGACCGGGCCAACATCCGCGCCGCGGTCGAAGGCAGCCTGCGCCGGTTGCGCACCGACTACATCGATCTCTATCAGCTGCACTGGCCTGAGCGCAACCAGCCGCTGTTCGGCCAGGGCAGCTTCGACCCTGCCCGCGAGCGCGCATGCACGCCGATCCGCGCCCAGCTCGAGGTCCTCGCCGAGCTCGTCGAAGAAGGCAAGGTCAGGCAGATCGGGTTGTCGAACGAGCAGCCCTGGGGGGTGATGGAGTTCCTGCGCGTGGCGCGCGAATCGGGCCTGCCGCGGGTGGCGACGGTGCAGAATTCGTACAGCCTGCTCAACCGCGTCTACGAATACGGCTTGAGCGAAATCACCTACCGCGAGAAGGTGGGGATGCTGGCGTACTCGCCGCTGGCGTTCGGCCATCTGTCGGGCAAGTATCTGGCCGATCCGGCCGCGCCCGGGCGGATCACGCTGTTCGAGCGCTTCGGCGTACGCTACACCAAGCCCGGCGTGCTGCCGGCGGTGCGCGCCTATGTCGAACTCGCGCGCCGCCGCGGACTCAGCCCGGCAGCGCTGGCGCTGGCCTTCGTCTATTCGCGCTGGTTCGTGACCAGCACCATCGTCGGCGCCACGACCATGGCCCAGCTCGTGGAAAACCTCGACGCCTGGGAGGTCGTGGTGGATGAGGAGTTGTGCCGGGAAATCGAGGCCGTCCACCTGCTCCATACCAATCCCGCGCCCTGAGCGGCAGCGTCTCGCGTTCCCCGCGGCCGTGTTACAACTGCGGCCCGCGGGGCGACGGCGGCACGACTATAATTCCGCCGCTTCCGGGGCCGTCGCCCCGGCCCTTGCCGATACGTGCCGAGCTCATGAATACAACGCGGTTGAAACTTCTGTTCAGCGTCTTTTTCGGCTGCGCTGCCGCGGCCGTGCAACTGCCGGCACTCGCGGCCGCGCAGCCGCAGCAGATCGAACTCTTCCACCGCCTACCGGATACCAGGGCGGCGGCTCTTGCCGGTCTGGTCGAGCGCTTCAATGCCCAGTCGAAGGACGTGCGCGTGGTCCTATCGCAAGCCGATTGGCGCAGCGCCGCACCGCACCTGCTGATCCTCGAAGGCGACGATGAAGACGATTTCGTCGCCGGCAAGCCGCGCTTCAAGCCGCTGCATGCGCTGATGCGCGAAAGCGGAGTGGCGCTGCAGACCCTGCGCCCGCCGGCGATGATGACGCGGACTCCGGTCGATACCCAGGGGCGCTTGCTGGCCCTGCCGATCGGGCTGTCCACGCCGGTGCTGTTTCTCAATCGGGATGCGCTGCGCCGTGCGGGCATGAATCCGGACACGACCCGGGTCGACACCTGGTTCGAACTGCAGGAAACCCTGGGGCGTCTGGCCGATACCGGGCACACCTGCCCGTACACCGTGTCCGAACCCGGTCGCGTGATGGTGGAAAACCTCAGCGCCTGGCATAACGCGCCGGTGGCCACGGTCGCCGGAAAAACCCCCGTGCCCAGCTTCAACGGCATGTTCCAGGTCAAGCACGTGGCGATGATGGCGAGCTGGACACGGGCGCGCTACCTGCACGTCTTCGGCCACCAGGCCGAAGCCGAGCAGCGCTTCGCCAGCGGCGACTGCGCCGTGATCGCGGCGCCCTCGGCGAGCTGGGTGGATTTCCGCCGCACCGGCAAGCTCGATATCGGCGTTTCGCCCCTGCCGTACTACGAGGATTTTCCCGGGGCGCCGCAGAACACCGTCGCCGACGGTCCTGCCCTGTGGGCCGCGGCAGGCAAGAAGCCCCAGGAGTACAAGGCGGTGGCGCGCTTCGTCGCGTTCTGGCTGCAACCCGAGAATCAGGTCGCCTGGCAGCGTGAAACGGGTTACCTGCCGCTCAATCGCGCAGGCCTGCTGGCTTCGCGCAGCGAACTGCTCGGCAACGACCTCGAGAACGTGCGCGTGGCGGTGGATCAGCTCACCCACAAGCCGGCGACGCCGCAGTCTTCGGCCCAGCCCGTGGTCGAGCGCGAGAAAGTGCGGCGCATCCTCGACGAGGAACTGGCCGGAGTGTGGGCCGACGAGAAGGCCGCCAAGGAAGCGCTCGACAACGCCGTGGCGCGCGCCCGCAACGGCAGCTGAGCGTTTCCTGCCGCCGCTGCGTGCGCGTCTTCGCTGCAAAGCTCCCGCCGCTTGACGCCGCGCGCGCGCGACACCTACCATTCCGCTTTTTCCGCGAGCGTGCACGCCTTGTCCGTCAAGCAGCTTTTCGCGCCGATCGCCGCCGACATGCAGGCGGTGGATGCGGTCATCCGTAACCGCCTCCATTCGGACGTGGTCCTGATCCGCCAGGTGGCGGAGTACATCATCCATAGCGGCGGCAAGCGCCTGCGCCCGGCGCTGGTACTGTTTACTGCCGGAGCCATGGGGTACCGGGGCACGCAGCACCATGAACTGGCGGCGGTGGTCGAGTTCATCCATACCGCGACCCTGCTGCACGACGATGTCGTCGACGAATCCGAACTGCGCCGCGGCAACAAGACCGCCAACGCCCTGTTCGGCAACGCCGCTTCGGTGCTGGTCGGCGACTTCCTCTATTCGCGCGCCTTCCAGATGATGGTCGGGGTCGAAGACATGCGCGTGATGCGCGTGCTCTCCGATGCAACCAACGTCATCGCCGAAGGCGAAGTGCTGCAACTGCTCAACTGCCACAACGCCGACGTCGTCGTCGACGACTACCTGCGCGTAATCCGCTACAAGACCGCCAAGCTGTTCGAAGCCGCGGCACGCCTGGGCGGCATCCTGGGTCGGGCCAGCGCAGAGCAGGAAGAGCGCCTCGCCGCTTTCGGCACCCACCTGGGCACCGCTTTCCAGCTCATCGACGACGTGCTCGACTATTCCGCCGATGAAGCCGATACCGGCAAGCACCTCGGCGACGACCTCGCCGAAGGCAAGCCCACCTTGCCCCTGATCCACGTCATGCAGCGCGGTACGCCGGAACAGGCCGCCCTGGTGCGCAATGCCATCGAGCACGGCGGCCGCGACGATTTTGCCGCGGTGCTCGGCGCGATCCGGGCCACCGGTGCGCTCGAGGAGACCCGCCGCTACGCACAGGCCGAAGCCAGGCTCGCGATCGAGGCGATTTCCACCTTGCCCCCTTCCATTTTCAAGGATGCGCTGCTACAATTGTCGGACTTTGCAGTTGCGAGAAATCACTGATATAGTAGTCGGCTCTCGCGGAACACAAGGTCATCTGCAGTACAACGTCGGGGAATAGCTCAGCCTGGTAGAGCACTGCGTTCGGGACGCAGGGGCCGGAGGTTCGAATCCTCTTTCCCCGACCAGTAATTCTCAAGGAAATCCCGAAATTTCCTTTTTAAAAACCGCCGCTTAGGCGGTTTTTTTGTATTTTGACGTCCTTCATTGTCCTCGCTTGTCCCTCAGTGTTTTAGTGGTGCACTGTGCCAGGTCCTGCGCATTGCCCTGCCTGTACGACCCGCAGGACTGCAGGCCGTCCTCGGCCTTCCAGCGTTCAGTGTATCCAGGCCCGATACGCGGTCCTGTGAATAACTTGGCGAAACGGGGGAACCTGGCCGGGGGCCGCCCCGATGCGCACCCCGCACGCTTCGCCCCGCGTCCGCCGCTGTCCGGGCTTGCACGTACCCGCCGAGCCAGTCTTGATACGAGCCGAAACTACACCCCTGCCATCAAGACATCGATCGCTCGATTTATTCGATCACCTTGATCCGCCACACTCCCGGCGCGACGCAAACCCGACCGCCGCACAGCGGCGATCAGCCGGGTTGCAAGAATCAAGCACTTGCCATCGTGCAAGAGCTCGGGATTCAAGCCCTTGACCACCGGGTAATCAGTAAGGAGAGGGATCACGACCACCGCCGGATCGGGTGGCAAGAGGTTGCTTTCGACAACGACCATCTTCACCCCGCTGTATTCCGCTACGTCATATCGACTCAGGCGCTCCATGAAGAGCCTCCCGGCGCACAAATGATGTCAGCCAGCGGGTGTCCGTTGCGCTCGTGCCAGGCTGCTTGTGCTGCGAAGGCCTCTGCGTTCTCGGTGAGCCACTGCATGTGTCGGGCTTCGGCGACCGCCTTCTTGAGCGCCGCTTCAGCCACAGCGGACACATTGATCTCAAGTGCTTTCTTGATTAGCAATGATGATCAGCCAAGCTGGCCGGCCACGGTCGCCGGGCCTATACTGTATGTACGTACAGTATATCTGGTGAGAGGTGGAGCCATGGCAATGAACCGAATCCAGTTTCAACCCGGCCTGTCGATGCCCGAGTTTCTCAAGCGCTACGGGACCGAAGCGCAGTGCGCGGCGGCGTTGGAGCAGGCGCGCTGGCCGCAGGGGTTTCGGTGCCCGAGTTGCGATGGGGCCGCCTACAGCCGGGTGCGCGGGCGAACCCACGCGCTGTTCCAGTGCCAGGCCTGTCGGCATCAGACCTCGCTGATCGCGGGCACCGTGATGCAGGGCACGAAATTGGCCCTGACCGTGTGGTTCCTCGCGATCTACCTCATCAGCCAAGCCAAGACCGGTCTGTCGGCGCTCGCCCTCAAGCGGCACCTGGGGGTGAGCTACCCGACCGCCTGGCTGATCCACCACAAGCTGATGCAGGCGATGGCCGAACGCGAGCAGCGCTATGTCCTCGAAGGCCAGGTCCAGATCGATGATGCCTACCTCGGCGGTGAGCGCAGCGGAGGCAAGGTCGGTCGCGGCTCGGAAAACAAGGTCCCTTTCGTCGCCGCCGTCTCCCTCAGTGATGACGGCCACCCCTTGCGCGCCAAACTCACGCCCGTACCGGGCTTCAGCCTCCAGGCGATCGGGCAGTGGGCGACGACGCATCTGGCCCCCGGCAGCACTGTGTTCTCCGATGGGCTGGCGTGTTTCGGTGCGGTCACGGCGGCTGGATGCACGCATCAGCCGACCGTCGTCGCTGGACGCAAACCGAAGGACTTGCCCGAATTCCAGTGGATCAACACCGTGCTGGGCAACCTCAAGACCAGTCTGAACGGGAGCTACCATGCATTCGACTTCCGAAAGTATGCGGCGCGTTACCTCGCCGCTTTCGCCTACCGCTTCAACCGCCGATTCGATCTCCGGGCACTGCATACGCGCCTGCTCGTCGCCGCAGCCAACTGCGGGCCGCTCCCGCAGCGCGCGATTCGGACCGCTGAGGTTCATTGCTAATCAGGAGTGCTTTTGCGCAGTCGAGTGTTTCGGCGTCCAGGGTCAAAGAGGTCTTGCGTTTTGTCCTTGGCACCATCAGAGCCTCCTTCTAGATACCGCACTACTATACCGCTGAAAAGAAGAAGTATATGCTGCGGCTGGTCGAGCGGGACGGTTCCACCATCTGCTCATACCCGCGGTCCGGGAACTCTTTCCTCATTTACCCGCCACATTGCCGCTTGGCAGCCCATCAAAAGCGTGCGCTACAACTTGAACGATAGCCACCCAGATACCTGGCTCGGTCAGCAAGGGCATCTCCTTGGACAACACATTCGACAGCTTGCCCTGATTGGCCTCAACCGACCGAATGATGCGATCGATCTGCATATCGGGCATCTCGACGATGTCCTTGATCGCAGCCCGGGCCTGGGCGTAACTGCGCATGTAGCGCGACTCTTCGCGCATGTCGTCACGGATGGTGCGCGCCAGCACATCGGCCAGATAGACCACATGTCGTGTCAAATCCATGTATCGCCAGACCGGCCGCGCGATGGCATCGCCCTTGAACACAAAATTCGATCGAATGCCGTCGGCGTAAGAGGCCTGAGCAGGGGAAAACGCGTAAACCTCAGCCAGAGCCCCCATTAGCGGACGAGAGATCGTGTCCAGAATGCGATCGTAGGCACGCCGCTCTGAGGCGTCGCTGGTGATCAGGGACGAGACCGGCAGGATCATCGGCTCCTGGACGACCCCGTCACGACGCAACACATCGTTGATCAGAAAACGATGTACCCGCCCGTTGCCATCGGCCAGCGGGTGGATGTAAACAAAACCAAAAGCCAGCACCGCGCTGCGCATCACCGCCGATTGCCCGTAGGTGCGGTCCCAGAAGACCCTCATCCCGTCCAGCATCGCCTGCATGTCGGCTGCAGGCGGCGCCACGTAGTGAACCA
This sequence comes from Thauera aromatica K172, assembly GCF_003030465.1. Taxonomy (GTDB): domain Bacteria; phylum Pseudomonadota; class Gammaproteobacteria; order Burkholderiales; family Rhodocyclaceae; genus Thauera; species Thauera aromatica. The sequence goes on along the minus strand of NZ_CP028339.1, from coordinate 2,763,840 downwards.
CCTCCTGGTAGCGAACCACCTCACCCACAAACACGGGCGACTGGCGAATGCCGAACTGCTGCAGCGTGGTGCGCCGGCCCAGGATCTCGGATTGCAACTGTGCCAGCGAGGCATCGTCGAGTGGCAAAGCGCCCTCACCGGTGCGCCGCGCCAAGACATCGGCAAAACGCTGGATGCGATCCGATTGGTCCGCCTCACCCTCGATCGCAAAGCTCGATTTGCTCTCACGCAGCGTCATCCAGACTGCCGAGCGCATCAGCACATCTTCCCCAAACTCCAGTGCGAGCTCGTTCAACAGGCGCTGAACATCGACCGCGACCGCTTCATCGAAATCACTCGTCTTGCGAACGATGGGGCAAAAGGCGGGCGACCCGGGCAGGTTGTCCCGCACACGCCAGCGGCGGTTGGGTACAGATCGGTCGGGTGATGCGGCCACCAGTTTTCGATCGTCCAGCACGTCCACATAGGGGCCTGCCATGAGCGCCCGCACATTCAGTTGACGCCCCGTCAGCCACTCGTACAGAAACCCGGCCTTCCTGGCATATTGGCCACTGGGCTCGTCGTCGATCCAGGCCACCAACTCCATTGTGTCGACCCGCTCAAACAAGCGGCAGAGCATCTCCAGGTGCAACACCTCGTGCTTGAGGTGGAACGTCAGATGCCCGCGCAAATTCGCACTGGGTCGCATCCCTTCCACGAAGGTCTCGGTCTTGACGCCATCGGCCAGCTGCGTCGTGCGGCGCCCGCCGACACGACTCCGCACCGTCAAAGGCATGACAAGTTCGATGCCATAGCGAGCCACCAACCAAGCGCCGCCGAGCAGGTTTTGAGTGTCCATGGCCGATTATGCGCAAGAACCTGTGCGAACGCGCAAAAACATATCGAAAATCAGAATTCTGCTCAGAAATCTTCGAGGCCGCCTGGTCTACTTCGCCCTGCCGTAGTTATCCCGGCTGTATCACTTGCTCATCCACTACGCAATGCCCCACCGCCACCTGTTCATGCCCGCTGCCGCAAGGCTGCCCGGCTGCGTCCAGCAGGTCCACCCGCAGCGTGATCACGTTGGGGGCTCCGTTCAGCAGCAATGGGTGTGTCAGACCCGCGTTGAAATTCGTATTGGCGCGAAGCGGAATCTGCACCTGCTGCAAGCCATTGATGTCGATGTGCAGGCGCAAGCCATGGCCTGCGGGGCAGGGCAGGGTGCGGCCACACACGTACAGGTTGCGTGCGCAGGGCAGGGCGTTCACCGTCAGGCGAGCGGTTTCGGTCAACACGAAGCTGTCGAGCGCCGCATCAAAGCGCAGGCCGCTGAAATTGCAGCGTGCCGCCAGATTGGCGTCCGGTGCGGCGCCGTCCAGCAGGCACGCCCAGCGTTGTTCCTGCTGCTGCAACATCGCCTCGGCTAGCGTGCGTGCGGCCGTGTGCGGCGTGGCCAGAAAAGCCGGTGTCAGTGTGTTCAGCAGTGCTTGGCCTTCGTCACTGGGTTCTGTCATCGACAGTCGCATGACCCACTCGCGAGCCAGTTCGCGCTTGATCTCTGCGCGCCAGCGCGCGAATAACGCCCGGCTGTTGCGCTCGTCGCGGTCCGAAACCGCCTGGCGGCTCAGGCTGACGTGGTGCTGGATACGGCTACCCGGCGCCAGATAAATCTTCTTTCCCGCCTCGCGCAGCTTCAGGCATAGGTCGATGTCTTCCGCCCCGTTCACGTAGCATTCTTCAAAACCGCCCGCCGCGTTGAAATCTGCTTTGTGCAGCAGCATGCATGCCCCGGTCACTGCCAGCACCTCCACGGCCTCGCGCGCATACGCCGGAAACTGACGGATGTGTTCGAACTGCCCATTCAGGTTCAGCCGCACGCCGGCATGATCCAGCGTCCCATCGGCCACGCGAAACTGTACATTGCCCACCAAGCCGGCACGCAGCCCCGGCTCATGCAGCACCGCCAGCATGGGTGCCAGCCAACCCGGCGCGAACAGCAAATCATTGTTCAGCAGCCCGATCAGCGTGCCCCGGGCCAGTGCCACGCCCGCATTGCAACTGCGTGCAAAGCCCAGGTTGTGCGGGTTTAGATACACGCGGATACGTGCATCGTCGAGTGTGGCCAGCCATGCCCGCGTGCCATCGGTCGAGCCGTCATCCACCAGGATCAGTTCGTAGTCCAGCTCCTGCGGCAACGATGCCCGCAGCGATGCCAGCATCGCCTGCGTTTCGGAAAGCTGGTTGAAAAGTGGGGTGATGAAGCTGATGGCGGGGTGTTTCACGCGCGATATTCCCATTGAGCCATGCTAAAAGGCCGCGTACCCGCGGCCCTGGAAAGCGAGCGCCTGGGTGTTACCCAAACACCTCCGCCGCCTCCAGCAGCGCCCCCTGGCTATCTTTCGCCGACAGCGACGGCTCGCCTTCCACCGGCCAGGGCAGGGCCAGTGTGGGGTCGTTCCACACGATGCAGCGCTCGTGTTCGGGCGCCCAGTAGTCGGTGGTCTTGTACAAAAACTCCGCCGATTCCGACACCACCACAAACCCATGCGCAAAGCCTTCGGGGATCCACAACTGGCGCTTGTTGTCGGCGGACAGCGTCACCCCCGCCCACTGGCCAAACGTTGGAGACGAACGGCGGATGTCCACCGCCACGTCCCACACCTCGCCGCTTACCACCCGCACCAGCTTGCCCTGCGGCTGCTGGATCTGATAATGCAGGCCGCGCAGCACGCCCTTGACCGAGCGCGAATGGTTATCCTGCACAAACGCGGTCTTCACGCCGGTCAGCTCCGCAAAGCGCTTGGCGTTGAAGCTCTCGAAGAAAAAACCGCGCTCGTCACCGAACACCTTCGGCTCGATGATCAGCACATCCGGAATCGCCGTCTGAATCACGTTCATCAGAACACCTTGTCCTGCAGCAGGCTCAGCAGATACTGGCCGTAGCCGTTCTTGGCCATCGGGGCAGCCAGCGTCCGTAGTGCGTCGTCGTCGATCCAGCCGCTGCGCCAGGCGATCTCTTCGGGCGCGGCCACCTTCAGCCCCTGACGGTGTTCAATCGTCTGGATGAACTGGCTCGCCTCCAGCATGCTCTCGTGCGTGCCGGTGTCCAGCCAGGCATAGCCACGGCCCATCAGCTCGACCTGCAGCGCGCCGCGTTCCAGGTACAGGCGGTTCAAGTCGGTGATTTCCAGCTCGCCACGGGCGGACGGGCGCACCTGTTTGGCCAGCTCGACTACCTGCGCGTCGTAAAAATACAGCTCCGTCACCGCATAGCGCGACTTGGGCTTGGCGGGCTTTTCTTCCAGGCTCAGCACCTTGCCGTTGGTGTCGAATTCGGCCACGCCGTAGCGCTCGGGGTCGTGCACTGCATAGGCAAACACGGTTGCGCCTGCGTCCCGCTCGGCGGCGCGCTTCAACAGGGCGGCAAAGTCATGGCCATGAAAGATGTTGTCCCCCAGCACCAGTGTGCAGGGTGATCCGGCCAGAAAGTCTTCGCCAATCAAAAATGCCTGCGCCAGTCCATCGGGCGAAGGCTGCACCGCATACGACAAACGAACGCCCCACTGGCTGCCGTCACCCAGCAACTGTTCGAAGCGCGGCGTGTCCTGCGGGGTGGAAATGATCAGGATGTCGCGAATGCCCGCCAGCAACAGCGTGCACAGCGGGTAATACACCATGGGTTTGTCGTAGATGGGCAGCAACTGCTTGGAAACGGCCAGGGTGGCGGGATACAGGCGGGTGCCGGAACCCCCGGCCAGGATGATGCCTTTACGTGTCGTCATCGTCGGGTTAAATAAACTGAAGTTAAGTGGCTCTGTGCCGTTTCCAGTGGAAATTGGCTCAACAACAAACGCTGTGATCGGTGGTACAACGCCCCGATCCTGACCGCACCCGTACCCACCATGAGCATCCCCGACCCGATCGAAGCCCTCTTCACCACCGCACTTGGCCTGCAGCCGCCCTGGCACGTCCGGAACAAGTCAAGATAGTTGTCGCCTGATTCATGCAACTAACCGCTCTATGTCTTCAGCATGGACGTGATCGCGCACGACAGCATCGCGCTCCGGATTGAGCGTAACCGCGCCGACCGGCGTCCAGTCGCGTGTCTCACGGGACCAGCGGGCGGGATGGCGCTCGCGGGCCTGGAGATACGTCTGATGGCGTGCCGCCAGGATCGCCCGATCCTCCAGCGCGTGTCGCTGCGCAGGCGTGACGTAGCGGATGCCGCTGTGGCGGTGCTCGAAGTTGTACCAGCGCACGAAGTCGCGTCCCCAGAAGCGGGCGTCTTCAAGGGTGGCGAAGCCGCGCGCCGGGAATTCGGGGCGGTACTTGGCCGTCTTGAAGAGCGACTCGACGAAGGCGTTGTCGTCGGAGACCGCTACGGCGACGGCCAGCAGGTGCGCGGCTGGCTGTATGTGGGCGACCACTGCACCGCCATCCGGCGCGTGCTCGATGCGGGCCAGCTGGGCGAGACCTACAACATCGGCGGCTGGAACGAGATGCCCAATTTGCGCATCGTGAACACGATCTGCGCCCTGCTCGACGAGCTGCGCCCCGACGCCGCCGGCCCGTATGCGCGCCTGATCACCTACGTCAAAGACCGCCCCGGCCACGACCGCCGCTACGCCATCGACGCCCGCAAGATCGAGCGCGCACTGGGCTGGAAGCCCGCCGAAACCTTCGAAACCGGCATCCGCAAGACGGCGCGCTGGTATCTGGATCACCTGGACTGGGTGCACAACGTGACCAGTGGGGCATATCGGGACTGGGTGGGCAAACAGTATGGGTGAACACCCTCAAAGCCGTACAATTTAGGTTTACCTGCCGTACTGGAGATCGCAATGCAGACCGACACTGCTAAATTGACCATTCGACTGCCCAGGGAAGATCTGGACTTTGCCAAGGCCTTTGCCAAAGCGCATGGCGTCAGCGTGACGGAGGTGATCGACCGCTATTTGCGCTCTCTTCGCCGGCAGGAAGAAAAGCCGGGGCCTGAGGTGCAGCGCATTACCGGGCTGATTCCTGGGGACGTGGATGGCATGGAAGCCTATCGCCGCCATCTTCATGAGAAGCACAGCGCATGATTCTGGTGGATTTGAATGTCGCCCTGGATGTTTTTCAGGCACGCGACCCGCACTACGCCGCCTCTGCTGCTGTGCTCGATCGCATCGTCAGCAAGCAGGTTGAGGCTTGCGTATCCGCGCATGCCGTTACGACGATTCATTATCTGGTGGGTCGCTATCGTAGTTCTCAGGCCGCAGACGAAGCAGTCGATTGGTTGATCCGCTACTTTCATGTGGCCAGCGTGGGGCGAGAGCAGTTGATTCGCGCACGCAGTCTTGGATGGGGCGATTTCGAGGATGCCGTGGTAGCCGCAGCCGCGGAGTCGGCTGGTTGCACCTTGATTGTGTCGCGCAATATCAAGGATTTTTTCGAATCGCCCGTGCCGGCTTTGATGCCGGAAGAGTGCCTGGCAACGTTTGGCGACCTTACTTAACTGGCTCTATGCCGTTTCCAGTGGAAATTGACTTCTCAACAGACATGAGCATCGGTGGTACAACCGCCCAACGCTGACAGTAACCGTAACCTCGCACCGCATGAACACCCAGATCGAAGCCCTCTTCACCACCGCACTTGGCCTGCAGCAGTATGAGGCCCGTCGTCACATGTAGGTCCATCGGGTCTGCTCGCCTCCGGAGGCTGGCAGCGTGCTGCAAGCGTCCTTGATCGACCCGGATGGTTTTTTGTCATAAATGCATCGAGGCTCAATCCGGAGGTGTGAGCGCTTCAATCAAGTGCCACGGGGTGTCCGCGCCCATGAGGGGCGTCGAAGTCGAGCACCGGCCCCGCCGGGACGATTCCGTTCGGATTGATCGTGGGGTGGCTCCGGTAGTAGTGCGTCTTGATGTGGTCCAGGTCCACCGTGGCGGCGACGCCGGGCCATTGATACAGCTCGCGGGTATGGCCCCAGAGCTGCGGGTAGTCGCTCAGGCGCCGCAGGTTGCACTTGAAATGGCCGTAATAGACCGCGTCGAAGCGCACCAGGGTCGTGAACAGGCGCCAGTCGGCTTCGGTGATGCGCTCGCCGAGCAGATAGCGCTGCTCCGACAGCCGCGCCTCGAGCGCGTCGAGGGCATCGAACAAGGCCGCCACCTCGTGTTCGTAGACCTGCTGCTCGGTGGCGAAGCCGGCCTTGTACACGCCGTTGTTGATGGTGTCGTACACGTGGGAGTTGATCGCGTCGATCTGTGCCAGCAACGCCGCCGGAGCATAGTCGCCGGGGCGGGCGCCGACGTCGTCGAAGGCCGAATTCAGCATGCGGATGATTTCGGCCGACTCGTTGCTGACGATCGTATCGCGCTCCAGGTCCCACAGCACCGGCACCGTCACCCGGCCGCTGTAGCCGGGCTGGGCGCGCAGGTAGACTTCGTAGAGATGGCGTGCCTGGCCGACCGGATCGGCGATGACGCCGGGCGCCGGGGCGAAACTCCAGCCGTTTCCGGCCATGTGCGGGTTGACCACCGACACCCCGATGATCGCTTCGAGCCCTTTGAGCGCACGGAAGATCAGCGTGCGATGGGCCCACGGGCAGGCCAGCGAGACGTACAGGTGATAGCGCCCGGGCTGCGCCACGAAGCCGCCTTCGCCACTCGGGCCGGGGCGGCCGTCGGGCGTGATCCAGTTGCGGAACTGCGCCTCGCTGCGCACGAAGCGCCCCGCGCTGGCCGCAGTGTCGTACCACCGATCGACCCATTCACCGTCGACGAGCAGCCCCATCCTGACCTCCTTCGGCGTGTCTGTGTGTGCGCATCGCTGGATAGAGACGCGCGCCCGGCGGTTCGAGTCCGCCATCCGGCGTTTCGTTCGGGGGGCGGCCGAAGCGGCCAAGCCGCTTCCCGTGTTACTCAGTTCTGGATCGCTTCGAGCGAGACCGTGATCGTCACGTCGTCGCCGACGTTCGGGGCGAACTTGCCGGCGTTGAATTCGCTGCGCTTGATCACGACCGTGGCGTCGGCGCCGATCGCGTCCTTCTTGAGCATCGGGTGCGGCATGTTGGTGAAGTGGGTCACCTTCAGCGTCACCGGCTTGGTCACGCCCTTGATGGTGAGCTCGCCGTCGATGGCGACCGGCTTGTCGCCTTCGAACTTCACTCCGGTCGACTTGAAGGTGGCGGTCGGGTACTTGGCGGTATCGAGGAAGTCCTCGCCCTGGATGTGGCCGTTGAAGGTCTCGTAGCCGGTGTCGACCGAAGTCATGTCGATGGTGATGTCGACCGCGCCGGTCCTGGCGGCCTTGTCGAGGGTGACGGTGCCGCTGGTCTTGTTGAATTTCGACAGCTGGGTCGACAGGCCGAAATGGCTGTACGAGAAGCGCGGGAAGGTGTGGGTGCCGTCGACGGTGTAGGTCGCGGGCGCGGCCAGCGCCGGGGCAGCGGCTGCGGCGGAGACGAGGAGGGCGGCGGAAAGTCGGGCAAAGCGGTTCATGGCGGAGAGTCCTTCAGGGTCGGTAAAAAAGCACAAAGGGGTGGATGGGGGCGGCTTATTTGGCGGCTGCGGCGGTGATGCGGAACTTGATCACGACGTCGTTGGCGACGATGTCGAAGGCCTTCCATGCACCTTCGCCGATCGAGAAGTCGCCGCGCCGGATGGTGAGACTGCCGTCGAACACGGCGTTGTCGCCCTGCGCGGTGAACGTGGCCGGGACGACGACGTAGCGGGTCGTGCCCTTGATCGTCAGCCGGCCGGCGACTTCGTAGCGGTTGCCGCCGAGCGCCTTGACGCCGGTCGATTCGAAGCGGGCGACCGGGAAGCTCGAGGTGTTGAACCAGGTCCGGGTGGCCACTTCGGCGTCCCCTTCGGCGCTGCCGGTATCGACGCTGGCGAGGTCGACTTCGATCGCCGCCCGGGCCGCGGCCGGGGCCGCCGGGTCGAAGCGCAGCTCGCTGGTGAACGTGTCGAACCTGCCCTCCATCGACACCCCCATTTGCTGGTAGCCGAAGTCGATCCGGCTCTGCTCGGCCCGGACCCGGTTGTATTCGACGGCGTGGGCCGTTCCGGCGAGGGCGAGTGCGCCCAGGAGGGCGATGGCGATGCGGTTCATGTCGGATGTCCTTTGCTTGGGGGAGGGCGTTCAGGAGGTGCGACGCGGCAGGATGCGGGTCAGCACGTCGTCCTTGTCGATGAAGTGGTGTTTCAGGGCCGCGCCGACGTGGCCCAGCAGGATCGCGACCAGCAGCAGGTTGAGGCCGAGATGCACGTTCTGCAGCAGATCGCCGAGTTCCTTGTCCTTGGCGAACAGATCGGGGATCGGCAGGACACCGAACCACACGGTCTGGAAGCCCTTGGCCGAACTCATCAGCCAGCCCGACAGCGGGATCACCAGCATCAGCACGTACAGCAGGTGGTGGGCGGCGTGCGCCGCCCGCCGCTCGAGCGGGGCCATGTGCCCCGGCAGGGCGGGCGGACGATGGCTGGCGCGCCAGCCGAGGCGGAACACGGCGATCAGGAACACGGTGACGCCGGCCCACTTATGCCATGCGTACAGTTGCAGCTTCGTCGGCGACAGCGGCAGGTCCTGCATGTAGAAACCCAGGCCGAGCAGGCCGAGGATGAGGGCGGTGATGATCCAGTGCAGGGTCTTCGCCGTGGCGGTGTAGTGTGTGCTCATGTCCGGTGTCCTTTGGCGGCGCCTCCGGTGCGGCGCATGCGATGGGTGGACTGTATGCGGCCCGCGGGGAGGTGAAACAGGGGGCAATCGTCAACTCACCATTGCCGCTGATGGAACAATAGACCGGCTCGCCGCCTGCTGCCGGGTGCATGACGAGCCAATGGCGGCTACCTTCCGGCGATGTTTCCCGCTCCCCGGAGCGTCGCGTTGACCGACACCGACCTCTCTCCCGGTCTGATCCTGATCCACGGCAACCAGGCCGAATCCCTGCACGACCTGCTCGTCACCTGGGTGAAACGTCATCCGCTCGCGCCGCTGGAGACCGAGGTGGTGCTGGTGCAGAAAGCGGCATCGCGCAGTGGCTCAAGTTCGCGCTCGCCGCCGATGCGGCGCGGGGAGGATGCGATGCGCTGAGCGGAGGCGGCGGGAAATTCCACGGGTGTGTTGCATTTATCCAGTGGAGTACGGGATACTGTATACAAAGAAGGCGAGCGCTGCACCAGCAGCGCCGACACGACACACCAGAGGAGATCCGTACATGGCCAGCAGCTTCGCCAATCCCTTGCTCGCCGCACCGACGCGGCCCTTGCCCCGCACGGTGGCGATCATCGGCGCCGGCACGATCGGGCCGGACATCGGCTATTACCTGAAGAGCGCGCTGCCCGGGCTCAAGCTCTATCTCGTCGACATTTCGCGGGAAGCGGTCGATCGTGCGATCGAGCGCTTCCGGGGGTATGCGGCGAAGGCGCTGGCGAAGGGCAAGATGACCGAGTCGCAGGCTGCCGCAGTGACCGAGAACCTGATCGGCACCCTCGATTACCGCGACCTCGCCGATGCCGACTGGGTGCTTGAGGCGGCGACCGAGAACATCGAGCTGAAGAGACGGATCTTCGCCGAAGTGGAAGCGATCGTGCGCCCCGATGCGCTGATCACTTCCAACACCAGCTCGCTTCCGGCGGCGCAGATTTTCGCTGCGCTGCGCCATCCGGAGCGCGCCACGGTGACCCATTTCTTCGCCCCGGCGTGGCGCAATCCGGTGGTCGAAGTGGTGCGCTGGGAGAAGACCGCGCCGGAAGTGGTCGAGCATCTGCGCCAGGTGTTCTGCCTGACCGGCAAGGTGCCGCTGGTGACCGCCGACGTCGCCTGCTTCATGCTCGACCGGATCTTCGACAACTGGTGCAACGAGGCCGCGCTGCTCCTCGACGATGCCACCGCGGCCGAGATCGACAGCGTCGCCGGCGAGTTCGTCCATGCCGGGCCGTTCTTCGTGCTGAACCTGGCCAACGGCAACCCGATCATCACCGAGACCAACACGCTGCAGGCCGAGATGGAAGGCCGGCACTACCGCCCGGCGCCGATCTTCCGCGCGGTCGAGCGCTGGCTGACGGTGGCGCCGGGGCGGCCGGTGGAGGTCGCGCCCGCGCTGGCGGCGGCGATCCGCGCGCGCCTGCTCGGCATCCTGTTCTCGCAGACCGTCGATATTCTCGACCGCGGCATCGGCGAAGCGGCCGACCTCGACTTCGGCTGCCGCCAGGCGCTCGCCTTCCGCGCCGGGCCGCTCGACCTGATGAAGGCGCTCGGCGGTGGCGAGGCCGGCGCGCTGCTGCAGCGCTTCTGTGTCGAACGCCCGGGGATGCCGGGGGCGCGGCGTCCGCTGGACGACTATCAGGACTTCCTGCGCCACATCCTCGTCGACGAGCTCGACGGCGTGAAGGTGATCACCTTGCGCCGGCCGGAGGCGATGAACGCACTCCACGACGAGATGACCGACGAGATCCTCGCGGTGATCCGGCGCTACGAGCACGACCCCGCGGTGGCCGGCTTCGTCATCGTCGGCTACGGCAACCGCGCCTTCTGCGCCGGGGCCGACATCGGCCGCTTCCCGCGCCTGCTCGGCGACGCCGAGGGCGCGGCGCAGTACGCGCGCGACTGCTCGCGCCTGCTCGTTCACCTCGACCGGATGCAGAAGCCGGTGGTCGCCGCCCTCAACGGCATGGTGCTCGGCGGCGGCTTCGAGCTCGCCACCCGCTGCCACGGCATCGTCGCCCAGCGCCAGGCCTGGATGCAGATGCCGGAAGTCACCCTGGGCATCGTCCACGGCATCGGCGCGATGGTTGTGCCCTACCGGCGCTGGCCGCAGGCGGCAGCCGAATTCCACGCCATGCTGCGCCGCGCCGAACGCCTGCAGGCGACGCGCGCGCTCGAGCTGGGAGTGGTCGATGCGCTCGCCGACGACTACCGCAGCCTGGTGCTGACCGCGGTCGAGCGGGTGAAGGCGCTCCAGGGCAAGGTCGCGGGCATTCCCGCTGGCGCCGTCGAGCTCGGCGCGCTCGTCCCGATCGAACCGAAGGCGGTCAGCGGCCAGCCGCTGAGCGCGGAAGTGATCGCGATCATGGAGCAGGCGATTCGCGCCGCGGCCGCGGCGCCGACGCTGGAGGCCGCGCTCGAAGTCGGCTACCGCGCGTTCGGCGACAGCGCATGCACCGCGGCGGCACGCGAGGGCATTTCCGCCTTCCAGGAAAAGCGCAAGCCGGATTTCACCCGGACCCCCTGAGTCCCAGCCCCCTCCCGCCCCCTCCGCGGGAGGGGGCTTTGCCCCGCCTTTCCGCCCAGGGCCCGGCTTTAGCTGCGGCCGGCGCTGCCCGCTGGCGGGCAGCCTGCGCGGTCCCTGCACCACGATTCGATGAGGAGATGTCGATGGCCCTGCCCGGCGAACTCAAGCTGCCCCACCTGTTCAAGCCCGGCCGCATCGGCCGCTACGAGACCAAGAACATGGTCAAGTACGGCGCCTGCTGCGTCTCCAACTACAACACCCGCGACGGCTTCATCACGCCCCGCGAGCTGGCGCGCACGCGAGTGATCGCTGGCACCGGGGCGGGCATCATCACCAACCAGGGCGCCTACCCCGACCCGCTCGGCGAAGGCAAGGCCTACTTCCGCCAGGTGGCGCTGTTCGACGACAAGTTCCTGCCCCAGTTCGAGACCATCGCCCAGTACATCCACGACAACGGCGCGGTCGCGATCCAGCAGATCCTGCACGCCGGGCGCTACGGCGGCATCGACCTCGGCTACTGCATCCAGCCTTCGGTGGTGCCGCAGACCCTGCCGCACTTCCGCCCGCCGCGCGAGCTCAGCAAGGAGCAGATCCGCGCCATCGTCGTGCAGCACGCCGAGGCCGCGAAGCGCGCGATCCGCGCCGGCTTCGACGGCACCGAAGTGACCAGCTTCATGGGCTACCTGCTGGCCAACTTCAACTCGCGCTTCACCAACCAGCGCAGCGACGAATACGGCGGCTCGATCGAGAACCGCGGCCGCTTCATGCGCGAGCTGATCGACGCGATCAAGCAGGCCACCCCCGGCAACCCCCTGGTGGTGCGCCTGAATGGCGCCGAGCTGATGGACAAGTGGGGCGGCAACAGCGAGGACGAATGTTTCGAGCTGATGCAGCAGGCGGTCGATTGCGGCGTCGACATGATCTCGGTCACGGTGGGCTGGCAGGAAGCGCCCGAGTCCTCGATCGGGCGCGACGTCGCCCCCGGGCACTGGAACTACCTCGCGGCGAAGGCGAAGAAGCTCTTCCCCAATACCCTGATCACCTTCGGCAACCGCCTGCCCGACCCGGTGATGGCCAACCAGTGCATCGCCGAGGGCGTGTTCGACTACTGGGAAGTGTGCCGGCCGATGCTCGCCGACCCCGAGCTCCTGCACAAGGCCGCCGAAGACCGGCTCGACGAGGTGCGCCGCTGCATCGGCTCGCTCAACTGCCTGTCGCGCCTGTTCCGCGACCTGCCCTACACCTGCGCGATGAACCCCGCGCTCGGCCACGAAGTCGAGCCCGAGTACCACGTCACCCCGGCGGCGGTGAAGAAGAAGATCATGATCATCGGCGCCGGCCCGGCGGGTATGGAAGCGGCGATCACCGCCAAGCGCCGCGGCCACGACGTCACCGTGTTCGAGAAGGGCGAGCGCATCGGCGGCAGCCTCGTCGGCTATGCGTCGAACGACCTCGCCCGCCCCGACGACCTGCTCTCGGTGGTGCGCTACTACGAGACGATGGCGAGGAAGCTCGGGATCGAGGTGCGCTTCAACACCGAGGCCAACGCCAGGTTCATGCGCAGCATCCTGCACCAGTTCGACGTCTGCATCGTCGCCGCCGGTTCGCGCACCGACTTCAAGGCCTACCGCCACCTCGACGGCCGCGAGCGGCTCGTCGATGCGCTCGACGTCGCGACCGGCAAGGTCGTGCCGGGCCGGCGCGTGGTGATGGTGGGGGCGGGCAAGATCGGGCTCACGCTGGCCGAATCGCTGTGCAAGCAGGGCCACGAGGTGGTGATCGTCGAAGAGGAAAAACGCATCGCCGGTGACGTCATGCCGTCGTTCAAGTGGCGCCATTCGGCGTGGATCGAGGAACTCGAGATCCGCACCCTGACCTCTTCGCAGCTCGCCCGCGTGAGCGCGGAGGGGGCGACGATCCGAAACGCCCAGGGCGAGGAGATTTTCGTCGCCGCCGACAGCGTGATCGTGTCCGGGCCGCGCCAGGCCAACCACGACCTGTTCCACGAGTTCCAGTGGATGATCGACGAGCTGCACGGTGCCGGCGACGCGGTGATCGCCCGCGGGCTCGACGCGGCGATCCACGAGGGCTACCGCCTCGGCGTCCGGATCTAGATACTTCAGGGGGGCGCGCGCGTTGCGCACGTTCCGTCCACAGACACCCACAACCACGAGGAGTGCATATGCAGGTACTGCAACCGCCGGGATGGAAACGTCCCAAGGGCTATTCGAACGGAATCATCGCCAGCGGGCGCACGGTGTTCGTCGCCGGCCAGGTCGGCTGGGACGAGCAGGAAGTGTTCCGCACTGACGACCTGGTCGGCCAGGTCCGCCAGGCGCTGACCAACATCGTCGCCATCCTCGCCGCCGGCGGCGCCCGCCCCGAGCACATCGTGCGGATGAACTGGTTCCTCGCCGACGCCGCGGAATACAACGCCCGCCTGGCCGAGATCGGCGAAGTGTACCGCGAGCTGATCGGGCGCCACTTCCCGGTGATGATGGCGCTGCAGGTGGCCGGCTACGTCGAGCACGGGGCGAAGGTCGAGATCGAAGTCACCGCGATGCTGCCCGAGTAAGGGCGGCGCGCGCGGCAAGGCGCCGCCGGCTTCGCCCGGCGGCGCGGGGAGGACAGGCGATGGATGTTGAGCTCGAAGCGGCGCCCGCCGCCGCCAGCGGCGGGTTCGGGGCGCTGGCGCGCTGGCAGGCGATGCTGGAGCGCCACGCCGAGCTGTTCACCGACATGCTGCCCGGCTCGGCGGTCGGTTTCGTGGCGCGCGCCGGTTCCGGGATCCAGCCCGGCAAGCACGTCGCCGGCGTGATCGAGCACTGCCGTAACCTCGAAATGATGAAGTGGTGCGCCACCGGCCGCGGCATGGTCGCAAGCACCTTGCGCTTTCCGGGCTTCGAGGCGGCCGCGGTCGATCTGCTGTTCGTCGCCGACGAGGCCGCGCTGTCGGCGCTCGAGGCCAGCCTCGAAGGCGACGCGCTGTCGACGATCAAGCGCCGGATCCGCCAGGGCGGCATCCTGTTTTTCGTCCTGCGCACCAAGTACGAGCTGCAGGACGCGGGCTACGAGGACTTTCTCGACACCCTCGGCCTGGCCTTTCTGGGAGCCTGCCGATGATCTTCCACAATCCCGCCGGCGCCCCCGAGCTGGCCTGCGACCAGTGCGGCTGCCGCTGGTTCGACCGCATCAGCGGCGCGTGCTACGAGTGCGGCACGGCCGTGCCGGCCGAGGCGGTGGCCGAGTTCGAGCGTGCGCTCGAAGCGTTCGCGGCGAGCCGGACGGCCGTTCGGCAACACACGGCGCACGACTGATCCAGCGGCACTGATCCGGATTCATCACCCAGCACCCGGAGGAGACTCATCATGCATATCGTCTGCATCGGCGGCGGGCCGGCGGGCCTGTACTTCGCGATCCTGATGAAGAAGCTCAACCCGGCGCACCGGATCCGCGTCATCGAGCGCAACAAGCCTTACGACACGTTCGGCTGGGGCGTGGTGTTCTCCGATGCGACCATGGACAACATGCGCGCATGGGACGGCGAGACCGCCGACGCGATCCAGCTCGCATTCAACCACTGGGACGACGTCGAGCTGCGCTTCAAGGACAAGGTGATCCGCAGCGGCGGCCACGGCTTCGTCGGTATCGGCCGCAAGCTGATGCTCAACATCCTGCAGGCGCGCTGCGAGGCGCTCGGGGTCGAGCTCGAGTTCGAGCGCGAAGTCGACTCCGACGACGAATTCCCCGACGCCGACCTGATCATCGCCGCCGACGGGATCAACTCGCGGATTCGCAGCAAGTACGCCGCAATCTTCCAGCCCGACATCGTCACCCGCCCGAACCGCTACATCTGGCTGGGCACGAAGAAGCTGTTCGACGCCTTCACTTTCCTGTTCGAAAAGACCGCGCACGGCTGGTTCCAGGCCCACGTCTACAAGTTCGACGGGCAGACCACGACCTTCATCGTCGAATGTCCGGAAGCGGTGTGGAGGGCTCACGGCCTCGATGGCGCCGGCCAGGCGGAGTCGATCGCGTTCTGCGAGCGCCTGTTCGCGAAGCACCTCGACGGCCACCGCCTGATGAGCAACGCCCGCCACCTGCGCGGCTCGGCGTGGCTCAATTTCCAGCGCGTCAAGTGCGAGCGCTGGCACCACTTCAACGGTTCGAGCCATGTCGTCCTGATGGGCGACGCGGTGCATACGGCGCATTTCGCGATCGGCTCCGGCACCAAGCTCGCGCTCGAGGATGCGATCGAGCTGACCCGCCGCTTCCGCGACCACGGCGATGCCCCGGAGCGGATCGCGGAGGTGCTGGCGCAGTATCAGGACGCCCGCCAGATCGACGTCCTGCGCCTGCAGAACGCGGCCTGGAATGCGATGGAGTGGTTCGAAGTCTGCGGCGCGCGCTATTGCGACCGCTTCGAGCCGGAGCAGCTGATGTATTCGATGCTGACCCGCTCGCAGCGGATTTCGCACGAAAACCTGCGCCTGCGCGATGCCGCCTGGCTGGAAGGCTACGAGCGCTGGTTTGCTGCCCGCAGCGAAGGAGCGGCGGGGCCGGAGGGCAAGGCGCCGCCGCCGATGTTCACTCCGTTCCGCCTGCGCACGCTGGCGCTGGCGAACCGCGTCGTGGTGTCGCCGATGGCGATGTATTCGGCCGAAGACGGCACCGTGGGCGATTTCCACCTGGTGCATTTCGGCGCGCGCGCGCTCGGCGGCGCGGGCCTGCTCTATACCGAGATGACCTGCGTGTCGCCCGACGCGCGCATCACCCCGGGCTGCGCCGGCCTGTACAAGGCGGAACATGTCGCGGCGTGGAAGCGCATCGTCGATTTTGTCCACGCCCAGTCGCCGGCGAAGATCGGCATCCAGCTCGGCCATGCCGGGCGCAAGGGGGCGACGAAGCGCGCCTGGGAGGGCATCGACGAGCCGCTCGAGGACGGCAGCTGGGCGCTGCTCTCGGCGTCGCCGCTGCCCTATCTGGCGCACTCGCAGACGCCGCGGGCGATGACCCGGGAGGACATGGCGCGGGTGGGCGAGGACTTCGTCCGCGCCGCGCAGATGGCCGACGAGGCCGGCTTCGACATCCTCGAGCTGCATTGCGCGCACGGCTACCTGCTGTCGAGCTTCCTCTCCCCGCTCACCAACCGGCGCGACGACGACTATGGCGGCAGCGTCGAAAACCGCGCGCGCTATCCGCTCGAAGTGTTCGCCGCGATCCGCGCCGTGTGGCCCGCCGGCAAGCCGATGGCGGTGCGCCTGTCGTGTCACGACTGGGCTCCGGGCGGCAACACCGCCGACGAGGCGGTCGCCATCGCGCGCTTGTTCAAGGCGGCCGGGGCGGATCTCATCGACTGCTCGTCGGGCCAGGTGGTGCCCGATGCGTCGCCCGTCTACGGCCGCATGTACCAGACGCCGTTCGCCGACCGCATCCGCAACGAACTGGAGATGCCGACGATGGCGGTCGGTGCGATCTACGACGCCGACCATGTCAACAGCATCGTCGCCGCGGGCCGCGCCGACCTGTGCGCGATCGCGCGCCCGCACCTCGCCGACCCGGCGTGGACCCTGCATGCGGCAGCGCAGATCGGCCATGCCGGCATCGCCTGGCCGAAGCCCTACCAGTCGGCGCGCAACCAGTACGAAACCAATCTGCAGCGCGAGCGCGAGCGCTCGCCGGGCTGAGAGCCTGTGAAGAAATCGTAGCGAGCAGGACCGAGTGCAAGGCGCGCGTGAGCGAACGACGAGACATATCAACTGGATAGGCGAGGAGTGAGCGAGTGAGCAACGCAGCAATCGGCCCGCGCAGTAGATTTACTCACAGGCTTTGAGGCTCAGTGGCGCGGGAAGGCCAGCCCGAGGTCTTCGACGAACTCGTCGAGCCCGGCGGCTTCGAGCGCATCCCGGGTTTTCAGGACGTAGGCGTGGAGCTCGCCGCGGCGCACGAGCCGCGGCAGCACGGCGAGGCCTTCGCCGCGCAGGGCGTGCAGCACCGCTTCGTCGGCGACCAGCAGCACGGCCATGTCGGCGGGCGCCTCCCCGTCCCAATCCGCCACACTCGCCTGCGGCCCCGTGGCCGGGAAACGCCAGCTGAGGAGGCGGCCGCGGCGGGCCTTGAACGCCGCGCGGCTCAGCACGCCGATGCTCGCCTGCGCCGGCGGCCATGCCGCGGCGGCGAGCATGCGGGTCCAGCACGCCGGATCGTACAGTTCTGGAGGAGTGCTCATTGCAGAGGGCTTTCCGGGCGTGGCGGGGCTCAGGTGTATTACTCTTCCATCCTTCCGCTCGCGGCATCTTTTCGATGGCGTGGAAGGTATTTTGTATACGGTATCATGGATACCTGAACAGGGAGGTCGTCCGCGCATGCGCTCCAGCATTCCCGATTTATCCGCGTTGCGGGCAGGGTCGCGTACCGTGCTCGCGCGCTTGCTGACCCAGGTCGAAAACGCCGACGAGGCGCTCGTCCCGCTGCTCGAGCAGCTCGCGCCCTGGCTCGGCCGGGCCCAGGTGCTCGGCATCACCGGCGCCCCCGGGGCGGGAAAATCCACCCTGATCAATGCGCTGCTGGCCGAACTGCGCCGGCGCGGGCAGCGGGTGGCGGTGCTCGCCATCGATCCTTCGAGCCCGGTCAGCGGCGGTGCGCTGCTCGGCGACCGGGTGCGGATGGGTGAGCATGGCGAGGACGAGCAGGTGTTCATCCGTTCGCTGGCTTCCAGGGGAGCGCTCGGCGGGTTGGCGCGTGCCGCCGAGCGCATGGTCGATGTCTTCGATGCCGCCGGTTTCGACGTGATCGTCGTCGAGACCGTGGGCGTGGGCCAGTCCGAAGTCGATATCCGCCACCTGGCCGACTGCCGGGTGGTGGTCTGCGCCCCCAGCCTCGGTGACGAGGTGCAGGCGGCCAAGGCCGGCATTCTCGAGATCGCCGACATCCTCGTGGTGAACAAGGCCGATCTGCCCCAGGCCGCGCGCACCGTGCACGACCTGCAGGCGAGCGGCGTGCTGCGCAGCGTCGACGGGTGGACGGTGGAACTCGTGCCGACGGTGGCGAGTGCGGGGCAGGGCGTGGCGGCGCTGGCCGACCTGGTCGAGCGCCACGCCCGCAGCGCCGGAGTCGGGCGGCGGCGGGTCGTTCCGGCGGCGGCCGCGGATGCCGCAGGCGGCGGATCGCGGGCGGCGCCGCCGGCCAGCGACGAAGCCTTGTTCGCCCAGGTCGCGGACTGGCGGGCGCAGGGCCGGGGTGTGGCGCTGGCGACGGTGGTGCGCACCTGGGGTTCGTCGCCGCGCCCGGAAGGCAGCCATCTGGCCGCCGATGAGCGCTGCGAGTTCATCGGTTCGGTGTCGGGCGGCTGCATCGAGGCCGCCGTCATCGACGAAGCGCAGCGCGTGATCGCCAGCGGTGAGCCGCGCCTGCTCGAATTCGGCGTTAGCGACGAGCAGGCATGGGAAGTCGGCCTGGCCTGCGGCGGGCGGATTCAGGTTTATGTGGAGCGGATCGGATGAAGACGAAGCTGTTCGAAGCGCTGCTGGTCGAGCGTCGGGCCCAGCGCCCGGTTGCCGTGGTCACGCGGATCGCCGACGGCGCCCAGGCCCTGGTCGGCAGCATGGGGGTGGTTGGTGAGCTGGCGCTCGCCGGCCCCCTGCTCGATGAGGTCGGGCAGCTCCTGCGCGCGGGGCGCAGCGCCATGCTGCGCCACGACGAGGACGACGTGTTCGTGCGCAGCCACGTGTCGCAGCCGCGGCTGGTGATCGTCGGCGCGGTGCATATCGCCCAGGCGCTGGCGCCGATGGCCGCGACCGCCGGCTTCGAGGTCGTGGTGGTGGATCCGCGGCGGGCGTTCGCCACCGAAAAGCGCGTGCCCGGCGTGCGCATGGTCCACGACTGGCCGGACGAGGCGCTGCGCGCCCTCGGCCTCGATCCCCGGACCGCGGTGGTGACCCTGTCGCACGACGCCAAGCTCGACGATCCGGCGCTGATCGCTGCGCTCGCCAGCGACGCCTTCTACATCGGCGCGCTGGGCAGCACCCGCACCCACGCCAAGCGCGTCGAGCGCCTCACCGCGGCCGGCCTCGGCGACCGCCTGGGACGCATCCACGCCCCGATCGGTCTCGATCTGGGCGGGCGGGCGCCGGCGGAAATCGCCGTCTCCATCCTCGCCCAGATCCTGCTGTGCCGCTATCGCGGCGAAGCGGCGAGCGATCCGACCCGGCCACCGCGCCAGGAGGCGCAGAAGGCATCGACGCAATGATCTTCGACGAATTCCCCCTCGCCGAAGCCGAAGGCGTGCTGCTCGCCCACTCGCTGAGAACGCCGGCAAGGCGTTTCAAGAAGGGGCGCCGGCTCGATGCCGCGGATCTCGCGATCCTCGCTGCCGCGGGCGTGGCGAAGGTCAGCGGTGCCCGCCTCGAAGCGGACGAGGTCGATGAGGTCCGCGCCGCGGCCGAGATCGCCGCCCTGCTCGTCGCCGCCGATCCTTTGCTCGAGGCCCGCTCGACGCCGACCGGACGATGCAACCTGCATGCCGCCGCGCGCGCCCTGGTGGTGGTCGAGCCGGCCCTCGTGGACCGCCTCAACAGCGTCGACGAAGGCATCACCGTGGCCACCTTGCCGCAGCACACGGCGGTGCGCTCCGGCCAGGTGGTGGCGACGGTCAAGATCATTCCCTTCGGCGTGCGGCGCGCGTCGATCGAAGCCTGCCGCCAGATCGTCGCCGCCGCGGGCCCGCTGGCTGCGGCCGCAGCGAGCACGCTGAGTGCGACAGCAGCGCCTCCGCTGAGCGCAGCAGCAGCGCCTCCTCTGAAGCTCGCGCCCTTCCGCTCCTGCCGGGCGGCGCTGATCATGAGCGCGCACCCGGGCATGAGCGACAACATCCTCGAAACCACGCTTGCCGCCACCCGCCACCGGCTCGCGGTGATCGGCGCCCGGCTGGCGCTGGTGCTGCGCTGCGCGCACGAACACGGCGCGATCGAGGCGATGCTGCGCCAGGCGCGTGCCGCCGGATGCGACCTGGTGCTGGTGTCGGGGGCGACGATCGCCAAGGACCGGCGCGACATCGCCCCTGCGGCGCTGGTTGCGGCCGGCGGCACGGTCGAGCATTTCGGCATGCCGACCGAGCCGGGCAACATGCTCGTGCTCGGCCGCATCGAAGACGTGCCGGTGATCCTGCTCCCCGGCTGCGGGCGCTCCCGGCGCCTGAACGGCCTCGACTGGGTGTTGCAGCGCCTGCTCGCCGGGCTGCCGGTGGGGCGCGAGCAGATCGTGCGGATGGGGGTCGGCGGCTTGATCCGTAATCCGATTCTGGCTGCGGGGGCGCCGCTGGATGAAACCGATGCCGCTGCGGCCGGTGACGAGCACGACGCCGATGAGCCGGCGGGTGCTCCGGCAGCGGAGAGCCCCGCCGCGGAAGGCCCCCGGGTGGCGGCGCTGGTACTCGCCGCCGGGCGGTCGACGCGGATGGGGGCGGAGAACAAGCTGCTGCTGCCGGTCGACGGCGTGCCGATGGCGCTGCGCGCGGTGATGGCCGCGCGCGCTTCGCGGGCCACTTCGGTCACCGTCGTGCTCGGCCACGAGGCCGGGGCGGTCGAGGCGGCGCTCGCCGGCAGCGGCGCCGGCTTTGCCCGCAACCCCGATCCCGCGCAGGGCATGTCGGGCTCGCTGCGGGTCGGTATCACGGCCCTTGCCGACGAGATCGACGCCGTGGTCGTGCTCCTCGGCGACATGCCGCGCATCACCGCCGCACACGTGGACCGCCTGATCGAGGCGTTCGATCCGGCGCAGCCGGCCATCATCGTTCCCGAACACCAGGGCCGGCGCGGCAACCCGGTGCTGTGGCCGCGCGCCTTCTTCGCCGAGATGTGCGCGCTGACGGGCGACCAGGGCGCGCGCGGGCTGCTCGAACGCCACCCGGAGCGGGTCGTCCGCGTCGCGGTCGACGACGAGGCGATCTTCATCGACGTCGACCGTCCGGCCGACTTGGCGGTGGTGCAGGGCGCCTAGCCTCCGGAGGGCGGGCGCGCCGCCGCCGGGTCGCCGCGCGGCGCTGCCCGCGGCAGGCTGGGGCGCAGCAGCAGCGGCCCGAAACGGCACAAGGGCACGAGGATGGCGGCCCCCCACAGCAGGGCGGCGAGCGTGACCGGACGCAGACCGAGGCCGGCCACCTCGATGGCCTGGCGCAGCAGCGCGGCCGCCAGCATCAGCAGCGCGGCGGCCCGCAGGCTGGCGGGCAGGGCCAGCGGACGGCCGGTGTGGCGCAGCCCGACGCGGGTGATCAGGCTCAGCATCATCATCCCCAGCGCGCCGACGGTAAACGCATGGATCCAGGTGTTGGCGGGAACGATCCCGCCGAGATCGGCCGCCGCCTTCAGCGCGAAGGCGAGGATCAGCCACAGGAAGCCGAACTGCATCAGCGCCACCAGCGGGTCGTCGATCACCCGCCAGCCTTGCCAGCGCGCCGTGCGCCAGGTGTGGACGAGGGCGCAGAAGAGCGCCAGCCCGCCGCTGAGCGCGCGCGGGGCACCGCCGAGGTCGGCGATCGCGAGGGTGACGACGGCGGCGGTGGCGACGGTTTCCAGCCCGCGCCGGAAGCTTGCCTGGGTGCCGCGGCCGCGGGCGCGCAGCGCGTTGCCGGTGAACACCTGGGTCAGGACTCCGCCCTTGAGGACGAAGAGCACGATGATCGCGTAGAGCGCGGCGTGCAGCGCGCTCGCCGCGCGCCCGGGGTCGGCGCCGGAGTGGGCGGCGTAGAAGGCGATGTTGGCCGCCCACAGCGCTGCCAGGATGGGCAGCAGGAGCAGGTAAAGAGGGTTTGCCGCGCGCAGCAGCTGGGGCGCGAGGAAGGCGATCAGCACCGGCAGCAGCAGGTTGTCGATGACCGCGGGGAGGTGTGCGGGGAGGTACGGAGCGAGGTGGAAGGCGGCCCGCCCGGCGAGCCAGAGGACGACCAGCACCGCCAGCCGGCGGCCGTGGATCTCGGGCGTGCCGGCCCAGCCCGGCAGGGCGGTGAGGGCGATGCCGACGATCACCGCCATCGCGAAGCCGAAGATCATCTCGTGGCCGTGCCACAGCCCGGCCGGCAGCGTGGTGGGCGGCCACAGGCCGTGCAGGGTGGCGAGCCAGGCGGCGATCAGCAGCGGGCCGTAGGCGAGGGCGAGGAGGAAGAAGGGGCGGAAGGGGCTCGCCCAGAGGGCGGCGGAGAACAAGGGGGTCTGGTGTCGTGGCATCGTCGAAGTGCACGGTCGATCGCGGCAGGCGGGATGCGCCGGCCGGAAGCGTGGATCGGGCTCCCGGCCGGCGGGGCGACAGTTTAGTCGCGGACGAGGACGAAACGCTTGTCGCGCACCGTCATCAGCACCTGGCCGCGGTCGTCGAAGCCGGAGTGGTCGGCCGCGCTCATGTCGATCACCCCTTGCGAAGCGCGCATTCCGGAGGTGCGCTCGAGAGCGTCGCGCAGCGCGCCGCGGAACTCCCGGGTGCCCGGCTGCGCGCGTTCGAGCGCCTGCGGCAGGGCGTTCGCCAGCAGCAGGCCCGCGTCATAGACGCCGGCGCCGAAGATCGGCGGGCGCTGCTGGTGCATCTTCTCGTAGCGGCTGACGTACTCGTGGGCGAGGGCGCGCGTCGGCACGTCGTCGGCGATCTCGTCGATGACGAGCAGCATCGGGCCGACGACCAGCGCGCCTTCGACCGCCTTGCCGCCGATCTGGATGAAGGCGCCCGAAGCCGAGCCGTGGGTGTGGTAGATCTCGCCCTTGAAGCCGGCCTCGATCAGCTGGAGGTGGGGCAGCGCCGCCGCGGCGGCGATTCCGGCGACGAGCACGACGTCGGGGCGGGCGGCGATCAGCTTGGCGACCTGGCCGGTGACGCTGGTGTCCTGGCGGCCGTAGCGCTCGCTGGCGACGATGCGGATGTTGGCCGCCTGCGCCTGCTCGGCGAAGGTGTTGTACCAGTTCTCGCCGTAGGGGTCGTTGAGGCCGATGAAGCCCACCGTGCCGACCTTGCGCGCCTGCATCGCCGCGATCAGCCGGCGCGCGATCACGCCGTCGTTGGGGTGGGTCTTGAACACCCAGCGCTTCTTGTCGTCCATCGGCAGCACCACCGCGGCGGTGCCCACCGGGGCCAGCATCGGCGTTTCGGCTTCGGCCATGAACGACAGCACGCCCATCGCGTTGGGCGAACCGGAAGGCCCGATCAGGGCGTCGACGTGTTTCTCGCTGATCAGCTGCTGGGCGGCCTTGACGCTGGCGGTCGGATCGCTGCCGTCGTCGAGGAAGATGTATTCGATGCGGGTGTCGCCGACCTTGTCGGGGAGCAGCGGAATGGTGTTGCGTTGTGGAATGCCGACGAAGGCGGTCGGTCCGGTCGCGGAACCGATCACACCGATCTTTACCTGCGCCTGCACCGGCATCGCGGCGAACAGCGCCGCGCCTGCGAGCGCGAGCAGAAACTTGCCTGTTTTCATCATTGCTCTCCTCCTTTGGTCAGGATGCTGATGGTGTTGCTGTGCTGCTCGGTGCCGGCGCCGGGTCAGGCGATCACGCCCTGGGCGCGCAAGGTTTCGCAGACCGCGTCCTCCACCCCGGCCTCGCGCAGGACGCGCAGCGTGTCCTGGCCGTAGCGCGGCGGCGGGTTCAGCGCCGTCCGCGCTTCGGGCAGGTCCACCGCCATCGGCTGCATGTGGATCGTCCGCCCGTCGGGGAAGGTGGTGGTGGTCAGGCGCCGGTGCACCGCTTCCATGTCGCGTACCGCGGGGATGTCGTGGATGGGCGCGTGCGGAATGGTGGCGGTGCGGAAATCGGCGGTCAGTTCGGTGGTGGGGTAGCGCTGGGTCACCGCCGCGAGGTCGCGGTGGATGGCCTCGCGCTCGCGGTGGCGGCCCTCGTTGGTGGCGCGCCCCGGCGTGGCGATCGAGGCGAAGCGGGACAGCTCGGTGAGCCGCTTCCACTGCACGTCGCTGCCGATCGCAACGTAGATGAAGCCGTCGGCGGTGGGATAGACGTTGGTCGGAATGAACTTGCGGTGCTCGTTGCCGCAGCGGGTGATTTCCCCCGGGTCGCAGTCGAAGTCGAGCAGGGGCAGGGTCGTGATCAGCCAGGAAGTCGCGGCCTGCAGCATCGACACGTCGATGCGCCGGCCCTGTCCGCTCTCGGCACGCTCGAGCAGCGCCAGCATCACGTTGGCGTAGACCTCGTCGCCCGCCTTGAGGTCGATCAGCGGCACACCGGCCAGCGTCGGCGGCCCGGCGGCGTCGCCGGTCAGTTCCATGTAGCCGGCCATCGCCTGCAGCACCGGGTCGTAGCCGGGGGCGTCCGGGTAGTCTGGCCCCAGCGCCGAAATCCCGGCCCAGATCAGGTCGGGCTTGGCCGCGCGCAAGCTGTCGTAGTCGATGCCCAGCTGGGCATAGCGCCGCGGCACGGTGTTGCAGCAGAACACGTCCACGTCGAGGGCCTGGATGATCCGGCGCAGCAGGGCCTGGCCCTGCGGGTCCTTGAGGTTGAGGGCGATCGCTTCCTTGCCGACGTTGGGGGCGATGAAGTAGCTGCGGCGGTCGTCGTCGAGCACCTTGCCGCCGATGTAGCGGTTCGGGTCGCCCGGCAGGCCGTCGCCGGCCGGGGTCGATTCGATGCGGATCACCCGCCAGCCGAGCTGGGCGAAGCGCAGCGTGGCGTAGGGCATCGACAGCGCCTGCTCCATGGAGAGGATGGTGCGTTTCTTCATGCCGGCTTCCACGGTTTCCAGTACGGTTTCCCGGCGCGGCCATGGAGCGCGGCATACACGGCCTCGGGCGTGAACGGCAGGGCGAAGAGGCGGGTGCCGGTGGCGTTGTAGATCGCGTTGGCGGCGGCCGCGGCGATGCAGATCGAGGGCGCCTCGCCGACCCCCTTCGCACCCTGCGGGCCTTCGCCGTCCATCGACTCGATGAAGGAAATGTCCATCTCGGGAATTTCCGGCGCGGTCACCAGCTTGTAGTCGCGGAAGTTCGGGTTGCGCATGACGCCGTTTTCGATCATCAGGTTCTCGGTGAGCGCGTAGCCCTGGCCCATCACCACGCCGCCCTCGATCTGGCCCTCGATGCCGAGCCGGTTCAGCACCCGGCCGACGTCGTGCGCGCCGGTGACTTTGGTCATCCTGACGATGCCGGTGTCGGTGTCGACCTCGACTTCGACGACCTGGGTCGCCCACGCGTAGGCGGCGGAGACGTCGCCCTTGTAGCCCTTGTCCTGGTGCACGCTGGGGGGCTCGTAGTAGTGGGTGGTCATGATCAGCTCGGCGCGCTCAGAAAAGTGCAGGCCGCGGATGAAGCGGGCGAGCTCGACCACGGCCTCGCCGCTGTCGTTGCGCACGATGTGGCCGCCGTAGAGGTCGAGCTCCTCGGCCGCACAGCCGAACTTCTGCGCCGCGGCGGCGAGGATCTTAGCCTTCGCCTTGCGGGCGGCGCCGATCGCCGAGTTGCCGGCGATGAAGGTGGTGCGGCTGGCGTGGACGCCGACGTCCCAGGGCGTGATCGCGGTGTCGTTGTTGACCACGGTGACCGCGGCGATGGGCAGGCCGAGTTCCTCGCAGACGAGCTGGGAGAGCACCGTTTCCGAGCCCTGGCCGATCTCGGAGGCGCCGGTGATGAGGGTGACGTTGGCGAAATCGTCGAGCTTGAGGATGGTGCCGCAGCCGTCCGAAGGGTAGATCTTGGCGCCGCCGCCGACGTGCAGCATCGAGGCGATGCCGATGCCGCGCTTGAGCGGGCCGGGGGCGTCGCGCGCGGCGAGGTTGTCGCGGTGCTTGTGCAGGTAGTCGCTGCGTGCGGCGGCGGTGGTGAGGCAGTCCTTGAAGCCGCAGCTCTTGAATACCATGCCCTGGCCGGTGACCTCGCCCGCCTCCTGCGCGTTCTGCAGCCGGAATGCGAGCGGGTCCATGCCGATCGCCTCGGCGAGCATGTCCATGTGCTGCTCGATGGCGAAGGTCGCCTGCAGGTTGCCGTAGCCGCGGAACGACCCGGCGTAGGGGTTGTTGGTGTACACCGCGGTGGTGTGGTAGTCGCAGTGCGGTACCCGGTACAGCGAGGAGAAGGTCTGCATCATGACGAACGGCGTGGTCGCCCCCCACGAGGTGTAGGCGCCGTTGTCGTGCAGGGTGTGGACCTGGCGGAAGGTCAGGGTGCCGTCCTTTTTGCAGCCCGAGCGCAGGGTGAGCAGCACCGGCTGGCGGGTGGGCGAGGCGAGGAACTCTTCCTCGCGGCTGAACACCAGCTTCACCGGGCGCCCGGCAGCGCGGGCGAGGAAGACGCAGATGACTTCGAACGGATAGACGTCGAGCTTGGAGCCGAAGCCGCCGCCGATCGGCGGCTGGATGATGCGGATGCGCGCCGGGTCCATGTTCAGGTACTCGGCGAACTCGCGCTTGTGCAGGAACGGCACCTGGGTGTTGGAGTACATCAGCAGGTTACCCGAGGCGTCGAACTCGGCGATGATCCCCGACACCCCCAGGCAGCAGTGGGTGACGTAGTGCAGGCTGAAGGTGTCCTCGAGGATCACGTCCGATTCGGCCTCGCCCTCGGCGGTGTCGCCGTGGCCGTAGTCGAAGCGCATCGCGACGTTGCCCGCGCGGCCGGGCTCGAGGACGCTGCCGTCGGCGGCGAGCCGCGGCGGGTGGATCTGCACCGCGCCGGGGGCGACCGCGGCGGCGGGATCGGCGAGCACCGGCAGGTCTTCGTATTCGACCCGGATCAGGCGCAGCGCCTGCTCGGCGATCTCCTCGCTGTCGGCGGCGACCGCGGCGATCTCGTCGCGCTGGCTGCGCACCCGGTCGCCCTTCAGCGGCAGATGGTCGCGGGCGACGCCGATCGGGCGCTGGTCGGGAACGTCGGCGGCGGTGATCACCGCGTGCACCCCGGGCAGGGCGCGCGCCGCGGAGGTGTCGATGCTCAGGATGCGGGCATGGACGCGGGCCGAGCGCAGGATCCTGGCGTAGAGCTGGCCGGGCAGGTTGAGGTCGTGGAGGTAGCGCGTCTTGCCGCTCGCCTTTTCGGGCGCGTCCTTCTTCTGGATGCGCTTGCCGATCAGGGTGTCGCGCTCGATCTGCTGCGGATGTGCTGCGATGTTCATCGTTCGCCTCCCCTCAGTGGCCGCCACAGCACGACGTGGTCGTGGCCGAGATCGCGTCGACGATCTTGCGGTAGCCGGTGCAGCGGCACAGGTTGCCTTCGATGCCGCGCTTGATCGTGGCCTCGTCGGCGTCCGGGTGGGCGTCGAGGACGTGGCTCGCCTGCATCACCATTCCCGGCGTGCAGAAGCCGCACTGTACCGCACCGTGCTCGACGAAGGCGGCGCGCAGGGCCTCGCTGCGCTGCTCGCCGGCCAGCCCTTCGATGGTCACCAGCTCGCGCCCGTCGCAGTCGGCGGCGAACATCAGGCAGGCGTTCATCGTCGTGCCGTCGACCCGGATCGTGCACGCGCCGCACTCGCCTTCGCCGCAGCCGTACTTGGTGCCGGTGAGGCCGAGGACGTTGCGCAGCATTTCCAGCGCGCTCATGTCGACCGGCACGGTGACCCGCCGCCGGACGCCGTTCAGGGTGAATTCGATGTCATGCTTGAGCGACATGGTCGAGCATCCTCTTGGTCATGTTGTGGATCAGTTCCTTGCGGTACCAGGCGCTGGCGCGGACGTCGTCGATCGGGTCGACTTCGTCGCGCGCCACGGCGGCGGCGCCCGCGATCGTCGCCGGGTTCAGGGGGCGGCCTTCGAGCACGGCTTCGGTGCGGCGGGCGCGGACCGGGGTGGGGGCGACCGCACCGAAGGCGATGCGCACGTCGCCGAGGGCGCCGTCGATGAGGGTGCCGGCGATCGCGATCGAGATCGTCGAGATGTCGAGCGCGGGGCGGGTGCCGAACTTGAAGAAGTGCGCCACCCGGCCCGGTGCGGGGAGCGGGATGCGCACGCCGGCGAGCAGTTCGTGAGGCTCGCGCCGGGTCCGGCCGGGGCCGGTGAAGTAGTCGGCGATCGGCAGCCGGCGGCGGGCGATGTGGCCGTTGGGCTTGGCCGCGAGCTCGACTTCGGCGTCGAGGGCGAGCAGCGGCACCAGAGTGTCGCCGGCCGGCGAGGCGTTGCTGATGTTGCCGCCGATCGTGGCCGCGTTGCGGATCTGGTCGCTGGCGAAATGGTTGCAGGCCTCGGCGAGCGCCGGCAGGCGGGTGCGCACCAGCTCGCTGGCGAGCAGTTCGGTGACGGTGGTCAGGGCGCCGATGCGGATTGCGCCGTCCTCGACGGTGATGCCCTGCAGTTCGGGAATGCGGCGGATGTTGAGCAGGGTGGGCTGGATGCGGATGCGTCCGGCCCGGCTCTGCGGCATCAGGTCGGTGCCGCCGGCGAGGATGGTGACGCCGTCATGCCGGTGGAGGCAGTCGAGAGCCTCTTCCAGACAGGTCGGCGCGAGATAGCGTTCGATGGTGTTCATGCGGTTTCCTCAGAAGCGGATCGGTTCCTGGTAGCGGCCGAAGACCTTCACCAGCTCGCGGGTGATCTCGCCGACGCTGGCATAGGCCTTGACCGCGTCGACGATCGCCGGCATCACGTTGGCGCCGTCGCGGGCATCGGCGCCGACGCGGGCGAGCGCGCGCGCCACCGCGTCGGCGTCGCGCTCGGTGCGGACCTGGGCCAGGCTGGCGATCTGGGCGCGGGCGTCGTCTTCGTTGTAGGGGTGGAATTCGACCGGGTGCTCGTCCTCGTGCTCGTTGCGGTAGCAGTTGACGCCGACCTTGGGGAAGGCGCCCGACTCGATGTTCTGCTGCATCCGGTAGGCCTGGGCGGAGACCTTGGCCTGGATCGCCCCTTCCGAGATCAGCTTGACGATGCCGCCTTCGGCATCGGTCTCGGCGATGATTTCCTCCATCTTCGCGCGCATCTGGTTGGTCATCGTCTCGACGTACCAGGAGCCGCCGAGCGGGTCGACGGTCTCGGTCAGCCCCATCTCCTCGATCAGGATCTGCATGGTGCGCAGCGAGATCCGTGCCGAATACTCGGTAGGAATGGTGTAGGCCTCGTCGTAGGAGCACAGCGCCATCGTCTGGGTGCCCGACAGGGCGCTGATCAGGGCGTAGTAGGCGCCGCGCACGATGTTCAGCTCGGGCTGCTCGAAGGTCAGCCCGCCACCGCCGCCGGCGGCGATCATGCGCAGCCACATCGAGCCCGGGCTTTCCGCCTTGTATTCCTCCTTCATGATCTTGGCCCACAGGCTGCGCCCGGCGCGGAATTTCGCCACCTGCTCGAAGAGGTTGCCGAAGATGTTGAAGTTGTAGGACAGGCGGCCGGCGAACTCGTCGACGTGGAGGCCGCGCCGGATCGCCTCGTCGGCGTAGGCGCGGGCGATGCAGAACGCGTAGGCCATCTCCTGCGCCGGAGTCGCGCCCGATTCGCGGATGTGATAGCCGCAGACCGACACCGGGCTGTACTTGGGAGCGTGGCGGGCACAGTACTCGATGGTGTCGCCGACCAGCCGGATCGAGGGCTCGACCGGGAAGATCCAGGTGCCGCGGCCGATGAATTCCTTGAGGATGTCGTTCTGCGCGGTGCCGCGCAGTTTGGTGACGTCGTAA
Source organism: Thauera aromatica K172 (assembly GCF_003030465.1). GTDB lineage: Bacteria > Pseudomonadota > Gammaproteobacteria > Burkholderiales > Rhodocyclaceae > Thauera > Thauera aromatica. The sequence goes on along the minus strand of NZ_CP028339.1, from coordinate 2,734,062 downwards.
CCGCGCTTTTCCGCCATTGCCAGGTACATCGCGATCGCGATCGCCGCGGCGCCGTTGATCGTCATCGACACGGTGATCTTGTCGAGGTCGATGCCGTCGAAGGCGAGCTCGAAGTCGCGCAAGGTGTCGATCGACATGCCGACGCGGCCGATCTCGCCTTCGGCGAGCGGGTCGTCCGAGTCGAGGCCGATCTGGGTGGGCAGGTCGAAGGCGACGTTGAGCCCGGTCTGGCCGTTGGCGATCAGGTACTTGAAGCGCTGGTTGGTGTCGCGCGGATTGCCGAAGCCGGCGTACTGGCGCATCGTCCACGGCTGCTTGCGGTACATCAGGCGGTGGATGCCGCGGGTGAAGGGGTATTCGCCGGGGGCGCCGATCATCGCTTCGCCGCCGCTGGCGTCGACGTCGGCCCGGGTGTACAGCGGCTTCACTTCGAGGCCGGACTCGTTGAACACGGCTTTCGGTTCGACTGGGGCGCGGTCGTTCATGGGGCGTTCTCCCGGATGTAGGACACCACCGCCTCGAGCCGCGAGCCGGTGGGAAAGATGCCTGCGAAGCCCAGTTCGCGCAGGGCGTCGTGGTCCTGGGCGGGCAGGTTGCCGCCGATCATCCACAGCTTGTCGGTGAGGCCGCCGGCTTCGAGCAGGGGCTTGAGCTTGCGGCAGAAGGGCAGGTGCGAGCCGGCCATGCTCGACAGCGCGACGACGTCGACGTCCTCGTCGAGGGCGATGCGGGCGACCGCCTCCGGGGTCTGGCGCAGGCCGGTGTAGATGACTTCGAAGCCGGCGTCCATCATCGCGCGGGCGACGATCTTGGCGCCCTGGTCGTGGCCGTCGAGGCCGGGCTTGGCGAGCAGGACGCGGATCCGGCGTGCCGGCATCGCCTGGGTCGGTGAGCTCATGCGCTGACCTCCTTTGCAATGATGAGCTTGAGAATTTCGCTGGTGCCGCCACCGATCAGGGTGAAGCGGATGTCGCGCAGGTAACGCTGCACCGGGTACTCCATCGCGTAGCCGTAGGAGGCGAACACGCGCGCGGCCTGGTCGCACACGGTGGCCGCGGTCTCGGTGGCGAACAGCTTCGCCATCGCCGCCTCCTTGTGGTGGGGGCGGCCGGCGCCGTGCAGCCAGGCGGCATAGTGGACGAGGTGGGTGGCGGCCTCGAGGCCGGTCGCCATGTCGGCGAGCTTGAGCTGGATGGCCTGGAAGCGGTCGATCGGCTTGCCGAACTGGACGCGCTCGCCGGCGTAGCGCACCGCTTCGGCGAGCGCGGCGCGCGCGCAGCCGAGCGCCATCGCGCCGGTGAGGATGCGGATCTCGGCGAGGGTCTTCCTGAGGTGGGCTTCGCCGTCCCCTTCCTCCTTCGACAGGCGGTGGCTGTCGGGCACGAAGCAGTCGTCGAAGGCGAGCTCGGAGGTCGGCAGCGCCCACACGCCCATCTTGTGGATCGCGCGCCCAATGACGAGGCCGGGGAAGTCCTTCTCGACGAGGAAGATGGTGAGCTTTTTCTCCTCGCCGGCGCGCGCGAACACGGTGAAGAAATCGGCCACCGGGGCGGCGGTGATCCAGGTCTTGCGCCCGTTGAGGACGTAGCCGCCGTCGACCTTGCGGGCCTGGGTGGCGATGCCTGACAGGTCGGAACCGGCGCCCGGTTCGGTCATGCAGATCGCGCCGATCTTGTCGCCGGCGAGCGCGGGCTTGAACAGGCGCTCGATGATGTCGGGGCTGCCGAGCATGTGGAGGAACTTCGTGCCCATCAGCGACTGCATCGCCGCCGCCCCGGCGAGCGACATCGAGCCGCGCGCGATCTCGGTGAGGGCGAGGCAGTACTCGGTGAGGCCGAGGCCGCTGCCGCCGGCCTCCTCCGGGTAGCGCATGCCGACAAAGCCGAGCGTGGCCAGTTCGCGCATCAGCGCGCGGGGATAGGCGCGGGCCTCGTCAAGGGCGGCCGCCTGGGGGGCGATGCGTGCGTCGCAAAAGCGCGCGAAGGTGTCGCGGATGGCCTGCTGCTCTTCGTTCAGGTCGAAGTCCATGGTCAGGCCGCCTGCTCCGGTTCATAGCCGTACAGGGTGCGCGCGGCCGCGGCCGAGATCACGCCGTTGCGGACCTCCTCGGCGAGCGCCTTGCGGCTGCGCCGCTTCGGGTCGCCGTAGCCGCCGCCGCCGCTGGCGACCTGGTGGTAGATCGTGCCCTTGGGCACGCCGGTGATCAGGTCCTTGTTCTTCGGCACCACGACGGTGCCGTCGGGGTAGTGCAGGCGGATGAAGTTGAGCCCGCCCTCGCCGCCGCCGAAGAGGCCGAACGCGGGCTCGAAATCGCCGTCGCCGAAAGTCACCAGCTGGGTGTCGTCGGAGCCGATCTCGAAGATCGTCTCCACGCCGAGCCCGCCGCGCCACTGGCCGGCGCCGGCCGAGTCGGTCAGCAGTTCGTGGCGGATCAGGCGGTGCGGGGTCTGCTGCTCGAACATCTCGTAGTCCTGGTCGAGCACGCCGCCGGAGGCGTCGATCATGCCGATGTGGTCGTAGCCGTCGGTGCCGCGCATCGCCCCCGAGCCGCCCTTCAGGCCCATGAAGCCGATGTCGACGTAGGCCTCGTTCTTCTTCGGGTCGATGCCGGTGGTGAGCGAGCACAGCAGGTTGTTCCAGCCTGCGGTGACGCGATCGGGCATCACCGGCGCGAGTGCGCGCTGGATGGCGTCGGCGTTGGGCGGGCAGAGGTGGTTGCCGAAGGTGGTGGCTTTCGGATAGGAGGCGTTGAGCAGGGTGCCTTCGGGGATCACGATCTCGATCGGCTGGACCATGCCCTCGTTGTGCGGGATGTCGGGATTGACCATCTGCAGCAAGGTGAGGATGGTGGCCGAGGCGCTGGAAGTGAAGGTGCCGTTGACGAAGCCGTTGGTCTGCGGGTCGGTGCGCGAGTAGTCGAAGCGGATCGAGCGATCGGCGACCTCGATGTCGACGCGGATGGTGAACTTGCTGCCTTCGTGGCGGCCGTCGTAGTAGACGTAGCCTTCTCCCGAATAGCGGCCGTTGGGAATCTTGGCGATCTCCGCTTCCATCATCCGCCGGGTGGCATCGAACAGCGCCGCCTTGTGCGCTTCGTAGCTCGCCACCCCGTACTTGCCGAGCAGCTCGAGCAGGCGGCGCTCGCCGACCGTGCATGCGCCCATCTCGGCCTTCATGTCGTGCTGCACGATGTCGAGCCGGATGTTGGCGAAGATCAGGTTCCACACGTCCTTGCGGAGCTTGCCCTTCTCGACCACCTTGACCGGCGGGATGCGCAGCGCCTCCTGCCACACCTCGACCGCGTTCGGGTTGTAGCCGCCGCGCACGTTGCCGCCGATGTCGGCCTGGTGGCCCTTGACCGCGGTCCACGCCACCAGCCGGCCCTCGAAGAAGATCGGCTTGAACACCGCGACGTCGTTGTTCTGGTTGCCCAGGCTGAAGACGTCGTTGTGGAAGATGACGTCGCCGGGGTGGAGGTCGTCGCCGAAGTAGTCCTTGATGTACTTGCACACCGGCGCCAGCGAGAAGGCGAGGATGGGCAGGTTCTCGGTCTGCTCGAGCATGTTGCCGTCGCCGTCGTAGAGGCCGGTGACGTAGTCCTTGGCCTCGCACAGGATCGGCGAGCGGGTGGTCTGCTCCATCGAGATGCTCATCTCGTCGGTGATCGACTTGAAGGTCCGCGCATAGACCGAGAGCAGGATCGGATCGATTGCGGCGCGCTGTTCGGGGGTGCTCATGCCACGGCCTCCTTCTGTTCGCGGATGCAGGACTGGACGAGATCTTCGCGGCCCTTGCGGTAGAGCGCGAAGGAGCCGAGCGCGTCGATGACGCAGTCGTAGGCGGCGCTGACGAAGATCGCCGTCGTCTCCTGTTCGATCATCGCCGGGCCGGTGATGCGGTTGCCGAAACGCAGGCGGTGGCCGTCGTAGACCGGCACGGTGTCGAAGCGCCGGGTCTCCGGGATGTACACCGGGCGTTCGCCTTTGCGCGCGTGGCCGGCGTCTTCGCCGCTCCAGGTCTTCTCGTGCGGCTGCGGCTTGTCGGTGAGGCCGATCGCCTGCACGCGCACGTTGATGATTTCCACCGGAGTGTGCTCCTGGGCGAGCTCGTAGCCGTAGAGCCGGTTGTGCTCGGCGTGGAAGGCGGCGGCGATGGCGGCGACGTCGTTGCGCTCGAGGTGTTCGCGCGCGACCGCGAACGAGACTTCGTGGTACTGCTTGACGTAGCGGCAGTCGAACTTGATCTCGAAGCGGCGGCGCGCTGGCGGGATGCGCTCGGCGTCGAGCTGGGCGGCGCCCTCGGCGGCCATGTCGTCGATCGCGGCGTTGAGGCGTGCCCAGTCGACGGCGTCGAGGCGGGAGACGAAGGTGCGCACGAAGTCGTGCTTGAGCTCGCTCATCAGCATGCCGAAAGCGCACAGCACGGACGACTCGCGCGGCACGATCTGGAGCGGGATCTCGAGCTCGTCGCAGATCAGGCAGGAGTGGATCGGGCCGGCGCCGCCGGCGGGAATGAGCGGGAACTCGCGCGGATCGAAGCCGCGCTTGATGGTGACCTCGCGCACCCCCTGCGCCATGCTGTTGCACGCCACCCGGTACATGCCGGCGGCGGCGTCCTCGATCGACAGTCCGAGCGGGCGGGCGATGTGCTCCTCGATCGCGCGGCGCGCGGCGTCGAGGTCGAGCTTCATCTTGCCGCCGGCGAAGAACTCGGGGTCGAGGTAGCCGAGCACGACGTTGGCGTCGGTGGTCGCGGGCAGGGTGCCGCCGCGGCCGTAGCAGGCCGGCCCCGGATCGGCGCCGGCGCTTTGCGGGCCCATGCGCAGCAGGCCGCCTTCGTCGATCCAGCCGATCGAGCCGCCGCCGGCGCCGATGGTATGGATGTCGAGCATCGGCAGCGCGATCTTGTAGCGGGCGATCTCGCCGTCGTTCTTGAGCATCGGCGTGCCGACCGCGATCGAGGTCTCGAAGCTGGTCCCGCCCATGTCGGTGACGATGCACTTGTCCTGGCCGTGGGGGCGCACGTAGAACAGCCCGGCGCCGGGGCCGCCGGCCGGCCCGGAGAGCAGGGTGAGGGCGGCGCGCTCGCGGGCGAGCTGGGGCGAGATGACGCCGCCGTTGGACTGCATGATCAGCAGCAGGCCGCCGAAGCCGATGCCTTTGAGGCGGCCGACGAGCTGGTCGAGGTAGTGGTTGAGCTTGGGGCCGACGTAGGCGTTGAGCGCGGTGGTGCTGAGGCGCTCGTAGAAGCGGATCGAAGGCAGCAGATCGGTCGACACCGACAGGTGGGCGCCGGGCAGGGCACGGCGCACGCGCTCGGCGGCGGCACGTTCGTGGGCCGGATTGGCGAACGAGTTCATGAAGCAGATCGCCACCGCGTCGACCTTCTCGTCGCCCAGCAGCGCGATCGCCGCGTCCAGTCCGGCCTCGTCGAGGGGGGCGATTTCGTTGCCGTCGCGGTCGAGGCGGCCACCGATGCCCTGGCGCAGGTAGCGCGGCACCAGCGGTTTGACGTTGGTGTAGCGGTTGTTGTACTGCTCCTCGCGGATGCCGCGGCGCATCTCGAGGGCGTCGCGCACGCCGGCGGTGGTGAGCAGGCCGCATTTCGCCCCAGTGCCGGTGAGGGTGGCGTTGGTCGTCACCGTGGTGCCGTGCACGATGGTGTCGATGCGCGCGGCCAGCGCCTCCAGCGTCAGCGGCGGGTCCATGCTCGCGGCGATTTCGGCGAGGCCGTTTACGACCGCGATCGACGGATCCGCAGGTGTCGACAAGGTCTTGAATATCGCCGGCTCGGCCGTGCCGTGGATCACGACAAAGTCCGTGAACGTGCCGCCGACGTCGATCCCGATCTTCAGCGTCATTGGATGTGCTCCAGGTGGGACGGCCGTGCGACCAGCCGGCGCACGTCGTCTTTGCGGATCTTGCCCAGGGCGGTGCGCGGCAGCTGGTCGGTAAACACCACCTCCTTGGGAAGCTTGTAGCGGGCGATGCGTCCTTCGAGAATCTGCAGGACCTGCGTCGCGTCCAGTTCGTGGCCTTCGGCGACGACGACGACGGCGACGACGATCTCGCCCCAGCGCGGATGGGGGCGGCCGACGACGGTGACTTCGGCGATCTGCGGGGCTTCGGCGAGCACCGCTTCGATTTCGGCGGGGTAGATGTTCTCGCCGCCGGAAATGATCAGGTCCTTCTTGCGGCCGTCGATGTAGAGATAGCCTTCGTCGTCCTGGTGGCCCATGTCGCCGGTGCGGAACCAGCCGTCGATGAAGGCGGCGGCCGTGCCGTGCGGGTCGTTCCAGTAGCCGGTCATGACGTTCGGGCCCTGGACCAGGATCTCGCCGGTCACACCCGCGGGAACGTCGTGGCCGGCGCCGTCGATGAGGCGGATGCGGGTGTAGCGCGCGGCGCGGCCGGTGGAGGCGGGCTTGCGGGCGACGTCCTCGGGGCGCAGGCAGGCGGCGATCGGACAGGTTTCGGTGGCGCCGTAGATCGACACCAGCGGGATGCCGCGCTCGAGCAGGGCGTGGACTAGGCGCTCGGGGACGATCGTCGAGCCGGTGGAGATCATGCGCAGGCTGGAGAGGTCGGCATCTTTCCAGCGCGGGTGGGCGAGCATCATCTCGATCTGGGTGGGGACGAGCACGGTGAGGGTGATGCGCTCGCGCTCGATCGCATCGAACGTGGCGTCGGCGTCGAACTTGGGATGCAGCACCACGGTGGCGCCGACCGACAGTGCCGGGGTGGTCTGGTTGTTGAGGCCGCCGACGTGGAACAGGGGCAGGTTGACGAGGACGCGGTCACTGGCGGTCAGGCCGTGCAGGTCGATGCTGTTGGCCGCGTTCCAGATCAGGGCGTCCTGGCTCAGCAGCACGCCGCGGGGCTTGCCCGTCGACCCCGAGGTGTAGCAGATCAGCAGCGGCGCCGCGGTGTCATCGCCGGCCGGCGGCGTCGTGCGGCCTTCGGCCCGGGCGAGGAAGGAATCGAGCCCGATCCAGCCGGCGGGTAGCGGGCCCAGCGCCACCAGGGTGGCATCGGGGAGCGTTCGCCGGATGTCGTCGATCGCTTCGGCGAACGGGCTTTCCGCGATCAGCACCGCCGGTGGGCAGTCCTCGAGCAGGCGGCGGTGCTCGGCGCCGGCCAGGCGCCAGTTCATCGGCATGAACAGGGCGCCCAGGCGGGCGCAGGCGAACAGCGCGGCGAGCGTCTCCGGGCGGTTGTAGCCGAGATAGGCGACGCACTTGCCGTGCCCGCCGCCGGTGGCGTCGAGCGCCGCGGCGAAGCGCTCGATCCGCGCGGCGAACTGTGCATAGTTCAGGTCCTGTCCGCCGAAGCGGAGTGCGACCTTGCCGGGCGTCGCTGCGGCATGACGCGCAATCCACTGCCAGAGCCCCATGCTCCTCCTCCTTTGTCGTCAGCTGCGTCCGGCGTCTGTCGCGCCGTGTACGCTTCAAGCGGTTGTCAATCCTTGGGGTTTTCCCCCACGGCGGGCGTTGCACACGCCTCTTCCGGCCAGCGGTCGCGGGGTGGGGAACTGCGGGTCAGGCGTGGGCATCTCCCACTTCGAGGACGACGGCCATCGCCGTGTCGCCGGCGGCGCAGCCGGCAAACAGGCCGAACCCGCCGCCGCGCAGCGCGAGTTCCTCGATCAGCTCGATGATCGCGCGCGTGCCCATCGGCGCCTGCGGATGGCCCCAGACCAGGGAACAGCCGTAGTTGTTCATGTGCATCAGGTCGGCGCCGGTTTCACGGGCGAACACCAGGTCGTTGACCGCGAACGGGTTGTGGGTCTTCACCGCGTCGATGTCGGCGATGCCGCGGCCGGCCTGGGCGAGGGCGTTGCGGGCCGCCGGGATGGTCGCTTCGGGCATGTAGGCGAGCTCCGCCCGGGCGAGGCCGAAGCCGTGCAGGCGCACCGCGATCGCCGGATCGCGGGACAGCTCGCGCGCCCTCGCGGCGGTGGTGACGATGATGGCCGCATTGCCATCGGCAGGGTGGGTCTGGCCACCGTAGGTGATCGTTCCGCCGGCCGCGACCGGTTTCAGCCGGGCCAGGCTTTCGGCGCTCGAGCGCACCACCCCTTCGTCGCCGTCGAGGGTGGCGACGGTCTTGCGGAAATCGGCGCTCGGCACGTCGAACGGCAGGCTCATGAAGCGCTTCAGGAAGGCCGCGCCGTTTTCCAGCGCCTGGGCATATTGTTGTTCGCGGCGGAGCACGACTTCGTGCTGCTGCGCGGTCGCCACGCCATGCCGGGCGGCGACGTTTTCGGCGGTCTGCAGCATCGAATGGCCGCCGAGGGGGTCGCAGCCGAAGTTGTCCATGACCCAGTTTTCGGCGCTGCCGGTGCCGCCCGGCGCGCGCGGGTTCGGGTAGTACAGATGGGGGCCGTTGGAGGTGCGGTCGCAGTTGATCGCGAGCGCGACGCTGGCCAGGCCGGCGTCGACTTCCTGGACCGCGGCGAGCAGGGTGCGCACCCCGGTGGCGCAGGCCTGCATCATCGTCGGCCCGCCCGCGCGGGGTGCGCCGATCAGCCCGGTGAGCCAGGGCAGGCCGTAGAAGGCGTGCTTATGCGGCACCGAGAAACCGAGCACGCCGTAGTCCAGGATCGCCGGGTCGATGTTGCGGCGGCCGAGCTCGTGGCGCGCCACGTGGGCGGCGAACTCGATGCTGTGCAGGTTGGAAAAGCTGCCTTGCCAGCGCGCGAAGGGGGTGCTCCAGTAGGCGCCGTAGGGAATTTCTGCCCGGTACTTCATGTGGAAACTCCTGGGTTCGTTCTGGGGGGCGGTGCGGCGTGCCGTTGCGGAGCGCTTGCTTCAGGGCCTGGCGGCGGCCGTCCGGGGCGTGTCGAGGCCCACGGCGTGGATGAACGCGACCCGGGCCTGGCCGAGGTGTTCGAGCATCGCTGCGGCGGCGAGCTCGCCGTCGCCGGTTGCGAGCGCGGCGGCGAGCCGCCCCAGGCCGTGCAGCACGATCTTGCGGGTGGCGTAGTCGTCGAGCGTCAGGCGGCGGATCCGCTGCATGTGGTCCGCATACTGTTCGATGATGTGGACGAGGCGGGGATTGGGCACCAGTGCCAGCCAGGCGGCGCGGAAGCGGATGTTGGCGCCGCGGAAGGCATCGGCGTCGCCCTGTTCGTGGGCCCGCGTCGCGGCCTGCAGCGCCTCGTCGAGCGGGCGGCGCACTTCGGCTGAAGTGGTGAAGCGGGCGACGTGGCGGATCGCCGCAGGCTCGACCAGGGAGCGGATTTCATAGATGTCGTTGACGTCGTCCAGCGTCAGCTCGGGGACGATGAAGCTGCGCCCGTCGGAGGCGAGCAGGCCTTCGCTCGACAGGCGGCGCAGCGCTTCGCGCACCGGCGTGCGGGACACGCCGAGCTGCTCGGCGAGTTGCACTTCCTGCAGGGGCTGGCCGCCGGCGATCAGGCCGTCGCGGATGGAGGCGCGCAGCTTGTGATAGACCTGCTCGCCGAGGGCGAGCGGCCGTTCTATGGGTTTGAGAGGGGAGAGCGTCGAAGCCATCGGGGAAGCCTTGTGGAGCCGGATCAGGTGAGCGGGGTGCGTTGATGAATACTGTATACAGTATTTTTTGCGATGTAAACCGCTCGATCGGTCCTGCACGGTCGCCCCTTTTGCAGGGCGCCGCGCGGGCCGTGCATGGCCTTCCGGAGCGGCGCGGTGCAGAAAAGGACGCGGGCCGCTCTCAGCGCCGGCGCCGCCTGGCGTTCATGTGCCGGCGCCGGGCGGGACGGCGGGCTCTTCTTTCCAGCGCTTGAGCAGCGGGTGTTCGATGTCGAACAGGTCGAGGGCCTTGCCTACGCTGTGGTCGACGATGTCGTCGAGGCTTTGCGGCTTGCTGTAGAACGCAGGCACCGGGGGCAGGATCACGGCCCCGTAGCGGACCGCCTGAGCCATCATTTCGAGGTGGCCGAGGTGCAGGGGGGTCTCCCGCACCATCAGCACCAGGGGGCGGCGCTCTTTCAGGCAGACATCGGCGGCGCGTGTCAGGAGGTTGTCGTTGTAGGAATGGACGATGCCCGACAGGGTCTTGATCGAGCACGGCGCAACCAGCATTCCGGCGGTGCGGAACGAGCCGCTGGCGATCGAGGCGCCGATGTCGCCGTGCGTGTGGAGCACATCGGCGAGGGCCTCGACCTGCGCCACCGTCCACTCGGTCTCCTCGACGACGGTCCGCTTTGCCGAAGGGGAGAAGATCAGGTGGGTTTCGATGTCTGCCATCGCCTTCAGGGCCTGCAGCGCCCGGATGCCGTAAATGACGCCCGAAGCGCCGGAAATGCCGATGATGATCCGCTTCATGTGTGTTCTCCGGCGAGCTTTCATTCTAGTGTGCTGGATGCGCGCTGCGCGGTCGGGGGAGGGCGCCGGCGGGGCCGACATGCTAGCCGAGCCCCCGCCGCCGGGCCAGCGCCGGCGCTGAGGCGGGGCCGCGTGGCGGGGTATTCCCGAGCGGGTCCTTCCCGGGTTGACTGGTCATCGCCGCGGCGTATGCTTTCCAGGCTGTTCATGCGGTCTGCGGGGCGGCCGAATCCTGCGTTCTGGCCTCGCGCTGCAACGTGTCCCGCACGTTGTCGGGTCACCAACGACCAGGAGATGATCGATGTGGAAAGCACTGCACATTGATCCCGCCAAGTGCACCGGCTGTCTGCAATGCGAGATGGCCTGCTCCTTCGAGCACACCGGGGTCATCAATCCCAGCAAATCGCGCATCAAGGTGTTCAACTTCGAGCACGAGGGCAGGAAAGTGCCGTACACCTGCACCCAATGCACCGAGGCCTGGTGCCTGAACTCCTGCCCGGTCGATGCGATCCGCATCGATCTGACGACCGGCGCGAAGATGGTGTTCGAGGACACCTGCGTCGGCTGCAAGGTGTGCACGATCGCCTGTCCGTTCGGCACGATCAATTACAACCAGGACACCGGCAAGGTGCAGAAATGCGACCTGTGCGAGGGCGACCCGGCCTGCGCGAAGGCCTGTCCGACCGCGGCGATCACCTATGTGGACGCCGACTGGACCGGCATCGACCGCATGCGCGCCTGGGCCGCGAAGGCCAACACGCCGGCTTCGGCCGCTTCCTGAAGGAGGACGCGTCATGGGATGGAATCGCAAGATCCTGCGGGTCAACCTGGCGCAGGGCACGTGCACGGAAGAGCCGCTGAACATGCAGTGGGCGCAGGACTACCTCGGTTCGCGCGGGCTGGCCACCAAGTACCTGGTGTCCGAGATCGACCCGCAGGTCGATCCGCTGTCGCCCGCCAACAAGATGATCATGGCCACCGGCCCGCTCACCGGCACCATGGCCTCCACCGGCGGGCGCTACACCGTCGTCACCAAGGGGCCGCTGACCGGGGCGATCGCGTGCTCGAACTCGGGCGGCTTCTTCGGCGCCGAGATGAAGTTCGCCGGCTGGGACATGGTGATCTTCGAGGGCCGCGCGCCGAAGCCGGTGTGGCTCTACATCGAGAACGACCACGCCGAGCTGCGCGACGCCGCCGGGCTGTGGGGCAAGAGCTGCTGGGAGACCGAGGAGCAGATCAGGCACGAACTGCAGGACCCGCTCGTGCGCGTGTCCTCGATCGGCGTCGCCGGCGAGAACCAGGTGCTGTTCGCCTGCATCGTCAATGACCTGCACCGTGCCGCCGGGCGCTCCGGCGTGGGCGCGGTGATGGGCTCGAAGAACCTGAAGGCGGTGGCGATCCGCGGCACCAAGGGGGTGGCGGGCATCCGCGACTTCGGTGCCTTCGTGCACGCCACCAGCGCGGCGAAGAAGGTGCTCGCCGACAATGCGGTGACCGGCCAGGGCCTGCCCAAGTACGGCACCCAGGTGCTGATGAACGTGATCAACGAGATCGGCGCGCTGCCCACGCGCAACCACCGCGACGTGCAGTTCGAGGACGCCTCCAAGATTTCCGCCGAGGCGATGCACGAGAAGCGCGCGTCCGACGGCAAGCCCCACCTCGTCACCAACGCTGCCTGCTTCGGGTGCACGATCGCCTGCGGCCGCATCTCGGCGATCGACCCGAGCCACTTCACGGTCAAGAACAGCCCGAAGTACTGGGGCGCTTCCGGCGGCCTCGAGTACGAGGCGGCGTGGGCGCTCGGCGCGGCCAACGGCGTCGGCGACCTCGAGGCGCTGCAGTACGCCAACCTCGTGTGCAACGAGCAGGGCATGGACCCGATCTCGTTCGGCGCCACCGTCGGCGCGGCGATGGAGCTCTACGAAATGGGCGTGCTCGACGACGCCCGGATCGGCCTGCCGGCGCCCTTCGGCTCGGCCGCGGCGCTGGCGAAGCTGGTGGAGATGACCGCGCTCGGCGAGGGCTTCGGCAAGGAGCTCGGGCTGGGCAGCAGGCGCCTGTGCGAGAAGTATGGCCACCCCGAGCTGTCGATGAGCGTGAAGGGGCAGGAATTCCCCGCCTACGATTCGCGCGGCATCCAGGGCATGGGCCTCGCCTACGCCACCTCGAACCGCGGCGCCTGCCACCTGCGCGGCTACACCGTGGCCTCCGAAGTGATGGGCATTCCGGTCAAGACCGATCCCCACGTCACCGAAGGCAAGGCCGAGCTGGTGAAGGCCTTCCAGGATGCGACCGCGGTGTTCGACTCGGCCGGCATCTGCGTGTTCACCAGCTTCGCGTGGACCCTGGCCGACGTCCAGCCGCAGATCGCCGCGGCGTGCGAGGGCGACTGGAGCATGGACAAGCTCAACGAAGTCGGCGAGCGCATCTGGAACATGGAGCGCCAGTTCAACAACGCTGCCGGCTTCACCGCCAGCGACGACACCCTGCCGCCGCGCCTGACCCAGGAGCCAGCCAGGACCGGGCCGGCGAAGGGCATGGTGAACGCGCTCGCGAAGATGCTGCCGGAGTACTACAAGGTGCGCGGGTGGACGCCCGGCGGCGTGCCCACCGCGCAGACCCTGGAGCGGCTCGGCCTGTAGGCCGGCGCTGACCGGCGCGCGGCCAGCGCGCCCCGTCCGCAGTGACGGGCGCAGGCCCGCGCGCCTTTCAAGGATTCGCGCATGAGACACCTGATTCTGGGCAACGGCCCCGCTGGGGTAGTCGCCGCCGAGACGCTGCGCCGCGCCGCGCCGCAAGACGACATCGTGCTCGCCGGCAGCGAGGACGCGCCGCCGTACTCACGCATGGCGATCCCCTACCTGCTGGAAGGCAACATCGACGAGTCGGGCACCTGGTTGCGCAAGGCGCCCGGCCATTTCGACCGCCTGCGCATCCGCGAGCTGCGTGGGCGCGCGGTAGCGCTCGACACCGACAAGCGCCGCGTGCTGTTCGACGACGGCCATTTCGAGCCCTACGACCGCCTGCTGATCGCCACCGGCTCGCATCCGCTGCGCCCGCCGATTGCCGGCGTCGACCTGGCCGAGGTGCAGACCTGCTGGACGCTCGCCGATGCACGCGCGATCGCCGCGCAGGCGAAACCGGGCGCGCGCGTGCTGCAGCTCGGTGCCGGCTTCATCGGCTGCATCATCATGGAGGCGCTCGCCAGGCGCGGCGTCGAGCTCACCGTGGTGGAGATGGGCGACCGCATGGTGCCGCGGATGATGACGCCCACGGCCGGGGCCATGATCAAGCGCTGGGTCGAGGACAAGGGCATCCGCGTGCTGACCTCGGCCGGGGTGCAGCGCATCGACCGCGGCAGTGCGGCCGGTGTCGCCGCGCCGCTGGCGGTGAGTCTGTCGACCGGCGAGCGCCTGGAGTGCGAACTGGTCATCGTCGCCGCCGGGGTGGCGCCCAACGTCGGCTTTCTCGATGGCACGGCGGTGCAGGTGGCCAAGGGCGTGCTGGTGGATGCGCGCATGCAGACGAGCGTGGCCGGGATCTTCGCTGCCGGCGACGTCGCCGAGGCGCCCGACCTCTTCACCGGCGCCCATCTGGTCGCCGCGATCCAGCCCAATGCCGCCGACCAGGCCCGCATCGCGGCGCTCAACATGGCGCGTGGCGAGGCCGGCGCGACGCGCCTGAACGGCGTCCTGGCGATCAACGTGCTCGACACCCTGGGGCTGATCTCGTCCTCCTTCGGCCAATGGTGGGGGGCGAAGGCGGAAGACGGCGGCGCGGGCGTCGAGCTGGTCGACGATGCGCGCTATCGCTATCTGAGCCTCCAGTTCAAGGACGATGTGCTGATCGGCGCGACTTCGATCGGGCTCACCGAGCACGTCGGCGCGCTGCGCGGCCTGATCCACGGCCAGGTCAGGCTCGGCGCGTGGAAGGCGCGTCTGCTCGCGGCGCCGCTGGCTTTCGTCGACGCCTACATCGCCTGCAGCCAGCAGCCGATGGCGCTGGCGCGCTGAACCGGGGGACGGGCATGAAGGGGTGCGGCGCGGGCGGAACGCGGGGTGCGCGGCGCGGCCGCGGCCGGCCGGTGAGCGGGAGGGCGGGATGACGATCCGGGTCGCATTGAAGCTGTTCGCCTCGCTCGCCGACTACCTGCCCGCCGGCCACCGCGGCAACCGGCTCGAACTCGATGTCGACGAGGGCACGACCGTGGCCGACATGCTGCAGCGCTACCGCGTGCCCGAGCGCAGTGCCCACCTGGTGCTGCTCAATGGCCACTACGTGGCGCCCGCCGCGCGTGCCACGCGGTGCCTGAAGGACGGCGACGTGTTGGCCGCCTGGCCGCCGATCGCGGGCGGCTGAGCGGGAGAGGGCTCTGTAAACGGATGGCGCTCGAGTCGACGCGCTTCTTCAGCGGCCCGGTGCCGGAGTCCTTCGTGCGCCGGATGACCGCCACGCCCGCCGGGTTCGAGCGCGAACTGCGCATGGCCTGGCCGGCGCTCGAAGGCTGTGCGGCGCAGGGCCGTTTCCGCCTCCGGGACGGCGAACTGGTGCTGGAAATCGAGGTGGAGGCGGCGGGCGTGCGCCGGCTGGGGCTGCTCGAGCTGCCCCAGCTGCACGTTCGCTACCGCTTTGCTGTTCCGGGTGCCGAACCGGCGCGGCGCGCCCTGCTGAGCCGTCTCGATAACGCGATGCGCAAAGGCGGCGGTTAAACCTTTCGCCGAGTGGGTGTAATCGCGGCGTAATGCGCACTGCCTAGCATCGGCGGGGTTTCATTTCATGAAGTCCTGCCCATATGCGCCTCCTCGAGCCTGTCGTACAAGTCGTTGGCCGGCTGTCCTTCCGTAGCAAGCTCCGCATCACCGCGCTGATTTTCGGCCTCCCCCTGCTGGTGGCGGCCGGCGTTCTCGTCTTTGCCCTCAATGCCCGTGTCACGGCGCTCGAGACGGAGCGTTCCGCATTGGCCATGCAGGTTCCGGTGCACCGGGTTTCTGCCCGGCTTTATCAACTGCTGGCGATGCAGCGGGCGATTCAGGACCGCCTGGGCGGCTCTTTCGCGCTGCAAGAACAGATCGCCGTGAGGCAGGCCGGTGCGCACGCGGCGCTCGGTGAGCTGCAACGGGCGTTTGCGGCGCAGGGCTTTGCCGGCCCCTCGTCGGCAGCCGGCTTCGGACGGGTTTCCTGGGCGGCGATGGCCAGGAGCATCGATGCTTTCGATGCGGATGGCTTGTCCGCCGCGATTGCCGGGTTGCGCGCCGGGCTCGAGCAGCTCAACGATGGGGCGGGCCTGCTGATCGATGGCGATGCGGCAAGCAGCCGCTTGCTGGGTGTGCTCACCGCTTACTACGGTTCGCTCGTTCATGCGACCGGCGTTAGCGCAGAAATAGGGGCGATGACGCTGAGCAGGAAAAGTCTGCGTGGCAGCCGTCGCAGTGAACTGACGATGCAGCGCGGCAACTTCAACGTCCTGGTGCAGTGGAGCATGGAGGCCTTGGAGAAGGTCGGGCAGGAGCACCCCGCGCAGGCGGAGATCCTCGCAAAGGCCGCTGGCCGCCTGAACACCGCGTACCTCGCCGTCCAGGAAGCGCTGACGACGAAAATGCTCGATACGACCGATTTCGGCATGGAGCCGGCGGCCTTCCTGGCGCTGACCGAAACGGCCTTCGACGAAACCCTGGGCATCGGCAGCGAGATCGTGACGGCGACCGACCACCTCCTCGCCGAGCGTCTCGCCGCCAGGAAGCTGCAGCGCAACGGCGTCATCCTCGCCATGTTGGCGATCTTCGCGCTGGTCGTGGCGGGCTTCGTCGCCGCGTACATTTCGATCATGCGGGCGGTGAACGGCCTGTCCGATGCGGTCAACACGATGG
This sequence comes from Thauera aromatica K172, assembly GCF_003030465.1. Lineage (GTDB taxonomy): Bacteria > Pseudomonadota > Gammaproteobacteria > Burkholderiales > Rhodocyclaceae > Thauera > Thauera aromatica. Next base: position 2,717,886 of record NZ_CP028339.1, on the reverse strand, counting down.
CGGCCGGCGATCTCGGCGCGCGTGTCGAGGTCACGACCCGGGACGAACTCGGCAATGTCGGCGAGCAGTTCAACGCCATGGCCAAGAGCCTTGCCGAGCGTAGCGCCCAGCTGCGCGAGAAGACCAACGATATCCACACCATGCTGCAGAACATGCCGCAGGGCATCCTGACCGTGGTCGATGGCGGCCTGATCCATCCTGAATACTCGGCCTATCTTGAAACGATTTTCGGGACCGACGAGGTGGCGGGGCAGGCCGCGATGAGCTTCCTGTTCGGTGACGATGGCATCGGCTCCGACGTCTTGTCGCAGATCGAAGCAACGCTGGCGGCCTGCATCGGCGAAGAGCGGATGAACTTCGAATTCAACGCTCATCTGCTGGTCGGCGAAATCACGCGGACGCTGCCGAACGGGGGGGTAAAAACGCTTGAACTGGGCTGGTCGCCGATCTGCGACGAGCAGGATGTCGTCGAGAAAGTCATGGTCTGCGTGCGCGACGTGACCGAATTGCGCCAGCTTGAAGCGGAGGCCGAGCAGCAGAAGCGCGAGCTCGAAATGATCGGCCAAATTCTCGGGGTCCAGCAGGAGAAGTTCACCGCGTTCGTCGATAGCGCGCGGAATTTCGTCGGCGAAAACGAAGCCCTGCTGCTTGCGGCCGATGACTCCCACCCGGAACTGGTGACGCAGCTCTTCCGCAACATGCATACGATCAAGGGCAACGCCCGCACCTACGGCCTGTTGCACCTCGCCAACATCGTCCATGAGGCCGAGCAGGCCTACGATGAATTGCGCAGGAACGCGACCGTGATCCTGGACAAGGAAAAACTGCTCGAGCAGTTGCAGGCGGTGATGGCCAGTATCGAGCAGTACGCGTCGCTGAACGACGTCAAGCTCGGTCGTCGCGGGCCGGGGCGCCGGGGCAGTGAAGACAAATGCCTGATGGTGCCGCGTGCCCAGATCGAGCGGCTCGGCGCCGGCCTGGAAGGGCTCGATCTGCCATCGCTCCCGCAGGAAACGCTGGTGGCCGTCCTGCAAGGAATCCATCACGACTTGCGCCTGATTGGCACCGAACCGATGCGCGAGGTGCTCGCCGCTGTCTTCGCCTCGCTGCCGTCGCTGGCGGCGGAACTCGGCAAGGAAGCGCCGGTGCTGGTCTTGAACGACCACGGGATCCACATCCGCAATCAGGCCTGCGATCTGCTGCGTAATGTGTTCATGCACCTGTACCGGAATTCGCTCGATCACGGGATCGAGCCGATGGCCGAACGCCTGGCCACAGGCAAGTCGGCCGCGGGCCGGATCGTGCTCGACATGGCGCTTGCCGGTGGTCGTCTTTCGATGCGCCTGCGCGATGACGGCAAGGGGCTGGCGCTCGCCCATATTCGCCGGAAGGGGCTGGAAAAAGGGCTGATTCCGGAGGGGGCATCGACTTCCGACGAGGACATCGCCAGGCTCGTTTTTGCCCCCGGTTTCTCCACCGCGAGCGCCGTGACCGAGGTGTCGGGGCGTGGAGTCGGGATGGATGCGGTGCGCGATTTCGTCAAGCGCGAAGGGGGCGAGATCGAGTTGCGCCTTACCGACGGCAAGGTCGGCGCCGGCTTCCGCGCCTTCGAGACGCTCATCACGCTGTCGGGAACATTTGCGGTGCAGGTGAGCGCCGCCCGCCTCCCGGTGCAGGCCAGGCTTTCGCCTGGCAGCGAATCGATGCCGGCCCCTTGCGGAATCATGGGGACGCTGCTCAATCTCGAAGGCAAACTTTCGGCGACCTGATCGATGATGTCTATCAAATTCCTGATGGTGGCCGGAGTGCTGTCGATGGCCGTCTGGCTGGCCGTATATTTCCGCGCGGGGCGCGTTTCGCACCGGGCCCTGGCGACAATCAAGGCCGCGCATCGTGAAGAGTTGCATCTGCTGCGCTCCGACCATCATCTGGCGGTGGGCGAAAAGGCGGTGCTGGAAGGCTCGCTGGCCCGGCTCGCCGCTGAAAACGCCGACATGGAGGCGGAGCGCGAGGCCCTGGCGCAGCGCCTGGAAAACCTCGAGCAGGAACTTCGCCAAGTACGGGGCGTGGCTAGCGGTGGAGAGGACGCGTCGCGGCGGGAGAGCCGCAGCTTGAAAGCCGATTTGTCGGAGCAGGTCGAAAAGTTGGCCGGGGAGGCGGCGCAGCTGCGGAATCTGGCCGTGACCTTCGAGCACTGGCACGACGAGATGAACTCGCTGATGGCGCAGAACCGGGAGATGCACCGGCAGAACGACGAATTTTCGTCGATTGTCAGGCAGGTGGTCATCCTCTCCCTGAATGCGGCGATCGAAGCGGCGCGGGCGGGTGAATCCGGGCGCGGCTTCGCCGTCGTCGCCAACGAAGTGCGGGCGCTGGCGATACGTTCCGAGGCGCTTTCGAAGGACTACAGCCTGAGCCTGCACAAGAATGATCTGACGACGACGGCGACCTTTCAGGAAATCCAGGCCGACGGCAAGATGATCATGTCCGCGATCAGCAGCCTGGATGCACTGATCGGCCGGCTGCAGAAGCGCCTCGGGGAGATCGCATGATCGGCGAGCAGGCCCGGCAGGGTGTCGATCTGCTGTTTACCCGGGCGGTGCGCGCCAGTCTCGTCATGAATCCGTCCGATACGATCGATATTGCGATGCTGCCGCCCTCGCATCGATTCGAGCCGCCGGAAAGCCGGATCGTCGTGTTCACCATCGCATCCTACCTTTTTCGCCTGCTGACGATTTTTCATGTCGATGCGGACAAGGCGAACGTGGATTACTTCGCGCGGGGCGATTCGGGCCGCCCGTTTTTCGAGACTTTCGGTGAAGTCGGCAATATGTGCTGCGGCGCCATGAATCGCGAGCTCGGCCGGTTTTTCCCCCACATGGGCATGTCCACCCCTTCCGTCCTCGACCGGAAATGCCTGCCGTTCATTGCTGCGCTCGATCCCGCCTACCTGGCGCACTACCGGATCGAAATCAACCGCACGGCCTCACTGCACGCCACGCTGTGCCTGTGCGCATATGGCGATCTCGATTTCCGGGTCGATCCGGCGGTCGCCGAAGAAGAGAGCGGGGCGCTCGAGCTGTTCTGAGTGAGCCGGCGGCGCCACACTCAAATCGAAGTCAATGGAGAAAGCATGACGGAAAGACCGGTCAGCAAGGTCCTGGTGCTGGAGCGCGATCCGGTGCATCTGGCGGGCATCCGGCATTTTTGCGATGCGCACAACCTGGTCGGACTCAAGGTCAGGAAGAACCGCCTGATGTCGGTGTTGCGTTCCAACATCGATCTCGGTGCCATTCTGTATGCCGAGGATTACGGCGTTTCAGCCGAAGAGAGTCGGGAAATCGCGCTGCAGATCCATACGGTCCGCCCGGAGCTGCCGATCATCTTGCGCCGCGCATCGGCACCGACGCTCGATGGCGTCGATGAATCGCTGCGCCGCGTCTGCTGCGCGGCCTACACGGCGAATGACATGTCCGGCCTGAGCCGGGTGATCGACGAGTTCATCTTCTGTCTCGCCTATCCGAATGCCCTCGTGCGTGGAATTTCGGAAATTACCGAGAGCGTTCTGGCCAGCCAGTTCAAGCACCTGACGCCACGCTGGCATACGCCCTACATCGTCCGCGACCGGATCATTTTCGGCGAGGTGTTCAGCCTGATCCCGCTGGAAAGCAACTGGTGCCGCGGCTACATGATGCTGCAGACCGAGGAGCAGCCGATTCTCGACCAGCTCGACACCTACGCGCCGGGTGATGGCGGGGCGACGTTCCGGGCGGTGAACAGCCTGCTCGGTGAGATCACCAACCTGATCTGGGGCTCTTTCAAGAATCGTTACGTCGGCGAGGCGGCCAGCCTCGGCACGCAGATCCAGGTGCCGCTGATCGTCAATCACAAGCACAAGTACATCTCGTTCGGGACGGAAAACCCGCAGCTCTGTTTCCTGTACACGCTGAACGACGAAAGTACGGGCCACACGTTCAAGCTCTACCAGCGCTTCGTATTCAATCTCAACTGGGCGCCGGAGGACTTCAGGGAGATCGTGCAGGACACGAACGAACTGGTCGCCTCCGGCGAGCTGGAACTTTTCTGAGCGCATTTATCAAGGACATCCATATGGCGAAAATTCTGGTGGTGGACGATTCGAGCACCGTCCGTGAGGAAGTGGCGGGTTTCCTGAAAGGCAACGGATTCGACGTGGCGACGGCGATCGATGGCAAGGACGGACTGGCCAGGATGAAGTCCGACCCCGGCATCCGCCTGGTCCTGAGCGACGTCAATATGCCGAACATGGACGGGCTGACGATGGTCGAAAAAATCCGCGGTGAGCTGGGCAACCAGTCGGTCAACGTCATCATGCTGACGACGGAAAGCAGCCCTGCGATGAAAGAACGCGGCAAGGCGGCCGGGATCAAGGGCTGGATCGTGAAACCGTTCAATGGCGCGGCGGTGCTCGAAACCTTCAAGAAGCTGGTGGCTTGAGACCACGCCGCTAGGCACGGGCGCCGTATCCGGCGGCGCCGGCGCCCTTCGGAGGGAGGGGAATGCGGTCTCCTGTCCGGCCCGCGGGCAGGGTCGGGAGGCGTGCCGTGGCGCGTCCTTCTCGGGTATGCTCGCGGCAATGTCGGCGTTCACCTCCACGTTTTCCGATGCGTTGTCGCTGCTGTCCGGCTTCGATGCCGCAGTGGCGGAGATCGTCTTGCTGTCGCTGCAGGTCAGCGGCGGCGCGGTCGTGCTCGGCACCCTGATCGGGCTGCCGCTGGGCGCGTGCATCGCGGTCGGGCGCTTTCCGGGCAAGAACCTGCTGTCGGTGCTGGTCAACGCGCTGATGGGGCTGCCTTCGGTGGTGGTGGGGGTGGTCGTCTATCTGCTGCTGTCGCGCTCGGGGCCTTTCGGCAGCGCCGGCCTGCTGTACACGCCGGCGGCGATGGTCGTCGCCCAGACCTTGCTGGTGGTACCGCTGATGGCGGCGATCACCCGCCAGGTGGTCGAGGACAGCTGGCTGCGCTATGCCGAGGAGCTGGAGGTGATGGGCTTTTCGTGGTGGGACAGCGTCACCACCTTGCTCCACGATTGCCGCCATTCCCTGGTGGTGGCCCTGCTTGCCGGCCTGGGGCGGGCGATGAGCGAGGTCGGGGCGGTGATGATCGTCGGCGGCAACATCGACCGCTCCACCCGGGTCATGACCACGGCGATCGCCCTCGAAACGAGCAAGGGCGACCTGCCGCTGGCGATCGCGCTCGGCATCGTGCTGATCGTGATCATCCTCCTGCTCAACGTCTTCGCCTCGGCGCTGCGCCACTGGGCGATGCGCCGTTTCGGCTAGCGCAATGGCGACCCCGACCATGGCGGACGACATCCTCCCCTTGCGCATCCGCGATCTGCGCTACGCGCCCGGCGGCCGCGAAGTCCTCGCCGGAGTCGATCTGGAGCTCGGCGCGGAAGGCATCACCCTGGTGCTGGGGCCGAACGGCGCCGGCAAATCGGTGCTGCTGCGTACGATCTGCGGCCTGATCCGGCCCTGTGGCGGCGACATCGAGTGGGGTGGTACGCGATGGGAAGAGGGCGCTCCGCCCGGGCATCGGGTGAAAATGGTGTTCCAGCATCCAATGGTGCTGCGTGCCAGCGTGCTCGACAACGTCGCCCTCGGCCTGAAGCCGCTCGGCGTGATGCGGGGGGAACGGCGGCGGCGGGCGCAGGCGGTGCTGGCGCGGGTGGGGCTGGCACACCGCGCCGCCGACAGCGCGCGCCAGCTCTCCGGTGGCGAGCAGCAGCGTCTGGCGCTGGCGCGGGCGTGGTTGACCCGGCCCCGGCTGCTGCTGCTCGACGAACCCACCGCCAGCCTCGACCCTTCCGCCAGCGCCGAGGTCGAGCGCATCATCCGCGAGATCCGTACCGACGGCACGCGGATCCTGATGGTCACCCACAACCTTGGCCAGGCCACCCGCCTCGGCGACGACATCGTCTTCATGGCCGCCGGCCGGGTGTGCGAGCAGACGCCGGTGCAGCGTTTTTTCGCCCGCCCGCAGTCGGAGGCGGCACGGCTTTTCATTCAGGGAGAGTTGCCATGGAGGCTGGCGTTCTGATCCGGTCGGGGTGGGGGAGGGCGTGGCGCCGGGTGGCGCTGCTGGTGCTGCTGCTCCCGACGTTGGCGGTGGCCGACCACAGCCTGCGGGTGGGGATTTATCAGAACAGCCCGAAAGTCGGCCTGGGCGCCAACGGCAAGGCCGAAGGCATCTTCGTCGATGTGCTCGAGGCGATCGCCCGCGCCGAAGGCTGGCGCATCGAGTATGTCCCCGGTTCGTGGAACGAGGGGCTGGAGCGGCTGGCCGCGGGCGAGATCGATCTGATGCCGGATGTGGCGCCCAGCGCCGAGCGCGAACGATTGTTCGACTTTCACGATGAACCGGTGCTGTCGAGCTGGAGCCAGGTCTATGCGCGGCCGGACAGCGGCATCCGGACCTTGCTCGACCTCGACGGCGAGCGTGTCGCAGTGCTCGACGGCTCGGTGCAGGAGGCTGTTTTCCGCCAGATGGCGTCCGGTTTCAGTATCGCCGTCGAGCTGCTGCCAGTGCCCGATTTTTTCGCCGCGCTGGCCGCGGTGGCCGAAGGCCGCGCCGATGCAGTGGTAACCAACCGTTACTTCGGCATGCGCTATGCCCCCGGGTTCGGGCTCGAGGACACGGCGGTCATGTTCAGCCCGGTGCAGCTGTATTTCGCCATGAGGAAGGGGAGCGATCCGGCCCTGCTCGCGGCCATCGACCGGCAGCTGGTGGCGTTGAAGAAGGATCATGACTCGGCTTACTTCCGCTCGCTGCGGCGCTGGGCGGTGGAAGCGCCGCGCGTGGTTCTGCCGCCGTGGCTGTCCGGCGCGGTGGCGCTGGCCGTGGCGCTGCTGCTCGCGGCCGTGGCCTGGGTGTGGCTGCTGCGCCGGCAGGTGGCGCTGAAGACCGATGAAATCGTTCGCAGCAATGCCGAAGTCAACATCCTCGCACAGCGCCATACGCAGGAACTCGAACAACGGGTTGCCGAACGGACCGAGGCCCTTGCCCGCGCCAATGCCGAGCTGCTGACCGCGAAGCAGGCGGCGGAATCGGCTGATCACCTGAAATCGGCCTTCCTCGCCACCATGAGCCACGAACTGCGTACGCCGCTCAATTCGATCATCGGTTTTACCGGCATCCTGCTGCAGGGGCTGGCCGGGCCGCTCAATGCCGAGCAGGGCAAGCAGCTCGGCATGGTGCGCGACAGCGCCCGCCATCTGCTTGCGCTGATCAACGACGTGCTCGACATCTCGCGCATCGAGGCCGGTGAGCTGCGGATGGCTTGCGACGTGTTCGATCCGGCGGCGGCGGTGGCCAAGGTGGTCGGGATCGTTCGCCCGCTGGCGGAGAAGAAGGCACTCGCGCTCGAGGTCGAGGTGGCGGATGGAATCGGGCCGATGGTGGGCGATGCGCGGCGGGTCGAGCAGATCCTGCTGAACCTGCTGGGCAATGCGGTCAAGTTCACCGAGCAGGGACGGGTGCGCCTGCAGGTCGATGCCGTCGCCGGCCCGCCCGGCCCGGCCGGCCCGGCCGGCGCTGCAGCGGCGGCGAGACTGCGGATGGCGGTCAGCGACACCGGGATCGGCATCCGCCCGGAAGACATGGTGTTACTGTTTCAACCGTTCCGCCAGATTGATACGGCGCTATCGCGCAAGCATGATGGAACCGGCCTCGGTCTGGCGATCTGCCGCCGTCTGGCGGAAATGATGGGGGGCGACATCACCGTGGACAGCCGCTGGCAGGAGGGCAGCACCTTCACCGTGACCCTGCCGCTGCGACCGAGCGGCGCGGAAAAGGACGCATACGCATGAACCGGCGCATCCTGCTGATCGAAGACAACGAACAGAACCGCTACCTCGCCGGCTTCCTGCTCCAGGCGCGGGGTTGGGAGGTCGTCCATGCCGAAGATGGTCCGACCGGCCTGAGCCTCGCCACCGAGGCCGATCCGGCGCTGATCCTGCTCGACATCCAGCTGCCGGGGATGGATGGCTACGCCGTGGCGCGGAGCTTGCGGGCCAATGCGCTGCTGGCCGGCGTGCCGGTGGTGGCGGTGACGTCCTACGCGATGCCGGGTGACCGTGAGCAGTGCCTGGCGGCAGGCTGCGACGGTTATATCGAAAAACCGATCGATCCGGACAGCTTCGTGTTCGAAGTGGAACGTTTCCTGGGGGCGGACTCATGAAACACATCCTGGTCGTCGACGACAGGGAAGAAAACCGCTACGTGCTGCGGGTGCTGATGCAAGGGCATGGCTTTACCGTCAGCGAAGCGGAACATGGCGTGGACGCCCTCGAGCAGGCGCGCACGCGCAAACCCGATCTGGCGGTGAGCGACCTGCTGATGCCGACGATGGATGGGTACACCCTGTTGCGCGAGTGGAAGGCCGACCCGGTCCTGCGCACCGTCCCGTTCATCGTCTATACCGCGACCTATACCGGGCCGAAGGACGAGAAGCTGGCGCGCGACATGGGAGCTGACGCCTTCATCATCAAACCGGCCGAGCCCGAGGAACTGGTCCGGGAGGTGCAAGCCGTGCTGGCGCAGGCGGTGGCCGGCCGCCTGTCCGCGCACCCGCCGCAGGCTGCGGAAACGGTGATGCTGAAGGACTACAACGCGGTGCTCGTCGCCAAGCTCGAGGAGCGCACCGCCGAGCTCGAGGCCCATGTCGCCGAGCTTGACCGCGCCCGTCACCAGATCCTGCGCTTGAACCGGCTGTATCGGGCGCTCAGCGAAACCAACCAGGCGATCATCCACACTGCCGACCCCGCGACGCTGTACGAGACCTTGTGCCGGATCGCCGTCGACCGCGGCGGCCTGGCGATGGCCTGGATCGGCCTGCTCGATGCCGACAGCGGGGCGCTGACGCCGGTGGGACGCTACGGCGCGCTCCCGCCCTGGGTGGAACGCCTGGCGCCGCTGTCCGGGCGCGGCGAGTTGCGCATTCCGGCGGAAATCGCGCTCGGCGAAGGGCGTGCCTACCTGTGCAACGACCTGCTCGCCGATCCCGCCCTGGCCGCCATCCACGATGACTTGAGGGCGAAGGGACTGGCCGCGGCAGCGGCCTTCCCGCTCGTCGCCGACGGCCGGATGCTCGGCAGCATGGCGCTGTTTTCGGGTGAAAAAGGGTTTTTCGACTTCGAACTGACCGAGCTCGTGCGGGAAATGGCCGACGATGTCGCCTTCGCGATCGACCACTTCGGGCGGGAGGCACGGCGGCGGCGCGCCGAGGAGGCTTCGCGCCTGATGGGGCGCGCCGTCGAGGCTTCGGTAAACGGCATCGCGCTCACCGATCCGCAGCAGCCGGGCAACCCGCTGGTCTATGTGAACCCGGCGTTCGAGCGCATCACCGGCTATGCCGCGGGCGAAGTGATGGGGCTCGATCCGTGCTTCCTGATCGGGGCCGACCACGACCAGCTCGGGATCGGCGAGATCGAAGCCGCGATCGCGGAGGGCACCGAGGCGGCCGTGGTGCTGCGTGCACACCGCAAGGATGGCAGCCTGTTCTGGAGCGAGCTGAGCGTCGCGCCGGTGCGCGATGCCGATGGCCGGCTCACCCATTTCGTCTGCGTCATCAACGACGTCACTGAACGCAAGATCTACGAAGAGACGCTCGAGCGCCAGTACAACGAAGATGCATTGACCGGGCTTGCCAGCCGCAACCTGCTGCGCGACCGCTGCGGCCAGGGGCTCGCTTTTTCACGCCAGCGTCAACGAGTGATGGCGCTGATGATGATCGATCTCGATCACTTCAAGCGCGTCAACGACAGTCTGGGGCACGACGCTGGCGATGTCCTGCTGCGAACGGTGGCGCAGCGGATCACGTCCGTCCTGCGCGAGCGCGACACGGTGGCGCGGCTGGGCGGCGACGAATTCGTCGTGTTGCTCGCCGACCTCGAGGACGCGGGCAGCGTGCCGCTGGTTGCGGACAAGATCCTGCGCGTCTTCGATACCCCGGTGAAGGTCGGCGAGCGCGAGATCGACGTTACCGCGAGCCTCGGGATCAGCGTCTATCCGCAGGATGGCGAGGACTACGACACCTTGCTGCGCAATGCCGAGACGGCGATGTACGGCGCCAAGCAGGCGGGGCGGAACGCCTTCCGTTTCTATACCGCGGACATGAACGCGGAAGCGCTGAAGAAGCTCGAGCTCGAAGCGCAACTGCGGCGTGCGCTGGCCCGCGGCGACCTGGTGCTGCACTACCAGCCGATCTGCGAAGCGGCGGGCGGGCGGGTGGTCGGCGTCGAGGCGCTGCTGCGCTGTCGCGACGATGGCGGGCGGCTGATGCCGCCGGGCGAATTCATTCCGCTCGCCGAGGAAACCGGGCTGATCATGGTGCTCGGCGAATGGGCGCTGCTCACCGCCTGCCGCCAGGCGTGCCGCTGGCAGCAGGCCGGATGGACGCTGCGCGTGGCGGTGAATCTGTCTACGCGCCAGTTCCGCGATGCGCAGCTGGCCGAACGGGTGCGCCAATGCCTTGCCGGCAGCGGCCTGCCGGCGGCGCTGCTGAAGCTCGAGATCACGGAGAGCTCGGTGATGGAGGATGCCGAGCGTGCGGCGCAGACCCTGGCCGAGCTGAAGGCGCTGGGCGTGGCGATTTCGGTCGATGATTTCGGTACCGGTTATTCCTCCCTGGCCTATTTGCGGCGCTTCCCGATCGATCAGCTGAAGATCGACCGTTCCTTCGTCAGCGAGGTGACCCACCATCCGGACAGCGCCTCGATCGTACGCGGCATCATCGACCTCGCCCACAGCCTGCGCCTGAAAACGGTGGCCGAGGGGGTCGAAACCGAGGAAGAGCAGATCTTCCTGCGCGAGGCCGGATGCGATCTGGTGCAGGGCTACCTCCACGCCCGGCCGATGGAAGCCGAAGCGCTCGAACGCTGGCTCGCCACCCGCGAGGCGGGCGGCGAGGACGGCACCGGCTAGCCTGCTTGCGGCCACTGCGCTGGGACACGACCCGGCACGGGCCACCCGCAACATCAAAGGCTTCCCGGCCGCGGCGCCGCGGTCCGCCCGGCCGTCTGCCTACGCTTTCCAGTGCCCCGACTTGCCGCCGAGCTTTTCCAGCAACTGGATGCCGTCCATGCGCATGCCGCGGTCCACCGCTTTGCACATGTCGTAGATGGTGAGGAGGGCGACGTTGACCGCGGTGAGCGCTTCCATCTCGACGCCGGTGCGGCCGACCGTCTCGGCGGTGACGGTGCAGTGCACGGCGGATTCGGCTTTGTCGAGCGCGAACTCGACCGCGACCCGGGTGAGCGGGATCGGATGGCAGAGCGGGATCAGTTCGCTGGTGCGCTTGGAGGCCTGGATCGCGGCGATGCGGGCGATACCGATGACGTCGCCTTTCTTCGCCGTGCCGGACTCGATCATCGCGAAAGTGTCGGGTCGCATCAGGATGCGGCCGCTGGCGACGGCGACGCGGCGGGTCTCGGCCTTGGCGCCGACATCGACCATGTGGGCCTGGCCGTCGGCATCGAAATGGGTCAGCGGGTTCGGAGTGTTTGCGGTCATGTTGGGCTGGGGGGCAGAGCGTGGGCGTGGGCTGCATCCGGTGCCCGCGCGGCGGCTGGCTACAGATGGATACAGGCGCATGGGAACGTGCGCGGGCGGGCGGGTATCATAGCACTCCATGATGCGCCGACCTCTTGCCCTGCTCCTCAGCCTCGTGCTGGCCTTCCCCGTCCACGCCCTCGATCTGCCCGATCTCGGCGACGTCGCCGCCGCCGAGCTGTCGCCCGCCGCCGAGCGCGGCATCGGCGAGCAGATCATCCGCGAGATCCGGCAGGACGCGGCCTATCTGGACGATCCCGAGATCGAAGAGTATGTCGGCCGGCTCGGCCACCGCCTGGCGACGGCCAGCGGCAGCCTGGCGCAGGACTTCGAGTTTTTCGTCGTGCGCGACGCCACGCTCAACGCCTTCGCCCTGCCCGGAGGCTACATCGGCGTCCATACCGGCCTGCTGCTGGCGGCGCAGAGCGAATCGGAACTGGCTTCGGTGCTCGGCCACGAGATCGCCCACGTCACCCAGCGCCATATTGCCCAGATCGTCGGCAAGCAGAGCCAGTCGGCGATGCTGATGGTGGCTTCGCTGCTGGTGGCGGTGCTCGCCGCGCGCAGCAATTCCCAGGTGAGCGAGGCCGCGATCGCCGCCGGCCAGGCCGGGGCGATCCAGTCCCAGCTCGGCTATACCCGCGCCTTCGAACGCGAAGCCGACCGCGTCGGCCTGGAAACGCTGGAGGCCGCCGGCTTCGACGTGCGTGGCATGCCGGGCTTTTTCGAGCGCCTGCAGCGGGCGATCCGGGTGTACGAGAACAACGCGCCGGCCTATCTGCGCACCCACCCGCTGACCACCGAGCGTATCGCCGACATGGAGAACCGCGTGGCCTCGACGCGTTACCGGCAGGTGCCCGATTCGCCCGGGTTCGCCTACGCGCGCGCCAAGCTGCGCGCCGGCAACGGCTCCGCCACGGATGCGGTGCGCGAACTCGAAGACCAGGTCGCGCGCCATGCGCAGGACCCCGCACTGGCCTACGGGCTGGCGCGCGCGCTGTTGCGCGCGGGGCGGGCGGAAGAGGCGGCGCAGCGCCTGGAGACGGCACGCACCCTCGCCGAGCCCTCGCCCTGGCTGGAGACGCTCGCGGGCGAAATCCGCCTGGCGCGCGGAGAGGGCGCTGCCGCGATCCGCGGGCTGGAGGCGGCGCGCGAGCGCTTTCCCGATAGCCGCAGCCTGATCTATGCGCTCGCCGAAGCGCGTATCGTGGGCGGCGAACCGGCGCAGGCCGAGCGCGAACTGCGTCAGACGGTCGCCCGCCGCAGCGACGATGCGCGGCTGTGGCGCTTGCTGTCGCGCGCCCACGCGGCCCTGGGGCAGCGCACCGCGCAGCACCGGGCGCAGGCCGAGCTCTATCTGCTGCAAGGCAGCCTGCCGGCGGCGATCGAGCAGCTCGAAATCGCCCGCCGCGCCGGTGACGGTGATTTTTATGCGCAGTCGGCGGTCGATGCGCGCCTGCGCGAACTGCAGCAGCGCCTGCGCGAAGAGCGCCGCGAGCGCCTGCGCTGAACCGCTGCCGCCGGCCGCGGCTTTCGGTTGCCGTCGGCATCCATTAGAATTTCGCCCTCGACGACTGTGCCCGACAAGGACGAAGGATGAATTTCGACAAGGATGTGGACGCCCGCGGCCTGAACTGTCCGCTGCCGATCCTGCGCGCGAAGAAGGCGCTGGCCGAGCTCAAGGCCGGGCAGATCCTGCGCGTGGTGGCGACCGACCCCGGTTCGGTGAAGGATTTCCAGGCGTTTGCCCGCCAGACCGGCAATGAGCTGGTCGGGCAGGGCGAGACCGAGGACGCTGCGTTCGAGTTCTTCCTCAAGCGCAAATAAGGCGTCGCGCGTCCGGGCAGGCCGCGCAGAGCGGCCGGGCCCGCCCGCTGCGCGCGAGGGAGGGCGGTGGTCCCGGCCTCCGTGGTCCGGGCCTTTTCCCTCCGCCCTGACTCTTCCGCTTTCAGCCGCCGAGCTTCGCCAGCTGGGGGCGCAGTTTGTCCAGCGTCGCCTTGAAGCCGGCCAGACGCTCGCGCTCCTGAGCCACCACCGCCGCCGGGGCACGGTCGACGAAACTGGCGTTGGCGAGCTTGGCTTCGGCTTTGGCCGCTTCGCCCTCGAGACGGGCGATTTCCTTCCCCAGGCGTTCGCGCTCGGCGGCGACGTCGATCTCCACCTTCAGCATCAGGCGGGTCTCGCCGGCCACTGCGACCGGAGCGATTTCTTCGCTGCCGATCTCATCGACGATGTGCACTTCGGCGAGCTTGGCCAGGCCGGCGAGGTAGGGCGCATAGGTCCGCAGGGTGTCGGCGTCGCCGGCGGCGAGCAAGGGCAGGCGCTGGGCGGGAGAGATGTTCATCTCGCCGCGCAGGTTGCGGCAGGCGTAGATCATCGCCTTCAGTTCGGCGACTTTCGCTTCGGCGGCTTCGTCGATGCGCTTCAGGTCGGCCTGGGGGTAGCGCGCCAGCATGATGCTGGCGCCGTCCTTGCGCGCGGCGAGCGGGGCGACGGTCTGCCACAGCTCCTCGGTGATGAAGGGAATCAGCGGGTGGGCCAGGCGCAGCACGGTCTCGAGCACGCGCAGCAGGGTGCGGCGGGTGGCGCGCTGCTGCGCCGGGGTGCCGCCCTGGATCTGCACCTTGGCCAGTTCCAGATACCAGTCGCAGTACTCGTCCCAGACGAACTCATACACCGCACGGGCGACGAGGTCGAAGCGGTAGGCGGCGAACTGGGTGGCGACCTCCATCTCGGTGCGCTGCAAGCGGGAGACGATCCAGCGATCGGCGAAGGAGAAGTCGAGCGTCTCCGCCGAGCACGCCGTCGGCGCGTCCGCGCCCAGGCCGCAGTCCTGGCCTTCGCAGTTCATCAGCACGAAGCGGGTGGCGTTCCACAGCTTGTTGCAGAAGTTGCGGTAGCCCTCGCAGCGGGCGAGGTCGAACTTGATGTCGCGCCCCGGGCTGGCGAGGCTGGCGAAGGTGAAGCGCAGGGCGTCGGTGCCGAAGGCGGGAATGCCGTCGGGGAATTCCTTGCGCGTCTTCTTCTCGATGCTCTGCGCCTGCTTCGGATTCATCAGGCCGAAGGTGCGCTTCTTGACCAGCTCGTCGAGCGCGATGCCGTCGATGAGGTCGATCGGGTCGAGCACATTGCCTTTGGACTTCGACATCTTCTGGCCTTCGGCATCGCGGATCAGGCCGTGCACGTACACATGCTTGAAGGGGATCTTGCCGGTGATGTGGCGGGTCATCATCACCATCCGCGCGACCCAGAAGAAGATGATGTCGAAGCCGGTGACGAGCACGGTGGAAGGCAGGTAGAGGTCGAGCGCGTCGTTGCTCTTGCCCGGCCACTCGGCGGTCCAGTCCAGGGTCGAGAACGGCCACAGCGCGGACGAGTACCAGGTGTCGAGGACGTCCTCTTCCTGGCGCAGGCGGCCTTCCTCGTAGCGGGCGTGCAGCAGCGACAGGCGCTCGGCGAGCGCGGGATACTGTTCCGCGGTCTGGCCCTGGCTCTGGCGCGCGGCGACTTCGGCCTGCAGCGTGTCGATCTCGGCTTCGAGCCCGGCCTTCCAGGCGCGGATCGCCTCTTCCTCGCAGCTGGCGACGTAGATCTTGCCTTCCTCGTCGTACCACGCGGGGATGCGGTGGCCCCACCACAGCTGGCGCGAGATGCACCAGTCCTGGATGTTGTTGAGCCACTGGTTGTAGGTGTTGACCCAGTTCTCGGGGTAGAAGCGGATCTCGCCCGAAGCGACCACCTCGAGCGCCTTCTGGGTGATCGACTTGCCGTCCGAGTTCGGCCCCTGAGCCGCTTTGCTCATGGCGACGAACCACTGGTCGGTGAGCATCGGCTCGATGACGACGTTGGTGCGGTCGCCGCGTGGCACCTGCAGCTTGTGGGGCTTGACTTCTGCAAGCAGGCCAGCGGCTTCCAAATCGTCGACGATCGCATTACGGCCATCGAAACGATCGAGTCCTTGGTACTTCCTTGGAATTACTAAGGATATGGCTTCATCAATAGATGAGGCATTGGAGCAGGCGGCCATCAAGTCGTAGAGAACCGCGTGCAAAGGGCGATCTTCTTCATCGTAGGCGTCGTAGTTCCAGAAGATGTCCTTGCTAGACTTGACGGTCGTCGGGGAGATGATGGTCCCATCCAGTGCCAGCACTCTGATGCACGGTATGTTGTGTCGTGCCCCCACCGCG
Organism: Thauera aromatica K172; assembly: GCF_003030465.1. Taxonomy (GTDB): domain Bacteria; phylum Pseudomonadota; class Gammaproteobacteria; order Burkholderiales; family Rhodocyclaceae; genus Thauera; species Thauera aromatica. The sequence goes on along the minus strand of NZ_CP028339.1, from coordinate 2,702,108 downwards.
TAGTCGTTGAAATCGTGCGCCGGGGTGACCTTGACGCAGCCAGTGCCGAACTCGCGGTCGACGTAGTCGTCGGCGATGATCGGGATGTGGCGGCCGGTGAGCGGCAGCTCGACGGTCTTGCCGATCAGGTGGGCGTAGCGCTCGTCTTCCGGGTGCACCATCACCGCGACGTCGCCGAGCAGGGTCTCGGGGCGGGTGGTGGCGACGGTCAACCCCTTCAGGCCCGCGATCGGGCCGTCGCTGAAGGGGTAGAGGATGTGGTAGAGCTTGCCGTCCTCTTCCTCGGACACCACTTCGAGGTCGGACACCGCGGTGCCGAGCTTCGGGTCCCAGTTCACCAGGCGTTTGCCGCGGTAGATCAGGCCTTCGTTGTACAGCCGGACGAAGGTCTCGGTGACCGTCTTCGACAGGCCCTCGTCCATCGTGAAGCGCTCGCGCTTCCAGTCCGGGCTGGTGCCGAGCCGCCGCATCTGGCGGGTGATGGTGCCGCCGGAGTATTCCTTCCACTCCCACACCTTCTCCAGGAACTTCTCGCGGCCGAGATCGTGGCGGCTGATGCCCTGGGCGTCGAGCTGGCGTTCGACGACGATCTGGGTGGCGATGCCGGCGTGGTCGGTGCCCGGCTGCCACAACGTGTTGTGGCCGCGCATCCGGTGGTAGCGGGTGAGCGCGTCCATGATCGTCTGGTTGAAGCCGTGCCCCATGTGTAGCGTGCCGGTGACGTTGGGCGGCGGCAGCAGGATGCAGAAGGCGTCGGGGTTCGACGTGTCGAGGCCGGCGTCGAAGTACGCGCGGGATTCCCATTCCGGGTACCAGCGACGTTCGATGTCCGCCGGTTCGAAGCTCTTGGCCAGTTCCATGGTGTTCTTAGTGTCTGCGCGTGAAGGCAAAGGGCGGATTATAGCGGATGGCCGCGCTGAGCCCGGAGCGGCGTTCCCGGTGCTGCGCCGCCGATGAAAATATGCCTGCGATGACGTGGAGTCGTTGGCTGGGAACCGCCCGCAAGGGGCGGACGCAGCCGCCTTCAGCCGGTGTCGTCGCCGGCCCGGCGTGCGAGTGGGGCGGACAGCGGGGCGGACAGCGCGGGCAGCAGGGTGGCGCGCATCCGGGCGTGGGTTTCGGCACGGATGCGGGCGGCGAGGGGGGCGGCGAGGGCGTCCAGCTCGGCGACGACGATCTGCGGCAGTTCGCGCTCGAGCCAGGCTTCGATGCTGCGGGCGAGCTCGTCGGCGAGTTCGGCGGGAGGGAATTCGGCGGGGGCGGCGAGGACAGGGGGGGCGTTCGCCGTGGCGGCGGCAGGCGCCGGCGTCGCGTCGCGTCGGGGGATGCCGAGACGATCCAGTTCGGCGGCTTCGAGCGCGTCGGTCAGGAGCGGCAGATCGTCTCCCGCGAGGGCGAGGGACGGCGACGGTGGGGCGGCGTCGTGCTCGCGGAGGGCGCCGGGCCGCAGAGGGTCGTCGCCCTCGTCGGCGTCGCCGGTCCGGGAAGGCGGGGCGTTCGTCATAGGGCGGTCCGTGATGCGGCGTCGAAGGCTTTCAGCTCCAGTCCGCGGCGGCGGTACTCGGTCCACCGCGCGCGCGCCGGCAGGGCATGCGCTTCGCCCTGGGCGACGATTTCGACCAGCGTGCGGAAGTGCTCGTGGCCGGGCGGAAGATCGTCGGCGAGGTTGAACAGCAGGTCGGCGTGGGGCCAGCCTGCGTCTTCGCCCGCCGCCGCCAGGACCACCGGCGTTTCGCTCGCGAGCGCGGAGGCGAGGGTGACGTGGGGGACGAAGTCGAGCGGTTCGGACGTCCACAGCGCCTGATCGAAGCGGCGCAGCGCTTCGGCGTCGGCCAGGCGTACCGCCACCTTGCGCCCGCTGGCGTAGGCACGTCCGACCAGCTCGAGTGCGAGGACGAGGCGGTCGGGGGCGTTGTGATAGAAACGGACGCGCGGCGGCATGACGGCTCGAGCAGCGCTCAGGCGGCCTTCGCCCGGCTGCGGCCGATCAGGAACTCGGCCAGCAGGGGCACCGGACGCCCGGTTGCGCCCTTGGCCTCGCCCGACACCCAGGCGGTGCCGGCGATGTCCAGGTGCGCCCACTTGTAGGCCTTGGCGAAGCGCGACAGGAAGCAGGCGGCGGTGATGGTGCCGGCGTAGCGGCCGCCGATGTTGCCCATGTCGGCGAAGTTGCTCTTGAGCAGTTCCTGGTATTCGTCCCACAGCGGCAGCTGCCAGGCGCGGTCGCCGGATTCGGTGCCGCGCCGCAGCAACTCGGCGGCGAGTTCGTCGTCGTTGGCGAGCAGCCCGCTGGGGATCTTGCCCAGGGCGACGACGCAGGCGCCGGTGAGGGTGGCGATGTCGATCACGCACTCGGGCTTGAAGCGCTCGGCGTAGGTCAGTGCGTCGCACAGGATCAGGCGGCCTTCGGCGTCGGTGTTGAGGACCTCGATGGTCTGCCCCGACATCGAGGTGACGACGTCGCCGGGCTTGGTGGCGCCGCCGCCGGGCATGTTCTCGGTGGCGGGGATGAGGCCGACGAGGTTGATCGGCAAGCCCATCTGCGCGACTGCCTTGAAGGTGCCGAGCACGCTCGCCGCGCCGCACATGTCGAACTTCATCTCGTCCATTTCGGCCGCGGGCTTGAGCGAGATGCCGCCGGTGTCGAAGGTGATGCCCTTGCCGACAAGCACGACCGGCCTGGCCTTCGCCTTGGCGCCCTTGTACTCCATGACGATGAACTTGGGCGGCTGGTGCGAGCCGCGCGCCACCGACAGCAGCGCGCCCATGCCGAGCTTTTCCATGTCGGCGCGCTCGAGCACTTCGACATCGAACTTGTACTGCTTGCCGAGGGCCTGGGCGGTGTCGGCGAGGTGGCCGGGAGTGCAGAGGTTGCCGGGCAGGTTGCCCAGATCCTTCGCCAGCGCCATGCCGGCGGCCACCGCATGGCCTTGCTGCACGGCACGGTCGAGTTCGGCGCCGAGCTTGTCGCCGACGAGCAGGGACAGTTTCTTCGCGCCGCGCGCCTTCCCGCCTTTCTTGTCCTTGTCGGACTTCAGCGCCTCGAAACGGTAGGCGCCGTCGGCGAGGATGCGGGCGGCCTGCTGCAGCCGCCAGGGGAGGGAGCGGCCGTCGAGCTCGACGTCGGCCAGGGCGACGGCGGCATCCCGGCCCGGGCTGCCGGCCAGGGCCTTGGCGGCGGCGGCGAGGGCGTCGCGGTAGGCTTTGTCGGTGAACTCTTCGGGCTTGCCCAGGCCGACCAGCAGCACACGCTCGGCATGGATGCCGGGCAGCTCGTGCAGCAGAAGGGTGGAGCCGGCCTTGCCCTCGAGGTCGCCGTGCTTGACTAGGCGGGTGATACGGCCTTCGGTGGCAGCGTCGACGATCGCGCTCGGAGCGGGCAGGCGGCCGTCGGCAAAGGCGCCCAGCACCAGGGTGGCGGCCTTGAGCTTCGCCGGGTCGGCGGTCTTTATGGTAAATTCCATCAGCTTTTTCCTTGCATGAACCCATCGTCCGGAGTGCCGAAGATTATGGCCCGTTCGCGGCGAGGGCGTCAAAAACCCTTCCCTCCGACCTCATTTTTTCAGGCTTTCCGATTCGCGCGATGATCTTCCGGCGCGCCCTCCAGCGGGAATTCGCCCAGACGGCGGCTGCGGTGTTCGTGGCCCTGTTCGCGATCCTGATCTCCTCGGTGCTGATCCGCCTCCTCGGCCAGGCGGCAGGCGGGCGCGTGCCGGCCGACGCGGTGCTGGCGCTGATCGGCTTCGGCGCCCTCGCGCAGTTGCCGACGGTGCTGACGCTGACGCTGTTCATCGCGATCCTGTTGTCGCTGTCGCGCAGCTACCGGGACTCCGAAATGGTGGTCTGGTTCGCCTCCGGTGTGCCGCTGACGGCGTGGATCGCGCCGGTGCTGCTGTTCATCCTGCCGCTGGTGGTCGTGGTCGGCGCCGGTTCGCTGTTCCTGGCGCCGTGGTCGCAGCAAAAGAGCGCCGAATACCGGGAGGCGCTCGACAGCCGCGACGACACCCAGCGGGTGGCGCCCGGCGTGTTCCGCGAGTCGGCGGGCGCGCAGCGGGTGTTCTTCGTCGAGGTCGGTGCCGGTGAGGACGGACGGGTGGGCAACGTTTTCGTCAGCGAGGAAACGGCCGACGGCGAACTCGTGGTGATCGCCTCGGCCGAAGGCTATCTGCGCACCGACGACGAAGGGCGGCGTTTCGTGGTGCTGGAAAAGGGGCGCCGCTACGACGGTCGTGCGGGCACGCCGCAGTACCGGGTGATGGAGTTCGAACGCTACGAAGTCCAGGTCGAGCAGAAGGCGGTGGCCAGCCCGCCTGCGCGCGCCCGCGCTCTGCCCACCGCCACCCTGCTCGCGCAGGCCGGGCCACGTGACCTGGGCGAGCTGCTCGGACGGATCGGCGCACCGCTGGCGGCCTTGCTGCTCGGGCTGATGGCGATTCCGCTGTCGTTCGTCAATCCGCGCGCCGGACGGGCGAGCAACCTGCTGGTGGCGGTGCTGGTGTACCTGCTCTACAGCAATGCGATTTCGATCTTCCAGTCGTGGGTGTCCCAGGGCAAGGTCGGGTTCGCCGCCGGCCTGCTGCTGCCGCACATGGCGGTGCTCGGGGCGCTCGCGCTGATGTTCCACACCCGGCTGGCGGTGTCGCCGTTCTGGCGGAGGCGGGTATGAGCGCGTCCGCACGGCCGCCCGAAGGAACGCGCTCCCCCTCCCCCGGGGAGGAGGTCGCGCAGCGACAGGAGGGCCGTCCAACGAGCGCGTCCGCACGGCCGCCCGAAGGAACGCGCTCGCCTCCGTGCAGCGGCAGGAGGGGCGTCCAGTGAGCGCGGTGCTGCTGCGCTACCTCGCGCGCGAGATCCTGGCGGCGACGGCGCTGGTGCTGTTCGCTGTCCTCGGCCTGTTCGCGTTCTTCGATTTCATCAACGAGATCGAGGATGTGGGCAAGGGGGGCTATTCCCTGTACCAGGCATTCGTCTATGTGCTGCTGACGCTGCCGGCGCGGGCCTATGAGCTGTTGCCGGTGGCGGTGCTGGTGGGCACGCTGTACGCCCTGGCGACGCTGGCTCGACATTCCGAAATCACCGTGATGCGGGCCGCGGGCATGTCCACCCTCGCGCTGGCGCGCTCGCTCGGGCTGATCGGGTTGATCCTCGTCGCCGCGACCTTCGTCCTCGGCGAGTATGTCGCGCCGCCCGCCGAGAATGCCGCGCAGGAATGGAAGCTCACCGCGACCAAGGCGACGGTATCGCAGCAGCTGCGCTCCGGATTGTGGGTCAAGGACGGCCGGCTGGTGATCAACGTGCGCACCCTGATGCCCGACCGCACGATGCGCACGGCCCGCGTGTACGCCTTCAGCGACGATTATCAGCTGCTCTCGATCAGCGAGGCCGAGCGTGGCGTCCATGACGGCGGCAGCGAGTGGAAGCTGCTCGACGTGGTGCGCACGAACTTTCGCGGGACGCATACCGAAGTCGAGCGCCTGGCCGAGATCGGCTGGCGCTCGGATCTGACGCCGGAAGTGCTGGGAGTGTTGATGGTGTCGCCCGAGCACATGCCTTTCGCCAGGCTGTGGACCTACATCCGCCACCTGCGCGACAACAACCAGAACGCGGACCGCTTCGAGATCGCGCTGTGGAAAAAGCTGATCTATCCGTTCGCGGTGCTGGTGATGATGGCGCTCGCCCTGCCGTTCGGCTTCACCCACGACCGCATGGGCGGCGCGAGTGCGCGCATCTTCATGGGCGTGATGCTGGGGGTGGGGTTCCACCTGCTCAACGGCCTGTTCTCCAACCTCGGCATGATCAACGCCTGGCCGCCGGTCCTCGCGGCACTGACGCCGAGTCTGATCTTCCTCGCCGCCGCCGCCGCCTTGCTGCGCTATGTCGAGCGGCGCTGACGGCGGGCGCATCCCGGCGGAAAAGAACGGGACGGAAAAAGAGGGCGAAAAAAACGGGCCCGCAGGCCCGTTTCAGCGTCAAGCGGGGCGCCGGAGCGGCGCTCAGCCCTGCTGCTGTTGCTGCGCAGCGGCCTTCTTGGCGGCGGCGGCCTTGTAGTCGAGCTTTTCCTTGATCCGTGCGGACTTGCCCGAACGCTGGCGCAGGTAGTACAGCTTGGCGCGACGGACGTCGCCGCGGCGCTTGACTTCGACTCCGGCCACCAGCGGCGAGTAGGTCTGGAAAGTACGCTCGACGCCTTCGCCCGAAGAGATCTTGCGGACGATGAAGGACGAGTTGAGGCCGCGGTTGCGCTTGGCGATCACCACGCCTTCGTAGGCCTGCAGACGTTCGCGGTTGCCTTCCTTCACCTTGACCTGGACGATCACCGTGTCGCCCGGGGCGAACGCGGGGAGGGTCTTGCCCTGGGTGAGGCGGGCGATTTCTTCCTGTTCGAGTTGCTGAATCAGGTTCATTGCGGATACTCCATCAATGTTGTCGGCCTTTGTCGTTCGCATCGGCCTGGCCGCAGAGCAGGTCGCCACCTGGTGCGTGCCGTTTGTGATCGGGCGTTCGGGCGCTACTGCCGCCTTTGGCCCCGGCTTGCTCCTGCCTGAATTCCTCAAGCAGTTTCAATTCGGTCTTGCTCAGCTGGCGCGCCGCCAGCAGATCGGGGCGGCGCAGCCAGGTGCGGCCGAGGGACTGCTTCAGCCGCCAGCGGCGGATCGCCGCGTGGTTGCCCGACAACAGCACTTCGGGCACCCGGTCATTCTCGTACAACTCAGGCCGTGTGTAATGCGGACAATCGAGCAGGCCGTCGACGAAGGAATCTTCCTGCGCCGAATCGGCCGTGTTCAGCGCGCCGGGCAACTGGCGCACGATCGCGTCGAGCAGCACCATCGCCGGCAGTTCGCCGCCCGACAGCACGAAGTCGCCGAGCGACACTTCCTCATCGACGGCGCGCTCGATCAGGCGCTGGTCGACGCCCTCGTAGCGTCCGCACAGCAGCACCAGGCCGGGCTCCGCGGCCAGTTCCAGCACCGCCGCCTGGTCCAGCCGGCGACCTTGCGGCGACAGATAGACGACCTTGCCGCAGTGCCCGCTCGCTGCCTGCTGGGCACTGCGCGCCGCGGCGATCGACTGCATCAGCGGTTCGATCAGCATCACCATCCCCGGCCCGCCGCCGTACGGGCGGTCGTCCACCGTGCGGTGCGGATCGTGGGTGAAGTCGCGCGGGTTGTGGAACGCCAGTTCGTAGAGCCCGCGTTCCTTCGCCCGCCGGGTGATGCCGCTGCCGGTGAGGGCGGCGAACATCTCCGGGAACAGGGTGATCACGTCGTAGCGGCGCAATCCTCCCGCGATCGCCTGCCTGCTCTCCCGGTCTTCGCCCTGCGCGGCCGCCTGCGCGTTCACCGCGGGCCTACCAGTCCTTTTCCCAGTTCACCCGGATGCGCCGGGCGGCGAGGTCTACGTCCAGAATGTAGGCGGCGACGAAGGGAACGAGCCGTTCGGCGGCGTCCTTGTCCGTCCCGTCCCGGATCTGCAATACGTCGTGCGCGCCGGTCGACAGCAGCCCGGTGACCGTGCCGAGGGCCTCGCCCGCTTCGTTTTCGACCGCCAGGCCGACGAGGTCGCCCCAGTAGTATTCGCCTTCGGCGGGAGCGGGAAGCGCATCCCGCGGCGCGGCGACGTAAAAGCCGTCGAGCGCCTCGGCCGCGTTGCGATCGGCAACTTCGGCAAAGGCGGCAACGAGCCCCTTGCCGTGCATGCGGCACGCTTTCAGGGTGAAGCGCTGCCATTGCCCTTCGGCGGCGTGGTCGTCGGCGCAGAGCCACCAGTGGGGCATCGTGCGCCACGCCAGTGGATCGTCACCGAAAGGGTGGATCTTGACCCAGCCCTGAACGCCAAAAGGGGCGACGATGCGCCCCAGTACGATCATGCGCGGTTCCGCCGAAGCAGGGCAGCGCTGATCAGGCAGCAGCCTTGGCGGCCTGCTTGACCAGGCGGGCGACGGTCGGCGACAGCTGGGCGCCGTTCTGTTCCCAGTAGGTCAGGCGCTCGGTGTTGACCACCAGGCTTTTTTCGGCACCGGAGGCGATCGGGTTGTAATAGCCGACGCGCTCGATGAAGCGGCCGTCGCGGCGATTGCGGGAATCGGCGGCAACGATGTTGAAGAACGGGCGCTTCTTGGCGCCACCACGGGCAAGGCGAATGACGACCATGTGATTTTCCTGATCGGTGAGTGCGAAAAACGGCGGATTATAAGGGAAGGATCGCTTCAGGGCAAGGCGGGTGTGCGTTGGTGAGTGTGTCCCGGCGCCTCTTCGCGTCCTTGTTCGGGGAGGGTGGAAGCTATAATCGGAGCCCGGCCGATTGCGCGCCTCTCTGGGAAATCCGTCCATGCAGGAAATCCTCGTCCTTTATTACAGCCGGCGCGGCTCGGTGCGGGCGCTGGCCGAGCAGATCGCCGCCGGCATCCACGAAGTGCCGGGCGCGGCGGCGCGCGTGCGCACGGTGCCGAAGGTCTCGGCCGTGTGCGAGGCGATGGAGGACGAGATTCCCGCCGAAGGGCCGCCCTACGCCGAGTTGCGGGATCTGGAAGAATGCATCGGTCTGGCGCTCGGAAGCCCGACCCGGTTCGGCAACATGGCCGCACCGCTGAAGTACTTTGTCGATGGCCTGGGCGGAGCTTGGGCCAATGGCGCGCTCGAGGGCAAGCCGGCGTGCGTGTTCACGTCCAGCGGCAGCATGCACGGCGGTCAGGAGACCACTTTGCTGAGCATGATGCTGCCCTTGCTGCACCACGGCATGCTGCTGCTCGGCATCCCGTACAGCGAGCTTGCGCTCGATGCGACGCGCAGCGGGGGCACGCCTTACGGCGCGAGCCACGTCGCCGGGCGCGACGGCCAGGCCGTGCTCAGCCCCGAAGAGCTCGTCCTTGCGCGGGCGCAGGGCCGGCGCCTGGCGGATACGGCGCTGCGCCTGGCGAGGCGGCGATGAGCCCGCAGCGGCTGGCGAGGGTGTCGAGCGTAAGCCTGCTCGCGCTGATCGTGCTGTGCGTGCTGTGGGAGGGCTGGCTGGCGCCGCTGCGTCCGGGCGGCTCGTGGCTGATCCTGAAAGCGCTGCCCCTGCTGGCGGCGGTGTTCGGCATCCTGCGCGGCAGGCGGTATACCTCGCAATGGATGTCGATGCTGGCCTTGCTGTATGTCACCGAAGGCGTGCTGCGGGTCGGCGACCCGGGGGCGGCGGGCGTGCTTGCTGCCTTCGAGATCGTGCTCGCGGCGACGCTGTTCGCCAGCACGACCTTGCATGCGCGCAACACCGCGCCGTCCCGCCTGAAGCGGGATTGAGCGCGCGCTGCATTTGCCGTGGGGGCCGGGCAAGGGCGGACGGCAGCGCACGCGCCGCGCGCGGCCGCCCGGTGCGGCGGACGTGATGCTGGCGGCCGGTGGCAGCGCCGTTCAGACCTGGGGATTGAGCTTTTGCGTACCGGTCTGCAGCTTGTTGAGTGCGTTGAGGTAGGCCTTGGCCGAGGCGACGATGATGTCGGTGTCGGCGCCCTGGCCGTCCATCACGCGACCGTTGCGCGACAGGCGCACGGTGACTTCACCCTGGGCGTCGGTGCCGGTGGTGATCGCGTTCACCGAATAAAGCAGCAGTTCGCTGCTGCTCGCCGCGACCGCCTCTATGGCCTTGAACGCGGCATCGACCGGACCCGAGCCTTCGGCCTGCGTGCGGCGCTCGATGCCGTCGATCGCCAGCGTGATCTCGGCGCGTGGCTTCTCGCCGGTTTCGGAATGGAAGCAGCTCGACACCAGCCGGTAGCGTTCGGTTTCGGGGGTGACCTCCTCGTCGCTCATCAGGGCGTGGAGATCTTCGTCGAAGATCTCGAGTTTCTTGTCGGCGAGTTCCTTGAAGCGGGTGAAGGCGTGGTTGAGGTGCTCTTCGCCGCCGATGTCGATGCCCAGTTCCTGCAGCCGCGCGCGGAAGGCGTTGCGCCCGGAGTGCTTGCCGAGCACGAGCTTGTTGGCACCCCAGCCGACGTCTTCGGCGCGCATGATTTCGTAGGTCTCGCGGTGCTTGAGCACCCCGTCCTGGTGGATGCCGGATTCGTGGGCGAACGCATTGGCGCCGACGATGGCCTTGTTCGGCTGCACCGGGTAGCCGGTGATCTGCGACACCAGCTTGGAGGCGGGCACGATCTGGGTGGTGTCGATGCGGGTGTCGACCGGGAAGACGTCGGCGCGGGTGCGCACCGCCATCACGATCTCCTCGAGCGAGGCGTTGCCGGCGCGCTCGCCGAGGCCGTTGATCGTGCATTCGACCTGGCGCGCGCCGGCGCGCACTGCGGCGAGCGAGTTGGCCACGGCGAGGCCGAGGTCGTTGTGGCAATGCACCGACCACACCACCTGGTCGGCATTGGGGACGCGCTCGATCAGGGTCCGGATCGTCGCTGCGTACTGCTCGGGGACGTTGTAGCCGACGGTGTCGGGAACGTTGATTGTCTTCGCGCCCGCCCGGATCACGGCTTCGAAGATGCGCACGAGGAAGTCGATTTCGGAGCGGCCGGCGTCCTCGGCGGAAAACTCGACGTCGTCGGTGTATTCGCGTGCCCAGCCGATCGCCTTCACCGCCTGCTCGACGACCTGATCGGGCGTCATCCGCAGCTTCTTCTCCATGTGGATCGGGCTGGTGGCGATGAAAGTGTGGATGCGGCCGCGGGCGGCAGGGCGGATGGCTTCGCCCGAGCGCCGGATGTCGTTCTCGTTGGCGCGCGCGAGCGAGCACACGGTGGATTCCCTGACCGCCTCGGCGATGGCGCGCACGGCTTCGAAATCGCCGTTGGAAGCGGCGGCGAAGCCGGCCTCGATGACATCGACGCGCATGCGCTCGAGCTGGCGGGCGATGCGCAGCTTCTCTTCGCGCGTCATCGATGCGCCCGGGCTTTGCTCGCCGTCGCGCAGGGTGGTGTCGAAAATGATCAACGGGTCTTTCATGGCTTGCTCCCGGGGTCGGATGCCGCGTCCGCGCCGGATTCGGCGGACGCATCGTTGTTCTGGGGGGACGGAGGCTCGCTGGTGGCTGCGGCTCCCGCTCGATGTAGACGGCGCTTGCGCCAGCGCAGTGCCCACAGCACGTAGCCCGAACCGGCGTAGATCAGGAACAGCCCGAACAGCACGCCCGGCGGGTAGCTGGAGACGAGGGCGAACGCCAGCACCAGGGCGATCAGCACGATGAAGGGCACGCTCCTGCGCAGGTTGATGTCCTTGCCGCTCCAGAACAGCACGTTGCTGACCATCGAGACCCCGGCGAAGATCGTCAGCGCGCAGGCGTACCAGCGCAGCTCGTCGCCACTGAAGCCGTTGTCGAGGCCGACCCAGACCATGCCGGCGATCAGCGCGGCGGCGGCCGGGCTGGGCAGGCCCTGGAAGTAGCGCCGGTCGACGACGTCGATGTTGGTGTTGAAGCGCGCCAGGCGCAGCGCGGCGCCGGCGCAGTAGATGAAGGCGGCGATCCAGCCCAGCTTGCCCAGGCCCTGCAGCGCCCATTCGTACATCACCAGGGCGGGCGCGGCGCCGAACGACACCATGTCGGACAGCGAGTCGTATTCGGCGCCGAATTCGCTCTGAGTATGGGTGAGGCGGGCGATGCGCCCGTCGAGGCCGTCGAGCACCATGGCGATGAAGATCGCCACTGCGGCGGCCTCGAAGCGGTTGTTCATCGCCTGGACGATGGCGTAGAACCCGGCGAAGAGAGCGGCCGTGGTGAACAGGTTGGGCAGGATGTAGATGCCGCGGCGGCGCTTGTCGAGCATCGGCAGCGGAGTACGGTCGGGATGGCTCACGTTCGGTGTCGCTTCCTGGGATTCCGAGAGATCGATTTTATCCCCGATCGCTCGGGCATTCGTGCCTTGGTGTGGCAGGGAAGGGGCGTGGCCAGCAAAAAGGCCGGTGCCGCAGTGGGCGGCACCGGCCTGTCGCACGGGGCGAGGCGGATTGAAGATCAGTTCTTCGACTTGTCCACCAGGGCCTTGGCCTTGATCCACGGCATCATCTCGCGCAGCTGGCCGCCGACCTGCTCGATCGGGTGTTCGGCGTTGAGGCGACGGCGGGCGGTCATGCTCGGATAGTTGGTCTTGCCTTCGAGAATGAACATCTTGGCGTATTCGCCGGTCTGGATGCGCTTCAGGGCATTGCGCATCGCTTCGCGCGACTGCGCGTTGATGACTTCCGGTCCGGTCACGTACTCGCCGTATTCGGCGTTGTTCGAGATCGAGTAGTTCATGTTGGCGATGCCGCCTTCGTACATCAGGTCGACGATCAGCTTGAGCTCGTGGAGGCACTCGAAGTAGGCCATTTCGGGCGCGTAGCCGGCTTCGGTCAGGGTCTCGAAGCCCATCTTCACCAGCTCGACGGCGCCGCCGCAGAGCACGGCCTGCTCGCCGAAGAGGTCGGTCTCGGTCTCTTCCTTGAAGTTGGTCTCGATGACGCCGCCCTTGGTGCCGCCGTTGGCTGCCGCGTAGGACAGGGCGATGTCCTTGGCCTTGCCGGACTTGTCCTGGTAGACCGCGATCAGGCTGGGCACGCCGCCGCCGCGCAGGTATTCGGAACGCACGGTGTGGCCGGGGCCCTTGGGCGCGACCATGATGACGTCGAGGTCGTCGCGCGGCACGACCTGGTTGTAATGGACGTTGAAGCCGTGGGCGAAGGCCAGCACCGCGCCTTTCTTGATGTTGGGCTCGACTTCGTCCTTGTACACCTGCGGAATATTCTCGTCCGGCAGCAGGATCATGACGACGTCGGCGGTCTTTACCGCCTTGGCGATTTCCTCGACCTTCAGGCCGGCGTTCTTGGCCTTGTCCCAGGAGGCGCCGCCCTTGCGCAGGGCGACGGTGACCTTGACGCCGGAGTCGGACAGGTTCTGGGCGTGGGCGTGGCCCTGCGAGCCGTAACCGACGATGGTGACCTTCTTGCCCTTGATCAGGGAGAGGTCGGCGTCCTTGTCGTAATAAACCTTCATGTCTTTCCTTTTTCGCTTTGCGGTTCGAGGTGGGGAGCGGCGGTTTCAGACCTTGAGCACGCGGTCGCCGCGGCCGATGCCGCAGACGCCGGAGCGCACGGTTTCGAGAATCAGGGCCGGGTCGATGGCACCGAGGAACGCGTCGAGCTTGCTCTGGTTGCCGGTCAGCTCGACAACGTAGGAGGCGTCGGTGACATCGATGATGCGGGCGCGGAAGATGTCGGCGGTGCGCTTCACTTCTTCGCGGTCCTTGCCGGTGGCGCGGATCTTGACCAGCATCAGTTCGCGTTCGATGTGGGCGGCTTCGGAGATGTCGACGACCTTGACGATCTCGACGAGCTTGTTCAGCTGCTTGGTGATCTGCTCGATGATGTCGTCCGAGCCGCTGGTGACGATGGTCATCCGCGACATCGAGAAGTCTTCGGTCGGGGCCACGGTGAGCGACTCGATGTTGTAGCCGCGCGCGGAGAACAGCCCGGAGACGCGCGACAGCGCGCCGGATTCGTTTTCGATCAGGAGGGAAATGACGTGACGCATGATGGTATTCGGTCCCGGATGCGGAGAAGGGGCGCTCAGAGGTCTTCGGCGGAGAGGATCATTTCGGTCAGACCCTTGCCGCCCTGCACCATCGGATAGACGTTCTCGGTGGCGTCGATCTGGAAGTCGAGGAACACCAGCTCGTTCTTGTGGGTGGTGAAGGCCTCGCGCAGCGCGCCCTCGACATCGGCCGGGCGCTCGATGCGCAAGCCGACGTGGCCGTAGGCCGCGGCGAGCTTGGCGAAGTCGGGCAGGGAGTCCATGTAGGATTCGGAGTAGCGGCCGCCGTGGAACAGCTGCTGCCACTGGCGCACCATGCCGAGGTAGCGGTTGTTGAGGTTGCAGATCTTGATCGGCAGGCGGAACTGCTTGCAGGTGGACAGCTCCTGGATGTTCATCTGGATCGAGGCTTCCCCCGTCACGCACGCTACCGGCATGTGCGGGTTGGCGAGCTGGGCGCCCATCGCGTAGGGCATGCCCACTCCCATCGTGCCCAGGCCGCCCGAGTTGAGCCAGCGCCGGGGCTTGTCGAAACCGTAGTACTGCGCCGCCCACATCTGGTGCTGGCCGACGTCGGAGGTGACGATTGCGTCGCCACCGGTGACCTCCCACAGTTTCTGGATCACGAACTGGGGCTTGATGATCTCGTCCGAGTTCTTGAACGCCATGCACTTGCGGCTGCGCCATTCCTCGACCTGCTTCCACCACGCCGCGAGTGCGTCGGGGTTGGGGCGGGCCTCGCCGGCTTCGAGCTGGCGGATCATTTCTTCGAGCACGTCCCTGACGTCGCCGACGATCGGCACGTCCACCCGCACGCGCTTGGAGATCGACGACGGGTCGATGTCGACGTGGATGATCTTGCGCGGTTCTTCGGCGAAGTGCTCGGGGCTGCCGATGACGCGATCGTCGAAGCGGGCGCCGACGGCCAGCAGCACGTCGCTGTAGTGCATCGCCATGTTGGCTTCGAACGTGCCGTGCATGCCGGGCATGCCGAGATACTGGCGGTCGCTGAAAGGGTAGCCGCCCAGGCCCATCAGAGTGTTGGTGATCGGGTAGCCGAGCAGGCGGGTGAGCCGGGTGAGCTGCTCGGCGGCGTTGGCGAGGACCACGCCGCCGCCGGTGTAGATCATCGGCCGCTTGGCCTCGAGCAGCAGCTGAACCGCTTTCTTGATCTGGCCGGAGTGACCCTTCAGTACCGGGTTGTACGAGCGCATCGAGATCTCCTGCGGATACTCGAACTCGCACTTCTGCATCGACACGTCCTTGGGAATGTCGACCAGCACCGGACCGGGACGCCCGGTTTTCGCCAGGTAGAAAGCCTTCTTCATCGTCATGGCGATGTCGCGCACGTCCTTGACGAGGAAGTTGTGCTTCACGCACGGGCGGGTGATGCCCACGGTGTCGACTTCCTGGAAGGCATCCTGGCCGATCGCCGCGGTGGGCACCTGGCCGGAGATGACCACCATCGGGATCGAGTCGCAGTAGGCGGTGGCGATGCCGGTGACGGCGTTGGTCGCGCCCGGACCGGAGGTCACCAGCGCGACGCCGACCTTTTCGGTGCTGCGCGCGAAGCCGTCGGCCGCGTGCACCGCGGCCTGCTCGTGGCGTACCAGCACGTGACGCACCTGATCCTGCTGGAACAGCGCATCGTAAATGAAGAGGACCGAGCCGCCGGGGTATCCGAAGACGTATTCGACCTTTTCTTCCTGCAGGCACCTGATTAGAATTTCGGCTCCGGACAGCACCATCGCAAACTCGCTCGACTATAGGGGTTTGAATAAACACAGAACGTTACCGGCCGCTTGCGGTTTGGTCAAGGCTGGATACTTCCCGTCCCGCTCCCTTCCTTCCACTGCGGCGCCGTTCCGGCGCACGCCTTTGCGGATGATTCGATGACGCACGACAAAGGCCGGGATGCGGTGGCACGCCGGCACTGCCCCGAGCCCGGCACGCGCACCCTGGTCGAGCTCGCCGGCCTGCGCCGCCGTCTCGCCTCGATGCTCTACGAATCGATGCTGATGCTCGGCGTGCTCGCCCTCGTTTTTCTCGTTCCCTACCTGATTCTCGGCATCGGCTTCGGCATCGCGCCACCGGGCGGGCTCGCCTGGCTGCACATCTTCGTCGTGCTGGGAATGTATTTCGTGTGGTACTGGCACCGCCACGGGCAAACGCTGGCGATGCAGACCTGGCGGCTGAAGATCGTCGGCGCCGAAGACGGGCGCGTCGCCGGGGTGGGACGGAGCTGGGCACGTTATGCCCTTGCCTGGCCGTCGGTGCTGCTCGGCGGGGTCGGCCTGCTGTGGGCGCTGGTCGACCGCGACCGCCAGTTCCTGCACGACCGTCTGGCCGGAACCCGGATCGTGCTGCTGCCGCCGCAGCGGCCGTCCTGAGTGCGGCGACGGCAGCGCAGGGGATTGCAGTGGAGCGATGTTAGGATTGCATTCATCATCATCCCGACGAAGGGGCGGACGCATCGCCGGCGCCGCGACCGCACTTCGGCCAAGGCCATGACCACCAGCATCGATGCCGCCGCGGCGGACGAGGACCCTCGGCGCATTTCCCATCACGCGCTGTCGGTTGACGACAGCCTGATCCGGCTCGAGGCGCGCCGCCACGAAGGCCTGAGCGCGGCCGAAGTGCAGGCGCGCCTGGCCGTGCACGGGCGCAACGCCCTGCCGCCGCCGCCCCGGAGCGGTCCGCTGCTGCGCTTCCTGCTGCAGTTCCACAACGTGCTGATCCACGTCCTGTTGGTCGCCGGCGCGATCACGCTGCTGCTCGGCCACCTGGTCGATGCCGGGGTGATTTTCGGCGTCGTCGTCATCAATGCGTTCATCGGCTTCCTCCAGGAGGGCAAGGCCGAACGCGCGCTCGACGCCATCCGCGACATGCTGTCGCCGCGCGCCCAGGTGCTGCGCGACGGCCATCGCCAGGAGATCGACGCCGAGGAGCTGGTGCCGGGCGACATCGTGTTCCTCGCCTCCGGCGACAAGGTGCCGGCCGACTTGCGCCTGATCGAGGTCCGCAGCCTGCGCATCGAGGAGGCGGTGCTTACCGGCGAGTCGCTTGCGGTAACCAAGGCGACGGCCGCGGTCGAGGCCGGGGCGGCACTCGGCGACCGCCGTTCGATGGCCTATTCGGGGACTCTGGTGGCCTATGGCCAGGGGGTCGGTGTGGTCGTGGCTACCGGCACCCGGACCGAAATCGGCCGCATCAGCACGATGCTCGGTGCGGTCCGGACCCTGAGCACGCCGCTGCTGCGCCAGATGGAAGGTTTCAGCCGGGTGCTGACCTGGATCATCCTCGGCGTCGCCGCAGCGGCCTTCGTCTTCGGCATCGCGCTGCGCGGCTACGGCGCGGCCGAAATGTTCCTCGCCGCGGTCGGCCTCGCGGTGGCAGCGATTCCCGAGGGGCTGCCGGCGATCATCACGATCACGCTGGCGATCGGGGTGCAGCGCATGGCGCGGCGGCGGGCGATCATCCGCCGCCTGCCGGCGGTCGAGGCGCTCGGTTCGGTCACCGTGATCTGTTCGGACAAGACCGGGACCCTGACCCGCAACGAAATGGCCGTGCAGCGGGTGCTCACGGGCGATGGCCGGATCGACGTCTCGGGTGCAGGCTATGCGCCGCACGGCGGTTTTGAGCGCGGCGGCCGTGATCTCGAGCCGGCCGAGGCGCCCTTGCTCACCGACATTGGTCGCGTTGCGTTGCTGTGCAACGATGCCGAACTGCGCCTGGACGATGGGGAATGGCGCGTGCTCGGCGACCCGACCGAAGGGGCATTGCTGACGCTTGCGCTGAAGGCCGGTGTCGACCCCAAACTGTGCCGGGAGGAATGGCCTCGCGACGACGTCATTCCCTTCGAATCCGAGCACCGCTTCATGGCCACGCTGCATCACGACCATGCCGGCCGCGCCCGGGTGTTCGTCAAGGGCGCGCCAGAGCGCGTGCTGGCGCTGTGCGTCGACGCCGGTGCGCTCGACGGCGGGGCCCGGCCGCTGGATGTCGGTGCCTGGGAGCGGGCGATGGCCGAGGCCGCCGGGGAAGGCATGCGCCTGCTCGCGCTGGCTGTGCGTAGCGCCGGCGGGCCGCTCGCCGCGCTGAGCTTCGACGACATCGAGCGCGGCGGTTTCACCTTGCTCGCGGTGCTCGGCATCTCCGATCCGCCTCGCGCGGAGGCCGTGCAGGCGGTGGCGAACTGCCTTGCGGCCGGCATCCGGGTGAAGATGATTACCGGCGACCATGCCGCGACGGCACAAGCGATCGGCGAGCAACTCGGCCTTGCGCGGGACGTCCAGACGATCACCGGGGCCGAGATCGAGGCCATGGACGACGCCCGCCTCGCCGAGGTCGTGTGCGACACCGAAATCTTCGCCCGCGCCAGCCCCGAGCACAAGCTGCGCCTGGTCGAGGCGCTGCAGGCGCGCGGCGAGGTGGTGGCGATGACCGGCGATGGCGTCAACGACGCGCCGGCGCTGAAGCGTGCCGACGTCGGCGTGGCGATGGGGCACAAGGGAACCGAGGCGGCCAAGGAGGCGGCCGAGATGGTGCTCGCCGACGACAATTTCGCCTCGGTTGCGGCCGCGGTCGAGGAGGGCCGCATCGTCTATGACAACCTGAAGAAGACGGCCGCCTACATCCTGCCGACCAATATCGGCCAGGCCGGGATCGTCTTCTTCGCCGTGCTGTTCGGCGTGACCATGCCGATCACGCCACCGCAGATCCTGTGGGTGAACATGATCACCGCGGTGACGCTGGCGCTGGCGCTGGCGTTCGAGGACGGCGAGCACGACCTGATGCGCCGCCCGCCGCGCGATCCGGGCGAGCCCCTGCTGACCCGCTTCCTGCTCTGGCGCATCGTGTTCGTCGGCCTGCTCCTGGTCGCCGGCGGGATGGGGGCGTTCCTGTGGGAGCAGGCCCATGGCGCGAGCGTTGCGGCAGCGCGCACCGCAGCGGTGAATGCGGTCCTGGCCGGCGAGGTGTTCTACCTGTTCAACATGCGCAGCTTCACTGCTTCGGTGCTGAACCGGGACGGTTTCTGCGGCAACCGCTACGTGCTCGGGGCGATCGCCCTGCTGGTGCTGTGCCAGATCCTGTTTACCCATCTGCCGGCGATGCAGCGTCTGTTCGGCACCGAGGCGCTCGATCCGGCGGCGTGGCTGCGCATCCTCGCTTTCGGCGTGGCCGTGCTGCTCATCGTCGAGGCCGAGAAGGCCTTGCTGCGCGTTCGCGCCCGGCTTGCGGGCAGGGGCGATCATTGATGGAACAGTTGCTCAGCCACGGGCCGTATGCCGAATTCGCGCTGCTGCTGGCGATCTCGGCGGTGGCCGGGGCGATCGCGGTGCGTCTGCGCCAGCCGGTACTGATCGCCTATATCGTCGTCGGCATCCTGGTCGGGCCGGCGGGGTTCGGTCTGGTCAGGGCGCACGAGCAGGTCGCGCTGCTGGCCGAAATCGGCGTCACCGTGCTGCTGTTCGTGGTCGGCCTCAAGCTCGACCTGCACCATATCCGCCATATCGGCCCGGTGGCGCTGGCGACCGGACTGGGCCAGCTCGGCTTCACCATCGTCTTCGGCTTCGTCCTCATCGTGGCGATGGGCAAGGAGCTGATGGAGGCGCTCTACGTCGCCGTGGCGCTGACCTTCTCGAGCACGATCATCGTCGTCAAGCTGCTGTCGGACAAGCGCGAACTTGACGCCCTGCACGGGCGCATCGCGGTCGGCTTCCTGATCGTGCAGGACGTCGCCGTGGTGCTGGCGATGATGGCGATGAGCACGCTGCGCGGCGCCGGCGAGGCCGCGATCGTCGACGTCGCCGCCTCGCTGGCCTTGCGCCTGGGGGCTGCGGCGATGCTGATGTACGTGCTGATGCGCTCGGTGTTGCCCCGGCTGGTGGATGCGATGGCGCGCTCGCAGGAGCTGCTGCTGATTTTCGCCGTCGCCTGGGGAACCGGGCTCGCCGCGCTGGGGGAGTGGGCCGGGTTCAGCAAGGAGGCCGGCGCCTTTCTCGCCGGTTTCTCGCTGGCGTCCACGAGCTATCGCGAAGCGATGAACGCGCGCCTCACCGGGATCCGCGATTTCATGCTGCTGTTCTTTTTCATCGATCTCGGTGCGAAGCTCGATTTTTCCACCCTGGGTGGCGAGCTGTGGCCGGCGGTGGTGCTGTCCTTGTTCGTGCTGATCGGCAACCCCTTGATCGTGATGGTGATCATGGGCTACATGGGGTACCGCAAGCGCACCGGCTTTCTCGCTGGGCTGACCGTGGCCCAGATCAGCGAGTTCTCGATCGTGTTCGTCGCGATGGGGATCAGCCTCGGTCACGTCGGTGTCGAGGCGCTCGGCCTGACCACCTTGGTGGGGCTGGTGACGATCATGATGTCCACCTACATGATCCTGCTCTCGCACCCGCTCTACGAGCGGCTCGCCCCGTGGCTGGGAGTTTTCGAGCGCAAACGTCCGTTCCGCGAGCTCGCGGTCGAGCGCCCGGGCCGTCCTGCCGGCCAGCCCGACATCATCGTGTTCGGCCTCGGGCGCTACGGCGCGCGCCTGATGCAGCAGCTGCGCGGTGCGGGGATCGAAGTCCTCGGCGTCGATTTCGACCCCGAAACCGTCCGCAGCCTGCGCAAGCGGCGCCTGCCGGTGCGCTTCGGCGACGGCGAGGATCCGGGCTTCCTCGAGACCCTGCCGCTGCGCCATGCGCGCTGGGCGGTCACCACCTTCCCGCAATGGGACTCGAACCGCGCCTTCCTCCACGCCCTCAAGGAAGCGGGGTTCAGCGGGCGGGTGGCCGGGGTGGTGCGGGACGACATCCACGGCGAGGCGCTCGGCGCTGCCGGAGTCGAGCGCGTGCTGAACCCCTTCAACGACGCCGCGGATTATGCCGCGCGCGGCTTTGCCGCCGAGATCGCGTTCGCCAAGGTGCATGGCGAAGGCCCGGCGCCCGATCCCGACCAGGAGACAGAACGATGAATCCGTTGCGGACTTTGCTCGCCGCCACTGACCTTTCCGCGCTCGCCCGCCATGCGGTGATGCGCGCTGCGCTGATCGCTGCCGAATCGGGGGGGCAGCTGTCGCTGCAGCATGTGGTCAGCGTCGGCGCGCTCGATGCGCTGCGCCACCTGCTCGATGCCGGGACGGCCGGCATGCAGCAGCAGCTGCTCGAGGAGGTGCGTGGAGAAGTGCAGGCGCTTGCCGCCGAAGTGGCTGCGCGCCATGGCGTCGCCGCGGCGGTTCGGGTCGATGTGGGGGCGGTGCTGGCGGAAATCGCCAGCCATGCCGATGCGATCGATGCCGATCTGCTCGTGCTCGGCGCCCGTGGCGCCGGCTTCATGCGCGAACTGCTGATCGGCTCCACCACCGAACGTGCGCTGCGCAAGATCAGCCGGCCGCTGCTGGTAGTCAAGCAGATGGCGCACGAGCCCTATCGCAGGGTACTGGTGCCGGTGGATTTTTCGGTGCGTTCGCGCGACGCGCTGCGTGTGGCACAGCGCGTCGCGCCCGCGGCCGAGATCGTGCTGCTGCACGCCTTCGAGGTGCCCTTCGAAGGCAAGCTGCGCTTTGCCGGTGTCGAGGAGCAAGCCCTGTCCGCGCTGCGGGTCAATGCCCGGCGCGAGGCGGGCGCGCAGATGAACGAGCTGGTCGAGCAGGCCGCCCTCGATCCCACCCGGGTGCGCCGGATCGTGCTCCACGGCGAAGCCAGCACCCAGATTCTGGAACAGGAGCAGGCGCAGGATTGCGACCTGATCGTGATCGGCAAGCGCGGCCAGGGCGTGTTCGAGGAAATGCTGCTGGGCAGCGTCACCCGGCACGTCCTCGCCCGCTCCGCGGCCGACGTCCTGGTGGCCGACCGCCGGGCGGGCTGAGCGCTCCTGCCCGTGCGGCCACGCCCGGTTCCTGCCTGCCGCGGGACGCTGGGGCGCCGGTGCGGCTGCGGTGCTGCCGGCATCGGCCGGGTCGGGCTGGGCGGCAGCGGCCGGGCGGCGTACACTTCCGTTTTGACCGCGCCTGCGCGCGGCCGACGGAGAGAAGATGAAAACCGAACATGCCCCAACGATCCGGCGCGCCGACTATCGGCCGCTGCCCTGGACGGTCGAGACCGTCGACCTGCATTTCAGCCTCGACGCCGAGGCGACCGTCGTCACCAACCGCATGTTGTGCGTGCGCAATCCCGATGTCGAGGGCGGCCCGATCCGGCTGTGGGGCGAGGCGCTTGAGCGCCTGGCGCTGACCGTCGACGGCCAGCCTCCGGCGAGCTTGCGCGAGGACGGCACCCTGCTCGAGATCGACGCCCGCGGCGAACGGGTCGTCGTCGAAGTGCGCACCCGCATCAACCCGCGCGCCAATACCACGCTGTCCGGCCTCTACCGCTCGAACGGCGGTTTTTTCACCCAGTGCGAGGCGGAAGGTTTTCGCCGCATCACCTGTTTCCCCGACCGCCCGGACGTGATGGCGCGCTTCACCGTCACCCTCGAAGCCGACCGCGCCGCCTGCCCGGTGCTGCTGTCCAACGGCAACCTGGTCGAACAGGGCGAACTGCCCGGCGGTCGTCACTACGCGAAGTGGGAGGATCCTTTTCCCAAGCCGTCCTACCTCTTCGCCCTGGTCGCGGCGAGGCTGGTCGCGCTCGAGCGCCGGGTGAGGACGATGTCGGGGCGCGAGGTGCTGCTCCAGGTGTGGGTGGAAGAAGGCAACCTCGACCGCTGCGCGCACGCGATGGATTCGCTGGTGCACGCGATGCGCTGGGACGAGGAGACTTTCGGCCTCGAGCTCGACCTCGACCGCTTCATGATCGTGGCCGTGGCCGACTTCAACATGGGGGCGATGGAGAACAAGGGGCTGAACATCTTCAACACCAAGTTCGTGCTCGCCAAGCCCGACACCGCCACCGACCTCGATTACGAAAACATCGAGAGCGTGGTCGCGCACGAATACTTCCATAACTGGACTGGCAACCGCGTCACCTGCCGCGACTGGTTCCAGCTCACCCTCAAGGAAGGGCTCACCGTCTTTCGCGACCAGCAGTTCTCCGCCGACATGCTGGCGAGAGTGGCCAGCGAGGCCGCCGGCCCCGAAGGCGCGGCTTCCGCGCGCGCGGTCAAGCGCATCGACGATGTGCGTGTGCTGCGCGCGGCGCAGTTCCCCGAGGATGCGGGGCCGATGGCGCATCCGATCCGTCCCGACCGCTACCAGGAGATCAACAATTTCTACACCGCCACGGTGTACGAGAAAGGGGCCGAAGTCATCCGCATGCTCCATACCCTGCTCGGGCAGGAAGGGTTTCGCAACGGCATGGACCTCTACTTCAGCTACCACGACGGTCAGGCGGTGACCTGCGACGACTTCGTCGAAGCGATGTCGGAAGCCAACAACGGTTTCGATCTCGACCCGTTCATGCGCTGGTACGGTCAGGCCGGGACGCCGCGGGTGAAGGCCAGCGGGGCGTGGGACGCCGCTGCCGGCCGCTATACCCTGACCCTGACGCAGGACACTCCGCCGACGCCGGGCCAGGCGCTCAAGCTGCCGCTGGTGATCCCGGTCGCGCTCGGCCTGATCGGGCCGGATGGCCGCGACCGGCCGCTGCGGCTGGAGGGCGAGGGCCAGGCCGGAGCGACGACGCGCGTGCTGCGTCTCACCGAGGCGGAGCAGACGTTCCGCTTCGTCGGCCTCGATGCCGAGCCGGTACCTTCGCTGCTGCGCGGCTTTTCCGCGCCGGTGATCCTGGAACTCGACGAGGACGATGCCCGGCTTGCCTTCCGCATGGCCCACGACGCCGATCCCTGCAACCGCTGGGACGCCGCCCAGCGCTACGCCGAGCGTGTGGTACTGGCGCTGGCCGCGGACCCGGCCGGGGAGGTGGCACCGGGCTTCGTCGAGGCGTTTTGCATCCTGCTCGGAGACGACCGGCTCGACCCCGCTTTCCGCGCCCAGGCCCTCGCCCTGCCGGGTGAGGGCTACCTGCTCGAGCGCATGTCGGCGGCTGACCCCGCAGCGCTGCGCAGCGCGCTGATGAAAGCGATGCGCACCCTCGGCCGCGCCCTGGCGGCGTCCTGGCTGGCCGTACTCGAGACGATGGCGCCGGCGCCGGTGTACCGCTACCACCCGGGCGACGCCGGCCGTCGTGCGCTCGCCAACCTTGCCTTGCGCTACCTCGCCGCCGCCGGCGACGAACGCGGGCTGGCGTGCGCGCAGGTCCGCTTCGAGGGCGCCACCAACATGAGCGAGCGTTTCGGTGCCCTCGCCGCGCTGGTGCAGAGCGCGAGCCCGGCGCGCGGGACGGCGCTGGCCGCGTTCCATGCGCGCTACCGCGACGATGCCCTGGTGCTGGACAAATGGTTTGCGCTGCAGGCCGGTGCCTGGCGCTGGGATGCGACGGCGGCGCCGACCCTGGAGCGGGTGCGCAGCTTGCTCGACGACCCGGCGTTCAGCCTGGCGAACCCGAACAAGGTGTATGCCCTGCTCGGCACTTTCTTCCGCGCCAACCCCGGCGAGTTCCATGCCGCCGACGGCAGTGGCCATGCCTTCTGGGCTGAGCAGGTGATCGCGCTGGACGCGAAGAATCCCCAGGTCGCGGCGCGCATGGCGCGCACCCTGGAAAACTGGCGCCACCTCACCGCCGCGCTGCAGGCGAGTATCCGTCCCCAGCTCGAACGCGTGCTGGCGAGCGAGGGGTGCTCGCCGGACGTTGCGGAGGTCATCGGCAAGGCCCTCGAACAGGTGGACTGAGCGCAGCGCGCGTGCGGGCGATCCCCCGCGTGAACACGAAAACGCCGGGAATTCCCGGCGTTTTCATCGGTGCGCGGCCCGCTCGGGCCGCTTCGGAACCTTCCCGCTCACTCCGCGGCGAGGTCGCCGGCGATGTAGTGCTCCAGGTGCTTGATCGTCCGCTCCTGCTGGCTGACGATGGATTTCACCATGTCACCGATGGTGACGATGCCGAGCACCTTGTTGTTTTCCACCACCGGGATGTGGCGGAAGCGCTTTTCGGTCATCGTTTCCATCACTTCGTCCACGGTGTGCCCCCGCGTCACGGTAAACGGCGCGGACGTCATCAGGTCGCCGACCTTGACGTTGCGCGACATGAGCCCCTTCAGCACTACTTTGCGGGCATAGTCGCGTTCGGTGAAGATGCCGACCAGACGGTCGCCGTCGGTCACGAGCACGCAACCGATATCGAACTGGGCCATCACCGACAGCGCATCGAATACCGAATCCGTCGGGCGTACGGCATAGAAGGCATGGCCTTTCTGGTCGAGAATTTGTTTTACGCTGATCGTCATCGTCTTGATCCCCCACGGTGGTTGACGCTCGGGCCGCCTGTCGCGGCCGGTTTTGTTACAGATTGGCTTCAAGCCTTTCGGGATGCAAGCGGGGAACAACCCTTATTCCACCGTGTGCTTCCGATTCTTCCCCGCCTCGTGCCAGAGGGCTCAGATTTCGAGGTTGTCGATCAGCCGGGTACGTCCCAGCCTGGCTGCGGCGAGCACGACCAGCGCGTCGCCCTCGCGGGCCGGCGGCTGCAGGTCGGCGCGGCGGCGCACGGCGACGTAGTCGGGCTGCCAGCCGGCCCCCTCCAGTTGCGCCATCGCTTCGGCTTCGAGCTTCGTCCAGTCGCGCTCGCCGCCTGCCACCGAGCTGCGGATGTGGCACAGCAAACGGTACAGCAGGGGCGCGCGGGTGCGCTCCTCCTCGCTCAGGTAGCCGTTGCGCGAGGACAGCGCGAGGCCGTCTTCGGCGCGCACCGTCTCGCCTGCTAGGACTTCCACCGGGAGTGCGAGTTCGCGCACCATGTTGCGCAGCACCATCAGTTGCTGGTAGTCCTTCTTGCCGAACAGCGCGAGCTCGGGCTGGACGATGTTGAGCAGCTTCAGCACCACGGTGGCGACGCCGCGGAAATGGCCGGGGCGGCACGCGCCTTCGAGGACGGAGACGTGGGCCGGCGCCGGATCGACGTGATAGGACTGCGGCTGCGGGTACATCACGGCCTCGTCGGGGGCGAACAGGTGCGCCACGCCGGCGGCGGCGAGTTGTTCGCAATCGGCGGCGAAGGTGCGCGGATAGCGCTCGAAGTCTTCGTCCTGGCCGAACTGCAGGCGGTTCACGAAGATGCTCGCGACCACGCTGTCGGCATGACCGGCGGCCTGGCGCATGAGCGCGATGTGGCCGTCGTGAAGATTGCCCATGGTGGGAACGAAGGCCGTCCTGCCGGCGCCGGCGCGGGCGGCGCGCAGGCTTTCGATAGTGTGGTGGATCTGCATGCGGGATCGTTTTCGGGGCGGTGGCAGGGGGGTCAGTAGCAGTGCTCGGCGGCGGGGAAGCTGCCGTCCTTCACCGCGGCGACGTAACGTGCGACGGCATTTTCGATGCTGGCGGCGCCGTCCATGAAGTTGCGCACGAAGCGTGCGGTCTTGCCGGGGAAAATGCCGAGCATGTCGTGCAGCACCAGGACCTGGCCGTCGCAGCCGGGGCCGGCGCCGATGCCGATCGTGGCCATGGTGCGCAGGCTGGCGGTGATTCCGGCGGCGAGCGCGGCGGGCACCATTTCCATCACCATCAATGCGGCGCCGGCCTGTTCCAGCGCCAGGGCGTCGGCTTTCAGCCGCGCCGCGCCTTCGTCGCTGCGGCCCTGCACCCGGTAGCCGCCGAGCTGATGCACGGACTGCGGGGTCAGACCGATGTGGGCGCACACAGGCACCCCGCGCTCGACCAGGAAATGCACGGTGTCGGCCATGAATTCGCCGCCTTCGAGCTTCACCATCTGCGCCCCGGCCGCCATCAGGCGTGCGGCATTGCGCATCGCCTGTTCGCGGTTTTCGTGGTAACTGCCGAACGGCATGTCGGCGAGGATGAAGGCGCGGCTTTCGGCACGGGCCACGCACTCGGTGTGGTAGGCCATCTGTTCGAGCGTCACCGGCAAGGTCGATTTCTGCCCCTGCAGCACGTTGCCCAGCGAATCGCCGATCAGTGCGACGTCCACTCCGCTGCGACCGAGCACCGCGGCGAAGCTCGCGTCATAACAGGTGAGCATCGCGATCTTCTCGCCCGCGGCGCGCATCCTCCCCAGTTCGAACAGGGTCACGGGTTTCTGGTCCTGGAGATAACTCATACATCGCTCCTGATGGGAGGACGGAGTTTTCACCAAACGGATGCGATGCACAAGTGCATTGCCGCCGTGGATCAGCTGCGGAACACGAAATAGACTGCGCCGAGCATGCACAGGCCCGCCCACAGGTAGTCGAGCTTGAGCGGCTGTTTCATGTAGATCACGATGAAGGGAACGAACACCAGCAGGGTGATCACTTCCTGCAGGATCTTCAGCTGCGCCAGGCTCAGCGTCGTGGCGCCGATGCGGTTGGCCGGGACCTGGAGCAGGTATTCGAACAGCGCGATCCCCCAACTCACGATCGCCGCGACGTACCAGGCCCGGCCTTGCATCGTCCTGAGGTGGCCGTACCAGGCGAAGGTCATGAACACGTTGGATGCGGCAAGCAACAAGGTGGTCTGCAGCCAGACGGGGCTGGCGCTGACGGTAGCGGTGGCGGACTGGAGCCAGGCGGGCATGGCGGCGGCGCAGGAGGGGGACGGATCTTATCCGAGGCGGGTGATGGCCTGATCGCCGACTGCGGCGAGCAGCCCGGCGAGGCCGCCGTGGCCGGGAATGACGGTTTCCGGCGCGATTTCGGCGAGTGGCAGCAAGGCGAAGGCGCGCAGGTGCATGCGCGGGTGCGGAACCTGGAGCGCGGGGGTATCGATGACCGCGTTGCCGTAGAGCAGCAGGTCGAGATCGATGGTACGCGGCGCCATCGGGTAGTCGCGGGTACGGCCGCTGTCGCGCTCGATGGCGTGCAGGGCATCGAGCAGGGCGTGGGCGTCGAGCGCAGTGTCGAGCGCGATGACGGCGTTGATGTAGTCGGGTTGGCCGTCCACGCCGATCGGCGCGCTGCGGTAGAGCGCGGAGTGCGCGGCGACCGCGCTCGCGGGCAGGGCGCCGAGGCGTTGCAGCGAAAGGGCGAATGCCATCGCCGGATCGCCGAGGTTGGCACCGAAGGCGATGTAGGCGCGCACGTGTGCCAGCGCGCTCACTGGACGCCCCTCCTGTCGCCACGCGACTTCCTCCCCGGGGGCGGTGAGCGCTTCCTTTCGGGCGGCCGTGCGGGCGCGCTCATGCGCTGTCCGCGGAGGTGACGGCCTCGCCGACGACCGGCTTGCGCCGGCGGCGGCGCTTCTTCGCCGGTGCCGCTTCGGCCGGCGCCTGGCGGACCAGCGCGTCGCGCTCGTCGTGGCCGGCATGGGCGAAGCGGTCCCACCAGTCGACGATTTCCATCGGGATTTCTCCCGCCTGCGCGCGCAGGCGCAGGAAGTCCCACCCTGCGCGGTAGCGGGGCTGCTCGATGAGGCGGTAGGGGGTTTTCCCCGAGCGCTTGTCGAAACGCGGCTGCAGCGCCCAGATGTCCTTGATGTCGCCGACGATGCGGCGGGTGATCGCGAGCTTGCCGGCCTGGGCGTCGAGGACCTCGTCCATCGCTTCGAACAGCGCCGGCTGGGCGTGCTCGCCGGCGGCCTTCTTCCTTTCCCATGCCGCGAGCACTTCGTGCCACAGCAGGGTGGCGAACAGGAAGCCGGGCGATACGGATTTGTCCTCGCGCACGCGCTCGTCGGTGTTCTCGAGTGACAACCAGACGAAGCGCTCGCCCAGGGGTTGTTCGAGGATGACGTCGAGCAGCGGCAGCAGGCCGTGGTGCAGGCCTTCTGCGCGCAGCTGCTGCAGGCACTTCACCGCATAGCCGGAGAACAGCAGCTTGAGCATTTCGTCGAACAGACGGGCGGCGGGCACGTTTTCCAGCAGGGTGGCCATGTCGCGGATCGGATGGCGCGCCGCGGGGTCGATGCTGAGTCCCAGCTTCGCCGCCAGGCGCACCGCGCGCAGCATGCGCACCGGGTCTTCGCGGTAGCGCGTGCGCGGGTCGCCGATCATGCGCAGGGTCTTCTGCTGGATGTCGGCGACGCCGTGGTGGTAGTCGACGATCGTCTCGGTGCCCGGGTCGTAGTACAGCGCATTGACGGTGAAGTCGCGCCGGGTGGCGTCTTCGGCCTGGTTGCCGTAGACGTTGTCGCGCAGCACGCGGCCGTGCTCGTCGGTTTCGGTCGATTCGGCGTCCTGGTTGGCGCGGAACGTGGAGACCTCGATCGTCTCCGGCCCGCTCATCACGTGCACGATCTTGAAGCGGCGGCCGATGATGCGCGAGCGGCGGAACAGCGCGCGCACTTCTTCCGGAGTGGCGCTGGTGGCGACGTCGTAGTCCTTGGGCGGATGGCCGATCAGCAGGTCGCGCACTGCGCCGCCGACGACGAAGGCCTTGAAGCCGGCCTCCTGCAGCACGGCGCAGGTCTTGCGCGCAGCCGGCGACAGCTGCTCGCGGCGGATGCCGTGGCGTTCGACGGGAATGAGGGCGGGCTCGTGGCGTGCGGAGTGCGCCGGGCGCTTGAAAACCTTGCGCAGCAGCTTGCGGATCATCGGGAAAGGCGTTGTCCTTGCATAAGCGCGCAATCATAACCGATCGCATTGCCGGTTCGGCGAACGTGTGTGCGGCGGTGTCGTCCGCGAGCGCGGACAGCGCCCCCGCGCCGGGCGCGGGGCGGGGGCCGCTCAGCGCAGCGAGATCACCGGCCAGCCTTGTGCTTGGGCGTGCGTGCGCAGCGTGTCGTCGGGGTCGACGGCGACCGGGTCGGAGACCCGCTGCATCAGCGGCAGGTCGTTGTGCGAGTCGCTGTAGAACCAGCTCCGGGCGAAGCTGCCGAAGTGCAGGCCGAGCGATTCGAGCCAGGCCTCGACGCGTTCGATCTTGCCCGCCTTGAAGGCGGGCAGGCCGCGCGGCTTGCCGGTGAAGACTCCGCCTTCCTGCGCCGGGATGGTGGCGACCAGGTGGGGGATGCCGAACTCGCGCACGATCGGGCCGGTGACGAAGGCGTTGGTCGCCGTCACCACCGCGACCAGTGCGCCGCTGTCCAGATGCTCCCGCACCAGGGCACGCGACTTGGCGGTGATCATCGGCCGCACCGACTGCTCCATGAACTCGCGGTGCCAGGCGTCGAGCTCGACGCGCGGGTGGCGGGCGAGGGGGGCGAGCTGGAAGTCGAGGAACTCGAAGATATCGAGGGTGCCGGCCTTGTATTGCTCGTAGAAGTGGACGTTTTTCGCCTCCTGCACTTCGCGGTCGAGCACGCCTTTGCCGATCAGGAACTGCGCCCAGGCGAAGTCGGAGTCGCCGGCGAGCAGGGTGTTGTCGAGGTCGAAGAGGACGAGGTTCACGGTGAGGCTCCGTTGTTCAGATTTCCAGGCCCTGCTGCATCATCTCGCGCAGCAGCGGCAGGGTGATCGGGCGTTTGCGTTCGAGCGAGGCCGCATCGAGGGCGTCGAGCACCCTGCGCAGGCTGGCGAGGTCGCGACGGCCGTGGCGCAGCAGGAAGTCGACCACCTCGTCGGCCAGGCGCAAGCCGCGACGTTCGGCGAGGGTGGCGAGAAGGGTGGCGCGGGCGTCGTCGTCGAGCGGCTGGACCTCGAACACCAGGGTCTGCCCGATGCGGGTGCGCAGGTCTTCGCGCAGCGCCAGCCCGAGCGGCGCCGACGGCCCGGACAGGAGCAGCGACTGGCGGTTGCCGCGGGCGCGGTTGAAGGCATTGAACAGCGCGATTTGGGCGTCGGCGGACAACTGCTCGACATCGTCCACCGCAAGCAGGGCATCGACCGTTTCCGGCAGACTGTCGTCCACGTCGGCCGCGGCGAGCAGGTGGGTGGGGCGGCCGGCCGCACGGCCCATGCCGAGGGTGGCGCGCAACAGGTGGCTGCGGCCGCTGCCCGGTTCGCCCCACAGGTAGAGATGGCGTGCCGGTAACTGCGCCGCGGTTGCCGGCGAGGCCAGCAGCGACAGCGCCGCCACCAGCTCGGCGTTGGCGCCGGCGACGAAGTTTTCCAGCGTCGGCGGCGTGTCGGGGCGGATGTCGAGGACGAGCTGCTTCATTGCGGGGGGGCGTCCTTCGTGTCGGCCGGCGCTTCGCTCCCCAGGTAGACCGGACTGGCGAACCAGGCGTGGCGCACTTCACGCAAGCCCACCAGCAGTGCCGCGCTCACCGGCAGCGCCACCAGCACGCCGACGAAGCCGAATAGCTGGCCGAAGGCCATCAGTGCGAAGATCACCGCGAGCGGATGCAGGCCGATCCGTTCACCCACCAGGTAGGGCGTGAGCAGGAAGCTCTCGAGCAGCTGGCCGAAGCCGTAGACCACGGCGACACCGATCAGCGGCGGCCAGCCTTCGCCTTGCAGCAGCGCGGCCATGATCGCCAGCAACAGGCCGCCGCCGAAACCGACATAGGGAATGAACACCAGCAGGCCGGTCAGCACTCCCACCGGCAAGGCGAACTTCAGTCCGGCGAGCCACAGCCCCAGACTGTAGAACAGGGCCAGCAGCAGCATCACCGACAGCTGGCCGCGGAGGAATTCGGACATCACCGAGTCGATGTCGCCGAGGATGCGCACCGTGCGCGCCAGCCAGGGGCGGGGGACGATGCGTTCCAGCTCGGTGAGGATGCGCGGCCATTCCTGCAGCAGGTAGAACATCACCAGCGGGATCAGGACCAGGTTGACGACGAAGCCGGCGAGCGCCGCGCCGCCGGTCTTGAGATGGCCGATCAGCACCGGCAGGATGTCCTGCGCGCTGCTCCAGTTGTCGGCGACCAGCTGGCGGAACTGGGCGGCGTCGAGCTGCAGGTCGATTCCCAGGCGCGCCTGCAACAGCGGCGACAGCTGGGCGTTGAACATTTCGATCAGGTCGGGCAGGCGGTTCACCAGCAGCACGCCTTCGCGATACACCATCGGCAGCAGGATCAGCGCCAGCGTCACCAGCGCGAGACCGGCGGCGATGATCACCAGCAGCACGGCGAACGCACGCGGCACGCGCCGGGCCACCATCCAGTTCACCGCCGGGTCGCAGATGTAGGCGAACACCGCGGCGATCACGAACGGGGCGAGGATCGGCCCCAGGGCCCAGAACAGGCCGACCAGCGCGAGGCCCGCGGCGGTCCAGGCCAGGGTTTGCAGACGATCGGCGCGGGGAGGGCTCATTTCTAGTAAAATCGCGGACTTGGTGCGGGGCATCCTACCCGCGAAACCCGTAAATGTAGCCACTTGGCGGCGCGGTCTCAAGTTCGGTCCGCCGCCGGGCGGCGCCAGCCCAGCATCCTGCAAGTCCAAAGGAACGATCTTGAGCGCACACCATCCCGCCCCTCCCACCGAGCCCCAGGCCTCCCTTTCCTACCGCGACGCCGGCGTGGATATCGATGCCGGCGACGCCCTGGTCGATCGCATCAAGCCGCTCGCCAAGCGCACCGTGCGTCCGGAAGTGCTCGGCGGCATCGGCGGCTTCGGCGCGCTGTTCGAACTGTCGAAGAAGTACAAGGAACCGGTGCTGGTATCCGGCACCGACGGCGTCGGCACCAAGCTCAAGCTCGCCTTCCAGTTGAACAAGCACGACACCGTCGGCCAGGACCTGGTGGCGATGAGCGTCAACGACATCCTCGTGCAGGGCGCCGAGCCGCTGTTCTTCCTCGACTACTTCGCCTGCGGCAAGCTCGACGTCGACACCGCCGCCGACGTCGTCAAGGGCATCGCCCACGGCTGCGAACTCGCCGGCTGCGCGCTGATCGGCGGCGAGACCGCGGAGATGCCGGGCATGTACCCGGCGGGCGAGTACGATCTCGCCGGCTTTGCCGTCGGCGCGGTGGAGAAGGCCGACATCATCGACGGCAGCCGCATCGTGCCGGGCGACGTGGTCCTGGGGCTGGCCTCCAGCGGCGCGCACTCGAACGGCTACTCGCTGATCCGCAAAATCGCCGAGCGCGCCAAGGTCGATTTCGATGCCCCGTTCCATGGCCGCGCCTTCCGCGACGTGGTGATGGCGCCAACCCGGATCTATGTCAAGCCGCTGCTCGCGCTGATGCAGGCGATGCCGGGCACGATCAAGGGCATGGCCCACATCACCGGCGGCGGCATCACCGAGAACGTGCCGCGCATCCTGCGGGATGATCTCACCGCCCGCATCGACGGTGGCGCATGGACGCTGCCGCCGCTGTTCCAGTGGCTGCAGATGGCGGGCAACGTCGATGGCGACGAGATGCTGCGCGTGTTCAACTGCGGCATCGGCATGGTGGTGGTGGTCTCGGCCAAAGACGCCGATGCCGCGGCCGCAACGCTCACCGCAGCGGGCGAGACGGTGTATCGCATCGGTCGCATCGACACCCGCAAGGAGGGCGAGGCGCAGACCATCGTCGAATGACGGATCGCGCCTCCGGTGGGCGCTGAACCGGAGATGGCTTTCCGCCTCGCCGCCGATTCCGTCCTGCTGCTGCACCTGGCTTTCATCGCCTTCGTGCTCGCCGGCGGGTTGCTTGCCCTGCGCTGGCGGTGGGCGCCGCTGCTGCATCTTCCCGCTGCCGCCTGGGGGGTGTTCATCGAACTCAGCGGGCGGATCTGCCCGCTCACCCCGCTGGAAAATCTGCTGCGCGCCCGGGCGGGCGAGGTCGGTTACGCAGGGGGCTTCGTCGAGCATTACCTGCTCGCGCTGATCTATCCGGAAGGCATCACGCAGGGCGTCCAGGGCGTACTCGCCGGGATCGTGCTGGGCGTCAATGCCGGCGTCTATGCGTGGGTGTGGCGGCGGCGGAGCCGATCGAGGCGGTGAGTTGCCGGGTTCGTATTCCCCCTGCATGGCCGTGGACGACTTGCGGCGGGGCTTGCGCCTGCGGCGGGCCTGAGGCCCAAGGTCGGCAAAGGCAGAGTCGCGGGGGTAGGCTGTCCAGCCGGTTGCCGAGTGAAGCAGTCCCTTTAACGTTCGATCTGCGGAAAAAACGACGGGCAGCCGCCGGGCGATTGCTCTGGCCAGGCGTGCATGTCAGGCTGCGGAAAGTGCTTGAATCAGGTGCGGGTTGATGAAGAGCTTCTCCCGTCCGGCCTTCATTTCGCGAAGAAGGCCGATGTCGACGAGTTGCTTCAGATAAACCGATGCAGTCTGGCGTTGGGCGATGCCGGCATCGACGACGTTGGCGATGCGGCAGTAGGGCTGTACGAAGATCAGCTCGGTCAGTTCGCGGGAGTAGATGCCGGGCGCGTCGCGCTTCATCCGTTCGGCGGTTTCATCGATGAGCGCCCTGATGGCCTTGATGCGGGACGTCGTCCAGTGCGCGGTACTGCGAACCGCGTCGAGCATGAACAGAATCCAGGGTTCCCAGGCGGCATCCCGGCTGACGTTCAGCAGGAGCCGATAGTAGTCCTGCTTGGCTTCGATGATGGCTTTGGACAGGTAGAGCACCGGGATGTCGAGCAAGCCCTGTTCGACCAGATACAGCAGGTTGAGCACCCGGCCGGTTCGGCCATTGCCATCGACGAAGGGGTGGATGGCCTCGAACTGATAGTGACCGATGGCCATGCGCACCAGCGGGTCGATGTGCTCGGCTTCGTGCAGGAAGTGCTCCCAGTTGGAGAGTTTGTCGCGGATGCGTGCCTCACCTTCGGGCGGGGTGTAGATCACTTCGCCGCTGCGGTCGTTCATCAGCGCGGTGCCCGGTGTCTTGCGGATGTCGATATCGACGCCCTTGATGGTGCGGCAGATGTCGACCGCGGTACGGGTCGTGAGCGGATGGCGACGCAGCGATTCGAATCCCTCGCGCAGCGCCGTTCGGTAACGGAGCGCCTCCTTCGTCGCCGGGTCGGCCAAGGATTCGCGGTCGTCGGCAAACTGGAAGAGGCGATCCGTTGTGGTGACGATGTTTTCGATTTCCGAGCTCGCCTGCGCTTCCAGCAAGGGAATGCTGTTGATCAGCACGGCCTGGTTGGGGATCAGCTCACCGGCCTGCTTGAGTTCGGCGACAGCTGCGCGCGCCTCGATGCAAGCCTTCAGGATGGCTCGCGACTCGACTTCCGCCGGAGGGGGAAGGGTAGGGAGGTCATTGTATGGCTTGCGCGGATCGAAAGTCATGTGTCGATATCACGATGATTAATCGACATGTCGATCAGACGTGTCGACGGGTTCGACATGATATCTTTTCGTGTCGAAAAATGACGATATTTTCTACAGATGGACTCGGTCGAGCGGTGCCCAGGGGAGTAACGCGGAAGCAGTGGAACGGGCGGTAGAGGCGGGAGTGAGGCGCTTGCGGGTGGGGGGGCGGGGACGCCGCTGAAGGGCGGGATTGTTCCGCGTGAGGGCAACCGATCGACATGAAAAAGGGGCTTAGGATTTCTCCTAAGCCCCTGATTCTATTGGTGGGCCCCCTGGGAGTCGAACCCAGCACCAACGGATTATGAGTCCGCTGCTCTAACCAGGCATGAGCTAGAGGCCCGTAACTGCATTTCCTGGAACGGGGTCTTTAGGCGTCGCTGTCGAGGAAGCTCCGCAGCTTTTCCGACCGGCTCGGGTGGCGCAGCTTGCGCAGGGCCTTGGCTTCGATCTGGCGGATGCGCTCGCGGGTGACGTCGAACTGTTTGCCGACTTCTTCCAGCGTGTGGTCGGTGTTCATCTCGATGCCGAAGCGCATGCGCAGCACTTTCGCTTCGCGCGCGGTGAGCGAGTCGAGCACTTCACCGGTGGCGTCGCGCAGGCTGGAGTACATCGCCGCCTCGGCCGGGGCCAGGGTGGCGGTGTCCTCGATGAAGTCGCCCAGATGCGAGTCGTCGTCGTCGCCGATCGGCGTTTCCATCGAGATCGGCTCCTTGGAGATCTTCATGATCTTGCGGATCTTCTCCTCGGGCATCTCCATCTTCTCGGCCAGCGTCGCCGGATCCGGTTCCTGGCCGGTCTCCTGCAGGATCTGGCGGCTGATGCGGTTCATCTTGTTGATCGTCTCGATCATGTGCACCGGGATGCGGATGGTGCGCGCCTGGTCCGCGATGGAGCGCGTGATGGCCTGGCGGATCCACCATGTGGCATAGGTCGAGAATTTGTAGCCGCGGCGGTATTCGAACTTGTCCACCGCCTTCATCAGGCCGATGTTGCCTTCCTGGATCAGGTCGAGGAACTGCAGGCCGCGGTTGGTGTATTTCTTCGCGATCGAGATCACCAGGCGCAGGTTGGCCTCGGTCATTTCGCGCTTGGCGCGGCGCATCTTGGCTTCGCCGGTGGACATCTGGCGGTTGATGTCCTTGAGCTCCTTGAGCGGAATGCCGATCCGGTCCTGCAGGTCGATGAGTTTTTGCTGCTCTTCAAGGACGGCGGGATGGATGCGCATCAGGCCTTCGGCGTAGTTCTTGCCGGCGGCGATCTCGTCCTTGAGCCAGTCGAGCTTCGTTTCCTGTCCGGGGAAGATCTTGATGAAGTGCTGGCGCGGCATGCCGGCGCGGTCGACGCACAACTGCAGGATCTGGCGCTCGTGGGCGCGCACCTGTTCCACCATGTGGCGCACCGAATCGCACAGGCGCTCGATCGCCTTCGCGGTGAAGCGGATGTTGAGCAGTTCGTCGGAAATCTGCTGCTGCAGGGCGAGGTAGGAGAGGTCCTGGGAGCCTTTCTTCTCCAGGGCCGCCATCTTCTCGACGTACAGCGCACGGATGACTTCGAAGCGGGCCAGGGCGTCGTTCTTGAGCTGCAGCAGGGATGCGGCATTGGCGCTCTCGGCGCTGCTGTCGTCATCGTCGTCGCTGTCGTCGTCGCTGTCGCTGCTGTCGTCGTCGGTGCCGATGGCGGCGCTGCCGGCGTCGTCGTCGCTGTCGTCCGCGGCGGCTTCCTCGCCATTGGCGTTCGGGTCGATGAGGCCGTCGATGAGTTCGTCGATCTTCGCTTCGTCGCGGGCGACCCGGTCGACGATCTCGAGCATCTCGGCGATCGTCGTCGGGCATGCGGAGATCGCCTGCACCATGTGCTTGAGGCCGTCTTCGATGCGCTTGGCGATTTCGATCTCGCCTTCGCGGGTGAGCAGCTCGACCGTGCCCATCTCGCGCATGTACATGCGCACCGGGTCGGTGGTGCGGCCGAACTCGGAATCGACCGAGGACAGCGCCTGCTCGGCTTCCTCTTCGGCGACGTCCTCGTCGACGTTGGCCGCGACGCTGTCGGACATCAGCAGGTCTTCGGCCGCGGGGGCCTCGTCGTAGACCTGGATCCCCATGTTGTTGAAGGTCGCGATGATGCCTTCGATCTGTTCGGCGTCGGCGACATCGTCGGGCAGGTGGTCGCTGATCTCGGCATAGGTCAGGTAGCCGCGCTCCTTGCCGAGCGTGATCAGGGTTTTAAGACGGGTGCGTCGCACCTCGGCGTCGAGTGGTGCGACGACGGGATTTTCGACGACCGGGGCGACCTTGTCTTTCGCTTTCGAGGCGCGGCTCTTGCTGACGCCGTCCTTGCGCGAATCCTTGGCTTTTTCGCGTGCCATGGCACTCCTCGGGTGAGGGTGTAAGAAAATGGAGAAACCCGAAATTGTACTATAGATCGGGGGTGTTTCCGCCGCTCGACAGCTTCCGCTTCTCGATCAGCAACTCTGCCAGGCGGTGCCGCGCGGCACTGTCGAGGCCGCTCTCGCGGTCTTTTTGCAGCAGGGCCCCGATTTCGGCAGCCAGGCTGTCGGCACCGAGCTTGCGCAGGGTGTCTTCGAAAATCACCTCGATCACCCCTTCGTCGAATTCCGTTTCGACGAGTTCCGCGGCGACTTTCGACAGCGTGTCGTAGTGCGGGGTGTCGCGGAAGTGCTCGATGAGCGCGCCCAGGCCGCCGGCTGGAACCGGTTCGCCGAGGCTGAGGAGGTCGATGATGGCGATCAGGGCGCCGCCTTCGGCTCCCTGATCGGGAATCAGTCCTACCGGCAGGCGGGCGGCCCAGGTCGGGTGCTGGAGGATCAGGCGCAGCAGGGTGCCGATGGTCGAGGGGGGCTTGCGCCGGCCGGAAGGACGCGGCCGGTTCGGCGCGGCGCGGCGCGGGGTGTCGCCGAAAGCGCGCGGAGCCGGGGACGGGGGCGCGGGCCTGGACTGTGGGGCGTCGGGCGTCGTTTCGTCCCGCCTGCGCCGGTGTTCCGTGCGCGTGGCGAAGGCCTTGAGAGCCTCCTCCACTTCCGCCTGGGTGAGGCCGCTTTTTTCTGCGACGGATTTCACCACCTGCAGGCGCAGCAGCGGGGCGGCGATGCGGTGGACGAGGGGGGCGGCTTCGTGCACGAAAGCGGCGCGCCCTTCGGCGCTGTCCAGCGGGTGGCGTCCGGCCAGTTCCTGGATCAGGAAGGCCGCCAGCGGGGTGGCGGCCGCGGCGGCCTGGCGGAAGGTGTCGGCGCCGTGGGCACGCACGAAGGAGTCGGGGTCGTGCTCGGCGGGCAGGAACAGGAAGGCCAGGGTGGCATCGTCGCGCAGGGATTCGAGCGCGTTTTCCAGCGCCCGCCAGGCGGCGCGGCGCCCGGCGGCATCGCCGTCGAAGCAGAACACGACGCGGTCGGTCTGGCGCAGCAGGGTGTGGATGTGCTGCGCCGTGGTGGCGGTGCCCAAGGTCGCGACCGCATTCTCGATGTCGTACTGGGCGAGGGCGACGACATCCATGTAGCCTTCGACCACCACCGCGAAGCCGCTGTCGCGGATCGCCTTTTGTGCCAGGAAGAAGCCGTAGAGCTCTCGTCCTTTTTCGAAGAGCGGCGTCTCAGGCGAATTCAGGTATTTCGGCTCGCCGCTGTCGATCACACGCCCGCCGAGGGCGATGATGCGCCCGCGGCGATCGTGGATCGGAAAGATGATGCGGTTGCGGAAACGGTCGTAGCGCCGGCCCTGGTCGTTGTCGATGACCAGTCCGGCCTCGGCGAGCGTCTTTGCCTGGTAGTCGGGAAAGATGCGCTGCAGCGCCTGCCACTCGTCGGGTGCGTGGCCGAGGCCAAAGCGTGCGGCGATCTCGCCCGACAGGCCGCGGCGCTTCAGGTAGGCGACGGCAGCGGGGGCGTGCTTGAGCTGCTCGCGGTAAAAGCGCGCGGCGTCAGCCATGGCCGCGTACAGGCGCTCGCTGCCGTCGTCATGGACTGCGCTGCTGCTGCGGCCGTCGTCCGGGACCTGCAGGCCGGCCTGGCCGGCGAGTTCCTTGACCGCATCGACGAAGCCGAGGCCGTTGTATTCCATCAGGAAGCCGATCGCGCTGCCGTGTACGCCGCAGCCGAAGCAGTGATAGAACTGCTTCGAAGGGCTGACCGAGAACGAGGGCGATTTCTCGCCGTGGAAGGGGCAGCAGGCGAAATAGTTCGCCCCGCTTTTTTTCAGCGGCAGATGGCGTTCGATGACATCGACGATGTCGATGCGCGACAGTAGTTCCTGAACGAAGGACTGGGGGATCATCGAGTGCGCGGCCGAAGCTGCGGACGGAGGAGGCGGGGAGCGAAGGCCATGCCGAAGGCGAACACGCAAAAGCATCACGCCGGGCGAGGGTCTGAAAACCTTCGGCCGGCGTGCAAGGCAGCCCGCAGTGCGGGCGCGAGGCGAATCAGTACAGCTTCGGCGGCAGCATCTGGCTGCGCAGGCGCTTGTGGTTGCGCTTGACGGCGGCGGCGAGCTTGCGCTTGCGTTCGGCAGTGGGCTTCTCGTAGAACTCGCGCGAGCGCAGCTCGGTCAGCACACCGGTCTTCTCGATGGTGCGCTTGAAGCGGCGGATCGCAACCTCGAACGGCTCGTTTTCCTTGACGCGGATACCGGGCATTGCGGATTTCCTTGGGTGTCTGGTGGGCAGAAAGACGACGAATATAAACGAGGCCGGACGAGATGGCAAGGGTGCGGTCGTCGCAGCGGAACGGCCTGCGGTTAGAATGCGGCATCGAATCAAGCGGATGCATCCCATGAAAGTTCTCGGCATCGAAACCTCCTGCGACGAAACCGGCGTGGCGATCTACGACACCGGGGCGGGTCTGCTCGCGCACAATCTGCATTCGCAGATCGACCTGCATGCGGTCTATGGCGGCGTGGTGCCCGAGCTCGCCTCGCGGGACCACATCCGCCATCTGCCGCTGCTGCTCAAGCGGACCCT
Source organism: Thauera aromatica K172 (assembly GCF_003030465.1). Lineage (GTDB taxonomy): Bacteria > Pseudomonadota > Gammaproteobacteria > Burkholderiales > Rhodocyclaceae > Thauera > Thauera aromatica. Next base: position 2,662,613 of record NZ_CP028339.1, on the reverse strand, counting down.
GGCTGACGCCGGGATCGACGCCGGCCGGATCGATGCCGTCGCCTATACCGCCGGGCCGGGGCTGGCGGGGGCGCTGCTGGTTGGTGCGAGCGTGGCCGAGTCGTTCGCGCTGGCACGCGGCATTCCGGCGCTCCCGGTCCATCACCTCGAAGGCCACCTGCTGTCTCCGCTGCTCGCCGCCGATCCACCCGCCTTTCCCTTTGTCGCCCTGCTGGTCTCGGGCGGCCATACTCAACTGATGCGGGTGCGCGGGGTGGGGGACTATGCGCTGCTGGGCGAGTCGGTCGACGATGCTGCCGGCGAGGCGTTCGACAAGACGGCCAAGCTGCTCGGTCTCGGCTACCCCGGCGGGCCGCAGTTGGCGAAACTGGCCGAAGAGGGGCGGCCAGGGCAGTTCCGCCTGCCACGGCCGATGCTGCATTCGGGGGATCTCGATTTCAGCTTCAGCGGACTGAAGACGGCCGTGCTCAACGTGGTGTCGGCGCCGGACTGGCGCCCCGGGCAGGCTGCCGACCTGGCGGCTGAATTCCAGCAGGCGGTGGTCGATGTCCTGTGTGCGAAAGCCCTCGCCGCGCTGAAGAAGGTGGGACTGAAGACGCTGGTCGTGGCCGGTGGCGTGGGCGCCAACCGCTGCCTGCGCGAAACCCTGGATGCGGCGCTGGCGCGGCGCGGCGGGCGGGTGCATTACCCCGAGCCGGCCTTGTGCACCGACAACGGGGCGATGATCGCATTCGCCGGGGCCCTGCGCTTTGCCGCGGGCGAGCGCGGGGCGAAGATTGCGACGGTGAGCATCCGCCCCCGCTGGCCGATGACCGAACTGCGCCCGCCGCGCACTCCCGCCGCCTGAAAGAGCGTGCTGCGCGCGCCTGTCGCCCGCGGGCGGGCGGGAGAATCCTAGCTTTTGCCGCCGCCGATCTTGCCTTCGGTGCCCGCGCGCAGGCGGGCGAGGTTCGTCTTGTGCCGCCAGATCAGCACGGCTGCCATCACCGCCAGTGCCGCCACCGCGGGTTGCGGGCCGAGAAAAAGCAGGCCGGCGAGGGGGGCCGCCACCGCCGCCGAGAGTGCCGCCACCGAAGAGTAGCGCGAGGTGTAGGCGATCATCAGCCAGATCACCGCGCAGAAGATCGCAATCCGGCCATCCACTCCGGCCAGCACGCCCAGTGCGGTAGCGACCCCCTTGCCGCCGTTGAAGCGCAGGAACACGGTGAAGACATGGCCGAGAAATGCGGCGAGGCCGGCAAGGGCGGCCTCGCCGATGCCGAACCCGAGTTCTCCGGCCACCCATACCGCCAGCCAGCCTTTCAGACTGTCGCCGAGCAAGGTCAGTGCCGCCGCAGCCTTGTTGCCGCTGCGCAGCACATTGGTCGCGCCCGGGTTGCCGGAGCCGTAGCGGCGCGGGTCCTGCAGGCCGAACAGCTTGCTGGTGACGATGGCGAAGGGGATCGAGCCGAGCAGGTAGGCGGCAAGGAGAAGAAGTAGCAGCGACATCGTGGCTCCACGGCTCGGCCGTTCAGGGCGGGTCGAAAAATTGAGAAGTGCGCGCGATGCGTGTGCGCGGTGCGTGCGTGGCCGGAACGGCCCGCTGCGCGAAGCATTATGGCGGAGCCGGGCAGGCACGTTAGAATCGCAGCGATTCTAAACGGGAAGCAGCATGGATTTCATCTTCATCGAGGAATTGCGCGTCAAGGCCTGGGTCGGCATTTACGAGCGTGAAAAGACCGGGCCGCAAACGGTCGAGCTCAATCTGACCTTCGGCGTGCCCGATTCGGCTGCGGAGCATGACGATATCGGCGACACCATCGATTATGCCGAAGTTGCGGCGCGCATCCGGCGCGAGCTCGGCGAGCGCCATTTCAATCTCATCGAAAGTCTCGGTGAATATGTCGTCCGAATGCTGTTCGACGAGTTCGGCGCGCCCTGGGTCAAGCTCAAGGTGGCCAAGATCGGCGTGATGAAAGACGTGCGCCGGGTCGGAGTGTATATCCAGCGCGGCCGCGCGGGCGTGGTCGTGCCGCCGACGGCATGAGAAGCAACGCTCCGGAGCAGGTCCGCAAGCGTTGCCGAGTGCATTTGTTACCGGGGGGACCGCCGCCCGATGTTGCAGGTCAGGCGGCGAGTTCTTCCAGGGATTTGCCTTGGGCGACCCAATCCAGCGCCCATTGCGGTTTGCGCCCGCGGCCGCTCCAGCCCTGATCCGGATTGGCCGGGTTGCGATATTTGACCACGCTTGCCGGTTTCGCCTTCTTTCCGGGGGCGCGACGGGTGCGTTTGGCGGTGGGTTTGGCTTCGGCGACCGGTGCCGCGGTTTCGAGCAGGTCGTCCAGCGTCAGCCCTTCGTCCGCCGCCATTTTCTGCATGCGCTTGAGCAGGGTGCGGCGGGTGGTGTCGCTGCGGCGGCGAATTTCATTTTCGATTCGGGCCTGCAGGCGACGCAGTTCGGGCAAGGTATAGCTGGACAGATCCATGATTTCTCCGTTGATGGAATTGATCAAACCGCTTATGCCGGAATCAGGATGCATTCCAGTATTCGATTTACCGGGATTCTGCCATCGCTTCAATGGAAATGGAAATGCCAGATCACAGAAAAAGATGTTTTTCTTCGATTCCGGATTCAGGGAAACGGTAATCGGCGAGTCGTTTTCCGTTCAATTGGCTGCGTGGACCAGTTTCGGCTGCAGGGCGCGCAGGAGGTCGTGGGGGTGAATCCCGACCAGAAAACCGCGGCGCCCGCCGTTGATGTAGATCAACGGCAGGTCGAGAATGGTGCGCTCCATATATAGAGGCATCTGCTTGCGGGTGCCGAAGGGCGACGTGCCGCCGACCAGATAGCCGGTGTGGCGATTGGCGGTTTCCGGCTTGCAAGGCTCGACGTGCTTGCATGGAATCTGGCGTGCGAGCTCTTTCGTCGATACCTTGCAGTCGCCGTGCATCAGCACGATCAGCGGCTGTGCCTTTTCGTCCTCCATGACAAGCGTCTTGATTACGGCATGCTCGCTGACATTGAGTTCGCGCGACGAGACGGCGGTTCCGCCGTGTTCTTCGTAATCGTACAAATGGCTGGAAAAGGCGATCCCCCGCTGGCGCAAAAAGCGTGTGGCCGGTGTTTCGGGAGGGTGGGTTTCGCGTTTGCTCATGGTTCCTGCCAGGATGATGAAATTCCACTGACGCCCGTATCCGGGCAAATTCCCCGGAGCCGGTATGGGTAATCAGCCGCGCGGATGATGTGCGGCATGCAGTTGCTTGAGGCGCTCGCGTGCGACATGGGTATAGACCTGCGTGGTCGAAATGTCCGCGTGCCCCAGCAGTAATTGCACTACGCGCAAATCGGCGCCATGGTTCAATAAATGAGTGGCGAAGGCATGGCGCAGCGTATGAGGGGAAATGCATTCGCGCGCGATGCCTGCGCTCATGGCGTAGCGTTTGATGATGCGCCAGAACATCTGCCTTGTCATGGCGCTTCCCAGGCGGGTGACGAACACTTCGTCGCAACTGCGCCCCGCCAGCATGGCAGGACGGGCTTGGGCGGTGTAGCGCAACAGCCAGTCGGCGGCGATTTCTCCGAGCGGGACCAGGCGCTCCTTGCTGCCTTTGCCCATTATCCGCAGCACGCCTTCGTTGAGCCCGACGGCGAACACCTTCAGTCCGACCAGTTCGGAAACGCGCAGGCCCGTGGCGTAGAGTAACTCCACCATGCAGCGGTCGCGCAGGCCTTGCGGAGTATCGGTATCGGGCGCGCCCAGCAGGGCTTCGACCTGGGCCTCGCTGAGGGTTTTCGGGAAGCGCGCGGATGCCACCGGCGAATCGAGCAGCAGGGTCGGATCTTCGCTGATCTCGCGGTTCCCCAGCAGCATGCGGTAATAGCGCCGCCAGGCCGCGAGCAGGCGGCGCTGGCTGGCCGGTTTTGCACTGCGGCTGAATTCGGCCAGATAGGCGGCCAGCGCGCCGGCATCGGCTGTGGGCAGGAGCTGGCCGCGCAGCTCCAGCCAGGCGGCGAAGCGGGCCAGGTCGGAGCGATAGCCGGCCAGGGTGTTCGGCGCCAGACCGTGCTCGAGCCACAGCGTGTCGGCGAAGCGGTCGAGTTCGCTGCGGTGCCGTGGCTGCAGCGCCGATTCGCGTGCGGGCGGGCGTGTGCCGCCGGTCGCCGGGCGGCGTTCCGTTGCCGCCTCCTTCCCCGATGCGCGTCTGCGGCCGGGGCGCTGGATCGGCGCAGGGGCGGCCGTGCTCACCGTGCGCTTTCGTGTGCCAGCAGCCAGCGCTTGACCTGCAGCAACCAGCCGTCGCGGGCGTTGGCGAAGCCGCCGGGGCCGCTTGCCGCGGTGACGCGGTGGCAGGGAACGATCAGCGGAAAGGGGTTTGCCCCGCACGCCTGGCCGACTGCCCGTGCAGCGCTGCCGAGCCGGGTGGCGAGTTCGCCGTAGGTGGCGGTGCGGCCGGGCGCGATCGTGCTGATTTGCGCCCACACCCGCTGCTGGAACGGAGTGCCGCAGCGGGCGAGGGGAACCGGGAAGGGAAGCTCCGGGGCTTCGATCCAGGCTCGCAGCCCGTGCGCGGCCGCGCCCGCGGTATCGTTGCGCGGCGCCAGCAGCGCCGTGCCGGGCGGCAGGAACACCAGCTCTTTTACCGTGCCTTGCCCGGCACGAATGCCGAAAGGGCCGAACGGCAAGGCGATCACGGCATCGAAACCGTCATCGCCAGGTGGGTGGGCGTTCGTCATCGGAGCGACCGTGGGGGGTACTCAGCGGCGGATTTCGCCGTTGCCGAACACGATCCACTTCTGGCTGGTCAGGCCTTCCAGCCCGACCGGACCGCGGGCGTGGATCTTGTCGGTGGAAATGCCGATCTCGGCGCCGAGGCCGTATTCGAAGCCGTCGGCGAAGCGGGTCGAGGCATTGACCATCACCGAGGACGAATCGACTTCGCGCAGGAAGCGCATCGCGTGGCTGTAGTTCTCGGTGACGATCGCCTCGGTGTGGCCGGAACTGTAGGCATTGACGTGGGCGATTGCCTCGTCGATGCCGGCGACGACCTTCACGGCGATGATCGGCGCCAGGTATTCCTCGCGCCAGTCGGCCTCGGTTGCGACCGCCAGCCTGGCGGCCTCCACTCCGGCTTCGCGCAACAGCGCGAGGGATTCGGCGCAGCAGCGCATCTCCACCCCCTTGGCGGCGAGCATGTGGCCGATCGCAGGAAGGTAGAGGTCGGCGATGTCGCGTGCGACGAGCAGCGATTCGGCGGTGTTGCAGGTGCCGTAGCGCTGGGTCTTGGCGTTGTCGACGATCGGCACGACCTTGACGGGATCGGCCTCATCGTCGATATAGACGTGGCAGTTGCCGTCGAGGTGCTTGATCACCGGCACCCGGGCGTCCTTCGCGATGCGCTCGATCAGGCCCTTGCCGCCGCGCGGCACGATGACGTCGACGAACTCGGGCATCGTGATCAGCTCGCCGACCGCGGCGCGGTCGGTGGTCTCGACCACCTGCACCGCGTGCTCGGGCAGGCCGGCGGCGACCAGTCCGGCGCGCACGCAGGCGGCGATCGCGCGGTTGGCGTGGATCGCCTCCTTGCCGCCGCGCAGGATCGCAGCGTTGCCGGACTTCAGGCACAGCGCTGCGGCGTCGGCGGTGACGTTGGGGCGGGCCTCGTAGATGATGCCGATCACCCCCAGCGGCACCCGCATCTTGCCGACCTGGATGCCGGAGGGGCGGCGCTTGACGTCGGTGATCTCGCCCACCGGGTCGGGCAGGGCGGCGATCTGTTCGAGCCCCGCGGCCATCGCCTCGATGCCTTTTTCGTTCAGGATCAGGCGGTCGATGAGCGCCGCCTCCAGGCCGCCGGCGCGGGCCTCGTCGAGGTCACGGGCGTTGGCCGTGAGGAGCTCGCTGCGGCGGCTGCGGATTTCGCCCGCCATGGCGAGGAGGGCGGCGTTCTTGTCCCCGGTGCTCGCCGCGGCGAGGCGGCGCGAGGCGGCGCGGGCCTGGCGGCCCAGGGTGTGCATGTAGTCGTGGATGTCCATCTCGGTGTCTTTCGGCTTCAAGGTGCGCAGGGCAAGCGTCAATTAGAACATCGAACGCCGGTTTCGTGCTGGCGCCGGTGCGCGGTCAGCGGCGTTGGGCCAGCCGCAGGCTGAGCTGGAGGAATTCGTCCCAGATGTCGCCGGGAGCGAGACCCTTGATGATGCGGTCGATGCGTGCGGCGTGCATCAGCGCGGCGCGCAGGCCACCCTGGGTGAGGCGCGCCAGGGCGCGGCCGACGGCCTGCTGGCGGCGCGGCTCGAAAACCCGCTCGGCCTTGAACAGCGCCGCGAGCGGCTGGCCGGCGTCCTGCCCGGCGCGCAGTGCGGCGAGGGTGCGCGTTTCGCTGGCCAGCGCCCACAGCACCAGCGGCGGCGCCGCGCCTTCGCCGCGCAGGCCGTCGAGCAGGCGGGCGCAGCGCACCGGATCGCCTTCGACCACGGCCTGGCGCAGCTTGTCGATGTCGTAGCGGGCGACGTTGAGCACCGCGTCCTGCACCTGTTCCAGGCTGAGCACGCCTTCCGGGTGGAGGAGGCCGAGCTTGAGGATCTCCTGGTGGGCGGCGAGCAGGTTGCCTTCGACGTGCTCGGCGATGAAGGTCAGCGCCTCGGGCGCGGCGGACTGCTTCTGCGTGGCGAGGCGGGAGCCGATCCACTGGGGCAGGCGTTCGCGCTCGGGAGCATCGAGCTCGATGCAGGTCGCAGCTTCGGCTACGGCCTTGAACCAGCCCGTCTTGCGCGTCTGCCAGTCGATTTCGGGCAGGGTCAGCAGAGTCAGGGTCTGCGCCGGCGGGGCGGCGACGTAGCGCTGCAGGGCGTCGCCGCCGTCGCGCCCGGGCTTGCCGGTGGGAATGCGCAGGTCGATCAGCTTGGCGCTGCCGAACAGCGACAGGTTGCCGGCGGCCAGCGCCAGCGCATCCCACTTGAATCCCTGGCCGACGACCAGGGTTTCGCGCTCCGCATAGCCCTGGCGGCGCGCCGCGGCGCGGATCGCGTCGGCCGCTTCGAGCACGAGCAGCGGCTCGTTGCCATGCACCATCCACAGTGCAGCGAGCGGCCGTTCGAGCTGGGCAGCGAGCTGGTCGGGACGCAGATTCACGTGAAGATCCGGGCGGCGGGGTTCAGCCGGGGGCGCTCGCGCTGGCGAGCCGGCGCATCAACTGCTGCATCAGGTCGTTCTGCATGTCGCGGTAGAGCAGTTCTTCTTCCTGCTCCTTGCCCAGCACCTGGCTGTCGTCGAACGTGTATTCGCGCCTCGCCGTCAGGGCGGTGGGCGGGATCAAGGGCTGCCCGGCCTTGTCCAGCAGCTGGAAGCGCAGCGTCTGGGTGAGCTGGTACTCGCGCACCTTGCCGGCGCCGGTGAGGCTGAGGATCTCGCGCCCGCGGTCGTTGGCGAGGATCCGCAGGCGGGCTTCGGCGTCCTGCTCATTCTCGGTGACGGTGGTCGTGCCGGTGGTGGCGATCATGCGTCGCAGCCGGCTGCCGAGCTCGGTCTGCGCCGGAGTGTCGATGTGCACGGAGGCGAAGCCGAGCCGCTGCGGCCCGCGCAGATGGAAGCCACAGCCGGACAGTGCCAGCGCGGCCAGTCCGCTGCCGGCCAGCAGAAGGCGGCGGCGGGCCGCGTCCGGCATGTCGCCGTGCTCGGGAGCGGGGCCGGCGGCATCGGCGGAGGGGCGCTGCCCTGGACGGGCGGGGGGCGGGCGGACGGGCATGAGGCGTTCCTCAGGCGACGATGTTGACGAGGCGGCCGGGAACGACCACGACCTTCTTCGCCGCGCGGCCTTCCATGAATTTCCGCGCAGCTTCGCTGGCGAGTGCGAGGGCCTCGATGTCGGCCTTGGTCGCATCGGCGGCGACCTGGATGCTGCCGCGCAGCTTGCCGTTGACCTGGAGCATCAGCTCGACTTCGTCCTGCTTGAGCGCTGCCTCGCAGACTTCCGGCCAGCCGGCGGCGAGGATGTCGGCGCCGAAGCCGCAGTCCTGCCACAGCGCGTGGCAGATGTGCGGCGCGATCGGCGACAGCAGGCGGAGCAGGATGGAGAAGCCTTCCTCGGCGACTTCGGCGTGCGCGGCGGCGTCGCTCGGAGTGAGTTCCTTGTGCGCTTTCTCCAGCGCGTTGAGGATCTTCATCGCCGCCGACACCACGGTGTTGAACTGGTGCTTGCCGAAATCGTAGCTCGCCTGCTTGAGATGGGTGTGGATCTCGCGGCGCACGTCGGCAGCCGCGGCGGGCAACGCGCTGGCGGCGAGGCGGCGCTCGGCGGGCAGGGCGGCGCGGGTGGCGGTGGTGAAGGCGTGGCCATAGTTCCACACCCGGCGCAGGAAGCGCGAGGCGCCCTCGACGCCGGAGTCCGACCATTCCAGCTGCTGGTCGGGCGGTGCGGCGAACATCATGAACAGGCGCGCGGTGTCGGCGCCGTACTGGTCCACGAGCGATTGCGGGTCGACGCCGTTGTTCTTCGACTTCGACATCTTCTCGGTGCCGCCGATGACCACCGGCAGGCCGTCGGCAGCCAGCCTGGCGGCAACGATGCGACCGCGCTCGTCGCGCTCGACCACCACGTCGGCGGGGTTGATCCACTGTTTCTTGCCGCCGTCCAGTTCGCGGTAATAGGTCTCGGCCACCACCATGCCCTGGGTGAGCAGGGCGGTGAAGGGCTCGGAGACCTGGGTCAGGCCGCAGTCGCGCATCGCCCGGGTGAAGAAGCGCGAGTACAGCAGGTGCAGGATCGCGTGCTCGATGCCGCCGATGTACTGGTCGACCGGCGCCCAGTAGTTCACCCGCTCATCGAGCATCGCGCCGGCGTTGTCGGCGCAGGCGTAGCGCAGGAAGTACCACGAGGACTCGACGAAGGTGTCCATCGTGTCGGTTTCGCGCTTCGCCGGCTGGCCGCACTTCGGGCAGCTGCACTCGTAGAACGCGGGCATTTTCGCCAGCGGCGAGCCGCGGCCGGTGACGGCGACGTTCTCGGGCAGGACCACCGGCAGCTGGGCGTCGGGCACAGCCACGTCGCCGCAGTCGGCGCAGTGGATCATCGGGATCGGGCAGCCCCAGTAACGTTGGCGCGAGATACCCCAGTCGCGCAGCCGGTACTGCACGCGCTTGGCGCCCAGTCCCTTGGCGGCGAGGTCGGCGGCGATCGCGTCGACCGCGCCCTGGAAGTCCAGCCCGTCGTACTTGGCGGAGTTCACCAGGCGGCCGTAGTCGGCGTAGGCGTCCTGCCAGGGGGCGACGGTGTCGGCGTAGGCCGCGGAGGCGACGACCATGCGGATCGGCAGCGAATACTTGGTGGCGAAGGCGAAGTCGCGCTCGTCGTGCGCCGGCACCGCCATCACCGCGCCTTCGCCGTAGCCCATCAGCACGTAGTTGGCGACCCACACTTCGAGCCGCTCGCCCGACAGCGGATGTACGACCTTCAGCCCGGTCGGCATGCCTTTCTTTTCCATCGTCGCCAGGTCGGCTTCGGCGACGCCGCCGTGCTTGCACTCGTCGACGAAGGCGGCCAGCGCCGGGTTGCCCGCTGCGGCCTGGGTGGCGAGCGGGTGCTCGGCGGCGACGGCGACGTAGGTCGCGCCCATCAGGGTGTCGGCGCGGGTGGTGAACACTTTCAGCACGCCGTCGTGGCCGATGCTGGCCGGATCGAACGGGAAGTGGATCTCGACCCCTTCGGAGCGCCCGATCCAGTTCTTCTGCATCAGCTTGACCTGCTCCGGCCAGTCGGGCAGATCGTCGAGCGCGGCGAGCAGCTCGTCGGCGTAGGCGGTGATCCTCATGTAGTACATGGGGATTTCGCGCTTTTCGACCAGCGCGCCCGAGCGCCAGCCGCGGCCGTCGATGACCTGCTCGTTGGCGAGCACGGTGTCATCGACCGGGTCCCAGTTGACCGTGCCGAGTTTCTTGTAGATCAGGCCCTTCTCGAACAGGCGGGTGAACAGCCACTGCTCCCAGCGGTAGTACTCGGGCGTGCAGGTGGCCAGCTCGCGCGACCAGTCGAGGGCGAAGCCAAGGCGCTTCAGCTGCGCCTTCATGTAGTCGATGTTGGCGTAGGTCCACTGCGCCGGGGGCACGTTGTTCTGGATCGCGGCATTCTCGGCGGGCATGCCGAAGGCGTCCCAGCCCATCGGCTGCAGCACGTTGAAGCCCTTCATGCGGTGGAAGCGCGCGAGCACGTCGCCGATCGTGTAATTGCGCACGTGCCCCACGTGCAGCTTGCCCGAGGGGTAGGGGAACATCGACAGGCAGTAGTACTTGGGTCTGCTCGCGTCTTCGGTCACGCGGAAGGCGTCGGTGGAGTCCCAGTGCTGCTGGGCGGCCGTTTCGACGGCGGCGGGCTGGTATTTGTCCTGCATGGGCGTGCTGGCTGACCGGATGGCGTTGAAAACACGCCAGTATACCGCGAAGGCGGGGTGCAGCGGGGGCCTGGCGCAGGGAAGACCCCCCTCAGGCCGTCTTCTAGGCCGTCTTCTGCGGGGCGCGCAGCGGGCGCTGCCAGGCGTCCTGAAGGGCGGCGAACATGTCCTCCATGGCGAGCAGTGGCAGGCGCCATATGCGGTACTGGCTGCGGACGAAGGGCACCACCTGCGGCGTGCACAAGGTGCTGCGTTCGCTTTCGAGCAGGTGGATGAAATGGTCCATCGCTGCGCCCCAGTATTCGGCGTTGCCGACCCAGCCGGTCTCAGCGGTGGCCTCGCGTACGGCCTTGCGCCAGAGGATCTCGGCACGTTCGATCGAAACGCCCGCCTTATGGGCGTACCACGGTAGAAGTTTTGGAGTGTTCATGGTCTGTTCTCCTGGGCGCAGGGTGTCGCGCCGTGGGTCGAGCCGGCCTTGTGGGCCGGGGTTTGAAATTGGTTGTTGCACTGCGAAGTCGGTATTTTGAGCTGCAGCATGCTGATTCAACTGGATATTGGTCAAGTTTTTCGGTGTTGGTTCGAATCAAAGCACAAAAATTGGTGCAATGCACAAAAACTTCATCAACTGTTGATTTTTTGCAAATGAGCGCTCTGCACAGGCACCCGCCGTCCACCCCGTTCCGGTGCGGTCCGCCTCCGGACGGCCATCGGTCCGTGATCGCCGGATTACAATGCACGGCCAACGAGGAATCCCGATGTCCGACCTGCTCGCCAATCTCAACGCCGAACAACTCCAGGCCGTGAGCCTGCCGCCCCAGCATGCGCTGATCCTTGCCGGCGCCGGCTCGGGCAAGACCCGCGTGCTGACCACCCGCATCGCCTGGCTGATCCAGTCCGGCCAGGCCGATCCGGCCGCCATCCTGGCGGTGACCTTCACCAACAAGGCGGCCAAGGAGATGCTCGCGCGCCTGGCGGCAATGCTGCCGGTGAGCCCCCGCGGGATGTGGATCGGCACCTTCCACGGCCTCGCCAACCGCCTGCTGCGCGCCCACCACCGCGATGCCGGGCTGCCGCAGTTGTTCCAGATCCTCGATGCGGCCGACCAGCTCGCCGCGATCAAGCGCCTGCTGAAGGCGCTCAACGTCGACGACGAGAAATTCCCGCCGCGCGAGCTGCAGCACTTCATCAACGGCCAGAAGGAAGCCGGCATCCGCCCCCATGCGGTCGAAGCCTGGGACGACTACACGCGCCAGCGCGTCCAGCTCTACCAGGAGTATGAGGCGCAGTGCCAGCGCGAGTCTGTTGTGGATTTTGCGGAGTTGCTGCTCCGTAGCCACGAGCTGCTCGAGCGCAACGAGCCGCTGCGCCGCCACTACCAGCGCCGCTTCCGCCACATCCTGGTCGACGAATTCCAGGACACCAACCGCCTGCAGTACCGCTGGCTCAAGCTCTTCGCCGACGAGGGGCGCGAGGGCGGGGCGGCGATGTTCTGCGTCGGCGACGACGACCAGAGCATCTACCGCTTCCGCGGTGCCGAAGTCGGCAATATGCGCGACTTCGAGCGCGAGTTCCGCGTTGCCAACGTGATCCGCCTGGAGCAGAACTACCGCTCGCGCAGCAACATCCTCGACGCTGCCAACGCGATCATCCGCCACAACACCAACCGTCTCGGCAAGAACCTGTGGACCGACCAGGGCGCGGGCGAGCCGATCCGCGTGTTCGAGGCCTTTTCCGACGGCGACGAGGCGCGCTGGATCGTCGAGGAGATCCAGCAGCTGGTGCGCGAGGGCGCGCTGAGGAGCGAGATCGCGCTGCTCTACCGCTCCAACGCGCAGTCGCGCGTGCTCGAGCACCAGCTCTTCTCCGCCGGCCTGCCCTACCGCGTCTATGGCGGGCTGCGCTTCTTCGAGCGCCAGGAGATCAAGCACGCGCTCGCCTACCTGCGCCTGATCGCCAACGCGGACGACGACACCGTCTTTGCCCGCGTGGTGAACTTCCCCACCCGCGGCATCGGCGCGCGCTCGCTCGAAGTGCTGCAGGACGCCGCGCGCACGTACAACACCAGCCTGTACGCGACCGTGCCCCACCTCTCCGGCAAGCCCGGCAGCGCGCTCGCCGTCTTCGTCCGCCTGGTCGAGGACCTGCGCCGCGACACCGCCGGCCTGCCGCTGCCCGAACTGGTCGATCACGTGCTCGACGCCAGCGGCCTGCGTGCCCACTACAAGGCCGAGAAGGAAGGCCGCGAGCGCCTCGAGAACCTCGACGAGCTGATCAACGCCGCCGCCAACTTCCTCGCCGAAGCCCAGGCCCAGCGCGCGCCCGAGGAGGCGGCCGCGGCGCATGCGCTGCTCGCCGACTTCCTCGCCCACGCCTCGCTCGAGGCCGGCGAGCACCAGGCCGACCCGGGCGCCGACGCGGTGCAGCTGATGACGGTGCATTCGGCCAAGGGGCTGGAATTCAACGCCGTCTTCCTGTCCGGCCTGGAAGAAGGGTTGTTTCCGCATGAGAACAGCCTGCTCGAGAGCGACGGTCTGGAGGAGGAGCGCCGCCTGATGTACGTGGCGGTGACGCGGGCGCGCGAGCGCCTCTACCTGTCCTTCGCCCAGAGCCGCATGCTGCACGGGCAGACGCGCTACAACCTGCGTTCGCGCTTCCTCGAGGAAGTGCCGGCCGGGCTGACCAAGTGGCTCACGCCGCCGAACCCGCGCAGCGCCGCCGGCGGCGAGTTTGGCTCGATGAGGGCCGGCGCGGGCGGCGGCTACTTCAAGCCGTCAGCGCCGGTGCAGCGCGCGCCGCGCCCGGCCTTCGCTCCGCTGCCCAATGGGCTGCGCATCGGCCAGGCGGTGAGCCATGCCAAGTTCGGCCAGGGGGTCATTGTCGCCGCCGAAGGCAGCGGGACGGATGCGAAAGTGCAGATCAACTTCGGCCCGGCCGGGGTGAAGTGGCTGCTGCTGTCGGTGGCCAAGCTCGAGGCGGCGTAAGCGGAGGCCCGCACGGTCCGTGGGCCCGGGAGGCCGCTTCGCTGGCTGGATGCGGTCAGTGTGACGTAGTGCGCAATAAGGTGCAAAAAGGGGCGCTGTTCATGACGAACTTGTAGGCCGTATTGCCTTATCCTTGTCGACCATTTCCTTCTCCTGCCGCTCGCCCGTCCGGTGCGCCGGCATATGCATGGAGTTCCGGCCCATGACGCCCGAACGACGTTTTACCGACCGACGGACTTTCGATCGCGGCACGTCCGATCGTCGTGCCGGCGACCGCAGACGGGTGGGGCGCTGGCATTCGACGCAGCCACCCACGGCCAGTTTCGATATCGGCCCCTCCCATTACCATGGTGTGATGCTCAATATCTCGGCCTCCGGCTGCCTGCTTGAATCCTCCGTTGCCCTCACTCACGGAGACAGCGAAACGGCAGCGAATGAGCCGGGCGTGGTGACGCTCGATCTGGGCGGTGAAACCCTGTCGCGTTCGGCTGCGCTCATTCGCCGGGGCAAGAACACGCTGGCGCTCAGGTTCACCCGTGAGCTCGGCGATGCCCTGCTCGCTCACATCGTCACCCTCAGCAAGGCCTACTCGATCCAGTACCGTGACGGGCGGGTGAATTTTTCCGGCGACCTCGGCAGCCTGCCGGCGATCCTGCACCTGTTGCGCTGCGTCAAGGCAGGCGCTGTACTCGATCTTTCGCGTGCCCGCGGTGATCAGGCTCAGGCCGCTGCAAGCATGAAGCTGTTGCGCGACCGGGGCGTGCAGCTTCGCGCCTGCAATCATGCACTGCACCTGGCGCTCGATCTGGTGGCTCCTTCGGTTTGCCATGGCTGCAATTTCAATTGCAGCTTCGGAGAGAAATACAATCCCGGACGCAAGCCTCCCGGTCCGGCGTGAGACCGGAGGGTAGCCGCACTGGCGGCATTATCCCGAATACAGCCTTGATTCATGCCGTTTGCACTCCGGCCGGACGCGTGGATCCTGCTGCATAATCCCGCGACCCAACCGGAGGATAGAAGAATGCGACGTGTGGTGTTCAATCAGAAGGGCGGAGTCGGCAAGTCCACCATCGCCTGCAACCTGGCGGCAATCAGCGCACGACAGGGGCTGCGCACGCTGGTGGTCGATCTCGATCCCCAGGGCAATTCCACCCAGTACCTGCTCGGGGCCGGAGGAGGTGCGCTCGAGGCCACGCTGGCGGATTTTTTCGATCAGACCCTGAACTTCAAGCTCAACCCGCGCGCCATCACGGATTTCGTCGCCGTCACTCCGTTCGCGGGACTGCACGTGATGCCATCCCACCCGCAACTCGAAGAACTGCAGGGCAAGCTCGAATCGCGCTACAAGATCTACAAGCTGCGCGATGCGCTCGACGAACTGAGCGATGATTTCGACTGCGTGTTCATCGACACTCCGCCGGCGCTCAACTTCTTCACCCGTTCGGCGCTGATCGCAGCCGATGCCTGCCTTATTCCCTTCGATTGCGACGAGTTCTCGCGCAAGGCGCTGTATTCGCTCCTGGAGAGCGTGCGGGAGATCAAGTCCGACCACAACCGTGGCCTGGAAGTAGAGGGCATCGTCGTCAACCAATTTCAGCCGCGTGCCAGCTTGCCGCAAAAGGTGGTGCAGGAACTGATCGATGAAGGCCTCACCGTGCTCCAGCCTTATCTTTCGGCTTCGGTGAAGATCAAAGAATCGCATGCGCAATCGACGCCGATGATCCACCTCGATCCGAAGCACAAGTTGTCACAAGAATACGTCGCCCTGCATGACACATTGACGCGGCGCCACGGAGCTTGAACGAGGTGCCTGAATCCTTCCGAGCCAGCGGCCGCTGGAGGAGCGGGCGCCTGGGAGCACTGCTGGTCATTTTTTTTCTTTCCGGCTGCGCCATCAAGCGGCCCACCTACGAGGTTCCACCGGTACCGGTTCCGGCTCGCTTCAAGCAGCCGGCGGATCCGGTGCTGCCTCAGGCGCAGCAGGAGCTGTCCGAAGGGGAACGCCCGGCTGCCGGTGGGCTGGTGCAGGCGCAGCTTGCCGAATGGTGGCGCGGGCTGTCCAGCACGGAGCTGGATGCCCTCGTCGACCGTGCGATTGCCAACAACGCTGACCTGCGCATTGCGTCCTTGCGCATCGCGCAGGCCAAGGCGCGCGCCGACCAAGCGGCCGCCGATGAGCTGCCGGTGCTGACCCTGCCTTACCGGGCGCTCCAGGAGTCGCCCCGAGGCGGCGTTGCTTCGGTGCAAGAAGGAGGAACGCCGGAATCGCGCCGCGTCTATCAGCTGGGCCTGCGTGCCGACTGGCGTGTTGATCTCTGGGGTGAGCGCGAGGCACTGACGGAATCGGCCGAGTTGCAACTGGGGCGCGCAGCCTATCAGCGCGACGATGTCCGGCGGGTGCTGATTGCAAGCACGGCGAGCCTCTACGTTGAATATCTCTCCCTCAACGATCGCATCCGGGTTGCCCGGGAGACCGAAAGCGTGCTCAGCGACATGCTCGAATCGGTTCGAGTGCGCACCGAAATCGGCGACGCCACGATCACCGACCTCGAGCAGCAGCGGGCCGCCGTATTCTCGGTTCAGGCGACGATCCCGGGGCTGGAGCTGCAGCGCGAAAATGTCGCCAACAGCCTGGCGACGCTGGTCGGCGCGACGCCTTCCGTGCTCGGGTTGACCGAGCGCGGGCTTGATTCGCTGAATTTCCCCGAGGCTCTGCCCGGCATCCCCGCTCATCTGGTGCTGCAGCGCCCCGACGTGCGTGCGGTCGAATCCCGCCTGCGTGCCTCCGACGCCGATATCGACGTGGCCCGCGCACGGTTGCTGCCCGCGCTCGATCTGAGCGCGCAGCTTGGTTATGGCAGTCTCGTCTTCTCGCGGCTGTTTGACTCGCACAACTTGTTCTGGAACCTGATCGCCAACCTCACCGCAACGCTTTTCGACCATGGCAAGCGTTCCAATGAAGTGGTTCTTGCGCGCGCCCTGCACGAGGAAATGGTCGAGACCTACATCCGGGTCCTCTACACCGCGATCCGTGAGGTCGATGACGCCATCGCGGCTATCGATCTGAACGGGCGGCGCCTCGAAGCGCAACGACGGGCCACCGATGCTGCGCACCGGGCATGGGAGCTGAGCAGCGAGTCTTACCAGGCCGGCGCCATCGACTACCTGACCCTGCTCGATACGCAGCGGACTTATCACCGCAATCTCGACGAGCTGCACCGGATCAACATGGAGCGCCATAAGGGCCTGGTCGCATTATTCGGTGCGCTCGGCGGAGGTGTGCCCGACGACCCGCCTCCGGTTGATGGTGTGCCCTTGCCCTTGTCCGCCGGCCCGGTGCCACTGGCCGGTGTGCCATCGGCGTCGCCCGGGCAATCCTACGCACCGGCTCCGGATTATGAACACTGGGTCGTCGAGATCGCCGGCGTCCAGGACCGTGCCGGTATCGCACACCTCTGGCGGGATCTGAACGCCCGTTTCCCGGAGCAGATGGCCGGGCGCAGGCTGCTGTCGCGTCTGCAGGGGCAGATTGCCAGCGAACGACAGATGCGCGCTTCGTGGTATCGCGTTTTTGTCTCGCATTTCGATACGCTGGAGGAGGCGAACGGCTTTTGCAGCCGCCTGATGTCGCAGCTGCAGCGTTGCCGGACCCTGTCTTCGGCAGAGCTGGCCGATGCCTCACGGGTGCCGCAGGAAAATGCCGGCAGCCGCTCACTCCTGCAGCCGGCGGCAGACAGCGGGACGAATCTGGTCGAACTGGTGACGAAGACCACCGGAGAACCATCCGGCATGCCGGCCACCCTGGCAACAGGAATGGCCGCAACGCAGATCGACGGCCGGGCAAGCACTTCGGGAGAATACTGATGCGCTTTGTGGATCGAGTCTCGCCACAGGATGAACCGTGCCTGTTCGCCGGCAGCGTTCCGTCCACGGGATTGCCGAAGCTGTCTGCCCGCCAGCAGCAGATTCTCGAATTGCTGCGGGCGGGCAAGGTCAATAAGGAAATTGCCAATGAACTCGGTATCGGCTTGGGGACCGTAAAGCAGCATGTCGTTGCATTGTTCAAGAAATTGGGCGTCCACAACCGGACAATGGCAGTTTCACGCGAAATCGCTGCCCGTGCGCCGGAGACGCACAAGGTTTCCAGCCTAGTCGCAGGCGAGGGCCTTCTCGAACGCCGTCCCTGCATTGTCCTCAGCGTCGTGCTGCCGGAAACGGCGACGGCCTCTGCCGGCCGGCTGCTGCATCAGACCCTGGCCAGCTACGCATTCGATCACGATGCGCTGTTCCTGGCTCGGCGAGGCCATGCCGGCGATCTGATCTTCGGCATCCAGTCGCCCGGCGAGCACGATCTTTTTCTCGTCCTGCGCGCCGGCCATCTGCTGGCGGATACGCTGGCGGCACACGATTCTTCGTTGCGGGATGCCTTGCGTGGCGGCCTCACCGCCGGCCTAGCGATTGCCAGCATGAACCGGCTCGGCGGCTGGTCGGGCGAGGCCATCGCCACGCCTGCGATCGCCGAGGCCCGTGAGTCGGCGATCGCAGCCACGCCGGGAATGCTCCGGCTGGGTACTTCCGTGAGGGAACTGCTGCAGGCACTGAGCGCCTGTGGAACGGTGTTCGCCACACCGGAAATGCCCTTTTCCGGACTGGACCGCCTGCCCTGCTGCACCGAAACGTCCTGGGAGCCGCCGCTCGGCCGTGACGAGGAACTGACCTTTCTGGAGACCAGGTTGGCGGCCAGCCCGGACAAGGGGCGGCTCATCCTGGTGGAAGGCGAAACGGGGATGGGCAAGTCTCACCTCTGCCGCCATCTGGCCAGCCGGGGTGCGGTATTGCGGTGGTCGGTGCGCCACTTCACCAGCCAGCCCGACAGTGGCGGCGCCCGTGTCTACGAACTGTCTTCTGGCGCGCCAGTGGAAGTCGACACCATTCTCGCGGCGTTGACGCGGCGGGCCGATGATGCAGTGCGGCTACTCATCATCGACGACTGCCATCTGCTGCCGGGTGACGTCATTGCCCGGCTGGCGGCCGCAGCGGACGCGGCTTGCGGGGTGGTGATGCTGCTTGCCGGCCGGCGTTTTCCGGAAGCCCTGTCGTCGCAAGCCGAGAGGCTGCGTCTCGGGCGTATGTCGCAGGAAGCCATCGAAGCCCTGGTGGAGCGCGAGCTTGCGGCACGGGGCATGCCATCGGGGCAGGTCGCCACCATTGCCCGCATCGCTACCGGCGTGCCGCTGTTTGCCCGTCAGCTTGCCGCCCGGAAAACCACTTCGGCCTTGCCCCTGTCGCTGCGTTTCGTGATCGGCTCGCGCCTCGACAACCTCGGCCTTGACCGTCTCCTGCTGCGCAGCGTGGCCCTTTCCGATGCGCCGGTGGAGCCGGCGGCCCTGGCTGCTGCGATGGGCGACACCGTGCAGCGCGCGGAAGCCGCCGCCGGCCTGGCTGTGGCGAGCGGGGTCATCCGGCGCGACGAAGCCGGCCGTCTGAGCTTCGCGCATCCGCTGTTGCGCCAGGCCGTCATCGAAGCACAAGTAGAGTGAGCATGTCGCGTTTCCTCAAGACTACATTTTCCGACGAAGACAGTACCCAGAAAGTCTTCGCTCCCCTGCGCGACGTATTCCGCTCTCCCGACCTGCGCAATGTCCTGCCCGGGCTGGCGCTGGCTGCCTTCCTGCACAATGTCCTCGGCCTGGCGTTGCCGATGGCCATCCTGCAGATCATGGACCGGGTGGTGGCCAACCAGTCCATTGAGACGCTGGTCCTGCTTGTGATCGGAATCCTCGCCTGCCTCGTCCTGGAAGAACTGCTGCGCGCCGTCAATAGCCTGGTGACCGGCTGGCTGGGGGCCCGTTTCGAGCATGTGGCCAGCGTCAATGCTCTCAGCCGGCTGATGCGCGTACCGCTGCGCTGCCTGCAGCGCGAGGAGCCCGGTGTGCATGCGGAGCGCGTCGCTTCGGCAAGCAGGGTGGCCGACTTCTATTCCGGTCAGGCGTTGCTGGTGCTGTTCGACCTGCCCTTCGTCTTCCTTTTCCTTGCTGTCATCCACGTTATCGGCGGTTGGGTGGTGATCGTTCCCATCGTCCTGCTGCTCGCCTTCATGCTTGTGATCGTCCGCTTCGGCAACTGGCTCAGGCACCAGGTCGAGCGCCGGCACGTCATGGACGATCGGCGGATCAATTTCCTGATCGAAGTGCTGTCCGGCATTCATTCGGTGAAGACGTTGATGATGGAGGCGCAGATGCTGCGCCGCTACGAGCGCCTGCAGGCGAGCAACGCCGAAATGAGCGAGACACTGACCTTCGGCAGTTCGATGGCGGTTGCGATCGGGATGCTGTTCTCGCAGATCATGATTGTCTGCGTCGTCTTTGCCGCCGCCCTGGCGGTGCTTGCCGGTGAGATGACGCCGGGCGGGCTGGCCGCCTGCATGCTGCTCTCGGTGCGCTCGCTGCAGCCCCTGCGCCGCAGCCTCACCGTGTGGCTTCGCTACCAGGCCTTTTCGGCTGCGCAGGCGCGCCTGCGGGAGGTGGCCGAAATGCCCTGCACCGACGACCACGACCGGCCGGATCTGCCGCCGGTCCGGGAAACGATCGAGCTTGACGGTGTGCATCTCGGGCGCGAGGGGGGCAAGACCCTGTTCGGCGATCTGTCGTTGCACGTGCGCGCCGGCGAGTGCTTGGCCATCCGCGGCGAGAGCGGTTCGGGCAAGAGCAGCCTGCTGGCCCTGATCAACGGACTGGAGATCCCGGAGGCGGGCGAGGTGCGCATCGATGGGCGCCGGCTCGATGAGTTCAACGCCGACAGCGTTCAGCGCCAGGTCGCGCTGCTGTCGCAGACCGGCACCCTGGTCACCGGCAGCATTCTCGAGAACATGACGATGTTCGATCCCGGCCTGAACGAAGTGGCCCTCGGCATCGCCCGGGAAATGGGGCTCGACCGCGTCGTTTCCGGCATGAAGCTGGGCTACGAGACGCGACTCGGCGAAGCCAATGCCGAGACGCTGCCTGCCGGTGTGCGGCAGCTCATTTCGATCGTCCGCGTCCTCGTCCACCAGCCGAGCGTGATCCTTTTCGACGAGGCCAACATTTCGCTCGACATGGCCGCCGACCAGTTGCTGCGTGATTACCTCGCCAGGCGCAAGGGGGACTGCACGCTGATCCTGGTCACGCACCGTCCATCGCTGATCTCGCTGGCAGACCGCGTGCTGACCCTGAGCGCTGGCCGGCTGGCCGAGGCCGGCACGGGTAGCAGCGGCGAACCGGCCGTTCCGGGGGCGCATTCCGCCACCATCGAACGGCCGGTGCACGTTGACCAGCTGGAAGTGATCGTGCGCCAGCATTACCGGAACGAGTCCGACCTTTCCGTTTGCCTGCTTCCCTTGCTCCGGGCCATCGGCTGGCAGGGAAGCGGCCGCGAGTTGGCTGAAGCAATGCCGCATATGCTGTCGTCCCTCGATCTCTCGGGGTTGTGCAGCGCGATGGCCAACCTTGACCTCCTGCCGCGGCATTTCTCCTCCAGCCTCGCCACGCTCGATCACCGGCTCTATCCCTGCCTGTTCATTCCCCCCGACGGGTCGGCCAAGGTCGTTCTCGAACGACTGGACGACGGTCGCCTGCGTTGCTTCGACGGTGGCGGCGGGTGTGAGGAAGTGATCGAGGCCGGCAGTGAGCGGGGAGAAGCCTATGTGTTCCGCCCGGCCGAACATCCCGACCGTGTACGCCGGGATGGCTCCTGGTTCCTGGGACTGGCGTACCGCTTTCGCCGGCACATCGCGCTCGCGTTCATCCTGACGGTCTTCAGCACGCTGCTGGCGCTGGCTGCGCCGCTCTTCGTCAAATCGATGTACGACCACGTCCTGCCCACTGGCGACGTGGTCATGCTGGCCTATCTGCTCGGGGGCGTGGCCATCGCGCTGACGCTCGATTTCCTGCTGCGCCGCCTGAAAAGCCGGGTTATCGCCCATGTCGGCGGGCGTACCGAGTACATTCTGGGCACGTCACTGTTCCAGCGCATCGTTGCCTTGCCGTCTTCGTCAACGGAGAGCGCTTCGGTAAACCGTCAGGTTAGCCGCCTGCGCAATTTCGAGAGTCTGCGCGATTTCTTCGTTGGCCCGCTGACCACCATCGCCTTCGATTTTCCGGCCAATCTGATCATCATCGCCGTGCTGGCCCTGCTCAACCCCTGGGTGCTGGGGGTGATCATCGGTGCTGCGCTGGCCTATCTGCTACTGGCGCTGGGAACGCAGCATCTGAGCGAGCGCAGTTCCACGCGGGCAACGCAGGCAACCACGGCTCGCTGGGAATTCCTCAATGAAACGATTGCCCAGATGCGCGTCATCCGCGGAGCAGGGGCTCGTGACGTCTGGATCGAACGCTACCGCGAGCTTAGTGCGAAGGCTGCGATGGCCAGCTTTCGCAGCCACCAGGTGCAGGCCCGCATCAGCGGGGGCGCGCAGATGCTGAACATGATCACCGGCCTGGCAGCGCTGTCGGTTTCGGCGGTCGGCACCATCAACGGCAGCATCACCGGCGGCGTCATGATCGCCACCATGATGCTCGTCTGGCGTATCACCGGGCCGATCCAGAATTTCTTCCTTGCTGCGACGTCGCTGGCGCAGATCCGTCGCAGCGCGACTCAGATCGAGCGCCTGATGCGTCTGCCGGGGGAGCGCGACGGCGGCGTGCGGCAGACCATCCGGCCGCCGTTCGAGGGGGCGCTTGCCTTTTCGCGCGTTTCCTTCCGCTATGCCAGCGATGCCGATCCGGCGCTGCTGGGCGTCAGTTTCACCATCGCACCGAAAGCGGTAGTGGTGATCACCGGCTCGAACGGTTCCGGAAAGTCGACTCTGCTCAAGCTCGTTGCGCGGAGCTTCACTCCGCAGGCGGGCTCCATCCGCCTCGACAATCTCGATATCCGCCAGTTGCCGGTCAACGACCTGCGCTCCCGCCTGAGCTACATGCCGCAAAACTGCGACCTGTTCTACGGGACGGTGGCGCAGAACCTGCGCCTGGCGCACCCGGCGGCGACCGACGCGGAAATCCGCTGGGCGCTGGGAATGGCCGGCCTCACCGAGGATGTCGAAGCCTTGCCGGAGGGGATCGAGACGCGCATCTCCAACAGCCGCTCCGAACAGCTGCCGAACGGTTTCCGGCAGCGCCTGGCGCTGGCGCGAACGGTGCTGAAGCCGGCTTCGGTGGTCATGCTCGATGAGCCGGGCAATGGCCTCGATACCGCCGGCGAGGAGGCCTTGCTGCACTGCATCGAATGGCTCCGCGGGCGCTGCACGCTGCTCATGGTCTCTCACCGCCCGAGCCACATGCGCCTGGCAGACACGGTCATTTATATGGAGAACGGTGCGCTTGGCGCCATCGGGCCGTTCGATCGCATCAAGGACAGGCTCGCGCTGGGGATACGCAAATGATTCTGAAGGGCTGGCAGAAAAAGGATAACGAAACCGGCCGCGCTGCGGGGAGCGAGGGGCGCAATCTGCTCGGCAGCCGTGAGCGCAGCCTGTTGTCGGAAACGGTGCAGATCGAGGAAGAGCTGTTGCCGGCTTACGTGCGCCCGATGCTCGGCATCATCGCCATCACTGTCGTCGCTTTCTTCTTCTGGGCCGGACTGACGAACGTCAAGGAGGTGGCGCGTGCGCCGGGCGAGATCGTTCCGGTCGGAAAGATCAAGGTGGTGCAGCACCTGGATGGTGGTGTTATTGCCGAAATACCGGTCGAGGAGCGCATGCTGGTCGAGGAGGGTCAGGTGTTGCTGCGCATCGACGGCAGTCAGGCAACGGCCGATCTGCGGCAGATGGAAGCTCGCCTGGTGGCGCTCACGTTGCGCGCCGAGCGGATCAGTGCCTTCGCCGAAGACCGCCCGCCCGATCTGGCACCGCTTGCCGGCAATCATGCCGATCTGCTGACAGGTCAGCAGGAGCTGTACCGGCAGCAGATAGAAACCCGGAAGTCCACGCTGTCCATTCTCGATCACCAGATCAATCAGCGCATGCAACGCCTGGTGCAGCAGGAAAAAGCACTGAGCGCGGCCCGGGAGCAGCAGGCGCTGAGTGCAGATCTGTTGCGGATGCGCGAGGAGTTGGCGGCCCGCCGGCTCGTCAATCGTACCGTCCTGCTTGAGACGCGCCGCGCCAAGGTCACCGCGGACGGCGAAGTTGCGCGCTTGCGGGAGGAAATCGACGTCAATCAGCAGGAGCTGGCCGAAGTCCGGACGCGCCGTGCCGATACCGAAAATCAGCTCCGCCGCGATGCGCTGAACGAACTGGGCAGCGTCCGTGCCGAAATGGCCGAGGTCGAGGAAACCCTGCAGCGCCTGCAGGCCCGCGTCGACCGGCTCGTCATCCGGGCGCCGCATAGCGGCTATATCCAGGATCTGAAAGTGCAGACTGTCGGCCAGGTCATTCAGCCGGGCGCGCTCCTGATGCAGCTGGTGCCCGACCAGGCCCCGCTCGAGGCCGAGATCCGCATCGCACCGAAGGATGTCGGCCATGTTCGTACCGGTCAGCGTGTGAACCTGCGGATCACCAGCTATGACTACACCCGCTTCGGCTACGCGACCGGTGAATTGAAGCGGATCTCGGCATCGAGCGTCGCCAGCGAGGACGGCAGAACCCATTACTATCGGGCCTGGGTCACTCTCGATCGCCCCAGTGTCGGCGATACGCCGGGGCGCTACCTACTGCAGGCGGGCATGAGCCTGGAGGCGGACATCGTGACAGGTGAGAAGACGCTGCTCACCTATCTCACCAAACCAATCATCGATGTCGTGTCGCGTTCCTTCCAGGAGCGCTGAGGAGGCCGTTGCCCCATGGGTGTGATCAAGAAAATCCTTTATCGTGCGGATGCCCTCGGCAAGCCGAGGCATCGCAACTTCTTCCTGGATATGGAAGAGAACATCCACATCCATTACCGTGACCTTCGCATCGAACTCAGCCGGGGCGAGTTCGAAGACATCGTGGGCGCCTTCGGCAGGCAGTCGGCTGAGTTGCTCGCCATCATCGAGGAAAAGCAGTACCAGGACGGCCGCCTGCCCAATGCCAACCAGGAGGATGTCCGGATCTGGACCGAGTCGCGCCTGCGCCACGAGGTCAAATACCACCCGCAACGCTTCTCTCTGGAGGAGTGCGGCGATGGCTATCACTTCCATTACCGCAACTACAAGCTGCTGATCGACCCGGAGGACTTTCGCCGGATCGCCCGCTTGTTCGCCACGCTCGACATCGACGGCCCGTACGCTTCGACCCATGAGGAGATCCGGAGCCTGCTGGAGGCCAATGAGGTAGATTTCGTGCTGGCCGCCGGCAATGTCCCGGGAGAAGTACTGTCGATCTGTGTCGCCCGCTATCACATGCCGAAAGTGCGCGACATCTTCAACTACATCGGCTTTTCCGCCGAGGACGGAGAAGGCAGTGAGAAGCGCTACCGCGGGGAACATCTACTGGTGGTTGCCAGGCCTGACAGCCGGCGCAGCGCCCTCGACTATCGCCAGTTGCGCGGCCGCAACAGCGTGCTCCGGCTGGCCGACCACCTCTCGGCGCTCGGCACCGGTATCGATGTGGAAGAACTCAACGAGCTTAAGTGCCAGGTACTCGATTTCTACTTCGCCGTGAAGGCCGGCAAGGTGACGAATGTGGATACCGACCCGGAGGCCTGGCTGTATTCACCGCCGAACCGGCAGGTGATCTTCCCCTACCGGGCAGGTGCCGAATCGGGGCCAACGGTGGCGGAGCCGCTTTACCGTGCCTGGGCCAACCTGATCAATGGAATCGGGCTCGGTTTCGTCAAGCCGGGTAAAAACACCTTCCCGAAGGCGGTCCAGGATGCCCTGCGGCAGAAGGTCGATGCCACCCTGCGACGCGAGGTCGCAGCCTACGCCGCCGTCGACCGGATTCATCTGATGGGCTCGGCGTTGCGTGGCGACATGGGGCGTTATCACGTGCCCTTCATCCACGGTCGTCTGGCCAAGCTTGGCTCGGATATCGATATCCTGGTCGATATCAATCCGGCGCGGGAAGGTGATTTACCTGCCCACTGGCGCCTTCATCTGGAAAAATCCTCCAACCATTGCGCCGTCTACCATGTCGCCCGCATTCCGCTGGCCGAGCCCGAGGGCGACTGGGCACAGCGTTTTCCCGATGTGGATTTCATTCCCCACCTCGTCGATGCCTACGTTCGCCTGCCTTCGCGTGGCCACGACGGGGAAATCGACGCCTTCCTGCGCAAGTTCGGCGCGCGTTGCGTGTATGACCGCGCCAGCGAGGGGCCGGTCTATCGCGGCGATGAGGAAGCGGACATCGCCGCAGCGCTTGCCGAGCACTACGGTTTCGAGCGGCCGTCCGTCGAGCGCGTGCCGGCATCGACCGAGAACGCCGTGTTCCGCGTCCATGCCGATGCCGATTACATCCTCAAGCTGTTCAAGGTGTCAGGCAACTATGCCCGTGATCGGGTGGCCGAGCATACGGCGTATGAAGAGCATCTGGTGAATGAACTGAGGGTCAGAGGGATTCCTACTGCAGGCATCATTCCGGCCCGGACGCCGAGTCAGGTGGTCATCGACGGGCATCCTGCCCTGCTTTTCGAGCGCATTCCCGGGCGCGTGGAGCAACGCCCGCCCTATCCGGTGGCCGCGGCTGCCGCTGCCCTCGCTGAAATCCACCGCACGCAGATCAAAGCGCCGCTCGAGTCCGGAACCGCCTTTTCGTTCGATGATGCATGCATGATCTGGTTGCCGGTCTTCGAACAGCAGTGTGTCAGAACCGATCTGGAACCGGACATTGCTGCCGCAATGGCGGCATTGCTGCCGCTTGCCAGGCGCTGTTTCCCGGGAGAGAACCGCGCCCGCTGGTTCGCCCGGAGCCCACTCGTGCACAACCATGGCGACGTGACGCCGAAGAATTTCATCCTTGGCTCCGGCGGCGAGGCTCGCTTCTTCGATTTCAACAACGCCTTTCATGGCCCGCGCATGGCCGATGTGATCGATGGCGCCTTCCAGTTCTCGCTGGCCGAGAAATACATTCAGTTTGCCGATTTTTCCCGCTTTGATGAGTTCATTGCCGGTTACGAGGCGGTCAGTCCGCTGACGCCGGATGAGCGCGAGGATCTGGCGGACTGGATTCTCCTGATCG
The DNA here is from genome assembly GCF_003030465.1 of Thauera aromatica K172. Taxonomy (GTDB): domain Bacteria; phylum Pseudomonadota; class Gammaproteobacteria; order Burkholderiales; family Rhodocyclaceae; genus Thauera; species Thauera aromatica. Next base: position 2,636,137 of record NZ_CP028339.1, on the reverse strand, counting down.
GCATCCTGCTGTTCGCCAAGGAGGTCCGCGTCGTCATCGAACGACCCGACCTCAAGCTTCGCCGCAAGAGGGCGCTGGCGATCGCCGGATTCCTCCAGGAGCGCTTGCTCCCCGCGTGAGATTCGCCATACCGCTCCTCGTCTGCGGCCTCCCATGCCCTGATGGCTTACAGGGGGCCGCGTCGGCCTGCATTTCGTCGTCGGTACGCTTTCCCGGACCTATAACCTCTGGATGTCTGTTTTATTGCAGCTCATGCACCTAGGATGCGAGGGCTAAAAAATCGGGATGGGGAACATCATGGCTGAAACGGCGCAGGATCCTACGGCATCGGCAACCACCAGTGAGCCGTCGGAAACGCTGACGAGTGAGGCGCAGCTCTTTGATGAGCTGACCGTTCTCAGCCGTGACGAAAGCGGGCGTGTTGCGCAGGGCACCGAGGACAGTTCGACGCCGCCTGAGCGCGTTGACGGTTCCGGCAACGAGAATGTCCAGACGGACGTGCGCAGCATCGACGCCAGCCAGGAAGAGATACTTCTGGACGAAGGCCTGGTCCGTGATGATGGCAGTGCCATCCTGGATTCCCGCCGCATGGAAAATCTCGAGGTTCCCTTGCAGGAGACAGGGAGCTCCGGCAATCAGGATCCTGTGCCTCTTGTAGATCAGCCCCTCCTGGAGGCCGCCCTCGAGTTCGAGCAGGCTCAAGAATCCCGCGAGGGCACGTCCGCTGCTTCCGAGCAGGAAGCTGTGACGACGATGGGGGTTTCAGATCCGGACGCCAGCACTTATTCCGGTACTGGTACCGTGGCAGATTTTGAAGATGATGCTACGCCGACGACTGTAACGACGGCGACGAGCGCCACGACGGCCACGAGCGCGACGACGCAACGAGTGCCACAACGGCGACGAGCGCGACGACGGCCACCAGTGCGACGACGGCCACCAGTGCGACAACGGCGACCAGCGCCACGACGGCCACGAGCGCCACGACGGCAACGAGCGCGACGACGGCCACGAGTGCCACGACGGCGACGAGCGCCACCACGGCCACCAGCGCCACAACGGCCACGAGCGCCACAACGGCCACGAGCGCGACGACGGTGACCAGCGCGACGACGGCGACCAGCCCGACCAGCGCTACGTCCCCGACTTCGGTGATAGAACCTGGTGATGATGATTCGGACTCTGATGCGGACGCCGATTCCGATGCGGACGCCGACTCTGATGCGGACGCCGACTCTGATGCGGACGCCGACTCTGATGCGGACGCCGACTCTGATGCGGACGCCGACTCTGATGCAGATGCCGACTCCGATGCAGATGCCGACTCCGATGCAGATGCCGACTCCGATGCGGACGCCGACTCCGATGCGGACGCCGACTCCGATGCAGATGCCGACTCTGATGCGGACGATGATCCCGATCATTCAAAGGACAACAACGGCCACGGCAACGGCGATCAGAACGCGCCGGGCAACTCCGGCGACAACAACAACGCCGAAAACAGCGAGAACTCGGGTGCTGGCAGCTCCGGCAGGGGGGCGGGCAGTTCGGGCGGCGCTAATGTTGCTGATGAACAGCTCGATGCCGACGATGCGTTGTCCGATTCCGGGAACGACCTGTTTGTTTTCGGCGATTCGGGCGGTGGCGGCCCGATGGCGTCAAGCAGCGCCAGCTGGACCGATGTGGTGGAGGTCGAGTTCGGTGACGGCGGTAGTGATGCGTCGGGTGGCTGGACCAATGAGGTCGAAGGCCAGCAGATTGTCGACGGAGGCAATGGCGGTCCATCAGCGCACGATGATGATCAGGGCGGAGGGCAGGCGCCGGGTGATGGGGGGGCGAGCGACTTCGATAGCATCGACAAAATCGAGTGGTGATCCGGCGATGGGTTGAGTCGATTTTTCCAGATGGAGGGGCGGGGCCGCCTGTAAAAGGGGTTCCGCCACTGCTTTCCCTGAAGTGGAAGTTGAACGGTTTCACGGACGGCGGATCTGCTGCTGGAGTTGAATCCCCTTGCCGAGTTCAAGGATGGAGTGCCCCGCTGTGATGCCCCGGTTGCTACTGAGTCTGCGCGAGATGGCGCACCTGACAGGTGGGCGCTGGCGTCACCTGCCGGCAGATGGATTACGTCTTTCCGGAATCCATTTCTACCTGCCTTATGTCACTGCTGGTGATCTCTTTGTTTATCTGCCGCGTGAAGGCGCGGCGGCTGGCGTGGCTGCGGAGTCGATCGAGCGTGCCTTTTGCCAGGGAGCTGCTGCGGCGTTGGTGCCGAAAGGCGCAATTCCGGATGCACGCCACCCCTTGCTCGAGGTGGCCGATACGGAGAAGGCGCTTCAGGATTTGGCAACTGGTGCAAGCCTCAAGTTCGACGGCAGTCGCGTGCTGGTTACCGGATCCCACGGCAAGACGGGGTTCAAGAACCAGCTCCATCATCTCATTCGAAATCAGATCCCTGTTCATGCCTACCTTGGCAGTGCCAACAAGGAACTGCCGGTGCTGCGCGCCATCGCTTCTCTGACCAGGGACGCACGGGTGTTCATCGTCGAGGTGGCGGTGCCGGGGCGTCGGATTGGGCGCGACCGGGCCTTCTTCGTGAGGCCCGATTTCTGTGTCATTACCGGCATTGCACCCGAACATCTCAAATCCCATCGTTCGATGGACAGGCTGCTGCACAACAAGGCGGAGGTGACGGCCGGATTGCGGCCGGGAGGCCGCTGTCTGCTGAACGGGGATGATGTCGAGTTTCCAGGCTTGCGGACAGCCGTCGCCGAGTGTTCCGCGTGTGAGGTGCTGGTTTTTGGTTCGGCACCCGGTTCCGCCGGGCGCCTGCTTTCGGCCCGCTTCGAGGGGATGGGCTGGCGCGTGGAGGCGGAGATCCTCGGCGAGCGCATCGCCTACGATCTGCCGTTGCTGGAGTGCTATGCGCCACTGACTTCGGTGGGTGTCCTGCTCCAGGCGCGGCTGCTGGGTGCAGACCTGGCGGCCTGCGTTGCCGAATATGCCGGCTATCGCCACTTCGGCAGCAGCGGCAATCTCTATCGGGTGCCTCTGGGATGCAGCAGTTTCTTTATCTATGACCAGAGCACGCGTGCCGAATTGAGAGGGTTCGAGGCGATGTTCGAGTTGATGTCCCGGTTGCGGCCCGGTCCGGGCGGACGCAAGATCGTTGTCATGAGCGAATTGTTCGACATCGAAGACAATCCCGGTATGGTGGTCGATTATCCGAAGATGCAGACGCTGATGGCTGCTGCCGGTATCGACCGGCTTTATACCATCAAGGATTTCATGCAGCATCGCGCAGCGCTGCCCGCCTCGATCGGCTGGCATCGGCACGCGGCCATCCCGGCGGATATCCGTGACGAACTGCTGGCGGACATGCGTGAGAACGACATGATATTTCTGCGCGCCGATCCGCCGGCCCGCCTCGACGTGCTTGCGGAAGCCTTGCGGCGTGCGGGCGATGGTCCTGCGGAACAACTCTACTGAAAGAGGGTTTTGATGCTGGCGACGGCAAGCGGGAGGCTGGACGTGTCAGATCGGGGACTGGATATCCGGCACCGCGACGCGCGCCATTACGCAGCACCGGAATCGCGCTTGCCGGTGTATGAACCGGGGGAGGCCGATCGTGCATTCATGGTCGCTATCGAAGCGTCCATTCGTGCGGGCAGCGTCGATACGGCGGCCATCGACCGGCTCTTCGTCGCTACGAGCTTTCCGCAGCGCTTTGCCCGTCTAATCCTGATTCTCTATGCCCCTGGCTGTAAGCGCATTCTTGCCAGTCGGGCGAGCCGGGAGGGAGCGCAGCTTGCCTTCTCGACGGTGCTGGCCCGGCTGGTGGCGCATTCACGGGCTGGGGCGCTGGCGGTGCAGCCCTTCCGTGTGCAGATGGATTTCGTTGTCGAACCGCCGCGGCCGATGGATTTTTTCGCTGTCGGCACCACGCAGCGTGGCGACCGACATTTCGAGATCGGCATCGATGGATTCATGTTCCGTGACGCTGCAGGCCGCCTGCAGATCTTCACGCCAGGCGATGGCTATGTGCGCTCGACCATGACCATGGGACAGGTGCGGGCGTGGCTGGAAAATGTCCATGGAGAGCAGGCTCTGCGCACGGCGAAATTCGAACGTTTCTGTACCGATAGCTACGTGTCTGCGCCCGGCGGCTGGTGCCGGCTGTTCCGGGGCCATCCCCTGGTCGGCCCACTGACGGAGGCGAAGGTGGCGCGGTCGGTGGAACTGGCGATCGATCACATCCGCCGCACCCAAGAGGAGGACGGCCGTTTCCTTTACTACTATGATGCGGCGGCTGACTCGCGCCGCGACCACGAGCACCCGAAGCGCGATCCGGAGCGTAACCCGTTCTACAACATCCTGCGCCATGGTGGTGGCGGCCTGACCTGTGTTTATTTCGAGAAATACGCCAGGCGTGGCAGCACATTGGTAAATATCCGCCGGGCCATCGACTTCCTGATTGCACGGATGCAAGTCCGGAACTACGGTGGTCGAGAGGGGGCTTTCGTCTATCACGAGAAGAAATCCAAGCTGGGCGGATCCGGCATCGCCCTTTATCTGCTTGCCGAATACCAGCTGCTGACCGGCGACGAGCGTTACCGGCCCTGGACCGATCGGCTGGCCTGGCACCTGGCCAATCAGGTCACACCGAGCGGCGAGTTCATCTACTACAACATCTATCTGGATCAACCTGTCTCCGAAGCGGAGAACGGTCCCCGTTTTTCATTTTACTATCCTGGGGAAGCCATCTGCGGGCTTGCCAAGTATCTCCATCTGGCCGATTCGGCCACCCGGGCGGATCTTGTCGAACGCCTGCATCGGGCGCTTGCGTTCCTCATCGACGTACGGCCGACGGTCCATGTCGCGCAGTACACGGCAGTGCCCTCCGATTCCTGGCTGATGATGGGCATCATGGAATCATGGGATTTTCCGGAAATGCGCGACTCACGCTATGCCGATTTCGTATTCGCTGACGCCGCCCGCATGATCGATCATCTGTACAAGGTGGATGAGGCTCCCTGGCCCGATTACGCTGGCGCCTTTCATTACGAGTTCGGCGATTATCCCTATGCCGATGGTGCGCGTTGCGAGGGTCTGCTCGGCGCCTATGAATTGGCTCTCAAGATCGGGGAGACGGAGAAGGCGCAACAGATCTGGCAGGCGCTCCGCCTCGCGGCCTGGGCGGTGATGCATCTGGTGAATACGGAGGCATCCATCTACTTCGCCCGCAACCCGGGCCTTGCCCTGGGCGGCATCCGCTTTAAATATACGCGCCAGTGGTTCCGCATTGATACCCTTCAGCATGTTGCGTCTTTCTACGCCAAGCTGTTGCCGCATTGGGCACGCGCCGAGGCAAGCAGGGAGGAGGGGAGTTGATGCGCCGGCTGGGCACCTGGACGCCGGACCGCCGGCTCGGTGGCGGGGGCTATGCGGAAGCGTTTCTCTGTCATGGCCCTGCCGCGCCGGACGGGGCTGCGCTCAAAGTGTTCATCGATCCGACTCATGTGAACACCTTCGAGCGTGAAATCGCCGCGTTGATGCTGGTTGATGGGGGTGGCGGCACGCCTCGGCTGCTCGATCATGGCCGGGATGACGGTGGCCGCCTGTGCATCGTCACCGAGCTGGCGCCGGGTGTGCGGCTAGACAGGCGCCTGCGCGACGCTGGACCGCTGCCGGCTGCGGTCTTGCCGGCCATGGTTCGCCAGATATTGGCGACGCTTGCCGTCGCTCATGACCGGGAGCTGCTGCATAAGGACATCAAGGCGTCCAACCTTCTGATGGACGGCGAGCGCTTTGTGCTGATCGACTGGGGCGTGTCCGAACCCTTCGGCGACGGCCGTGCCGAAACCATCCGCGCCAAGCAGGATGTTGTCGCTCCCGAGTGTTATTACGGTCGCCATGGGCCTGCGACCGATTTCTACGCTCTCGGCTGGTTGATCGTCCACGCGGCCACTGCAGCCCAGCCTTATCGCTTCGATGCCATCCACGATCCGGACTACCGGGTGGTGGCGCACTGCCTGGAGCGGGCTGAACTGCCGCCGACCCTGCCGGCCGAGTGGCGACCGCTCGTGGCCAACTGGATTGGCAAGCGTCCGGAAAACCGCCTGATCGGCTACGACCTCGACCTGCTGCTGGCAAGTGCGGCTGGGGCTCGGTGCGACGAGGGGGCGATCGACTGGCGCAACGTCGGCCGCAATACCGGCTTCCTGCGCCAGGCGGCCGAGGTGGGCGTTCCGTGGGCGCAGCATGAACTCGGCCAGCGTGCGTTGCAGGCTGGCGCACGCGCCCAGGCGTTCTACTGGCTGGAGCGGGCAGCTGAGGCCGGCTACGCCCGTGCCGCGTGCCGGTTGGCGCTGGCCGCCCTGGCGGACGGAGAGCGGTCCCGCGCATGGTTGGCGGATGCGGCGCGGGCCGGTAACGCCGAAGCATGCTACCGGCTGGCCAGGCGCCTGCTGGCTGAGGGCAAGGCTCAGGACGCGGCTGCTCTGCTCAAGACCGCCGCGAAACAGGGGCACCGCAAGGCTCAGCATCATTACGCATTCTGCATTGAGGCCGCCGATCCGGCCGCCGCCGAAGCGTGGCATCGCGCCGCCGCTGAACGTGGCCTGGATGCAGCGCAGGTCCGGGTTGCGGACAAGGCCGGCGCGTAGTTCATGATTTTCGCCGCTGTGCGTTTCCGCATGCTGCCAGCCGGCAGGGAACGGCTTTCATGCTCCTGCCCCGAGGGGGCGACCGCGCTGGCTGTGTCAAAGGCGGGCCGGCTGCGCTAAACTTTCGGCCGCGTTCATCGTCGGCCGCTGTCGCCGACCGGGTCGCGGCCTGCCTGGAAGCGAGCAGGCGTCCAAGGGGCCCGGCGCCTGAACGCGAACCCGACATCAAGACACCGAGCGCCCCGTACACGAGACGGTGTGCAGCCTCCTGATTGCTGCGCAAACCGGGGGCATCCCTTCGAACAACGACTTCGAACAACGAATAACGCACCTCACTTTCCGAGAGGGAAAATACATGGACCAGGATTTCATCGCTGCGGCGCTGGATTACCACCGCGCGCCGACGCGCGGCAAGATTTCGGTCGTCCCGACCAAGAGCCTCATCAACCAGCGCGACCTCGCGCTCGCGTATTCGCCCGGTGTCGCCGCGGCTTGCGATGCGATCGTCGCCGAACCGGCCGAAGCCTTCGAACTCACCAGCCGCGGTAATCTCGTCGCCGTCGTCACCAACGGCACCGCGGTGCTTGGCCTGGGCAACATCGGCCCGCTCGCGGCCAAGCCGGTGATGGAAGGCAAGGGCTGCCTGTTCAAGAAGTTCGCCAACATCGACGTCTTCGACATCGAGCTCGCCGAGAACGACCCGGACAAGCTGATCGAGATCATCGCTTCGCTCGAGCCCACGCTGGGCGGCATCAACCTCGAGGACATCAAGGCGCCCGAGTGCTTCTACATCGAGAAGAAGCTGCGCGAGCGGATGAAGATTCCGGTCTTCCACGACGACCAGCACGGCACCGCGATCATTTCCTCCGCCGGCCTGATCAACGGCCTGAAAGTGGTCGGCAAGGACATCGGCCAGGTCAAGCTGGTGTGCTCGGGCGCCGGTGCGGCGGCGATCGCCTGCCTCGACCTGATGGTGAGCGTCGGCCTCAAGCGCGAGAACATCACCGTGTGCGACTCGAAGGGCGTGATCTATGAAGGCCGCGAGGCCAACATGGAGCCGACCAAGGCGCGCTACGCGCAGCGGACCGCGGCACGCACCCTGGGCGACGTCATCGCGGGCGCCGATGTCTTCCTCGGCCTGTCCACCGCGGGTGTGCTCAAGCCCGAGATGGTGGCGAAGATGGCCGACAAGCCGCTGATCTTCGCCCTCGCCAACCCCAACCCCGAGATCCTGCCGGCCGACGCCAAGGCCGTGCGCTCCGACTGCATCGTCGCCACCGGCCGTTCGGACTTCCCGAACCAGGTCAACAACGTGCTGTGCTTCCCCTTCATCTTCCGCGGCGCGCTCGATGTCGGCGCGACCACGATCAACGAGGAGATGAAGCTCGCCTGCGTGAAGGCGATCGCCGAACTGGCCGAAGCCGAGGCGAGCGACATCGTCGCCAGCGCCTACGGCGGCCAGGAGCTGGGCTTCGGCCCCGAGTACATCATTCCGAAACCGTTCGATCCGCGCCTGATCGTCAAGATCGCGCCGGCGGTGGCGAAAGCGGCGATGGAGTCCGGCGTGGCGACCAAGCCGATCGAGGATTTCGATGCCTATGTCTCGAGCCTGAACGCTTTCGTGTACCAGTCGGGGATGCTGATGAAGCCGGTGTTCTCGGCGGCCAAGCGCGTTGCCGCCGAGCACAAGCGGGTGATCTACGCGGAAGGCGAAGACCCGCGCGTGCTCCACGCGGTGCGCGTGGTCCTCGACGAAGGCCTGGCCCGCCCGATCCTGATCGGGCGTCCGGACGTGATCGAGATGCGGATCAAGAAGATCGGCCTCAACCTCGCCGCCGGGCGTGATTTCGAAGTCGTCAATCCCGAGTTCGACCCCCGCTACCGCGATCTGTGGAACGAGTACTACCGGCTGATGAGCCGCAACGGCGTGACGCCCGACATCGCCAAGGCCAAGATGCGCCGCGACACCACGCTGATCGGCGCGATGCTGCTGCGCAGCGGCGACGCCGACGCGCTGGTGTGCGGCACCTACGGCACTTACGACTACCACCTCAAGCAGGTCGAGGACGTCATCGGCCTGGCGCCGGGGGCGAAGCGGTTCGCGGCGATGAACCTGCTGCTGCTCACCAAGCGCATGCTGGCGGTCACCGACACCTACGTGAACGAGAACCCGAGCGCCGAAGAAGTCGCCGACATCGCCCGCATGGCGGCCGAAGAGCTGCGCCGCTTCGGCATCGAACCGAGCGTGGCCCTGCTGTCGCATTCCAACTTCGGCAGCTCCAATTCGGCCTCGGCGCGCAAGATGCGCGAAGCCTGCGCGATCCTGCGCGCGACTGCGCCCGAGCTGAACTGCGACGGCGAGATGCATGGCGACGCTGCGCTGTCGCAGGAGATCCGCGACAAGCTCCACCCGGACTCGACCCTCGTCGGCGAAGCCAACCTACTGGTGATGCCCAACCTCGACGCCGCCAACATCTCCTTCAACCTGATGAAGATGGCCAACGGCGACGGCGTCACGGTGGGGCCGATCCTGCTCGGTGCCGCGCAGCCGGTGCATATCCTGACGCCGTCAGCGACCGTGCGCCGGTTGATCAACATCACCGCGCTGGCGGTGGTTGACGCCCACGCGTCGCGCAGCGCGAGCGTACGCTGAAACGTTGCCGGTGAGGCGCTGCGGGCGGCGCGCTCCGCCCGCGATACGAATCCTCACCGTTCGCCGCCAGGGCAGTCGCTATCATGGCTGCCCTTTTTCCTGGGTGCAGTCCGGAAGGATCGCGATGCCACGCAGACTTCATGCCCGCGGCGCACAGGCGCTGCTGCTCGCCGCCGCCCTGCAGGTCCTGCCGGTGCAGGCCTCCGACTGGCTGCTCGCGTCCACCGAACCGCGCGTGGTGCCGGGCGATCTGTTCCACGTCATCGTCGTCGGCCCTCCGGGCGCCACTGAGTTGCCGGAAAGCCTGCCCGCCCTGATCGAACTGCCCGGGGGCGGTCCGCGCATCGCGCTCGAGCTCGCCGCCACCGCGCCGGCCGATGCACGCAGCCGGCAGCGCCGCTACACCGGGCGCTGGCCGGCGGAAGTGACCGGCTTCGCCACCTTGTCCTTGCAGGGCATGGCGTCCGCCCGCCTGCTGCTCGATGCCGCCGCGGCCACGCGCACAGCGGTCGACACCGAGCATACGGGCACGGTTGCGCCGATGGCGCCGCTCGCGCGCGAGACCGTCGCGAGCGAGCCGGTGGCGCCTTCGGCGTTCGGCTTTCACGAGCCGATGTATTTCCTCGTCGGTGGTGAAGACCCGGCGTCGGCGCGTTTTCAGTTCAGCTTCCGCTACCGCCTCACCGACGGCCACGGTGTCCTCGATCAGCGCTTCCCGGTGAAGACCGGGCTCTACTTCGGTTTCACCCAGACTTCGCTGTGGGACCTGGAGTCCGATTCCCGCCCTTTCCACGACACCAGCTTCCGCCCTTCGCTGTTCTATCGCTGGATGCTGAGCGACCCGGAGGACGGCGCTTCGGTGGCCCTGTCCGGCGGCTACGAGCATGAATCCAACGGCAAGGACGAGGCGTCCTCGCGCAGCATCGACATGCTGTTCCTGAAGGCGGAGGGGCGCTACTACCTGGCCGACGGTCGTCGCTACTTCGCGGTTGAGCCCAAGGTGTGGACCTATCTCGATCGCGACGACAATCCGGACATCGCCCGCTACCGTGGCTACGGCGAGCTCGGCCTGCGTTTCGGCCGCGACGACGGCCTGATGCTGGGCGCGATCCTGCGCCGCGGCACCGCGGGCTACATGCGGCGCCAGTTCGACCTGTCTTATCCGCTGCGGCGCAGCATCTTTTCCGGGGTCGGCGCTTTTGCCCACCTGCAGTATCTGAGCGGCTACGGCGAGACCTTGCTCGGCTACGATGAGCGCCATGACCCGCAGGTCCGGGTCGGCGTCTCGCTCGTGCGCTGAGGCCGGAAGCCCGGCGCCGGCCATCTTTCCCGAAGGAGCCATCCATGAACCATGCAATCCGCTTTCATCGCACCGGCGGTCCCGAAGTCCTGCAGTGGGAGGCGGTGGCACTGCCCGCGCCCGCCGCGGGCGAAGTCCGGGTACGCCACCACGCGGTGGGGCTGAACTACATCGACACCTATCACCGCAGCGGGCTCTATCCGCTGGCGCTGCCGTCCGGGCTGGGCCTGGAGGCGGCCGGCGTGGTCGAGGCGGTCGGCGAGGGGGGTGCTGAATTCGCCCCCGGGGACCGCGTCGCCTACACCAGCGGGCCGCTCGGTGCGTATGCCGAGGCGCGCAACATTGCCGCCGCGCACCTGGTCCGCCTGCCTGGCGGAATTTCTTTCGAGCAGGGCGCGGCAATGATGCTGCAGGGGATCACCGCCCAATACCTGTTGCGCAGCACCTACCCGGTGCAGGCCGGTGACACCGTGCTGATCCATGCCGCAGCCGGCGGCGTCGGCTCGATCATGGTGCAGTGGGCGAAGCTGCTCGGCGCCACCGTGATCGGCACCGTGGGCAACGACGACAAGGCCGTGCAGGCGCGTGCGCTCGGCTGCGACCACGTCATCGTCTACACGCGCGAGCGCTTTCCCGCACGGGTGCGTGAAATCACCGGCGGGGAAGGGGTGGCGGTGGTGTACGACTCGGTGGGACGGGATACTTTCATCGATTCGCTGTCCTGCCTGCGCCGCCGCGGCATGATGGTGAGCTTCGGCAACGCCACCGGTGCGGTCGCGCCCTTCGACTGCGCGCTGCTGGCGAAGGCGGGGTCGGTGTATGTGACCCGCCCGGGCCTGTTCGACTACATCGCCAGCCGTGCCGAACTGCTCATGAGGGCCGGCGAGCTGTTCGAGGTGGTGGAGTCGGGCAAGGTGAAGGTCGCGATCAACCAGCGCTATGCGCTGAAGGACGCGGCGCAGGCCCATCGCGACCTCGAAGCGCGCCGCACCACCGGCTCGACTGTGCTGCTGCCCTGAGCGGGGTACCGATCGGGCGCGGGAGGCGGCGCGGGCTCGGGTAAAATCCGGTCCATGAATTCTGCCCCCGCCCCCGCCGCCCTCCAGGCCGAGCCGAGCCTGGTGCCGAGCGCTCCACGCTTCGTACACCTCCGCCTGCATTCCGAGTACTCGATCACCGACGGCATCGTCCAGCTCGATCCGGCCATCGCCAGCGCTGCGGCTGAGGGCATGCCGGCGCTCGGGATCTCCGACCTCGCCAACCTGTTCGGCATGGTCAAGTTCTACAAGGGGGCGCGCGCCAAGGGGATCAAGCCGATCATCGGCGTCGACGCCTGGATCCAGAACGAGGCCGAGCGCGACAAGCCTTTTCGTGTGCTGCTGATCTGCCGCGACCGGGCCGGTTACGGCCAGCTCTGCGCACTGCTGACACGTGCCTATCTCGACAACAAGTATCGCGGCCGCGCCGAGATGCGCCGCGAATGGTTCGACGACGGCGCCGCGAGCGGGCTGCTGTGCCTGTCCGGGGCGCTGGACGGCGATATCGGCGCGGCACTGGCCGCCGGCAACGGCGAGCTCGCCGCCCAGCTCGCCGCCGATTGGGCGCGGCGCTTTCCCGACGCCTTCTACATCGAGATCCAGCGCGCCGGCCATCCCGGCACCGAGAGCTACATCCGCCACGCGGTGGACATCGCTGCCCGGCTCGGCCTGCCGGTGGTCGCGACCCACCCGGTGCAGTTCCTCAAGCGCGAGGACTTCAAGGCCCACGAAGCGCGCGTCTGCATCGCCCAGGGCTACGTGCTCGCCGACAAGCGCCGGCCGCGTGAGTTCACCGAGGAGCAGTACCTCAAGAGCCAGGCCGAGATGTGCGAACTCTTCGCCGACCTCCCCGAGGCGCTCGACAACGCGGTCGAGATCGCGCGCCGCTGCTCGCTGACGGTGCAACTGGGCAAGAACTTCCTGCCGCTGTTCCCGACGCCCGAAGGCATGACCCTGGACGACTTCCTGATCGCGGAAGCCAAGGCCGGCCTCGAGCGGCGCCTCGCCCAGCTCTACCCGCACCCCGAGGAACGCGAGAAGCAGCGTCCGCGCTACGAGCAGCGCTTGAAGTTCGAGACCGACACCATCATCCAGATGGGTTTCCCCGGCTACTTCCTGATCGTGGCCGACTTCATCCGCTGGGGCAAAAACAACGGCGTGCCGGTGGGGCCGGGCCGCGGCTCGGGCGCGGGCTCGCTCGTCGCCTATTCGCTCGACATCACCGACCTCGACCCGCTCGAATACGCGCTGCTGTTCGAGCGCTTCCTCAACCCGGAGCGGGTGTCGATGCCCGACTTCGACATCGACTTCTGCCAGGACAACCGCTACCGCGTCATCGAATACGTGCGCGAGCGCTACGGCAAGGATGCGGTGAGCCAGATCGCCACTTTCGGTACCATGGCCTCGAAGGCGGTGGTGCGCGACGTCGGCCGCGTGCTCGACCTGCCCTACGGCCTGTGCGACCGCCTCTCGAAGCTGATTCCGATCGAGGGCGCCAAGCCCGTCTCGCTCGCCAAGGCCTACGAGCTGGAGCCGCAGATCGGCGACATGATGGCCGACGGCAACGACGGCGAATCGGTGCGCGACCTGTGGAGCCTCGCCCAGCCGCTGGAAGGGCTCTCCCGCAACGTCGGCATGCACGCCGGCGGCGTGCTGATCGCGCCTGGCAAGCTCACCGACTTCTGCCCGCTCTACATCGCCGACGGCGAGGATGCCACGCCGGTGTCGCAGTTCGACAAGGACGATGTCGAAGCCGTCGGCCTGGTCAAGTTCGACTTCCTCGGCCTGCGCAACCTCACCATCATCGAACTCGCGCTGGAGTACGTGGCCCGCCTGGAGGGCAGCCGGCCCGAGCTGATGAGCCTGGGCTTCGAGGACCCCGCCGCCTACCAGATCCTGAAGGACGCCAACACCACGGCGATCTTCCAGGTCGAATCGGACGGCATGAAGAAGCTCTTGAAGAAGCTCGCTCCCGACCGCTTCGAGGACATCATCGCGGTGCTCGCGCTCTACCGCCCGGGGCCGCTCGGCTCGGGCATGGTGGACGACTTCATCCTGCGCAAGAAGGGCCAGCAGGAGATCGACTACTTCCACCCCGACCTCAAAGCCTGCCTGGAGCCGACCTACGGCGTGATCGTGTATCAGGAACAGGTGATGCAGATCAGCCAGATCATCGGCGGCTACACTCTGGGCGGCGCCGACATGCTGCGCCGCGCGATGGGCAAGAAGAAGCCCGAGGAGATGGCCAAGCACCGCGCCACCATCGCCGAGGGGGCGAAGCAGAAGGGCTACGACCCGGCGCTCGCCGAACAGCTCTTCGACCTCATGACCAAGTTCGCGGAGTACGGCTTCAACAAGTCGCACACCGCGGCCTACGCGGTGGTCACCTACCACACCGCCTGGCTCAAGGCCCACCACTGTGCGGCCTTCATGGCGGCGACGATGTCGTCCGACCTGGACAACACCGACACGGTCAAGATCTTCTACGAGGATACCGTCGCCAACAAGATCGCGGTGCTGCCGCCGGACGTCAATGCCTCCGACTACCGCTTCGTCCCGGTGGACCGCAAGACCATCCGCTACGGCCTGGGCGCGGTGAAGGGGGTGGGCGAGCCGGCGGTACGGGCGATCCTCGCCGCACGGCAGAAAGGGGGCGAAAAGGGCGGCGAAAAGGGCGGCGAGTTCCGCGACCTGTTCGACTTCTGCGAGCGGACGGACCGGCGCCTGGTCAACCGCCGCGTGATCGAGGCGCTGATCCGCGCCGGGGCGATGGACACGCTCGCCGGCCACCAGGGGCTGGACCGTGCCCAGCTGATGGCGACCGTGGCGCTGGCGATGGAAGCGGCCGAGCAGGCCGCGGCCAACGCGCTGCAGGGCGGGCTGTTCGACCTGATTCCGGAGGCGGCCGGTGCCGCGCCCGAGTTCGCGAAGGTCCGGCCGTGGACCGAGCGCGAGCGGCTGAAGGAAGAAAAGCTCGCGATCGGCTTCTTTCTCTCCGGCCACCCGTTCAACGCCTTCAAGGCTGAGGTGCGCCGCTTCGTGCGCCGTACCCTGGCCCAGCTCGAGCCTTCGCGCGACCTCACGATGCTCGCCGGGGTGGTCATGGAGGTGCGCACCAAGATGGGGGCTCGCGGCAAGATGGCGTTCGTGCAGCTCGACGACGGCAGCGAGCCGCGCGAAGTCGCAGTGTATTCCGAAGTGCTCGATGCCAACCGCGGCAAGATCGTCACCGACGAAGTGCTGGTGGTCGAGGGCAAGGTCAGCAACGACGAGTTCTCCGGCGGGCTGCGCATCGTTGCCGAGCGCCTGCTGACCCTGGGCGAGGCACGCGGCCGCTTCGCCCGCGCGCTGCGCTTGTGTCTCGATGGCGGGGCCGGCAGTGCCGCCGCCGCAGTCGGCCGCCTGCAAGGCCTGCTCGAGCCGTTCCGCGCCGAGGGCTGCCCGGTCCGTCTCCGTTACCGCAATGCCGCCGCCGAAGCCGAGCTGCTGTTCGGCGAGCGCTGGCGGGTACGGCTCGACGACGCGCTGCTCGACGCGCTGCGCGAAGACCTCGCGCCGGAGGCGGTCGAAGTGATTTACGCTTAGCCGCCCGGGGGCGGACGGCTCCGGCTCAGCGCCGGGCGCTGCAGTGGTTGGCGATGGCGACGAATTGCGCCAGCGACAGCTTTTCGCCGCGCAGCCCGGAGTCGATGCCGAGGGCCTCGAAATCGGCTTCGGTGACGAATTCGCGCAGGGTGTTCTTCAGCGTCTTGCGGCGCTGGCCGAAGGCGGCGGTGACGATGCGCCCGAGCAGGGCCTCGTCCTGTGCGCCGAGCTCTTCGGGCGGCAGCGGCGCCATGCGCACGATGCTCGACATCACTTTCGGTGCCGGGCGGAAGGCGCCGGGCGGCACATCGAACAGCCGCCCCATGCGGAAGCGGTACTGCAGCATCACCGACAGCCGCCCGTACTCCTCGGTGCGGGGCGCGGCCACCATGCGCATCACCACCTCCTTTTGCAGCATGAAGGTCATGTCCTTGACGCGTTCGGCGAACCCGGCGAGGTGGAACAGGATCGGCGTCGAGATGTTGTACGGCAGGTTGCCGACGATGCGCAGCGGTTTTTCCTCCTCGCCGCCCAGACTGGCGAAGTCGAACTTCAGCGCATCGCCTTCGTGGATCGTGAGCTGCGCCGGAGAATAGCGCTCGCGCAGGCGCGCGATCAGATCGCGGTCGATCTCGACCACGTGGAGGTGGCCGAGGCGCTCGATCAGCGGCGCCGTCATCGCCCCCAGGCCGGGACCGATCTCGACCATCGACTCACCGGCCTGCGGGCGGATGGCGTCGATGATGCGGCGGATGATGTTGGGGTCGGAGAGGAAGTTCTGGCCGAAGCGCTTGCGCGCGCGGTGGCCGTCGGTGTCGAAATCGTGCATCGGTTTCCTTGTGCGGCGCTCAGGAGGCGCGCGCGGCGGCCATCGCGATCGCCAGGTCCACGGCGGCGAACAGGCTCCCGGGGTCGGCGCGGCCGCTGCCGGCCAGGTCCAGCGCGGTGCCGTGGTCGACCGAGGTGCGCACGATCGGCAGGCCGAGGGTGACGTTGACGCCGCCGCCGAAGCTGGCGTGCTTGAGCACCGGCAGGCCCTGGTCGTGGTACATCGCCAGCACCGCATCGCCCTGCGCCAGGGTGTGGGGCACGAACAAGGTGTCGGCCGGCAGCGGGCCGGCGAGTTCCATGCCCTCGGCGCGCAGCTTGTCCAGCACCGGGAGGAGGACGTCGATTTCCTCGCGCCCCATGTGGCCGCCTTCGCCCGCATGGGGGTTGAGTCCGGCGACGAGGATACGCGGTGCCGCCAGGCCGAAGTGGCGGACGAGGTCGGCGTGCAGGATGCGCAGGGTGTCCTCCACTGCCGCCGGGGTGATCGCCGCCGCCACCGCGGCGAGCGGCAGGTGGGTGGTGACCAGGGCCACACGCAGCCCGCCGCCGACCAGCATCATCACGACGCGCGGCGTGCCGGTCTTGGCGGCGAGGTATTCGGTGTGGCCGGAAAAGGGCATCGTCGCGGCCGCCCCCAGGCCTTCGCAGATCACCCCTTTATGCACCGGCGCGGTGACCATCGCGGCGAATTCGCCGGCGAGGCAGCCGGCGATCGCGCGGTCGAGCAGGCCGAGCACGTAGGCGCCGTTGGCCGGATCGAGGCGGCCGGGGCGGGAGGGCGCGGCGAGCGGCCGGTGCAGGACTTCGAGCGTGCCCGGTTCGGGCTCCGCATCCGCCTGCCACAGGCGGACGCGCGCCGCGCTGCCGATCGCCGCGGCGCGGTCGCGGATCAGGCCGAGGTCGCCGAGCACGACCACGCGCGCCGGCCAGCTCCGCTCGGCGAGGCGGACGCACAGCTCGGGGCCGATGCCGGCCGGCTCACCGCTGGTGACGGCGATCTGTGGCCGGCCGGCGGCGGCGCGTGCGCTCATTCCTGCTCGAGACGGTAGTCGACGTAGGTGCTGTCGCGCAGCTGGCGCACCCAGTCCTCATAGGCTTCGTCGGCCTTGCGCTCGCGCAGCGCCATCCGTGCGGCGTTGCGCTTGCGCTCGTCGGTGACGTCCTGCAGCCGCCGTTCGACGACCTGGATCAGGTGCCAGCCGAACGGCGACTTCACCGGCGGGCTGATCTCGCCCGGCTGCAGCGAATTCATCGCGCGCTCGAATTCGGGGACGGTGTCGCCGGGATTGACCCAGCCCAGGTCGCCGCCCTTGGCCGCGGACAGATCCGCCGAATTGGCCTTCGCCAGCTCGCCGAAGTCGGTGCCGTTGAGCGCGCGTTCGCGCAGGCCGAGGAGGCGGGCTTCGGCATCGCTGTCGGAGAGCACTTCGGAGCTGCGGATCAGGATGTGGCGGGCGCGGGTCTGTTCGAGCTGCTGCATCGTGTCCACGCCACCGCCGCGGCGGTCGATCAGGCGCACGATGTGCAGCCCGGCGGCGCTGCGCAGGATCGGCGAGGTGCTGCCGGGTTGCATGCCGCGCACGGCCTCGGCGAACAGCCCGGGCAGGCGGTCGAGCCGGCGCCAGCCCAGGGCGCCGCCGGACAGGCCGTCCGGAGCGTCGGAAACTTCGGCGGCGACGCGGGCGAAATCCTCGCCCGAGCGCAGCCGCGCCATGGTCTGCTCGGCACGCCGCCGCACCGCCTCGACCTGCTGCGGGGTGGCGCCTTCGGGCGTGCGCAGCAGAATGTGGGCGACGGCGAATTCCTCGCCGCTGAACGCGTCCGGGTTGGTGGCGATGAAGTTGTCGATTTCGGCGTCGGTGACCACGATGCGGCTGTCGACTTCGCGCTCGCGCAGGCGGGTGAGCAGGATCTCGGTGCGGATCTCTTCGCGGAAGCGGTCCCAGGCCACACCGTCCTGCGCCAGGGTTGCGCGCAACTGGTCGAGGGAGAGCTTGTTGCCCGAGGCGATGCGTTCGATGGCGCGTTCGAGCGTGGCGTCGTCGATCCGCAGGGCGCTTTCCCGCGCGCGCTGGATCTGGGCGCGCTCGACGATCAGGCGTTCGAGGAGCTGGCGTTCGAGCACTTCCATCGGCGGCAGCTCCACGCCCTGGCGGCGCAGCTGGCGTTCGGTCTGGGCGATGCGGTCGCGCAGTTGCAAGGAGGTGATGACCTCGTTGTCGACCACCGCGACGATGCGGTCGACTTCCACCGCGCGCGGGGCGGCGTGGGCGGGCAGGCCGAGCGCCGCGGCGCCGAGGGCGAGGGCAAAGGTGACGGCGAGAGGGGTGCGGGAGAAAGGACGGGTCATGTTCATTGGCTGTGGAGTCGCGTACCGGAGCTTATTCCGAGCCGAAGACGCGGTCGGACGAGGAGTCGTTGATCTTGCCATAGCCCGGCACGCTGCGCGTGATCAGGCCGATCGGGTTGGAGCCGATGCTGGCGAGGTCGTTGAGTTCGAGTTGGATGAAAACGGCCTTGGTGACGTCGTTCTCGTCGATCGCGAAGCGGTGGATCGCCACCCGGAACGCCCAGCAGCCGCCGTCGTATTCGAGCCCGCCGATGGCTTCGGTGAGGCGGTTTTCCTCGAGGGAATGGGTGAGGCGGCCGACGCCGTACCAGCCGCGCCCGATCGGCCATTGTCCGGAGACATCGACATCCTCGAGGCCGACGATGTTTTCGGCGATGCGCAGGTTCGGCGCGTAGCGGTAGCTGAGGTTGAGCGCCTTGGCGAAGCCGGGCTGGTAGCGCAGGCTGGCGTTGAAGCGCTCGGTTTCGCGGGTGTCGGTGTTGTACTGGACGTAGGAGTCGAGCGACAGCGTCCTCGTCAGCCGCCCGCCGAGCCCACCGAGCAGCTCGGCGCCGTTGCCGGCCGTGCGCAGCTCGTCGCGGTCGAAAAGGTAGACTTCCTGGTCCGAGAAGTAGTAGCGCTGGCCGATCAGCGCGCGCAGGCGCTCGATGCCGGTTCCGGCCTCGATGAAGCGGGTAGTCAGGGTGGCGGTCAGATCGTTGGCGTCGCCGATGCGGTCGCTGCCCGAGTAGCGGTTTTCGGCAAACAGCTGGGTGAAGCCGACGTCCAGGCGGCTGGTGTCGAACAGCGGAATGTCGTCCTGTCGGCGCGAGGGAATGCGCAGGTAGTACAGCCGCGGTTCGAGCGTCTGCAGGTAGTCGCCGTCGAAGATGCGGGTTTCGCGTTCGAAGAAGAGGCCCGAGTCGACCGAGAGGATCGGCACCGTGCGCGAAATCGAGTCGCGTGCCGCGGCGTTGAGCGGCGAGCGCTCGACGTCGTAGCGGGTGTGGTGGACGCCGGCCTTGGGCGTCAGGAACCAGGCCGCGCCTTCGAGCGGCAGCGAGAGCTGGGGATAGGCGACGGCGCGGGCGGCTTCGTCCTTGTCCGTGTCCGCATCGGGGTGTTCGAAGCGGACGTACTCGGTCTTGAGCGCCGCCGACAGCCCGCCCGGCAGGTCCGGCCGCAGCGCCGACAGCTGCAGCTGCGGCAGGCGGCGGTAGGGGGAGATGTTGCGCGTGTCGGGGTCGGGGTTGAGCGTCTGGTAGCTCTGCGCCAGCGCCGAGGCGTTCCACCAGCCGCCGGTGTAGATCAGGCGCCCTTCGCGCAGCAGGTTGACGCGCGAGGCCACGCCGATGCGCGAGGACAGGTCCTCGAAATAGCTGTCGTCGGAAACCGCGTTGAGGTCGAGTGAGCCGTAGAGGTTGGGGGCGATCCGGTGCTGGTGCTGGACCGAGCCCAGGCGGCGCTCCTCCCCGGTGGTCTTGTCCTTCGCCATCCATTCGACGCGGCTGGTGCCGCGGTAGTCCTCGCCGAGGTAGCGGAATTCACCGCCCAGCTGCAGCCCGCGCCGGCTCATCAAGCGCGGGGCGAGGGTGGCGTCGTAGTTGGGGGCGATGTTCCAGTAATAGGGCTGGGTGAAGTCGAGGCCGGTCTTGTTCGACGTGCCGAAGGTCGGCGGCAGCAGGCCCGACTGGCGCTGGGCGGTGAGCGGGAACTCGGCCCACGGCATCCAGAAGATCGGCACGTCCTTGAACACGATCGAGCTGCCGCGGGCGGTGCCCACTTCGCGGTCGTAGTCGAGCTCGAGTTCGCGGGCCTTGATGTACCAGTCGGGGTCGGTGGCCTGGCAGGTCGTCCAGGTCGCGTTTTCCAGGCGGAACTGGTTCTCGCCTTCGAGCCTGAGCAGGTCGGCTTCGCCGCTGCCCGACACCGAGCGCAGGGCGTCGCCCGCAACCCGCGGATCGCGTTCGCGCGACAAGGTGTAGCGCGGCGACTCGAACTGACCCGTGTGCGCGCCGACGACCAGGGTGGCGCGCGGGCCGGCGATCGTGTCCTCGCCCTGGCGGAGAAGGACATTGCCTTCGGCGATGGCCTCGTCGGTGGGCTCGCGGTAGGTCATCTTGTCGGCGGTCAGCACCAGGTCGTCGCGCTGCAACTCGGCCTCCCCGTCGGCGACCAGCTCGATGCTGCGCGAACCGTGGATGCGCAGTGCGCTGACGGCGGTCGTGCCGGGGGGCAGGGGAGCGGGCGGCGCCTGGCGCTGCGGTGCGGCGGCCGGCGGGCTGCCGTTGCCCGCGGCCTGCGGCGCGGGTGCAGGAGCCTGCACAGGCGCAGGCTTCGTCGGCGGAGGGGTTTTCGCCCGCGGCTGGGCGGGGGCCGGCAGGCGGCCGCGCAGCAACTCGGGCGACACTTCGAGCGGCGGCAGGCCGGCGGCGAAGCCGGTGCTGGAGATGCACAGCAGCAACAGTGGAATCAGACGTATGTGTGTATTCGGAGCCATCGAAGCCCAGACCTTTCCCGTCGTTCGCAATGTGCGGCTGCCCACCCGAACCACCGTGTTGATAAACTCGCGGATTGTACACGAACACCCGCGGAGAACCCGTTTGCACCGCCTCGAACAGCTCAAGTCCTGGCTCGCCGCCACCTTGCCCGGCCAGCCCTGCGAACTCGCTCCGGCCTCGGCCGACGCCAGCTTCCGCCGTTACTTCCGCGTCCGCTTCGCCGACGGCAGCCCTTCGCGCATCGTCATGGACGCCCCCCCGGACAGGGAGGATGTTCGCCCCTGGCTGCAGGTCGGCGAGCTTTTCCGCGCCGCCGGCGCCCATGTCCCCGAAGTGCTGGCGCAGGATCCGGCGCAAGGCTTCCTGCTGCTCTCCGATCTCGGCTCGACCACCTACCTGGCCGCGCTGCAGGCGGAGAGCGCCGGGGAGCGCGGCGTGCAGCGTGCCGCCCACCTCTACGCCGATGCGCTCGGTGCGCTCGGCGCGATCCAGTGCGCCAGCCGTCCCGGCGTGCTGCCCGAATACGACCGCGGCCTGCTGCTGCGCGAAATGCAGCTGTTTCCCGAATGGTACGTCGCCCGCCACAAGGGCCTGACCTTGACCGATGCCGAAACGGCGATGCTCGAGGCCGCCTTCGAGCGCATCCTCGCCGTCAATCTGGCTGAACCCCGGGTGTTCGTCCATCGCGACTTCCATTCGCGCAACCTGATGCTGCTCGAGCCCGGCGACGACCGCGGGGCCAACCCGGGTGTCATCGACTTCCAGGACGCGGTGTACGGCCCGATCAGCTACGACCTGGTGTCGCTGTTCAAGGACGCCTACATCGGCTGGGACGAGGAGTTCGTCCTCGACCTGCTGATCCGCTACTGGGAAGCGGCGAAGAAGCTCGGCCTGCCGGTGCGCGCCGAGTTCGCCGACTTCCACCGCGACTTCGAGTGGATGGGCGTGCAGCGCCACCTCAAGGTGCTCGGCATCTTCGCCCGCCTGTGCCACCGCGACGGCAAGGACGGCTACCTCGCCGACATGCCGCGAGTGATGGACTCCCTGCGCCGTGCGTGCAAGCGCTGGCGCGACCTCGGCCCGCTGTTGAAGCTGCTCGACCGCCTCGAGCCCGAGGAAACCCAGGTCGGCTACACCTTCTGATGGCCCGGTTCCGCGCGATGATCCTCGCCGCCGGTCGCGGCGAACGCATGCGCCCGCTCACCGACCACACTCCCAAGCCCTTGCTGGCGGTCGGCGGCAAGCCGCTGATCGTGTGGCACATCGAGCGCCTGCGCGCCGCCGGCTTCACCGAGCTCGTGATCAACCACGCCCATCTCGGCCATCGGCTGGAACAAGCGCTCGGCGACGGTGCGGCCTTCGGCGTGCGCATCGCCTGGTCGCCCGAAGTCCGCGCGCTGGAAACCGCGGGCGGCATCCGCCACGCCCTGCCGCTGCTCGACGATGCCCCCTTCGTCGTGGTCAACGGCGACGTCTTCTGCGACGCGGACTTCAGCGCGATGCGCACCGCCGCCGCAAGCCTGCGCACGACCGGCCCGCTCGCCCACCTGCTGCTGGTCGACAATCCGGACCATCATCCGGACGGCGACTTCCACCTCGATGGCGCAGGGCGCATCGATGCCGACCAAACTCCCCGCCTGACCTTTTCCGGCATCGGCGCCTACCACCCGGCGCTGTTCGCCGGACTGGCCGACGACACGCCGGCAAAACTCGCCCCCTTGCTGCGCGCGGCGATGGCCGCCGATCAGGTGCGCGGCGAGCATCACCGCGGGCGCTGGGTCGATGTCGGCACGCCCGCACGCCTGGCCGGACTCGACCGCGAACTCGCCCGCCAGGGCTGAACTCCGGATCGATGCCGTGCCAGGAAGCCGAAACGCTCCCGCCGCGCCGCCAGTGCCATAATTCCGCGCATGAACACACCGAACGCCACTTTCGATCCTGCCCCCTTCCGCGCCCGCCGCGCCCGTCTGTTCGAACGCATGCAGGCCGCCGGCGGCGGTGTCGCCATTCTCGCCACCGCGCCGGAACGGGTGCGCAACCGCGACACCCACTACCCTTACCGCCACGACAGCTACTTCTACTACCTCACCGGCTTTCGCGAGCCCGAAGCGGTCGTCGTGCTGGTCGCCGGCGCGGCGCCGAAGCAGATCCTGTTCTGCCGCGAAAAGAACGAAGAACGCGAGATCTGGGACGGCTACCGCCACGGCCCGGAAGCGGCGCGCGCGGCTTTCGGCTTCGACGAGGCGTGGACCATCGGCGATCTGGAAAAGCGCCTGCCTGACTACCTCGCCGACCAGCCCCTGCTGTGGACCGGGCTGGGCTACGACAACGACTGGGACGCGCGCGTGCTCGGCGCGCTCAACGCGGTGCGCGACAAGGCCCGCAGCGGCCTCACTCCGCCGCACTCGGTGCGCGACCTGCGTGCCGAACTCGACGAGATGCGCCTTGTCAAGGACGCCAGCGAGCTGTCGACGATGCGCCGCGCCGCGCAGATTTCCGCCGCGGCCCATTGCCGGGCGATGCGCGCCACCGCCCCGGGGCGCTTCGAATACGAGATCGAGGCCGAGCTGTTGCACGCCTTTCGCCGCGCCGGCAGCCCCTACCCGGCCTATCCGTCGATCGTCGCCAGCGGCGCCAACGCCTGCGTGCTGCACTACGTCGGCAACGAGTGCCGGATGGAAGACGGCGAGCTGCTGCTGATCGATGCCGGCTGCGAACTCGACGGCTACGCTGCGGACATCACCCGCACCTTCCCGGTCAACGGCCGCTTCAGCGGGCCGCAGCGTGCCCTCTATGAACTGGTGCTCGCCGCCCAGTCCGCGGCGCAAGGGGCGACCCGCCCCGGTGTGCACTGGAACGAGCCGCACGACGCCGCGGTCGCCGTGCTCGCCCAGGGCCTGCTCGATCTCGGCCTGCTGCGGGGCAGCCTTGACGGCGTGCTCGAAAACGGCGACTACCGCCGTTTCTACATGCATCGCACCGGCCACTGGCTGGGCATGGACGTGCACGACGCCGGCGAATACAAGGTCGGCGGGCAGTGGCGGGCGCTCGCCGAAGGCATGGTGCTGACGATCGAGCCGGGGTGCTACGTCCGTCCCGCGGGCGACGTCCCCGAAGTGTTCTGGAACATCGGCATCCGCATCGAGGACGACGCCGTGGTCAGCGCCGGCGGCTGCGAGCTGATCACCGCCGATGCGCCCAAGACGGTGGCCGACATCGAGGCCCTGATGCGGGAGGCGCGCCATGGCTGAGGGCGCAGACGAGCGGGTGCACGACCTCCTGATCGTCGGCGCCGGCCCGGTCGGGCTGGCGCTGGCGCTGGCGCTGAAGGACACCGGTCTCGACGTCGTCCTCGTCGATGCGCGCACGCGCGCGGCCGTCGCGGCGGACCCGCGCGATCTCGCTCTCGCCCACGGCAGCCGGCTGATGCTCGAGCGGCTGGGGGTGTGGGAGGCGATCCCGAAGACCGCGATCGAGCACATCCACGTCTCGCAGCAGGGCGGACTCGGCCGCACCCTGATCGACGCCGCCGAGCACGGCTTGCCGGCGCTGGGCTACGTCGTCTCCGCGGGCGCGCTCGCCGCCGCCCTGCGCGCCACGGTCGATGCCGCCGGGATCACGGTGATGGACGAAGCCGAAGTCACCGGCCTCGTTCCGGCCGCCGATGCGGTCACCGCCCGCCTCGGCGGCGCGGGGCGGGCGGGGGCCACGCTGCGTGCCCGGCTCGCTGCCTGCGCCGAAGGCGGGCTGCGCGCGGACGACCCGGAAGTGGTCGAACTCGACTACCGCCAGGATGCGCTGATCGCCGCGCTCGACGTCGCCGGCGGTCATCGCCATACCGCTTTCGAGCGCTTCACCGGCGAAGGCCCGCTCGCCCTGCTGCCGCGGGGGGAGGGCTATGCGCTGGTGCATGTGGTCCGCCGCGAGAGCGCCGATGAACTGCTCGGCCTCGACGCGGCGGCTTACCTCGCGCACCTGCAGGTCCGCCTCGGCCACCGCGTCCGCCTCACCGGCGTCGGCCCGCGCCGGCGCTACCCACTGCAGCTGCGCTACCGGCGCGCGGTGACCGGCGTGCGCACGGTGTGGCTCGGCAATGCCGCCCAGACCCTGCATCCGGTTGCCGGGCAGGGCTTCAACCTGGCCTTGCGCGACGTCTGGGCGCTGGCCGATCTGCTGCTGCGGCGCGGCGCGGAAGCGACGGCGCGGGCGGTTGCGGGGACGAAAGAGGCTGGGGTGAAAGGGGCTGGGTCGAAAGGGGCTGGGTCGAAAGAGGCTGCGTTCGATCCGGGGTGCGCGGCGCTGCTCGCCGCCTATGCGCACGCCCGGGATGTGGACCGCTTCGGCACGATGCGCTTCACTGATAGCCTGGTGCGCGTGTTCAGCAACGACTTCGCGCCCCTGCGCCATGCGCGCGGCGCGGCGCTGTTCGCCCTCGACCTGCTGCCGCCGCTGCGCGGCTTCATTGCCCGCCGCATGATGTTCGGCGCCCGCGCCTGGCCCTGAGACCGGCAACGGGCGCCGATACGCGCAACGGACAACGGGAGAGTGGCTACTTCTTCTGCAGCGGGCAGGTGCTCATCCCGAACAGGCCATACGCCGGGCACCAGCCCATCAGCCCGGTGGCGAGCGGAATCACGCCGATCCAGGCCCACACCGGGCCGCCGAACAGCGCCCAGGCGATGAGCGCGATGCCGATCACGATGCGAACGATCTTGTCGATGCCGCCGACGTTGGTTTTCATGTGCTTCTCCTGGGTAACGAGGTGGAAAACGGCTGGAACACGTTTCCATTGAAGCACGCGATCGCGCCCGGGTCTGTGACCAGAGTTACAGAGCCGGGCGCGCCGCCGGGGAGGCTCAGTCGGTGCTTCTGGCCGGCTCTCCGCTCGCCGTCCGGCGCAGTCCGGCGGGGTCGAGGATTTCCACCTGCTCGCGCCCGAGCCGCACCAGCCCCTGGTCGGCGAAGCCTTTCAGCAGCCGGCTGACGATCTCGCGCACGCTGCCGAGCTCGTCGGCGAGCTGCTGGTGGGTCCGGTGCAGGGTCCGCCCCTTGCCCAGCAGCTGTGCCGCCAGACGCTGGTCGAGGCGGCGGAAGGCGACTTCCTCGATCAGCTGCATCAGCCCGGCGATGCGCTCGGCGAAGAGGTGGAAGACGAATTCGCGGAACGGGCGTTCGTCGAGCAGCTCCTCGAACACCGCCTGCGGCAGCAGCATCAGCACGGTGTCACTCTCGGTGACGCCGCGGGCCCGGTAGTCTTCGCGGCCGAGGAGGCAGGAGGTCGAGAGGATGCAGGTCTCGCCGCTGCCGACCCGGTACAGCGGCAGCTCGCGGCCGTTGGGGGCGGATTTGACGACGCGGATCGAGCCGTCGACGACGAACGGGAAACCTTCGCAGGCCTGGTGCTCGTCGAACAGGCAGGTGCCGCCGGGAACGCGCATCCAGCGCGCGGCTTCGAGCAGGCGCCGGCGCCCGGAGGGCGAGAGGGCGGCGAGCACCGGGTAGCCCTCGTCGAGCCGGGCGAGGGGCATACCTGCTGGTGCGCTCGGGTGCGCGGCGCTCATCGCCGGTACGTTCCGGAGGGAAAAAAGCGTGTCATCGGGATGTCCTCAGGCCAGTTCCAGGACCACCGGCGCATGATCCGAAGGGCGTTCGAGCCGGCGCGGGGCCTTGTCCACGGTGCAGCTGCAGCAGGCCGGACGCAGCGCCGGCGAGACCAGCAGGTGGTCGATGCGCAGGCCGAAGTTGCGGCGGAAAGCGAGCATCCGGTAGTCCCACCACGAGAAGCTGCGTTCGGGCTGCTCGAATAGGCGGAAAGCGTCGATCAGGCCGAGATCGAGCAGGGCGCGGAAGGCAGCACGCTCGGGCGCGGAAACGTGGATCTCGTCCTTCCAGTCGGGATGGGCGTCGCGCTCCTCGGGGGCGATGTTGAAGTCGCCGGCGAGCACCAGGCGCTCATGCGTCTGCAACTCCCCGCGTAGCCAGGCGGTCAGGGCGCCGAGCCAGCGCAGCTTGTAGTCGAACTTGTCCGAGCCGACCGCCTGGCCGTTGGGAAAGTAGCCGCACACGACCCGCACGCCGTCGATGGTGGCGGCGATCAGGCGCTTCTGCTCGTCCTCGAAGCCGGGAATGTTGCGCACCACGCTGGCCGCATCGATCGGCCGCGGGCTGAGGATGGCGACGCCGTTGTAGGTCTTCTGGCCGACGAAGGCAGCGTGGTAGCCGGCGGCCTCCAGCTCGGCGAGCGGAAACGCCTTGTCCTCGAGCTTCAGTTCCTGCAGGCACAGCGCGTCGGGCTCGTGGGCGGCCAGCCAGTCGAGCACCTGGGGGAGGCGCACTTTCAGGGAGTTGATGTTCCAGGTGGCGATTTTCATGGATCGTCCGAATGTCCGATGGATTCGATGAGCGGGGCCGGCTCGCAGTCGGTCATTGTGCCACTGCGTCCTGCGGCGGGGGGAGGTGCGGGGAGGTGCGGGGAGTGCGGGGAGTGCGGGGAGTGCGGGGAGTGCGGGGAGTGCGCCTGGCGCGGGGGCGTTGCCGGGGAGCCCGAAGGGGGCGGAACGAAGGGGGCGGAATTAAGCTATATCAAGCTGTGATCTTAATTCCCAAGTAAAATGCTCAACTAAATCGAAGTGCAAAACCGAAGTGCAAAACAAGACCGACGACCGAGGAGGGGTTTCATGTTTGCGGCAAAACTCACACAGTTTCTGTTTCGACCCGGGGCGGCTGCCCGGCGCGACCATGCCTGGCTGCAGTCGCGCGTGGCGCAACTCGAAGCCGAAGGCGCGGCGCTGCGCGATGAAGTCGCGGCGCTGCGCGAGGAGCGCGGCGCGCTGGGCGGGGTGTTTTCCAGCCTGTCCAGCTTCGGCGCTTCGCTGGGCGGAGTGCGCGAATCCTTTCTCGGCCTGGCGGGCACGCTGAACGAGGAAAAATCCTCGGCGCAGGAGGCCGCTGCCCAGTCGGAAAGCAACCGTATCGCCTTCGAGCAGATGGCGGGCAACCTGCGCAGCCTGTTCGACCGCATGAGCGAGGCTTCGCGCAACGTCGAGGTGCTGATGCAGCGTACCGGCGAGATCGGCGGCATCGTGCGCCTGATCAAGGAGATCGCCGATCAGACCAACCTGCTCGCGATCAATGCCGCGGTCGAGGCCGCGCGGGCCGGCGAGGCCGGGCGGGGCTTCGCGGTGGTCGCCGACGAAGTGCGCAAGCTGGCCGAGCGTACGGCGCGGGCGACCACCGAGATTTCCGCCCTGGTCGGCAGCATCCAGGAAGAAACCCACAGCGCCAGGACGGTGATGGAGGTCGGGGCCGAGGATGCCAGCCGCTATTCGGCGGAGAGCGAACTTGCCGTGGGCAGCATGTCGCGCCTGTTCGAGTTGTCGCAGCGCATGGAGCAGGCGGTGTCGTCGTCGGCGCTGCTGTCCAATGTCGAACTGGCGAACATTGAGGAGCTGATGCTCAAGCTCGAAGTCTACAAAGTGTTCCTCGGGGTCTCGAATCTGCGGCCGGACGATCTGCCCGACGAAAAGCACTGCCGCCTCGGGCAGTGGTATTACGACGGCGAGGGGCGGGAGCATTTTGCCGGACTGCCCGGCTATGCCGCGCTGGAAAAACCGCATCGCGCCGTGCACACTCATGCCCGCCAGGCGGTGGCCTTCTACTACGAAGGCCGCCTCGATGCCGCGCTCGATCAACTGCAGGCGATGGAACGGGCCAATCTCACGGTGATGGACGGCATGAGCCGCATCCTGGGCAAGGCAAACGGGCAATGAACGCCGCCAGCGGCAGCGCGATCGCCCGCGAGATGCGGGTCGACGCCGACGAAATCGCCGAGCGCAAGGCCTTCCTGCGCCTGGGCGAGGATGACGCCGCATCCTTGCGCGCGGTGCACGCGGCGATCGGAGCGCAGGGCCGCCATGGCTTTTCCGATGCGTTCTACGCCGCGCTGCGCAGCCGGCCGGCGCTGGCGGCACTGCTGCGCGACGATGCCACCGTGGCGCGGCTGAAGGCGGCGCACGAGCGCTATTTCCGCGAGCTGACCGCAGGCGAATATGGCACCGACTACGTCGCGCGCCGGCTCGAAGTGGGCGTCACCCATGCGCGCATCGGTCTCGAGCCGAAGTGGTACGTGGGGGCCTTCCGCGAATACCTGTCGGGCATGGTCGACACCTTGTGGACGCACAGCGGCGGGCGCCGCGAACAGTTCGTTCCGGCGTTCGACGCCCTGCTCAAGGTCGCCCTGTTCGATCTCGGCCTGACCCTGGACACCTACATCCACGCCGACAAGCGGCGCATCGCGCTGCGCGACCGGGCGATCGAATCGAGCGTCAACGGCGTGTTCATCGCCGACGCCGGCCAGCCGTGCTATCCGCTGATCTACGTGAACCCGGCGTTCGAGCGGGTGCTCGGCAGCACGGCGGGCACGATCGTCGGCAAGCCCTGCATCTGCCGCGACGAGGTCGCCGACGGCTATGCCGAGATCCGCCGCGCGATCGCCCACGGCACCGAAGGCAACACCGTGCTGCGCCTGCGCCGCGCCGACGGCGAGCGGCGCTGGATCGAGCTCTTCCTGGCGCCGGTGCGCAGCGAGGCCGGGGCGGTCACCCACTTCGTCGGCGTGCTCAACGACGTCACCGACCGCAAGGACGCCGAGGCGCGGCTGAGCCACCTCGCCAACCACGACCCGCTCACCGGGCTGCCCAACCGCAACCTGCTCCACGACCGCCTTGCCCATGCGATCACGCGGCGCGGGGAAGGCCTGAATGCGGTGCTGTTCCTCGACCTCGACCGCTTCAAACTGATCAACGACAGTTACGGCCACGATGTCGGCGACGAACTGCTGCGCGCGGTGGCTGCGCGGCTGCAGCACTGCCTGCGCGCCGGCGATACGGTGGCGCGGCTGGGCGGCGACGAGTTCGTGGTGCTGCTCGAGGATCTGCCCTCGGTCGATGCGGCCGCGGCGATCGCGGGCAAGATCGCCTCCCGTCTGTCCGTGCCGGTGACCGTGGGCGAGCGCGAGTTGCCGCTGGCGGCAAGCGTCGGCATCGCCCTCCATCCGCGCGATGGGGCGGACCCGCAGACCCTGCTCAAGCATGCCGATACTGCGATGTACCGTGCCAAGGAGGCGGGACGGGGCGGCTTCTGCTTTTTCGCCGGCGACATGAATGCCCAGGCGCTGCAGCGCCTGACGCTGGAAAACGACTTGCGCCGGGCGCTCGACAACGGTGAGCTCGAAGTCTTCTATCAGGCCCAGGTCGCGCTCGTTGACGGCCGCCTGACCGGGGCCGAGGCGCTGGTGCGCTGGCGCCATCCGGAGAAGGGGCTGGTGCCGCCGGCGGTCTTCATTCCGGTGGCGGAGGAAACCGGCCTCATCGTCAGCCTCGGCGAGCAGGTGCTGCGCGCCGCCTGCCATCAGCTCGCCACCTGGCAGCGCCAGGGCCTGCCACGCCTGACGGTGGCGGTGAACCTGTCGCCGCGCCAGTTCCGCCAGCCCGATCTGGTGGACCGGGTGGCCGCGATCCTGGCCGAAACCGGCGCCGATCCGGGCTGGCTGGAGCTGGAAATCACCGAGAGCGCGGCGATGCAGCACGCCGAGGAAACCATCCGCGCCCTGCGCCGGCTGCGCGAGATGGGGGTCTCGCTGGCGATCGACGACTTCGGTACCGGCTATTCCTCGCTGTCCTACCTGAAGCGCTTCCCGATCGACAAGCTCAAGATCGACCGTTCCTTTGTCCAGGGCGTGCCCGACAACGGCGACGATGCCGCGATCGTGCAGGCGATCATCGCGATGGCCCGCAGCCTCGGCCTGGCGCTGCTCGCCGAAGGGGTGGAAAGCGCGGCCCAGCGCGACTTCCTCCAGGCGCAAGGGTGTGCGGTCGCGCAGGGCTGGCTGTTCGGCCGGGCCGTGCCCGCGGCCGCCTTCGAGCGCGACCACCTGGCCGGGCACGGCGCCTGAACGCGCCCGGCGCGCAGCGGGTCAGGCCGGTGTCACCATGCCGTTGTGGCGCAGCAGGGCGTCGACGCGCGGTTCGCGGCCGCGGAAGGCCTTGAACGATTCGAGCGCCGGGCGGCTGCCGCCCACAGCCAGGATCTCGCGCCAGAAGCGCGCGCCGGTCTCCGCGTCGAGCAGGCTGCCCTTGCCCGCGCCGGCTTCCTCGAACGCCTCGAAGGCGTCCGCCGACAACACTTCGGCCCACTTGTAGCTGTAGTAGCCCGCGGCGTAGCCGCCGGCGAAGATGTGCGAGAAGCTGTGCGGGAAGCGGTGCCAGGGCGGCGGAATCAGCACCGCCACTTCGCGGCGGACCTCGTCGAGGAGGGTCATCACGCGCTCGATCGGCACCGGCCCCGCGCTTGCGTCCACTTCGGCGTGCAGGCGCAGGTCGAACATCGAAAACTCCAGCTGGCGCACGGTCTGCATGCCGCTCTGGAAGTTCTTCGCCGCGATCATCTTGTCGTAGAGCGCGCGCGGTAGCGGTTCGCCGCTGTCGACGTGGGCAGTCATACCCTGCAGCACGTCCCATTCCCAGCAGAAGTTTTCCATGAACTGGCTGGGCAGCTCGACCGCGTCCCACTCGACGCCGTGGATGCCGGACACCGCGAGCTCGTCCACCTGGGTGAGCAGGTGGTGCAGGCCGTGGCCGCATTCGTGGAACAGGGTCAGCACGTCGTCGTGGGTGAAGGTGGCGGGCTTGCCATTGACCGGGCCGGGGAAGTTGCACACCAGGTAGGCGAGCGGCGTGTCGCTGCCCCAGAGGTCGCGGTGGCGGCTGCGCGCCGAGTCCATCCAGGCGCCGCCGCGCTTGGTGCTGCGGGCGTGGAGGTCGAGATAGAAGTGCCCCACCAGCGTTGCGTCCTTCTCGATGCGGAAGAAGCGCACGTCCGGGTCCCACTTCGGCGCCGCGTCGGGGAAAATGTCCACGCCGTACAGCGCGCGGATCACGCCGAACAGGCCGTCGAGCACCCTGGGCTCGGGGAAGTACTGCTTCACTTCCTGGTCGGAATAGGCGTAGCGCTTCTCGCGCAGTTTCTCGGAAGCATAGGCAAGGTCCCAGGGTTCGAGCGTGTCGAGGCCCAGCTCGGCCCTGGCGAAGGCTTTCAATTCCTCCAGATCGCGCTCGGCGAAAGGCTTGGCCCTGGCGGCGAGCTCGTGCAGGAAGGCGAGCACCTGCGCGGGGCTGTCGGCCATCTTCGGCACCAGCGACACCTCGGCGAAGTTGCGGTAGCCGAGCATGCGCGCTTCCTCGTCGCGCAGGGCGAGGATGCGGCCGATCAGCGGGCCGTTGTCCAGTTCCGGGGTGCCGAGTTCGGAGGCGCGGGTGGCGTAGGCGCGGTACATGCGCGCGCGCAGGGCGCGGTCGTCGGCGTACTGCATCACCGGCAGGTAGGCGGGCATCTGCAGGGTGAACTTCCACCCCGGCCGGCCCTCGGCCTCGGCGGCGGCGCGGGCGGCATCGCGCGCATCGTCCGGAATCCCCGCAAGCCCGGCCTCGTCGGTGATCCACTCGGCGTGGGCGTTGGTGGCGTCGAGCAGGTTCTCGGAGAACTTCGCCGCGAGCTGCGACTGCTCTTCCTGGATCGCCTGGAAGCGCGGCTTCTGCGCATCGGGCAGTTCCGCGCCGGAGAGGCGGAAGTCGCGCAGCGCGTGCTCGAGGATGCGCCGGCGCACCGGCGACAGGGTGGCGAACTCGGGGCCGTCGTGCAGCGCCTTGTACTTGCGGAACAGCGCCAGGTTCTGCCCGGCCTCGGCATAGAAGCGCGAAACCTCCGGCAGCATCGCGTTGTAGGCTGCGCGCCATTCGGGCACGTCGAGCACGCTGTGGAGGTGGCCGACCACGCCCCAGGCGCGCGACAGGCGCTCGCCGGCCTCGTCCATGGGGCCGACGAAGCCGTCCCAGCTCGGCGGCGCCGGGTCGGCGGTGAGGCGTTCGATCAGCGCGCGATTCTCGTCGATCAGGCTGCGGACCGCGGGCTCGACATGCGCCGGGCGGATGTCGCCGAAGCGCGCCAGGCCGCTGAAGTCGAGCAGGGGATTGGCGGAGTCGGGCGGGGGGGAAGAAGGCAGAGGGGAGGTGGCGCTGTCGGGCATCGATGAACCTTGGTGGGGATCCGTTCCGGGTCGTGGGGAAGGCATTGTGCCGTAAAAAAGCCGGCGGACGCCGTTCCCGGCGCCCGCCGGCCGCTCGCAAGGGGAGGGGGCGGGGGTGGTTTGGGGCCGCGAGGCGCGGCCGCTGCGTTCAGCGCATCAACTCGCGGTAGGCATGCCAGGTGGCGTGCCCGAGCAGCGGCAGCAGGATCACCATGCCGATCATCATGGTCGCGAAGCCGACCGCGACCAGGCCGACGATGATCGCCGCCCACAGCGCCATCGCCGCCGGGTTCACCGCGACCGCGCGCAGGCTGGCCATCGCCGCGGTGATGATATCGACTTTGCGGTCCATCAGCATCGGCACGGCCGTCACCGACAGCGCGAACACCACCGTGGCGAGGATCGCGCCGACGACGAGGTAGGCGGCGACGAAGGGCAGGTGCTCGCCGGAGAGGAACACGCTGCGGAAGAAGTTCGACAGGTCGGCGACGTTGCCGTCGTAGAACAGGGCGAACAGCACCGCCGAGATCCGCTCCCAGCCGATCAGCGCGATCGCGAGGAAGGCGCCGAAGTAGGCCAGCCCGTCGGCGTGGCCGCGCAGGCCGCGCAGCGAGCCGAAGAACGAGACCGGGTGCCCTTGTTCATGCTGGCGGGAAATCTCGTACAGTCCGGCGGCGGCGACTGGCCCGATCAGGAAAAAGCCGGAAATCGCCGCGGTGAACAGGTAAGGCAGCTCCGCCGCGTAGGACAGGAGCAGGTAGCCGAGTGCGGCCAGGATCACGCCGTAGGACAGGCTCGCGCCCAGATTCTCTCGCATGTCTTCCCATCCCGCGCGCAGCCACAGCAGCGGCCGGTCGATGCCGACTTCGCGCACGTGGGGCAGGTGAAAGTGCTGTTCCAGAGTCTCGAAAGGCTTGTCCATGGCACGCTCCGCTTGATCAGGATCGGTCGGGGGGCGGCCCGGCTGCGGCTTGGCAGGGCTCTGCGGCCGGGTCGATTCTTAGAGTAGACCGGCCGGGGCGAGTTCGCGAATGCGATTTGTTCCGGGTCCAGAGTGTGTGCGGCGTACTGTGCCGCGCGGGCGCCTGCGGCCTTGCGCTGGCGGCTCAGGTGCCCGGCTTCCAGATGTTGCGGCATCCCGTTTCGCGCAGGAACAGGCTGGCGACGGTGCCGAACAGGGCTGCGGCGGCGAGCAGGCCGATCCCGTGGCGGAAGGTGTCGACCGCGTACACGCGCACGCCTTCGACCAGGGTACCGTCCCAGCCTGCGTCCATGACCAGGCCGACCGCCGGCTGCAGCAGGGCGGCGGCGAGAAAGCCGCCCATGTTGGTGACGCTGGTGCTCATTCCCGAGAGCTGGGGCGGGTTCACTTCCTTGGCGCAGGCCCAGGTCAGCGAGAAACTTGCGGTGCTCACCCCCATCACGGCGAACAGCGCGTAGGACAGCGCGATCGGCATCGGTACCGCCGACAGCCACACCAGCCACAGCAGGCTGTACAGGGCGGAGGAGGCGACCAGCACCGGCTTGCGCCGGCCGAGGCGGTCCGAGAGGGTGCCGATCGCCAGGCAGCCGACGGCGAAACCGGCGAAATAGAGGGACACGTGGCTGGCCGCCTCGACCCGGGACAGTCCGTGCACCTGCACCAGGTAAGGGGTGGCCCACAGCCCGGCGAAGGCGAAGAAGCTGCCGGCGATGCCGAAGTTCACCCCCACCGCCGGCCAGGTGGCGCGGTTCTTCAGCACCCCCATCAGGCCGCCCAGCACCACGGTGCGGTCGAAGCGGGGGGCGGGCGTGTCCGGCGCGCGCGCTTCGCGGACGAAGAACCAGCAGGCGATGCCCAGCAGCACCGACAGGACGGCCGCGCCGAAAAAAATTCCGCGCCACGAGGTGATCTGCGCCGCCGCGGCGAGCGGCGTGCCGGCGAGCACCGAGCCGAGGTTGCCGAGCAGCATCGACAGCCCGGCCAGGGTGGCGAAGCGGCGTTCGTCGAACCACACGGCGATCAGCTTGAGCATCGCGATGAACACCACCGACACGCCGAGCCCGACCAGGGTGCGCCCGACCAGCGCGGTGTCCAGGTCCGGGGCGAAGCCGAACAGCGCGCTGCCGGCCCCGGCCACCAGCCCCCCCAGCAGCAGGATGCGGCGCGGCCCCAGGGTGTCGACCAGGATGCCGGTCGGCACCTGCATGACCGTATAGACGTAGAAATAAGTCGCCGCGAGCACGCCGAGCGAAGCCGCGCTGGTGTGAAAGGCCGCGGCCAGGTCCTGGGCGATGCCGGCGGGAGCGAAGCGATGGAAGAAGGACAGCATGTAGGCGGCGATGACCACGGCCAACGCCAGGCGGCGGCTGGAAGCGGATGTCTGCATGGGGGCTCCGGAGGAAAAAGGGCGCCTCGTGGGCGCCCCTTTGTCGTGATCGTAGCGGAAACGGCGGTGGATTCAGTCCAGCGTGCGCCCGGTCAGCCGTTCGTAGGCTTCGCGGTACTTGGCCGCGGTACGCTCGATGACCTCGGCCGGCAGGCGCGGCCCCGGCGCGGTCTTGTTCCAGTCCAGCGTTTCCAGGTAGTCGCGCACGAACTGCTTGTCGAAGGACGGTGGGCTGATCCCTTCGCGGTAGCTGTCGGCGGGCCAGAAGCGCGACGAGTCGGGGGTCAGCGCTTCGTCGATCAGGTGCAGCGTGCCGGCGGCGTCGATGCCGAACTCGAACTTGGTATCGGCGATCAGGATGCCGCGCCCGGCGGCGTAGCCGGCCGCTTCCGAATACAGCGCGATCGCCGCCGCGCGCGCTTCCTCGGCGAGTCCGGCGCCGCTCTTGCCGGTGCCGGCGAGGGCATCGGCGAGCAGCGCCTCGCAGCGCGCCTGGGCCTGCGCGAACGAGATGTTCTCGTCGTGCTCGCCGAGGTCGGCCTTCGACGAGGGGGTGAAGATCGGCGCCGGCAGCTTCGCCGCCTGGGCGAGGCCCGCGGGCAGGGCGATGCCGCAGATCGCGCCGGTGGCCTGGTAGTCCTTCCAGCCCGAACCGATCACGTAGCCGCGCACCACCGCCTCGATCGGCAGCGGCTTCAGGCGCTTCACCACCAGCGCCCGGCCGCGCACCTGGTCGCGCTCGCCGGGCGCGACCACGGTTTCGGGGTCGATGCCGGTGAGCTGGTTGGGGAGGATGTGGGCGAGCCGGTCGAACCAGAAGTTGGCGAGCGCCACCAGCACCCGGCCCTTGTCCGGGATCGGGTCGGGCAGGATCACGTCGAATGCCGACAGGCGGTCGCTGGTGACGATCAGCAGCTTCTCGTCGTCGACTGCATAGATGTCGCGCACCTTGCCGCGGCCGAGCAGCGGCAGGCTCTTGATGGAAGTTTCGAAAAGGGGCGTCGCCACGGTGGGGCCTCAGGTTGCTGGCAAAAGCGGGATTATAGGGGAGGGCCGCTCACTTTCGGGGCTGTGGAGGCGCTGGCGCACGTGTGAGGATCACCGCCCCGGGTGAAGTCGGAGCAACTCGCGGGAGCCGCTCCCATCGCCATGTCCGTGCTGAGGACCGTTTCCCGTACATCTACGACTTCGTCGTGTCGATCCTGCGACGACTGCGCCGGAAGACGAAACCAATGGGGCAGTTCAGTCCTGCATGAGGGTCATTCGGCTTCCTCCAGGACTTGCAGCAGCCCGCTCTCGCGCCGGGTGACGCTGCCTGCACCCACCTCCAGCAGCCCAGGTCGCTCGGCAAACAGGCTGAATGCTTTTCGAGCACGGGTGATGCCGGTGTAAATCAGCTCGCGAGTTAGCACGTTGCCGCTCTGGGCCGAGAGTACGAGCATGGTGTGCTCGAACTCCGAACCCTGGCTCTTGTGAACAGTCATCGCAAACGCCGTCTCAACGTGGGCCAGTCGGCTGACCGCGACCGAGCGAAGGCGCTCGCCGTCAAGGAAGTACACGCGCAGCAGCGCCGGGCTTTCTGCCGCAGGGAGCGCGATGCCGATGTCGCCGTTAAAGATGCCGAGGGTCGGGTCGTTGCGGGTGACCATCACCGGCCGGCCCTTGTACCAAGTTCCTTGAGGCTTCAGTTGTCGGGCGGACTCAAGTTTGCGCTCGATGGCCCGGTTCAACCCACTCACGCCCCAATCGCCCTCGCGGACTGCACACAGGAGGCGGAATCGATCGAAGGCTTGAAGGACGTTCTTCGTCCATGCGTCGTGAGCGTCGACGCTGCCGTCGGTCGGGCCTTCGTTCAGAGCCCGGGTGTAGTCGAGATAGGAGGCGCTCGCACCCGGACGGCCGCCGACGGCCGACTCGATGACGTCCGCCTGGGCTGCCCCCTCGGAGACGAAGAGGCTGCCCGTGGCATCGTCACGCAGGAGCGTGCCCGGCAGCGCAGGATCCTTTGCATCGTTGACCGCGAGCGCGAGCGCGCCGATCGGGCCATCGAAGCGCAGGCTCTCACGCAGCATCACGGTCTGCTGGGCGAGCTCAGGTGACGGGCCCGTCCGAGCGAGATACGCGTCGGGAAGCGCCTCTCCCGTGGTGGTCATGAGATAGCGTGCCGTCTCTGCACTGTAGCGGCCAGCCTGCGCATCACGGCACAAGTCACCCAGTACCGCACCAGCTTCAACCGACGCGAGCTGATCCTTGTCACCGAGCAGGATGAGGCACGCGCGCTCGGGCAGCGCCTCAAGGAGCGCGGCCATCATCTCCAGATGCACCATCGAGGCTTCATCGACGATGACGATATCGGCGTCGAGCGGATTGCCGGCGTGGTGCCGGAAGCGCCGGGTATCCGGTCGTGCGCCGAGCAGTGAGTGCAGCGTACGCGCTGCCCCGATGCGCTGGGTGAGTGTGGCCAGATCGAGTTCATTGCCGATGCTGGCTTGCAGGCTCTGTAGTGAGCCATCGATTGATTGCTTGAGCCGGGCTGCCGCTTTACCCGTTGGCGCAGCCAGCGCAACGCGCAGGCGCTGTGGTTCGGCGGCGGTGGCCAGCAGCACGGCAAGCAGGCGTGCGGCCGTGTAGGTCTTGCCGGTGCCAGGGCCGCCGGTGATGATCGTGAGCCGGCTGCGCAAGGCGATTGCGCAGGCGATCTTTTGCCAGTCGACGGGCGATTTTCGGGTCTGTCCGCCATCATTACGGGCAAAGAAACGATCCAGCCAGGCGCGCGTGCGCGCTTCATCAGCCGGGTTGGTTTTCCTGCAGCGTGCGATGATCGCACGACCTACTGTGCGCTCGAATTGCCAGTAGCGGCGCAGGTAGAGGCGGGGGGCAGTGTCGGGACCGTCGATGACTAATGGCTGGCCTCGATCGGGGTCGCGGCCGATGCGCTGTGCGGTCGGGCTTGCAGTCGCGGCGCCAAGCCAGCCTTCGAGCTTGGGAGGCAGGTCATGCCACAAGGCCGCGACGCTGGCCTGTGCTTCAGTCGGCCAGCCGAATAGAGTCGGATCAGTAGCGGGGAGACCGGCCATCGGCAGGCAACTATGGCCGTGCCCTTCCATGCGGCTGAGCATTGCTGTTGCGACCAGCAGGGCCGGGTCGGCCCCGGGGTCGAGCGTCGCAATGAAGGCGGCGAAGGCGCTGTCGAGGTGTCGCAAGAGGCCGGCGTCACTCATGGCGCGCAAGGTACCGAGCACCTGCGTGCGCTTGTCTTGTGCTTCGGGCGTGCAAACGGTTGTTGAGCTCATGCCAGTGCCGCCTCATCGGTGAGCTGTTGATCGAGCGTGTCGAGCAAGGCGATCACTTCGCCTGTAGCAGGAATGGCGTACTCGCCGCAGCAGGGGCCGCGAATACCCCGCAGGAAGAGGTAGAGGGCGCCGCCGAGTTGGCGAGACGGGTCGTAGGTCGTGCCCAGCCGCGCGCGCAGCAGCCGGTGCAGCGCGAGCAGGTACAGCGCAGCCTGCACGTCATAGCGGTGGCGTGCCATTGCCGATTCGAGCGCGAAAGTGTCGTAGTCGGCGTCGGTCTTGCCCAGGCTGTTCGATTTGTAGTCCAGTACCCAATAACGGCCTTCATGTTCGAACACCAGGTCCGCAAAGCCCATCACCATGCCGTGCAGCGCACGCTGGGGCAGGGCAGGGCGCTCATGGGCATTGAGCAGATGGCGGCGGCACAAGGCGTC
Source organism: Thauera aromatica K172 (assembly GCF_003030465.1). Lineage (GTDB taxonomy): Bacteria > Pseudomonadota > Gammaproteobacteria > Burkholderiales > Rhodocyclaceae > Thauera > Thauera aromatica. The sequence goes on along the minus strand of NZ_CP028339.1, from coordinate 2,597,061 downwards.
CACGTCGCCTGCGTGCAGGCGCGCCGACGGCATCCAGAACTCCATTTCCGTGAGCTGGGTGCGCAGCGCCGGGAGGGGGACACCCAAGCTCGGCAGGGGCGTCGCCAGCAGGTTCTGCATCCACTCCACTGTCGCATCGGCCCAGTCGCCCCGGCCGGCACGAACGCAACGGCGACGTAGCGCCGTCTCCAGGTTCGGGTCGCCTGCCAGCGCAAAACCTTCGCCCGCGAGCCACTCGAGCATGTCGTGGAGGAAGTTTCCCGCAATCGCGCCGCGTGGAAACCGATGCCAGGGGGGCAGCGTCGCCCGTGTCGATGCGTTTGGTGCATAAACGCCAGATGCGTCCTCGTCATTGCCCTCGTCTTCGGCAGGGCGATGGATCTTCAGAGGCGAGAGCGCTGTTAGCGCGGGTTCGTTGGGTTCGGGCAATGTTTGCGCCGAGCCCGCGATGGCTGAGGACGGTGCTCCCAGTGCACCGGCTGTGGGCAGGGCGCTCGCGGTCTGATTCGATGCGACCGCCGAGGGGTCGATGTCTCGCACCAGTGCAGAAAAGCTCCCGATCGACCAGCGCCGCTCGAAGTCCGCAGTGTAGAGCGGGCTCTCCCGCAGCGCTGGCAGCGCCTCGCGGGGCTGCAGTGCGGTGCGGGCGACGCTGTCGCTCGTTGCTTCAAGGATGATGCATGGCGGCGTGGCTGACGTGTCGGCACTCGCCTGCTCAGCCAGGGCTTCGAGCAACGGTTGCCAGGACGCTTCGGTGCGCGGGGCGAGACCGCCCAGCAGGTAGCCTGGGGCGCTGCGGTGAGTGAGGCATTCGTTGCTGTTGCCGATCTTCAGCGCGGCAAAGCCCATCCACAGGGCGTGCCGTGCGCGCGTCAGCGCTACGTAAAAGAGGCGCAGGTCTTCGCGCAGGCGCTCGTGATCAGCGCGTTCGAGATCGTCATCGTCATAATCGAGCTTGATCTCCCGCGTCCCGGACGCATCGACGAGCTTCAGGAAGGGTGAGAACTTGCGTTCCACGCGGCGGAAGCTGCACGCAAAGGGCAGGCACACCACCGGGTATTCCAGGCCCTTGCTTTTATGCACGGTCACGACCTTGACGAGGTCGGCATCGCTCTCCAGACGCACCACCTGCTCTTCGCTGCCGCCCGCGCCGTCGTCGATCTGCATGGCCAGCCAGCGGATCAGCGCCTGCTCGCCATCGAGTTGTGCGCTCGCGTGCTGCAGCAGTTCGGCCAGATGCAGGAAGTTGGTCAGGCGTCGCTCGCCCTCGGGCTCGGCGAGCCAGCGTGCGGGCAAGTCAAGCTGGTGCAGGCTGCGCCGCAGCATGGTGAGCACCCCAAGGTCGCGCCACACCGCGTGCAGCTGACGAATCTGCTCGCTGCGCCCATCGAAGGCTTCGTCGTCGCTCGCCAGCCAGGCCAGTTCCTCGATCGACAGACCTACCGTGCGGGTGGCGAGCGCCGCCCGCACGAGCGGCGCATCGAGGGGGGATGCGACCGCGCGCAGCCAGTGCAGCAGGTCGCGCGCCTCGTTGCTGGCGAAGACCGAATCCTTGTCGGACAAGTACACCGAGGTGACGCCGCGCCGGCGTAGTTCGAGACGCACGGCTGCGGCCTCCTTGCCGGTGCGCACCAGCACGGCGATGTCGGCCGGGCGCAGTCGCTTGAACCCGTCTTGCGGGTGGTGAAAGCCTGCAGAGGGATCATTGAGCCAGGTGACGATCTGCTCGGCACAGCGTGCGGCGAAGCGCTTTCTGCTGTCGGTTGCACTGCGCAGTTCCAGGTCGTGGTGGATGCTCATTGCCGGAACCGGGCCTGCGGAGGTATGGAAGACCTCTTGCCGTCCCTCGGCCCCGACCGGCTCGAAGGGCAGCTCATTGTCTTCGTCCGAACGGCAAAGGAAGGCGCCGCCCTTGGCCACTGCGCGGTCGCCCGCCCGCGCTTCGGCCTGCGCGAACCACCCGTTGACCGCTGCGACCAGGGCATGTGTGGAGCGATAGTTGGTGCCGAGCACGTAGTGCCGGCCGGCGGTGGCACGACGGGCCTGCAGATAGCTGTAGATGTCCGCACCCCGAAACCCGTAGATCGACTGCTTGGGGTCGCCAATCAGGAGAAGCGCCGTGCCCGGATCATTGTCGGCGGTGCGGTAGAGCGCATCGAAGAGCCGGTACTGCAGCGGCGAGGTGTCCTGGAATTCGTCGATCAGGGCGACCGGGTACTGGCCGAGGATGCGCTCGCGCAGCCGCGCGCCGTGCGGACCGCACAGCGCCTGGTCGAGCCGTTCGAGCATGTCGGCAAAGCCGAAGCTGCGCGCCTTGCGCTTCAACTGCGCCAGGCGCTCGGCTACCTGCGTCGCGGCATGGATGCGCAGCGGCGTGTGCGGATCGGGCAGCGCGCCGTAGTGTTGCAGCAATTCGGCGAAGGCATCGAAATGATCTGGCAACTCGGGTACCGGTGCGCCGTCCTTGCGGGCTTCGAGGATGCCGTCGACGGTCAGTCGGTGACGTGCGCTGTCGGGCAGGTTCAGGGGCTGGGAGAGCGGATCCCGTGCCCACGAGGCCAGCGACTCGCACCAGGGCGTGTAGTAGCGGCTTTGCAGTTTCTTCCCGTTCCAGGCCTTGGCGTTGGCCGCCAGTTCCTTGTCGAGCCATTCCTTGATCGCCCCCGCACGCTCGACCCAGCCCCGGCTGAGGGTGATCAGCTTCTGGTGGTGCGCGGTCATCACCCGTTCCACGCAGGCCCCCAGCGAGTCCCGGTCATCGGTCAGCGGCAGGGGCTGGCCGACCAGCTCGCGGATGTCTTCGTGGAGCGCATTGACGTCGGGCCACAGGCGGAGCACGAAATCGAGCGGCGCATCCGAGAGCGGGTAGCACTGCTGGCGCCAGTAGTCCTGAACGGCCTCGAGCAGCAGCGCTGTTTCATCGGCCGCCAGCTCTTCATCGAAGGGGTTGCCGCTATCGAAGGCGTGTTCGCGCAGCATGCGCTGGCACCAGGCGTCGATGGTGAACACGGCCGCATCGTCCATGGCTTCGGCGGCCATTGCGAGCCGCCAGGCCGCCTGGCGGCGATCGGCTTCATCGGCGTAGTCGGCCAGCAGGCTCGCAAGCAGTGCGTCATTCGGGGCTGGCGGTGTGTCACCCCGGAAGCAGCGGGCCGCCTCGAGCAGGCGGGCGCGAATGCGGTCCGAGAGCTCCTTGGTCGCTGCCCGGGTAAAGGTCATCACCAGGATCTCGGCCGGCAGCAAGGGGCGCGCGAACGCGGTGGCCTCCGTGTGGCGCGTATCGTCCGAGTTCCTGCTGCCGTGACCGAGCACGAGGCGAAGATAGAGCGCGGCGATGGTCCAGGTCTTGCCAGTGCCGGCGCTGGCTTCGATCAGCCGGCTGCCATGCAGCGGAAACCGCAGGGCATCGAGGGTGTGGGACGCTGCATGGGCGGTGGAATCGAGCGCGTGAAGGGTGTCCGATGTCATCAGGCGAGCGCCTCCTGGTTCGCGGCCGGCGTGGGCTCAGGATGGGGAATGATCTCGATGTGCGTGCCGACCCAATCGGCGAGCGGGGCGTAGAGCGTTCGTGCGAGGGACTCGAATTGGCCGTCGGCGATCAAGGACTCGAAGTCCGGATAGCAGCGGGCAAGTGTGGCCTCTTCGCCTTCACCGGTGCTGCGCTCGTTGCCTTCGTAGGCATCGGCTGCGTTGCGTTCGGCGACGAAGGCGAGCGCGGTCTTGAGCGCGACCGGTAGCGGCGCACTCAGGCCTTGCTGCCAGGCCTCGAGCAACGTAGCCAGGGTCGCGCGGGCGGCTTCCGGGGCCATCGTCTCGATACGCAGCGTGGCGTCGCGTCCGATCAGCAAGCCCGCGTCCGAGGCTTCCGACGCGGCCGCGAGCAGACACTTCACCCACGCGTACAGCAGTTTGTGTGCGCGCACTTTGTCCTGCCTGGTGCCTTCAAGAAGGCGGCCCGGGTTCAGCTCGATCCACAGCGTGGCGCCGGTATCGGGCGTGGTGGCGAAACGCTGCCCGAGCCAGTCTTCCAGTACGACGCCTCTGTGCGTATGACGCAGAGGGAGGCGCTGGACCGCAACGGGGTGTGCGGTGCGCGCCTGCTGCCAGGCGTGCAGAAGCTGCAGGACGGCCGCGCCCAGCGTGGCACGGATCCGGGCGCCCACGCCGGCCATCGGCAGGCGGCCTGCACGCCCGATTCGCGCAAGGGCCTGTTCGATCGCGGGCTCGAGTGCAAAGTGTGCAAGTGCCTGCGGTGCCCACGTCTCCATCCGGGCGACCACCGCCTTGGCCAGTTCCTCGACCAGACCATGCTCTTCCAGCTTGTCGAACCCGAACACCTCAGCGTCGGGGAGCGCCTCGGCAGGGTCATCGAAGATCACGCCCAGCCGTTGGCGAAAGAACGCCTTGACCGGATTGCGCAGGAAGCGCGCGAGTTCGGCGATGGTGAGCGGCACGGCCGGATCGGGGATGAAAGGGGCAAGTGGCGGAATCTCGGGCTGCGTACCAGCGACGTGCATCGCGCCTTCTTCACCTGGCACGGCGACGTGTGCCGCACGCCATTCACGTGCGTAGGTTGCCAGACCGCTATCCGGTTCGAAGTAGCGTCGGCTGAACGGTTGCAGCGGGTGCTGGGTGGTGCGCTCAGCCACTGTTTCGGGCGACCAGCCGGCCGCAAGGTAGTCGCGCAGCTGGGCGACCAGCACCGAGGGCGGCTGTTCGGTATTGTCGCGCACGCTATGTCCGCACCAGCTCACGTACAGCACGCGGCGTGCCGACAGCAAGGCCTCGAGCATCAGCTGGCGATCGTCGTCGCGTCGGGCGCGGTCGCCCGGGCGCTGCTGACCCGGAAGCGCCATCAGGTCGAAATCGCTGCGAGGGCTGCGACGCGGGTAGTCGCCGTCGTTCATTCCCAGCAGACACACCACCTCGAACGGGATCGCGCGCATGGGCATCAGCGTGCAGAAGGTGATGCCGCCCGCGCGAAAGCGTTTGCCCAAGGCCGGCCACTCAAGCGCATCGAGCAACGCCTCGGCCGCTACCTCCAATGGCAGCGGGGCATCGAACTCAGCCTCATCACAAGCGTCGAGCCAAGCCTCGAGCGCGTCATGCAGTGCGCCGAGGGTCTGTCGGTCGCCGTCATCGGTGGCATGCACAAGATCGGCGAGGAGGGCACGCAGGCGTTCGGCCCATTGTTCAGGGGTCGCAACGCGGCAACTATCGGATTGCCAGGCCAGCAGGCGCTCGATCAGCTGTGCGAACGCACCGGCCAGTTCGGCATCGAGCCCGCCAATCTCGTCGTACGGCTCGATGTCGGCGTAGGGCTGCTCCAGTGCGCGATGCGTGTCGCCGACGGCGTAGCCCATCAACATGCGCTGCAGGCCGAAGAGCGCAGTGTTCTGCGCGCCGCAAGCGCCAAGGCCCAGCCCCTCGCGGTGCGTCGCGTCCAGACCCCAGCGAATACCGGCGCCGCTGATCCACTGCGTCAGGCGCGGCAGCGCGTCCTCGGCGATGCCGAAGCGGGCGGCGATGGCGGGCACGTCGAGCAGCGCGGTGAGATCCGACAACCTGCAACGGTCATGCGGGATGCGCAACAGCCATTCGATCGCCGTCATCAACGGACTGCTTGCCCGCGCCGACAGGTCCGCGATGTCGAAAGGAATATGGCGCGGATCATGGCGGCCGTACTGCCCGAACACGGCGCGGATCGCTGGCGCGAAGTCGTCGATCGCGGGGACCATCACCACGATGTCGCGCGGGCGCAGAGGTTTGCCACCCGGCGGTTCGGCGAGCAGCTTCAGCAGCTGATCGTGCAGGATCTCGAGCTCGCGCACCGGGCTGTGCGCGAGGTGGAAGACGATCGAGCGGTCCTTGGTCGGGATCGTGGGCTTCGGGTGTTCGGCAAGAGGCCGCAGGTCGCGGATGTGGTGCTGGACCTGTTCCAGCAGCGAGGCGTCTGCGGGTGTGTCTTCGTCGAACAGGTCGAGGCGCGAGAGCGGAAAACGCTCGCGAGTCGCCTCCGCGTCATCAAAGGCGTCGAGCTGCCGCACGAAGTCGCGTGCCTGCCGGCCCCACGCAGCGAGCAGCGGGTGTGCATGCAGGTGCATGGCATCGAGCGCTTCGGAATGCAGATCGCGACCGTTGCGCAGCGGCTGCCGGCGACGGGCAATGCGCAGCCACTCGCGCCCGTCCATGATGTCGGCCCAGTGAAAGCGGCAGGGGTTGGGGATGGCCAGCAGGACCTGGGTATGCCGGGACAGCGCAGCAAGCAGCTGCAGCGTCGGTAGCGGCACATGGGTCATGCCGAAGAGCACGACGCGGCGGGGAAGATGAATGTCTGGGGGGACGCCACCTTGCCCGCCCATCGCTTCAAGCCTGGTCAGTACCCGCTCATGCAGCTGGGGGCGCGTCAGCGCACGTTGTGCGGGCGTGAGTGCTTCGAGCACCCTTTGCCACAGGCGCGCCTGCCAGCGCTGGTCGGGCGGTAGCGCTGTCTCGACCCCCTCGGCATTGCACATCAATTCGCGCCCTTCACCCCAGGCGTCGAGCCAATCCGAGCGGTGCACCTGGTACTGGTCATACAGATCTGCAATACGCAGCGCGAGTTGGAAACGCCGGCCGGCATCATCATGGGTGCGATTGCCGCCGAGGTAACCCGCGATCGGCTCGAATCCCGCTTCCGCGACGACATCGGGGAGCAGACGCATCAACCGCCAGGCGAGCGTGGTCTTGTCCAGCGGCGAGCGCGCGGGTACTTCGCCACGGCCCAGCACCTGGCGATAGGTTTGCCACAAGAACCGGCCCGGCAACTGCACGGCGGTTGCGGCACACACGCCGGCCTGGCGGGCCAGGGCCATCTTGACCCATTCGGCCATGCCGTTGCTCTGCACGAGCACGATCTCGGGTTCCAGCGGCGTGAGCGGATGTCGCGCCATCCACGCGGCAACGGTGTCGAGCAGCGTCTCGATGCGGTTGCCGTGCAAGGCGATGAAGCCGGGGGGAAGGGTGTCATAAGTCATGGCGAGGGTGGTCCGGGAGCGAGCAGGGCACGTGCTCGGGATGATACGAAGCGTTGCGACATGGGGTGTCGCATGGCTGCCGTCATCTACTGTACGGTTGTTCAAACGGGCGGCAGCGGCGCATAGAGTCGCGCTGCCTCCCCCTCTGAACTTACCCGATGGGCTGTACCATAACCGACTGTTCCAGGCTGGCAGTATCTCAGGATGAATCGACAATGAAGCTGATCAACACACTACAAGACGAACACGCGCTGATCGATCAGGTGCTGGGATCGTTACGGACGTACGTCGGAAAACTCTTCGACGGGACTGCGGACCCGGCTGACGGCCGCCGCTTCACCGCGTTTTTCACCGAGTTCGCCGGCCATTTTCATCACGATCGCGAGGAGCGCGTGTTCTTCGATGCACTCATCAAGGATGCGGAACTGCCGGGCGACCGCGGACCGCTGTACGCCGTCGTGCACGAGCACGCCGAGATGGCGGGGTGGCTGGCCGAGATGACGCCGATTCTCGAACAGGGGCCGCAGTCCGAGGACGATCGTGCCCGGCTGCAGGCTCTGGCAACCCGCTACTCGCATGCGCTCTGGCGTCATATCGACGCGGAGAATTCGGTCCTGTACCCGGAGGGGGTCGAGCGCCTTCTCCGCTACGGTATCTGCGAGTTGCCGGACCGGCCGATGAGCGAGGCGGAGGCGGCCGCGCGTGAGGGCGCTGCGGCCCTGCTCGTCCGTTACCCGCCGCTGGAGGACGCTGCGCTCACGCGCGGTGAGGGCTGTTTCATGTGCCGGGCCTACGGTGAGACCTGCGAGGGACTGGAGGCCGAGTGGTGGACCGAGCTCGAGTGGGATGAGTTTTTCATCCGGTGAGGCAGGCGCTGCGGGCGCTACTGAGCTGACGCCTGCTCGATGAAGGTGGCTGCCGTGCTGCACGAGGCCGGGTTCTTCGACCTCGGCCTGTACCTGTGTGGACTGGAGTTTTTCAAGAAACTCACCTTGTCCGTTATGTTTCCAGCGGTGCCGACCGAAGTCCCAGGTATTGAACGAACGGTTCAAAATCTCTGTCGCTGAACAGGAGCGCGAAGTCGCTCTCTATGCAACGCGTCGCGATTACCGTATCGATCGTCTTGCGCACTGAAATTCCGCGCGCTCTCAGATTCCGAAAATTTTTGGCTGCTTGAATCGCGATCTCTTGCCCACCTAATTCCACGACCTCCAGCGACGTGAGCAATCGCTTGGCCTGGTTGAATTCGCGGTTGCTTCCAAAGCCTTGAAGCACTTCGGTCAAAATGAGGTCTCCCGTCGCGACCGGCTCGCTCCCCAGAAGCGCATCGAGCGTCTCTGTCTCCGGGGTGATCGTTCCGCGAAAGTAATCAATCCACACACTCGAGTCGACCAGAATCACTTGTCGGTTCTCATCTCATCAAGGTCGCCCTGCCAATTCAACTTGCCCCTGAAGCGCCGTATCTCTTCCTGCCGGCTGAGGCGCAACACCGTTCGCAACCCAAGGTCGACCACCTCTCGCTTGGTTTTCAGTCCCGTCGCTCGAAGGGTGTCGTTCATCAACTTGTCGTCGATCACAATATTCGTTCGCATGATGTGTATCCAAAGTGGCATCCATACACATCATAGCGCCTGGGCCTCCACAAAGGAACGACAGGTCCATCGAGCTGGCAATGGCAAGGCGTCTCGGCGTATATACGCAATGGCGCGCGTGGCCAGGAAATGCTCTACCTACTGCCGGTTCCGGCCATGCTTTCCTGCATGAGTGCGGCGATGTCCTGCCCTCAGCGGCCGAGGACGGGCTCGATCTCGCACAGGCCCGAGCGCAGCGGCTGCGAGCCGCTGACCGGGTCGACGCGGTGGTCGGAGACGAGGCGGCTGTAGTTGGCGCCGTCTTCCGACAGCGCGTCGTAGCCGTCCGCCGTGCCCGGCCCGGCGGGCTGCCACCAGCCGTATTCGACCCATACCACGCGCGCATCGAGCGTGTCGTCGAAGCGTGCGCGCAGGCGGATGCTGCCGTGGGCCGAGCGCAGCCGCACCGCGTCTCCTTCGGCGATGCCGCGCGCGCGGGCGGCGTCCGGGTGCAGGTGCACCGCGGGTTCGGGGGTGTGCCGGCGCAGCGAAGGGGCCTGGCGGTCCTGGCCGTGGCGGAAGTGGCGCAGCTTGGCGGTGGTCATCACCAGCGGAAAGGCCGCGTCGGCGGCGGTGAGCGGCGAATCCGCCGGTTCGACGAAGTCCGGCAGCGGCGCGGCGCCGTGCGCGAGCAGCGTTTCGGCGTACAGCTCGATGCGGCCGGTGGGAGTGTCGAAGCCTTCGTCCAGGTATTTGCGGTAGCGGGTGGCGGCGGGGTGGGCGAGGCCACCGGGGTGGGCGCGCAGTTCGTCCAGGCTCAGCCCGAGCGGGGCGAGGATGTGGGCGAGCCCGGCTTCGAGGTCGCCGTCCCAGAAGTGTTCGCCCAGCCCCAGCCGCTGCGCCAGCTCGAACACCACCCAGGCATCGGGGCGGCTTTCGCCGAGCGGTGCGATCGCCGCCGGGCGCAGCTGCACCCACGATTCCGCGGCTTGGCTGCCTTCGAAGCCGACGCGCAGCGCCTCGCGCTCCCACGGCGTGCAGATCGGCAGCACGAGGTCGGCGAGCGCCGCGGTGGGCGTCAGCGTGAGGTCGGCATAGACGCAGAATTCGAGCGCGGCGAGCGCCTTCGCGGCGCGCTCGGCATCGGCGTGGTTGAGCAGGAAGTCGCGCCCGAAACCGACCAGCGCGCGGATCGCATACGGCTCGCGCTCGAGGATTGCGTCCCACAGCGCATCCGAGCCGACCAGCCCCAGCCGCGCCGGGCCCAGGCGCGAGCGCGCAAGGCCGATGCAGCGCGCGCGCTGGGCGGCGCCCAGCAGTGCCTTACCGCTGGCATCGTTGGCGGGCGGCGGGGTGAAGGCGACGTTGCCGCCGGGGGCGTCGAAGCTGCCGGTCAAGGCCATCAGCGTGGCGATTGCGCGGTCAGTCTGGGTGGCGTTGGTGTGCTGGCACACCCCCGCCCAGCAGTAGTACGACACCGCGGGCGAGGCCTCGTGCAGCAGGCGGGCGAACTGCTCGACCTGGCCGGCCTCGATCCAGCACAGCTCGGCGACGCGCTCGGGCGTGTAGGGCGCGCAGGCCTGCTCGAAGAGCGCGTGTGCCGTGTCGCAGCGGACCCGGCGGCCCTCGGCGAGCTCCAGTTCGATTCCTGCGGCGAGCAGCGGGTCCGGCCCGGCGCCGCCCGCGGTGCGTGTCCCCCGGCGGCAGGCGATCGCCGTGCCGTTGGCCGACAGGCTGACGAAATCGTCCGCGCCCGCCCCTGCCGGCGGCAGGGCGAGCTCGTCCGCGCGCAGGAAGCGGCCGGTGTCGCTGCGCACCAGCAGCGGCCCGTTGCTGAAGTCGCGCAGGAAGGCGGCGTCGAACCAGCCCCTGGCCAGCATCATGCGCGCCGCCCCGAGCGCGAGCGCGCCGTCCGAGCCAGGGCGCACCCGCAGCCACAGGTCGGCATCGGCGGCGAAGCCGGCCTTGCGCGGGTCGATCACCACCACCCGCGCCCCGCGCTTGCGCGCCGCAGCGATCGACAGCGCGTTGTTGAGCCAGGTGTCGCGCGGGTTGTGCCCCCACAGCACGATGCAGCGGCTGTGGGCGAAATCGGGCGTGGCGATGCCACGGCCGAAAGTGTGCTGGTGGGTGAAGTCCTTGTGCCAGTTGCAGATTTCGGTGCCGTTGGCGACGTTGGGGCTGCCGAAGGCGTTGGCCAGGCGCTCGATCCAGCGGACGTCGTCGGCGATCGGGGTGCCGCTCGGCGTGGCGATCGCGAACGCCACCGCCTCCGCTCCGGATTCGTCCCGGATGCGCCCGAGCGTCCGGGCGATGCGGTCGAACGCCTCGTCCCAGGAAATCTCCCGCCAGCCGGGATCGGCGTCGCCCTTGGGCCGCGTGCGCAGCAGCGGGTGCAGCACGCGCTGGGGGTCGTAGACCAGCTCCGGCGCCGCGCGTCCTTTGACGCACTGCGCCCGCCCGGTCGGGTGTGCCGGGTCCGGCAGCTGCGCCACCAGGCGCCCGTCCTCCACCACCATGCGCGAACCGCAGCGTGACTTGCACAGGCCGCAGAAGCCGGGGATGACGCGGCGGGAGGCGGACGATTCCGCCGGCGGATGATCGGGCGGGGTGGGGGGCATGATGGGCGGGCCGGAGCAGAGGGCGCCGGGCCGTTCGGGTTCAGCGCACGACCTGGCTCAGTTCGCCGGCCTTGTAGCGGGCGGCGACCTTGTCGAGCGCCACCGGCTTGATCTTCGAAGCCATGCCGGCGCAGCCGAACGCTTCGAAGCGAGCCTTGCACACCTGCTTGGCGGCCTCGCGCGCGGGCTTGAGGAATTCGCGCGGGTCGAACTTGGACGGGTTTTCGACCAGGAACTTGCGCACCGCGCCGGTCATCGCGAGGCGGATGTCGGTGTCGATGTTGATCTTGCGCACGCCGTACTTGATGCCCTCGACGATCTCTTCGACCGGCACGCCGTAGGTTTCCTTCATGTCGCCGCCGTACTGGCGGATGATTTCGAGCAGTTCCTGCGGCACCGAGGAGGAGCCGTGCATCACCAGGTGGGTGTTGGGGATGCGGGTGTGGATGGCCTTGATGCGCTCGATCGCGAGGATGTCGCCGGTGGGCTTGCGGCTGAACTTGTAGGCGCCGTGGCTGGTGCCGATGGCGATCGCAAGGGCGTCGCAGTCGGTCTGCTTGACGAAGTCGGCGGCCTGGTCGGGGTCGGTCAGCAGCTGCGAGTGGTCGAGCGTGCCTTCCGCGCCGACGCCGTCTTCCTCGCCTGCCTGGCCGGTCTCGAGCGAGCCCAGGCAGCCGAGCTCGGCTTCGACGGTGACGCCGATCGCATGGGAGAACTTCACCACTTCGCGGGTGACGGCGACGTTGTAGTCGTAGGAGGAGGGGGTCTTGCCGTCTTCCAGCAGGGAGCCGTCCATCATCACGCTGGAAAAGCCCGAGCGGATCGCGCCCATGCAGACCGCGGGGCTCTGACCGTGGTCCTGGTGCATGACCACCGGGATGTCCGGATAGGCTTCGATGGCGGCGTCGATGAGGTGGCGCAGGAAGGCTTCGCCGGCGTATTTGCGCGCCCCGGCCGAGGCCTGCATGATCACCGGGCTGTCGCATTCGGCCGCGGCTTCCATGATGGCCTGGACCTGCTCGAGGTTGTTCACGTTGAAGGCGGGCAGGCCGTAGCTGTGTTCGGCGGCGTGGTCGAGCAGCTGGCGCATGGAAACGAGAGGCATGGGGATTCTCCGGGGAGGCGCGCGCGGCGCGCGGCGCTCGGGGTGGTTCGAAAATGTTTATTTTAGCCTTGGTCCGGGGGCGGATGGCGCGCGGCGCAGTGCGCTCAGACCGGGTCGTCGAGCGTGCCGGGACGGTGGTGTTCGCCGACGCGCACGATCTTGAGGGTGTTGGTGCCGCCCGAGGCGCCGATCGGCTCGCCGATGGTGAGCACGATCAGGTCGCCGTAGTCGACCACGCCCTGCTCGAGCAGGACCTGCTCGGCTTCCCACAGCAGCACGTCGCGGTCCTGGTGAGTCTGGCTCATCAGCAGCGGGTAGACTTCGCGGTAGAGCGTCATCTGGTTGCGGGCGGAGACCTCCGGGGTGAGCGCATAGATCGACACGCCGGCGATCAGGCGGCTCATCCACAGCGCGGTCGAGCCGGTCTGGGTGAGCGAGGCGATCGCCTTGACCTTGAGGTGGTAGGCGGTCCAGATCGCCGCCATCGCGATCGACTGGTCGATGCGGGTGAACACGCGGTCGAGCATCTCGCGGTCGAGCCCGGTGTCGTAGGACTTCTCCGCCTCCAGGCAGACCCGGCTCATCGCCTCGATGACTTCGACCGGGTAGTTGCCGGCGGCGGTCTCGGCCGACAGCATCACCGCGTCGGTGCCGTCGAGCACGGCGTTGGCGACGTCGGAGACTTCGGCGCGGGTCGGCACCGGGCTGGTGATCATCGACTCCATCATCTGGGTGGCGGTGATGGTGAGCTTGTTGCGGTCGCGCGCGGCACGGATCATCTTCTTCTGCAGCGCCGGCACCGCGGCGTCGCCGACTTCGACCGCGAGGTCGCCGCGCGCCACCATGATGCCGTCGGAGGCGTCGAGGATCTCGTCGAGGTTGGCCACCGCTTCGGTGCGCTCGATCTTGGCGATCAACAGCGCCGCGCTGCCGGCAGCGCGCAACAGCTGGCGGGCCATGTACATGTCGGCCGCGCTCTTGGGGAAGGAGACGGCGACGAAGTCCACCCCGATCAGGGCCGCGGTGCGGATGTCGTCCATGTCCTTGGCGGTGAGCGCGGGCGCGGTGAGGCCGCCGCCCTGGCGGTTGATGCCCTTGTTGTTGGAGAGCTCGCCGCCGACTTTCACGGTGGTGTGGATCTCGTGGCCGAGCACGCGGGTCACGCCGAGCTTGAGGCGGCCGTCGTCGAGCAGCAGCACGTCGCCGGCCTTGACGTCCTTGGGCAGGTCCTTGTAGTCGAGGCCGACGCGCTCGGTGCTGCCCAGCTCGCAGCGCGAATCGAGGATGAAGGGCATGTCGCGGGTCAGGGTGATGCGGCCGTCGGCAAACTTGCCGACGCGGATCTTCGGCCCTTGCAGGTCGGCGAGGATGCCGACCGGGCGGCCGGCGAGCGCCGAGGCCTCGCGGATCGCCGCGGCGCGGGCGATGTGGTCTTCGGCCTTGCCGTGGGAGAAGTTCATGCGCACCACGTCGACGCCGGCATGGACCATGCGTTCGAGGACTCGAGGGTCGGAAGAGGCGGGGCCGAGGGTGGCGACGATCTTGGTATGGCGGGGCATGGAATCTCCGGAGGCGGCCTGGCGGATGGGTGGACGATGGCCCGCCATTCTAATCCGCAGCCGGCATGAAAATGGCCGCCCGTGGCGGCCATCGGTGCGGTGCGTGGCGGAATCAGGCGGTGTAGCGTTGTTCCAGCGCAGCGATCGCGGGCAGGGTCTTGCCTTCGAGGAACTCGAGGAAGGCGCCGCCGCCGGTGGAGATGTAGCCGACGTCCTGCGCGATGTCGAACTTCGCGATCGCCGCCAGGGTGTCGCCGCCGCCGGCGATCGAGAACGCTTCGGAGTGGGCGATCGCCGAAGCCATCATCTTGGTGCCGCCGGCGAACTGGGCGTACTCGAAGACCCCCACGGGGCCGTTCCAGACCACGGTGCCGGCATGGGCGATGATGTCGGCGAGGCGGGCCGAGCTCTTCGGGCCGAAGTCGAGGATGCGGTCGTGCGCGCCGACCTCGTCGACCGGAATGCGGTTGGCGCGGGCGAGCGCCGAGACTTCGTCGGCGACCACCACATCCACCGGCAGCGGCACTTCGGCGCCGCGCGCTTTCATGAGGTCCATCACCTGCTGGGCCTCGCGCACCATCTCGGGCTCGGCGAGCGATTCGCCGATGCGCTTGCCGGCGGCGAGGAGGAAGGTGTTGGCGATGCCGCCGCCGACGATCAGCTGGTCGACCTTCTCGGCCAGGGTCTTGAGAATGGTGAGCTTGGTCGACACCTTGGCGCCGCCGACGATCGCCACCAGCGGGCGCGCCGGGCTGTGCAGCGCCTTGGAGAGGGCGTCGATCTCGGCCCCCATCAGGATGCCGGCGCAGGCCACCGGAGCGAAGCGGGCGATGCCGTGGGTGGTGGCTTCGGCGCGGTGGGCGGTGCCGAAGGCGTCATTGACGTAGATGTCGCACAGCGCGGCCATCTTCTTCGCCAGTTCCTCGTTGTCCTTCTTCTCGCCCTTGTTGCAGCGGCAGTTCTCGAGCAGCACGACTTCGCCCGGCTTGACCTCGAAGCCGCCGTCGACCCAGTCCTGGATCAGGCGCACCGGCTTGTCGAGGAGCTGGCCCAGGCGCACCGCGACCGGCGCGAGGGTGTCGTCGGGGCCGACCGTGCCTTCGGTGGGACGGCCGAGGTGGGAGGTGAGCATCACCGCGGCGCCGTTGTCCAGGCAGTAGCGGATCGACGGGATGGAGGCGCGGATGCGGGTGTCTTCGGTGATGTTGCCGGCCTCGTCCTGCGGCACGTTGAGGTCGGCGCGGATGAACACCTTCTTGCCGCGCACGTCGAGGTCGGTGAGTTTGTTGACTTGCATGATTCGCTCGGTCCTGGAAAAACGCCCTGCGGGGCAGGGCGTCGGTTCGACTGGAGATCGGGATTGCCTGGCGTTTATTTGGCGCTTACTCGGCGCTTATTTGGCATTGACGAAGGCGCGGGCGGCGTCGAGCATGCGGCAGGAATAGCCCCACTCGTTGTCGTACCAGGCCAGGACCTTGACCAGCACCGAGCCGTCCGCGCCCTGGATGACGCGGGTCTGGGTGGCGTCGAAGGTCGAGGACACGGTGGTGTGGTTGAAGTCGGAGGACACCAGCGGCTCGGTGTTGACCGCCAGGATGCCCTTCAGCGGGCCGTTGGCCGCGGCGCTCATCAGCGCGTTGATCTCTTCCTTGGTGGTGGCGCGCTCGGCGGTGAAGGTGAGGTCGACCAGCGAGACGTTGATCGTGGGCACGCGCAGGGCGAAGCCGTCGACCTTGCCGACGAGCTGCGGCAGCACCAGGCCGACGGCCTTGGCGGCGCCGGTCTTGGTCGGGATGATGTTGGCGGCGGCGGCACGGGCGCGGCGCAGGTCCTTGTGGCGCACGTCCACGGTGACCTGGTCGTTGGTGTAGGCGTGGATGGTGGTCATCAGGCCCTGCTTGATGCCGACGCTGGCGGCCAGGATCTTGGCCACCGGAGCCAGGCAGTTGGTGGTGCACGAGGCGTTGGAGACCACGGTCATGCCGGCGCGCAGCACTTCTTCATTGACGCCCATGACGATGGTGGTGTCCACGTCGTCGCCGCCCGGGGCGGAGATCAGCACGCGCTTGGCACCCTGGTCGAGCAGGGCCTGGGCCTTGGCCTTGGTGGTGTAGGCGCCGGTGCATTCGAGCAGCACCTCGACGCCGTGGCGGCCCCAATCGACGCCCTTCGGGTCCTTGGTCGAGTAGAACGGGATCTTCTTGCCGTCGATGATGATGACGTTCTCGCCCTCGGTGTCGACCGGGGTTGCGAAGCGGCCGTGGGTGGTGTCGTACTTGAGCAGGTGGGCGTTGGTGGCCAGATCGCCAGAGGCGTTGATGGCGACCACTTCGAATTCGTTCTGCAAGCCCTGCTCGTAGATGGCGCGCAGCGTGCAGCGACCGATACGACCGAAACCGTTGATGGCGACCTTGATGCTCATCGATACTTCTCCGTGGAAAACGGTGGAAAACCAGGTGTTTATCGTTGCCGATGCCCCGCCGACCCGCGCCGGGCTGCCGTCAGAGCACCGACTTCACTGCCTGCACCACCGCCTCCGCGGTGATGCCGAAATACTTGAACAGCTCGCCTGCCGGCGCCGATTCGCCGAAGCGGTCGAGGCCGATGACGCGGCCCTCCAGGCCGACGTACTTGTACCAGCCGTCGGTGCTGCCGGCCTCGACCGCGACGCGCGGCAGGCCGGCGGGCAGCACGCTCGCCTTGTACGCGGCGTCCTGACGGTCGAAGACGTTGGTCGAGGGCATCGACACCACGCGCACGGCGAGGCCTTGCTCGGCCAGCGTCTTCTGCGCCGCGACCGCGAGCGCGACTTCGGAGCCGGTGGCGAGGATCACCGCCTGCGGCTTGCCGCCATTGACGTTGGCCGGGGCTTCCGACAGCACGTAACCGCCCTTGCGGATCGCCGCGACCTGATCGGAAGTGCGCGCCTGGAAGGGCAGGTTCTGGCGCGAGAAGCACATCGCGGTGGGGCCGTCGCGGCGCTCGATCGCGTTCGCCCAGGCCACCGCCGATTCGGTGGTGTCGCAGGGGCGCCACACGTCCATGTTGGGGATCAGGCGCAGGGTGGCGGTCTGCTCCACCGGCTGGTGGGTGGGGCCGTCCTCGCCGAGGCCGATCGAATCATGGGTGAACACGAAGATCTGGCGCAGCTTCATCAGCGCCGCCATGCGCAGGGCGTTGCGCGCGTACTCGCTGAACATCAGGAAGGTGGCGGTGTAGGGGATCAGGCCGCCGTGCAGACTGATGCCGTTGGCGATCGCCGCCATGCCGAATTCGCGCACGCCGTAATAGACGTAGTTGCCGCCGCTGTGCTTGCTCACGCCTTTGGCGCCCGACCACAGGGTGAGGTTGGAGCCGGCGAGGTCGGCCGAGCCGCCGAGCAGTTCGGGCAGTTGCGGCGCGTAGGCTTCGATGCTGTTCTGGCTGGCTTTGCGGGTGGCGATGGTTTCGGCCTTGTCGACGATCTGGGCGAGCACCGCGGCGACGTGGGCGTCCCAGTCGGCAGGCAGCTCGCCCGCCATGCGGCGCTCGAACTCGGCGGCGAGTTCGGGGTGGGCGGCACGGTAGGCGGCGAAGGCGGCATTCCACTGCGCTTCGAGCGCGGCGCCCTTGGTGCGCGCGTCCCACGCTGCATAGACGTCGGCGGGAATCTCGAACGGCGGATGGTTCCAGCCGATGTGGGCACGGGCGGCGGCGATTTCGGCGGCGCCCAGCGGGGCGCCGTGCACGTCGTGGCTGTCCTGCTTGTTGGGGGCGCCGGCGCCGATGATGGTCTTGCAGCAGATCAGCGTGGGGCGCTCAGTGTCGGCCTTGGCCTGCTCGATGGCGGCTTCGATCGCGGCCGGGTCGTGGCCCTGCACGTCGCGGATCACCTGCCAGCCATAGGCTTCGAAGCGCTTCGGGGTGTCGTCGGTGAACCAGCCGTCGACGTGGCCGTCGATCGAGATGTTGTTGTCGTCGTAGAAGGCGACGAGCTTGGAGAGGCCCCAGGTGCCGGCGAGCGAGCAGGCCTCGTGCGAGATGCCTTCCATCAGGCAGCCGTCGCCGAGGAAGACATAGGTGCGGTGGTCAACGATGTCGTGGCCGGGGCGGTTGAACTCGGCGGCGAGGATCTTCTCCGCCAGCGCCATCCCGACCGCATTGGTGATGCCCTGGCCGAGGGGGCCGGTGGTGGTCTCGACGCCGGGGGCGTAGCCGTATTCGGGGTGGCCGGGCGTCTTGCTGTGGAGCTGGCGGAAGCGCTTGAGCTCCTCGATCGGCAGATCGTAGCCGGTCAGGTGCAGCAGCGCGTAGATCAGCATCGAACCGTGGCCGTTGGAGAGCACGAAGCGGTCGCGGTCGGCCCACTTGGGGTTGGCCGGATTGTGGCGCAGATGGCGGCGCCACAGCACTTCGGCGATCTCGGCCATGCCCATCGGGGCGCCGGGGTGGCCCGAATTGGCCTGCTGCACGGCGTCCATCGCCAGCGCGCGGACCGCGCCGGTGACGGGGTTGAAGACCGGAGGTTTGACGTTGCGGGTCGGCTGCATGCTGTTCTCGGGCCCGAGGCCACCATCGAAAAACCGGAATTATCCCCGAAAAGTCCGCCCGGTTGCTAGTGCTGCAGCGCAACATCAAGGTTTGAGCATCCGATGATGGATCTCGATCGTCGAGTGGACGATCTCCTCGTGCACCGCCAGCCGCGCCCGCACCGCGTCGGGCGTGAGCGCGCGATCGTGCGTCACCACCGCGATCGCGCACGCGTAGGCCGCCTTGCCGACACGCCACACATGCAGGTCGGCGATCCGCGTGCCGCCGTCTTCCG
The DNA here is from genome assembly GCF_003030465.1 of Thauera aromatica K172. Taxonomy (GTDB): domain Bacteria; phylum Pseudomonadota; class Gammaproteobacteria; order Burkholderiales; family Rhodocyclaceae; genus Thauera; species Thauera aromatica. The sequence continues at coordinate 2,578,385 of NZ_CP028339.1, read as the reverse complement.
GGCCGGTTTCCACCGCTTCACGGATCTCGGCGACGACCGGATCATCCATCTCGCGATCGAGCAGCACTTTCCCGGTTTCGGCGAGCAGGCCCTTCGCCCAGATCGCGACCAGCACCGCGCCGGCGATCCCCATCACCGGATCGAGCCAGGACCAGCCGTAGACCCAGCCGCCGAAGAGGGCGACGATGGCGAGCACCGAAGTCGCCGCATCGGCGATGACGTGAAGATAGGCCGACTTGAGGTTGAGATCGTGATGGTGGTGATCGTGGTCATGAGCGGAATGCGCATGGCCGTGCACGTGGCCATGGTCGTGGCCGTGATGGTGCGCTCTGCCCAGGATCCACGCGCACACGACGTTGACGGCCAGGCCGAGGAGGGCGACCGCGATCGCTTCCTTGTACTGGATCGGTTGCGGCGAGACCAGGCGCTCGACCGAGCCGAGCACCATCATCGCCGCCACCCCGAGCAGGAAGATGGCACTGGCGAAGCCGCCCAGGATCTCGATCTTCCAGGTGCCGAAGGCGAAGCGCCGATCTTTCGCATAGCGCCGCGCAGCGGCGTAGGCCAGCGCGGATACGCCGATCGCGAAGGCGTGCGAGCTCATGTGCCAGCCATCGGCGAGCAGCGCCATCGAGTTGAACCACCAGCCTGCGGCGATCTCGACCACCATGGTCGCGGCGGTAATCCACATCACCGCCCAGGTGCTGCGCTCGGCGAGCGCATTGCCGCGGTCGAAGACGTGGTCGTGAATCCGGTCGGACAGGCTCTCGGGATGCATGGCGACGCTCACTTGAGGTAGGTGCGCAGGACGCCGATCAACTCGTCGGCGCCTTTCATGCGCTCGGCGCCATCGAGGATTGCCGGGTCGGCGATGTGGGTGCGGACGTGCTCCTCGAGCACTTCGGCCATCAGCCCGTTGGTGGCGCCGCGCACCGCTGCGATCTGGTGCAGGATTTCGGCGCATTCCTTTTCGGCGGCGAGCGCGCGCTCCAGCGCCTCGACCTGGCCGCGGATGCGGCGGACGCGGGCCAGCAGCCTGGCCTGATCACGAATGGTGTGGCTCATCGAACACCTCTGAATACCATAGGGGGCTATGGTATCAGCGATGCGATTCGCTCGACAGCTCCTTTCGCCTTCATGACCTGCCGTCAATGTGGACACGCGTCATATCAGCGTCACCCGCCTGGAAACCGCTTCGCTGTAGATCGGCCACAAGACGAAGACAATCAGATCCTTTGCCGTCCGAGGCGCAGCGCGTTGCCGACCACGGACGCTGAACTGAAGCTCATCGCCAGGGCGGCGATCAGGGGCGACAGCAGGAGTCCGAATGCCGGATAGAGCACCCCGGCCGCGATCGGCACGCCCGCCGCGTTGTACAGGAAGGCGAAGGCGAGGTTCTGGTGCATGTTGCGCACCGTGGCGACGGAGAGGCGGCGCGCGCTGGCGATGCCGCGAAGATCGCCCTTGACCAGGGTCAGGTGGGCGCTGTTCATCGCGACGTCGGTCCCGGTGCCCATCGCGATGCCCACATCCGCGCGCGCCAGCGCCGGGGCGTCGTTGATGCCGTCGCCGGCCATGGCGACGATGCGGCCTTCGGCCTGCAGTTTGCCGACGAGGTCGTTCTTGTCGGCGGGCTTCACTTCGCCATGGACCTCGTCGATGCCCAGGCGGGCGCCGACCGCGCGCGCCGTGGTGAGGCCGTCGCCGGTGGCCATGATGATCCGCAGCCCGCTTGCGCGCAGCGCATCGAGCGCTTCGGCGGTCGACGCCTTGACCGGATCGGCGACGGCGATGAGGCCGACGAGCGCACCGTCGGCGGCGAGGTACATCACGCTCGCGCCTTCCAGGCGCAGGGCCTCGGCGCGCTCGGCGAGCGCCTGCCAGTCGATGCGCTCGTCGTCCATCAGGGCGGTGTTGCCCAGCACCACGCGACGGCCGTCGACGGTGCCACGCACGCCGATGCCGGACGAGGACTCGAAGCTCTCCGGCGTGCTGAGCACAAGACCGCGCTCGCGGGCCTCGGCGACGATCGCGTGGGCAAGCGGATGCTCGCTGCCCTGGTCGAGGCTGGCGGCGAGCCGCAGCACGTCGGCTTCCGTCCCCCCCGGCGCGGCCACCACGCTATGGAAGGCAGGACGCCCCTCGGTCAGGGTGCCGGTCTTGTCGACGATCAGGGTGTCGACCTTGCGTAGCGACTCGATCGCCGCCGCATCGCGAAACAGCACGCCCTGGGTCGCGGCCTTGCCGGTGGCGACCATCACCGACATCGGCGTCGCCAGGCCGAGGGCGCAGGGGCAGGCGATGATCAGCACTGCCACCGCGTTGATCAGGCCGTAGGCCCAGCTCGGTTGGGGCCCGAAGAGCCCCCAGACCACGAAGGTGGTGAGCGCAATCAGGACGACGACGAGGACGAACCAGCCCGCGACGACATCCGCCAGGCGCTGCATCGGGGCACGCGAGCGCTGGGCCTGCGCCACCATCTGCACGATCTGGGAGAGCATGGTCTGCGCGCCGATCTTCTCCGCCACCATCACCAGTGCCCCGCTGGTATTGAGCGTGGCGCCGATCACCTTGTCGCCGGGGCGCTTGGTCACCGGGATCGGCTCGCCGGTCAGCATCGACTCATCGACTGCGCTTTCGCCTTCGGCGACGGCACCATCGACCGGCACCTTCTCGCCCGGGCGGACGCGCAGCCGGTCGCCGGGATGGACATGCGTCAGGGGAATATCTTCTTCGGAGCCATCGGCGCGGATGCGCCGCGCCGTCTTGGGCGCGAGGCCGAGCAGCGCCTTGATCGCGGCGCCGGTCTCCGAGCGCGCCTTGAGTTCCAGCACCTGGCCGAGCAGGGTCAGCGAGATGATCACCGCGGCCGCCTCGAAGTACACCGCGACGTGTTCGCCCATCCGGAAGGACGCCGGAAACACCTCGGGTACGACGGTCGCGATCACGCTGTACGCATAGGCGGCCCCGGTGCCGAGCCCGATCAGCGTCCACATGTTCGGGCTGCGGTGGCCGATCGACTGCGCGCAGCGCACGAAGAACGGCCAGCCGGACCAGAGCACGACCGGTGTCGCCAGGGCCAGCTCGACCCAGGGGCGCGCAGCCCCCAGCAGCGGATCGAACAAGCAGCCGGACATCGCGATCGCCGTCACGATCACCGTTAGCGGCAGGGTCCGCCAGAAGCGGCGGCGGAAGTCGGTGAGCTCGGGATGGTCGTCGTCTTCGAGGCCCGGCAGCACCGGTTCGAGCGCCATGCCGCACTTCGGGCAGGCGCCGGGGCCGAGCTGGCGGACTTCCGGATGCATCGGGCAGGTGTATTCGGCGCCGGGCGCAGGCGCGCTCTCCGCTGAAGCCTGATCCTTCTGCGGCGTGAGGTATTTCCCCGGATCGCTTTCGAACTTGCCTTGGCACTTGGGACTGCAAAACCGGTACTCGTGCCCGGCGTGGACCACCCGGTACGGGGAGTCGGGCTTCACGGTCATGCCGCAGACCGGATCGGTGTCCTTGCCCGGCGATGGATGATCGTGATGATGGGCGGGGCCGGAATGGTTGCCATGCGTATGCTCGTGGGTCATGGTGCTTCTCCTCTCCAGCGCCCGAGGAATCAGGAACCCAACACCGTTGTGGCCGTCGTCGCCGGCTGGACGCCACGGCGCAGCTCCCACTGCTTGACCAGCGCGTACAGCGCCGGAATCACCGCCAGCGTCAGCACGGTGGAGGACACCATGCCGCCGACCATCGGTGCGGCGATGCGGCTCATCACTTCGCTGCCGGTGCCGCTGCTCCACATGATCGGCAACAGGCCGGCCATGATCGCCACCACGGTCATCATCTTTGGCCGCACGCGCTCGACCGCGCCTTCCATGATCGCTTCGTACAGGTCGGCGATGCCCGCCTCACGGCCTTCGGCCTGCCTGCGTGCGCGGACTTCATTCCACGCATGATCGAGGTAGATCAGCATGATCACGCCGGTCTCGGCCGCCACCCCGGCGAGCGCGATGAAGCCCACCGCCACCGCGACGCTCATCTGGTAGCCCAGCCACCACATCAGCCACACCCCGCCCACCAGCGCGAAGGGCACCGACAGCATCACGATCAGCGTTTCGGTGAGGCGGCGGAAGTTGAGGTACAGCAGCACGAAGATGAGTGCCAGGGTGACCGGCACGACGATCTTCATCTTCTCCTTGGCGCGCTCCATGTTCTCGAACTGGCCGCTCCAGGTGGCGTAGTAGCCCTGCGGGAAGGCGACTTCCGCGGCCACCGCCTGCTGCGCGCGCTTGACGAAGGCGCCGAGGTCGGCCTCGCGGGTATCGACATACACGTAGGCCGCGAGCAGCGCGTTCTCGGTGCGGATGCCGGGGGCGCCGCGCGTCAGCTTCACTTCGGCGACCTGGCCGAGCGGGATCGGGCCGTTCATCGTCGGCACGAAGACGTCGGACGTGAGCCGCGCTGGGTCATCGCGAAGCCCGCGCGCATAGCGCACCGACACGCCGTAGCGCTCCAGGCCCTCGACCGTGGTCGTCACCATCTCGCCGCCGAGGGCGGTGGCGATCACGTCCTGCACCATGCCGATGGTGAGCCCGTAGCGCGCGAGCTGGTCGCGGCGCGGCACGATGTCCACGTAGTAGCCGCCGGCCACGCGCTCGGCGTAGGCGCTGCTCGCGCCCGGCACCTTGCGCACCGCCGCTTCCACCGCCTGGGCGACTTTCTCCAGCGTGTCGAGGTCCTTGCCGAACACCTTCACTCCCACCGGGGTGCGGATGCCGGTGCTGAGCATGTCGATGCGGGCCTTGATCGGCATCGTCCACGAGTTGGCGAGGCCGGGGAATTTGAGCGCGGCGTCCATCTCGGCGATCAGGGTGTCGGTGGTCATGCCCGGGCGCCACTGATCCTGCGGCTTGAGGTTGATCACGGTCTCGAACATTTCGAGCGGCGCCGGATCGGTCGCGGTGTTGGCGCGGCCGGCCTTGCCGTAGACCGACTCCACCTCGGGGAAGGTCTTGATGATGCGGTTGGTGGTTGCGAGCAGGCGCCCGGCCTCGGTCACCGACATCCCCGGCAGCGCCGCCGGCATATAGAACAGCGTGCCTTCGTTCAAGGTCGGCATGAACTCGGAGCCGATCTGGCGTGCGGGCACGAGGGTCGCGGCCATCGCCAGCACGGCGAGCACGAGGGTGAGGACCTTGAACCGCAGCACCCCGTGGATGATCGGCCGGTAGAGCCAGATCAACACCCGGTTCACCGGGTTCTTGGCCTCGGGCAGGATGCGCCCGCGCACGAAGAACAGCATCAGCACCGGCACCAGGGTCACCGACAGCAGCGCGGCGCCGGCCATGGCGAAAGTCTTGGTGAAGGCGAGCGGCGAGAACAGCCGCCCCTCCTGGCCTTCGAGCGCGAACACCGGCAGGAAGGACACGGTGATGATCAGCAGCGAGAAGAACAGCGCCGGCCCGACCTCCTTGCACGCGAGCACGATCGCCGCCGCGCGCTGCTGCCGGGTGGCGCCCTCGGGCAGGCGCTCGATGTGCTTGTGCGCGTTCTCGATCATCACGATCGCCGCATCGACCATCGCCCCGATCGCGATCGCGATCCCGCCCAGGCTCATGATGTTCGAGCCCAGCCCGAGCGAACGCATGGCGATGAAAGCGAACAGGATGCCCAGCGGCAGGGTGATGATCGCCACCAGCGCGCTGCGCACATGGAGCAGGAAGATCACGCACACCGCGGCGACGATCAGGCTCTCTTCGAACAGCGTCCATTTCAGGTTGGCGATCGCGCGCTCGATCAGCTCGGAGCGGTCGTAGACCGGCACGATCTCGGCGCCCGCCGGCAGGCCGGGCGCGATCTCGGCGATCTTGGCCTTGACGTTGGCGATGACGTCGAGCGCGTTCTGGCCGAAGCGCGCCATGACGATGCCGGAGGCGACCTCGCCTTCGCCGTTCAGCTCGGCGATGCCGCGCCGCTCGGCGGGCACCAGCTCGACGCGGGCGACGTCGCCCACCCGCACCGGGGTGCCGCGCTCGGCCTTCAACACGATGTCGGCGATGTCGTCCACGCTGCGCAGGTAACCGCGCCCGCGCACCATGTATTCCTTTTCGGCGAGCTCCACCACGCGGCCGCCGACGTCGCGGTTGGAGGCGCGGATCGCCTGCGTCACCGTATCGAGGGTGATGCCGTAACCGGCCAGGCGCAGCGGATCGACGGTAACCTGGTACTCGCGCACGAAGCCACCGATGCTGGCGACCTCGGACACGCCCTGCGCCTTGGTGAGCTGGTAGCGCACGTACCAGTCCTGCAGGCTGCGGGTGTCGGCCAGGCTCATGTCGCGGCCCAGCACCGCGTACTGATAGACCCAGCCTACGCCGGTCGCGTCCGGCCCGATCTGCGGCGCTACCCCCTGCGGCAGGCGGCCGGCGGCCGAGCTCAGGTACTCGAGCACGCGCGAGCGCGCCCAGTAGATGTCGGTGCCGTCCTCGAAGATCACATACACATAGGACGCGCCGAACATCGAGAAACCGCGCACCACCTTGGCCCGTGGCACCGCCAGCATCGAGGTGGTGAGCGGATAGGTGACCTGGTCCTCGACCACCTGCGGCGCCTGGCCGGGGTAGTCGGTGTAGACGATCACCTGCACGTCGGAGAGGTCGGGCAGGGCGTCGAGCGGGGTCTTGTTTACCGCGTAGAGGCCGCCACCGATCAGGAACACGGTCGCGAGCAGGACCAGGAACACGTTGTGCGCGGACCACTCGATCACGCGATCGAGCAGGCCGGACCTTGCCGCTGCGGTTGCCGTGCCGGCGGGCTCGGCGGGCGAAGAATCCGTCACCGGGGCGTGCATCTCAGTGTCTCCCGTGGCCGCCGGCGGCCGGCGCGGCTGTGGGGGCAGGTGTGGGCGCCGCGCCTGCAAGCGGCTCGATGCCGGTGATGCGGTACTCGCCGGGCGCGCCCGCCTCGAACACGAAGCGCACCGGTGTGCCCGGGACAATGCCCTGCACCAGCGCCGGGTCGGCGATCACGAAGTCCATGGTCATCGCCGGCCACTGGAGGGCGGGGATCTCGCCGTGCGTCATCGTCACGCTGCCGGCTTCGGCATCGAGGGCATCGAAGGTGCCTTCGGCTTGGTAACGGGTCGGACTCGCCTGAGCCGGCTCGCCGGCTTCGGGGGCGATCAGGTTGGAGAGCGCGGCCTTGAGCTGACTCTCCGAGTCGATCAGGAAGTTGGCCGAGACCACCACGCGATCGCCCGCTGCAACTCCCTCCAATACTTCGACCGCGTCGCGGCCGCGCTGGCCCAGCTTCACCGGCTGCGGCTTGAAGCGGCCCTCGTCAAGGGCGAGCAGCACGACCCGGCGCTCGCCATCGTCAATGATCGCCGAGCCCGGCACGGTGAGCTTCGGCGTGGCATCGCCCGCCGCCAGCGCGACCTGGGCGAACATCCCGGGGCGCAACAGGCCCTCCGGGTTGTCCAGTTCGAGGCGCACGCGCGTGCTGCGCGTGGCGGCGTCGAGCGTCGGATAGAGGTAATCGACCCGCGCCGCAAAGCTGCGACCGGGGTAGGCCTCGAGCGTGACCTGGGCGCTCTGGCCGCGCTGCACGCGGGCGAGATCCTGTTCATACACATCGGCGATGATCCATACCTTCGACAGGTCGGCGATGCGGAACAATGCCTCGCCCGGCATGAAGCGGCCGCCCTGGATGGCTTCCTTCTCCAGCACCACGCCGCTCACCGGGGCGTGGAAGACCTGGCGTGCGCTGGCCTGGCCGGCTACTTCCAGATTGCGCAGGCGCGCCCGCGTGGCCTCGGCGAGACGGCGGGCGGACTCGCTGGCGACCGGATCCTGGGCGGCGCTCTGGCGGGCCAGGCGCTCGGCGATGCGCAACTCCTCGCCGGTGGATTGCAGCTCGGGGCTGTAGGCGGTGAACAGCGGCTGGCCCTTTTTCACCGGATCGCCCACCGCATTCACATGCAGGCGCTCGATCCAGCCCTCGAAGCGCGGCGCCACCACCACCTGGGTGCGCTCGTCGATCTCGATCCGGCCGCTGGCACGCACCGCGGCGTCTACCGTGCGCAGTTCGACTTCGGCGGTCTTCACCCCCAGGGTCTGGATGCGCGCCGGACTGACCACCACCGCGCCGCTGTCGTCGGGCTTGTCGTCGGCATAGACCGGGATGTAATCCATGCCCATCGAGTCCTTCTTCGGCACCGGCGAGGTGTCGGGCAGGCCCATCGGGTTGCGGTAGTAGAGGATCTGGCGCTCCCCCACCGCACCGGCTTCGGCGGATGCGGCGGCCGGGGCGGTGGGGGCAGCACCGGCCGCCGCAGGTGTTGCCGCATGTTGCGTCTGTGCAAACCAGTACCCCGCACCCGCAGCGATCGCGACTGCTACGGCGATTGTCGTCTTCCGGACGGCAGCGCTCACTTGAATTCCCCTGTCAATTTCCTGATTTCGGTCAGCGCCAGCCGCGTTTCGAGTTCGGTCTGAAGCTGGCGCGTGCGGATGTCGATGAGCTGGCGCTCGGCTTCGATCACGCTGTCGAAGTCGACCTTGCCGCTGGCGAGCGCGGCCTGGCTGGCATCGCGCGTAGCCTGCGCCTGCGGCAGCAGCGTGTGTTGGAGCAGGCGCAAGGTCTCGCGGCCCTGCACATACATCGACCAGGCGCTGCCGAGCTCGCCGGAAGTGCGCGCCCTGGCGTCCTCGCGCCGCGCCTCGGCCGCCAGCAGCATGTACTCGGCTTCGCGCTCCCTGGCGCGACGGCTGGACTGCTGCAGCGGGATCATCACCTCGAACATCACGTCCCATGAGGCCTTGCCTTCGTAGGGACGGTTGTTGCGCACGCCGACGGCGAAGTCCGGCAGACGGTTCCGGTAGGTGCGTTCGCGCTCGGCGCTGGCGACGTCGATGCCGGAGCCGGCGGCATTCACCTCCGGGTTGGCGCTCGCCGCGGCCTCGAACAGCACGGTCGCCTCGAGCCGCTCGGGCAGGGGGGCGGGATTGTCCGGCGGCGCCAGCGGGGCGTCATGCGCGCGGCCGAGCAGGCCGTTGAGCCCGGCGGCGAGGCCCTTGCGCCGCTGCTCGACCTCGACCAGCGCGAGGCGCTGGGCGGTGATCTCGCGCTGCATGCGCAGCACCGCCTGCTGCGGCAGAAGACCCAACTCGTAACGAGCGAGGCTGAGCTGCTCCAGGCTTTGCAGCAGGGTCAGCCCCTCGCGGGTGAGGGCGTGCTCGCGGTCGGCGGCGTAGTAGCGCAACCACAGCGTCTCGATCTTTGCCGCAAGCTCGGCCCAGGAGGTATCGCGCATCGCATCGGCCTGAGTCGCCTGGGCTGTGGCCGCCTTCACCGCCAGCTCGCGCTTGCCCCAGCCGGGCAGCGGCTGGGTGATGCGGTAGCGTGTCTCCCCCACCTGGCCGGGCAGCAGCGAAGCCGAGCGCCCGTTCATGGTGTTGGTGGCGTCCATCAGCTCGACTTCGAAGGTCGGATCGGGCAGCGCGCCGGCCGGCGTCACGCGCTCCTGCGCGGCCAAGGCTTCGGCGCGCGCAGCGGCAAAGCCGGGGTTGCTCTGGCGCGCATGGTCGATCAGCGTCTCGGGGCTCGCGCCGAGCGCCGGGGCGTCGGGTGAGCCTTGGCTCCAGGCACCGCCGCTTCCGAGCGTGAGCGCGAGCACCAGCGCAAGCGTCGCCGGGCGCGGCAGGTGAGATGAGGGGGCTGCGAAGATGGATTTCATCGAGAAACGATTCCGGCAGGCGGTCGAGCGCATGCGCAGGCCCTTCGCCACCCGCCTCATCGTTCAGCGACCGAGGGGGCAGCCCCGCGCGGATAGTCAGCGTGGAGCGCGACGCACCTGCGAGGTAGGTGTCACTGAGCGGCTTCGAGGGCGGTGACCGTCAGCGCGCCGCCGACCCTCTCGACCGCGAAGCGGATCTTGTCGCCCGCCTTGACCTGATCGAGCATGCCCGGCTCGGCCGCGCGGAACGCCATGGTCATCGCCGGCATGCCGAGCGATTCGAGCGGGCCATGGGCGATGGTGAGCTTGCCTGCCGACTTGTCGATCTTCTTGACCGTGCCCTCGGACAGCTTGGCATCGGCTTCGCTCGGGGCACTCGCTCCGCCGTGGTGTGCATCGTGATCGGCCTGCGCGAACGCAAGCGGGGCGCCGCCGCCGAGCAGGGCCAGGAGTGCAGTGGTGATGAGGGTTTTCTTCATGATGGGCTTCTCCAAGGGTTGAATTTCTGCGTGAATTCGAAAGTCAGCACGATTATGCGAAGCGCTCACCGACAGGACGCTGACGCACGGATTACATTTCTGTCAGCCAACCTTGATCGTGCCGATCATGCCGGCCTGGAAGTGGCCTGGAATCAGGCAGGCGAACTGGAATTCGCCGGCGCGGTTGAAGTGCCAGGTCATCTCGCCGCGCCGACCTGGCGCGACATGCGCCATCCATGGCTCGTCATGTTCCATCCCGGGAAAGCGCTGCATCATCTCCGCGTGCTCGGCCAGGGTCTTGGGCGTACCGACCACCATCTCGTGCATCACCGCACCTCGATTTTCGTGGGCGAAGCGGATCGTCTCGCCCAGGCGTACCTCGATGCGGTCCGGCACGAAGCGCATTTCGTCGGTCATCATGATGGCGATCGTGCGCGAGACGGATTTCTCATCGCCCGCAATCCCCCATTCCTGCTGCTCCTTTGGAGGTTCGGACGCTGCTTTGTCGACATGCTCGGCATTGCCATGGGCGAACGCACCGCGGTGCAAGCTGAGAACCCCGGCGGCGAGGCCGAGTGTGAGAAACCGACGACGACTTTGCATGGGAATTCCTGTCTCTGTGGCTTGAATCGCGGGAGCGTGGGGAGCCAGCGCTCCACGCCCGGGTGTTCAGTTCGGCGCAGCCGGGAGGGCGCCGGGGCGCATCTTCATCATGCGTTCCATCATCCCCATGTGCTGTTGCATCAGCTTCATGTGCTCCTGCATGAGCTTGGGATCCATCATCATGCCGCCCATTGGCCCAGCCCCGGTTCCCGCCCCAGGTCCAGCCCCAGGTCCAGCCCCCTTCATCATCGGGCCTGCGCCCATGGGGCCGCCCTGCATCTGGCCACCCATCACCGGGCAACCTGCAGGGATGCCCTGCGAGGCCGCCTCGAGGGCCTTGACCTGCTCCTCCATCAGGGCCATGCGGTGCGCAGGATCGGTCGTTTCACGGATCGACTTCATGCGCGCCTGAAGCGCGGGAACGCTCGATGCGGGCGGCCAGGCCTGTGCCTGGTCCATCGACTGCGCGAGGGTCGGGCCGGCATGCAAGGCTGCACTCAGTGCAAGGACCGGCATCAGTCCGGCGAGACGATAAAGACGGTGCTTTTTCATGGTCGATCTCCCATCGGTTGCGGGGTGAATCCTGCGGGCCACGGGGCGCCGTGCCACGCAGGGCATCTTGCGCCCGGCTGCCTGTCGCCGGCCTGACCTGGAGGTTACATTTCTGTAATCCCGCGTGGCGTCCGGGCCCGAGGTGCAAAATCGGCCGCACGCAGAAAGAAACATGCAGGAGTAAAACCATGAAAATCCTCATCGTCGAAGACGAGATCAAGACCGGCGACTACCTGCGCCAGGGACTGACCGAGGCCGGATTTGTCGCCGACCTCGCCAGGGACGGGCTCGATGGGCTGCACCTCGCACTCAATGGCGACTACGACCTCGTCGTGCTCGATGTGATGCTGCCTTCGCTCGATGGCTGGGGAATCCTGCAGACGCTGCGCCGCAACAACCGGGCGATGCCGGTGCTGTTCCTGACCGCGCGTGATCAGGTCGAGGACCGGGTCCGCGGCCTCGAACTCGGCGCCGACGACTACCTGGTCAAGCCTTTCGCGTTTTCCGAGTTCCTTGCGCGTGTGCGCACGCTCCTGCGCCGGGGGCGGAGCCAGGAACCCGAGATGCTGCGCTCGGCGAACCTGGAGCTGGATCTGCTGCGCCGCCGGGTGACCCGCTGCGGGCAACGCATCGACCTGACCGCCAAGGAATTCGCCCTGCTCGAACTGCTGCTGCGGCGCAAGGGCGAGGTGCTGCCGCGCTCCCTGATCGCTTCGCAGGTCTGGGACATGAACTTCGACAGCGACACCAACGTGATCGAGGTCGCCGTTCGCAGGCTGCGGGTAAAGGTCGACGACCCCTTCGAGCCCAAGCTGATCCGCACCGTGCGCGGCATGGGCTACGTGCTCGAAGCGATGGAGCCGGCCTGACGATGATCCGCATCCGTTCGCTGACCGCGCGCCTGGCAAGCCTTTTCGCGGCCCTGACCGCCTCCCTGCTGGTATTGGCGGCGGTGCTTTTCGGACGCATGCTGGAGGCGCACTTCCAGGAACTGGACCTGCACGAATTGAACGGAAAGCTCGCCCTCATCCGCAATGCCCTGCAGGATGAGAGCGGGGATTCCGCGCTGGCGGAGCGCATCCAGGTGCTCGAGCGCGCCTTTGTCGGGCACGAAAGCGTCGGCGTCCTGCTGCGAGCAATCGACGGGCGCGTGGTGCACGTCATTCATCCGGAGCATTTCACCCTCGCGCAACGTGCGGGCACGCCCCTCGCCGCTACGATGGGCGACGGGGCGGGCGACTGGTCGGTCGAGGGGCGGCCCCATCGCGGGGTCGAGGCCCGCGTCGCGCTGCCGGGGGCCGGCGCGGGCGATGCCGCAGTCGAAGTCCTGGTGGCGCTGGATCTGTCGCATCACGCGCACTTCCTCGCCTCTGTGCGCAGCGCGACCTGGGGGGGCGTGGCCGTGGCGGCGCTGGTGGCGGCCCTGTTCGGATGGCTTGCCGCTCACCGGGGGCTCGCTCCGCTGCGCCGGGTCACCGAGACCGCCCGCAGGCTCTCGGCCCGGCAGCTGGGCGAACGGCTTGCGGCCGGCGATGCGCCCCTTGAGGTGCGTGACCATGTCGAAGCCTTCAATGGCATGCTCGCCCGCCTGGAAGCCGCGTTCCAGCGCCTTGCCGACTATTCGGCGGATATCGCGCACGAGCTGCGCACGCCGGTCTCGAACCTGATGACCCAGACCCAGGTCGCGCTGTCGCGGCCGCGCACGGCCGAGGAATACCAGGACATCCTCGCCTCCAACCTCGAGGAATACGAGCGCATCGCGCGCATGGTCAGCGACATGCTGTTCCTTGCCAAGGCGGATGGAAACACGCTCGCCCGCGGGGGCGAGTCGATCGATCTGGCCCGCGAGGCCGATGCGCTGATCGACTTCTATGAAGCGCTCGCCGATGAGCGCAGAGTCCGCATCGTGCGCACGGGCGGGGCGACCGTTCGGGGCGACCGCGCGATGTTGCGGCGGGCACTGTCGAACCTGATCTCGAACGCCTTGCGCCACACGCCGGCGGGCGGCGAAATCACGATCGCGATCGAATCCGACGACGCTCGCATCCGCCTGGTCGTGAGCAACGTCGGCGACCCCATCCCCGCCGATCAGCTCGAGCGCATCTTCGACCGCTTCCACCGCGGCAATGCCCAGCGTGAGTCTCACGGCGAGGGGGCGGGACTGGGGCTCGCAATCACGCGCTCGATCGTTCGCGCACATGGGGGGGAGATCAGCGCTCGATCCTCCGAAGGCATCACCCGATTCGCGATCGCCATCCCCCGGCATACTTCGACCTCGGCCACTTGACCGAGCGGCGGGCGGCCTAGTTGCCCCCAGTCACCGTCATGGGTAGAGCGGAACCTGGATGAATACCGGCAAATGCATTCACCGAGACAGTGTCGTATTGCAATCAATTCTCAATATCGATATTATTTCCGCCTGTGTTCCGGCTGGCGCGTGCGCCGGCTTTTTTGATCCTTTCCCATGAATCGGAGAGTCCATGTCCCGCATCCCGTTTTGCACTCTGGTCACCGCGGCGCTGACAGCGCTGTCGTTCAGCGCCCACGCCCTCGAGTACCCGATCGGTACGCCGCAGCAGCGCCATGGCATGGAAGTGGCGGCCGTCTATCTGCAGCCGATCGAGATGGAACCGGATGGCATGATGAAGAAGGCGAGCGAGTCGGACATCCATATCGAGGCCGACATCCGTGCGCTCGCCGACAACCCGAACGGCTTCGAGGAAGGCAGCTGGATTCCCTACCTGACGGTCAAGTTCGAGATCACCAAGGTCGGCGGCGACTGGAAGCAGTCCGGCGACTTCATGCCGATGGTGGCGAGCGACGGTCCGCACTATGGCGACAACATCAAGCTCGACGGCCCCGGCAAGTACACGGTCAAGTACACGATCCTGCCGCCGGGCGAGGGGCACGGCAACCACTTCGGCCGCCACACCGACCGCGCCACCGGAGTGCGGCCGTGGTTCAAGCCTTTCGAAGTGGAGAACGAATTCACCTATGTCGGCATCGGCAAGAAGGGCGGCTACTGAGATGGCGCCCCCGCGCATTGCCCGCACGGCGCTTGCCGCCGCGCTGCTCGCTGCCGCCGCTGGCGGCGCGGCGCAGGCGGCGACCCCGACCCAGGACAAGCTGTTCGCCGAGCTGCGTCGGCTCGCCGAGCGGGTCGACAAGCTCGAAAAGCGCAACAGCGAGCTCGAAGCCCGCCTCGCTGCGCCGGCGCCGGCCCCCGCGCTCGCGCAGCGCGTCGCCGCGCTCGAGCAGGCCAGCAAGGAAGTCGCCGCCGGCCTCGAGAGCGACCGCATCAGCGCCCGCGAACCCGAACTCGTGACCCGCCTGAAGGCGGTCGAGGCCAAGACCCAGGCGATCGGCGCGCCCACCCGCCTGGCCGAAGCGCTCGACGGTATCGCGGTCGAGGCCAGCGTCGCCGCGGTGGCGCAGCGCATCGACGGCGACGCCAATGCCGACGGCAACGACGTCTCGCTGCTGTCGTGGCGCGGCGATCTCGGCATCACCCTGCCTGCAGGCGACATCGGTGCCGGTACCGGCGAGTTCTTCGCCCAGCTGCGCGTCGGCCAGGAGGGTGAAGGCCTGCCCGAGGCCAATCCGGCCTTCACCGGCGCTTACAACAGTCTCGCCTTCCAGGGCGGCGCCGGTTCGCAGGACAGCTACGCGATCGTCGCCCAGGCCTGGTATCAGCTGACGACGCCGCTCGGTACGGACCCGAGCACGCCGCACAGCCTGCAGCTCACCGTGGGCAAGATGGACCCCTTCGTATTCTTCGACCAGAACGCGATCGCCGACAACGAGGCGGAGAAGTTCCTCAACAACGTCTTCGTGCATAACCCGCTGCTCGACTCGGGCGGTGCGGTCGGCGCCGACGACTACGGCTTCAGCCCCGGCCTGCGCCTGGCCTACCGCAACGAGCGCAGTGCGCCGGACTGGTGGCAGGCTTCGGTGGCCGCGTTCGGTGCCGGCGAGGGGGCGAAGTTCGGGCGCAGCTTCACCAAGCCCTTCGTCATCGGCCAGCTCGAGTACGGGCGCAAGAACCAGGGCTTCGACGGCAACTATCGCCTCTATGCCTGGCGCAACGGTCAGTACGAGGGCTTCGACGGCAGCGTCGATGCCACCACCGGCTGGGGCCTGAGCATCGACCAGCGCGTGCATGAAGATCTCGCCCTGTTCGCCCGCTACGGCCGTGCGAGTTCGGGCAAGGCCGCCTTTGACCGCGCGCTGACCGTGGGCGGCGAGCTCACCGGCAATGCCTGGGGCCGTGGTGCCGACGGCGTCGGCCTGGCCTGGGCCTGGCTGCGCGCGAGCGACGAGTTCCGCGCCGAAGCGCCGCTGTCGCCCGATTTCGGCTACGACGCCCGCGGCGCCGAGCAGGTCGCTGAGCTCTACTACCGCTGGCAGGTGAACCCGCAGCTGTCGCTGACCCCCGACCTGCAGTACATCCGGCGGGCCGCCGCCGACCCCGAGGCGGAATCGGTGACGGTGTTCGGCCTGCGTGGACTGTATGCGTTCTGACCAGCGGCCGCCCTCTCTGCGCCGCCCCCGCTCTGCCCCGTCCGGCTTCGTGCCGGGCGGGGTTTTTCGCCATTCAGCACACCCTGCCGAGATCATGAATCCTGCCCGCCTGTCCGCAGCGGCCTTCGCTGCCGCCCTGCTCGCCGCGCCGCTCGTGGCGCATGCCGAGATGCCCACCTTCGAGGTCGTCGCCGAGAACGGCCGCTTCACCCCCGAAACCATCGAAGTGCCGGCCGACACCCGCTTCCGCCTGCGCCTGACCAACCGCAACGCCGGCCCGGAAGAGTTCGAGACCACGCGCCCGTTCAAGGAACTCGTGGTCGGCCCCGGCGTCACCCGCACGACGATCTACCCGCCGCTCAAGGCCGGCACTTATCCCTTTTTCGGCGAGTTCCATCCCGACACCGCAAAAGGCCAGTTCATCGCGCGCTGACCCGGGCCGAAGCGCCGCGGGCGGTATCTAAAAATGACGAGTACGGTCGAGAGCAAGAACCATGGGTAATGCATTGTTCATCGTCTGGCGCGAAAGCGTCGAAGCGATCCTGGTGATCAGCATCCTCTACGCCTGGATCGGCGCGCGCGGCGACGGCCGCATCGGGGTGCGCCACCTGTGGGCAGGGGTCGGCGGCGGGCTGGTGCTCGCCGGCGTGCTCGCGCTCGCCATGCTCGGCCTCAGCAGCCAGCTCGCCGGCGACGCGCTGGAACTCTTCCAGGCCGCGATCGTGATCCTCGCCGCCGGCCTGATCACCCACATGGTGTTGTGGATGCGTGCCCACGGCCGCTACATGAAGCGCGAGCTCGAGGCTGGCCTGGCGCGTGCGGCGGAGAACGCCGGCGGGCTGTCGGTGGCGCTGCTGGCGGCGATCGCGGTCGGGCGCGAGGGCGCGGAGACGGTGCTGTTCCTCTACGGGCTCGGCCTCGAGCAGTCGGGCGTGGCGCTCAACGCCATGCTCGCCGGCGCCGGCATCGGTTTCGTGCTGGCGCTGCTGACCGCCTGGCTGATCCAGCGCGGTGCGCACTGGCTGCCGCAGCGGGTGTTCTTCCGCGCCAGCGAGCTGGTGTTGCTGCTGCTCGCCGCCGGCTTGCTGGTGGCGGGCGTGGAACGCCTGATCAACCTCGAATGGCTGCCGCCGCTGCTCGAGCCGGTGTGGGACAGCTCGGCGCTGCTCGACGATGGCGGCACGCTCGGCGGCATCGCCAGCGCCTTCGCCGGCTACCGTTCGCAGCCCTCGCTGATGGCACTGTGCGCGTGGGGCGGCTACTGGCTGCTGGTCGCCGGGCTCGGCCGCCTGCAGCGGCGGAGGGCGGCATGAGCTGCGGCACTCCGGTGTCGATGGTGGCGTCGCGTCCGGCGCCGCGCCGGCGCCCCGCGCTTGCCCGTCTCGGTGAGGCGATGCGCCGTCATCGCGGCTGGATCGTCGGCATCCAGTGGGCGGTGCTGGCGGTGTACCTGTTCCTCGTCGTCACCCCCGCCTTCCTGCCGCTGCCCGATTCCCGCGCCCGCCTGTGGGACGACCTGACCCTGTTCGCACAGTTCGTGTTCTGGGGCCTGTGGTGGCCGTTCGTGCTGCTGTCGATGATGCTGATGGGGCGGGTGTGGTGCGGCGTGCTGTGCCCGGAAGGCTTCCTCGCCGAGCAGGCGTCGCGCGTCGGCCTCGGCCGCCCGGTGCCGCGCTGGATCAAGTGGGGGGGCTGGCCTTTCGTCGCCTTCGTCCTCACCACCGTCTATGGGCAGCTGGTCAGCGTCTACGAGTACGCCCAGGCGGCGCTGCTGGTGCTCGGCGGTTCGACCGTCGCCGCGGTCGCGGTCGGCCTCGTCTATGGCCGTGGCAAGCGTGTCTGGTGTCGCCACCTGTGCCCGGTGAGCGGCGTGTTCGGCCTGCTCGCGCGCCTCGCCCCGGTGCATTTCCGCACCGACCGCGCCGCCTGGGAGGCCGCACCGGCGCGCAAGGGGGGGGCGGTCGACTGCGCGCCGCTGGTCGACATCCGCCGCATGGAGAGCGCCTCCGACTGCCATATGTGCGGGCGCTGCGCCGGCCATCGCGACGCGGTGAGCCTCGCCGCGCGCCTGCCTGGCAGCGAAGTCGCGCGCCTGCGCGGTACCGATGTCCAGCCCTGGGAAGTGCGCCTGCTCGTGTTCGGCGTCATCGGCACCGCGATCGGCGCCTTCCAGTGGTCGGCTTCGCCCTGGTTCGTGCGCGCCAAGCTCGCGGTCGCCGAGTGGCTGGTCGAGCGCGAGGCCTTCGCCCTCTTCGGCAGCGACATTCCGTGGTGGCTGCTGACCCATTACCCGGAAGCGAGCGACGTGTTCACCTGGCTCGACGGCCTGATGATCCTCGCTTACATCGGCGCCGCCGCGCTCCTCATCGGCGGCTGGATCAGCCTCTGGCTGCGCGTGGCGGGCCTTGCCCTGGGTGAGGCCCGGGCGCACCTGCGCCTGGCCTACGCGCTGATTCCGCTGGGCGGCGTCGGTGTGTTCCTGGGCCTGTCGGCGCTGACCGTGACCCTGCTCGCGGCCGAAGGCGTGGTGATTCCAGCGCTGCCGCTCTGGCGCGGCGGGCTGCTCGCGCTCGCCACCGCCGCCAGCCTCGCCCTCGCCGTCGTGCAGTTGCGCCGTGCGCCGCCGTCCGCGGCCCGCCGGGGCGCGGCCTTCGCCGCCTTCGCGGTGGCGACGGCCGGCGCGGTGCTGCCGTGGGTGACGATGTTCTACCTGTGGTGAGGGCGGCTCACACCCACTGCCGGCGGCGCTCCATCAGCTTCCAGATCAGCGGCGTCAGGATCAGCTGCATCGCCAGGTCGAGCTTGCCGCCCGGGATGACGATGGTGTTGGCGCGGCTCATGAACGCATCGTGGATCATGCGCAGCAGATAGGGGAAGTCGACGCCGCGCGGGTCCTTGAAGCGGATCACCACCATCGACTCGTCCTGGGTGGGGACGCTGGTGGCGATGAACGGATTCGAAGTGTCGACCACCGGCACGCGCTGGAAGTTGATGTGGGTGCGGGCGAACTGGGGCACGATGTGATGCACGTAGTCGTGCATGCGGCGCAGGATGGTGTCCTGGACCGCCTCGGCGGTGTAGCCGCGGAGCTTGGTGTCGCGATGCAGCTTCTGGATCCATTCGAGGTTGATGATCGGCACCACGCCGATCAGCAGATCGACATGGCGGGCGACGTCAACTTCGTCGGTCACCAGGGCGCCGTGCAGGCCTTCGTAGAACAGGCAGTCGGTGCCCACCGGCAGGTCTTCCCATTCGGTGAACGTGCCCATCGGCAGGTTCCAGCGCATCGACTCGGCTTCGTTGTGGATGTAGTAGCGCCGCCGCCCGGTGGCCGATTCGCCGTAGGCGCGGAGCAGGCTTTCGAGCTCGGCGAGCAGGTTCGCCTCCGGGCCGAAATGGCTGATGCCGCGCAGGTGGGTGCGCTCGGCGTCCTCGATCAGGGCTTTCATTTCGGCCCGGGTGTAGCGGTGGAAGCTGTCGCCTTCGACGATCGCGGCGTTGACGCTTTCGCGCTGGAAGATCGCCTCGAAAGTGTGTTTGACCGTGGTGGTGCCGGCGCCGGACGAGCCGGTGACGGCGATGATCGGGTGCTTCATGGACATGGTGGTCTCCGCCGGAGGCGTGCGCTGTCGGAGCGGCGCGGTGGTGGGTCCGCCGCTGGGTGGCGGCAAGGCGTGCGCGGGACGGGGGCGTCAGGAGTGCCCCTTGACCCAGGCCGACCATTCGGCAAACAGCGCCGGACTGGCCGCGGTAATCACTCCGCGCTTGATCGCCGGCCCCGACATCAGCGTCCCGCCGTCGAGCGCTTCGGCCTGGCCGCCGGCCTCGGCGAGGATCAGGCAGCCCGCGGCGTAATCCCACAGCATCTGCCCGCCATGCAGATAGACATCGAGGCGGCCGGCGGCGACGAAACACCATTCGAGCGCGCTCGAACCGAAGTTGCGCTGGGAGTAGTAGGGCGGGCGCACGGCGAGTTCGTCGCCGAGATGGTGGCTGATGCGCTTGAAGTCCACGCCGGCGACGGCGTCGTGGAGCGAGGCCGCGCTCGGGCGCAGCGGCAGTTCGGTGCCGTTGAGGAAGGCGCCGGCGCCGCGGGCGGCGTAGAAGGATTCATCGGTGATCGGGTTGTAGACGACGCCGAGGACCGGCTGGTGGTTGATCAGGTAGGCGATCGAGACGGCGAACAGCGGAATGCCGTTGGCAAAATTGGTGGTGCCGTCGATGGGGTCGATGCACCACAGGCCGCGCCCGCCTTCGTTCCAGAGCATGGCCTGTTCGGCGGCGCTCATCTCTTCGCCGAGCACCGCGCCCGGCAGCAGCTGCGGCAGCGCTTCGGAAAAGCGGTGCTGGGAGATGAGGTCGGCTTCGGTAAACAGCGAGCCGTCGGCCTTGCGGCTGCGCGACGACTTCAGGTAGCGCGGCAGGATTTCCTCGCGCGCGATGTCGCGCACCAGGGATTCGAGCGCTCGGGCGCGCGCGAGGCGCTGCGAGGCGGTGGGCATGACGGACTCCTTGCCGGTCGGGTGAGCGGTGCTCGGGCCTATAATCTTACGATGATTTCACGTTTCCACTTTCCGGATCGCCTGCCCGCGGGGGGCGAAGTGGTGCTGCCCGAGGCGCTCGCCCACCATGCCCTGCGCGTCCTGCGGCTGCGCGAGGGCGAGGCGCTGGCCCTGTTCGACGGCGAGGGGGGCGAGGTCGCCGCGCGCCTGGTGGTGCGCGGCAAGACGGCCGTGGCCGTGCTCGGCGAACGCAGCGCGGCCGATCGCGAGTCGCCGCTGCAGGTGGTGCTGGTGCAGGCGCTGGCGACCGGCGACAAAATGGACTGGATCGTGCAGAAGGCGGTCGAGCTCGGTGTCGCCGCGATCCAGCCGGTGCAGGCCGAGCGCTCGGTGCTGCGCCTGGGCGGCGAGCGCGCCGACAAGCGCGTGGCACACTGGCAGCAGGTGGCGGTGTCGGCGTGCGAGCAGTGCGGGCGCAACCGCATTCCCGAAGTGCGGCCGGTGCAGGCGCTGGGGCAGTGGCTGGCGAGCCAGCGCGATGCCCGCAACTACCTGCTCGCGCCGGGTGGGGTGAGCGGCTTTGCTGACGCCCCGCGGCCGTCGGCCGGCGTGCACCTGCTGGTCGGCCCGGAAGGCGGCTGGAGCGAAGCCGAGCTGGCCGCGGCCGATGCCGCCGGCTGCCAGCGCGTGAGTCTGGGGCCGCGCGTGCTGCGCACCGAAACCGCCGGCCTGGCCGCGCTCGCGGTGGTGCAGGCACGCTGGGGCGATTTCTGAAGGTCGCGCCCGCGTTCTTGTGCGACCTGCTGCCGACAGTCGCAGATCGACGAAGGAGTCCATCGCATGTTCGAATCCGCCGAACTTGGCCACTGCACCACGACGGAGGACTACGACGCGGCGGTGCCCGGCCTGCGCGCCGAACTTCTGGATGCCCAGTTCGATCTGCTCGAACTCGGCCAGTTCGCCGTCGTGGTGCTGATCAACGGCGTCGATGGTGCGGGCAAGAGCGAGACGGTGAACCTGCTCAACGAGTGGATGGACCCGCGCCACATCCAGTCCTGGGCGTTCGATGCGCCGACCGCGGAAGAGGCCGAGCGTCCGTTCATGTGGCGCTTCTGGCGTGCGCTGCCGCCGCGCGGCAAGATCGGCGTGCTGTTCAACAACTGGTACGCCCAGCCCATCCGCGAGCGTGTCGAGCGTAGCTGCAAGAAGGCCGAACTCGACCAGCGCCTGGACGAGATCCGCCGTTTCGAGACCATGCTCGCGCACGAGGGCGTGCTGCTGATCAAGTTCTGGTTCCATCTGTCGAAGGCGGCGCAGAAGAAGCGCCTGCGGGAGCTGGAAAAGGACGAGCGCACGCGCTGGCGGGTCACCGCGCGCGACTGGCGCTTTTATGCGCGCTACGACCGCTACCGTGAAGTGGCGGGCCATGTGCTGCGCACCACCAGCACCGGCGAGGCGCCGTGGCTGATCGTCGATGGCTCGGACCCGAACTATCGCGCGCTGTTTGCCGGCCGCACCCTGCTTGCCGCGCTGCGCCGCCGCCTTGATGCAGCAAGCCAGCACTGGATGGCGCGCCTGTCGGTGGCGCCCCTGCCGCCGCGCATCGACCGGGTCAATGTGCTCGATACCCTGGTGCGCCAGGACATGAAGCGCAAGGAGTACGACGAGCTGCTCGAGCCGTTGCAGGGCCGGCTGGCCCTGCTGTCGCGCTCGGCGGCGTTTCGCCGGCGCGCGCTGGTGCTGGTGTTCGAAGGCATGGACGCGGCCGGCAAGGGCGGGGCGATCCGGCGCGTGGTCGGCGCCCTCGATGCGCGCCAGTACCGCATCGTGCCGATCGCCGCACCGACCGAGGAAGAGCGCGCCCAGCCCTACCTGTGGCGCTTCTGGCGGCATCTGCCGCCGCGCGGCAAGGTCGTCGTGTTCGACCGCTCGTGGTACGGCCGCGTGCTGGTCGAGCGGGTCGAAGGGTTCTGCTCCGAGGCCGACTGGATGCGGGCCTACGCCGAGATCAACGATTTCGAGGATCAGCTCGTCGCGGCCGGGGCGGTGGTGGTGAAGTTCTGGCTGGCGGTCGGCAGGGACGAACAGCTGGCGCGCTTCCGGGAGCGGGAAGCCCAGCCGCACAAGCGCTTCAAGATCAGCGCGGAGGACTGGCGCAACCGCGACAAGTGGGACGACTACAGCCGCGCGGTGTGCGATATGGTCGATCGCACCAGCACCGAATATGCGCCCTGGACCCTGGTCGAGGCCGACGACAAGCATTTTGCCCGGATCAAGGTCCTGCGCACGCTCTGCGAACGCCTGGAAGCGGCGCTCGGATGAGCCCGGTGGCGGGGCGGGCGCGAACCGGAGCGTGCATTCGGGCTAGAATTCCGGCATTCGATCCAGCCCCCGGCCGCGCCTTTGCCCGGTCGATGCCGCAGTGGTGAATGTGTGAACACCGAATCCGACTCCACGCCCTCCAACTCCACGTCCCCTTCTTCTCCCCCGTCCCCGGGCGCGGCCCGCATACCCCGGGTCGATGACGCGACGGCGCGCTTCGTCGCCTGGGTGCGCGGCGCGGCGCCCTACATCCATGCCTTCCGGGGGCGCACTTTCGTCGTCGGTTTCGGCGGCGAAGTCGCTGCCGGTGAGCGCGCGCAGAGCCTGGCCTACGACTGCAACCTGCTGGCGGCGCTGGGCATCCGCCTGGTGTTGGTGCATGGCGCCCGCCCGCAGATCGACGTCGAACTGGCCCGCCGCGGGCTGGAGCCGCGCTTTCACCACGGACTCCGGGTGACCGACGCCGGCGCGCTCGAATGCGTCAAATCGGCGATGGCGGTGACCCGTGTCGAAGTCGAGGCGCTGCTCTCCCAGGGCTTGCCCAACACGCCGATGGCGGGCAGCTACATCCGCGTCACCGGCGGCAATTTCATCACTGCGCGCCCGGTCGGGGTGGTCGACGGGGTCGATTACCAATACACCGGTGCGGTGCGCAAGATCATCGCCGAGGAAATCAACGCCGACCTCGACCAGCAGAACGTGGTGCTGATCACTCCGCTCGGCGTTTCGCCGGCGGGCGAGATCTTCAATCTGGCGATGGAGGAGGTGGCCGAGGCGGTGGCGGTGGCGCTGAAGGCCGAGAAGCTGATCTACTTGTGCGATGCGCCCGGCTTGCTCGACGCCGAGGGGCAGCTCGTCGAGTCGGTCACCGCCGACGAGGCGCAGGCCAAGCTCGACACCGGCGAAGGGCTGACCGAGGACCTGCACCTGTTCCTGCCGTGTGCGATCCGCGCGGTGCGCAAGGGGGTGGCGCGCTGCCATCTGATCGATCATGACCTCGACGGCGGCCTCCTGCTCGAGTTCTTCACTCATGCCGGGGTCGGCACGGTGGTCGCGCGCGACCCGCTGTTCCGCCTGCGCGAGGCGACGGTGGACGACGTCGGCGCGCTGGTGGCGCTGATCTCGCCGATGGAGGCCGACGGCACCCTGGTGCGCCGCGGGCGCGAACTGCTCGAGCAGGAAATCGAGCGCTTCAGCGTCGTCGAGCATGACGGAGTGCTGGTCGGTTGTGCCGCGCTCTATCCTTTCAGCGAGGACAATGCCGCCGAGTTGGCCTGCCTGGCGGTGACGCACGAGTACCGCCGTGCCGGCCTCGGCGACCAGTTGCTGCGCCGCATCGAGCGGCGCGCGCGGCTGCAGCGGCTCGAGCGCCTGTTCGTGCTCACCACCCGCACCGCGCACTGGTTCCGCGAGCGCGGCTTCAACGAAATCGGTCCCGAGGCCCTGCCGCGCAAGAAGCGCGAGCTCTACAACCTGCAGCGCCGCTCGAAGGTGTTCGTGAAGGCGCTGTGATGCGGCGGGCGGGTGCGGCCGAATCGGCTAAAATGCGCGATCAAAGTTCCGATGAACCCGACAGCAAAAGGATAGCAACATGGCTCGCATGGTGAACTGCGTCAAACTCGGACGCGAGGCCGAAGGCCTCGACCTGCCCCCGGTGCCGGGCGCGCTCGGCAAGCGGATTTTCGAGAACGTGTCGAAAGAAGCGTGGCAGCAGTGGGTCAAGTACCAGACCATGCTGATCAACGAGAACCGCCTCAACCTGATGGAGCCGCGGGCGCGCAAGTATCTGGCCGAACAGATGGAAAAGCACTTCTTCGAAGGGGGGGCGGACCAGGTTTCGGGCTACGTGCCGCCCAGTCAGTAAGCAGGGCGCACCAGAACATGGGCGGGGGCTTGCTCCCCGCCAAGCGAGACGGGGGGATGGCGATGCCATCCCCCCGTGTTGTTTCACCGCCCGCATCCGGGATGGTGCGGCTACGGGCGGGCTTCCGTGCCGCTCATCCCGCTGGTCTGGGCTTTGGTGAAGCGCACGTCTTCGCCGCTCACCATATAGACCACATGTTCGGCGATGTTCAGCGCATGGTCTCCGATGCGCTCGATCGCCTTGGCGATGAACAGCAGCTCCAGGCTGCTGGTGATGGTGCGCGGATCCTCCACCATGTAGGTGATCAGCTGGCGCGTGATGCCCTTGAAATCGCTGTCGACTTCGGTGTCCTTGAGCCGGATTGCATCGATCTCGCCGGCATCGCCGCGGGCGAAGCCGTCGAGTGCGGCGCGCAGCATCTCGAGCGCCAGCTGGGTCGCGTGGCTGAGTCCGACTTTCGGGGGGGAGGAGGTGCCGTTCGCGTGCAGGCGCCGGGCCGCTTTGGCGATCTTCTTGGCTTCGTCGCCGACGCGCTCGAGGTCGGATACGGCCTTGATCACTGTCAGCA
Source organism: Thauera aromatica K172 (assembly GCF_003030465.1). Lineage (GTDB taxonomy): Bacteria > Pseudomonadota > Gammaproteobacteria > Burkholderiales > Rhodocyclaceae > Thauera > Thauera aromatica. Next base: position 2,553,250 of record NZ_CP028339.1, on the reverse strand, counting down.
GCAGGCGCAGGTCGCTGGCGGTCGGCTGATGCTTGGCAATGATGTGGGTGCAGGCGTTGTCGAGCCGGATCTGCTCGAGGTTGACCGATTTGTCGGCCTCGATCGCCGCTTCGATCGAGGCCATGTCGCCGCTGCGCAATCCTTCCAGCGCTTTCGTGAACTGGGCTTCGACCATGCCGCCCATCTGCAGGACGCCGCGGCGGATCCTGTCGAGGTCGATGTCGAACTGCTTCAGCGTGTGTTCCGTCATTGTTGCCAGGAGTCCAGTCGGGAGGGCTTGCAGGCTAACAGAGGATTGTTAAGCTTTTGTTGCACGTTTCTTGCCGCCTACCTGCCCGCCGTCCGTCGCCGAGGGCGCGCCGCTAACGCGCCGGAGTGCGCTCCAGCCGTTCCACTCCGTTCCCGCCGGCGAGCAACAGCACGTCGGCACCGCGTTCGGCGAAGAGGCCGTTGGTGACCACTCCGACGATCTGGTTGATGCGCGCCTCCAGCGCCACCGGGTCGGTGATCGACAGGCCGTGGACGTCGAGGATCCGGTTGCCGTTGTCGGTGACGAAGCCTTCGCGCAGCTTCGGCTCGCCGCCGAGCCGGCGCAGTTCGCGGGAGACGTGGGTGCAGGCCATCGGGATGACTTCGACCGGCAGCGGGAAGCGGCCGAGGACGTCGACGCGCTTGCTGGCGTCGCAGATGCAGACGAAGCGCTCCGACACCGCGGCGACGATCTTCTCGCGCGTCAGCGCGCCGCCGCCGCCCTTGATCATGGCGAAGCCGTGGTCGATCTCGTCGGCGCCATCCACGTAGACCGGCAGCGATTCGATGCTGTTGAGATCGAACACTTCGATGCCGTGGGCGGCGAGGCGCTGCGAGCTGGCTTCGGAACTGGAGACGGCGCCACGGATCCGGCTGCGGAGGCCGGCGAGGCCGTCGATGAAGTGGTTCACCGTGGAGCCGGTGCCGACGCCGACGATACTGCCTTCGACGATGTAGTCGAGCGCAGCCAGCGCCGCAGCTTTCTTGAGTTCGTCCTGAGTCATGAGGGGGTGCGCCTGCGGGCTGCGGCCGGCATTTGTTACATCAGGCCGTGGAAAGGTTGAACGAGGACCGTGTCGCCGGGCTGCACCGCGGTGCAGTCTTCCGGCAGCACGACGAAGCAGTCGGCTTCCGACATCGAACTCAGCACGCCCGAGCCTTGGGCACCGGCGAGTGTCACGGACAGGACGCCGGGGGCGCGCTGCAGGCGTCCGCGCAGGTATTCGGTGCGGCCGGGCTGCTTGCGCAGGCTGAAGTCGGCGCGCGCCGGGAAGCGCTCGGCCGGCGGCAGTGGGCTGACCCCCATCAGCTTGAGCAGGGCGTCATGCACGAACTGGTAGAAGGTGACCATCACCGCCACCGGGTTGCCCGGCAGGCCGAACAGCACGGCGCCGCCGATGCGACCGAACGCCATCGGTCGGCCGGGCTTGATCGCCAGCTTCCAGAACGCCACTTCGCCCAGGCGCGCCATCATCTCGCGGATGAAGTCGGCCTCACCGACCGAGACTCCGCCGCTGGTGATGACGACGTCGGCCGTCAGCGCGGCGTCGCGGAAGGCGGCCTCGAGCGCCTCGGGGCGGTCGGGAACGACGCCCATGTCGAGGAGCTCGCAACCGAGCCGCGAGAGGGCGCCGAAGAGGGTGTAGCGGTTGCTGTCGTAGACTTCGCCGGGGCCGAGCGGGCGGCCGATGGAAGCGATCTCGTCGCCGGTGGAAAAGAAGGCGACGCGCAGCGGCCGGCGGACGACGGCTTCGGCGATCCCGAGCGAGGCGATCAGGCCGAGTTCGGCCGGGCCGCAGCGGGTTCCGGCGGCGAGTGCGACCCCGCCTTCGGCGAGGTCTTCGCCGGCGCGGCGCAGGTTCTGCCCCTTCTTCTGCCCGGCGGGAATGAACACGCGGTCGTGTTCGCGGCGCGCCACTTCCTGGACGACGACGGTGTCGGCGCCCTGCGGAATCGAGGCGCCGGTCATGATCCGCACCGCCTGCCCGGCGCCGACAATGCCGGAGAACGGCCGTCCGGCGAAGGCGGTGCCGACGATCGCCAGGCCCGTCTCGGCGGAGGCGGCGAGGTCCTGGGCGCGCAGCGCGTAGCCGTCCATCGCCGAGTTGTCGTGGGCGGGGACGTTGTAGGGGGCGATCACGTCCTCGGCGAGCACGCGGCCGAGCGCGGCGCGCACTGCGACACGCTCCCAGCCGGAGATCGGCGAAAGCCCGTCGAGGATCGCTGCGCGGGCCTCTGCGACGCCGAGGAAGTTGCGGCGGTCGGCGCTGCCGGAAGAAGCTTGGGTCATGGGCAGGAGTCCGGAAAATGGCGGCCGGTCGGCGTCCGCCCCTGGGGGCGGGCGCGGTGTACGGCGCTCAGCGCAGTCCGGCGGCGTAATCGGCGACGGCCTTGATTTCCGGATCGGTCATTTTCAGGGCGACCGTGCGCATCATGCTGTTCGGATCGTTTTGGCGGGCCCCGTCGCGGAACGCCTTCATTTGGGCTTCGGTGTATTCGGCGAACTGGCCCGACAGGCGGGGGTATTGGGCCGGCATGCCGGCGCCGGCGGGACCGTGGCAGGCGGCGCAGGCGGGGACCCCCTTGGCGGCGATGCCGGCGCGCCAGATCTGCTGGCCCAGTTCGGCTGTTTCCATGCTCTTCGCCGCTTCGGGCTGTTGTTCGAAGGAGGCGAAGTAGCTCGCCAGCGCGCGCATGTCGTTTTCTTCGAGGCCGGCGACCATCGCCGACATGACCGCGTTCTCGCGCACCGGCGCGGCGCCGTCCCAGCCCTTGAACTCGCGCAGCTGCTTGAACAGGTAGTCCTGATGCTGGCCCGCGAGCTTCGGGTTGGCCGGGAGCTGGCTGTTGCCGTCCGCACCGTGACAGGCGGCGCAGAGCGTTTCAGCGGTCTGTTTCGCCTTGGCGAGCTCGGAAGCCGGGTCCTGGGCCTGAAGGCCGCCAGAAAGCAGCAGCAGCGACGAGAGCAGCAGGGAACGCTTGATCATGGTGTCCTCGGAAAGCCGTGAGTGATTGTTTCAAACGCGGTATTCTATCCCATCAACGCGGCGTTGCGCGACGCGATGCCCGCTCTCCCGCAGCCAGCGGCCTTCCCGGCCTTTCTTTCATGCCCTTGTTCCGCAACGCACAATTCGAAATCTCGATCGCCAAGCCTTCCGGCCTGCCCCCGCCCTCTGGAGCGGAAATCGCTTTCGCCGGGCGCTCCAATGCCGGAAAATCGAGTGCGATCAACACCCTGGTCGGGCATGTGCGGCTGGCTTTCGTATCGAAGACCCCGGGCCGCACCCAGCTGATCAATTTCTTCCGCCTCAACAATGGCGCCCTGCTCGTCGACCTGCCCGGCTACGGCTATGCGGCCGTGCCGGAAAAGATCCGCCGCGAATGGCAGGCGCTGATCGAGGTCTATCTGAAAAAGCGCGAGAGTCTGGTCGGGCTGGTCCTGATCATGGATTCGCGCCGTCCGTTGACGACGCTGGACCGCCAGCTGATCGACTGGTTCGCCCCTTCCGGGCGCCCGATCCACGTCCTCCTGACGAAGAGCGACAAACTCTCGCGCGGCCCCGCCGCGGCCGTTCTCCAGGACGTGCGCCGGGAACTCGCGCCGCTCGGGGGGCAGGTTACCGTGCAGCTGTTTTCCAGCCTGAAGAAAAGCGGGGTGGAGGAGGCCGAACGTGTCATCGGCGGCTGGCTCGGTGCTGGCGGCGCGCAGGGCGAGGCGCTTGCGATGGCCGAGCGCAGTGCTCCCCCTCCAGGGCAAAGCCTGAGCGAAGCGCTTGCAGGATCGCCGGACATGAAAACAAAGACCCCCGACGAGGGGATGTAGTCGGGGGCCGAAAAAGCCTCACCGGGCGTGAGGCGCCCGCTCAGGGAGGTGAAGCGGGAGACGGCTCGGCCGGGGGGGCAGAGCCATCTGCTTAGTAAGATAGACTTGGTTTGCCGAAAGTTCCGGGCGAAAAGCGTTTCTGCTTGTTTCGCCCGCCGGCGGCGCGCTGCATCGGACCGTAATCGAATCGCAGTCGCAGCCGCCACAGGCAGTCGACGGCCCGTTGGCCGGTTTCCAACCGATACACGAGACGATGATGCGACCCACCGGAGCCTTTCCCGCGATCCGCATGCGGCGTATGCGGCGCGATGATTTTTCCCGCCGTCTGATGCGTGAGCACGTGCTCAGCGCAGACGATCTGATCTACCCGGCGTTCGTCCTCGAGGGGGCGGGGCGGGTCGAAGCCGTGCCCTCGATGCCCGGTGTCGAGCGCGTCTCCATCGACCGCCTGCTGCACCTGGCCGAGCGCGCGCTCGAGCTCGGGGTGCCGGCGCTGGCGCTGTTTCCGGTCATCGATGCGGGCGGCAAGAGTCCCGGCGCGGAAGAGGCCTGGAACCCGGACGGCCTGGTGCCGCGCACGGTGCAGGCGCTCAAGGCGCGCTTTCCCGAACTGGGGGTGATCACCGACGTCGCCCTCGACCCCTACACCAGCCATGGCCAGGACGGCCTGATCGACGCCGATGATCCGCGCGGCTACGTGATGAACGACGAGACCCTGGAAGCGCTGGCGAAGCAGGCCTTGTGCCATGCCGGCGCCGGCGCCGACGTGGTCGCGCCGTCGGACATGATGGACGGGCGCATCGGCCGCATCCGCAGCGAGCTCGACCGCGCCGGCCACATCCACACCCGCATCCTGGCCTACTCGGCGAAGTACGCGTCGAGTTTCTACGGGCCTTTCCGCGACGCCGTGGGCTCGGCCGGCAACCTGGGCAAGGGCAACAAATACACTTACCAGATGGACCCGGCCAACAGTGACGAGGCGATCCGCGAAGTCGCCCTCGACATCGCCGAGGGCGCGGACATGTTCATGGTGAAGCCGGGGATGCCCTACCTGGACATCGTGCGCCGGGTCAAGCGCGAGCTCGAAGTGCCGACCTACGTCTATCAGGTCAGCGGCGAGTACGCGATGCTCAAGGCTGCGGCCGCCAACGGCTGGCTGGATGAACGGGCCTGCGTGCTGGAAGCCTTGCTGTCGTTCAAACGCGCCGGCGCCGACGGCATCCTGACCTACTACGCTCTCGACGCGGCGGCCTGGCTCAAGACGGGCGGCTGAGCGGCGGGCACTGAGCAGCAGGCACTGAGTACGGGCACTGAGCGGCGGGCGGCGCGGCGGCGTCCTTCCGGCGCTTCGCGCTCGGTTTCCGGCAGCGTCCGCTCCGGCCTCGCCCGCAGACGCCTCTTCGGGCGCTATCGCCCGAGGCGGCCGAGCTGGTTGCGCAGGTCGAGGATCGAGGCGATTTTCACATCCACGTAGGCCGGTTTGCCCGGGCCGCGGCCGACCAGCACCGTGCGCATCCCGAGGCGCTTGGCGGTGCGCAGGTTTGCCGCCGAGTCCTCGAGCATCACGCAGCGCGCCGGATTCAGGCGCCGCTCGTGCAGCAGCCTGCGGTAGGCGTGGATGCCGGGTTTGGGCTGGTAGCCCAGGCCTTCGATGCCGACCACCTCTTCGAACAGCCGGCGTATTCCGATGATTTCCAGCACCGCCTCGGCGTAGTGCCGGGGGGCGTTGGAAAACACGAGCTTGCGCCCGGGCAGGCGGCGCAGCATCGCGTGCAGCGCGCGCTCGAACACCACCATCTCGTGCAGGCGCTCGAAACGGTGGGTCTCGACGAGGAAATGATCCGGGTCGGTGCCGTGGTGGCGCATCAGACCGAGCAGGGTGGCGCCATAGCGCCGCCAGTAATGGGCACGCAGTGCGCTGGCCTCTTCCGGGGCGAGGTCGAGGTGGCGCTCGAGGTAGGCCGTCATGCTGCGGTTGATGTGCGGAAAGATGTGCGGGCTGGCGTCGTGCAAAGTGTTGTCGAGGTCGAACAGCCAGACGGGAGAGGAAGGCATGGGGGGCGCTGGAGCGGGAGAAGGGTGATGCGGAAAGCGTGGGGCGCAGGCGGGGACGGTCGCGGGAAGAGGGATTTCCGACGTCCGGGGATTCGGACGTCCGGGGATTCGGACGTCCGGGGACTTAGGTGCTCGGGGATTCAGACGTCGGCATTCCGCGGCGCCGGACGCGGCTGGAAGCGGACGATGCTGCGGCCGTCTTCGGTGGTCTTCGGCGCGGCTTTCCAGGCATGGCCCTGGATGATCTCGAAGGTGGCCGGCAGGCGGCCGTCGCGACGCAGCCGATCGTAGGCGGCGCGCGCCTGGGCCCATCCGTCGCGCCCGGATAGTCCGCGCGGGCGGTTGCGCGCGGCGTTGCTGGCGCCGCTGGCGCGCAGGTCGTGGAGCAACTCGTCGAGCCCGGTGTAGGTCAGGGTGAGCATTTCCATGTCCATCACCGGGTCGGAAAAGCCGGCCGTGACCAGTGCGTCGCCGAGGTCGTGCATGTCGATGAAACGGTGCACCCGCTCGCCCGCGTGCGCGGGGAGGGCGGCGCGCAGTTCGCGCAAAGTGTCCGGGCCGAGGGTGGAGAACATCAGCAGCCCGCCGACTTCGAGCACGCGTTGGATTTCCCTGAATGCCGGTAGCGGGTCGTCGAGCGCCGGCAGCATCAGGTTGGACCACACCAGGCCGAGGCTGGCGCGTGCCAGCGGCAGTGCGGTGGCATCGGCGACGAGGCCGGGTGGGGTTTCACGCCCTCCGCCGAGCAGGCGGCGCAGCAGGCCGGGACGCCGCGCCGCGGGGCATGGGCGGGTTTGGGCGCGTGCGACCATTGCCGGGGCGAAATCGGCGGCGAGAAGCATGGCCTCGGGGAAGCGCCCGGCCAGTCGCCCCAGGTCGGCACCGGTGCCGCAGCCGAGGTCGAGAACGCGCCCGGGGGCGACGCGGATGTAATCGAGGCGCTCATCCATGCGCCGGGCGATTTCGCGCGCCAGCGGCTCGGTGTCGTCGTCGGCTGCGGCAGCGCGTTCGAAGCGCCGCCGCAGCAGGGCGCGGTCGAGACTGAAACTACTGTCGGAGTGGTGCGGGGCGTGCTCTTCGCGCATCGTCACCGGGTTCAGACTGCGCGCAGGCCGAGGCGCTCGAACAGGCGATCGTCACGGTCGGCGTCAGGGTTGTCGGTGGTGAGCAGGCGCTCGCCGTAGAACATCGAGTTGGCGCCGGCCATGAAGCACAAAGCCTGCAATTCGTCGCTCATCTGTTCGCGGCCGGCGGACAGGCGGACGAAGCTTCGCGGCATGGTGATGCGGGCCGCGGCGATGGTGCGCACGAACTCGAACGGGTCGAGCTGGCCGGCGCCCGCCAGCGGGGTGCCGGGAATCTGCACCAGGTTGTTGATCGGCACCGATTCGGGTGGGGTCGGCAGGTTGGCAAGCTGGGCGATCAGTGCGGCGCGCTGGGGGCGGCTCTCGCCCATGCCGACGATGCCGCCGCTGCAGACGTTGATGCCGACACCGCGTACCTTGTCGAGGGTGTCGAGGCGGTCCTGCAGGGAGTGGGTGGTAATCACCTGGCCGTAGAAATCGGGCGCGGTGTCGAGGTTGTGGTTGTAGTAGTCGAGCCCGGCCTGGGCAAGCTGCTCGGCCTGGCCGTCCTTGAGCATGCCCAAGGTCACGCAGGTCTGCAGGCCGAGCTTCTTGACCTCGCGCACCATTTTCAGCACCGGTTCGAGATCCTTGTCCTTCGGACCGCGCCAGGCCGCACCCATGCAGAACCGGGTCGCGCCGCGGGCCTTGGCGGCGCGGGCGTTGTCCAGCACTTGCTCGAGCGCCATCAGGCGTTCGCGCTCGAGGCCGGTGTCGTGGCGCGCCGACTGGGAACAGTAGCCGCAATCTTCGGAGCAGCCGCCGGTCTTGATCGACAGCAGGGTGGAGCGCTGGATGGCGTGGGGGTCGAAATGCTCGCGGTGTACCTGCTGGGCGCGATAGACGAGATCGAAGAAGGGCTGCTCGAACAGGGCCTGCACTTCGGCAACGGTCCACCGCTTGCGCTCGGCGGTTGCAGGGGCTGCCGGGGGCTGGCGGTCGAGGGCGGCAGAAGTCATTGTCATTTCAGGCGTTCCGGGCTGTAATTACGGAGCCCACATGTTCTTCCATCCCCTGAAATGTTGTCAAACGCCGTGCGCCGGATTCCCCTGCTGCTGTCGCGCCTCGTCGACTTCGCGTTGCCGCAGGAATGCTTCGTGTGTGGCGACGAGGCCGGGGGGGAGGCGCTGTGCACGGCTTGTGCCGCCACCCTGCCGCGGCGCCCCGGAACGGCCTGCCCGCAGTGCGCGCTGCCAGCGCTCGGTGCAGGCCCCTGTGGCGCCTGTCTGCGCGCGGGGCCGGCGTACGATGCGACGCGCGCGCTGTACGACTTCGCCTTCCCGGTCGATGCCATGGTGCATGCGCTCAAGTACCGCCATCGGCTGGCGCTGTCGAGGTTCTTCGCCGCCGAACTGGCGACGGGGGCGGGGGATTTCGGTGCGGATGCCGATCTCGTCCTGCCGATGCCCCTCCACCCGCGGCGTCTGGCCGAGCGCGGCTTCAATCAGGCGGTGGAGCTCGCGCGCCCGTTCGCACGCATGCGCGGCCTGCCGCTGGCGCTGACGCTGGTCGGCAAGGTCCGCAACGTTCCCGCCCAGGCCGGTCTGGGGCGCGAAGCACGCCTGCGCAACCCGCGCGCGGCGTTCGAATGCCGTGCCAGAGTGGACGGGCGGCGGGTGATCGTGGTCGATGACGTGATGACCACCGGTGCGACCCTGGATGCGCTCGCCTGCTGCCTGAAGCGGCAGGGGGCGGCCTGGGTCGGCAACCTGGTGGTCGCACGCACGCCTGCCCCTTACTGAGCGCGATCTGCTGCGGTACAGTCGCGCACGGCGCGCCATCGTCGCGGTGGCGCGCCGTCTTCCTCCATCCGCTTCCTGTCTTTCCCGCGCCGGCCATGCATCCGGCACGGGGGCGACGGCGCCCGCCTGTTTTCCCGATGTTCGAAATCGTCCTGTACCAGCCCGAAATCCCCCCCAACACCGGCAACATCATCCGCCTCGCGGCGAACACCGGTTCCAGGCTCCACCTCGTGGCGCCGCTCGGCTTCGACCTGTCGGACAAGCAGCTTGCCCGGGCCGGGCTGGATTATCACGATCTGACCTGCGTCACCGTCCATCCGGACTGGCGCCACTGCCGTGAGGCGCTGGCCGGGCGGCGCATGTTCGCGCTCACCACCCGCGGCCGTCGGCGCCATGATGCGGTCGATTACCGCGAAGGGGATGCGCTGCTGTTCGGACCGGAAAGCCGCGGCCTGCCCGGGGACGTGCTCCAGGCCTTTGCTCCGGATGCGTGCGTGCGCATTCCGATGCGCCCTACCAATCGCAGCGTGAACCTGTCGAATGCGGTGGCGGTGGTGGTCTACGAAGCCTGGCGCCAGTGCGGTTTCGCCGGCGCCGCCGGGCTGTAGCCCGGCATCGGTCATTCGTGGCGGGGGTCGCGGGCGAGTAACTGCTCGACCGCGCTGCGTGCACTCAGGCCGTGGTGCAGGAGTGCATCGATCGCCTCGCAGATCGGCATTTCGACGCCGTGACGGCGCGCCTGCCGCACCACTTCGCGGGCGGTCGAGACTCCTTCGGCGACATGGCCGAGTTCGCGCAGAATGTCGCCCAGGCTTTTGCCTGCGGCCAGCGCGAGGCCGACGCGGCGGTTGCGCGACAAGTCGCCGGTGCAGGTCAGGAGCAGGTCGCCCATGCCGGCCAGCCCCATCAGGGTTTCGCTGCGCCCGCCGAGCGCTTCGGCGAGCCGGGCGATCTCGGCCAGGCCGCGGGTGATCAGGGCGGCGCGGGCGTTGAGGCCAAAGCCCATGCCGTCGGACACGCCGGCAGCGATCGCCATGACGTTTTTCACTGCGCCGCCGATTTCGCAGCCGACCAGATCGGTATTGGCGTAGAGGCGCAGGCGCGGCTGGTGCAGCACGTTGACCCAGTGGTGGGCGAATGCCGCGTCGCGGGCGGCAAGCGTGATCGCGGCCGGCAGGCCGCGCGCGACTTCGGCGGCGAAGCTCGGCCCAGTGAGCACGCCGCAGGGCGCATCGCTGCCGAGCTCCGCGGCGGCGACCTCGTGCGGCAGGAGGCCGCTGCCGGCTTCGAAGCCCTTGCATGCCCAGAGCAGCGGCGTCCCCGGCGACTGCTCGCGCAGCCGGCGGGCGGTGTCGCGCAGGCCGGAAAGCGGAGTGACGACGAGGTGCAGGTCCGCCCCCCGGGCTGCCGCGGCGAAGTCGGCCTCGAGTGCCAGGGCGTCGTCCAGGCGTATGTCGGGGAGATAGCGACGGTTTTCGCGGGTGCGTGCGATCTCGTCCAGATGCTGGCGGTCGCGCGCCCACAGCCTGACTGCGTGGGCGGTGGACAGGGCCTGGGCGAGGGCGCTCCCCCAGGCGCCGGCGCCGAATACCGTGATGTTGCAGCTCACAGGCCCCAGACCTCGGCGGCGCGCACGAAGCCTTCGAGGCCATCGGCGTGACGTACCTGGGCCCAGCCCAGCGCAGGCGACCCGAGCAGTTCGAGGACGACGTTGCGCACCGCTTCGAAGCTCGGCGGGGCATCTTCGCGGGGGGCGCGGCGAATGGTCGCACGCTCCGCTGTGATCATCACGGTGCGGCGCGTGCTGAGAGCACTTCGTTCGACCCAACTCAACATGCCGCCGGATTCCCGCACCCGCAGCCAGCCGTCCTGGGCGACGACGATTTCGACCGGCGTGCCCGGCCGCAGCATGAACAGCGCCCGGCCTTGCGGCGAAGGGGCGTCCCGCAGCACGGTGGCCGTGCCGGCGGAGCGGTACTCGATGCCCTGGGCGAAGAGCGGACCGGTGAGGGCGCCCAGCAGGACGAGGGCGAGCGCCGGGAGGGCGGCCAGCTTCGTTATCGGGGAGCGGTGGGCGCTGTTCATGAGCGTGGGCTCACTGGATCGGCACTTCGCCGGTGGCGTGCGTCGCCGCCTGCTGGCTTTGGGCCTGGTAGAGCGATTCGAAATTCACCGGCGACAGCAGTACCGGCTGGAAGCCGGCGCGGGTGACGGCGTCCGAGATGGCTTCGCGGGCGTAGGGGAAGAGGATGTTCGGGCAGCCGATCATCATCACCGGCTCGAGATCGGTTTCGGGAAGGTTGCGGATCTGGAAAATGCCGGCCTGGGCGACCTCGACCAGGAACAGGGTACGCTCTTCGCCGATCTGCGCGGTCACGGTGACGGTCAGGGTGACTTCGTAGACGCCTTCATCGACCGCCTGCCCTGCGGTGCGCAGCTGGACGTTGATCTGGGGAGCTTCGCGTTCGAGGAAGATCTGCGGTGCTCCCGGCACTTCCAGCGAGAGATCCTTGACATAGAGCTTTTCGATCGAGAATACGGGTTGGGTGTTTTCGGACATGGAAGAAACGCCAGTGAGAGTGGAAACCGGTGGAGGAATGGAACGGTGGAAGGACGGGCACCGCCCGCGACGGTGACGGCGGCCGGCACGCGGGACGGGGCGGGAGCGATCGGGCCGGGGCTGGTTCAGGCCGGTTCGCCGCGCAGCAGCGGATCGAGCCGGCCGGCGCGTTCCAGCGCGTAAAGATCGTCGCATCCCCCGACATGGTAGTCGCCAATGAAGATCTGGGGAACCGTCCGCCGCCCGCTGAGGGCGGTCATTTCATCGCGGCGGGCCGGTTCGAGATCGACCCGGATCTTGTCCAGGTCGGCCACGCCCTTGTCGAGCAGGAGTTGCTCGGCGCGGATGCAGTAAGGGCAGGTTGCGGTGACGTACATGCGGATCTGCGGAGCCATGCTCATTTCCTCTTGCGGCTGATTGGCTGGCCGGCCTTCTGCCATTCCATCATGCCGCCGCGCAGGTTGTAGAGCTTGTCGAAGCCGGCCTTGCGCAGAGTATCGAGTGCCGCGTTGGAGCGCGCACCGGTGGCGCAGCACAGGATCAGCGGCTGGTTCTTCCACTTTTCCAGCTCGCTGCTGCGACGGGCCAGTTCGCCCGCAGGAATGTGGCGGGCGTTGGGGACATGGCCCTGGGCGTATTCGGCCGGATCGCGGATGTCGATGATGATGGCATCTTCGCGGTTGATCAGCAGGGTCGCCTCGACCGGCGAGAGCTGGCTCTTGTCGCCGCGGTTGCGGATCAGGTCGACCGCCAGCCAGGCGCCGCTGGCGCTCGCGAGGGCGGCCCAGTACCAGTTCTGTTGCAGGAATTCCACGAAAGGAGGTGCTCCGGGTTAAAGGGTTGGAATCGGGGGTTGGAATCAGGGGTTGGAACCGGTTTCAGTCCGCATCGGCGCCGCAGAACACTTCGCGCATCAGCACGATGAGCTGGAGCGTGCGCTGGTCGCAGACCCGATAGTAGACGCGGTTGGCGTCCTTGCGGGTCTGCAGTACGCCCTTGTCGCGCAGGATCGCGAGGTGCTGGGAGATGTTGCTCTGCGAAGTGCCGACCGCATCGACGATGTCCTGGACGCAGACTTCGCCTTCGCCCAGCACGCACAGGATCTTCAGGCGCAGCGGGTGAGCGATCGCTTTGAGCGCGCGCGCGGCGGTCTCGATATGCTCGTGCTTGCCGATGAGCGCGAAGTTGTCGTCGTTGGTCACAGTGGGGCCGGTGCGGGCAAAGGCGATAGTATAAAATATTGCGTTCTGCGGATGCGCATGGCCGCATCCGCACCCGCGGACGCTTTCGGAACCGATACGCTCGGTGCGTTTTGCCCCTCTGACTGGAATGGCGCTTCATGTACAAGATCGTTCTGTTTCGTTGCGGTGAATCGGTCCGGGATCGGGCGCGCCGGGGATCCCATCCCGCCGGGATTGCCGGACGGGGCCTCAGCGAGGCGATGGCGATCCGCCGGGGCAGGGTCTGAGCGCCCGTCGGCCGGGAGTGGGGTTCATGCTGGATCGATGGCGGCGGGGGCTTCTCGTGTTCGGTCTCGTGCTGGTCGGCGCGGGGTCGGCATTGCCGGCCGGCGCCCAGGATGCGGGCGAGATCGCCGAGCGCCGCCAGGGCTTGGACGAACTCAAAAAGCGCATCGACGGCCTCCAGCAGGATATGGTCCGCACCGAGTCCCGGCGTTCGTCGGCGGCCGTCGCCGTGGCCGAGGCCGAGCGCGCGGTGTCGCGCGTGACGCGTCAGCTCCTTGCGCTCGAAACCGAGCGCAAGGATGCGGAACAGCGGCTGACCCGGCTCGAAGCCGCGCAGCGCGACAGCGAGGCGCGCATCGAGGCACGCCGGGACGAACTGGCACAGTGGCTGCGGCGCTACTACGTGCACGGGGCGGCCGATGGTGTTGCCCCCTTGCTTTCCGCCCGCGACCCCAACCAGCTCGCGCGCGACGCCCGTTATCTCGAGCACCTGGGCCGTGCCCGCCTTGCGGTGATCGAGTCCTTGCGCGCCGATCTGGCCGGGCTTGAGCGCCAGCGCGAGGAACTCCGCTCCCATCGCGACCGCATGCTGGCGCTCGCCGGCGAGCAGCGCGCACGGCGTGCCGAGCTGGAATCGGTGCAGCTCGAGCGCACACGGGCGCTGGCGGCGATTGCCGACGAATTGCAGGCGCAAAAGCGCGAGGTGGGTACGCTGCGCCAAGACGAACAGCGCCTCGCCAAGGTGATCGATGCACTCGTGCAACGCGCCCGCGAGGCGGCAACACGTGAGGCTGCGCGCCAGTTGGCCGCGCGCAAGGCCGCCGAGCAGCGTGCCGCCGCGGAGCAGGCCGCTCGGGCGCGCGCGCCCGGCGGGGCGGCGCCACCGGCGCGCCGGAGCGAGGCGGTGGTGGGCGAGGCGCGCAGCGCTGCCGGTCCTACGCCTACCGGAGTGCGTTTCTCCCAGTTGCGCGGCCAGTTGCGTTTTCCGGTGCGCGGTGAACTCGTCGGCCGCTTCGGCGCTCCAAGGGCCGAAGGCGGCACGACGTGGAAGGGGGTCTTCATCCGGGCGGCTACGGGTACCGATGTGCGCGCGGTCGCGGGGGGCGAAATCGTGTTTTCGGACTGGCTGCGCGGCTATGGAAATCTGATCATCATCGACCACGGCGGCGACTACCTGTCGATCTACGGCAACAACGACGCCTTGCTGGGGGAGGTCGGCGAGGAGGTCGGTGGTGGGGAGGCGATTGCCCGCGTGGGCAGTGACGGAGGCAGCGGGGAATCGGGTTTATACTTCGAAATACGCCATCAGGGACAGCCGCAGGACCCGATGAAATGGGTGCGCCTCGACTAGCCCGGGGGCATTGCCGGCACGCGGCCGGTGGATCAATGGAGTTCTCATGCGCAGCAAGCTGAAGCAGTTCGGTCTCGTGATGACCGGCGTGTTCGCCGGAATCATGATCAGCCTCAATTTCTCCGCCAATGCGGACCGCAATGCTCCGGTCCCGCTGCCCGTGGAGGAATTGCGTGCCTACGCCGACGTGTTCAACGCGATCAAGCAGGGCTATGTCGAGCCGGTGGAAGACAAGAAGCTGATCACCGACTCGATCAGCGGCATGTTGTCCGGGCTGGACCCGCATTCGGCCTATCTCGACGCCGAGGCGTTCAAGGATCTGCAGGTGGGGACCCAGGGCGAATTCGGCGGGCTGGGCATCGAAGTCGGCATGGAAGACGGCTTCGTCAAGGTGATCTCGCCGATCGAGGACACGCCGGCCTTCCGTGCAGGGGTGAAGGCGGGAGACCTGATCGTCAAGCTCGACGACACTCCGGTCAAGGGCATGAGCCTGAGCGACGCGGTCAAGCGCATGCGCGGCAAGCCGCGCACCGACATCACGCTGACGATCATGCGCAAGGGCGAGACGCGCCCGATCGTGATCACCCTGACCCGCGAAGTCATCAAGGTGCAGAGCGTGCGCTCGAAAATGATCGAACCCGGCTACGCCTACCTGCGCGTGGCCCAGTTCCAGGAAAACACCGCGGCATCGGTCGCCGACCATTTCACCAAGCTCGCCGGTGACGGCCCACTGCAGGGCCTGGTGCTCGATTTGCGCAACGACCCCGGCGGCCTGCTGCACGGCGCCGTCGGTGTCGCCGCGGCCTTCCTGCCTGCCGATACGCTGGTGGTGTCGACCGATGGCCGCACCGAAGACGCCAAGCGCGAATACCGCGCGAGCGCTGACGATTACCTGCGCGGGACGCGCGACGACTTCCTCCGCCGCCTGCCTGCCGGTGCCAAGGAGGTGCCGATGGTGGTGCTGGTCAATGCCGGCTCGGCTTCGGCGTCGGAAATCGTCGCCGGGGCGCTGCAGGATCACAAGCGGGCGACGGTGATGGGGACCCAGACCTTCGGCAAGGGGTCGGTGCAGACCATCCTCCCGCTCAACAACAGCACGGCGATCAAGCTCACCACCGCACGGTACTACACGCCCAGCGGGCGTTCGATCCAGGCCAAGGGGATCGAGCCCGACGTCGTCGTCGAGGAAAGCGCCAACGGCTCCAGCCGCCGCGTGCGCGAGGCCGACCTGCAGGGCCATCTTGGCAACGACAAGGATCCGGAGGCCGAGCGCAAGGCCGCCGCCACGGCACAGCCCCGCCCGGCGGCCGGCGACGACGACGGCGAGCCGGCCCGTTTCGAGCTTGCCGGTGATGACGATCATCAGCTGCGCCAGGCGCTCAATCACCTCAAGGGGCTTCCGGTGGTCCAGGGCAAGACCGCCGAATGACGGCAAAGGGAGGGGCATGATGCGTCGGGAAACCGCCTACAAGCTGGCTGGCAGGCATCATGACCATCCTGTCCATGGCGCCGGCATCATCAAGGAGCGGGAGATCCGGTTCAGTCCGGCGCCGCCGGGGCAGATCGAGCGGGCGTGGATCGCGCTGCGCCTGCTGAAAGGGCTCGAAGTCGAGCGTGGCGCCGACCCCTTGACCCTGATCGTGCGCTACTCGGTGCTCGAATACTCCCTCGAGGCGCTCGAGGACGCGCTGCGCGAGGCGAGGTTCGTGCTCGAGAACTCGCTCTATGTCCGCCTCGCGCGTGCGCTGGTTTATTTCTCCGAAGAAACCCAGCGCCACAACCTGCTTTCGCCCGAGCGCCTGATCAAGCAGTCCAACGAAGTCTACATCCAGGCCTGGGATCACCATATCCACGGCGATCACGACGACACGCCCCCCGATCTGCGCGAATACAAATAGGACTCCATGGACGACGATCAGCTCCTGCGTTACAGCCGGCATATCCTGTTGCCTGAAATCGGCGTCGAAGGGCAGCAGGCACTGCTCGATGCGCGCGTCCTGATCGTGGGCGCGGGCGGGCTGGGGTCGCCCGCGGCGATGTATCTGGCCGCGGGCGGGGTGGGCACGATCGCGATCGCCGACCACGACACGGTGGATCTGACCAACCTGCAGCGCCAGATCATGCATTCGGCCGAGATGATCGGTGCGCCCAAGGTCGAATCGGCCCGCGCCACGCTCCATCGCCTGAACCCGCTGACCCGGATCGAGCCGCTGCAAGTGCGCCTGGAAGGCCGCGCGCTCGACGAGCAGGTCGCCGCGGCCGACGTCGTCCTCGACTGCAGCGACAACTTCGCCACCCGGCATGCGGTCAATCGCGCCTGTGTGCATCGCCGCAAGCCGCTCGTGTCCGGGGCGGCGATCCGCTTCGATGGCCAGGTTTCGGTGTTCGATCTGCGCAGGCCCGAGAGCGCCTGCTACCACTGCCTGTTTCCGGAAGCCGAAGACATCGAGGAGGTACGCTGCGCGGTGATGGGGGTGTTCGCTCCGATCGTCGGCATGATCGGCACCACCCAGGCGGCCGAGGCACTGAAGCTGATCATGGGCTGCGGCACTTCGCTCGATGGCCGCCTGCTGCTGCTCGACGGCTTTTCGATGGAGTGGCGCAACGTCACCTTCGGGCGCGACCCGGGCTGCGTCGTGTGCGGCGGCAGCCGGCGCTGAAGACCGCCTCAGGGGGAGGGGCGCAGGCGCGCGATCAGGCGCAGGTCGGTACCGATCATGCGCAGATCGCGGACTTCCAGCCGCGTCGCGGCCTGGAGCGTGTGCAGCTCGGGCAGGTTGAACAGCCCCCGCGCCGCATCGCCGGCCAGCATCGGTGCGAGGTAGAGCAGCAGTTCGTCCACACAGCCTTCGCGCAGCAGTGAACCGTTGAGCCTGAAGCCGGCTTCGGCGTGGACTTCGTTCAGGCCGCGCCGCCCCAGTTCGCGCATCAGCGCGGGCAGTGCGACTTTGCCGGCAGCGCCGGGCAGGATCACGATCTGATGGCCGAGCTCGAGCAGGGGCGTGCTGCGTGCGCGGTCTTCGCTCGCGGTTGCGATCAGGATCGGCTCGCCGTTGACGATGCGCGCCTTCGTCGAAACTTCGAGGCGGGCGTCGATCAGGACCCGCAGCGGCTGACGCTCGCAGGGCACATCGCGCACGCTGAGCTGGGGGTCGTCCGCGCGCACCGTGCCGATGCCGGTGAGAACGGCGCAGGCGCGAGCGCGCCAGCGGTGGCCGTCACGCCGCGCATCGGGGCCGGTGATCCACTGGCTGACGCCGTTGTTCAGTGCGGTCTTGCCATCGAGGGTGGCGGCTGCTTTCAGGCGCAGCCAGGGGCGGCCCCGGGTCATGCGCGAAACGAAACCGATGTTGAGTTCGTGAGCCTCGGTTTCCATCAAGCCGTGCGCGGTGACGATGCCGGCGGCGCGCAGGCGCGCCATGCCGCGCCCGGCGACCAGCGGATTGGGGTCTTCCATCGCCGCCACCACGCGGGCGACTCCGGCCGCGATGAGCGCGTCGGCGCAAGGCGGCGTGCGGCCGAAGTGGGAGCAGGGTTCCAGCGTGACGTAGGCGGTCGCGCCGCGGGCGCGCTCACCGGCCTGCTCCAGGGCATGGATTTCGGCGTGCGCTTCGCCGGCGCGCCGGTGCCAGCCTTCGCCGACGACTTCTCCGTCCCGCACCAGCACGCAGCCGACCCGCGGGTTGGGTGCGGTGGTATTCAGCCCGCGCGCTGCCAGGGCGAGCGCGCGCGCCATCGCGCCATGGTCAGTTGCCGAAAAGGTCATCTTCGGACGGGGGGGAGGTCTGCGGGCCGCGGTTGCGGCGCGGCCGCGCCTGCACTTCGCGGATCACTTCGGAGAATTCGTCCACGTCGGCGAAGTTGCGATACACCGAGGCGAAGCGGATATAGGCCACCTTGTCGAGCTTCTTCAGCTCCTTCATCACCAGCTCGCCGACCTTCTCGCTGGGAACTTCCTGTTCGCCCAGCGCCAGCAGCTTGGCCTCGATGCGATCGACCGCGGCCTCGATCGCCTCCATCGTCACCGGGCGCTTGCGCAGCGCCAGCTTCATGCTGCCGGCGAGTTTGGCATGGTCGAACTCGCTGCGGTTGCCGTTACGTTTGACGATGTGCGGCATCTTGAGGTCGATGCGCTCGTAGGTGGTGAAGCGCTTGTCGCACTTCACGCATCGTCGGCGGCGGCGGACGACGTCACCGTCCTCGTTCTCGCGGGTGTCGGTGACCTGGGTATTGGGGTCGCCACAGAAGGGGCATTTCATGGCTGGGAGGCGTTGGCGGGCGGGGTGGGCGTGGTTGCGGCGCCCGCTCCGCCGGGCGGCTTACTTGCCGTAGACCGGGAACTTCGCGCACAGCTCGGCGACCTGGCCGCGCACGCGCTCGATCACCGCCGGGTCTTCCGGCGCGTCGAGCACGTCGGCGATCAGGTGGGCGATCTTCTCGGCCTCGATTTCGGTGAAGCCGCGGGTGGTCATCGCCGGCGAGCCGATGCGGATGCCCGAGGTGGTGAAGGGCTTTTCCGGGTCGTTCGGGATCGAGTTCTTGTTGACCGTGATGTGGGCGCTGCCCAGCACGGCCTCCGCGGCCTTTCCGGTGATCTTCTTGTTGCGCAGGTCGACGAGGAAGACGTGGGATTCGGTGCGGCCGGAGACGATGCGCAGGCCGCGCTCCTCGGACAGCACGCGCGCCATCACCCGGGCGTTGGCGATGACCTGTTCCTGATAGTCGCGGAACTCGGGCGAAGCCGCTTCCTTGAAGGCGACCGCCTTGCCGGCGATCACGTGCATCAGGGGGCCGCCCTGCAGGCCGGGGAAGATCGCCGAGTTGAGCGCCTTCTCGTGTTCGGCCTTCATCAGGATGATGCCGCCGCGCGGGCCGCGCAGGGTCTTGTGGGTGGTCGAGGTGACGACGTCGGCGTGCGGCACCGGGTTCGGATAGAAGCCGGCGGCGATGAGGCCGGCGTAGTGCGCCATGTCGACCCAGAAAATCGCGCCGACGTCTTTTGCGACCTTGGCGAAGCGCTCGAAGTCGATGCGCAGCGAATAGGCGGAGGCGCCGGCGATGATGATCTTCGGCTTGTGCTCGTGGGCCAGGCGCTCCATCGCCGCGTAGTCGATCTCTTCCTTGTCGTCGAGGCCGTAGGCGACGACGTTGAACCACTTGCCCGACATGTTCAGCGGCATGCCGTGGGTGAGGTGGCCGCCTTCGGCCAGGCTCATGCCCATGATCGTGTCGCCGGGCTTGGCGAAGGCCATCAGCACCGCCTGGTTGGCCTGGGAGCCGGAGTTCGGCTGGACGTTGGCGGCCTCGGCGCCGAACAGCGCCTTGAGACGGTCGATGGCGAGCTGCTCGGCGACGTCGACATGTTCGCAGCCGCCGTAGTAGCGCTTGCCCGGATACCCCTCGGCATACTTGTTGGTGAGCTGGGAGCCCTGGGCTTCCATCACCGCATGGGAGACGTAGTTTTCGGAGGCGATCAGCTCGATGTGATCTTCCTGACGGCGGTTTTCGGCCTGAACGGCGGACCACAGTTCGGGATCGACCTTGGCGAGGGTGTCTTGCGCGGAGAACATGGCTCGGACTCGGGAAGGGTTGATTCAAGCGCGGAGTTTATCACGCGCAACGGGCTCGAACGGCAGCGCGCGCCCGGGGGCGCGCGCGTCGGGAGGAACGGAGCTCTCGGGGTACGCGAGGGCTTACCAGCCACCGTCCTTTTGCTCGTTCCCCCAGCCTCCATCACCGGTCGGAATCTCGATCCGGATCGACTCCAGATCGACCTCGACCTTCTCATCCAGGCCCGAGGTTACCAGCTGCGGGAAGGCGATCAGCATTACCACCATCACGATCTGCAAGAGCACGAAGGGGATCGAGCCGCGGTAGATGTCCATCGTCTTCACGCCTTCGATCTGCTTGCGGGTGCTGCGGTCGGTGTAGGCTTTGGACGGCGCCACGCTGCGCAGGTAGAAGAGGGCGAAACCGAAGGGCGGAGTCAGGAAGGAGGTCTGCAGGTTCATCGCCAGCAGCACGCCGAACCACACCAGATCGATCCCCATCTTGTCGGCCACCGGCGCCAGCAGCGGCACCAGAATGAAGGCGATCTCGAAGAAGTCAATGAAAAAGCCGAGGAAGAAGATCACCACGTTGACGAACAGCAGGAAGCCGAGCTGGCCGCCGGGCAGCTTGTCGAACAGGTGCTCGACCCAGATCTGGCCGTCCACCGCGGTGAAGGTGAAGCTGAAGATGGTCGAGCCGATCAGGATGAAGAGCACGAAGCACGACAGGCGCGCAGTCGACTCCAGCGCATGCGTGAGCAGGCTCATGTCGAGCTTGCCGCGCGCGAAGGCCATGATCATGCCGCCTACCGCACCCATCGCGCCGCCTTCGGTGGGGGTGGCAATGCCGAGGAAGATGGTGCCGAGCACGAGGAAGATCAGCACGAGCGGCGGGATCAGCACGAAGGTGACGCGCTCGGTGATGCGCGACAGCAGGCCGAGGCCGAGGGCCTTGTTCAGCAGCGCGGCGACAAAGGCGAGCAGGGTGCCGCCGGTGAGGGTGACGACGATGGTTTCGTCGAGTGCCGGGGTGACCGCCTCGCCTTTTGCCGCGCTGACGATGTCGGCGTAGAACCAGCCGAAGGCCACCGAGATTGCGACGATGACAAGGGCGAACACGCCGAGCGAGCGCATCCCCGAGCTGCCGTCGGGCTCGCGGTAGGTACGGGCCTCGGGGGGCAGTGCGGGGACCATCGCCGGCTTGAAGATTGCCAGGCCGATGATGAAGAGGGCGTACAGTCCGATCAGTGCGAAGGCCGGGATGAAGGCGCCCTTGTACAGATCGCCGACGCTGCGCCCGAGCTGATCAGCCATCACGATCAGCACCAGCGAGGGCGGCACGATCTGCGCCAGCGTGCCCGAGGCGGTGATCGCCCCGCTCGCCACCGCGCGGCTGTAGCCGTAGCGCAGCATGATCGGCAGCGAAATCAGGCCCATCGAAATCACCGAGGCAGCGACCACGCCGGTGGTGGCGGCGAGCAGTGCGCCGACGAAGATCACTGCGAGCGCGAGGCCGCCGCGGATCGGACCGAACACCTGGCCGACGGTATCGAGCAGGTCTTCGGCCATGCCGCTGCGCTCGAGGATCAGGCCCATCAGGGTGAAGAAGGGAATCGCCAGCAGGGTGTCGTTCTGGATGATGCCGAACACCCGCAGCGGCAGGGCCTGGAACAGGCTCGGCGGCAGCAGCCCGAGTTCCATGCCGATGAAACCGAACAAAAGACCGGTGGCGGCGAGCGAGAAGGCGACCGGAAAGCCGGTCAGGAGGAAGATCAGCAGCCCGCCGAACATCAGCTGCGGAATGCTGTTGGAGAGAAGTTCAATCATTTCTGGGTCTCGCCGGCGGATTGATCGGGCTGGTGGTCCTGCTCGGCTTGATCGCCGTCATCGCCGCCCTGCAGCAGCGGATTCGGCCCGGCACCCTGCAGGAAGGCGAAGCGCTTGATGAGCTCGGAGAGGCCCTGCAGCCCGAGCAGGGCAAAGCCTCCCGGCACCAGGGCATAGACCGGCCAGCGGATCAGGCCGCCGGCGTTGGAGGACACTTCGCCGGACTGATAGGCGCCGACGACGACCGGCCACGAGAACTGGATCATGAACCAGCACATCGGCAGCAGGAAGACGACGATGCCGACGATGTCGATGTACGTACGAGTGCGCATCGACAATTTGCTCGCGAGCACGTCGATGCGCACATGGGCATTCTTCAGGAAGGTGTAGCCGGCGCCGAGCAGGAACACGGCGGCGAACAGGTACCACTGGATTTCAAGGAAGGCATTCGAACCGACGTTGAAGGCCTTGCGCGCGATGGCATTGGCGGCGCTGATGACGGTGGAGGCGAGCACGAGCCAGATGACCATCTTGCCGAAGAAGCGGCTGATGGTATCGATGAGCCGCGTGAAGTTGAGTAGTGTTCCCATGGACGTTACCTGGAACTGAATGGCCACAAAAAAGCCGAGCGGATCGGAATGCGCGCTCGGCAAGGGGGTGATGCCAGAATCGTCTGCAAATGGTCGGCAGGCGCCCGGCCGAAATGGCCGGGCGCTTGAGCGGATTATAGTTTCTGCGCCGACATGTACTGGTTGTAGCTGCCTTCGGCGACGCCTTCCCACTGGTAAGCGTCGGCGAGGAAGCGCGAGTAGTCGCCGTAGATCTTCTTCCAGTTCGGGTTCTTGCCGTTCAGGTCAGCATAGACCTCGCGCGAGGCCTTGAACGCAGCGTCCATGACGTCCTTGGGCAGTCGCTGCAGTTTCGCCCCTTCGGCGATGAGTTGCTTGAGCGAGCTCGGGTTGTGCGCGTCGTAGCGTGCGATGACGTCGATGTGAGCGTCGGAGGCGGCCTGGCGCACGATCGCCTGATATTCTTTCGACAGACCGTTGAATGCCTTGGCGTTGACCAGCAGCGAGAACTGCGTGCTGCCTTCCCACCACGCCGGGTAGTAGTAGTTCTTCGCCACCTTGTGCAGGCCCAGACGCAGGTCGTCGTAGGGGCCGATCCACTCCGCCGCATCCACCGTTCCCTTTTCCAGCGCCTGGTAGATTTCGCCCGCGGGAATGTTCTGCGGCACCGCGCCGAGCTTGGTGATGACGCGGCCGGCAAAGCCGCCGATGCGGATCTTGAGGCCTTCCAGATCCTTGACCGAGTTGATCTCCTTGCGGTACCAGCCGCCCATCTGGGCGCCGGAGTTGCCCATCACGAAGTTGACGATGTTGAACTGGGCGTAGAACTCGCGCAGCAGCTTCAGGCCGTTGCCGTGGTGCATCCAGGCCTGCATCTGGCGTGCGTTCATGCCGAACGGGATGGCGCAGTCGAGAGCGAAAGATTCGTCCTTGCCGAAGAAATAGTACGGCGCAGTGTGGGCGCACTCGATGGTGTCCTGCTGCAGCGCATCGACGACGCCGAAGGCCGGCACGAGTTCGCCTGCCGCATGCACGCTGACTTCGAACTTGCCGCCGGTGGCCTCACTGACGTTCTTGGCGAAGGTTACGGCGCCGCCATACAGGGTATCGAGCGATTTCGGAAAGCTCGAAGCCAGGCGCCAGCGGATCTGCTGCTGGGCATGCACGATCGCCGGGGCGGTGCCTGCGGCGAGAATGCCGGCCATACCGGCGCCTTGGAGGAATTTGCGGCGTTCCATTGTGTCTCCTTCCGGGGTGTTTGAATGAACGGCGCGATTATAGGGAGCTTGGGGTGGGTGGCGAAAACCGCGGAAAACCCTTATTTTCGTTGCGTTCGTCATGATCCGGGGCGCTTTTCAGGCGTCCGGCAATTCGTCGAGTGTTTCCTGCAGATGGCTTTCGTCCGCCCACGCGAGCAGGCGCCAGGCGCTGCCCTGGTACTCGATCCAGTTCAGGGCGGCGTTCGGAATCGGGAAGTTGCGCGGTGAGGCGAGCGCCGTGCCGGTGGCGAGGCGGTGGGTGATGTCGAGCACGCCGCCATGGGTGACGACCAGCACCTGCTCGCCACGGTGGCGCAGGGCGATGTCGGTCAGTGCCGCCCGCACCCGGTCGGCGAAGTCGCGCAGGCTCTCGCCGCCCTCCGGGAAGGCGAGGGTGGTTTCGCGTGCCTTGAAGCGGCGATAAAGCTCGGGGTGGCGGTGTTCGGCTTCTTCGTAAGTGAGCCCCTGGAAGAGCCCGTAATGACGTTCCCGCAATCTGTGCTCGGGTTCGGCGTCGAGCCCATGGGGGCGCCCGATCGCGGCTGCGGTCTGGTGCGCGCGCTGCAGATCGCTGCTGTAGAGCGCGGCGAAGCCCTGCCCGGCGAGATGGCGTGCGGCGGCTTCGGCTTGGGCGAGGCCGGTGCCGTTGAGCGGGACGTCGATATGGCCCTGCAGCCGGCGTTCGGTATTCCAGGCCGTTTCGCCGTGGCGGACCAGGCAGATGCGGCAGGCGGAATTGTCGTTCATGGCGATGTGGCCTCTTGCGGAATGTCGGCCCGTTCGTGCGTGGAGGGCGACGCCGCGGAAACGGCGAGACCCCCGCAGGGGTCTCGTCGATACGGCGGGCGTGGCTTGCGGACGGGCGCGCGGTTAACGCACCGACTGCATGAAGCGGTCGAAGCCGGCTTCGGCGACGCCGAACCAGGCGTTCTGCGACTTGCGGTATTTGTCGAAGTCGGCGTAGATCTTCGCCCACGCGGGGTTCTTCGCCGCTTCCTCGGCGTACAGCTCGCGCGATACGTCGTAGGCCTTCTTCATGATCTCGGTGGAGAAGCCCTGCAGCTTCACGCCCTGACCGAGCAGGCGGGCGAGGGCCTGGGGGTTCTTGTGGTCGTAAGTCGATGTCATCAGGATGTGAGCTTCGCGCGAGGCGGCGCGGAAGGCCGCCTGGTATTCCTTCGGCAGCTTGTCCCATTCCCCGCGGTTGACGAAGAAATGCACCACCGGACCCGGCTCCCACCAGCCCGGCGAATAGTAGTAAGGCGCCACCTTGTACAGGCCGAGCTTTTCATCGTCGTAGGGGGCGACCCATTCGGCAGCGTCGATCGTGCCCTTTTCCAATGAAGTGTAGATATCGCCGCCGCCGAGTTGCTGCGGCACCGCTCCCATGCGTGAGAGGATTTCGCCACCGAGGCCGGCGATGCGGATCTTCAGCCCCTTGATGTCGTCCACGGTGTGGATCTGCTTGCGGTACCAGCCGCCCATCTGCACCCCGGTGTTGCCGCCGAGGAAGGAGTAGAGGTTGTAGTTGGCATAGAACTCGTCGAGCAGCTGCTGACCATTGCCGGCAATGATCCAGGCGTCCATCTGGCGCGCGTTGAGGCCGAAGGGCACGGCGGTGCCGAAACCGAAGGCCTTGTCCTTGCCGACGTAGTAGTAGGAGCAGGTGTGGCACATTTCGACCGTGTTCTGCTGCACCGCGTCGAGCGCCATCAGCGCGGGGACGATCTCGCCCGGGGCGTGGATGCGGATGTCGAACTTGCCGCCGGTGATCTCGCGCACGCGGTTGGCGAGCATTTCGGCGCTGCCGAACAGGGTGTCGATGCTCTTCGGGAAGCTCGAGGTCATCCGCCACTTGATTTCGGGCAGGCCGGTATGCACGGCAGGCGCGGCGGACACGGCGGTCGAGGCCATGCCTGCAGTCGCACCGGCGGCAAGGCCGGCACCGGCTTTCTTGAGGAAGGAACGACGCTCCACGGTTTCTCCTTGTGTCTTGGGGTGAATATCGGAGGCCGATTATAGGCTCCGTCCAGGGGCAGGATCGGACCGCCGCGCTCCGTTCGGGCGGGGCGCGGTCGCCCTCGCCGGGCTCAGCGCCCGGCCACCTTCATGCTGTCGATCAGCAGCGAGCCGCACAGCTTGGCCCCGCGCGGCAGGGCGTCGTTGCCGACCGCGACGATGCCGCGGAACATGTCGCGCAGGTTGCCGGCGATGGTGACTTCCTCGACCGCATGCTTGATGCGACCCTTTTCCACCCAGAAGCCGGCAGCGCCGCGCGAGTAATCGCCGGTGACGTAATTGACGCCGTGGCCGAGCAGTTCGGTGACGAGCAGGCCCCGCTCCATCTGCCGGATCAGCCCGGCGAGATCCTGTGTGCCCGGCTTCACCAGCAAGTTGTGCGAGCCGCCGGCGTTGGCGGTGGTCTGCATGCCCAGCTTGCGCGCCGAATAGGTGGACAGGAAGTAGCCCTGGAGCACGCCGTCGATGACTACTTCACGGTCGCGGGTGGCGACGCCGTCGCTGTCGAAGGGGCTGGAGCCGAAGGCTTTTTTCAGGTGCGGGCGTTCGGAGATGCTGACCACGGGGGAGAACACGGACTGCCCCAGGCTGTCGAGCAGGAAGCTCGATTTGCGGTACAGCGAACCGCCGCTGACGGCCTGCGTGAAGTTGCCGAGCAGCGAGACCGCGAGCGGAGCTTCGAAGATCACCGGCACTTCGCAGGTGCGGATCTGCTTCGCCCCCAGCCGGGCGATCGCGCGCTCGCCGGCGATGCGGCCGATGTCTTCCGGCGCCATCAGTTCGGCCGGATCGCGCCGCGAGTCGTACCAGAATTCGCGCTGCATGCCGTCGCTATCGTCGCTGTCGTCGCTGTCGCCGGCGATCACCGAACACGACAGGCCGTGGCGGGTGGTCGCGTAACCGCCGAGAAAGCCGTGGCTGTTGGTGGAAACGAAGTGCGACTGCTGGATCGAGGTGTTGGCGCCTTCCGAGTTGCGGATCTTCGGGCTCACCGCGAAGGCGGCGTCCTCGCAGCGCCGGGCGAGTTCGATCGCCGTGTCGATGTCGATCTTCCACGGGTGGAAGAGGTCGAGGTCGGGCATGTCCTGCGCGCGCGCCATCAGCGCCGCATCCGCCAGTCCGGCGCAGGGGTCGGGGGCGGTGAAGCGGGCGATCGACAGTGCGGCGTCGACCGTGGCCTTCAGCGCTTTCCCGGAGAAATCGGAGGTGCTCGCATAGCCGCGCTGCTGGCCCAGATAGACGGTGACGCCGACGCCCTTGTCGCGGTTGTACTCGATGGTATCGACTTCGCTGCGGCGCACCGCGACCGACTGGCCGAAGCCTTCCGAAACGTCGGTCTCGCAGGCCGAGGCGCCGCCTTGTTTGGCGTGCTTCAGGATGTCGGTGGCGATTTCGGCGAGCTGCGCCTGGGTGAAGGAAAAGCCTTGATCGGACATGGAGGGGTCGTGTGCGTGCAAAGGCTATAATCTTACTCCGATCACGCCAGCCCCCCATGCACGCAATGCGCTCCGATTCACGCCACTCCCCCCATCCCGCCGTGCAGGACGAGGACGATTTCGTCGAGCCGCCAAGCAAAAGCAGTCGCAAGCGCGAAATGCACGCGCTCCAGGATCTGGGCGAACAACTCGTCGCGTTGTCCGCCGAGCGCCTGAAGAAAGTGCCGCTGCCCGATGTGCTGTACGACGCCGTCCGCGCCGCGCAAGGTTTCAAGATGGAAGCACGGCGGCGCCAGATGCAGTACATCGGCAAGCTGATGCGCAAGATCGACCCGGCGCCGATCCAGGCCCAGCTCGAGATCTTCGCCGGGAATTCAGCCGCCGAAGTGGCGAAGATGCACCGCCTCGAGCGTCTGCGCAGCGATCTGCTCGAGGACGAAAAAGTCATCGGCAGCATCGCCGAATCCTGGCCCGGCGCCGATCTGCAATACCTGCGCACGCTGCGCCGCAACGCACTCAAGGAGCGCGAGGCGGGCAAGCCGCCGAAATCCTTCCGCGAAATCTTCCGCGTGCTGCGCGAACTGCAGGAAGCGCAGGACGCCGCTGCGGAAGAAACCGGGGACGGGGCCGCGCCCGCGCCGGGCAAGCCTGCGGACGAATGAAGCGGGCGCGCGCCGGCCGCTGCGGTGCTTGCCGCATGCCTGCTACGGCACCCCCCTGTGATCCACCGACGATGAGACTGAACCCATGAGCGAACCCATCCGCATCGGCCTGGTGTCGATCAGCGACCGCGCCTCCGAAGGCACTTACGAAGATCAAGGCATCCCCGCGCTGCAGGACTGGCTGGGCAGGGCGCTGACCTCGCCGTGGAGCGCCGAAACGCGGCTGATTCCGGACGAGCGCCCGGTGATCGAGCGCACCCTGGTTGAACTGGTCGATGAGGCTGGCTGCGACCTGGTGCTGACCACCGGCGGCACCGGCCCGGCGCCGCGCGACCTGACTCCCGAGGCCACGCTCGCGATCAGCGACAAGGAAATGCCCGGTTTCGGCGAGGAGATGCGCCGCATCAGCCTGAACTTCGTCCCCACCGCGATCCTGTCGCGCCAGGTTGCGGTGATCCGCGGCCGCTGCCTGATCATCAACCTGCCCGGCCAGCCCAAATCGATCCGCGAGACCCTCGAAGGGGTGCGCGATGCCGACGGCACGGTGCGCCACGTCGGCATCTTCGCTGCCGTGCCCTACTGCATCGACCTCATCGGCGGGCCCTACGTCGAAACCGACGAAGCGGTGATCAAGGCTTTCCGCCCCAAGCATGCGATCCGGACGAAACAGGCTTGAACCCCCGGCGGAGCGACGGTACGGCGCCGGCCGGCCCGGCGGCTGCGGGCACTGGCCATGCCGCGCCTGCGGCCGCGGGCGATGCGCGGGGCGAAGAGAGAGACGAAGAAAGGGCGCGCACGGTGGCCGACTCTGCGGCCCGGAGTTCCCGTCTGACGTGGATTGAAGACGGCGAGGCCCGCAGTGCGCGCTGGCGCACCGAGAGCGGGCACGCGCCGCCGAAGCGCGTGGTGGTGGCCGACGACACGATGACGGCCGACGCCGCCTGGCGGCTCGCCTGCGAAGGCACCGCCCTGCTGTGGCGGGGCGACTACCACAACGCCCGCCAGCTGCTCCAGGCCATGGGCCGGCGTGCCGACCGCGGTCCGCGCAAGCGCGCCCGCGAACCGGCTGCGGCGGCCGAGGCCTTCCACCTCCACCGCATGGCCCAGGCCCAGCGCGCCCGTGCGCTGGGAATGCTGCTGATCCCCTTCGAGGGTGCGGCGCGCATTGCCCTGCGGCGGGCGCCGGATGTCGCCGAAGCCGTGGCCGAAGCGATTGCGGGCACGCCCGATGCGGACCTGCCCGCGGCGCCGTTCGTGATTTCCCTGCGCGAGCTGCTCGGCCTGATCGGGGCGCACGAGTGGCGGCGCAAAGGCGTGTGGGTGCCGGCGCTGGAGGCGCGCATCCACCCCTGGTACGGGGTGTTCTCGCCGCTGCGCGGCGAATACCTGGACCTGGTCGCACGCGTTCCGCTGCCGTCGCCGCGGCTGGCGTTCGACATCGGTACCGGCTCCGGGGTGATCGCCGCCCTGCTGGCGCGGCGCGGGGTGGCCCGGGTGGTGGCCACCGATCAGGATGCGCGGGCGTTGGGCTGTGCACGTGAAAACCTCGACCGTCTGGGGCTGGCCGGTGGTGTCGAGCTGCTGCAGGCCGATCTCTTTCCCCCCGGCCGCGCGCCGCTGGTGGTGTGCAATCCGCCCTGGGTCCCGGCCAGGCCGGGCGCGGCGATCGAGCATGCGGTGTACGACCCCGACAGCCGCATGTTGCGCGGCTTTCTCGCCGGGCTGGCGGCGCATCTGGAGGCGGGCGGCGAGGGTTGGCTGATCCTGTCGGATCTGGCCGAGCACCTTGGCCTGCGCACGCGGGCCGAACTGCTTGGCTGGATCGAAACTGCCGGGCTGGAAGTGGTCGGCCGCGAGGACATCCGCCCGCGCCACCGCAAAGCCGCCGACGCCGGTGATGCGCTGCACGCCGCGCGCGCCGCCGAAGTCACTTCACTGTGGCGGCTGGCCGTCCCGTGCCGCGCTACTTCGGCATGATGCGGATCAGCGGGCGCTCGAGGTGTTTCGCCGGCGGCGGCGCCGACAGCTGGCGGCGGCGCTCCTGCTCGCGCCACCCCGCGCGCAGGCCCAGCAGCACGGCCAGGATCGCAGCGTAGAGCAGCGGTTCGCGCAGGTCGGCTTTCACCAGCCACCAGAAATGCACCACCGCGAGGATCGCGATGCCGTAGACCGCGCGGTGCAGCGCTTGCCAGCGGCGGCCGCCGAGACGGCCGATGGCGAAGGCGTTGGAGGTGGCGGCGAGCGGCAGCAGCAGCACGAAAGCGGCGAAACCGACGCTGATGAACGGGCGCTCGAGGATGTCGCGGGCGATCGCGCCCCAGTCGAAGAACTGGTCCAGCCACAGGTAGAGGGCGAAGTGCGCCACGGCGTAGGCGAAAGCGTACAGCCCCAGCATGCGGCGCAGGCGCAGCAGCCAGTGCAGGCCGCTGAGGCGGCGCAGCGGCGTTACCGTGAGGGTCAGGAGCAGAAAGCGCAGCGCCCACTCGCCGCTGTCGCGGGTGAGAGTCTCGACCGGGTTGGCGCCGAGCGTATCGGCCTGCCAGCCCAGGGCGAGCTGTGCGGCGGGGAGCAGGCAGAGCACGAAAAGCAGCGCCTTGATCGACGAGATCCGGCGTGCGGAAGGCATTCGTAGCGAAGGTGGAAGAAATGGCATGGCGGCGGGCGGGTAAGCAATAAGAAAGAGAGGGTGAAGGTGGAAGGGCGGGCCAAAGGGCGGAAGGCGGTCCGGGGGAAACGCTCCGGTTCAGAACTCCTTCGCCAGATCCATGCCCCGGTAGAGGCCGGCGACCTGTTCGGCGTAGCCGTTGAACATCAGCGTGGGGCGCTTGCGCAGTTCGCCGATGCGGCGCTCGCTGGCCTGGCTCCAGCGCGGGTGGGCGACCTGCGGGTTGACGTTGGAGTAGAAGCCGTACTCCTGCGGTGCCGCCAGGTTCCATGCGGTGGCGGGCTGGTGTTCGACGAGGCGGATGGCGACGATCGACTTTGCGCTCTTGAAGCCGTACTTCCAGGGTACGACCAGGCGCAGCGGGGCGCCGTTCTGGTTCGGCAGGCGTTCGCCGTACAGCCCCAGGGCCAGGATCGTCAGCGGATGCAGGGCTTCGTCCAGACGCAGGCCTTCGCGGTAGGGCCAGTCGAGGACCGGCCGCCGGAGCATGATCGCCGGGTCGTAATGGCTGACGAACTCGACGTACTTCGCGCTGCCCAGCGGTTCCACTTCCTTCAGCACGGCGGCAAGGGGAAAGCCCAGCCACGGGATCACCATCGACCAGCCTTCGACGCAGCGCAGGCGGTAGATGCGCTCCTCCAACGGCGCCAGCTTCAGCACATCGTCGATGTCGAAGCTGCGCGGGCGGGCGGCGAGGCCTTCGACGCGCAGCGTCCACGGGCGGACCTGCATCTTGGCGGCGTGGCGCGCAGGGTCGGCCTTGTCGGTGCCGAATTCGTAGAAGTTGTTGTAGCCCGTCACCGCCTTGTGTGCGGTGAGCGGCTCGGCCGTCGAGTGCGGCGAAGGGCGGCCATCCAGTCGGCTCGCCGCGTGCACCGGCAGACCGTGCCACAGGGCGGCGCCCGCGGTCAGGCCGAGGGCGGTGTGGGCGAGGAAGCTGCGCCGCGCCTCGAACAGCTTGCGCGGCGTGATCTCGGACGGGGGGAGGTCGGGAGGGGGCTTGATCAGCATGGCGGTGAATCTCGGTGGAGGCGCAATGAAGTTACAGCGGTTGGACCATTTTTATCGAGTCTTATTCCGTTGATGATGCCCGCTGCCCGAAAAAACGCCGCAAACGGGGCAAGATGCCGCAAACAGGGCGACTGCCGGGGCTTCCGGCCGCTGGCGCAGACCCAGCCGCGCCATGCTTTGGGCTAGAATTGGAAGCTTCTTCCAGCCTTGACGCAGAGTTCGAGCATGCCCGCCTCCATGAAGATCCACATCGACGACGTCCGCATCCAGGAAATCAAGGAACTCGTGCCGCCGGTGCACGTGTTGCGCGAGTTTCCGGCCACGCCGAAGGCGGCGGGAGTCGCCTACGAGGCGCGCCAGGGCATCCACCGCATCCTTTATGGCGCCGACGACCGCCTGCTGGTGGTGATCGGGCCATGCTCGATCCACGATGCCGCGGCCGCGATCGATTATGCGAACAAGCTCAAGGCCGAGGCCGACCGGCTCAAGGACGACCTCCTCGTGGTGATGCGGGTGTATTTCGAGAAGCCGCGCACCACGGTGGGCTGGAAGGGGCTGATCAACGATCCTTACCTCGACAACAGCTTCCGCATCAACGAGGGCGTGCGCCTCGCGCGCAAGCTGCTGTGGGAAATCAACGAGCTCGGCCTGCCGGCGGGCACCGAGTTCCTCGACATGATCACGCCGCAGTACATCGCCGATCTGATCGCCTGGGGGGCGATCGGCGCGCGCACCACCGAAAGCCAGGTGCACCGCGAACTCGCTTCCGGGCTGTCGTGCCCGGTCGGCTTCAAGAACGGCACCGACGGCAATCTGCGCATCGCGGTCGATGCGATCAAGGCCGCGCAGGCGCCGCACCACTTCCTGTCGGTGACCAAGGCCGGCCATTCGGCGATCGTGTCCACCCGCGGCAACGAGGACTGCCACGTGATCCTGCGCGGCGGCAAGGAGCCGAACTACGACGCCGCGAGCGTCGATGTCGCAAGCAAGGAGCTGGCCGCCGCCAGCGTCTGCTCCAAGGTGATGATCGATTTTTCCCACGCCAACAGCCGCAAGCAGCACCGGCTGCAGATCGAGGTGGCGAAGGATACTGCTGCCCAGATGGCCGCGGGCGATGAGCGGATCATGGGGGTGATGGTCGAGTCCCACCTCAAGGAAGGGCGCCAGGACCTGATGCCGGGCAAGGAGCTCGAGTACGGCAAGAGCATCACCGACGCCTGCATCGGCTGGGAAGACAGTGTGCAGGTACTCGACCTCCTCGCCGAGGCGGTGCGTCAGCGCCGGGTCAAGCGCGCGGCCGAGTTCGAGTAAACGGTTGAAGGCGTGCCGGGGCGCAGTCCGCGCCGGCAGCTCCTTTCCGTTTGCGGCACGGAGCGAAGTCATGGGCGGGCCGTTTTACCGGGGGATGGATGCGGGCCGGGCCGGAGCGCGCCGCGATAGCGGGGGAGGCCCGGTGTGAGCATGGCCACGCGCAAGATCATCCATTGCGACTGCGACTGCTTTTATGCCGCGGTCGAGATGCGCGACGACCCTTCGCTGCGCGGGCGTCCGCTGGCGGTCGGGGGGCGTGCCGAGACGCGCGGGGTGATCGCCACCTGCAACTACGAGGCGCGCGCCTTCGGCGTGCATTCGGCGATGCCGACCGCGCGGGCGCTGCAGCTGTGCCCCCGCCTGATCCTGCTGCCGCCCGACTTCGAGCGCTACCGTGCCGCTTCGCAGCGGATTCTCGCCATCTATCGCGAGTACACCGCGCTGGTCGAGCCGCTGTCGCTCGACGAGGCCTATCTCGACGTCAGCGGCGTGGACCACTGCCGCGGCTCGGCGACGCTGATGGCGGAGGAAATCCGCGCCCGTATCCGCGACCAAGTCGGCATCACCGCCTCGGCCGGGATCGCCCCCAACAAGTTCATCGCCAAGGTGGCGAGCGACTGGAACAAGCCCGATGGCCAGTTCGTCGTCCGCCCGCAGGATGTCGACGCTTTCGTCGCCGCGCTGCCGGTGAACAAGATCTTCGGCGTCGGCAAGGTCACTGCGGCCAAGCTCAACCGGCTCGGCGTGCACACCTGCGGCGACCTGCGCGGCTGGAGCGTAGCCGATCTCACCCGTGAATTCGGCAGCTTCGGCGCCAGCCTGCACCAGCTGTGCCGGGGCATCGACGAGCGCGCGGTGCAGCCGGACCGGATCCGCAAGTCCTTGTCGGTCGAAACCACCTACACGCCGGACCTGCACGACCTGGCGGCCTGCCGGGCGGCCCTGCGCGCGCTGCTGGAGGATTTCCACCGCCGCTTCGAGCGTGTGCGCGACCGCCCGCCGGTGCACAAGGCTTTCGTCAAGGTGCGCTTCTCCGACTTCAGCCGGACCACCGCGGAATGCCTCAGCAGCGCGCCTGACGAGGCGGTGTGGCTGCGATTACTGGGTGAGGCACATGCGCGCAAGGCGCTGCCGGTGCGTTTGCTCGGTGTCGGCGTGCGCTTTGGCGAGCACGCCGACTCCCCGGCGGCGAAGCTCCAGGGTTCCCTGTTCGAGGCGGGTTGATCAGGCGTTCTTGCGCTTTTGCCACAGCACGTCGTCGCGCCCACCGGCACGGTTGAGCACGCGACCGAGCACGAAGAGCAGATCGGAGAGGCGGTTGAGGTACTGGCGCGGGCCATCACCGACCGCTTCTTCCAGCGCCAGCGCCACCAGCGCGCGCTCGGCGCGGCGGCACACGGTGCGGGCATGGTGGGCGAGCGCCGCGGCGCGGGTGCCGCCGGGCAGGATGAAATCCTTGAGCGGCGGCAGCGCTTCGTTGAAGCCATCGAGCGCTTCTTCCAGGCGGATCACCTGCTTGCCGGTGATCATGCTCATGCCGGGGATGCACACTTCACCGCCAAGGTCGAACAAGTCGTGCTGGACGTCGGTGAGCAGCGTGCGCACCTCGTCGGGCAACGCCTCGCACAGCAGCAGGCCGACCACGGCATTGGTCTCGTCGACTTCGCCCAGGGCGTGGATGCGCAGGCTGTTCTTCGATACCCGCTTGCCGTCGCCCAGGCCGGTGGTGCCGGCGTCGCCGGTGCGGGTGTAGATCTTGGAGAGGCGGTTGCCCATGATGTTCTCGAGTCGGGGTGGTTGTCGTAACGCATAATTATAGGCAGGGCGGACGAGGCAGGGAGGGCGAAATTGACTTCGATCGCAGTGCGTCATACGATGCATTACGTTGTGTAATACAGAGAACCGGCCTCATGACCTTGTCGATCCGCCTCGATCCCGAGCTCGAGTCCGAACTCGCGCGCGCCGCCGCGCAGACCGGGCGCAGCAAGAGCGAGCTGGTCAAGGCCAGCTTGCGCGAATACCTTGCCCGCGTCGCTCCGCGCAAGACCCCCTATGAGCTCGGAAAAGACCTCTTCGGCAGCGCCGATTCCGGACCGACGGATCTCGCCGAGCACCGCAAGGACTATCTGACGGAGTCGCTGCGTGCGAAGCATGATCATTGACGCCGGGCCCTTGCTGGCGCTGTTCAATCCGGCCGACCGCCACCATCAGGCTTGCGTGTCTTTCCTGCGCGGCAACGAGGTCTCGCTGGTGACGACCTGGCCGGTGCTCACCGAGGTCATGCATCTGTTGCGCTACAGCGTAGACGCGCAGTTGCGCCTGTTGAGCTGGATCGATCGCGGCGGGCTGGCGATCGCCGAGCTGGAGCAGGGCTGCATCGGCGCCATCGCCGGACTGGTCGGCAAGTATCGCGACCGTCCGATGGACCTTGCCGATGCTTCGGTTGTGCAGCTGGCCGTGCAGACAGGCTCCCGCGAGGTGCTCTCGATCGATAGCGACTTCGACATCTACCGCCTGCCGGACGGCGCCTGGCTCGCCAATCCCCTGCGCGACAATGCGCATTGATCCGTGCCCCCGCGTGCGCGACCCAAGAACACGACTCGAACTCTTTTCTCCTCTGGACCCTTCATGAAATCCGCCGAAATCCGCGACGCCTTCCTCAAGTTCTTCGAATCCAAGGGCCACCAGATCGTGGCCTCCAGCTCGCTCGTGCCGCACGAAGACCCGACGCTGCTGTTCACCAACGCCGGCATGAACCAGTTCAAGGACGTCTTCCTCGGCTTCGACAAGCGTCCCTACAGCCGCGCCACCACTTCGCAGAAATGCGTGCGCGCCGGCGGCAAACACAACGACCTCGAGAACGTCGGCTACACCGCGCGCCACCATACCTTCTTCGAGATGCTGGGCAACTTCAGCTTCGGCGACTACTTCAAGCGCGACGCGATTGCCTACGCCTGGGAGCTGCTCACCGAGGTCTTCAAGCTGCCCAAGGACAAGCTCTGGGTCACGGTGTACGCCGAGGACGACGAGGCGTTTGAGATCTGGACCAGGGAAGTCGGCGTGCCCGCCGAGCGCGTGATCCGCATCGGTGACAACAAGGGCGCGCGCTACGCCTCCGATAACTTCTGGATGATGGGCGATACGGGACCTTGCGGGCCCTGCACGGAAATCTTCTACGACCACGGCGAACACATCTGGGGCGGCCCTCCGGGATCGCCGGAGGAAGATGGCGACCGCTACATCGAGATCTGGAACAACGTGTTCATGCAGTTCAACCGCGACGAGCAGGGCGTGATGCACCCGCTGCCCCGGCCCTCGGTCGACACCGGCATGGGCCTGGAGCGCATTGCGGCGGTGCTGCAGGGTGTGCACGCCAACTACGAGATCGACCTCTTCCAGGTCCTGATCCAGGCCGCTTATCGTGAAGTGGGGGGCGAGAATTCCGGCGCCGACCTGGATTCGCCCTCGCTGAAAGTGCTGGCCGACCACATCCGCGCCTGCTCCTTCCTGGTCGCCGACGGCGTGATCCCGGGCAACGAGGGCCGCGGCTACGTGCTGCGCCGCATCATCCGCCGTGCCATCCGCCACGGCTACAAGCTCGGTGCGCGCGCCGCCTTCTTCCACAGGATGGTGCCCGATCTGGTCGGCGAGATGGGCCGCGCCTATCCCGAGCTCAAGGACGGCGAGCGCCGCATCACCGATGTGCTGCGCCAGGAGGAGGAGCGCTTCTTCGCCACCCTCGAGAACGGCATGGCGATTGTCGAAGCTGAGCTCGCTGCGATGGAAGCCGCCGGCAAGACCGTCTTCGACGGCAACACCGCCTTCAAGCTGCACGACACCTATGGCTTCCCGCTCGACCTCACCGCCGATATCTGCCGTGAGCGTGGCGTGATCGTGGATGCCGTCGCCTTCGACGCCGCGATGGCGCGGCAGAAGGAGCAGGCACGCGCCGCGGGCAAGTTCAAGATGGCGGCCAACCTGGATTATGACGGCCCCGAGACTACTTTCCACGGCTACGAGCTGCTGGAAGAGAAGGGCAACATCCTCGCCCTGTACAAGGACAGCGCGCCGGTCAATGAGCTGCTCGAAGGCGAGATGGGCGTGGTCGTGCTCGATCACACCCCGTTCTACGCCGAGTCCGGCGGCCAGGCCGGTGATCGCGGCGAACTGCGCGCTACGGCCGGGATCTTCGGCGTCGAGGACACGCAGAAGATCCAGGCCGCGGTGTTCGGCCACCATGGCGTGGTCCGTACCGGAAAGCTGGTCGTCGGCCAGGGCGTGAGCGCCCGGGTCGACGTCGCTGCGCGTGCCGCGACTGCGCGCAATCACTCGGTCACCCACCTGATGCACAAGGCTTTGCGTGAAGTGCTCGGCACCCACGTGCAGCAGAAGGGCTCGCTCGTCGATCCCGACAAGACCCGTTTCGACTTCGCCCACACTGCACCGATGAGCGCCGAGGAAATCCGTGAGGTCGAAGAGATCGTCAACCGCGAGATCCTCGCCAACACCGACACCCGCGCCGAGCTCATGGCGCTCGATGCGGCGCAGAAATCCGGCGCGATGATGCTGTTCGGCGAGAAGTACGCCGACGAAGTGCGGGTGCTGTCGATCGGCAGCTCGAAGGAGCTGTGCGGCGGTACCCACGTCTCGCGCACCGGCGACATCGGTCTGTTCAAGATCACCAGCGAAGGCGGTGTCGCCGCCGGCATCCGCCGCGTCGAGGCGATTACCGGCGAGAACGCGCTGCGCTACCTGCAGGAGCAGGAGCGCCGGGTGCAGGGCATGTCCGCGCTGCTGAAAGTGCAGCCGGACGAAGCCGCCGAACGTGTCGCCGGCATCCTCGACAGCGTCCGCATGCTGGAAAAAGAAGTCGCGCGCCTGAAAAGCAAGCTCGCCGCCAGCCAGGGCGACGATCTCGCCGGGCAGGCGATGGAGGTCGGGGGGGTCAAGGTGCTGGCGGCGGTGCTCGAAGGCGCCGACGTACCCACCCTGCGTGAAACCCTGGACAAGCTCAAGGACAAGCTGAAGCCGGCGGTGATCGTGCTGGCGGCGGCGAGCGAAGGCAAGGTCAGCCTGATTGCCGGCGTTACTGCCGACCAGACCAGCAAGTTCAAGGCCGGCGAGCTGGTCAACTTTGTCGCCCAGCAGGTCGGGGGCAAAGGCGGCGGCCGTCCCGACATGGCCCAGGCGGGCGGCACCCGGCCGGAAAACCTGCCGGCGGCACTGGCCGCGGTGCGAGGCTGGGTGGAGGCGAAGCGCTAACCCGCCCGCCGAAACAAAGCTTCAAGGGCGTGCCCGGACGCCCTCCTGTCGCAGCCGCGCGAGGGGGCGGCCGGGCTCGACGCTCGGCATGCCGCGGGGCGCGGAGGCGCTAGGCCGCGGGCGAAATCCTGTGCCTGACGGCGGCCTGGTTGGCCAGTACGCGACGTTGAACCATCGGCGGGACGAGGTGCTCGTTCATGAACGATTTGGCGCTCGCGGGCCGCCCGCCGCGCATGAGGTAAGCCACGACGTCGTCGACGACCTGTGCCGTCTGCCAGTCCGCACGGCTGTAGTTCCGGTTCGCCATGGCCTACTCCTCGAGCACCCCCGCTCCTCTATAGATAGTACTTTCCCGCATTTTGTCCATGCTGGGAAAGGCATGGCCCGCAGCGCTACGGTGTGCGGGGGAATGCACGGGGGAGATGCATCTCCCCTGCGTGCGCGAAGGCTTCAGAACGGCAGCTTCAGCCCCGGCCAGACGCTGTCAATCGCGCTGCGGAAGGCGCTCTGGATGCGTGTCAGCGCCGCCTCGTCGTCGGCCTCGAAGCGCAGCACCACCACCGGCGTGGTGTTCGAGGCGCGGGCCAGACCGAAGCCGTCGGCGTATTCGGCGCGCACGCCGTCGAGGGTGATCACTTCGCCGGCGCCGTCGAAGCGTGCCCCTTGCTGCAGCCGGCGCACCAGCTCGAAAGGTTCGCCCTCGTTCATCTTCAGGTTCAGCTCGGGCGTATTGACCGCATTCGGCAGCGCTTTCAGTGCGGCGTTGGGGTCGGGGCGCGCGGACAGAATCTCGAGCAGGCGGGCGCCGGCATAGAGGCCGTCGTCGAAGCCGAACCAGCGTTCCTTGAAGAACATGTGGCCGCTCATCTCGCCGGCGAGCGGAGCGCCGGTTTCCTTCAGCTTGGCCTTGACCAGCGCGTGGCCGGTGTTCCACATCGTCGGCTTGCCGCCGCGCGCGCGGACCCAGGGGGCGAGATTGCGCGTGCATTTGACGTCGAAGATGATCTCGCCGCCGGGCACGCGGGTCAGCACGTCCTCGGCGAACAGCATCAGCTGGCGGTCGGGGAAGATGATCTCGCCGTCCTTGGTGACCACGCCGAGGCGGTCGCCGTCGCCGTCGAAGGCGAGGCCCAGTTCGGCGTCGGTGTCGCGCAGGGCGCGGATCACGTCCTGCAGGTTCTCGGGCTTGGACGGGTCGGGGTGGTGGTTGGGGAAGCGGCCGTCGACGTCGCAGAACAGCTCGTTCACTTCGCAGCCGAGGCGGCGGAACAGTTCGGGCGCAATGCCGCCGGCGACGCCGTTGCCGCAGTCGACGACGATCTTCATCGGGCGCGCGAGTCTGACGTCGGCGACGATGCGGTCGAGGTAGGCGGTGCGGACGTCGGCGCTGCGCAGCGCGCCTTCGCCGGCCGCCAGGTCGTCGTCGACGATGCGCCGGCGCAGGGCCTGGATCAGCTCGCCGTACAGGGTCTGCCCGCCGAGCACCATCTTCAGGCCGTTGTAGTCGGGGGGGTTGTGGCTGCCGGTGACCGAGACGCAGGAGTCGCAGCCCAGGGCGTGGGCGGCGAAATAGGTCAGCGGGGTGGGCACGCAGCCGATGTCGATGACGTCGACGCCTGCGGCGCGGATGCCTTCGGCGAGCGCTCCGGCCAGCGCCGGGCCGGACAGCCGGCCGTCGCGGCCGACGGCGATCGCCCGCTGGCCGCGCGCCACCGCTTCGGAACCCAGGGCGTGGCCGATCGCGCGTGCCGCGTCGGGCGTCAGCACGGTGTCGACGATGCCGCGGATGTCGTAGGCCTTGAAGATTTCGGGAGCGGGAGGGGCGTAGCGAGGAGTGGTCATGAGGCTGTCCGGAAGGAAAAAGCGAAAACGAAAGCGGTGACGGAGGTGCGCATTCTATGCCCCTTGGCCGGGGAATGAAGGCCTGTGTCCGGATCCGTGCCCGATCTTCGCCTCGCCGCCGGCGGATGGAAGCGGAGCGAGCTGAACGTCGGGTTCTTTTTTCGCGGTGGGAGGGAGGGTTTACAATCCGCGCCGGGCATTTTCCGCCCTTTCCTTTTTTCGAGCAGGATTCCGATGACGACACGCAAGGGCATCATCCTCGCCGGGGGCTCGGGCACCCGGCTGCATCCGGCGACGCTCGCCGTTTCCAAGCAGCTGCTGCCGGTCTACGACAAGCCGATGATCTACTATCCGCTCACCACGCTGATGCTGGCCGGAATTCGGGAGATCCTGATCATCTCGACGCCGCAGGATACGCCGCGCTTCAGGCAGTTGCTGGGCGACGGCAGCCAGTGGGGGGTGTGTTTCGAGTACGCCGTCCAGCCCAACCCGGACGGCCTTGCCCAGGCCTTCCTGATCGGCGAGGATTTTCTCGCCGGCGGCCCTTCGGCCCTGGTGCTGGGGGACAACCTGTTCTACGGTCACGATCTTGCCGATGCGCTGCAGCGGGCCGCGCTGCGCACGGTGGGCGCCTCGGTGTTCGCCTATCCGGTGCAGGATCCGGAGCGCTACGGAGTGGTCGAGTTCGACCGTGACGGACGTGCGGTGAGCCTGGAGGAAAAGCCGCTGCGGCCGAAGAGCCGCTACGCGGTCACCGGGCTCTATTTCTACGATGAAAGGGTGGTCGAGGTAGCGCGAGGCCTGCGCCCGAGCGCACGCGGGGAGCTGGAGATCACCGACGTGAACCGGCGCTACCTCGAATGGGGCGAGCTCGACGTGCAGGTCATGGGGCGCGGCCATGCCTGGCTGGACACCGGCACCCATGAAAGCCTGCTCGAGGCCGGGATGTTCATCCAGACCATCGAGCATCGCCAGGGCCTGAAGATCGCCTGCCCGGAAGAGGTCGCCTGGCGGGAGGGCTGGATCGATGCCGCGCAGTTGCGGGCGCTGGCGGCGCCGCTGGCCAAGAACGGCTACGGGCAATATCTGCAGCAGCTGCTGGAAGAAAAGGTGTTCTGATGAAGGTCACGCAAACGGCGATTGCGGAGGTGCTGGTGCTGGAGCCGAAGGTGTTCGGCGACAGCCGCGGTTTTTTCCTCGAAAGCTTCAATGCGCGCGCTTTTCGCGATGCCACCGGGGTCGATGCGGTGTTCGTCCAGGACAACCATTCGCGCTCGGCGAAAGGGGTGCTGCGCGGCCTGCACTACCAGATCCGGCAGCCGCAGGGGAAACTCGTCCGTGTCGTGAACGGGCGCGTGTTCGACGTCGCGGTCGATCTGCGTCGCCGCTCGTCGACCTTCGGCAAATGGGTGGGGGTGGAGCTGTCGGCGGACAATCATCGCCAGCTGTGGGTGCCGCCGGGCTTCGCCCACGGTTTCGTTGTGCTCAGCGACAGCGCCGACTTCCTGTACAAGACGACCGATTACTACGCCCCCGAATACGAGCGCTGCCTGGCCTGGAACGACCCCGCGGTCGGAGTCGGGTGGCCGCTCGAAGGCGAGCCGCAGCTGTCGGGGAAGGATGCGCAGGGCAAAGCGCTGGCCGAAGCGGAAACTTTCGACTGAACACCGGCTTGCGGCCTGCACCCGCAACGAAAAAGGGGGCCTGCGGCCCCCCGTGCCGGAGCGCCCCGGAGGCCGGGGCGTGCTTCAGTGGTGCCCCTTCGGGCGCTCGCCGGTGAACACGTAATGCGCGCTGCAATACGGGCACACGGCCTCGCCGGTCTTCAGGATGTCGAGGAAGACGCGCGGGTGGCGCGCCCACAGCGGCGCTCCCGGGGGCGGGCAGTGCAGGGGGAGATCCTTCGCGGCAATGGCGACGGCCTGGGTCTTGTCGGTGTTTTCAACCATGGGATGGTTCTCGCAGAACGAAGGTATCAGACGTGGGCCAGCCAGTGGTCGTACTCGGGCGCGCGGCCATTGACGACGTCGAAGAAGCGGCTCTGGATCTTCTCGGTGACCGGGCCGCGCCTGCCGGCGCCGATGGTGCGGTCGTCGAGTTCGCGGATCGGCGTCACTTCGGCCGCGGTGCCGGTGAAGAAGGCTTCGTCGGCGAGATAGATGTCGTCGCGGGTGAGGCGCTTGGAGTGGACTTCGTAGCCGAGTTCGCGGGCGATGGTGATGACCGAGTCGCGGGTGATGCCGGTCAGCGCGGAGGCGATTTCCGGTTCGAAGATCTTGCCGTCCTTGACCACGAAGAGGTTCTCGCCGGCGCCTTCGGCGACGAAG
Organism: Thauera aromatica K172; assembly: GCF_003030465.1. GTDB lineage: Bacteria > Pseudomonadota > Gammaproteobacteria > Burkholderiales > Rhodocyclaceae > Thauera > Thauera aromatica. Next base: position 2,511,360 of record NZ_CP028339.1, on the reverse strand, counting down.
CCCTGGTTGTCGAGGAGCAGGGCCTCGTCGTAGCCCTGCTTGGTGACTTCGAGGTTGGCGAGGATCGAGTTCGGGTAGGTTGCGGCGAGCTTGGCACGCGGCATCGTCGAGTTGACGTGGTGGCGGGTGTAGGAGGAGGTCTTGATGCGGATGCCTTTTTCCAGGCCTTCCTCGCCCAGGTAGGCGCCCCACGGCCAGGCGGCGATGGCGACATGCACGGTCGCGCCGCGGGTGGAGATGCCCATCTTTTCCGAGCCGTAGAAGGCGATCGGGCGCAGGTAGCAGGATTCGAGCTTGTTCGCGCGCACGACCTCCTTCTGCGCCTCCATGAGTTCATCCTTCGAGTACGGAATGTCCATCATGTAAATCTTGCCCGAGTTGATCAGGCGCTGGGTGTGCTCGGCGAGGCGGAAGATGGCGGTGCCGGAGACGGTGTTGTAGGCGCGCACGCCTTCGAAGACGGCCAGCCCGTAGTGCAGGGAATGGGTCAGCACGTGGGTGGTCGCTTCGCGCCACGGAACGAGCTTGCCGTCTTGCCAGATGAAACCGTCACGATCAGCCATGGACATGATCAAAATCTCCGCCTGTATCAAGAATGAATGGGGTCCGCGGTGTGCGGGCGCCGAGCCGCGCAATTCTAGCGCAAAGCCGTCGCCGGGGCGGTGGCGAGTGTGCTCCGGGCGGCGGTGTGGAGCGTGCCGCGGGTTAAAATGCGCCCCCCCTGTCCTGGTGGAGTGGCGAGACATGAACGAGCGTAGCTGGAAACCCAACGTCACCGTTGCCGCAGTGATCGAGCGCGACGGCCGCTTTCTGCTCGTCGAGGAGGAGACGCCCGAAGGGCTGCGCTTCAATCAGCCGGCAGGCCACCTGGAAGAGGGCGAGTCGCTGCTCGAAGCGGTGGTGCGCGAGACGCTCGAAGAGACCGCCCACCGCTTTACTCCGGAATACCTGGTCGGGGTTTACCAATGGACCCGGCCGCAGGGCGACATCACCTACCTGCGCTTCGCTTTCGGCGGGCGGGTCGATGGCGAGGTGCCCGGGCGGCGCCTCGACGAGGGCATCGTCCGTGCGCTGTGGCTGACGCCCGACGAGCTGCGCGCCACGGCCGAGCGCCACCGCAGTCCGCTGATCCTGCAGTGCGTCGACGACTGGCTCGCCGGGCAGCGTTTCCCGCTGTCGCTGCTGCGCCATTACTGATGCGCGGGCGATGCGGATGGCGCTGCCCCGGCTGCGGCTCCTGGCCCTGTCCGTCTTCCTTTGCGCCGTCCTCTCCGCTCCCCGCGCTGCCGGCCCGGAAGCGGCGGCGGGGGCGCGGTTCGAGATCTGCTATAACTACGGCTGCCGGCACGAGGAGACGGTCGTGATCGACTCCGGCCAGCTCGAGCGGGTGCGCCGCAGACTGGCCCGGGCCGGGGACGCTTCCGCCGAGCGTGCGGCCCTGGCCGAAGTGCTGGGCTGGCTGTACCGGGGGGCGGCAACGCAGACGCCGGTCGGCTCCGACCGGCGTGGCAACCTGCTCGATGGCGGGGGCGACGGGCGCATGGATTGCATCGACCATTCCATCTCGACGACCCGCATGCTGCGCTTGCTCGAGGCTCGTGGCTGGCTGCGTTTTCACCAGGTGCTGCCGCGCGCGCGCCGCAGTCGTCTGATCTTCCAGCACTTCAGCGCCGTGATCGAGGAGCTACCTCCTCCCGCGCGGGCGCCTGCGGAGGCGGAAATTCCGGATCACGTGGCGACTTTGCTCGCCCTGTGCGACTGCCCCGATGCAGTGCACGACATCCCGACGGAAGCGCGGGTCGAGATGCCGGCGTCGGTGGGAACGCATTATGCGGTCGATAGCTGGTTCGTCGACAATGGCGAACCGGCGGTCGTGTTGCCGCTTGCTGAATGGCTCAATGGAGGTGGACCGAATGTCCAGTAAGGATGTGGGTGGGATGAAGGTGGTCGTCGGCATGTCCGGCGGGGTCGATTCGTCGGTGACGGCGCTGCTGCTCAAGCAGCAGGGCTACCACGTGACCGGCCTGTTCATGAAGAACTGGGAGGACGACGACGATTCCGAATATTGCTCGACGCGGCAGGACCTGGTCGACGTCGCCTCGGTGTGCGACGTCATCGGCATCGACCTCGAGGTGGTCAATTTCAGCGCGGAATACAAGGACCGCGTGTTCGCCGACTTCCTGCGCGAGTACGAGGCCGGGCGTACGCCCAACCCCGATATCCTGTGCAATTCCGAAATCAAGTTCCGCTGCTTTCTCGATCACGCCCTGCAACTCGGCGCCGAGCGCATCGCCACCGGCCACTACGCCCGGGTGCGGGAATGGAGCAACGACGGCCGCAGCGAGTACCAGCTGCTGAAGGCCGAGGACGGCACCAAGGACCAGAGCTACTTCCTCTATCGCCTGACCCAGGCGCAACTGGCGAAGACGCTGTTCCCGCTCGGCACTTTGTACAAGCGCGAGGTGCGCAGGATCGCGGAAGCTGCCGGCCTGCATGTGGCGGCGAAGAAGGATTCGACCGGCATCTGCTTCATCGGCGAGCGCCCGTTCCGCGAGTTCCTGATGCGCTACCTGCCGGTGCGGCCGGGCGAGATCCGCGCGCTCGACGACGAGCGCGTGCTCGGCGAACACCAGGGGCTGATGTATCACACCATCGGTCAGCGCAAGGGGCTGCTGATCGGTGGCATCAAGGGCAATCAGGACGAGGCCGGCGAGCACGAGGCCTGGTACGTGGCGAAAAAGGACGTCCAGGCCAATGTGCTCTATGTCGTCCAGGGCCACGATCATCCGGCGCTGCTCAAGGACCGCCTGGTGGCCACCGACCTCAACTGGATCGCCGGGCGCGACCCGCACACCCACTGGGTGTACACCGCCAAGCCGCGCTACCGCACGCCCGACATGCCGTGCGAGATCGAGCGCATCGCCGGCGGCCGTGCCGAGATCGCCTTCGCCCAGTCGCAGTGGGCGCTCACGCCGGGGCAGAGCGTGGTGGTGTACGAATCGAACGTGTGCCTGGGGGGCGGCGTCATTGCCTGAGCGCCTGAGCCGGCGTGCTTTCAGCGCCGTTCGCCGATCGCGGTGAACGGCGCGTAGGTGGTGCCCTGCGTGAGGGCGGCGAAGGTTTCGCAGCGCGCGATGTATTCGCGCGCGCTCTTGGGCATGGTGACGCGGGCGCGGGTGATATCGGTGAGCAGGTCGCGCCCCTGCAGGATCAGGCGCATGCCATCGCTGGCGAGTTGGCGCTCGTGCGCACTCGAGGCCGGGGACAGGCCGGGCGCGATCGCGGCGAGCCGTTCGGAGGCGACGACGAAATCCGCCCACACGTCGAAGATCTCGGAGTCGGTACGCAAGGTCTCGCACTTGATCTTGGCGAGGCGGACGAAGTCGGCGATGAGGGGTTCGATGCCGCGAAAAAGCGGAGTGGAGCCGAACGCGCCCGCCATTACCGCGGCGATGCGGTCGAGGTCGCGAAGGGCCTGGGCGATCTTGATGTAGCGGCTTTCATAGAACGCCTCGACCGGAATCGAGAAGGCGCGGAACGGCTCGCCCCACAGCTCGTCGATGCCTTCGTCCCCGCTGCGGTGCAGCACGAGGCGGCCGAGGGTCAGCGCCTCGCGCAGGCACAGACCGCATTCGCGCATCAGGGCGTTGTCCGAGTCGATCTCGATGCCCAGTTCCTGCAGTTCGACGAGCTTGGTGAAGATGTCGGTGGCGCGGTTGAACAGGGCGCCGGCGAACATCGCGCCCTTGACCCGCTTGCGCGCCGGATCCTGTTCTGCTTCGTAGGTCCTGCGGGCGTCGTCGAGCCGTTTTCCGGGGATGTTGATACCGTGCTCGACATGGTTGAACAGGCGCCGGGTGAGGGCCTGGATCAACTGTTTCTTGGCGGTCAGGGAGTCGGCGGGCGGATCGTAGACCTTGATCCAGTAACCGTCGTAATGGACCCGACGGACGCCGTCGATGACGGCCTGGGTGCCGTCGGGAATAGGGGCGTTCATTACCGTGCTTGCTTCAGTCGGAATGGGCAGGGGACGAAGGATACGCCTGCGTTCCGCGCTTGTGTGAATCGATCCGTCGCGCTGCCCGTCCCGTGCCCGCCGGGTGGCGGATCAGCGGCTGCCGAGCGGCCCGGGGGGAATGACCTTGGGCCGCGATTGCCGGTTACGGCGGGCGTGGCGCCGCTTGTTCGCCACCTTGATGCGCCAGAACAGCTGAGTGCCCCAGTAACCGAGGGTCGCACCGGTGACGGCCATGATCAGCATTCCGACGAGCAGGGGCTGGCCGATCCCGGTGACCCAGACCCAGGCTTGGGCGAGCGAGTCGATCATGCGGACCGGCGCCTCGATGTCGCTGGGAGTGAGGTCGGGCGGTGTGCGCGTGCCGATCACGCCGGCTCCGAGCCGATAGGCCAAGTAATAAAGGGGGCCGTAGGTCAGGGGATTGCTGATCAGGGTGGAGACGGCGGCGATCCACAGGTTGCCGCGCAGCAGCAGTGAAGCCATGGCGGCTGCGGGGATCTGCGCGATTGGGATCATCAGCCCGAAGAACACCCCCATGGCAACGCCGCGTGCGACTGTGCGGCGATTGATGTGCCACAGCAGCGGGTCGTGAATGCGTGGCCCGAGCCAACGCAGCAGGCGGCTGCGCTTGATGGCGTCGTGGGAGGGCAAGAAGCGTTCGAGCATGTTCCGTTCCGGACCGAAGAGGGCATCTTACGCATTGCACTGGAAAGCACAAGCGGCAGCTTCGGGGGGGCTTCGCGGGGGCTCGGACGAGAGGTTCCGGAAGCCACCTCCGGGCCATGAGACCAATTGCGGGGGCAGGAATTCACCCGCTCCGCGCCTGCGGGGGAGGCGCGCGCTACAGAAGGTCGGAAGGGATCGCCGCGCGCAGCACGGTCTGGGTTTCGCCTTCCCGGACGCGGTTGGTGAACCACCACAAGGCTCCCTTCTTGATCGTCCAGTCGGCTTCGGTGCCGGACAGCAGCAGCGCGGCGAGGCGGCCGAGTGCGGGCTGATGACCGATGACCAGGGTGGCGCCGCTGGCATCGGGCCAGCCGCTGGCCGCGAGCAGGTCGGCGACGCTGCCGTCCGGGCCGAGTCCGGCCACGATGCGGAAATCGTCGGTGAGCGCCGACGCGGTCTGGCGCGTGCGCAGGCTCGGGCTCGCCAGCACCCGTAGATCCTTGGGGCGGTGGGCTTCGATCCAGTGTGCCATGCGCCGGGCCTGCTCGAGGCCGCGGGCGGTGAGTGGGCGGGTGTGGTCGGGGAGGCCATCGGCGGCTTCCGCGTGGCGCCAGAGCAGCAGGTTCATGTCGCAGTTCTCCCCGGGGGCAAGGGCCGGCATCATCGGGGCCAGGATTATCGGCGCTTCGTGTTGCCAGGGGATGACGGCCGCTGTACGCAGGTGCCGGACGGCTTCACCATGGCCTGCGCCCATGCACCAGAGGGTGGCAGTTGCGGATCACCCGCTCGCGCAGGCGAGTGTAGCGCGGGGCATGCCAGCCGAGCACGAACGCGGCGGCGGGGGCGATCGCCGGCTGGGCTGCGGTCCATTGCGCGAGCCGGGCGCGGGCGGTATCGACGTCTTGCAAGAAACCGAGCGTGGTCTGGGCGCACGCAAGTCGCTCCTGGTAGCGCTTGACCACCTTGGCCGGAAACAGCGGGGCGAAGAATTCGACGCCGTAGCGCAACTGCTTGAAACCGATCCGCAGCGCGTGAAGGGCGGCGGGCTCGCGGGTGGCGGCGGCGTCGAGCTGCCGTCGTCCGCGTTTGCGCAGGCGCTCCAGGCGCAGGCGGGCGAAGGTGCGCAGATCGGCCGCCTCGAGCAGGCTGTTGCTTGCCAGCCGCTCCAGGGCAAGGGTGAATTCGAGCAGCAGCCGGCCCTGGGCGGCGATGTCGAGCGCGTGGGCGCTGCGGTGCCGTGCATCGATCCGTGCGTTTTCCGCGGTCCTCGTCAGCAGCGCCATGGCGTCGGCGTCGGCCAGCCCTTCGGTGCGGACCGTTGCGAGCAGTTCGGCGCAGAACACGTCGAGGTCGCGGGCATCGCCGAAGCGGTTGGCATTGTCACGGAGGCGGGCGTTCCAGGTGGCGACGAAGCCGGCCGGCAGGGCGGGAGCAAAGATTTTGAGCAGGGCACGCAGGCGGCGCTGCGAGACCCGCAATTGATGGATGCACTCGGAGAGGATCTCATCCGGGGAAGTGTGGGCGGACGCTGCCGTGGCGTTGGCCTGCCACTGGCGCACGCAGGCCAGCGCCAGGTTGCGGAAGGCGCCGATCAGGCTGTCGCCGGCGGCGATGGTGGAAGGCTCGCTGCGGCAGGGGGCGGGCGGTGGTGCATCGCGAAACAGGCGGTAGCCGCGCTCGGCTTTGGAAAGGTCGGCCGGCATCAGCGGCAGATCCTGTGCCAGCGCGCAGGCGAGTTCGAGCAGATCGGCAGGCTGGCCCTGTTCGAGTTCCAGTTCCAGCTCGCAGATCGGCGCCCGGCGCTCGACCCCTTCGGGGGTGCTCAGGACGACTTCCCCGGTGTCGATCATCAGCAGGATGGCGAGCCCTTCGCGGGGGGAATGGCGCCAGGTTTCGCGGCGGAAGCGGGTGGTGAAGACCGGCACCAGGGCGTCGCGGTGACGCTCGAGCAGGCGGCGTGTCGCGGGATCGTCGACGGCGGAAAAATCGAACGCTCCGTCATGGTCCTGCTCCCATTCCGGGCGCTGCGACAAGCCGCCGCTGGAGAGTGTCGCGCATTTGACGGTCTGCAAGGTGCGCCGACCTTGGCGGCGGATGCGTACGGCGACCTTGTGTGCCTTGAGCTGCAGCGCCGGGGTGTCGTAGTAGGTGTTGTCGAGGGTGACGGCGTTGCCGAGGCGGGTTGCCGGCGCTGCCCGAAGATGGCGGCGCAATGCCGGCAAGGCGTCGTGCGGCAGGGCAAGCTTGAGTTCGATTTCGCAGCTCATGGGAACCTGGATGGCGGACCGTGACGGGGAAGGCCGCTGAATTCTAGTTGCTGCGAAGCCGACCGTCATGGTCGCCGCCGTGGCAGGGGGATGCCGCCGGGCGCTCAGGTTCCGAATACGCTCTCCCACAAGGCCAGCACCGGCTGCCGGGCGCGTCCGGCTTCGTCCGGATCGACGCGCGAGGGGCGGTCGTTGAGACGCTGGCGGTGCTGCAGGCGGCGCAGCTCGCGATAGCTGTCGGCGCAGGCGGCGGCGAGCGCGGGGGGGATCAGGCCGAGCTCGCCGGCGATGCGCAGCAAGGCGATGTTGCCGAGGTTGCCGGTGAGTTGGGGATGGGCGTGGGCGTGGCCGAGCACCAGGTACTGGATCAGAAACTCGACGTCGATGAGGCCGCCGGGGTCGTGTTTGAGATCGAACAGGGCGCTCTTGCCGCCGTGGGCGTCGCGCATCTTCTGGCGCATCGCCAGCACTTCGGCGCGCAGGGCGTCGAGCTCGCGCGGCAGGCGCAGGACTTCGTCGCGGATGCGCTCGAAGGCCTCGCCGATCGCGCGCTCGCCGGCGGAAAAGCGCGCCCGGGTGAGGGCCTGATGTTCCCACACCCAGGCCGATTCGAGCTGGTATTTGCGGAAGGACTCGAGCGAGGTGGCGATCAGCCCCGATTCGCCGTTGGGGCGCAGGCGCAGGTCGGTCTCGAACAGCTGCCCAGCGGCGGTCTGGCTGGAGAGCCAGGTGTTGGTGCGCTGTGCCAGGCGGGTATAGACCTCGGGCGCTTCGGGCGCGTCGTCGTCGTAGAGGAAGACGATGTCGAGATCCGAAGCGTAGCCCAGCTCCTTGCCGCCGAGCTTGCCGTAGCTGATCACGGCGAAGCGTGGCGTGTCGCGATGGCGGATCTTGATTTTGCGCCAGCACAGCGGCACGGTCAGGTCGAGCATCAGGTCGGCCAGCTCCGAGAGGTGGTCGGCGAGCTTTTCCACCGTCAGCAGGCCGGCGAGGTCCTGGGTCAGCAGGCGGAACACCTGGGCGTGGTGGCGTTCGCGCATCAGGTCCATCTGGCGTTCCATGTCGGGTTCGAGCGCATCCATTTCCGCTCCCAGGCTGGCGCGGAAGGCCGGCCAGTCGGGGGGGGCCTCGAGGTTGCGGGCATCGAGCATCTCGTCGAGCAGGATCGGATGGCGGGCAAGGAACTGTGCCCCCCAGCGCGATGCGCCCATCAGGTCGGCGACCCGGCGCAAGGCCTGCGGATATTGCTGGAGGAGGGCGAGGTAGGCGCCGCGACGGCCGATCGCCTCCATCAGGTCGAGGCAGCGCGCCAGGGTGTCGTCTGGTCCCGGAGTGCCGGCAGCGGCCTCGATCAGGCGCGGCATCAGCGCATCGAAGCGGCTCTTGATGTTGTTCGGCAGCTGGCGGTAGCGCGGGCTGGCGTGGATCGCGGCGAGGCGCTCGGCGCCGGCCCGGGGGTGGCGGTAGCCCAGTTCGCCGAGCGCGGGGACGACGCTGTCGAGATCTTCGGCATGTGCCCAGGTGGCGTCCAGGCTGTGGTCCTCCTCCGAAGGGTCGCCGAAGACGCAGTCGAAATGATGGCTCACCCGCGTGCGATGGGCTTCGAGCGTGGCGAGCAGCGCGGGGTAGTCGGCAAAGCCCATCGCTTCGGCGATCAGCGCCTGGTCGTGGTCGCTGGCGGGCAGGTCGTGGGTCTGGGCGTCGTCGAGATATTGCAGGCGGTGTTCCAGCCGGCGCAGGAATTCGTAGGCGGCGGACAATTCGGCCACGGTTTCGGCGTCCAGGATGCTGCGTTCGGGCAGCAGGGCGAGCGCCTTCAGCGTCGGCCGCACCTGCAAGGCGGTGTCGCGGCCGCCGCGGATGAGCTGGAAGACCTGGGCGAGGAACTCGATCTCGCGGATGCCCCCCGGGCCGAGCTTGATGTTGTTGATGCGGTCGCGGCGCGTGACTTCGCGGCGGATCTGTGCGTGCAGGCTGCGCATCGCGTTGATCGCGCCGAAGTCGAGGTATTTGCGGAACACGAAGGGGCGGGCGATGTTCTGCAGTTCGGTCCAGCGCTCGCCCTGCAGCACCCGGGCCTTGATCCAGGCGTAACGCTCCCATTCGCGGCCCTGGGTCATGAAGTAGTTCTCGAGCATGTCGAAGCTGCACACCAGCGGGCCGGAGTCGCCGTTCGGGCGCAGGCGCATGTCGACGCGGAAGACCTGGCCGTGTTCGGTGATTTCGGCCAGGGCCTGGATCAGCTGCTTGCCCAGGCGCTCGAAGAATTCGAAGTTGCTGATGACCTTGGCGCCGCCGGTGTCGCCGTCTTCGGGGTAGACGAAGATCAGGTCGATGTCGGAGGAGACGTTGAGCTCGCGCCCGCCGAGCTTGCCCATGCCGATCACCAGCAGTTCCTGTTCCCAGCCGGTGGGCGACAGCGGCTGGCCGTAGCGCTGCACGAGTGCGGTGCGCAGCACCTGGTGGGCATGGCGCACCGCGACTTCGGCGAGCACGGTCATGGTCTCGGTGACTTCGTCGAGGGACGCTCCCCGGACGAGATCGCGCACGACCAGATGGCACAGCACCCAGATCCGCAACTGCCGCAGCACCGGGCGCAATGCGGCCTCGGCGCTGCCGGACGCCGCTTCGCGGGCGGCGACGAAGCGCTGCATCTGCTCTGCGGCGAGCGGGCCGTCGATGCTGGCGGCGAGCGCCGCGGCCAGCCAGGGCTGGCTGTCGAGCATGCGGGCGAGGTAGCGCGAGAAGCGGCGCGCGCAGGAGATGGCCTGCAGGCCCTCGTCGGGTGCGCTGGAGGGGGAAGACATGGCCGGGCTCCGGTGCGGGCGTGGCGATCGTTGGTAGAATGCAGACCGAATCGACCATGATCCGGCCGCGCGTGGGCAGAAAGCACATTCTAGCCGTGCCCGCCGCCCGTCGGCGTGGCGATCGAATGTCCCGGTGGGGGAGCCTGGCGTGCCGCAGTGAGCACCGCGCGTCACCCGCCGGCCCGAGTCCCGGCCGGTTCGGCTGGAAACCCCCGAGTCCCGGCCGGTTCGGCCGGGAACCCGATTGCGAGCGAACTTCTGGCCCCGCCCCGTCCCGCCCCTTCAGGCCGTGAATCCGCACTGCGGGTGCCGTGGCGCGCGCGCGTCCGCCTGCTGGGCAAGTGGGGGCTGCGCGCAGCGGTGACGCTGTGGTTCGCATTCGCGGTGCTGGTGCTCGTCACCCGGCATCTGCTGCTGCCGGCGGTGGGCGAGTTTCGCGAACGGATCGCGGCCGCGGCGAGCGCGGGGCTCGGCCTGCCGGTGTCGATCGCGGCGATCGAGGGGGATTGGGCGGGGTGGCGCCCCCGGCTGCAACTCAGCGGGTTGCGCATCGCGGACGCCGAAGGCCGTCCGGCATTGTCCTTGCCCAGGGTCGACGCCACGCTGGCGTGGTCGTCGCTGCTTCGCCTGCGGCCTTATTTCCATCGCCTCGAGATCGACGCACCGGAACTGGTCGCGCGACGCGCCGGGGACGGCGCCTTGTTCGTTGCCGGTCTGCCGCTGCAGGGGGGAGAGGACCGGGGGGGCGGTCTGCAGTGGCTGCTGGCGCAGCGCCAGATCGTCATTCATGGCGCCCGGCTGCGGTGGTCGGACGAAATGCGGGCGGCGCCCGAACTCGAACTCGAACAGGTCGAGTTCCGCCTCGACCAGCGTTCCGCCCCCGCCCGTTTCGCTCTGCGCGCACAGCCGCCGCAAGCGCTTGCATCGATGCTGGAGCTGCGCGGCGAGCTCGCGCGCTTCGATCCCGAGGTACTGCAGGCGTCGGCCGGGCGGCTGTATCTTGCCCTGGATCGGGCCGAGCTCGGCGGCTGGCGGCCCTGGGTCGATTACCCGCTGCCGGTGAGCGGGCGCGGCAGCGTGCGGGCCTGGCTCGACTCCGACGGCAAGGGCGAAACCGCGCTGACCGCCGATTTCGCCCTCGACGATGTCCGTACCCGTCTTGCCGGGGATCTGCCCGAACTCGCGGTCGCCCGCCTCGACGGCCGCCTCGCCTTCGAGCGTGCGCCCCGTGGGGTCGTGCTGCGCGCGCGCCGGCTGGCGCTGCAGGCCGAGGCCGGACTGGTGCTCGAGCCCGGGGATGTCGAGCTGCGCCTGGAGCACACCCCCGACGGTGCTGCCGCGGGCGGAAGCCTGGTTGCCGGGGAGCTGGATTTTGCCGCGCTGGCCGGGCTGGCCGCGTATCTGCCGCTCGATGCGGCGCTGCGCGAGCGGCTCGCCGGCTTTGCGCCGCGGGGCCGTTTGAGCGACCTGCGCCTGAGCTGGCGGGGCACGACCGCTGCGCCGCAGGCCTGGACCCTGTCCACTGGCTTCGCCGGCATCGGCTTGTTCGCCCGCGACGGCCTGCCGGGCTTGGGGGGGCTGGCGGGGACGATCGAAGGGAATCAGAGTCGTGGCCGTTTCCGGGTCGACGGCCAGGGCGCCCATGTGGAGTTGCCTGAAGTGTTCGAAAGCGGGCGTCTGGCGTTCGACCGTCTGCGCGCCGAAGGAGGCTGGCTCGAACGCGAGGGGCGGCTTGAGATCGCACTCGACCGCGCCGAATTCGACAACGCCGATGCCGCCGGCAGCGCCTCCGGACGCTACTGGCCGCAGGCCGGGGGCGCGGGGGAAATCGACCTGCAGGCCCGCCTCGACCGTGCGGCCGGGACTGCGGTGTGGCGCTACCTGCCGCGCGTGGTCAACCGCAATACCCATGACTGGGTGCGCAACGCGATTCTCGCGGCCGCGGTGCCCGAGGCGCGGCTGCGCTTGCGCGGCCGCCTGGAGGACTTCCCTTTCCGCAACGGCGAGGGCCAGTTCTTGGTGTCGGTCCGGGTGGCCGACGGGGTGCTGGACTATGCCCCGGGGTGGCCGCGGATCGACGGCATCCACGGCGAATTGCGCTTCGAAGGGCCGGGAATGCGGATCGACGCCGAGCGGGGACGCATCCTGGGGGTGAATCTGCTCGATGTGCGGGTCGACGTCCCCGAGCTCGATCAGCGCCCCAGCGAGGTCATGACCATCACCGGGCGGGCGCAAGGTCCGACCGCGGAATTCCTGCGCTTCGTGTCGGCGAGCCCGGTCTCGGCGCGCATTGGCGGGTTCACCGACGGCATGCAGGCCGAAGGGCGCGGGGAGCTGGCGCTGAAGCTGGTGATGCCGTTGCGCAACATCGACGCGAGCGGAATCGAAGGCGAATTCCGCTTTGCCGACAATCGGATCTCGCTCATCGACGGGTTGCCGGCACTGGAGGGTGCCGGCGGACGACTGCGCTTTACCGCCGATTCGCTGTCGATACCCGAAGCGCGCGCGCAACTGTTCGGCCATCCGCTGCGGGTGGGCGCGCGCACCGTTGCCGACGGTACGGTGCGCTTCGAGGCCGAGGGCAAGGCGGCGGTTTCGGCGTTGCGCGCCGCTTATGTGCAGCCGGTGCTCGACAACCTCTCCGGCACCCTCGACTGGAAGACGGTGATCCGCATCGGCAAGAGCGGCACGCGGGGAGAGTTCAGCTCCGATCTGGCGGGGCTGGCCTCCAGCCTGCCTGCGCCGCTGAACAAGTCGGGGACGGAAAACTGGCCGCTGCAGCTGACGTTCGATCATCCGGCAGGACAGGCGTCGACCACGGTCACGCTGCAGCTCGGCACCCTCGCCCGGGCCGAGCTGCAGCGCAGCTCGGCAGCATGGGCCTCGCTCTCCGGAGGGGTGGCGCTTGGCCGCGCGACAGCCGATGCCGTGCCGGCCTCGACCCGTGGGGTGCGCATCGCCGCCGTCCTCGACCGGCTCGATTTCGATGCCTGGCGGCGTGTGCTCGAAAACGGAGAGGATGCCGCCGACGAGGCGGGTGCGGAGGAGGCCGGGGGCGCCGTCGAAGCGGCGGGTGGCCTGCCCCTGGCCGGCATCACTTTGGCGGCCGACGAGGTTCTCGCCTTCGGTCACGGTCTGAAGGCGGTGGATCTGCGTGCGGTGGCTGATCCCGGTGGCTGGAAGGCCCGGCTCGACAGCGACCTGGCCGAAGGCGATTTCGACTGGCGCAGGGCGGGCGGTGGCGCCTTGTCCGCCCGCTTCCGGCACTTGTCCGTAGGGAGCGAAGACGAGCCGGGTGAACCGGCGGTGGGAGAGCGCGATAGCGACGGAGAAATCCACACTCCGCCGCGCCGGCTGCCGGCGCTGGATGTGGTCGCCGAGCGCTTCCGGCTGCGTGGGTTGGAACTGGGGCGGCTCGAAGTGTTCGCCCGCAACCGGGGCGGACTGTGGCAGCTCGAACGCTTCGCGCTCGACAACCCCGATGGCCGGCTGGCGGGCAAGGGACAGTGGCAGGCGGCCGGGCGCCAGCGCACGCAGCTGACGTTCAGCCTGGAAACGGCCGATGTCGGGCGTTTTTCGCGCCGCCTGGGCTATCCCGATGTGGTGCGCGGCGGATCGGCGACGCTCGCCGGCGACATCGGCTGGGGGGGGGCGCCGACGCGTATCGACTATCCGTCGCTGGCTGGCCGGTTGACTCTGGAGGCGGGCGCCGGCCAGTTCAACAAGCTCGAGCCCGGTGTCGGCCGCCTGCTCGGCATCCTCAGCCTGCAGTCGCTGCCGCGCCGCATCACGCTCGATTTTCGCGATGTGTTTTCGGAAGGATTCGCCTTCGACCGCATTTCCGGTAGCATCGACATGGCTTCCGGGGTGTTGCGCACCGAGGATCTTGAAATCCGCGGGCCGGCCGCGCGGATCAGGATGAGCGGCGCGGCCGATCTGGTGGCGGAAACCCAGGATCTGCGGGTGTTCGTGCAGCCGACCCTGTCGGAGTCGGTCGCGATCGGCGCCGCGGCCGGGCTGCTGAATCCCGCGGTCGGCGTCGCGGCCTATCTGGCGCAGAAGGTGCTCAGCGACCCGATCGAAAAACTCTTCGCCTTCGAATACGCAGTTACCGGCACCTGGACCGACCCGCAGGTCGTCAAGCGCGGCAGCGTCGAGCTGCCGCCGGCCCAATTGCCGCCGGCCCAATAGCGCGCTCGGCGCTGCCGGGGCCGCATCTGCGGGCCGGGCCCCGGTTCCGCGCCTGCCTCTCTTCCGACCCCAAGCGACACGACAGATGAACTCCAGCCCCGCCCCCCAAGCTTTCCACCGACCGCCCGGCCCGGTCCGCATCGCCGCGATCCAGACCGTCTCCGGACCGGACGTCGACGCCAACCTCGACGCGGCTGCGGCGCTGGTGGCCGAGGCCGCCGCCGCCGGGGCCGTCCTGGTGGCCCTGCCCGAGTATTTTCCGCTGATCAGCACCGACGAGTCGGCCAAGGTACGCATCCGCGAAGCCGAAGGCGACGGTCCGCTGCAGGACTTTCTCGCCGCCACCGCGCGCCGTCACGGCGTGTGGCTGGTCGGCGGCACGATTCCATTGTGCGCCAGCGTCGACGACAGGGTGCGCAACAGCACCCTGGTGTTCGACGACCAGGGGCGCCGTGTCGCGCGCTATGACAAGATCCACCTGTTCGGCTTTTGCCGCGGCGAGGAGCGCTACGACGAAGCGGCGACCATCGAGCGGGGCGGCGAAGTGTGCTGCTTCGATTCGCCGGTCGGGCGCACCGGACTGTCGGTGTGCTACGACCTGCGCTTTCCGGAGCTGTTCCGGGCGATGGGCGAAGTCGACCTGATCGTGCTGCCGGCAGCATTCACCTTCACCACCGGGCGGGCACACTGGGAAGTGTTGCTGCGCGCACGCGCGATCGAGAACCAGTGCTACGTGATGGCGCCGGCGCAGGGCGGGCGCCATCCGGGCGGGCGCCGCACCTGGGGGCACACGATGATTATTGACCCCTGGGGCGAGGTACTCGCCTGCCGTGAGGAAGGACCGGGCGTGGTGCTTGCCGAGCTCGATCCGGGGCGCATCGCCGAGGTGCGCGAAAGCCTGCCGGCGCTGCGCCACCGTTGTCTGGGCTGAAGCGGAACTCTACCGCAGCGGCCGCGTCGGCCGATCGTTTTCACTCGGGGCCGGTCCAACCCGGCACCGTACCGAGGATTTTCAATGAGCAACAACACCTCCCTGCTGGATATCGCCGATCGTCATCTGCTGTCGCCCTATGGGCTCGGCGAGGCGGAACTGGAAAAAACCTTCCGCGCGCTGATGCGCCACGATATCGACTTCGCCGACCTGTACTTCCAGTACCAGCGCTCCGAAGCCTGGAGCCTGGAAGAAGGCATCGTCAAATCGGGCAGCTTCGAGATCGAGCAGGGGGTCGGCGTGCGCGCGATCAGCGGCGAGAAGACCGCCTTCGCCTACTCGGACGATATTTCGCTCGATGCGCTGCTGGGGGCTGCGACGACGACGCGCGCGATTGCCGTCGCCGGCGAGCGGCGCCAGGTCGGCATCCGCCGGCAAGGGCGCGAGAGCCGCCTTTACCGCGCCGACGACCCGCTCGATTCGCTCGACGACACCGCCAAGGTGAAGCTGCTCGAACGCCTGGAAAGCCTCGCCCGCGCCGAGGATTCGCGCGTGACCCAGGTCATGGCGCATATCGCCGGTTCGTGGGAGGTGGTGATGGTGGCACGCAGCGACGGCCATCTGGCGGCCGACGTGCGCCCGCTGGTGCGGGTGTCGCTGACCGTGATCATGGAAGAGAACGGTCGCCGCGAGCAGGGCAGCGGCGGCGGCGGCGGGCGCTACGATTACGGTTATTTCGACGACGAGCGGCTGCGCACCTACGCGCGCGCGGCAGTCCATCAGGCACGGGTGAACCTGGGCGCGGATCCGGCGCCGGCCGGCAGCATGCCGGTCGTGCTCGGTCCGGGATGGCCGGGAATCCTGCTCCACGAGGCGATCGGCCACGGCCTCGAAGGCGACTTCAACCGCAAGGGCAGTTCGGCGTTTTCCGGGCGCATCGGCCAGCAGGTGGCGGCGAAAGGAGTCACCGTGGTCGATGATGGCACTCTGCCCGACCGCCGCGGCTCGCTGTCGATCGACGACGAAGGCAATCCCACCGAGCGCACCGTGCTGATCGAGGACGGCATCCTCACCGGCTACCTCCAGGACATGATGAACGCTCGCCTGATGGGGATGGCGCCGACCGGCAACGGCCGGCGTGAGTCCTTCGCCCACCTGCCGCTGCCGCGCATGACCAACACCTACATGCTGAACGGCGACAAGGCCCCGGAAGAAATCATCCGCTCGGTGAAGAAGGGCTTGTATGCGGCCAATTTCGGCGGCGGACAGGTCGATATCACGTCGGGCAAGTTCGTGTTCTCGACCGCCGAAGCCTACTTGATCGAGGACGGCAAGGTCACCCGCCCGGTGAAGGGGGCGACCCTGATCGGTAATGGCCCGGACGTGCTGACCAAGGTGAAGATGGTCGGCAACGACATGGCGCTCGACCCCGGCGTCGGCACCTGCGGCAAGGACGGCCAGAGCGTGCCGGTCGGCGTCGGCCAGCCGACGCTGCGCATCGACGGGTTGACGGTGGGCGGCACCGCCTGATCGATCGAAGGCGCGCCGGCCGCTCCCCGCTCGGCTGCGCCGCCCGGTGCGGACGAGGCTGTGGCGGGGGACGGCGTGTGCGCCGTGTTCAGCTGCGCACGGGCTTGGCGGCCTTGTCCTTGCCGTCGCGGGGATCGTGACTGTCGCCGGCGCAGTTGCTCGGCAGGTTGATCTGCGCGGCGGAGAGCAGACTCGCCGCCTGGGCCGGGGTGTAAATGGAATAGGCCATAGCGGTGGTGGCGATGATTACAGCAATGGTCTGGCGCTTGATCATGGTCGACTCCTGTGCGGGTGGGTCATGGTTCGATATCGGGTCCGTCGCCGCGAAACAGATCGGGCGTCAGACTGTGCCGCTGCAGCAGGCGGTAGAACTCGGTGCGGTTGCGTTCGGCCAGCCGTGCAGCGTCGGATACGTTACCGGCAGTCAGTTTCAATAGCTGTATCAGATAGTTTCGCTCGAAGCGCTGTTTCGCCCCGGCGTAGCCGAGGGCGTCGACCGGCTTTATGCGCAGGGCGCGTTCGACGAGCGTGCGCGGAATCAGCGCCGTGGTGGTGAGCGCGCACACCTGTTCGACGACGTTCTGCAGTTGGCGCACGTTGCCCGGCCAGTTTGCGCTGGCGAGGGTCTCGAGGGCGTCGGGGGCGAAGCCCGAGAGGCGCTTGCCGTACTTTTGCGCGAGCTGGCGCAGGAAATGCTCTGCGAGCAGCGGGATGTCTTCGCGCCGCTCGGCCAGCGTAGGCAGTTCGAGATGGACGACGTTGATGCGGTAGTAGAGATCCTCGCGGAACTGGCTGGCCGCCAGGGCGGCATCGAGGTCGTGGTGGGTGGCCGACAGAATGCGCAGGTCGACCGCCGTCGCGCGGGTCGCTCCGACCGGGCGCACGGCGCGCTCCTGCAGCACGCGCAGCAGCTTGACCTGGAGCGCGGGGGGCATGTCGCCGATCTCGTCGAGGAACAGCGTGCCGCGATGCGCGGCCTGGATCAGGCCGATGTGGGTGCTGGTGGCGCCGGTGAAGGCGCCGCGCACATGGCCGAAAAGTTCGGACTCGAGCAGCGGTTCGGGGATTGCGCCGCAATTGATCGCGATGAAGGGGGCGTTCGCGCGCGGGCTGGCGAGATGGATGGCGCGCGCCAGCAGTTCCTTGCCGGTGCCGCTGTCGCCGCGGATCAGCACGCTGGCGTCCGAGGCGGCGATCAGGCGGGCTTCGTCGAGCAGGGTGTGCATGCGCATGCTGCGGCTGATGATGCCGGCACGCCAGGCCGCATCGCCCGAGGGCGGGGCCATTGCCGCAGGGGCGGTGAATCGCAGCGTCTGGCCGATGTGGTGGAGCAGGGCCTGGGTGTCGAAGGGCTTGGTGAGATAGCCGGCGACGCCGCGCGAAGTCGCTTCCACCGCGTCGGGGATGCTGCCGCGGGCGGTGAGCAGGATCACCGGCAGGGCGGGGTGCTGGCGGCGGATGTCCTCGAACAGGGCAAGGCCGTCGCCGTCGGGTAGGTGAACGTCGCTCAGCACGAGGTCGAACCGCCTGGTGCCGAGGCGCGCGCGTGCGTGCCGGGCGCTGGTCGCGGTGACGACGCGGTAGCCGCTGGCGCGCAGGGACACCGACAACCGGTGCAGCAGCTCGGGGTCGTCGTCGATCAGCAGCAGGCGGGCGCCGGCCGGTGTAGCCACGGTCATCGCGGCGCTCATCCGGCACGGCCCGCCGGTGCAGCGCAGGCCGGCGGAACGCTCGATGGCAGGGGAGGGCGACAGGAGGGACGAAACATGAGGGGCCGGAAAAAAGGGGCATGTTCCGATGCACGCTGCGTGGCGCAGCGGCGACAAGCTCCGGAGTCTAGGTCAGTGCGCGCGCTCTCGAGGCGAGGAAAATGCAAATCGAAGTAAGCATGGGCCTACCCGTCGCCTGCAGGCGACACCGGAAACGCTTTGCCCGGCGGGCGATTGGAGGTGCGGCGCAAAGTGCCGTCGGGCAGCAGCGACAGAATGCCCCGCAGCGTCGCCCCCCACGGCTGCGCCAGGCATCGGCGGCGGCCGGCAGGTGATTGATCCGGTAAGCTTATTCATCTCTGGGCATGGCAATTGCTCTTTGGACTGCCGGACTGCAGCACAGGGTCTGCACCACCTTCAAGGAGATCGCATGTTCAACAAGCCCAACCTGTTCCATAAAGCCGCAAAAAACCCCCTTTCCCGCACGAGCTCGCAGCCGTTGGGAAGTACGGTGTCGGCGAGCGCTGCGGCGGTCGCCGCCGGAGGGGGTGCCACGAACCCGGCGCCGGCCGCTACCGGGGATGCTGCGGTGAAGGCGAGGGCGTTGGCTGCCGACGTCGCTGCCCGGGCCGAGGGCTCGTCGGGAGGGAGCCGGCTGATCGTCGGTCCGGACGTCAAGCTCAAGGGGGCGGAGATTCTCGACTGCGACACCCTGGTAGTGGAAGGGCGGGTCGAGGCGACGATGGACAGCCGCGTCCTGCGCATCGCCGAGAACGGCGCCTACAAGGGCTCCGTGGGCATCGACATCGCCGAAATCCATGGCCACTTCGAGGGTGAACTGACCGCGCGCCAGCAGCTGCTGGTCCATTCGACTGGCCGTGTCAGCGGCAAGATCCGTTACGGCAAGATCCTGATCGAGGAAGGGGGGGAGCTTTCCGGCGACGTGCAATCGCTGGCTTCGGCGGGCAAGGAAGGTCTGCGCGCGGTCGACGCCAGGGCATCTGAGCCGCGTCCGCTCGCCGCGGTCGCCGGCTGAGGCCGGCGCTGCGGGCGGGAACCCGCCGGCACGGGGGCACACGGTCGGGGGCGGTGGCTGCCGCCTGTGTGCTGTCCCCCGCGACACGGGGGCGGTGTTCAGCGCGCGCTCGCCGCGGGTGTGCCCCGGGCCTGGGGGGCGGCGGCGAGCCGCTCCGGTTCCCAGTGCCAGTGCTTTTCCCAGGCCGTGCGCACCTGACCGGGATAGTGCGCCTTGCCCAGGCTGCCGTTGTAGCGGCCGAGCGCGCGGAAGAGGTCGCCTTTCTCGATATCGAGGTAGTGGCGCAGGATGGTGCAGCCGTAGCGCAGGTTGGTGCGCAGGTGGAAGAGGTTGTCGTCCTCGCGGCCGATGAGCTTCACCCAGAACGGCATGATCTGCATGTAGCCGCGGGCGCCGGCCGATGAGATGGCGTACTTACGAAAGCCGCTCTCGACCTGGATCAGGCCGAGCACCAGCTGCGGGTCGAGACCGGCGCGGGTGGCTTCGTAATGGATGGAAGTCAGCAGCTCGGTGCGGTAGGCCTCGTCCGGGATGCGCTTTTCCAGCCTGCGCGACATTTCGACGAGCCATCGCGCGCGTTCTTCCGCATCCGGAATCGGCAGCACCGGCGCGGCGGCGTCGCTGACCGCAGCGTGCAGGGACGCGCGCACGCTCGCGGCCATCGGCTCGTACTGCTGTGCCCCTGCGACTGCGTTGCCACTGGCGGCCGCCAGGCAGAGCGTTGCGGCGATCCGGCCCAGGTAGGCGCGCGGGCCGGGCATCGCGGGTTCAGCTCTGGCGCAGGCGGTCGAGGACGTGGCCGAGGACTTCGCCCACGGGCAGCCTGGCGGCTTCGACGTCGCGCCGGCCCTGGTATTCGGCCACGCCTTCCTTGAGGCCGCGATCGCCGATGGTGATGCGGTGCGGCACGCCGATGAGTTCCCAGTCGGCGAACATCACCCCCGGGCGCTCGTCGCGGTCGTCGAGGATGGCGTCGACGCCGGTAGCGCTGAGTGCATCGTAGAGCTTCTGCGCCTCATCGCGCACCGCCTGCGACTTGCCCCAGCCGACCGGGCAGATCACCACTTCGAACGGCGCGATCGCCGTCGGCCAGATGATGCCGCGGCCGTCGTGGTTCTGCTCGATCGCGGCGCCGAGGATGCGGGTGACGCCGATGCCGTAGCAGCCCATCTCGAAGTGCTTGGGCTTGCCGTCCTCGTCGAGGAAGGTGGCATTCATCGCCTTCGAATACTTGGTGCCGAGGTAGAACACGTGGCCGACCTCGATCCCGCGCTGGATCGCGAGCACGCCGCGGCCGTCCGGGCTCGGGTCGCCCTCGATGACGTTGCGGATGTCGGCGACGAGCTCGGGCTCGGGCAGGTCGCGGCCCCAGTTCGCGCCGGTGAAGTGGAAGTCCTCGTCGTTGGCGCCGCAGATGAAGTCGGCCATGTGGGCGACCGTGCGGTCGGCGATGACCCTGACCGGTTTCTGGAGCCCGATCGGGCCGAGGTAGCCCGGTTTGCAGCCGAAGTGTTCGAGGATCTCGGCTTCGGTGGCGAAGCGGAAGCCGGCTTTGAGGCCCGGCAGCTTGCCCGCCTTGACCTCGTTCAAGGCGTGGTCGCCGCGCACCAGCAGCAGCCATACGGTGACGCCGGCGGGATTGCCCTTCTCGTCGACGTCGTCGGTGGCGAGCACCAGCGACTTCACCGTGGTGGCGAGCGGCACGCCGAGCAGTTCGGCGACATCCTCGCAGGTGGCCTTGCCCGGAGTGGGGGTCTTCTCCAGTGCCCTGGCGGGCTCGGCGCGGCGGGCGAGCAGCGATACCGCTTCGGCGAGCTCGATGTTGGCGGCGTAGTCGGAGTCCGGGCTGTAGACGATGGCGTCTTCGCCGGTGTCGGCGATGACCTGGAATTCGTGCGAGCGGTCGCCGCCGATGGCGCCGGTGTCGGCCGCCACCGCGCGGTACTCGAGGCCGAGGCGGTCGAAGATGCGCTTGTAGGCGGCGAACATGATGTCGTAGCTGCGCCCCGCGGCTTCCGCGCTGCGGTCGAAGGAGTAGGCGTCCTTCATGGTGAACTCGCGCCCGCGCATGACGCCGAAGCGCGGCCGGCGCTCGTCGCGGAACTTGGTCTGGATCTGGTAGAAGTTCTTCGGCAGCTGGCGGTAGCTCTTCAGCTCCTGGCGCGCGATGTCGGTGACGACTTCCTCGGAGGTGGGCTGGAGGGCGAAATCGCGCTCGTGGCGGTCCTTCAGGCGCAGCATTTCCGGGCCCATCTTGTCCCAGCGCCCGGTCTCCTGCCACAGTTCGGCCGGCTGCACCAGCGGCATGGCGAGCTCCATCGCGCCGGCGCGGTCCATCTCCTCGCGGATGATCGTTTCGACCTTGCGGATCGCACGCAGGCCCAGCGGCAGGTAGCTGTAGATGCCGGCGGCGGTCTTGCGGATCATGCCGGCGCGCAGCATCAGCTTCTGGCTGACGACTTCGGCGTCGGAGGGGGCTTCCTTGAGGGTGAACAGGTGGAACTGGCTGGCGCGCATGAGAGTCTTCGGCGTAAAGGCGTTAAAAGCGTGGCGTTAAAGGCGTGATTGAGGGCGGGATTCTAGCTCATGGCGTGGTCGTTCGCCGTGCGTGGGCAGCCGGATCGCGGTGGTGTGTGCCGTGGGTGCGCTTTCAAAGCGTGCGCAAGTGTGGAAAAATCGGCACCAATCAACCGAATTCGAAGGTTCATCATGCTTGATCGTGAAGGCTTTCGCCCGAACGTCGGCATCATTCTGGTCAATGCGCGCAACGAGGTGTTCTGGGGCAAGCGCATTCGCGAGCATTCCTGGCAGTTTCCCCAAGGCGGCATCAAGCACGGCGAGTCTCCCGAGCAGGCCATGTACCGGGAACTCCACGAGGAAGTCGGATTGCGTCCGGAGCATGTGAAGATCCTCGGGCGCACCCGCGGGTGGTTGCGCTACGAGGTACCCCGGCACTGGATCCGGCGCGAGTGGCGCAACACGTACCGCGGGCAGAAACAGATCTGGTTTCTGCTGCGGCTGGTGGGGCGCGACTCGGACGTGTCGTTGCGTGCCAGCTCGCACCCAGAATTCGATGCCTGGCGGTGGAGCGACTACTGGGTGCCGCTTGAAGCGGTGATCGAATTCAAGCGCCAGGTCTATCAGCTGGCGTTGATCGAGCTTGCCCGCATCCTCTTTCGCACGCGCGCGTTCGAAATGCCGGAGAGCTACCGCCTGCGCGAACCGGTCGAGCCGGTGCGCGTCGTGCTGGGCGCGTCGGTGCGCGGAGCGTAGCGGAAATAGCGCCGCGCGATCGCAGGCATAGCCGGTTTCAATTTGGGATTCGCCTCCTGATTGTCTAGGTTTGGAATGCACCGTGGAAAAACGGTGCATTCGATCGTGGACGAGAAGGAGAGGAAGATGGAACTGAAAGGATCCCGTACCGAAGAGAACCTGAAGGCCGCTTTCGCGGGCGAGTCCCAGGCCAACAGGCGCTATCTCTATTTCGCCGCCAAAGCCGACGTCGAGGGGCAGAACGACGTTGCCGCGGTGTTCCGCTCCACGGCCGAAGGTGAGACGGGGCATGCCCATGGCCATCTCGAGTATCTCGAGGCCTGTGGCGACCCCGCGACCGGGTTGCCGTTCGGGGCGACGCGGCAAAACCTCGGCGCGGCCATCGCCGGTGAGACGCACGAGTACACCGACATGTACCCTGGAATGGCGAAAGCAGCGCGCGACGAAGGTTTCGAGGAAATCGCCGACTGGTTCGAAACCCTCGCCAAGGCCGAGCGTTCGCACGCCAACCGCTTCCAGAAGGCGCTGGACGCCCTGGTGGATTGAGTCCGCCGCCCCGGCGGAGAACTCTTCGCCCGGCTTGCGGTGCGCCCCGCCTGGCGCCGGATCGAGGGAAGGGAGGAGCTGTCATGAATCAGCGCGAGGGAAGTCTCGAGGCGCCCAGGCGGCATCCGATCGCCTGGCGCGAAGACTGCTACTACGACGAAGGCGAGGTGCTCGCGGAAATGGAGCGGGTGTTCGGCATCTGTCATGGGTGCCGGCGCTGCGTGAATCTGTGCAACGCCTTTCCGACCCTGTTCGATCTCGTCGATGCGAGCCGCAGCATGGAAATCGACGGAGTGGAGAAAAAGGATTACTGGAAAGTCGTCGATCAGTGTTACCTGTGCGACATCTGCTTCATGACCAAATGCCCCTACGTGCCGCCGCATGAGTGGAACATCGATTTTCCCCACCTGATGCTGCGCGCGAAGGCGGTGAAGTTTCGCAAGGGCGAAGTCAGGTTCCGCGACAAGCTGCTCACCAGCACCGACGCCCTCGGCAAGCTGGCGGCGATCCCGGTGGTGGCGCAGGCAGTCAATGCGGCCAACCGCAACGGCGCGGCGCGCAGCGTGCTGCAGTCGGTGCTGGGCGTGGACAAGCGGCGCGAATTGCCTCCTTACGCCGCGGCGAAATTCCGCGCCAGGGCCGAAGTCGCCGCGGATTGGCCGGTGCGCGATGGCGAGCGCACTCCGGGCAAGGTGGCGATCTTCTCGACCTGCTACATCAACTACAACGAACCCGGCATCGGCCATGACCTGGTCGCGGTGCTGGCGCACAACGAGATTCCGTCGCTGCTGGTGCCGCAGGAGGCGTGCTGCGGGATGCCGAAGCTCGAACTGGGCGACCTCGAGGGCGTCGATCGGCTGAAGCGGCGCAACATTCCGGTGCTGGCCAAGCTCGCCCGCGAGGGATATGCGGTGCTCGCCCCGGTCCCTTCGTGTGCGCTGATGTTCAAGCAGGAGTTGCCTTTGCTCTATCCGGAGGACGAGGACGTCGCAGCAGTGGCCGAAGCGATGTTCGATCCCTTCGAGTACTTCGTCCTGCGCCACCGCGACGGGCTGTTGAAGACCGACTTCACGCGGCGGCTGGGCAAGGTCGCGTACCACATTCCCTGCCATGGCCGGGTGCAGAACGTGGGCCAGAAGACGCGCGAGACCCTGCAGCTGATTCCGGGGACGGAAGTGGTGACGATCGAGCGCTGCGCCGGCCATGACGGCACCTGGGGAGTGAAGACGGAATATTTCGAGCAGTCGATGAAGATCGGCAAGCCGGTTTTTCGTCAGATGGCGCAGGCGGCCCCCGATTTCATCAGCTCCGACTGTCCGATTGCCGGGCGCCACATCCAGCAGGGAATCCGCGACAGCGGAACGAAGCTCGAAGCAACGAAAGCCCACCCGCTGACCCTGTTGCGCATGGCCTACGGTCTGGAGGAGAAATTGCGATGACGATCGAGCGCGGCAGTCTGCTGAGCCTGGAGGAGTACGCCCGCCAGCGTGCCGAGTTTCGCGCGAAAGTGATGGCGCACAAGAAAAATCGCGCGCTCGCGGTTGGTCCCCATGTCACCTTGCTGTTCGAAGATGAACTGACGATCCGTTACCAGATCCAGGAAATGCTGCGCATCGAGCGCATTTTCGAGGAAGCGGGCATTGCCGATGAGCTCGCGGCCTACAACCCGCTCGTTCCCGATGGCCAGAACTGGAAGGCGACCATGCTGATCGAGTTTTCCGAAGAAGCCGATCGCAGACGGTGGCTGGGGCGTTTGATCGGTATCGAGGATCGCGTCTGGGTGCGGGTGGCAGGGTTCGATCCGGTATTTGCCATTGCCGACGAGGATCTCGGACGCGAAAATGACGAGAAGACGTCTTCGGTGCATTTTCTGCGCTTCGAACTCGGCCCGCAGCGGGGCCGGGCGCTGAAGAGCGGTGCGGCGCTGGCTGTCGGCATCGACCATCCCTCCTATGCGGCGCTGGTCGATCCGGTGCCGGAGGCGGTTCGGCTTTCGCTTTGTGGAGAATTGCACGCTTGAAATCGATCGAATCCCGTATGACTCGCGGGGGGCTGCTGGCCCTGGCCCTGGCCCTGGCTTGCGGGCCTGCGCTGGCAGGCCTGTTGGTGGACACCGATTCCGACTGGAAGGAAGGCGAAGTGGCGCTGCCGCCGGCGGTCGAGGAAGCCCGACTGCGCGCCTTCGATACCGGCACGCCTTCGCCCAACCTGTTTTTCGTCGACGAAGGCAGCGTCAGCATCGGCGAAGATGGCGTGGTGCGCTACACCCTGGTCGCGCGTGCGGCGGGCGGTGCGGAAAACGTGACCTTCGAGGGGATTCGCTGCGCGACCGGAGAGCGGCGCATCTATGCCAGCGGGCGTCCTGACGGCAGCTGGGTGGCGATGAAAAAGAGCGAATGGCAGGCCATCGGGGGCAATGCCTATAACCGGCCACGAGCGGCACTCGCCTGGGACTACCTGTGTGACGGTCTTGCCGCGCCACGTAACCGCGATCATGCACTGCAACTGCTCAAGCAGCGCCGTAGCCACTATCCGTCGGAGGTGCGCTGATGATCGATCGTGCCATCATCGAATTCGACCGGGCGCTGCGTACCGTCTTCGCGCCGGCCTCCAGTGTGCGCCCGGTACCGGGAGAGGGCATCGACGAGACCGTACTCAGCGATGCCGAGCGTCGCCATGCCGCAGCGCTGATGCGGGTCGATCATGCCGGCGAGATCTGTGCCCAGGCCCTCTACCAAGGGCAGGCGATGATGTCGCGCGACCCCACCATCCGCGACGCGTTGCGCCACGCTTCACAGGAAGAAACCGAGCACCTGGCGTGGACCGAGCGCCGGATTGCGGATCTGGGAGGGCGCAAGAGCCTGCTCAATCCCTTGTGGTACGGCGGTTCGCTGTGCCTGGGAATGCTGGCCGGGCGCTTCGGCGAACGTCAGAATCTGGGTTTTCTGGCCGAAACCGAGCGTCAGGTCGAGCAGCACCTGAAGGGCCATCTGGAGGCGTTGCCTGCCGCCGATCTGCGCTCGCGCGCGATCGTCGAGCAGATGAAGGAGGACGAGGCCGGGCATGCCGATACGGCAGTCGGGCTTGGGGCGCACGAGCTTCCTGCCCCTGTGAAGGCGGCGATGAGGCTGGGGGCGAAGCTGATGACGACGCTGGCCTACCGTATCTGACCCCGCCCCGCCTCATCCGCCGCCGGCGATCGAGGCGGGCGGTGCCGGCGCCCCTTCAATCGGCCTCGACGATCTCGAAGTCGTGGGTGATTTCCGCAGTCTTGGCCAGCATGATTGAAGCCGAGCAGTATTTTTCGGCCGAGAGATGGATGGCGCGCTCGACCGCTTCGGGTTTGAGCTTGCGGCCGGTGATCGTGTAGATGAAGCAGATCCGGGTGAACACTTTGGGGTCGCTTTCCGCGCGTTCGGCCTCCAGGCGTACGCTGCAGCCGCGCACGTCGTGGCGGCCGCGCTTGAGGATCAGAACGACGTCGAAGGCTGTGCAGCCGCCCGCCCCGGCAAGCATCAATTCCATCGGCCGCGGTGCCAGGTTGCGCCCTCCTGCTTCGGGCGCGCCATCCATGGCAACGAGGTGACCGGTCCCGGTTTCGGCGATGAAGCTCATGCCGTCGAGCCATTTGATGGTGCATTCCATTGTCGTGAACTCCTGCAGGGCGAAACGGCCCTTGTCTGCGGTTGCCGGCGGGGTGCCGGGCCGCATGTTACCGCAGTGCCGCAAGCTTGCGCTCGTGCCTGTCGGGCGGGCCGCAAGTCGCGTCGTCAATGAGGGGAGCGCAGGTTTGGGAGGGGGGCTGCAGATACAATACGGGAGCGTATTCATGCAGCGCACAAAACCAGCGTTAAATCGCTTTCTGGTAGTGGGGCCGGGGAAGGTCCATGGGTCCCGGATAAGAGCGCAAATCGAGATAAAACAAGCAGTTGAGCCTGAATAAATCCTGCTTATGAAAAAATCAAAACATTTATCGTGCATTGCACAAAAAAATCTTGCCAATATTTTGCGGCTTGCGCATAATTCGTCTCAGTCGGATCGCTGACGCGGGAACAAAGACGCGCCGATCCAAGCGGTGTCTCCTCCACCCTCCTCCTTTGGTGTGGATTTAACGCAGTCCTCGCGGACTGCGTTTTTTTTCGCCTGACATGGCGCCGACGCACGGAATAATTGACATCGAGCCGGTGCTCGCATTAGAATTGCGAGCTTTCCGTTTGACGGCCGGTTCGCAGGCCTGACAAGATCGAGGATCCACATGAAGACGTTTTCTGCCAAGCCGCACGAGGTCAAGCGCGACTGGTTCGTTGTCGACGGCACGGACAAGGTGCTTGGCCGTCTTGCCGCCGAAGTGGCTCGCCGTCTGCGCGGCAAGCACAAGGCCATTTACACCCCTCACGTCGATACCGGCGATTTCATCGTCGTGGTCAATGTCGATAAGCTGCGCGTGACCGGCAACAAGGCCCAGGACAAGAAATACTACCGCCACTCCGGCTACCCGGGCGGCATCTACGAAACCAACTTCACCAAGCTCCAGCAGCGCTTCCCCGAGCGCGTGCTCGAGAAGGCGGTGAAGGGCATGCTGCCGAAGGGCCCGCTGGGCTACGCCATGCTGAAGAAGCTGAAGTGCTATGCGGGGCCGTCCCATCCGCACAGCGCCCAGCAGCCGCAAGTTCTCGAGATCTGAAGGAGCCGATAAATGGCTGTGACTTACAACTACGGTACCGGTCGCCGCAAGACCGCGGTCGCCCGTGTGTTCATCAAGCCGGGCTCCGGCAACATCGTCGTCAACGGCAAGCCGGTGGACGAGTTCTTCTCGCGTGAAACCGGCCGCATGATCGTGCGTCAGCCGCTGGTGCTCACCGGCAATCAGGACAAGTTCGACATCATGGTGAACGTTACCGGTGGCGGCGAATCCGGTCAGGCCGGTGCGGTCCGCCATGGCATCACGCGTGCCCTGATCGACTTTAGCGCCGAGCTGAAATCCGAGCTGCGCACCGCGGGTTTCGTGACCCGCGATGCCCGCGAAGTCGAACGGAAGAAAGTCGGCCTGCGCAAGGCGCGCCGTCGCAAGCAGTTCTCCAAGCGCTGATCGGCGCAGGGAAGGAATTCGCAAAAGCCGCCTTTTCTGGCGGCTTTTGCGCTTTTGGACACGGCCGGGCGGGGCGGTCCGGAGTGTTGGGTTTTCAGCTCTTGCCGGTATGCGGGCGCTTTTCTCCGTGCCGCGTTTCGCTGCGGGAGTGCGATAATCCCGATCCGGGAGTTTTGCTGCGAGGAAAGAGCATGATCAAGGTTGGAGTGGTCGGCGGGACCGGATATACCGGCGTCGAGTTGTTGCGTCTGCTGTGCCGTCACCCGGACGTCGATCTGGTTGCAATCACCTCTCGCGGCGAAGCAGGTATGGCGGTTTCCGACATCTTCCCCAGCCTGCGCCACCGGGTGAATCTGAAGTTCGTCGCCCCTCAGGATGCCGAACTGGAAAAATGCGATGCCGTGTTCTTTGCGACCCCGAACGGGATTGCGATGAAGCAGGCGGCGGAACTGGTCGCGGCCGGCGTTCGCGTGATTGATCTGGCAGCGGATTTTCGCATTCGCGACATCGCCGAATGGGAAAAGTGGTACGGAATGGAGCATGCGGCTCCGGCGTTGGTCGCCGAGGCGGTGTATGGTCTGCCCGAGCTCAATCGCGAGCAGATTCGCTCTGCGCGCGTGCTGGCCAACCCGGGCTGCTACCCGACCGCCGTTCAACTCGGTTTCCTGCCCTTGATCGAGGCCGGCCTGATCGATTGCGGGCATCTGATCGCGGATGCCAAGTCGGGTGTTTCCGGCGCCGGCCGGAAGGCCGAGATCCATACCCTGCTGCCCGAGGCGGCTGACAGCTTCAAGGCTTACGGGGTGGCGGGGCACCGCCATCTACCCGAGATCCGGCAGGGGCTGTCACGGGTTGCGGGCAAGCCGGTCGAGCTTACTTTCGTGCCGCATCTTACGCCGCTGATCCGCGGCATTCATGCCACCCTGTATGGCCGCCTGCTGCCCGGTGCGGGCGAGCTCGACCTGCAGGCGTTGTATGAGGAGCGCTATGCGGGGGAGGCTTTCGTCGACGTGATGCCGGCCGGCAGCCACCCCGAAACTCGCTCGGTGCGCGCATCGAACATATGCCGAATCGCCGTTCACCGCCCCCAGGGCGGGGATACCGTGGTCGTGTTGTCGGTGATCGACAACCTGGTCAAGGGGGCGGCGGGCCAGGCCGTGCAGAACCTCAACATCATGTTCGGGTTGGATGAAGAGGCCGGACTGGATATCGTCCCCGTCAGTCCCTGAAGGGAACTCGGGCGATCGGTGTCGATCTGATTTTGACGGCGGGGCGGCAAAGGGCGCATCATTCGCACCGCTGCCCCAACAGAGGAGAAAACATGAGCGCAGAAGTTGAAACCCCCGACATCCTGGTCTTCACCGACAGTGCGGCGAACAAGGTTCGCGAGCTGATCGAGGAAGAAGGCAATCCCGATCTCAAGCTACGTGTCTTCGTCTCGGGGGGCGGGTGCTCGGGCTTCCAGTACGGCTTCACCTTCGACGAGGAGGTCAACGAGGACGACACGACTTACGAGAAGAACGGCGTGATGCTGCTGATCGACTCGATGAGCTACCAGTATCTTCTCGGTGCTGAAATCGACTATACGGAAGGTCTGGAAGGCTCCCAGTTCGTGATCCGCAATCCGAATGCGACCAGCACCTGCGGCTGCGGCTCGTCCTTTTCGGTCTGAATCCCTGTCGTCGGTGTCGGCTCGTCCTGCACCGGAGCTTCAACAGCAGTCAAGGCAACGGGCGCTGCAGCGCCCGTTGCCTTGACTACATCCGCCTGGCTCTCTGCACGCGGGCACTGCCCGGGGTCAGTCCGCGCTGGCGAGCTCGTAATTGAGCAGTGCGAAGCGTTCGCGCAGCGGAGCGGTCTCCTGGCGAAACGCGATGAGTTCCCGAGGGCTCAGCGCGTCGGCCATTGGCAGGGCGACGGTCATCGGGTCCTTGGGTACGTTGTTGATGCGGACCTCGTAGTGGAGATGCGGGCCGGTGGCCCAGCCGGTCGAACCCACGTAACCGATGGGATCTCCCTGGCTGATGGCCTGCCCATTGCGCAGGCCGCCGACGAATCCGTTGAGGTGGGCGTAAGCGGTAGCGACGTTGTTGCGGTGCTTGAGGATGACGATCTTGCCGTAGCCGTTCTGCGTTCCGACAAAGTCCACTGTGCCGTCGGAAGTGGCTTTTACGGGCGTTCCGCGCGGTGCGGCAAAATCGGTGCCGTTGTGCTTGCGCCAGCTCCGGTGGATGGGGTGCAGGCGTCGCCCGAAGCTCGAGCTGACCCGGGAAAACTCCAGCGGAGAGCGCAGGAAGCCCTGGCGCAGGCTGCGGCCGTCATCCGTGTAGTATTGGTCCTTGCCGCTGGGGCCGCGGTAGAGCACGACCGCATGGCGTGTCCCGTTGTTGATGAACTCGGCGGCGAGAATGCGGCCGGCACGAACCGGATTGCCGTCCGCGTGGATCGACTCGTAGATCACGTTGAAGCGATCTTCACTGCGCAGATCGGTATGGAAATCGATCGTGGTGCCGAACAGATCGACCAGCTGATTGGCGACGCTGTCGGGCACGCCGGCCGCGTCGGTGGCGCCGAACAGGGAGTTCGAGATCGTGCCGGAGCGCATTTCGATCATCGTCAGCTGCGTGCCGTCGTCCCCCTCGCGCAACGCCAGGCCGTTCTCGCCACGTTCGACGATCAGTTGCCGGCCGGTGTTGCCGAGCGGCAGGCTGAACGATGCGATGCGCCCGTCGGCATGAACAACGGCAGTCACCGAGCGTCCTGCGCGCAGCTGGCGGAGGGCCTGGCGGCCCTGCTCCGAGCCTGACAGCATGTCGAGCGCTTCGGCATCGTGGATGCCGACACGGCGGGAAATCGACTGCAAGGTGTCGCCCGGCTGAATCCGATCGCTATGCACGAACGGCAAGTCATGCGCCGGCTCGGGAACGAGCGCCGGCACCGGCAAGGTTTCGACGACGCGCGCAAACGGGATGTCTGCGATGCTCGTCCCGGGAGCGACCGCGGTGGCGGCGACGACACCGAGCAAGGAAGCACCGGCCACGCCGCCGAAGAGCCAGTTGCGCGGGCGGGTGAGGAGTCGGGCCGGTAGATCGGCTAGAATTCGGGTCTTTCTGGCCTTCATGGACACGGTAGGCTTGGATAGGCAAAAAATTTCCGCGAGTGTAGCAAAGTAATCGACTTGTTCGGGAAGGTATTTTTGGAGAAATTCAATGAGTGATGTTCAGGCTGCGATCGAACTGATCAAGCGCGGCACCGATGCCCTGCTGGTCGAGGCCGAACTGGTCGAAAAGCTGAAACGCGGCCGTCCGCTGCGGGTGAAGGCCGGCTTCGATCCGACCGCGCCCGACCTCCACCTGGGACACACCGTGCTGATCAACAAGATGCGCCACTTCCAGGAACTCGGCCATGACGTGCTGTTCCTGATCGGCGACTTCACCGGCATGATCGGCGACCCGAGCGGCAAGAACAGCACGCGCCCGCCGCTGTCGCGCGAGCAGATCCTGGATAACGCGAAGACCTACCAGGAGCAGGTGTTCAAGATCCTCGACCCGGAAAAGACCGAGATCTGCTTCAACTCGTCGTGGATGGAAGGGCTGGGGGCGGCGGGAATGATCCGGCTGGCCGCGCAGCAGACCGTGGCGCGGATGCTCGAGCGCGACGACTTCGCCAAGCGCTACGGCAACAACCAGCCGATCGCGATCCACGAGTTCCTCTACCCGCTGTGCCAGGGTTACGATTCGGTGGCGATGCGGGCCGATGTCGAACTGGGCGGAACGGACCAGCGTTTCAACCTGCTGATGGGGCGCGAGTTGCAGAAGCACTACGGGCAGGAGCCGCAATGCGTGGTGATGGTGCCGCTGCTCGAAGGCCTGGACGGGGTCAACAAGATGTCGAAATCGCTGGGCAACTACATCGGCATCGCCGAGCCGGCGAAGGAAATCTTCGGCAAGACCATGTCGGTGTCCGATACCCTGATGTGGCGTTACTACGAGTTGCTGTCGTTTCGCTCCAGCGCGGAAATCGCCGCGCTGCGCCGCGAGGTCGACGCCGGGCGCAATCCGCGCGATGTCAAAGTGATGCTGGCGCAGGAGTTCGTCGCCCGCTTTCACGGCGCGGCGGCCGCCGAGGAGGCGCTGGCGGATTTCGAGGCGCGCTTCCAGCGCAATGCGATTCCCGATGACCTGCCCGAAGTCCGGGTTGATGTCGGGGAAGCCGGGCTGCCCCTGTTCCAGGTCCTCAAGCAAGCCGGGCTGACCGGCACCACTTCCGAGGCGATGCGGATGGTCGAGCAGGGCGGGGTACGCCTGAACGGCGAACGTGTCGAGGACAAAGGCTTGCTGCTGTCGGCCGGCGAGACCGTGGTGCTGCAGGTGGGCAAGCGCAAGTTCGCTGCGGTGGTGCTGTCTTGAGCGCCGCCTCGAGCGAACGTGGTGGTCGTGCGGTGCGCCGGAGGCGGTGTTGAGCCGGTCGGCGGCAATGCGCCCGATCGGGGTGTTCGACTCGGGGGTCGGCGGGCTCACTGTGGTGCGGGCGCTGATGGAGCGCCTGCCGCTGGAAAGCATTATCTATTTCGGTGATACGGCACGCGTGCCGTATGGGGTGAAGTCGGTCGCCACCATCGAGCACTTTACCGCGCAGATCACCGAGTTCCTGCTCCAGCGCGACGTCAAGATGCTGGTCATCGCCTGCAATACGATGGCGGCGGTCGCGGCTGAAGTCGTGCACCGGCTGGCCGCCGACATTCCGGTCCTCGACGTGATCGAAGCCGGTGCCCGCGCCGCGGTGGCCGATTCGGCGGGGCGCCGCGTGGGCGTGATCGGCACGCCGACGACGATCAACAGCAACGCCTACGCCCGGCGGATGCACGAGCTCGATCCTTCGGTGCAGGTGTATTCGCAGGCCTGCCCCCTGTTCGTGCCGCTGGTGGAGGAGGGCTGGCTCGAGCATCGAGTGACCCGCCTGACCGCGCAGGAATACCTGCGCCCGGTGCTCGCCGAGGAGGTCGACAGCCTGGTGCTGGGCTGCACCCATTACCCCTTGCTCAAACCTCTGCTGCGGGACGTGGTCGGGCCGCGCGTGCGGATGATCGATTCGGCCCTCACCATTGCTGAACTCGCCGCCCGCCACCTGCAGGACGCCGGGCCCGCCCGCACCACGGGCGGGGCGGCCGAATACCGCTTCGTTGTCAGCGATGTGCCTTTGCGCTTTCAGACGATCGGGGAGCGTTTTCTGGGGCGCTCGCTCGGCGCGGTCGAAAAAGTCGACTGGTAGCGGAAACGGTGCCTGCCGGTGTGGCGAGGCAGGAGTGAGGACGTCCCCCGGGCGGCGATTTCAGGCCGGGCCGCGGGCGACCGGTCGCCGCGGGTCGGTGCACCACTCGCTCCACGAGCCCGCGTAGAGCCG
The DNA here is from genome assembly GCF_003030465.1 of Thauera aromatica K172. Lineage (GTDB taxonomy): Bacteria > Pseudomonadota > Gammaproteobacteria > Burkholderiales > Rhodocyclaceae > Thauera > Thauera aromatica. The sequence continues at coordinate 2,477,894 of NZ_CP028339.1, read as the reverse complement.
GGAGCCGGTCAGGCCGGCGGCCTCCATCGCCAGGATGTTGGCGCACGCGGTGACGCCCGAGCCGCACTGGTGCACGACCGTGCGCGGGCTGCGTCCCTGCAGCAGCGCGCCGAATTCTTCCCGCAGCACCGAGGCTTGCTTGAAGCAGCCGTGTTCGTCAAGGTTGTCGCGGTAAGGGCGGTTGATCGCGCCGGGAATGTGCCCGCCGATCGGGTCGAGCACTTCATTTTCACCGCGGAAGCGATCGGGGCTGCGTGCGTCGATGAGCAGCATGTCGGGGCGCCCCAGATGTTCGAAGACGTAGTCGGCTTCCACCCGGTCGGAGCGCAGCGCCAACGTATAGGTGTTCGGACGGGGCTCGGGCTGCTCGTAGTCGATCGCCTGCCCGCAGCCGATCCAGGCTTGCAGCCCGCCGTCGAGTACGGCGACGCGGCGATGGCCGAGCCAGCGCATCAACCACCACAGGCGGGAAGCGAACATTCCGCAGGCGTCGTCGTAGGCGACGACCTGGCTGTGATTGCCGATTCCGCATGTGGCCAGACGGGCGGCCAGGCGGGCGGGATCGGGAAGTGGGTGGCGTCCGTTGGCGCCGTTTTTTGCACCCGACAGATCCTCGTCGAGATCGAGGAAGTAGGCTCCTGCCAGATGGCCGGCGAGATAGGCCTGGTAGCCGAAATCGGGGTTGCCGAGATCGAAGCGGCAGTCGCATACGATCCAGTCCGGATCGCGGATGTGCTGCGCCAGATCGGCCGCCCCGATCAAGGTGGCATAGGACGCACTCACGGCACGGCCTCGCTGGCTTCGCCCGCGGCCAGCCAGCTGCGCGCTTCGCTTTCGTCACTGAAGACGCGTACCTCGGCGTCGACGAAGAGTTGCGAAACCCAGGCGCTCCAGGTCAGCCACTGGTCTTCGGTGAGCACCGCGATGCGGCGGAAGTCGTGCGCATGCTGGCGGGAGAACTTGATTTCCTCCCAGGCCACGTCGAGAGTGAAGCCGGCCATCTCGCGCAGATCGAACAACAGGTCGAGGGCACCGTTGAACTGGATCTTGTAATTGACCAGCTCCTCGAATTCCTTGTAGTCGGCCAGCGTGAATTCGCCGAAAACCGTGATCGCAGCCAGTCGGTCGGTGTGTTCGGTACTGATCATGACAGTCTCCGTGAAGTGGCGCGGGATGGAACAACTATAGCCCTGCCGGGCTTCCTGCTCAATCGCCGGCGGGTCGGGAGGACGCCGGCGCCCGTTGCGCCGGGGAGCCGGGTCTGCGCGTGGCGAGCGAGATCAGGATAGCGCTGGCGACGATCAGGGCGATTGCCAGCCACGATGAAGATGGCATGGCTTCGTCCCATATCAACACCCCGAACAGGCTGGCGAAGACCACCGTGGCGTAGCTCAGGTTGGCCGAGACCACGGTGCGCCCGTAACGGTAGGAGCGCGTCATCGCCAGCTGTGCGAGACCGCCGAACAGCCCGATCCCGAGCAGGGTCATGAGCTGGCCCGGGGCGGGAAGGTGGAAGCCGGTGGCGAGCGTCCACGACAGCCCGACGAGCGAGGTTGTCAGCGAAAACCAGAATACGGTGCGTACTTCGGGTTCGCCGACGCGGCCCAGTTCGCGCACGCTGATGTAGGCGAGACTGGCGACTGCGCCCGAGCCCAGTCCGGCGAGCGCTCCGGGCCATTGATCGGGCTGCAGCGTGGGACGCAGCAAAAGCGCCACGCCGATGAAGCCGATCAGCACCGCGAGCAGCGCCGGCCAGCGCAGGCGCTCGCCAAGGAGCAGCACCAGGAGGAGGGCGACGAAAATTGGTGAGGTGTAATTCAGCGTGACCGCGGTCGCCAGCGGCAGCAGGCCGATAGCGAAGAAGTAACAGGCCAGCGCAATCGAACCCGACAGACTGCGTGAAAGCTGCAGACGCCAGTGTGGCGTACTCAGCGGGATGCGCTGGGCCAGCGCCAGCACGGCCATGATCAGCATGCTGACAAAACCGCGGTAGAGCACGGTTTCGCCGGTGGAAAAGTCGACTGCGGCGAGCTTCACACATACGCCCATGCAGGCGAACAGAAAGCAGGAAACGATCATCCAGAAGGCAGGCATGGCTTTTTTGTGCATTGCAGCGTCGCGGCTCGGAATTGAACCACATTGCTGCTTCCTCGGGGCAGGTCTCGCCGGACGCCCGACCGTTCGCTACCTGCCGGGAGCGGGTTGGCGCGTATCGAGGGTGACGCGCGCTTCCAGCCCACCCTCTGGAAGGGAGCGCAGGCTGACTTCGCCATGCTGGCCGCGCAGCAGGTTGCGGGCGATCGCGAGACCGAGTCCGGTGCCGCCGGTCTCACGGTTGCGCGACGCTTCGGTGCGATAGAACGGATTGAACACTTTTTCCAGTTCTGCCTCGGGCAGCCCCGGGCCATGGTCGCGGATGCGGATCTCGAAGCCGCTGGCGATCGCCGCCAGCTCGATGTCGACTTCGCCGCCGAACTTGATCCCGTTTTCGATCAGGTTCCACAGCGCCCGGCGCAGCGCCGAGGGGTTGCCGTCGACGCGGGCCTGGGAGAGTGCTCCGTGGAGGCGCACCGTCCATCCCATGTCGTGCGCGTCTTCGGCGAGCGCCTGCAGCAGCTGGACGAGTTCGATCGGCTGGGGAGGGGCGCGCTCGTCGAGACTGCGGGCGTAGGCGAGCCCTTCCTTCACCAGCCCCTGCATCGCATCCAGGTCGGACTGAATGCGGCTGCGCAAGGTTACGTCATCGACCAGTTCGGCGCGCAGGCGCAGACGGGTGATCGGTGTTTGCAGATCGTGCGAGATCGCCGCCAGGATGCGGGTGCGCTCGGTTACGTGCTCCTGGATACGCTGCTGCATCTGATTGAAGGCGGCGGCGGCCTGGGTGACTTCGGTCGGGCCGCGGGTGTCCATCGGCGCCCGTCCGGGGTCCTCGCCCAGGGCGCGGGCGGCGGCGGCCATGCGCGACAGCGGCCGAGTCGCCAGGCGCACCGCGATCCAGGTGAGCAGGCCGACTCCCGCGACCAGCGCGGCCAGTGCGGCGAACAGGCGTTCGGGTTGAGGGGGGCGGATCGGCGGCATCGGCGCGATGTCGGGCAGGCGGACCTGTACGTGGGCACCGTCGGCAAGTTGCAAGGTGATCAGCAGCACCGGATGCGGCCGGCCATTGTGCGGATGAATGAAGAGGGCGAACGGGCGGGCGGGCATCGCGCTGCGCAAGGCGGCATGAAGCGGGTGCTCTGCGCCGAGCGCATGCAAGCCGTCGCGCAAGGGCCTCAGGCTCAGGCGCAGGCGGCGGCGGCCGAATTCGTCGATCCAGCGTTCCCGCTCCGGCGGCGACATCCGGTCGAGCAGGTCGGCAGCGGCGGCAACTTCCTGCGCCACGCCCTCGAACAGCGCGCTGCGGCCGATGCGCTCGCGCTCGCCGAGGAACAGGGCCAGGCTCACTGCCAGCACCAGGGTGATGCCGACCAGCCAGATCAGGATCAGGCGGGCAAACAGGCTGCGCGGCCACGGCAGGTTCATCGGCCGGTTTCCGCGCGGGTTCCGGTCGCAGCCACTTCAGCGGCCAGGACATAGCCTTCGTTGCGCACCGTCTTGATGATCGTCGGTTCGCGCGCGCTGTCGCCCAGGCGCTGGCGCACACGGCTGACGAGCAGATCGATCGAGCGATCGAAGACGTCGGCTTCGCGCCCCTGGGTCAGTTCCATCAGCTGGTCGCGCGACAGCACTTTCTGCGGATGGGACAGGAATACGCTGAGGATCCGGTACTCGGCACCGGAGAGCGCCACGACGGTACCGTCGGTATCGATCAGGTGACGATTGACGGTGTCCAGCCGCCAGTGGGAGAACCGAAGTTCGCGGGCATTGGCCGGAGGCGTCGCCTCCAGATTGGGCGGCAGCGCCCGGGTACGGCGCAGCACGGCGCGGATGCGCGCATAGAGTTCGCGCGGTACGAAAGGTTTCGCCAGATAGTCGTCGGCCCCCATCTCCAGGCCGAGGATGCGGTCCATGTCCTCGCCGCGCGCGGTCAGCATCAGTATCGGCGTGTTGGCATGGGGGCTGCCGCTGGCGCGCAGGTTGCGGCACAGGGTCAGGCCGTCGTCGCCCGGCATCATCACGTCGAGCACGATGAGGTCGATGCGGTGCTGTTCGAGCGCGCTCTTCATCTCCCGCCCATCGGCCACGGCCGTGCACCGCAGACCTTGTTTTTCGAGGTAATCGGCGAGCAGGTGGCGGATCTCGCGGTCGTCGTCGACGATCAGGATGTGGTCTTGCTGGCTCATCGGTCGTTCTCCATGGCGCCCATCTTAAGGGTTGAGGGGGGCGCCTTTGTATCCCAGCGTATCCGGGCGGGGGGCCGAGACACTGTGCTGCAAAAGCCAAGTCTGCCGATAAATCCTGCTTACATCCGGGTGCTGTAATCAATCCGTCGCCTGAACGCACGGGCAACACCGATTATCGACCTGGAAGGAGATGGATCATGAAAACCTGGATCAAGACTTCGATCGCCGCTGCCGTCATCAGCGCCGGCGCCCTTGGAACCACGGCTGCGCTGGCATGGGGCGGCCACTGCGATGGCATGCGCGGAGAGAAGGGCGGATGGTCGCAGATGGAGCCCGAGCGGATGAAAGCGAAAATGGCCGAGCGCGCTGAGCTGCGCCTGGCGCAACTGGAACTCGCCCTGGTGCTGAGCCCGGAGCAGAAAGCGGCTTTCGCCACGTTCAAGGCCGACATGCTGGCACGTGCCGAGCGCATGACTGCACAGATGGCCGAGCGGCGCAGCGCCGAGCAGCCGAAGACGGCGATCGAGCGCATGCAGCGCATGGAGGAAATGAGCGCGCTGCGTCAGTCGGAGATGGCCGGTGCGCGCAAGTCGGTGGAAACGTTCTATGCCACGCTGGGCGATGCGCAAAAGACCGTGTTCGATGCCGAGTTCAAGTCCTTCGGCCCGCAAGGCGGCAAAGGAGGGCACGGCATGCGCCATGAGCGGGGTGGGGCGCGCGACGGGCGCGGAATGTAATTGAGCGACGGGCCGGCGTCGGGCGCTTTTCACCAGGAAGGCGGCGACGCTGGAGGGCTCGGGGCTCCATTTTGCAGGCGCAGCGGACCACCCCCGAGATTTTGCGCCGGGCGGTCGCTGCCCTTCCCCGTTTTTCGAAGGCAGTGGTACGGAGAGCACCAATAAAAAGGCCGATACTCCAGGCGGAGTGTCGGCCTTTTCACGAGCCGGCTGAAGAGGATGTCCTTCTTCTGCCGGCCCGATTTCACAGCAGCAGCGCGGTCCGGCCGCGCCGCCGCTACGGTTCTCAGTGGAACTGCTCTTCTTCGGTCGAGCCGGTCAGTGCCTTCACCGAGGACGAACCGCCCTGGATCACGGTGGTGACGTCGTCGAAGTAGCCGGCGCCGACTTCCTGCTGGTGCGAGACGAAGGTGTAACCCTGCTCGCGGGCGGCGAATTCCGGCTCCTGGACCATCTCGACGTAGTGCTTCATGCCTTCGCCGCGGGCGTAAGCGTGGGCGAACTTGAAGGTGTTGAACCAGTTGACGTGGATGCCGGCGAGGGTGATGAACTGGTACTTGTAGCCCAGTGCCGAGAGCTCGTCCTGGAACTTGGCGATGGTCTTGTCGTCGAGGTTCTTCTTCCAGTTGAACGACGGCGAGCAGTTGTACGACAGCAGCTTGCCGGGGTTGGCGGCGAGCACGGCCTGGGCGAATTCGCGGGCGAAGCCGAGGTCGGGCGTGCCGGTTTCGCACCACACCAGGTCGGCGTAGGGCGCGTAGGCGATGCCGCGGCTGATGGCCTGCTCAAGGCCGTTCTTGACGCGGTAGAAGCCTTCCTGGGTGCGCTCACCGGTGCAGAAGGGCTTGTCGTTGGCGTCGTGGTCCGAAGTCAGCAGGTTGGCGGCTTCGGCGTCGGTACGGGCCAGGATCAGCGTCGGCACACCCATGACGTCAGCGGCGAAGCGGGCGGCGATCAGCTTTTCGCACGCTTCCTGGGTCGGGACCAGGACCTTGCCGCCCATGTGGCCGCACTTCTTCACGGCTGCCAGCTGGTCTTCGAAGTGCACCCCGGCGGCGCCGGCGGCGATCATGTTCTTCATCAGTTCGAAGGCGTTCAGCACGCCGCCGAAACCGGCTTCCGCGTCAGCGACGATCGGCAGGAAGTAGTCGACGAATTCCTTGTCGCCCGGGTTGATGCCGCGCCCCCACTGGATTTCGTCGGCACGCTTGAAGGTGTTGTTGATGCGGCGGACCATGGTCGGCACCGAGTCGTAGGCGTACAGCGACTGGTCGGGGTACATGGTCTCGGAGGTGTTGCCGTCGGCGGCGACCTGCCAGCCGGACAGATACACGGCCTCGAGGCCGGCCTTGGCCTGCTGCATCGCCTGACCGGCGGTGATCGCGCCGAAGGCGTTCACGTAGCCCTTCTTGGCGCCGCCGTTGACCTTTTCCCACAGCTTCTGCGCGCCGCGCTGGGCCAGGGTGTATTCGGGCTGCAGGCTGCCGCGCAGGCGAACGACGTCGGCAGCGGAATAGCCGCGCTTGACGCCTTTCCAACGGGGGTTTTCAGCCCAGTCTTTTTCCAGGGCGGCGATTTGTTGTTCGCGGGTCAGGGTCATGATGCTTCCTTGTCAGTACGGAGGGTTCAACCATCGCGGCCGATGCGGGCTTCGCCGCGGTGTTCCTGCTGCAACGATGTCGAAGGTGAAGACACGCTGCAGATGAGGAAGAAGTATAGGAGGCATCCTGCTCCGCAGCAATATGTCTTATATAAGACATAAGAAAAAATCTTGCGCTTTAAAAACAGCTGTTTGAAGCACGAATTTCACGAAATGAAACGCCGTCGAGCCTTATGAAATAAATTCGGGCGGGCTGCAAGCGGGCTGTCGACCCTCCGGGGGACGGCTGGCAGGCCCGGCGGAGGTCAAAGCAGTGCCGATGCGGAAACGACGACGCCGTCTTCGTCGGCATAGACATAGTGTCCGGGATGGAAGGTCACTCCCCCGAAACTGACGGCCAGGTCGATTTCACCGATGTTGCGCTTGACGGTCTTGCGCGGGTGGGTGCCGAGGGCGAAGACGCCGAGATCCATCTCGCCGATCGCCTTCGAGTCGCGGATGCAACCATAGACGAGGACGCCCGCCCAGCCGTTCTTCACCGCCAGTTCGGCGAGCTGGTCGCCGACCAGGGCGCAGCGCATCGAGGCACCGCCATCGATCACCAGGACGCGGCCGGCGCCCGGGCCTTCGAGGACCTTGCGGACAAGAGAGTTGTCCTCGAAAAGTTTCAGCGTGGTGATCGGTCCGCCGAAGGCGCTGCGTCCGCCATAACTGGCGAACATCGGGGCGACGACGGCGAGCTTGTCCTCATGGGCGTCGCAGAGATCGGCTGTCTGGATGTTCATGCATGCTCCTGTGTTGATCGGGGATGGGCGCGGGGTCGCGACCAGCGCGCATGATAAACGACGGCTATGGGCAAGGGGCAAGAGGGAGCAGGGGCGGGACGGCACCAGCGGACGGAAAAACGGCATGCGCCTCCTCGGAGGTGCATGCCGCTCAGTGCCCGAATGGGCGAGCGCCTTGCCGGCGGGGGTCAGGCTGGTGTCGCTTCGGTTTCCTCGAAAAGCAGTTTTACCTTGTCGTTGTCGTCGAGATCGATGGTGACCTTGCCGCCGCTGGCAAGCCGGCCGAACAGCAGCTCGTCGGCCAGTGCAGCGCGGATGGTGTCCTGGATCAGGCGCGCCATCGGGCGTGCGCCCATCAGCGGATCGAAGCCCTTTTCGGCCAGCCAGGCCTTGAGGTCGTCGGTGAAGTGGGCGTCCACCTTCTTCTCGTGCAACTGGGCCTCGAGCTGCATCAGGAACTTGTCGACCACGCGCAGGATGACGTCGTTGTCGAGTGCCTTGAACGAGATCATCGCGTCCAGGCGGTTGCGGAACTCGGGCGTGAATAGGCGCTTGATGTCGGCCATCTCGTCGCCGGTCTCGCGCTTGGCCGAGAAACCGATCACCGACTTCTGCATCGTCTCCGCTCCGGCGTTGGTGGTCATGATCAGGATCACGTTGCGGAAATCGGCCTGCCTGCCGTTGTTGTCGGTCAGCGTGCCGTGGTCCATCACCTGCAGCAGGATGTTGTAGATGTCCGGGTGCGCTTTCTCGATTTCGTCGAGCAGCAGCACGCAGTGCGGTTTCTTGGTGATCTGCTCGGTCAGCAGGCCGCCCTGGTCGAAACCGACATAGCCCGGAGGTGCGCCGATGAGCCGGCTGACAGCGTGGCGCTCCATGTACTCCGACATGTCGAAGCGGACCAGCTCGATGCCCAGCGTGTAGGCGAGCTGGCGAGCGACCTCGGTTTTGCCGACGCCGGTCGGACCGGAGAACAGGAAGGAGCCGATCGGCTTGTGCGGGTTGCCGAGGCCGGAGCGCGACATCTTGATCGCCTTGGCGAGGGCATCGATGGCAGCGTTCTGGCCGAAGACCACGTTCTTCAGATCGCGCTCGAGCGTCTTCAATGCGGCCTTGTCGTCGTTCGATACCGTACGGGGCGGGATGCGCGCGATCTTGGCGACGATCTCCTCGATCTCGTTCTTGCCGATGGTCTTCTTCTGCCGTGACTTGGGGAGAATGCGCTGGGCTGCACCGGCTTCGTCGATGACGTCGATCGCCTTGTCGGGCAGATGGCGGTCGTTGATGTACTTCGCCGACAGTTCGGCCGCACTCGACAGTGCCGAGCTGGAATACTTGATGCCGTGATGCTCCTCGAAGCGGCTCTTGAGCCCCTTCAGGATTTCCACCGTCTCGGCCACCGAGGGCTCGACCACGTCGATCTTTTGGAAGCGCCTCGAGAGCGCGTGGTCCTTCTCGAAGATCTGGCGGAACTCGTTGTAGGTGGTCGCACCAATGCACTTCAGCTGACCGGATGACAGTGCCGGCTTGAGCAGGTTGGACGCATCGAGGGTGCCGCCAGAAGCGGCGCCGGCGCCGATTAAGGTGTGGATTTCGTCGATGAACAGGATCGCGTTGGGGTTCTCGATGAGCTGCTTCAGCACGGCCTTCAGCCGCTGCTCGAAATCGCCGCGGTACTTGGTGCCGGCGAGCAGGGCGCCCATGTCGAGGGCGAACACCTGCGCGTTTTCGAGAATTTCCGGCACATGGCCCTCGACGATCCGGCGTGCGAGCCCTTCGGCGATGGCGGTTTTGCCCACGCCGGCCTCGCCGACCAGTAAGGGGTTGTTCTTGCGCCGGCGGCACAGGGTCTGGATCACGCGTTCGACTTCTTTCTCGCGCCCGATCAAGGGATCGATCTTGCCGACCAAGGCCTGCTGGTTGAGGTTCTGGGTGTAGCTGTCGAGCGCGCCGCCGGCCTGCTTGTCTTCCTGCTCGGGTTCGGCCTGCTCGCCCTCGCCATGGCCTTGCTGGCCGGCATTCTGGGGCGGTGCCTTGGCAATGCCGTGGGAGATGAAGTTGACGACATCGAGGCGGGAGATGTTCTGCCGCTGCAGAAAATAAACCGCATGCGAGTCTTTCTCGCCGAAGATGGCCACCAGCACGTTCGCACCGGTGACTTCCTTCTTGCCCGAAGACTGGACGTGCAGGATCGCGCGCTGGATGACGCGCTGGAAGCCCAGCGTAGGCTGGGTGTCGATATCGTCCGTGCCTTCGATGCGCGGAGTGTGCTCGTCGATGAAACTGGTCAGTTCGCGCCGAAGTTCATCCAGATTGGCAGCGCAGGCGCGCAGCACTTCGGCGGCCGAGGGGTTGTCCAGCAGTGCCAGCAGCAAATGCTCGACCGTGATGAACTCGTGGCGCTTCTGCCGCGCCTCGACAAAGGCCATGTGCAGGCTGACTTCAAGCTCTTGCGCGATCATTTAGTTTTCCTCCATCACGCATGCCAGCGGATGTTGATGCTGACGAGCAAACGAGGCGACCTGCTCGACCTTGGTCGTGGCGATGTCCCGCGGGAAGGTTCCGCATATCCCCATGCCCTCTCTATGGACTTGGAGCATCACGCGCGTGGCCCGTTCGCGGTCCATGCCGAAATATTTCTGCAGCACGACGATGACGAAATCCATTGGGGTGTAGTCGTCGTTGAGCAGCAGCACTTTGTACAGTGGCGGCGGTCCGGCGCGCGTCCGCCTTGCGTCCAGTACGAGTTGGTCTTGTTTCCGGGTACCCATGGAACTCATTCTAATGGAGCCGAAGCAGAGTGCAACAGCACCATGGCTGTGGTGATTGAGTGGCGCTCCGACACATTTTCGTCCGTCTTCGGTGGGAAGAAAAACAACACCGAAGGCGCTGGTTGTGCAATGCGGAAAATGGCGGAATCATCTTTGAAACAGAAACAAGCGCAGGGGGCTGAGGGATTTTTGCGGTCCGTTATGGCGCAATGCAGTATGCGAATGTGCGGAAAGGTCGTTGACGGTGCCCGGGCGAATGCGTAAAAGCTAGGGCGTGCGCAGGCCCGAGCGTGATCCCTGGGGTTTTCCGGGGGCGGTTCAAGCCACTGTCAGCGCCGCTACTGGGACCGATTCCGGCGCGCCGGAAAGGTCACGAAAAGTAACTTTGAGGGATTCGAGCAATATGGCAACTGGTACCGTGAAGTGGTTCAACGATTCCAAGGGTTTCGGCTTCATCACTCCTGATGATGGAAGCGAGGACCTGTTCGCACATTTTTCCGCGATCAACATGAGCGGTTTCAAGAGTCTGAAGGAAGGCGATAAAGTGTCCTTCGACGTGACCCAGGGTCCCAAGGGCAAGCAGGCTTCCAATATTCAGCGCGCTTGAATGAGGGGAGGCGCCCCGCCTGCCATTCCGTCACGGGATGGCAGGCGGGGCGCAGAAAACATAAAGGCCATCGACGAGATGGCCTTTATGCTTTCTGGAGCGCTGCCCGCTTCTGCGGAGGATCTGCTATGCCAGCGATTTCTGCCGGCCCTGCCGCCGTCCCCGTGAACTCCGTCCCGGCATCGGGGGGAGGGTGGGGCGGGCAGTGTGGCGTTACTTCAGCTTGATTTCCTTGTACGGCACGTGCTTGCGGGCGACGGGGTCGTACTTGCTGAATTCGAGCTTGCCCGGGGTGGTGCGCTTGTTCTTGGTGGTGGTGTAGAAATGACCCGTGCCGGCGGTCGATTCCAGCTTGATCTTTTCGCGAATGCCCTTGGCCATGGCCTTCTCCGTTCAGTTCGGTTGCTTACAGCTTCTCGCCACGGGCGCGAAGCTCGGCAACGACGACGTCGATGCCTTTCTTGTCGATCGTGCGCAGCGCGGCGTTGGACACGCGCAGCCGGATCCAGCGGTTTTCGCTTTCGCTCCAGAAACGACGGTTCTGCAGGTTGGGCAGGAAACGGCGCTTGGTTTTGTTGTTGGCGTGGGAAACGTTATTTCCCACCATCGGTGCTTTACCGGTCACTTGGCAGACGCGAGCCATATGATGCTCCAGGGAATTCTGATTGCGGAAAACGCAAGAGGATAGTGCAATCCGCACCGGAAAGGCAAGCCCCGTGTGTCGTGTGGAGTGCAGCGGCAGCCTACTCTGTACTCTACAGAAGGCCGCGTTCGGCAAACGAGAGCGGTGCGCCATGGGCGGGAACGACAAAATGGTCGAGGACCCGGATGTCAACGAGGCCGAGAGCGTCCTTCAGCGTTCTCGTCAGCAGTTCGTCCGCGCTGCTGGGTTCGGCGGCTCCCGAGGGGTGGTTGTGGGCGAAGATCACGGCGGCGGCGTTGTGGGAGAGTGCGATCTTGACCACTTCGCGAGGGTAAACGCTGGTCTGGGTGAGGGTGCCACGGAAAAGGTCGATGGCTTCGATCAGGCAGTGGCGGGCGTCGAGCAGCATCACGCAAAAGGTTTCGTGCGGCAGATGGCCCAGGCGCAGGCGCAACCAGTCGCGCACGACCTGAGGCGAGTCGAAGAGGGTGCGCTCGCCCAGGGTCTCGGTCAGCGCGCGCCGCGCCAGTTCCATCGCTGCCTGCAGTTGGGCATACTTCGCCAGCCCCATGCCCGGCACCGTGATGAAGTCGTCCGCATGTGCGGCGCACATCCGGGTGAGGCTGCCGAAGCGGGTGATCAGGCAGCGGGCAAGGTCGACCGCGCTCATGCCGCGCACGCCCACGCGCAGGAAGATCGCCAGCAGTTCGGCGTCGGAAAGGGCGGCCGCGCCGCGTGCGAGCAGCTTTTCGCGCGGGCGTTCGTTTTCGGGCCAGTCGGTGATTGCCATGGGTCGAAGTCTCCGCGGAGTGGGTTGGACAGGGAGCGGGAAGGCGTGTATGTGTTCTCGCGATGCATAAAGTATAGGCGAATGGCATGAATATTCTGCACGGCAGGAAGATCGTACTTGGCGTTTCGGGAGGGATCGCGGCCTACAAATCAGCCGAGCTCGTCCGCCTGCTGGGGAAAGCCGGTGCCGATGTGCACGTGGTGCTGACCGCTGCCGGGGCGCGTTTCGTGACGCCGGTGACGTTCCAGGCGCTGTCCGGCAACCCGGTGTGGTCCGACCTCTGGGACGCGCGCGTGCCGAACAACATGGCGCACATCGATCTCGGGCGGAACGCCGATGCGATTCTGGTGGCGCCGGCAACGGCGGATTTCATCGCCCGTCTCGCCCATGGCCTGGCCGATGATCTGCTGAGCACGCTGTGCCTGGCGCGCGACGTGCCGCTGATCGTCGCACCAGCGATGAACCGGCAGATGTGGGAGTCGCCGCCGACGCAGCGCAACATGGCTCTGATCCGCAGCGACGGGGTGACGGTCTTCAATCCCGCGGCCGGCGAACAGGCCTGCGGCGAGACCGGAATGGGGCGGATGCTCGAGGCCGAGGGCATTCTGGAGTGCCTCGAAGGATTCTTCGTGCCGAAGCTGCTGGCCGGACGCAAGGTCGTGCTGACCGCCGGACCGACCTTCGAGGCGATCGACCCGGTGCGCGGCATCACCAACACCAGCTCGGGAAAAATGGGCTACGCGCTGGCGCGCGCCTGCGCCCAGGCCGGCGCCGAAGTGGTGCTGGTGAGCGGGCCGGTGAGTCTGCCGGTGCCGGCGCAGGTGCGCTGTGTGGCCGTCGCCAGTGCGCTGCAGATGCGCGCGGCGGTGACCGAGGCCTTGCCCGGGGCCGACGTGTTCATCGGAGTCGCGGCGGTGGCCGATTACCGGGTGCAGGAGGTGGCGGAGCATAAAATCAAGAAAAGTGGCGAGGCGCTGACCTTGTCCCTGACGCCGAACCCGGACATTCTGGCCGAAGTGGCGGCGCGCGCCGATGCGCCGTTCTGCGTGGGGTTCGCGGCGGAGAGCCGCGACCTCGATGCTTATGCCGAAGGCAAGCGACGGAGCAAGCGCCTGCCGCTGGTGGTGGGCAACCTGATCGGTGACGGCATGGGGGGCGAGGACAACACCGTCGTCCTCTATGACGATGCCGGCCGGCACCCGTTGGCGCGCGCGCCGAAGGCGGAGGTGGCGCGCGCGATCGTCGCCCACCTCGCTACTTTGCTCGCCCAGTCCGGGCGTTGAGGCGCCGGTGTCGCAGGGCACCGGCAGGAACGGCACAATGCGCCTGTCGCCGCAGCGGCGCGCGGCAGGCGGGGGAGAACCGAGATGCATCGAATCGATGTGAAACTGCTCGATGAGCGCCTGAAGACCCATCCGCCGGCCTATGCTACCGAGGGGGCTGCGGGGCTCGATCTGCGCGCCTGCCTGCCGGGGCCGATCACGCTGCACCCGGGCGAAACGACGCTGGTGCCGAGCGGGCTGGCGATCCACCTCGCCGACCCCGGGCTGGCGGCGATGGTGCTGCCGCGTTCGGGCCTGGGGCACAAGCACGGCATCGTGCTGGGCAACCTGGTCGGCCTGATCGACTCCGACTACCAGGGGCAGATCTTCGTTTCGGTATGGAACCGTGGGCGGGCGAGCTTCACGATCCAGCCGATGGAGCGGATCGCGCAACTGGTCGTGGTTCCGGTGCTGCAGGTCGGCTTCAACCTGGTCGAGGCGTTCGATGCCAGCGCGCGCGGCGCGGACGGTTTCGGCAGTACCGGCAAACATTGATGCGGCATGCGGGCATTCCCACCGGCGTGCACGTGCTGTGCGAGCGCGAAGGGCGGCTGCTGCTGATGCGCCGGGCGGGGACGGGGTTCTTCGACGGGCTGTACAGCCTGCCGGGCGGGCACGTCGAAGCGGACGAGTCGGTGCTGGCCACGGCGCAGCGTGAAGTGCGCGAGGAACTCGGTCTGCGGGTGGAGGAGCGCGACCTCGCCTGGATGGGCGTGGTGCATCGGCGTTCGGACACCAACCGCATCGATTTCTTTGTCCGCGCCCGCCGCTTCGAAGGCGAGCCCGCGATCCTCGAGCCCGACAAGTGCGACCGCCTGGCCTGGCACGCTCCGGACGCATTGCCGGAGGCCACCATCGACTACGTACGCAAGGCTCTTGCGGCCGGCGAGGGGCCGTGGATGCTCGAGCTGGGCTGGTGACGGGAGCGTTTCCAGTCGCTCTTCGGGCGCCCTTCAACGCCCTTGGCTACGCACAATCCTCCACCGGATCGAGAAAGTCACGTGGGCGCTACGCATTCATCACATGAACGTCGCCGTCGGATTTGTGCCGAAACTGGACGCCGTCAATAGCAGGCGGGTGGCGATGTCGTCGCCCCGGCGGTCGTACAGCCGGACGCGCTCGTGCGCCGCGTCGAGCCGGCTTCGCCACTCCGCGGACTCCCGCGGCGCCTTGTGCAGGGCGCAGGGGACAGCGGCCGAAGTCATGTGTCTTCTATCTTTTGTCTGCTGTATTTTTTCATATAGTGAAATCTATTTTTACTTCTGGCATCGGAGGGTGGTCGCAGCGCTATAATGGCGTGCTCGAGAAGTCGGTTGGGAGTCGCCAGGGATCGCGGAGCAGCCAGGCCGCGAGAGCGCCGGCAGTGGCTGCACCGAAGGACGGGGCGTGGGTCGATGCGCCGTCGCAGCCGCAGTTCTGCGTTTCCAATGCCTTTCAACGAGCCCGGCGCGGTCGTGTCGTACCGCGTCGTGGCCCGCTCGCGCATCGTTCGATCAGCTCTATCAAGACAACAACGAGGGAGAAAAGCCATGTCTTCGCAGCAGCCGACCATCATCTATACCATCACCGATGAAGCCCCCATGCTGGCGACCGCGGCCTTCCTGCCGGTCATCCGCAGCTTCACCGGTCCCGCCGGCATCCAGGTCGATGAGGCCGACATTTCGGTGGCCGCCCGTGTCCTGGCCGAATTCCCGGAATACCTGAGCGACGCGCAGAAAGTGCCGGACACGCTCGGCGAACTCGGCCGCCTGACCCTGCTGCCCGAGACCAACATCATCAAGCTGCCGAACATCAGCGCGTCGGTCGCGCAGCTCAAGGCGTGCATCAAGGAACTGCAGGAGAAGGGATACAAGATTCCCGACCTCCCGGACGATCCCAAGACCGACGAGGAAAAGGCGATCAAGACCCGCTACGGCAAGTGCCTGGGCTCGGCGGTCAATCCGGTGTTGCGCGAAGGCAACTCCGACCGCCGCGCGCCGGCCGCGGTCAAGAACTACGCCAGGAAGTACCCGCACTCGATGGGCGAATGGAAGCAGTGGTCCCAGACCCACGTCTCGCACATGCATCACGGCGACTTCTACCACGGCGAAAAGTCGATGACGCTGGATAAGGCGCGCGACGTCAAGATGGAGCTCATCACGCAGTCGGGCAAGACCATCGTGCTCAAGCCCAAGGTCGCGCTGCTGGACGGCGAGATCATCGACTCGATGTTCATGAGCAAGAAGGCGCTGTGCGAGTTCTACGAGAAGGAGCTCGACGACTGCCGCGAGGCCGGGATCCTGTTCTCGCTGCACGTCAAGGCGACGATGATGAAGGTCTCGCACCCGATCGTTTTCGGCCACTGCGTGAAGATCTACTACAAGGACGCCTTCGAGAAGCACGGCAAGTTGTTCGACGAGCTCGGCATCAACGTGAATAACGGCATGGTCGATCTCTACGACAAGATCAAGACCCTGCCCGAATCCAAGCGCGACGAGATCATCCGCGACCTGCACGCCTGCCACGAGCACCGCCCCGAGCTGGCGATGGTCGACTCGGCCAAGGGCATCACCAACTTCCACTCGCCCAACGACATCATCGTCGACGCCTCGATGCCGGCGATGATCCGCCAGGGCGGCAAGATGTGGGGCGCCGACGGCAAGCAGTACGACAGCAAGTGCGTGATGCCGGAGTCGACCTTCGCCCGCATCTACCAGGAGATGATCAACTTCTGCAAATGGAATGGCAACTTCGATCCGCGCACGATGGGCACGGTGCCGAACGTCGGCCTGATGGCGCAGAAGGCCGAGGAATACGGCTCGCACGACAAGACCTTCGAGATCGCCGAGGCGGGCGTCGCCAACATCACCGACCTCGCCACTGGCGAGGTGCTGCTGAGCCAGAACGTCGAGGCGGGCGACATCTGGCGCATGTGCCAGGTCAAGGATGCGCCGATCCGCGACTGGGTCAAGCTCGCCGTGACCCGCGCGCGCAACTCCGGCATGCCGGCGATCTTCTGGCTCGACCCCTATCGTCCGCACGAGAGTGAGCTGATCAAGAAGGTCCGCACCTATCTGAAGGACCACGACACCAGCGGCCTCGACATCCAGATCATGAGCCAGGTGCGGGCGATGCGTTATACGCTCGAGCGCGTCGTCCGCGGCCTCGACACCATCTCGGTGACCGGCAACATCCTGCGCGACTATCTCACCGACCTGTTCCCGATCATGGAGCTCGGCACTTCGGCGAAGATGCTGTCGATCGTGCCGCTGATGAACGGCGGCGGCATGTACGAGACCGGCGCCGGCGGCTCGGCGCCGAAGCACGTGCAGCAGCTGACCCAGGAAAACCACCTGCGCTGGGATTCGCTCGGCGAGTTCCTCGCGCTGGCGGTCTCGCTCGAGGATCTCGGCATCAAGACCGGCAACGAGAAGGCGAAGATCCTTGCCCGCACACTGGACCAGGCTACCGGCAAGCTGCTCGAGAACGACAAGTCGCCTTCGCGCCGCACCGGCGAGCTCGACAACCGCGGCAGCCAGTTCTATCTGGCTATGTACTGGGCGCAGGAACTGGCCGCACAGACCGAGGATAAAGAGTTGCAGGCCCGTTTCGCGCCGCTCGCCAAGACGCTGGCCGACAATGAGCAGAAGATCATTGCAGAAATGAAGGCGGTCCAGGGCAAGCCGGCCGACATCGGCGGCTATTACCTTGTCGATCCCGACAAGTGCCGCGCGGTGATGCGTCCGAGCGCCACCTTGAACGCCGTGCTGGCCGCCGCGAGCGCCTGAGTGCAGTGCCCGCCCCGTGCCAGCAAGGGCGGGGCGACGGCGTCGGCGCCGTGATGATCGCCCGCAGGTGAGGCATCGTGCGCTGCCGGCGGCGCCCCCGATTGCACCGTCACCGATCCGAAAAACCCGCCATCGCATTGAGCTGGCGGGTTTTTTGTATGCGCCTCAGCGGCAGCTCCGGTAGTTCAGGAAGCGGTAAGGTTTTGTAAGCAATAAGTAAGACTGATATTCCTATAATGCCCTCGCTGTCGTATGCATGAAGCCGCATTGCCGGCGGATCCATGCGGTAGGGAGTGACACTTCTGACGAGGAGACATTATGGAAAACAACAGTACAGGCTATTGGAAAGCCACGCTGGGCCTCCTGACCAAGATCATGATCGTATGGTTCCTGGTTTCGTATGGCGCTGGCATTCTCTTCGCGCCCCTGCTCGATACCATCAAGCTCGGCGGCTATCCGCTCGGCTTCTGGTTCGCGCAGCAGGGTTCGATCTATGTGTTCATCGCGCTGATTTTCTTCTATGCGAAGAGGATGGGCGAGATCGACCGCAAATTCGACGTTCACGAAGACTGACCGGGGGCACACATGGATCTTCAGACTCTGACCTACCTGGTGGTTGGCGCATCCTTCGCGCTTTACCTCGGGATCGCGATCTGGGCACGCGCCGGCAGCACCAGTGAATTCTACGTCGCTGGCGGCGGCGTCCACCCGGTTACCAACGGTATGGCGACGGCGGCGGACTGGATGTCGGCCGCATCGTTCATCTCGATGGCCGGCCTCATCGCCAACATGGGCTACGGCGGCTCGCTGTTCCTGATGGGCTGGACCGGCGGATACGTCATCCTCGCCATGTGGCTGGCGCCCTACCTGCGCAAGTTCGGCAAGTTCACCGTGCCCCAGTTCATCGGCGACCGTTACTACTCGAAGACCGCGAGCACGGTGGCGGTGTTCTGCCTGCTGACGGCCTCGATCACCTACGTGATCGGCCAGATGACTGGCGTCGGCGTGGCGTTCTCGCGCTTCCTCGGCGTCAGCAACGAGGTCGGCATCTACGTCGGCATGGGCATCGTGTTCGCCTATGCGGTGTTCGGCGGGATGAAGGGGATCACCTACACCCAGGTTGCCCAGTATGTGGTGCTGATTCTCGCCTACACCATTCCGGCGATCTTCATCTCGCTGAACCTGACCGGAAACTTCCTGCCGCAGCTCGGCCTCGGTGGTACCCTGGTCGGCACCGACACCACCCTGCTCGACCGCCTGAACCAGGTCGTGCTCGACCTCGGCTTCGCCGAATACACCACCTCGGTGCCGGGCAGCACGCTCAACATGTTCGTCTACACCGTGTCGCTGATGATCGGTACCGCGGGCCTGCCGCACGTCATCATCCGCTTCTTCACCGTGCCGAAAGTATCCGATGCGCGCTACTCCGCGGGCTGGGCGCTGGTCTTCATCGCGATTCTGTACACCACTGCACCGGCAGTGGCGGCGATGGCCAAGTTCAACCTGCACCAGACGGTGAACAGCGCGATCGCCACCAATGGCGACCTGTACGCCGAGGAAGCGAGCCTGAAGTACGACGAGCGTCCGGCCTGGATGGCGCGCTGGGAAAAGACCGGCCTGCTGCAGTGGGAGGACAAGAACGGCGACGGCCGCATCCAGTACTACAACGACAAGACCAAGAATGCCGAGGTTGCGTCGAAGGTCGAACAGGCCGGCTGGAAAGGCAACGAGCTGACGGTGAACGCCGACATCATGGTGATGGCCAACCCGGAAATCGCCCTGCTGCCCAACTGGGTGATCGCGCTGGTGGCGGCGGGCGGGATCGCGGCGGCACTGTCGACGGCGGCCGGCCTGCTGCTGGCGATCTCGTCGGCGGTCTCGCACGATCTGGTGAAGAACGTGTTCGCGCCCAACATTTCGGACAAGAACGAGCTACTTGTGGGCAAGATCTCGATGGTGTTCGCGATTGTGCTCGCCGGCTACCTCGGCCTCAACCCGCCGGGTT
Source organism: Thauera aromatica K172 (assembly GCF_003030465.1). Taxonomy (GTDB): domain Bacteria; phylum Pseudomonadota; class Gammaproteobacteria; order Burkholderiales; family Rhodocyclaceae; genus Thauera; species Thauera aromatica. The sequence goes on along the minus strand of NZ_CP028339.1, from coordinate 2,458,584 downwards.
TTGCGGCCGGTACCGTGGCCCTGGCGTTCGGTATCGCCGCCAGCTCGCTGTTCCCGGCGATCATGCTCGGCATCTTCTCGAAGAAGATGAACAAGGAAGGCGCCATTGCCGGCATGTTGTCGGGCCTGCTCGTCACCCTGTTCTACGTGTTCGCGCACAAGGGCTTGTTCTTCGTGAAGGGCACCGAGTATCTCGACCTGATCGGTGGGGCGAACTCCTTCTTCGGCATCACGCCGGAAGCCTTCGGCGCGATCGGCGCGCTGGTGAACTTCGCCGTCGCCTTCGCGGTGGATAAGGTCACCAAGGAGCCGCCCGAGCACATCCAGCACCTGGTCGAGGAAGTGCGTATCCCGCGCGGTGCGAAGGCGGTCAGCGGTGCGCACTGATTCAAGGCGCAGCAGCGCAGCATGCAGTAATGCCAGCACCGCCCCTCCGCGAAGGGCGGTGCTGGCGGAGAACCTCGCCAGCGGCTGCGATGGCGGGGTTCTTTCTTTTGTGGCACTTTCGGGGCGTGGCAGAAGTTCAGCCCCCTCCCGTGACTGGAGCAGTCGATGGTTCTGGACCCAAGCGTAGTACTGACGTGGATTCTTTTTCTGGCCTTGTTCCCGATCGCCTTCTTCTGGCTGCGACGGGCCTGGCGCATTCTCGTCAGGGGAGACTTTTCCGAAGTCGCGCTCCGACGCGGCGTGCCGCCGGCGAATCCGGCAAAGTTCGCTCCCTTTGTCGCGGCACTCAATCTGGTGTGCGGCGGGGTGATCGTGTTCGTGATCTTCGGTGTCGTTAGCGCCCACCTCGATTACGAGACCTGGAGTTCAACCGCGGGGATCACGATCTGGAGCAAGTTCCTGTTCGATTTCATTCTCGGCCGCCATGCACATCCGGTGGCGTGGGGGCGCAAGAAGAAGTCCGCCGACGAAGCAGCGGCGCCGTCCGGCAAGTAGGGCGGCAATCCCGCCGGGCGCCGGGGAGCGCCCCGGCGCCGGTGCATCCGCCGCCTATTCAGCGGCGCTCGTGGACGCGATAGCGCCGATCCAGGCGGTTCATCGTCCACACGTAGATGACGATGATCGCGAGATAGGCGATCAGCGACCCCTGGGCGAACAGGTAGAACCCGAGCGGGAACCCGAGGAAGTCGAACCGGTTGAGTGTGCTGGCGTAATAGCCGGCGACGAAGGTTACGCCGAACCAGATCAGCAGCAGGGATAGGGTCAGCGCGAGGTTGCGACGCCAGTAGGCGCGATGGCGTTCGGTGAGTTTCATGACGGTTTGTGCTTGCGCTCGGCGCCGGGCTGCGTCTTGCTTGTCGCCTTCTTCGGGAACTGCGGCCCGGGTGGGGGCGCCGGGCCACAGCACGGTGCTCAGTGCGGGCCGTTTCCGTTTCCGTTGTTGCCGCCGTTGGCATGGATGCGGGCGAGTTCGGATTGTACGTCGCGTGGGGCGGGTTCATGGCCGCCGGCTTCGAGAACGAATTCGCTTTCTCCGGCGCAGATCGCTTTCAGCCGGCTTTCGAAGCCTTCCAGCCCGGCCATCGGCACGCGCGCCGAGATCAGCGTCCAGCCCGGAGCCGGGCTGTCGGTGGCAGTCAGGCGGCCGCGCCGTCCGGCCAGTTCGGCGCTGACTTCGCCGAACAGCGCATCGGCCACTTTCACCTGCACGTCGAGCAGCGGTTCGAGCACCAGCGGCTGGGCGGCGAGCACGGCCTCGATGAGGGCGTGACGGCCGGCGGTGACGAAAGAGACTTCGTTCGAGTCCACCGCATGGTGCTTGCCGTCGATGACCACGACGCGGATGTCCTGGAGCGGAAAACCGGCCAACGCCCCTTCGGCGAGAGCCTGGCGCACGCCTTTTTCCACCGCGGGCATGAAGTTGGTCGGGATTGCGCCACCCTTGACCTCGTCGGCCAGCTCGATACCGCTGCCGCGCGGCAGCGGTTCGACGCGCAGCGCGACTTCGCCGAACTGGCCGGCGCCGCCGCTCTGCTTCTTGTGGCGGTAGCGCGCCTCGGCGACGATCGAGATCGTCTCGCGGTAGGGAATGCTGGGGGTGGCGGTGTCGAGCTGCAGGTTCCAGCGCGCAGCGAGCTCCTCGAGCACGATTTTCAGGTGTTGTTCGCCCAGCCCGCGGACTACGGTACGGCGGTTGCGCGGATCAAAGCTTACTTCGAGGCAGGGGTCCTCGTCGGTGAGGCGGGCGAGCGCTTCGGACAGCTTCTGCTCGTCGGCCGGCTTGCGTGTCATCAGCGCGAGGCCGAAGACTGGTTGCGGGTAGTCGGGAGCGGAACCTAAATGATGGTAATCCTCGTCGTGCGAGTCATGGAGCACGGCGTCGCGCTGGATCTCGTCGACCCGCGCCACCGCGCACAGGTCGCCGGGAACGGCAAGTGGGGTTTCGACCGCGTTGCGCCCCTGCATGCGCAGCAAGTGGGCGACCTTGAACGGCTTGCGCCCGTCGCCGATGTAGAGCTGGGAATTGGGGGTGAGCTGCCCCTGGTGCACGCGGAACAGCGCGAGCTTGCCCCGGTAAGGATCGTTGGCGACCTGGAAGACGTGGGCGATGGCATGGCGGTCGGGGTCGAGAGCGACTTCGACCGGTGCGGCAGCCTGGCCTTCGCCCTTCAGGAACTGCGGCGGGTTGCCCTCGGTGGGATCGGGAGCGAGCCGGCCGAGGATGTCGAGCAGTTCGGGCACCCCGGCGCCGCTGCGCGCCGAGACGAAGCACAGCGGGATCAGGTGGCCTTCGCGCAGGGCGCGTTCGAAGGGGGCGTGCAACTGCTCGGGGTCGAGCGACTCGCCCTGTTCGAGATACTGCGCCATCAGCGCCTCGTTGAGCTCGACGATCTGGTCGACGAGGGCGTCGTGGGCGGCGGAAACCGTGGAGAAGGCCGTCGATGCCGACACGTCGGGGGCGAAAAAGCAGTCCACGACCCGGCTGCCGTCGGTCGAGGGCAGGTTGATCGGCAGGCATTCGCGGCCGAAGGTGGCGCTGACCGATTCCATCAGGGCGGCGAAGTCGATCCCTGCGGCATCGATCCGGTTGACCACGATCATGCGGCACTTGCCTTTGGCGGCGGTCATCATGCGCCGCGTGCCGCTCTCGATGCCGGCCGTGGCACTGAGCACGATCGCCGCCGTATCGACCGCCGGCAGGCTGAGCAGGGCACGGCCGGCGAGATCGGGCAGGCCCGGGGTGTCGAGCAGGTTGATCCAGTGTCCGGCCCACTCCAGATGCACCAGCGCGGTGTGCAGGGAATGGCCCATGGCCTTTTCCTGCGGGTCGAAGTCGGCCACCGTGTCGCCGCGCTCGATGCTGCCGCTGGCCCCGATCTCGCCTGCTGCCGCGAGCAGGGCTTCGACCAGCGTGGTCTTGCCGCTGCCGGCGTGGCCGAGCAGGGCGAGGTTGCGGATGTCGTGTACCGAGCTGGGTGTCATGGTTCGCCTCCCTCCGGGTTGAATGGCTTCAAGTGTCCGCCTGCAGGAAGCGGAAGGCAATGGATGTCCGTTTTCGATGCCCCTGTCCTTGCGCCGGTCCCGCATCGAGGCCCCCTGCCGGCGAGCGGCCGGCGGGCGTTCTCATGCGCTGCGCAGGCCGGCGAGCCGGGTCAGACCGATCGCCGCCAGGGGCAGGAGCAGGCCGAGCAGGGTGACGGTGACGAGCAGGGAACCGAGCTCGGCATAATCGGCCGGGATGGTGATCACCCCGCTCGCCGCGTCGCGGATCTCGCGCGCGATCGTGTACAGCTGGTTGAGATATTTGGTGCCGAGCTGCGAGGCGGACAGGGCGAGGTTGGTGAACGAGGCCATCACCGCAAAGAAGGTGGCTTTCAGGTGCGGCGGCGCGGAGTTTGCGATCCAGGCCAGCATCGGCACCATCGACACCTGGCCGAGCGGGGACTCGAGCGCGGTGTTGGCGATGGCGATGAAGCGCGCATCGACGATGCCGCCGCTGTGCGCCGCGGTCCATTCGTGCAGGCCGTGGTACATGCCGATGATCGGCAGCGACAGCAGCGTGGACGCGATGGTCAGGAAGATCACGATGTCGGCGATCGACTTTTCCGCCATGAAGCGGCGAAACAGGAACAGGCCGGCGAGCGTCAGCGTGCTGGTGATGAGGTCGAGGCGCGACAGGAAGCTCTGGTCGAAGCCGAGTTCGTCGATCATCCACCAGCTCGCGCCCGCGCCCGGGCCGGGCAGGGCACGGAAGGCGAAGATGACGATCACGGTGCCGAGCAGGGTGCGCGCGGCTTCGGTCGAGAGTTCGCGCAGCAGGCGGGCGATCATCAAGGAGATGATCGTGAACGAGGTCGCGAAGATGATCTCTTGGCCATATTCGATGCCGGACAGGCCGATGCCGACGGTCAGCGCCACGAACACTGCGCTGCCGCCGAGGATCCACCCGTTGGGCGCGGTTTTTTCTTCCGGTTCGTGGAGCAGGCGGTCGATCTCGGTGCGGCTGCGCCCGAGTGCGGCCAGCCGCCTCGCCTCGCGCCGCTTGAGGAAGCCGCCGAGCAGCACCCCGCTCACCGAGAGCAGCGGAATGATCAGCGCCAGCTCGTAGATGCGCAGGTAGATCGCCACCTTGTCCGCTTCGGGAAGACCTTCCGAGCCCTGGAACATCACGACGTTGGCGAGCGACACCAGCACGGTGCCGCCGATGATGGCGACGCGGCCGAGCATCTGCATCGTGGTGTGCATCAGGCGCACGCTGTCGGCGGGAATGGGCTGGCCGTACTCGTCGAGGCGCGGCACCGCCTCGACCGTCATCGCGTCGGCCACCGCGTCCTGCATCACGTAGCCCACCGGCGACAGCAGCACCGACAGCACGAACCAGGCCTCGACCGGCATCAGCGCGCGCATCGCGTCCGGATGGCCGATGAGACCGATCATGATCGCCAGGCTCGCCGCGATCAGCAGGGCGCCGAAATACACCAGCCCGGCCTTGTGCCGCCACATCAGGTCGACCAGGTGGCCGATCGGCATCTTCAGCGCCCACGGTATGCCGGCCCAGAATCCGAGGGCGGCGAGGAAGGCCGCCGACAGGCCGAGGTAATCCTTGACGAAGAAGGTGCCGACGATGCCGGTGAGCCCGGAAACGCCGGCGGCGCAATACACCATCAGCGGCGGCAGGAAGGACAGCCGCATCTCGCGGCCGAGTTCGAGCAGGTTGCGGTCGATCCAGCGGAATACGGCATTCGGCACGCGGAAACCTCGTCACAGGGATTCAATGAGCGCCCGGTCGGCGGCGCTGCGTTGCCGCGCCGAAGCTCAGCGCATCAACAGCCGCTCGACCAGAGGCAGGATCCACGGCAAGGACAGCGCGGTGAGCAGTCCGTTCAGCCCCATCGCCAGCGCGGCGAAGGCGCCCGCCTGTTCGCTGACCTGGAAGGCACGCGCGGTGCCGATGCCGTGCGAGGCGATGCCGATCGCGAATCCACGTACGGCGTGGTCGTCGATGCGCAGCCAGAGAAACAGGCTGCGCGCGCAGACCGCGCCGAGGATGCCGGTGCTGATCACCAGCACCGCAGTCAGCGAAGGCAGGCCGCCGAGGCGCTCGGCGACCGCCATCGCGATCGGTGTGGTGACGCTCTTGGGGGCGAGCGACATCAGCGATTCGCGGCTGGCGCCGAGCAGCGCCCCGATGCCCCAGGCCGACAGTGCCGCAGTCAGCGAACCAGCGACCAGGGTGAGGGTCAGGGGGGCGGCCAGCGCCTTCAGCTTCGGCCATTGTGCATACAGCGGAATGGCCAGGGCGACGGTGGCCGGGCCGAGGAGGAAATGTACGAACTGGGCGCCATCGAAATAGGTCTGGTAGGGCGTGCCGGTGAGCAGCAGCAGGCTGGCGAGCAGCGCCACCGCGATCAGCACCGGGTTGGCGAGCGGGTGAAACCCGAGGCGGCGGTAAATCTGGAACGCCGCCTGGTAGGCGAGCAGGGTCATCGTCAGCCCGAGCAGGGGCGAGGCCGACAGATAGACCCAGATTTCCTCGAACTGCGGGGTCATCGAACGCCCTCGCGGTCGCGGCGGCGGCGGGCGAGAGCCTGGAGGAGGAGCGCCGTGACGATGATCGCCAGCAATGTACTGGCCACCATCGCCACCACCAGCGGCAGCCATTCGGCGGCGATGCGCTCGCCGTAGAGGACGATGCCGGTGCCGGCGGGCACGAACAGCAGCGACAGATGCTGCAGCAGCTGGCCCGAAGTCTGGCGCAAATTCTCACCGGGACCGCCGCGCAGCAGCAGGGCGACGAACAGCAGTGCCATGCCGATCACCGGGCCGGGGATCGGCAGGGCAAAGCTGTGGGCGAGCACTTCGCCGGCGAGCTGGAAAACGAGCAGAAGGGTCAGGGCGGCAAGCATCGGCTCAGAGAGCCTTGCCGAAGTAGTACAGGGTCAGCAGGCCGCCGACACCGATGATGAAGCGGCGCAGCCACAGCGCAGGGACCCTGCGCGCCACCGCCGCGCCCCAGTAGCCGCCGACCGTGGCGGTGGCGATCATCACCAGCGTGTGCGGCCAGGACACGGCGCCGGCGAGCACGAAGGTGGCGACGGCGACGCTGTAGATCACCGCCGACAGCCAGTTCTTGAGGGCGTTGATCTCGTGCACGTCCTTGAAGCCCTGGATCGCGAGCGCGGCGATCATCAGGATGCCCATGCCGGCACCGAAGAAGCCGCCGTAGATCGACACCGCCAGCTGGAACACGTAGCCGCCGGGGCCGATATGGCGCTCGTCCGCGCCGTCCGGCGCCGGTTTCCATTTCTTCACCAGTGCCGAAATCTGTCCGCTGAAGGCGAACAGCACGGTCGCGACCAGCAGCAGCCAGGGAATCAGTTTGGCGAAAGCGGCGTTGGAGGTCGCCAGCAGCAACAGGCCGCCGGCGATCCCGCCGAGGAACGCGACCACCGAGAGCATCGGCAGGCTTTTCGAGAAACGCTTCAGTTCGCGGCGAAAGGCCCAGGCGCCGGCCAGACTGCCCGGCCACAGCGCCACCGAATTGCTGGCATTGGCGATGACCGGGGGGACACCGACGGCGAGCAGTGCGGGAAAGGAGAAGAAGGTGCCGCCGCCGGCGACCGAGTTGACCGCACCGGCCGCGAAGGCGGCGATGCCGATGAGGGCGATGTCGAGAAGGTCGAGGCCGGGCATGGGTAGGTCGGAGCAGGGCTATCGATTCGGCAAAGTGCCGGCGGGAGCCGCAGATCGCGCGTGCTGCCGCGGGTCGAAACCGACCCGCGGCGCCGCGTTCTGGTCTGGGCATGTCTCCTCCGCCCCGAATGGGGACGAAGTGTAATGGAGGTCCATAGAAAACAGAAGATGCTTCGAAAAGAAAATTGAATACTTCTTCGTCGTGGTTTACCCGCACTTCTGGCTGGTGCGCTCGGCGGCGAGCCGGTGACGCAGCGTCTGCCGCGCGTCCCGGCAAGGGTTCGACGCACGCTGCGGGTGTTGCACTGCAGCTCAGAGCCCGGTGTGCAAGGCGGTGCTTCGTAGTGGTTGAACCGATCGCGTGCTCTGTTGTATAGTCCGCGCTCTTCGCCGGCATAGCTCAGTTGGTAGAGCAGCGCATTCGTAATGCGAAGGTCGGGGGTTCGACTCCTCTTGCCGGCACCAGCGGATACAAGGAAAAAGGCCAGCCCTTCGGGGCTGGCCTTTTTCCTTCCGATGTTCGTGCCGCATCGCAGCCGGTTCATGTTGCGCTGCAATAGCGAAGGCGTGGCGGATGTGCTAAAAGAAGATCCCGTTTTGGCTCTGCTCCCGCTGCTTGTGCTTGCTGCGACAGCGGCGCTGCATTCGCACCCATGACCACCGCCGAATTGCCTGTGGCCGCAGCCGATGCGGCCGACGACCGCGACTGCTACCACTGCGGCCTGCCCGTTCCATCCGCTACGCAGCACTTCGTGCGCGTGGATGGTGCGCCGCGGCGGATGTGCTGTGTCGGTTGCGAAGCCGTTGCCCAATCGATCGTCGATAACGGCCTCTCCGACTATTACCGCCACCGCGACGCCATGCCCGAGCGCCGCCGTGAAGCGATGCCGGCCGAGTTGCAGGAACTCGGTTTGTTCGATCACCCCGATTTCCAGAAAAGCTTCGTGCGCCCGGTGGGCGAGCAGGAGCGTGAAGCTGCGCTGATTCTCGAAGGCATTACCTGCGCCGCCTGCGTGTGGCTCAACGAAAACCACGTTGCCCGCCTGCCGGGCGTGTCGGCGATCCAGATCAACTACGCTACCCGGCGCGCCCGTGTGCGCTGGGACGAGCGCCGGATAAAGCTGTCCGACATCCTCGCCGCGGTCCGGGCGATCGGCTACCGTGCCTACCCCTACGATGCCGAACGCTCCGAGCAGATCGCCGGCCGCGAGCGGCGCTCGATGCTGTGGCGGCTGTTCGTTGCCGGCTTCGGCATGATGCAGGTCATGATGTACGCCTTTCCTGCCTACGTCGCGGGGGATGGTGAGCTGACGCCGGACATCGAGTTGCTGCTGCGCTGGGCGAGCCTGGTGCTGACCCTGCCGGTGGTGTCGTATTCGGCCGCGCCCTTCTTTCAGCGCGCCTGGCGCGACGTGTGCCTGCGCCGGCTGGGCATGGATGTGCCGGTGGCGCTGGGCGTGGGGAGCGCCTTTCTCGCCAGTCTGTGGGCGACGCTGACCCATGGCCCCGAGGTGTATTACGACTCGGTGACGATGTTCGTATTCTTCCTCCTCGGCGGGCGTTACCTGGAGATGCTCGCGCGCCAGAAGGCAGTGCGCGGCGTGGAGGAGCTGGGCAAGGCGCTGCCCTCTTTTGCCGAGCGCCTGGCGGGCTGGCCTGAGCGTACCGATGCCGAGCGGGTGCCGACGGTGCAACTGGCGGCCGGGGATGTGGTGCGCGTACGCCCGGGCGAAGCCGTTCCCGCCGATGGCGTGGTCGTCGAAGGGGAGGGCGAAGTCAATGAGGCGCTGCTTACGGGCGAGAGCATGCCGGTGCCGAAGGAAGTGGGCGATACCCTGACCGGCGGCAGCATCAATGTGTCCTCGCCGCTGCTGCTGCGTGTGGAACAGGTCGGCGACGCCACCCGGCTGGGGGCGATCCGTCGCCTGATGGAGCGTGCCGCCAGTGAGCGGCCGCGGATTGCGACCCAGGCCGACCGGGTCGCGGGCTATTTCATCGTCACCCTGCTGGTGCTTGCCGGAGCGACCGCCATCGGGTGGTACCTCATCGATCCGGCACGGGCGCTGTGGGTCAGTGTCTCGGTGCTGGTGGTGGCCTGCCCCTGTGCATTGTCGCTGGCGACACCGACCGCACTGACGGTGGCCACCGACGCGCTGGCGCGGATGGGAGTGCTGGTGACGCGCGGGCATGCGATCGAGACGCTGGCCAAGGCCAACCATTTCGTTTTCGACAAGACCGGAACCCTGACCCTCGGGCGCATGCGGCTGGAGGAAGTGCGGGTGCTGGGCGGGGGGGATGAGTCTGCTCTGCGCGCCCTCGCTGCGGCGATCGAGGAGGGCTCCGAGCATCCGGTCGCCGTCGGCCTGCGCGAGGCGGCGCGTGGCTTGGCCCTGCCGTCGGTCGCGCGGCTCAAGGCGGAAACCGGGAAAGGGGTGCAGGGCTGGGTGGACGGCGAGTGCTGGTGGCTCGGGCGTCCCGACCATGTCGCCGCGTGCGCCGGACTGGTGCCGCCGAGCGAACTCGCGGAGCTTGCCGCCCGTGGCGGGACGGTTGTGGCGCTGGCGTCGCCCGTCGGCTGGCAGGCGCTGTTCCGGCTCGCCGACGGCTTGCGCGCGGAAGCGGCCGTGCTCGTCTCGCGTCTCGCCCGCGAGCAAAGCCGGATGAGCGTGCTGTCGGGCGATGCCCAGCCGGTCGTGGCGGGGGTGGCGGATACGCTCGGCATTGCCGATGCCCGGGGCGGGATGAGCCCGCAGGACAAGCAGGGCCGTATTGTGCACTTGCAGCGCGAGCCCGGGACGGTAGTGGCGATGATCGGCGATGGCGTCAATGATGCTCCGGTGCTCGCGCAGGCCCACGTCTCGGTGGCGATGGGGGGCGGCACCGACCTGGCGCGCAACGAGGCCGATATCGTACTGCTCAACGAGAACCTCGCCAGTCTGGGACGGGGCATCGATCTGGCCCGCAAGACCTTGCGTGTCATCCGCCAGAACCTGTGGTGGTCCTTCGCCTACAACTTCACTTCCGTGCCGCTGGCGATGGCCGGGCTGGTCACACCCTGGATGGCGGGCGTGGGGATGGCGGCGAGCTCCTTGCTGGTGGTGCTCAACGCCTTGCGCCTGCAGCGCACCGCTGCGCTGCCGAACCTCTGCCGGGAGTAAGTGGATGGAAAGCCTTTACCTGTTGATCCCGATCTCGGTCGTGCTCGTGTTCGTCATCGGTGTGCTGTTCTGGTGGTCGCTGCGCAGCGGGCAATACGACGACCTGGAAGGACCGGCCTATCGCGTCCTGCTCGACGACAGGGATGTCCCTGCCGCTTCCCCCCGGGCGAAAGAGCAAGCCGGCGGTGACGAGGATGGCGCGCCGCGGACTTAGCCCGTTCAGCCGTTGTGGGGGTTCGCCCGGTATCTGTGGTGCGACCGGACGGCGGGAAGGGGGCATGAAGTGCGTGTTGACCTAGGTCAACACGCACTTCGGGGGAGAGGGCATACTGCTTCCGTGGTTATCGGTGAAGCCGGCCGGGGCGGCCGGTTCGATACCCGTAGTTTTGTCTCTCTGTTGGGGTTGGGGGTGCGTTCATACGCACCCTTTTTTTGTCTGTAGCCCCCGTCCTCCCCATCGCCTCGATTCTCCGATCCCGCGCTGCGTCAGCGCCTTTCCGGGTCAGGTTTTTCCCTTTTGTCATTTTCTTCTCGCCCGCTCGGGCATGCCTGGTGCTTCGTGCAGCTTTCCGGCCGCGGCCTCGTTGCGTCCTCCCGGGACGAAGACCGGGCAGCTCAGATGCATTATTTTTGGTCGGTTTGGATCGTGTCTAGTTTATACTTCCGAACCATGCCGCGCTGCAATAGAATATTGATTTAAGTCAATCGAGGAGGGCGGCCCTGGCGTAATCTGGCCCGTGCATGCGCATGGCGTCGGGTTCTCCGGCGCTCCGGGCGGGATGAGGTTGTGCTCGCAGAAGTTTTCAAAACAAAGAGGTGACTCACATGCAATCGCAAGCGACTTATAACTATAAAGTCGTGCGCCAGTTCGCCATCATGACGGTGGTGTGGGGCATCGTGGGCATGCTGGTCGGCGTGATCGCCGCAGCACAGCTCGTGTGGCCCGAACTGAATGCGCATGAATTCCTGCATTTCGGCAGGCTCCGTCCGCTGCATACCAATGCTGTGATCTTCGCATTCGGCGGCTGCGCCCTGTTTGCCACGTCGTACTACGTCGTCCAGCGCACCTGCCATGCCACGCTGTTCGCTCCCGGCCTTGCCGCGTTCACCTTCTGGGGCTGGCAGCTGGTGATCGTGCTGGCAGCAATCACTTTGCCGCTGGGGTATACCTCGTCCAAGGAGTACGCCGAACTCGAGTGGCCGATCGACATCCTGATCGCCATCGTCTGGGTGTCCTACGCGGTGGTGTTCTTCGGCACCATCGCCCGGCGCAAGGTTTCCCACATCTATGTCGCGAACTGGTTTTTCGGGGCCTTCATCCTCACCGTCGCCTTGCTGCACATCGTCAATAGCGCTGCGATTCCGGTGTCGCTGACCAGCATGAAGTCGTATTCGGCCTATGCTGGCGTGCAGGACGCGATGGTGCAGTGGTGGTACGGCCACAACGCCGTCGGCTTCTTCCTCACTGCCGGCTTCCTCGGCATGATGTACTACTTCGTGCCCAAGCAGGCCGACCGCCCGGTGTATTCCTATCGGCTGTCGGTGGTGCACTTCTGGGCGCTGATCTTCACCTACATGTGGGCCGGCCCGCACCACCTGCACTACACCGCGCTGCCCGACTGGACCCAGTCGGTCGGCATGGTGTTCTCGCTGATCCTGCTGGCGCCGTCCTGGGGCGGGATGATCAACGGCGTGCTGACCCTGTCGGGCGCCTGGCACAAGCTTCGCACCGACCCGATCCTGAAGTTCCTGGTCACGTCCCTGTCCTTCTACGGCATGTCGACCTTCGAAGGTCCGATGATGTCGATCAAGACGGTCAATGCGCTATCGCACTACACCGACTGGACGGTCGGCCACGTGCACTCCGGTGCGCTGGGCTGGGTGGCGATGATCTCGATCGGTTCGGTCTACTTCCTCATTCCGCGCCTGTACGGCAAGACCGAGATGTACAGCGTGAAGCTGATCAACGCCCATTTCTGGGTGGCGACCATCGGCGTGGTGCTCTACATCGCCTCGATGTGGATCGCCGGCGTGATGCAGGGCCTGATGTGGCGTGCCACCAACCCCGACGGCACGCTGACCTACTCCTTCGTCGAGAGCGTCAAGGCCAGCTATCCGTTCTGGACCATCCGCTTCATCGGCGGAGTGCTCTTCCTCTCCGGCATGGTGATCATGTTCTACAACATGGCGAAGACCATTTCCGGCCAGAAGGCCTATGACGCCCCGGTGATCGCCCCCGCGGCCGCCCACGCCTGATCGGAGAACGACAACATGGCTCAATCGAAACACGACAAAGTCGAACGCAGCGTCTTCCTGCTCATCGTGCTCACGCTGCTCACCGTCAGCGTGGGCGGCCTGGTGGAAATCGTGCCGCTGTTCTTCCAGCATTCGACCACTTCGCCGATCGGTCCGGGGGGCAAGCAGCTCGATGTCAAGCCTTACGATCCGGTGCGCCTGGTCGGACGCGACATCTATGTCCGCGAAGGCTGCTACAACTGCCACTCGCAGATGATCCGCCCGTTCCGCGCCGAGACCGAGCGTTACGGCCATTACTCGGTGGCCGGTGAGTACATCTACGACCATCCCTTCCAGTGGGGCTCCAAGCGCACCGGGCCGGATCTCGCCCGTGTCGGCGGCCGTTATTCGGACGAATGGCAGCGGGTGCATCTGCTCAATCCGCGTGACGTCGTGCCCGAGTCGAACATGCCGGCCTTTCCCTGGCTGGATCGCCCGGTCGAGGCCGATGACATCCAGGCGAAGATGCGCGCGCTGAACAAGGTCGGACTGCACAAGTACAGCGACGAAGAGATCGCCGCCGCGCCGGCCGCGCTCGAAGGCAAGACCGAGCTCGATGCGGTCGTGGCCTACCTCCAGGGGCTGGGGGTCGCGCTCCAGAACGTACGCTGAGGGAGCGCGCCGTGGATATCAACGATTTCCGGAGCCTGTTCACGGTGATCGGCCTGCTGTGCTTTCTGGGCATCTGTGCCTGGGCGTACAGCACGCAGGCCAAGGCGGGCTTCGACGAGGCGGCGCGCCTGCCCCTGAGCGATGACGACGTGCCGGCCATCGGCGGCCGGCAAGACAAAGAGGGAAAAGCAAATGGCTGACTTCATCAGCGGTTTCTGGAACGCGTATGTGATGGTCCTCGTGACCCTGTCCATCCTGTTCTGCGTGTTCGTGCTGGCGTCCAACATGACCCGGCGCAAGGAAGGCGCGGCGGAACTGCATGGGCACGTGTGGGACGAGACGCTGGCCGAGTACAACAATCCGCTGCCGCGTTGGTGGATGTACCTGTTCTGGATCACGATCGCCTTCGCCATCGTCTATCTGGCGATTTACCCCGGCTTCGGGGACCGCAACCAGCATCGTGGACAATGGGCGCAGTACGAGACCGAGATGAAGACTGCCGACGAGCGCTTCGGGCCGGTGTTCGCGAAGTACCGGCAGATGGATCTCGCCGCGGTCGCCGCCGACCCCGAAGCCAACGCCACCGGACAGCGCCTGTTCCTGACCTATTGCGCACAGTGTCACGGCTCCGCCGCGCAGGGCGCGAAAAGCTTCCCGAACCTGACCGACGGTGAATGGCTGTGGGGCGGCGAGCCCGAAACCATCCGCACCACCATTCTTGGCGGGCGCATGGGAGTGATGCCGCCGTTCGGGCCGGCGCTGGGGGCCGAAGGGGTGAAGGACGTCGCCAACTACGTCCGCTCCCTGTCCGGTCTCGCCCACGACTCCTTGCGCGCCCAGCGCGGCAAGGATGTGTTCGCGACCAACTGCGTTGCCTGCCACGGCGCCGATGCTACCGGCAACCCGCTGATGGGCGCGCCGAACCTGACCAACAAGTCCTGGTTGTACGGTTCGAGCGAGGCCACCATCATCGAAACGGTGACTCATGGCCGCAGCAACAAGATGCCGGCTTTCGGTGAGTTTCTCGGCGAGGACAAGGTGCACATGCTGGCGGCGTACGTACTGAGCCTCGGCAAGAAATGATCCGCCGACTCGAGCGGTAAACGCAGTTACATCCCGGGAGGAGGGGGCCCTCCCGGGCGTTCATACAATAACAACAAGCATCCACCGGCAAGGCGACCATGAGCGGCTCATCCCGACAGCCAGCACAAACGAGTTCTCCCCAAGACACGCTTTACGCGGCGCGCAAGAAGCTTTACGTGCGTGCCGTCAGCGGCGTGTTCGCCAACTGGCGCTGGGCGATGGTGTGGATCACCCAGCTCGTCTTCTACGGCCTGCCCTGGTTGTCGTGGAATGACCGGCAGGCGGTGCTGTTCCACCTCGCCGAACGCAAGTTCTATCTCTTCGGCTGGGTGTTCTGGCCGCAGGACGTGTTCTTCCTCGCCGTCCTGCTGATCATCTCGGCCTATGCCCTGTTCTTCTTCACCGCGATCGCCGGCCGCTTGTGGTGCGGCTATGCCTGTCCGCAGACGGTGTACACCGAAATATTCATGTGGATCGAGCAGAAGATCGAGGGTGACCATATCCGCCGTCAAAAGCTCGACCGGGCCGAGATGAGCGCACCCAAGGCGCTGCGCCGCGGGAGCAAGTTCCTCGCCTGGGGCGTGTTCTCGCTGTGGACCGGATTCACTTTCGTCGCCTATTTTTCGCCACTTGAGGAATTGCTCCGTTCCATTCCCGCGTTCGGCTTCGGCCCCTGGGAACTGTTCTGGATCCTGTTCTATGGGGCGTTCACCTACCTCTTCGCGGGGGTGATGCGCGAACAGG
Source organism: Thauera aromatica K172 (assembly GCF_003030465.1). Taxonomy (GTDB): domain Bacteria; phylum Pseudomonadota; class Gammaproteobacteria; order Burkholderiales; family Rhodocyclaceae; genus Thauera; species Thauera aromatica. The sequence goes on along the minus strand of NZ_CP028339.1, from coordinate 2,443,553 downwards.
TGTGCACGTACATGTGCCCGTATGCACGCTTCCAGGCGGTGATGTTCGATCCCGACACGCTCGTCATCACCTACGACGAGGAGCGGGGCGAGCCGCGCGGAGCGCGCAAGAAAGGCATCGATCCGAAGACGGTGGGCAAGGGCGACTGCATCGACTGCGGCATCTGCGTCCAGGTCTGCCCGACCGGCATCGACATCCGCGACGGCCTCCAGTACGAATGCATCGGCTGCGCGGCGTGCATCGATGCTTGCGACCAGGTGATGGACAGGATGAACTACCCGCGCGGCCTGATTCGGTACTCGACCGAAAACGCGGTCAAAAAGCACTGGGGGCGCAAGGAAATCGTCGCTCACGTGTTTCGCCCGCGCACCCTGATTTACGGTGCCATCCTGGCGCTGGTCTGCATCGCCTTCGTCTGGGGGCTGGCCGTGCGCGATCCCTTGCGCGTGGACATCATCCGCGACCGCGCTTCGCTCGGGCGCGAGATCGAAGGCGGGCTGATCGAGAATGTCTACCGCCTTCAGGTGATGAACATGACCGAGGTGCCGCGCACCTTCCTCCTCGAAGTGTCCGGCCTGCCCGGAGTCCGGATCGGCAGCGGAGAGCGGGTCGAAGTTGCTCCGGCGGCGACCGGAGCGCTCACCGTGCAGGTGCTCGCTCCCTACGATGCCGGCCAGCCCGGCGCCAATGCCGTCGCCTTTCGCATTACCGCCGAAGACGATCCGGGGCTGAGCCTTAGAGAAGAAACGACTTTCCTGATTCCGCGCTGAGATGAATACGAGCTTGATCGAAAAAACGCCTCCGCCCTGGTATCGCCAGGGGTGGCCGTGGTTCCTGATCGCGTTTCCCGCGATCGCGGTGATCGCCGGCCTGATCACGTTCGTGATCGCGGCGAAGACCTTCGATGGCATGGTGGTCGACGATTACTACAAGGAAGGGCGGGCGATCGTGCACACCATCGAACGGGTCGAGCGCGCCCGCGAGCTGGGTTTGATCGCCGCCTTGCAGGTGCGCAGCGAATCGATCCGCATCGAAATGCGCGCTGCAGTTCCCGCCGATGTGCCGCAGCGGATCGTCCTGACCATCGTCCATCCGACGCGCGGGGGGCAGGATCAGTCGTATGTCGTCAGTGGGACCGGAGGCGTGTTCGAGACCGGGCTGAAGACGCTGGGTACGGGGCGCTGGCTGTTCGTCCTCGAAGACGAAGCGCGTCATTGGCGTATGAGCGGAACGGCCTACCTGCCGGCCGAGGCGGCAATCACGATTGCTCCGGATGCGTGATTTCCGCCGTGCAAGCACGCCGGGATGACGCAAACGACGAGAGGGAGGTCCGATGCAAAAGTGGATACAGGTGCTGTGGCCCTCATTCCTGGTCGCGGCCATCGCTGAAGCGGTTTTTTTCCTCGTGATCGATCCCCGCACGCTCTACCTGTTCGGCGAGCCTGTGGACTTCGGGCCGCTGGCCACGTATTCGATCGCTTTCTTCTGCTTCTGGCTGCTCTGCGCGGCGTCGAGCCTGGGCACGGTTTTCCTGCAGCGTTCCGCGAACCAGCTCAACCGCAAAAAATAGCCCGCCGAGATCGACAACAGGGCGGGAGGGCTCCGGTGCGGAGCCCTCCCGCCCTGCGCCGTTCGCGTCGGCCGCGGTCAGCGGCAGACCAGGACCGGGGTCTTGCTGTGAGTGAGCACTTTCTGCGTTTCGCTGCCGAGCAGGAGCCCGGCGATGCCGCGGCGCCCGTGCGAGGCCATGAAGATCAGATCGCAGCCGTGGCGGTCCGCGGCGTCGATGATGGCTTCGTAGGGAACTTCGTTGACCAGGGTGTCAGTGTCGGCCGAGACGCCGGCGGCGTCGGCGGTCTGTTTGGCTTTCGAGAGGATGCCTTCCGCTTCGGCGGCGGCAGACTTGGCGAACTGCTCCGGCGTCGTGGGGTCGATCAGGGCGCCTTCGCCGTAGATCGGCATGGGGAAGTCGGGTTGCGCGTAAAAGAAGGTAATTCTCGCCCCCGCCTCCTTGGCGAAGGATACGGCACGAGCGACCGTCGCTTCGGAGAGGGCGGATCCATCCGTCGGTACGAGGATATGCTTGAACATGGCGACGCGTCCCATTCGGTTGTTGGTGTTCCGATTATAGCGATGGCGAGCCGTTTGCAATGATTGACGAGGATCAAACAAGCATGCGATCGACTGTCGCACAGTTCCCTCCAGAGCCGAGGTGCGGACATGAAACTCACTTTTTATGGGGCGGCCGGGGAAGTGACCGGTTCCTGCCTGCGGGTGGATCACGAGGGCGGCAGTTTCCTTGTCGATTGCGGTCTGTTCCAGGGGGGACGGGAGGCCGCGCGCAAGAACCGGCAGGCCCTCGACTTCGGCCCGCGGGAGATCGACTTCGTCCTCCTCACCCACGCTCACCTCGATCACAGCGGGCTGCTGCCGCGGCTGGTGGCGCTCGGTTACAAACGCCTCATCCATGCCACCGCTGCCACCGTTGACCTGCTCGGTGTCATGCTTATGGACTCGGCGCACATCCAGGAAAAAGAGGCCGAATGGGCACTGCGCAATGCCCGCTCGCGCAAGGCCCGGCGCTGGGTGGAGCCGACACCTCTATATACCGTGGAGCAGGCGCGGACCAGCCTGGGGCGTTTGCGTGCCGTAGCTTACGACACGGCGTACGAGCCGGGGCCCGGAGTGCGTTGCCGTTTTCGCGATGCCGGGCATATCCTGGGCTCCGCCGTGATCGAGATCGAGATCGCCGAAGACGGGCGTACGCGCAGCTTGGTCGTGTCCGGTGACCTCGGCCAGCCGATGCGCCCGGTGCTGCAGGATCCCACTCCGATTCGCCGTGCCGACTACCTGTGCATCGAATCCACCTACGGAAATCGTGCGCACCGATCCTTCGAGGAAACGTGCGCGGAACTCGCCACGATCCTGCACCACACCCTGAAACAGGCAGGCGGCAACGTCATCATTCCGGCTTTTGCCGTTGGCCGCACCCAGGAAATGCTGTTCGTGCTCGCCGATCTCGTGCGTTCGGGGCGCATCGACCGGCTCGATGTCGTGGTCGACTCCCCGATGGCCGCCGCGGCGACCCAGCTCACGGTTCTTCACGCCGACCTGTGGGACGACGAAACGCGTGAGCTGTACGCCTGGATGCAGCGCAACACGGACTGCTTCCGGCTGCGTTTCGTCCAGGACGTCGAGGAGTCGATGGCGCTCAACAGCGTCGGCGGCGGGTTGGTGATCATTTCGGCGAGCGGGATGTGCGATGCAGGGCGGGTCAGGCACCATCTGCGCTACAACCTCGGTCGCCGCGAATGCGCGGTCGTCATCGCCGGTTTCCAGGCTGCCGGCACCCTCGGGCGACGCCTGGTCGATGGCGCGCGCCAAGTCAGCCTGTTCGGCGAGCGCGTCGCGGTGAGGGCGCGGATCCACACCATCGGCGGCCTGTCGGCGCACGCCGACCAGCCCGCGCTGCTGAACTGGCTGCGCCATTTCGAGGCGCCGCCGCGCAGGACCTTCGTCGTCCATGGCGAGACCGAAGCGGCGGCCGCGCTTGCCGCCGCCGCCGAGCGCGAGCTCGGCTGGCCCGCCCTGACGGTGGCGGAGGCGCTGGTGCCCTACTACCTGGACGGGTCGTCCCGGGAGCAGGCGCGGCGATGAGCGAGGGGGGGCAGGAGGCGTGCCGCGAACGCGGAGGGAGCGTCGCTGGGGCACGCCCGGGCGGCTGATCGGGCGCAGGGGGGGGAAGGGCGGGACTGCGTGCTCAGGTGTTGTAACGCGACAGGCGGGCAGGGTTGTGCAGGGTGATGCGCTTGCCCTGTACGCTGATGAGGCCGACTTCGCTCAAATCGTGAAAGATGCGCGACAAGGTTTCGGGGGTGAGGTTGAGCCGGGAGGCGATCACCTGCTTGCTCGTCGGCAGCGAAATTTCGCAGGGCTCATCGCTGTCGGCGACCTGGAGCAGGTAGCCGATCACGCGCTGCATGCTCGAGCGCAGGGAGTAGGTTTCGACGTCCTGGATCAGGCCGTGGAGCCGGATCGACAGGCCGGCGAGCAATTTGCTGGCGAAGGTCGCGTCCTGTTCGATCATTTCGCTGACCACCGCCTGGCTGACATGTACCAGCACGGTATCGCTGAGCGCTTCGGAAAACACCGGGTAGGGGTGGTTCATGAACATCACCGCTTCACCGAAGCTTTGCATCGGGCCGATGATCTCGACGACTTTCTCCGTTCCCTGGGACGACGAGAAGGCGAGCTTGACCTGGCCCGAGACCACGAAGTAGAACCCGTGCGGCTGGTCGCCGCGCTGGAACAGCACTTCGCCACGCGAGACGTGGCGTTCGCGGGTGTAGCGCGAAACGCGCTCGATGTCGGTGTCGGACAGTTCGCTGAACAGGGGGATCCGCCTGAGCAGGGTAGGAATGTCGAGCGGGGCATGGGGGGGCATCGTCGGGCTCTCCGTATCGAGGCGCAATTCTAATCGAGGCCGGGGCGCGGGCTGGCACCGGCACACGGGTTTCTTTGGTTAAAAGAGGACGGATGTACTACACGATCAAGCATTTTCATGTGACTTGCGTGGTGCTCAGCGCCGCAGGTTTTCTGCTCCGCGGGCTGTGGATGTTTACCGGCAATCCGTTGCTCCAGCGGCGGTTGACCCGAGTCCTGCCCCATGTCATCGACAGCCTGCTGCTGCTCAGTGCGATCGGCCTCGCGACGATGATCGGACAATACCCGTTCGCGGCGGGCTGGGTCACGGCAAAAGTCTTCGGGCTGATCGCCTACATTCTCCTGGGTACCGTGGCGCTCAAGCGCGGCCGGACGCCGGCGGTGCGAGCCACCGCGTTTGCTGGCGCGCTGATGGTGTACGCCTGGATCGTATCGATCGCCATCACCAAGAATATGGCGGGGTTCCTCGCCTGATCCCGAGCGGCGAGGGCCTTTGCCGGCAGCGCTCAGCGCGCGCCCGGCTGGTGCTGGATGAGGCTTTTCAGCCGCGCCGGCTCGAGCAGGCGGACGTGCTTCTGCTGCACCGCGATCAGGCCTTCGTCCTGGAAGCGCGAGAACGCGCGCGACACCGTTTCCAGCTTGAGGCCGAGGTAGGAGCCGATTTCTTCCCGCGTCATGCGCAGGTTGAACTCCTGGGCGGAAAAGCCGCGTGCGGTGAACCGCTGCGACATGTTCAGCAGGAAGGCCGCCAGGCGCTCCTCGGCGCGCATCGAGCCGAGCAGCATCATCACCCCGTGGTCGCGCACGATCTCGCGGCTCATTACCTTGTGGAACTGCAACTGCAGCCCTTCGACCTCGTGCGACATCTGTTCGAGCTTGTCGTAAGGAATCACGCAGACTTCGCTGTCTTCGAGCGCGACCGCATTGCAGGAGTGGATTTCGGCGCTGATTCCGTCCAGTCCGAGGATCTCGCCGGTCATCTGGAAACCGGTGACCTGCTCGCGGCCGTCTTCGAGCAGCACGTCGGTCTTGAACGATCCGGCACGGATGGCGTAGATCGCCTCGAACGGGTCGCCGGCATGGTAGAGGTTGTGCTGGCGCTTGATCTTGCGTCGTGCACCGACGAGCTCGTCGAGCCGGTTCAGCTCGCGGTTGGAGAGCCCGAAAGGCAGGCACAGCTCGACCAGATTGCACTGCGAACAGGCAGACTTGAGTCCGCTTACGGTAATTGGCACTGTCGCCCTCATCTGCACGATAATCCGGCCTCTCCGATAAATGACCCCGATGGAGACTCCGGGTGCCCGGCATTCCACACCCGTTGACCCACGTCAACCAAAAAAATCAGGCGTTCTGCCATTGTTCGTCACACACAGCAGCAGCTAGATCATGAAAAGCCAGAACGAACTCCTCTTCGATCCGCAACTGGTCCGTAGATTCGACATCAACGGGCCGCGGTATACCTCTTATCCGACAGCGGACCGCTTCGTCGAGGCTTTCAACGCCGATGCCCTGAAGGCCTGGCTGGCAAAGCGGGCGATCGGCGGGGTAAGCAAACCGCTTTCATTATACTTCCACATCCCGTTCTGCAACACGATCTGCTACTACTGCGCCTGCAACAAGATCATCACCAAGGATCACGGGCGTTCGGCCAAGTATCTGAAATATCTCGCAAAAGAGATCGAAATGCAGGCCGCCTGCCTGGAGGGAAGCCGGCAGGTGACGCAGCTTCACCTGGGCGGCGGAACGCCGACCTTCCTTTCCCACGACGAGATGCGCCAGCTGATGGCCTCGGTGCGCGAGCATTTCACCCTGGTTCCCAACGGCGAGTACTCGATCGAAGTCGATCCGCGCAAGGTCGATTTCGATACCGTCAAGCTGCTCGCCGAGCTCGGTTTCAACCGCATGAGCGTCGGTGTGCAGGACTTCGCCGACGATGTGCAGCGCGCGGTCAACCGCGTGCAGAGCTTCGAGGAAACCCAGCTCGTCATCGATGCCGCACGCCAGACCGGATTCAAGTCGGTCAGTATGGACCTGATCTACGGCCTGCCCAAGCAGAACGTGATCAGCTTCAATCGCACCCTCGAGCAGGTGCTGCAGATCTCGCCCGATCGCATCTCGCTCTACAGCTACGCCCACCTCCCCGGGCTGTTCAAGCCGCAGCGCCGCATCCATTCCAGCGACATGCCCAGCGCCGACACCAAGCTGCAGCTGCTGCAACTGGGCATCCGCCGCCTCACCGAAGCGGGCTATGTCTACATCGGCATGGACCACTTCGCCAAGCCCGACGACGAACTCACCGTCGCCCAGCGCCAGGGGCGCCTGCACCGCAACTTCCAGGGCTATTCGACGCAGGCCGAATGCGACCTGCTCGCCTTCGGCGTGTCGGCGATCGGCAAGATCGGTCCGGTGTATGCGCAGAACGTGAAGACGCTCGACGAATACTACGACGCTCTCGATCGCGACGAACTGCCGGTGTTGCGCGGCATCGAGCTGACCGCCGACGATCTGCTGCGGCGCGCGATCATCCAGGCGCTGATGTGCCATTTCGAGCTGTCGATGCAGTCGATCGAGATCGCGCATCTGGTCGATTTCCGCGATTACTTTGCCGAAGAGCTCGCCGACCTGAAGGAAATGGAAAAGGCCGGACTGGTGAAGATCGAGGGCGACTGGATCACCGTGCAGCCGGCCGGCCGCCTGCTGGTGCGCGGCATCGCGATGGTGTTCGACCGCTACCTGCGCGCCGATCGCGAGCGCGCACGCTACTCACGGGTGATCTGAGCCGGTCTCGCGGCACGATCGGGGCGGGCACGGTGCTGCGCTGCGGCGTAAAATGCCGGCTCGGCCATTTCCGCCCCCGAATCTCCCATGCCCGAAACCGGTTATTTCGCCGTCTTCCTGATCGGTCTGCTCGGCGGCACGCACTGTGTGTCGATGTGCGGCGGCATCGTCGGCGCCCTCACCCTGCAGGTACGGACGCCGCACGGCGGGGCGCAATGGCCCTTGCACCTGGCCTATAACCTCGGTCGTGTCGCCACGTATGCGGCGCTCGGCGCGCTCGCCGGCGCACTCGGCTCGATCGGCATGGTCTATGACGGCATCTTGCCAGTGCAGCTGACGCTGTATGTGCTGGCGAACCTGATGCTGGCCGCGCTCGGGCTCTACCTGATCGGCTTCACCCGCTTGCTGGCGCCGATCGAGCGGGCAGGGCATGTGCTGTGGCGGCGCATCCAGCCTGCGACTCGCCGTTTCGTGCCGGCGCGTTCGGTGCGGCAGGCCCTGCCGCTCGGGTTGCTGTGGGGCTTCATTCCCTGCGGGCTGACCTATTCGATCCTCACCACCGCGCTGGTCACCGGTTCGGGGGCGCGTGGCGCCGGGCTGATGCTGGCGTTCGGCCTCGGCACGCTGCCCAACCTGCTGCTGGCGGGCCTGTTGTTCCAGCGTTTCCGTGCCTTCAGCCGCGACCGCAGGGTGCGGCTGGTGTCCGGCCTGCTCGTGCTCGGCTTCGGCCTGTTCGGTCTCTACCATGCGCCCACGCTCGGCGGCGAACTGTGGCGCGGGGTGGTCTGCGTGTGAATCGGGGCTGCGCGCCGCTGTGTTCTGGCGTGTGCGCCACCGTTCCCAGCCCGTGCGGCACGGGGTAAACTCCGCGGCCCGCAACCGCTGCGCAGCAATCGAACGACATGGATCAGGTTCAGCTTTCTCCCGTCAGTGCGGCTCCTCATTCCGACTGCGACCCCATCGTCGGCGGCCGCGTCGAACTCCAGCTGCTGACCACGCTCAAGTGCAATCTCAAGTGCACCTACTGTTCGCTCGGGGTCGGCGAAGTCCTCGGCTCGCAGACCCATGTCGAATACAGCGTGGATGAGCTCGCCGCCTTCGTCGACACCCATCTGCGTGGCAAGGAGGTGTATGTCACCTTCTACGGCGGCGAGCCGACACTGAACCTGCCGATGATGCTCGAAGTGATGCAGCGTTTTCCGCACTTCCGCTACCAGCTGCAGACCAACGGCACCCTGCTCGACGGCGTCCCCGAGTGGGCGCTGGCACGGCTGTCCAACATCCTCGTCTCCATCGACGGCGGCGAGGCGACCACCGACGGCTACCGCGGCCGCGGCATTTACCGCCAGGTGCTGAAGAACCTGCGCCAGGTACACGACAGGATCGGCGGCAGTGTCACCGCGCGCGTTACCTGGGGCAACCCGGACACCACGTTCGAGGAACTCGACGAACTGGTCTCCAGCGCGGGCGCCTTCGACTATCTCTACTGGCAGTTCGTCGCCGACGAAATGTACGCCGGCGATGCGGTCGAAAAGCGCAAGGCGGTGCTTGTGCCGCTGATCGAGAAATTCTTCGCCCGCAGCGACGCCCTCTATCCGCTGATTCCGCTGATGGGCATCGTGCGCAACAAGGTCCTGCCCACGCGCGCGCAGGAGCTCTACGCCGGTCTCACCCAGTGCCGCGTGTCGACCCATCTGCTCAACGTGATGCCCAATGGCCAGATCTATCCCTGCCCGGACATGATGTATGTGCCACAGATGCAAATGGGCGACGTTCGCCGCAACTGGCTGAAGAAAAGTCCGCTGCAACCCACGCCGGCGATGCCCTGCGAAAGTTGCGAGGCCTTCTCGTGGTGCCGGCGCAACTGCATGAAGAACCTCTGGCTGGGCTACGTGAAGGAAGACGCGCGCTACCGCGCCAACGTCGTCGAGCCGATTTGCGATCTGCTGAAGTTCATCGGCCGCGAGATCGACCGTCATGACCCGCAGGCCTGGTTCGCCCGCGCCACGCTGCCGGTGAGAAGGCAGATCACCGCCTGCGAAGTCTACGAATACGTCGAAATCATGCCTTGAGCGGTCGCGCCCGTGCCCGGTGCGGGAGAACCCGCCCGGTCAATCCGGCGCGGCCGCTTCCCCCGCCAGTGCGCGCAGGATCGGGCACGGGGTGGCGGCATCGCTGTGGCGGCAGCAGTGCACCAGTTCCGCCAGGGCGTCGCGCATGTCCTGCAACTGGCGGATGCGGGCTTCGATCAGCTCGATCTTGGCCTGGGCGGCGGCGCGGGCGCGCTCGCGGTCGGTGTCGGCGTTGAGCGCCAGCAAGCCGTCGATTTCCTCGAGCGAAAAGCCGAGCTGCTGGGCGCGGCGGATCGCCCGCAGGCGGGCGAGTTCGGCTGCGCCGTAGGTCCGGTAGGCACCGCAGCCGGGGGCGGGCTCGGCGAGCAGGCCGCGGCGCTGATAGTAGCGGACGGTCTCGACGCCGACGCCGGCGGCGCGCGCCAGGAGGCCGATGGTGAACGTCTGTGCGGCATTCGGGTCCATGGATGTTGACTCCGTACTTCGGTACGGGGTTTACACTGCGCGTCATCGATCGTCCGCGCAAGAGGGGCCGCCATGCCGCACGCCACGCTGAACCTGCCGCCACACGCCATTCCCGCGCCCGCCGGCGACACCCTGGAGCTGGCCGTCACCGGCATGACCTGCGCCGCCTGCTCGAGCCGGCTGGAGAAAGTGCTCAACCGCCTGCCCGGCGTGCGGGCCACGGTCAACCTCGCCACCGAGCGCGCTACCCTGCACTTCGCTCCCGGTGCCCTGAGCCTGGAGCAGGCGGTCGCCGCGGTCGAGGGCGCCGGCTTCGGCGCCAGCGATGCCCGCCGGCTCGAACGCGAGGCTGAGCGCGCCCGCCAGCACGCTGCGTGGCGCATCGAGTTCAGGCATTTCTGGATCGCCGCGCTCCTCACTCTTCCCCTCGCAGCGCAGATGCCGGCGATGTTCGGCCTGTGGCCGGGAGGCACGCCCCACCATGATGTCATCCCGCGCGGGCTGCAGCTGCTGCTCGCGACGCCGGTGCAGTTCTGGATCGGGGCGCGCTTCTACCGCGGCGCCTGGGCGGCGGTGAAGGGCGGGGGGGCGAACATGGATGTGCTGGTCGTGCTCGGCACCAGCGCAGCCTATGCTTACAGCGTGTTCGTGACGCTTGCCGGACGCCATGATCTGCACGTCTATTTCGAGGCCTCGGCGATGATCATCACCCTCGTCCTGCTCGGCAAGCTGCTCGAGGCGCGGGCCAAGGCGCGCACCACGGCGGCGCTCGATGCCCTGCTGCGGCTGCAGCCGAAGATGGCGCGCATCGAGCGCGACGGCGAAGTGGTCGAGGTCCCGGTCGAATCGCTGCGCCCGGGCGACGCCTTCGTGCTGCGTCCGGGCGATGCGGTGCCGGTCGATGGCGTCGTCGAACACGGTGAGTCGGCAGTCGATGAAGCGATGCTCACCGGCGAGAGCCTGCCGATCGACAAGCGTGGCGGCGACCCCGTGTTCGCCGCCACGATCAACGGCAACGGCCTCCTGCGCTGCCGCGCCACCGGAGTCGGGGCGCACACCCTGCTCGCCGGCATCATCCGCCTGGTCGAGCAGGCACAGGGCTCGAAGGCGCCCGTGCAGCGCCTCGCCGACCGCATCTCGGCGGTGTTCGTGCCGGTGGTGGTGGGGATCGCGCTGCTGACCTTCGCCGCCTGGTACGCCGCCAGTGGCGACTTCCAGCAGGCCCTGATCAACGCCGTCGCGGTGCTGGTGATCGCCTGCCCGTGCGCGCTCGGTCTGGCCACGCCGACTGCGATCATGGTCGGCACCGGCCAGGGCGCGCGTGCCGGGATGCTGGTGAAGAACGCCGAGGCGCTCGAACTGGCCGAGCGCATTGCCGTGCTCGCGGTGGACAAGACCGGTACCCTCACCGAAGGCCGGCCCGCGCTCACCGATGTGGAGCCGGCCGCAGAGTGGACGCGCGCGCGCCTGCTCGGCGTGGCGGCGGCGCTCGAACAGGGCAGCGCCCACCCGATCGCCGCCGCGGTGGTGGCAGCGGCGAAGGCCGAAGCTGCGGCCCTGCCCGCCGCGGCGGCGGTGCGCGCGGTGGGCGGCATGGGGGTGGAAGGGCGGGTCGAGATGGATGGCGCATCCCGCGCCGTGCTGCTGGGAGCGCCGCGCCTTCTCGCCGGGCGCGGAGTGGCCCTGCCCGCGGCGACGGGCGAGGCGCTTGCCGCCGCGGGGCGGACTCTGGTCGCGGTTGCGGTCGACGGCGTCTTCGCCGGCCTGCTCGGCGTCGCCGACCGTGTGCGCGCGGACTCCGCCGCCGCGGTCGCACGCCTGCAGGCCAAGGGCGTGCGGGTGGTGATGCTGACCGGGGATCATCCCGCCACCGCCGCCGCGATCGCCGCCCAGACCGGTATCGCCGAGTGGCACGCCGGGGTGCTGCCGGCCGACAAGGCGGCGGCGGTGGCGGCGTTGCGCGACGGCCGGACGCTGGCGGCGGAAGCGGAACCGGGCCCGGCGGGCGGGGGGCAGCCGGCCGAGACCGCCGGCGGCGAAGAGCGGAGCCGGGGGAAGGGGCACGTCGGCATGGCTGGCGACGGCATCAACGATGCGCCGGCGCTGGCTGCGGCCGACGTTTCGTTCGCGATCGGAGTCGGCGCCGACGTCGCGGTCGAAGCCGCCGACATCACCCTGGTGCGCAACAGCCTGCACGGCGTTGCCGACGCCATCGACCTGTCGCGCGCCACGCTGGCGAAAATCCGCCAGAACCTGTTCTTCGCCTTCGTCTATAACGCCCTGGGCATTCCGCTCGCCGCCGCCGGCCTGCTCAACCCGGTGATCGCCGGTGCGGCGATGGCGATGAGTTCGGTATCGGTGGTCAGCAACTCCCTGCTGCTGCGGCGCTGGCGGGCCGGGCGCTGAGCGGACGGGGGCAGAGGAACGGCATTTTCAACCAAGGAGCAAGGCAATGAGCGAAGTGACGATCAAGGTCGAAGGCATGAGCTGCGGCGGCTGCGTGAAGAACGTGACCGGTGTGCTGAAGGCGCTGTCCGGGGTGGACGATGCGCAGGTTTCGCTGGAAAACGCGTCGGCGACGGTGCGCTACGACCCCGCCCGGGTGTCGGTCGAGGCCCTGCGCGCGGCCGTGGAGAATGCCGGCTTCGATTCTCCGCAAAGCTGATTCCCCCTATAATCCGCGCACATTTTTCATCGGAGGGAGTTATGGGTTTCGATCTGGTCAGCGCCGGCAAGGACGTGCCGAACGACATCAACGTCATCATCGAGATCTCCGCGCAGGGCGATCCGATCAAGTTCGAAGTGGACAAGGACAGCGGCGCGGTGTTCGTCGACCGCTTCATGGGCACTTCGATGCGTTACCCGCTGAACTACGGCTACGTGCCGCACACCATCGCCGGCGACGGCGACCCGGTGGATGTGCTCGTGGTCACGCCCTTCCCGCTCGCTCCGGGGGTGGTCATCCGCTGCCGCCCGGTCGGCGTGCTGAAGATGGAAGACGATGGCGGCGTCGACGCCAAAGTCGTCGCCGTGCCGGTGTCCAAGCTGACCCCGCTGTACGACAAGGTGCAGACTACCGATGATCTCCCTGAACTGCTGATGAAGCAGACGGTGCACTTCTTCGAGCATTACAAGGACCTCGAGCCCGGCAAGTGGGTCAAGGTGCTGGGCTGGGGCACGGTCGAAGAAGCCAAGCAGGAAATCATCAACGGCCTGGCCGCCGCGAAGAAGTAAGAAGCAAGCAAGAAGCGCGTCGCGCACGCCGGAAAACCGCGGGGAACCGCGGTTTTTTTTCGCTTTTTGCCTCGCTTCCTAGCCGCTACGGGCCTGCGTCGGCGCGACTGCGGCCGTTGGTGGCGCCGCGGAGTCCGCTCCCGACGGGCTTGTGCCGGCCAGCGCCTGGATCCAGCCCAGGCCTTCGCGGGTGCCGGCGGCGGGCTTGTACTCGCAGCCGATCCAGCCCGCGTAACCGAGGCGGTCGAGGTGGCGGAACAGCCAGGCGTAATTGATCTCGCCCGTGCCCGGCTCGTTGCGCCCCGGGTTGTCGGCGATCTGGATGTGCGCGATGCGCGGCAGGTAGTGTGCGAGCGTGTTGCCGAGTTCCCCTTCCATGCGCTGGGCGTGGTAGACGTCGTACTGGATGAAAAGGTTGTCGGCGCCGACCGCGTCGACCAGCGCCGCGGCCTGCGCGGTACGGTTGAGGTAGAAGCCGGGCATATCGTAGGTGTTGATCGGCTCCACCAGCAGGCGCAGGCCGGCAGCCTTGAACTGGCCGGCGGCGAAGCGCAGGTTGTCGATCAGGGTGGCGTGCACCCGGTCGGCGTCCACGTTGGCCGGGGCGATCCCGGCGAGGCAGTTGACCTGCCCGCAGCCGAGCGCAGTGGCATATTCGATGGCGCGTCCGACGCCGTCCTGGAATTCGCCGACGCGGTCCGGGTGGCAGGCGATGCCGCGCTCGCCGCCTTCCCAGTCGCCCGCCGGCAGGTTGTGCAGGACCTGGACCAGACCATGGCGCTGAAGACGCTCGGCCAGCACCGCCTTGTCGAAGGCGTAGGGGAACAGGTATTCCACTCCGGTGAAGCCGGCCTCGGCGGCGGCCTCGAAGCGCTCGAGGAAAGGCCGTTCGGTGAACAGCAGGCTCAGGTTGGCGTCGAATTTCGGCATGGTCGATTCTCCGGGCCGGGGAGACGCCGCCCGCAAGCGGCGTTCCCCGGTGTGGGGCCGGTGCGCCTGGCGGCGTGCGGCAGGCGCGGTTCGGGATTCAGTCCGGCGGCGGCGCGAGCGCGGTGCGCGGCGTGGCGTAGGGTTCGCAGGGTGCGAACAGCGCGCTCAGGCGGGACAGGTCGGCCGCGGCGACCGGCGGGCTGAACAGGTAGCCTTGCAGCGCATCGCAGCCGGCCGCGATCAGGGTGCGTTGCTGCGCTTCGGTCTCGACGCCCTCGGCCACCACCTGCAAGCCGAGGCCGCGGGCGAGGCCGACGGTGGCGGCGATGATCGTGGTGCTTTTCGGGTCGGAAGCGAGCTTGTGCACGAAGCTGCGGTCGATCTTCACCTTGTTGAGCGCGAAGCGGCTGAGGTAGGCGAGCGATGAATACCCGGTGCCGAAATCGTCGAGCGCCACGCTGACGCCCATGCGGCTGATGGCCTCGACCTGGGCGGAAGTGAATTCGGTGTCCGCCATCATCGTGCTTTCGGTCAACTCGATTTCGAGCTGAGCCGCAGGCAGCCCGGTGCGTGCCAGCACTTCGCGGATGCGCTCGGGCAGAGCGCCGGTGGCGATCTGGTGGGCGGAGACGTTGACCGCCACCCGCACCGGCGGCAGCCCGTCGTCCTGCCAGCGCCGGGCCTGGGCGCAGGCGGTGTGCAGCACCCAGTCGCCGATGGCGACGATGAGGCCGGATTCCTCGGCGACGGGCACGAACTCGGCCGGCGAGACCCAGCCCAGCGCCGGGCTGTGCCAGCGCGCCAGCGCTTCCAGGCTGCGGATGCGGCCGTCGCGGGCGCAGAGCAGCGGCTGGTAGTAAAGCTGCAGCTCCCGGCGCTCGAGCGCCTGGCGCAGTTCGCTTTCGATTTCCATCCAGCGTCGGGCCTGGTTGTCCATGCCGCTGGTGAAGAAGTGCAGGCGGTTGTGATGGCCGTACCGGATCGGCGCCCGGGCGGCTTCGGCCGCGCGCAGGAGGTCGGCCGCGCTGCGTCCGTCGTCGGGAAAGACGCTGATGCCCAGGCTTGCGGTCACGCTGATCTCGTGGCCGCCGATCGTGCAGGGGCGGGCGATCTCGTCGAGGATGCGGTGCGCGAAGGCGGCGATGGCTTCGGTGTCGGCGAACTGGGTCAGCAGCACGAGGAACTCGTCGCTGCCCAGTCGCGCCGCGCTCGCCCGCCCTTTCAGGCAGAGCTGGAGGCGGCCGGCGATATGCTGCAGGAGCTTGTCGCCGGCTTCCTGGCCGAGGCTTTCGTTGATCCGGCGGAAACGGTCGAGATCGAGCAGCAGCACCGCGGCGCCGTCGTGACTGCCGTTTGCGGCGGCCTCGATCGCCTGCTGCAGGCGATCCATGAACAGCTGGCGGTTGGCCAGCCCGGTAAGGGCGTCGTGATTGGTCAGCCAGTGGATGTGCGCTTCGGTCTGCTTTTCCTTGCTCAGGTCGCTGAACACGGCGACGTAGTGGGTGGGCAGGCCGTCGCTGCCCCTGACCGCGCTCAGCGTCAGCAGCTCGGGGTAGATTTCGCCGTTCTTGCGCCGGTTCCAGATTTCGCCGCGCCAGGTGCCGGTGGTGACCAGGGTATGCCACAGGGTTTCATAGAACGCCGGCGAATGGCGGCCGGATTTGAGGATGCGCGGGTTGCATCCGAGCACTTCCGCGCGGCTGTAGCCGGTGATCGCCTCGAAGGAGGGGTTGACGTCCACGATGGTGCCCTGCAGGTCGGTCACCGTGATCCCTTCGCGCAGGCTGTCGATCACCTGCTGCGACCGCTGCAGGCGGCGGGCGTGCTCCTCCGCGCTGCGCTCGGCGGCCCGCCGGGCGCGGCGCTGATGCACTTCGTCGAGCTCGCGCGCAAGCGCGGGGGCGAGCCGGGCGAGGTTGTCCTTCATCACGTAATCATGAGCGCCGGCGCGCATCAGGCGGCTTGCCTTCTCGTCGCTGATTTCACCCGAAACGACGATGAAGGGCAGGTCGAGCCCGGTCTGGCGCACGGCGTCGAGGGCGACTCCGGCATCGAAACCGCACAGCGAGTAGTCGCACAGCACCGCGCTCCAGCGACGCTGCTCGAGCGCAGTGCGCAGCTCCGGCTCGGTGTCGATCTGCAGGTAATCGAACTCGAAGCCGGCTTTTCGCAGGTGGCGCACGATCAGCCCGGCGTCGCTCGCGTTGTCTTCCACCAGCAGCAGATCGAGTTTCGTCGTCATCCGGGGTCCCGTCCTTCGTGTCCCGTGCCGTGAAGGCTTGGCAGTGTGCCGATGTTACGGAAATCCGCAGGGGTGTCCATCGGGCGGATTACCGAGACGGCTTAGGGAGACGGAGGTGTTCGCGAGGGGCGTCAGCGTCCGAGTGCGATCAGGCCGCGGCGTGCCGCCTCGAGCAGCAGGTTGGCGATGTCGCGCACCCCCAGGCGTTCCATGATCTGCGCCCGATGCGCTTCCACCGTCTTGACGCTCAGTTCCAGCTCGCGGGCGATCTCCTTGGTGCTGCGGCCGTTGCCGATCCGTTGCAGGATCTCGTTCTGGCGCGGGGTCAGCACGGCGGCGGGGCGTTCTTCGCCGGCGCGGCGCGCCAGCAGGTTCCCGACCACATGGCGCGAGACCGCCGGGCTCAGGTAGACGTCGCCGCGCTCGACTGCGGAAAGCGCCATTTCCAGCTCGGCCACTGCGGCATCCTTGAGCAGGTAGCCGCGCGCACCGCAGCGCAGCGCCTGGTCGAAGAAGTCGCCGGTGTCGTGCATCGACAGAATGATCACTTTCACCGCGCGGTGCTCGGCGGCGATCGCCGTGGTTGCGGTGAGGCCGTCCATGCCGTCCATCGCGATGTCCATCAACACGATGTCGGGACGGTGCGCGCGCACCAGCTCGATCGCCGCCCGCCCGCTGCTGGCTTCACCGACGATCTCGACCCGGGCCATCGTTTCGAGCAGCGCGCGGATGCCCGCCCTGACCAGGCTGTGATCGTCCACCAGCAGTACGCGCAGTTTGTCCATGGCGCTCTATCCCCGTGTTCCTTCGCCGGCCGCCGGCAGCACGACCCGGACCCGGGTGCCGTGGCCGGTGGCGGATTCGATAGCGACTTCGCCGCCGATCAGGGCGGCACGTTCTTCCATTCCCAGCAGGCCTGCGCTCCTGCCTTCGAGCATGCGCCGGCGCGCCTGGGCGACGTCGAAACCGTGGCCGTCGTCGCCCACGCACACCTCCAGGCGTGGGCCGCTGAGCTCGACTTCGATGTCCACCCGGCTGGCGGCCGCGTGGCGGACGATGTTGGTGACGGCCTCCTGCACCAGGCGGAAGCAGACGATCTCGATGCGCGTGTCGAGCCGCGTCGGGCCCAGCGAAGAATGGAACGTCAGCGTCAGGCCGGCGCGTTCGCACTGGCGTTCGGCATGCCAGCGCAGTGAAGCTTCGAGCCCCATGTAGTCGAGCTGGGGCGGGCGCAGGTTCAGCGACAGGCCGCGGACCTGGGCGAGCGCTTCCTCGGTGATGTGGATCGCCGAAGCGAGCCGGTGCGCGGCCGGGCCGTCCCCGACCGAGGGCGCCATGCCCTGCAGCTCGAGCTTGACCGCGGTCAGGGCCTGGCCGATCTGGTCGTGCAGTTCGCGCGCGACTTCGCGCCGCTCCGCTTCCTGGGCGTCGAGGATGCGGCCCGAAAGCCGGCGCAGGCGGGCGTTCGCCGCCTGCAGCGCTTCGCCGGCCGCCTTTTGCGCGGTGATGTCGTAGAGGGTGCCGATCAGGCGGGCGCCGTTGCCGTCTTCCGCCGTCGCGCGGGCGGCGCACTCGCGCACGTGGCGCAGGCTGCCGTCGGTGCGGAGAATGCGGTATTCGATGTCGAAACGCTCGGCGCCGGCCTGCAGCTCGCGGTGCGCCTGGCGCATGGCGGCGAGATCGTCGGGGTGGATGCGGGTCAGCAGGGTATGCCGGGCATGTTGTTCGTCGACCCGCTCGAGGCCGAACAGCGCATACAGGGTGTCCGAACACCACAGGTGTTCGCCGGGCGGGTCGATCCGCCACTGCCCCAGCCCGGCGATGCGCTGCGCTTCACGCAGGCTGGCCTCGCTGTCGCTCAGCGCGGCGAGGGTGTGCCGGCGCTCGGCGCGCATCCGCGCTTCGCCGATCTCGCGCTGTACGGCCGGACCCAGGCGGCTGAGGTTGCCCTTCATC
Organism: Thauera aromatica K172; assembly: GCF_003030465.1. Classification (GTDB taxonomy): domain Bacteria; phylum Pseudomonadota; class Gammaproteobacteria; order Burkholderiales; family Rhodocyclaceae; genus Thauera; species Thauera aromatica. The sequence goes on along the minus strand of NZ_CP028339.1, from coordinate 2,425,433 downwards.
AGGTAGTCGTGGGCGCCGGTGCGCATCAGCTCGATCGCGGTCTCGTCGCCGATCGTGCCGGAGATGACGATGAACGGAATGTCCTGGCCGCTGCCGTGGAGCACTTCGAGTGCTGCGCGGGCGTCGAAGCCGGGCAGGCTGCAGTCGGAGAGCACGATGTCCCAGCGGCGCTGGTGCAGTGCCGCAAGCAGGCTCTCGGCGCTCTCGACCCGGGCGTGGCGAACGTCGAAGCCCGCGCGCCGCAGCTGGCGCACGACGAGCAGGGCGTCGCTTTCGGAGTCCTCGACGAGCAGGGCGGCAAGCGGGACGGCTGCCGGAATCGGCGTCTCGCCCATCAGCCGTGCGCTCCGGCGCAGCGGACGACGGCGGGCGCCGGCCCCGGTGCCGGCGGCAGGGTGAAGTAGAAACAGGCACCCCGGCCGCGTTCGGCTTCGGCCCAGATGTGGCCGCCGTGGCGCAGGACGATGCGATGGACGATCGCCAGGCCGATCCCGGTGCCGGGGAATTCCTTCTCGGAGTGCATGCGCTGGAAGGCGCCGAACAGTCGGCGGGCATGGGCCATGTCGAAGCCGGCGCCATTGTCGCGGACGAAAAAAGCTTCTTCGCGCAGCCGCGTCGCCGGGTTTTCGGCCATGCAGCGCCCGAGCACGACCCGGGCCTGCGGTTCGCGGGCGGAAAACTTGCAGGCGTTGTCGACCAGATTGGTCAACGCGATTTCGAGCAGGCGGCGGTCGCCCCAGGCACCGATGTCGGGCTCGATATCGAAGTGGATGTCGCGACCGCGACAGGCTTCGAGAGCGCGGGTGGCGACCTGCCCGGCGAGTGCCGGAAGATCGATCCATTCCTGGTGCAGTTCGTCGCGGGTGACCCGGGCCAGTTGCAGCAGGTCGGCGATCAGCAGGTTCATCCGTGCGCATTCGCCGCGCACGCGATCGAGGTATTCATGGCCGGTGGCATCGAGGCGTTCGCCGCAGTCCTCGAGCAGGGCCTCGGTCCAGCCTTCGATGCCGCGCAAAGGGGCACGGAGGTCGTGCGACACCGAATAGCTGAAGCTTTCCAGCTCGCGGTTGGCGAGCGCGAGCTGGGCGCCTTGCTGGCGCAGCGCGGCCATGGTGGTGGACAGCGATTCGGCCATGTGGTCGAACTCGCGGGCGAGGGTGCCGAGTTCGTTGGCGCGGTGCAGGCCGATGCGGTGATCGTAGTGACCGGCTTCGATCGCGCGCGCGCCCTGTTCGAGGCGGCGCGCCGGTTTCAGGATCTGGTGGCGGACGATGGCGAAGTTCAGCCCGATGGCGAGGGCGAGGGCGAAGATCAGGCCCAGCATCAGCCTTTCCTGCCGGCGCTGGAGGGCCTCGAGCCGTTCCTGGCTCAGGTCCATCAGTGTCGAGCTGCCTTCGGCGATATGCTGGGTCAGGGTCACGATCCGCCGCGTCAGTTCGCGCTGATGGGCCTGGGCGTCCGGGTCGAGGATCCAGTTCACCGATTTGGCCGTGCGGTATTCGACCAGGGTGTCGAAGACGTCGGGCAGGACGGCGTGATGCTGGTGCAGCCCGGCGAGGATGGCCGCGCCCGGCGCACCCTTGAACAGCCGGGTCTCGAGCAGGCGGGTGAGTTCGGCGTGGCTCTCGCGCCAGCCGATCTGCGCCTCGATCGATGCGGTGTCGAGGAAGGTGGATGTGTGCAGGCGAAGCCGTGCGGTGCCCACTTCCCAGATCTGCTTGGCGAGCTGGCTGCGTTCGAGTTCGAGGCGGAACCCGGCGGAGGACTCCGTCCATGCCCACGAGATCGCCACCACGGCCAGGGTGGAGGCGGCGGCGATCAGCCATTGCTGTGTGCGAATCAGCACGGGGGTTCCTTCTTCCTCATCTTCGTTCGTTGTTGTCGGGGGAGAGCGTTCGGGGCGATGCCCGAACACTATCGGCCTACCCACGCCAAATCCTTAGAGGCGGGCGGGGAATTTTCCGGATTGCCCTGTCCGGTGCTTGCCCGCAGCATCCATGGCTGGCGGCAGTGCGCGCGGCTTTTCCCGGAGGCGACGATGCGCGAGGGCGGGGATGCTATCGCAGTGGATGGCGGCCGGTCCACGACCGCTGCGTGCGCCCTGCGGTTTTTCACACCCGGCCGTGGTGGGGCGCGGGCGGCGGGCGTAAACGTGGAGACGACATGTTCGGGAACATCAAGGTGGGCACCAAGCTGGGGCTCGGGTTCGGGCTGGTGCTGGCCCTGCTGGTGCTCAACAGCCAGACCACGCAGCAGAACGCGTCGGCCTCGGAGGAACTGTCGGCGACCGCCGAGGAAATGAGCGCCCAGGCGGTGCAACTGCAGCAGCTGGTGGAGCAGTTCCGGCTGGAAGACGAGTACGGGCACCGCGCGGCCCGTATCGCGGCATGATCGAAAGGGAGTTGCAGGTGCGGTCACACATTCGGAGCGGGGGCGTGGCGGCGGTCGCCAAGGGGGCGGCGGTTCTGGGGCCGGGTTTGCTTGGTGCCGGCGGTGTGGCCGTGTTCGGCCAAGGAGTGCTCAGCGCCCTGTTCGCGGGCCTGCTGGTGCTGCTCACGCTCGGTGCGGGGGTCTGGCAGCGGCGTGCCGCGTACCGCCCGCCGTCGATGGGGGTCGAGCCCGAACTCGGGCGCGGCATGCCTTATGCCGAGAGCCTGCAGCGGGTCGCGCAGGCTTCGCTCGAACGCTGGAGCCGCCACGTCGACCTCTCGCGCAGCCAGATGGAAACGGCGGTCGGTGAGCTCGCCCAGGCGTTCGGCGAGATTCTCGACCATCTCGGCGAGACGCTCGCCCGCTCCCATGCCGCGGCCGCCCGCAGCGGCGAGGACAGCGTGGTCGGCGTCCTCGCCCATGCCCGTGTCGAACTCGACGGCGTGCTCGCCGGGCTCGATGCCGCGCTCGCCGAAAAGCAGACCCTGTCGCAGGCGGTGGAGCGGCTGGGCACGGTGACGGAAGACCTGATGCGGATGGCGGGCGAAGTCGGCCAGATCGCCAGGCATACCAACCTGCTGGCGCTCAACGCCGCGATCGAGGCGGCGCGCGCGGGCGAGGTCGGGCGCGGCTTTGCCGTGGTGGCGAGCGAAGTGCGCACGCTGTCGAACGAATCGGCGGCGACCGGCCAACGGATCCGCGAGAAGGTCGAACTGGCGCACGCCGCGATGGCCGAGGCGCGGGCGGCGGCGGCGCGCATGGCCGAGCGCGACGTGGCCCTGGTCGATGAATCGCAGGCGGCGATCGGGCGCGTGCTCGAGCGCTTCGACCGCGTCGGCTCGGCGATGGAGCAGACCGCGCAGGCGTTGGAGCGTAACGGTGCCGAAGTGCAGCAGCGCGTCGAGGGCGTGATCGTCCATCTGCAATTCCAGGACCGGGTCAGCCAGATCCTGTCCGCGGTCGATGCCGACATGGGGCGCCTGGCCGGGCGCGTGGCCGAAGACGAATCGCGCTGCCGGCGCGGCGAGCTGCCGGCACCGATCGATGCCGCGGCCTGGATCGCGGAACTGGAGCGCACCTACACCACGCTCGAGCAGCATGGGCGCAGGGCCGAGCCGGCCAACGCCGCCGTGGGCGGGGAAATCACATTCTTTTAGTGGGAGAAGCATTCATGTCCAAGACCGTACTGATCGTCGACGATTCGGCGTCGCTGCGCCTGGTGGTGAGCATGGCGCTGAAGGGGGCGGGCTACGAGGTCATCGATGCCTGCGACGGGCGCGATGCGCTGGCCAAGCTCAACGGGCAGAAGGTACATCTGATCATTTCCGACGTGAACATGCCCAACATGGACGGGATCAGCTTCGTGCGCGAAGTGAAGAAGAACCCGGCCTACAAGTTCACGCCGGTGATCATGCTCACCACCGAAGCCGCCGAGGAGAAGAAACGGCTGGGGCAGGAAGCCGGCGCGCGCGCCTGGGTGGTGAAGCCTTTCCAGCCGCAGCAGATGCTGGCCGCGGTCTCCAAGCTGATCATGTGAGCGCGGCACGATGACCACGCAAACCCGGCCGGCCGGGCCGACCCCGCCGCCTTCCGCTGCCGCGTTCCGCCTCGAGCCCGGCGGCGAGCTGAGCATCTATACCGTGGCCGAGCTGCGCACCGAGTGGCTGGCGGCACTGCACGAGCACGACGAGCTCGAGATCGACCTCGGCCGCATCGAGGAAATCGACACCGCCGGCCTGCAGTTGATGCTGATGGCCAAGCGCTGCGCGGGCAAGACCGTGCGCTTCGTCAATCATGCCGATGCGGTGCTGCGCCTGCTCGACCTGGCGAACCTGGGCGGCGTGCTCGGCGACCCGCTGCTGGTCGCCGATGCGCGCCCGGCGCATTAGGAGCGTACGACATGGATCTTTCGCTGGCGCTGGCCACCTTCCTCGAAGAAAGCCGCGAACTGCTCGCGCAGATGGAAGACATCCTGCTGCGCGCCGACCGTGGCGAGGCGGAGGGCGAGGACATGAACGCGCTGTTCCGCTGCGCCCACACGATCAAGGGCTCGGCCGGACTGTTCGGCCTGGATGCGGTGGTGCACTTCACCCATGGCGTGGAGAACGTGCTCGATCGCCTGCGCAACGGCGATCTGGCGTTCTCCGGTGAGCTGGTGACCCTGCTCCTCGAAGCGCAGGACCACATCGCCCACCAGGTCGCCGCGATCGCCGCCGGTGACCCCGTGGAGGAAGCCGCCGGGGCGCCGCTGCTGGCGCGCCTGCGGGTCTTCGCCGGTGAGGCCGGTGGCGGGGTCCCGGCCGAGGCCCCGCTCGCCGATGAGCCGGCATGCACGGTGGAGGCCGGCAGCAGCGTGCCGATCGGCGCCGAGCACTGGCACCTGTCGCTGCGCTTCGGCCCCGAAGTGCTGCGCAACGGCATGGACCCGCTGTCCTTCATCCACTACCTGCGCACGCTGGGCGAACTCGTCCATGTCGAAACCGTCACCGACGCGCTGCCCGATCTGGAAGCCGGCGATCTGGAAGTGTGCTGGCTCGGATTCGAAGTGGCCCTGCGCAGCCCGGCGAGCAAGGCCGAGATCGAGAGCGTGTTCGAGTTCGTCCAGGACAGCGCGACGATCACCATCGTGCCGCCGAACAGCCGCGTCGAAGATTTCATCGCCCTGATCGAGTCGCTCGACGAGGATGAGCGCCGGCTGGGCGAGATCCTGGTCGCCTGCGGTTCGCTGACGCCGCGCGAGCTCGAAGAGGCGCTGGCGTGCCAGCAGGCTGCGGTGCCGCCGCAGCGCTTGGGCCAGGTGCTGGTCGAACAGGCGGTGGTGCAGCCGCAGGTGGTCGAGGCTGCGCTCGGCAAGCAGCGTGCTGTCGAGGAGCGGCGTTCGAGCGAGGCCAAGAGCGTCAAGGTCCCGGCCGACCGCCTCGATGCGCTGATCGACCAGGTCGGCGAGCTGGTGATCGCCGGTGCGGCGACCCAGTTGCAGGCGCAGCTGACCAACAGCCGCGAACTGCACGAGACCGCCTCCAACCTGCTGCGTCTGGTCGAGGATGTGCGCGACGCCGCGCTGCGCCTGCGCATGACGCCGATCGGCGAAGTGTTCAACCGCTTCCCGCGCGTGGTGCGCGACGTCTCGCGCGAACTGGGCAAGGACATCGAGCTGCGTATCGGCGGCGCCGAGACTGAGCTCGACAAGTCGATGGTGGAGAAGATCGGCGATCCGCTGATGCACCTGGTGCGCAACGCCATCGACCACGGCATCGAGTCGCCCGAACGCCGGCTGGCGGCGGGCAAGCCGGCGCGCGGCACGCTGCAGCTCGATGCCTACCACGAAAGCGGCAGCATCGTCATCGAAGTGGCCGACGACGGCGCCGGGCTCGACCCCGGGCGCATTTTCGCCAAAGCGGTCGAACGCGGCCTGGTGGCGCCCGAGGCCCATCTGACGACGGCGGAAATCCATCGCCTGATCCTCGAGCCCGGTTTCTCCACCGCCAGCCAGGTCACCAACCTGTCCGGGCGCGGCGTCGGCATGGACGTGGTCAAGAGCAATGTCGAGGCCTTGCGCGGCAGCCTCGACATCGACAGCACGCCCGGGCGGGGCACGACGATGCGGCTGTGCCTGCCGCTGACGCTGGCGATCATCGACGGTTTCAGGGTTGGCGTCGGCGAGGCCAGCTTCATCCTGCCGCTCGACGCGGTGCTCGAATGCATCGAGCTGCCCGACGGCGTCGGCGAGGCGGCCTACCTGAACCTGCGCGACCAGGTGCTGCCTTTCGTGCGCCTGCGCCGGATGTTCGCCATCGCGGGCGAATCGCCCGCGCGCCAGAGCGTGGTGGTGGTGCGCTTCGCCGGGCGCCAGGCCGGGATCGTGGTGGACCGGCTGCTGGGCGAGTGCCAGACGGTGATCAAGCCGCTCGGCCGGCTGTTTGAGAAGGTCGCGGGAATCGCCGGGTCGACGATCCTGGGGACCGGCGAAGTGGCACTGATCCTGGATGTGCCGCAACTGGTCCAGCGCGCGATCGCGCACGAAGGCCGGTTGACCGGCAGCGGGCAACGCGCGCGCGCGCTCGCCGCATAGCCGGCGAGAAGAAACGGTGGGGTGCGCAAGGAAGTGTGCATCCTGCAGGCAAGGCAAAATCACAAGCGGAGAAAGCAGTGTTCAGAAACATGAAAGTGAGCGTGAAGCTCGGGCTGGGCTTTGGCGTGGTGCTGGTGCTGCTGGTGCTGGTGGCGGGCATCAGCATCCAGCGCCTGATGCTGATCAACGCCGATGTGGACGAGATGGTTCATGAAACCTGGCCCAAGGTGCAGATGCTGCAGAACGGCCTGGTGGGGGTGAATGAAGTCGCGATGGGCGGGCGCGATCTGGTGATCGCCGACAACCCGGAGCGCATCCAGAAGGCCAAGGAGCGGATCCTGGGCGGGCGCAAGCTGCTCGGCGAGACCTGGGCCGAGCTCGGGCCGAAGCTGGCGACGCCGCGCGGCAAGGAGCTGTTCAAGGCGGTGGTCGACAGCCGCGAGCAGTACATTCCGATGCAGGATCAGCTGATGAAGCTCGTCGACGAGGGCCGCCGCGAAGAAGCGCGCGAGTATCTGCTCGGCGAGTACAGCGCGGTCGCCACCCAGTACCGCAAGCGGGTCAATGACGTGGTGTCGGTCGGCGATGCGCTGATGGACAAGGGCGGCAGCGTGACCAACGAGCGCGTCGCCGAGGCGGTGATGCTGATTTCGGCGCTGGGCGGCGCGGCGGTGCTGCTCGGGCTGGTGGTTGCGGTGCTGATCGGGCGCAGCCTGGTGCGCCAGCTGGGAGGCGAGCCGGGGTACGCGGCGGAGGTCGCGCAGCGGGTCGCGGGCGGCGACCTGACGGTGGCGGTGAAGCTGCGCAAGGGCGACCAGTCGAGCCTGCTGTACGCGATGCAGTGCATGGTGGGGAGTTTGTCGCAGACGGTGGGCAAGGTGAGGGCGGCGGCCGATTCGCTGTCGGCGGCGTCGGAAGAAGTGAGCGCGACCTCGCAGTCGCTGGCGCAGGGCTCGTCGGAGCAGGCGGCGAGCCTGGAAGAGACGACGGCCTCGATCGAGCAGATGTCGGCCTCGATCGGGCAGAACACGGAGAACGCGCGGGTGACCGACGGCATCGCGAGCAAGTCGGCGAGCGACGCGAGCGAGGGCGGCGAGGCGGTGCGGGCGACGGTGGAGGCGATGAAGTCGATCGCGGACAAGATCGGCATCGTCGATGACATTGCCTACCAGACCAACCTGCTGGCGCTCAACGCGGCGATCGAGGCGGCGCGCGCGGGCGAGCACGGCAAGGGCTTCGCGGTGGTGGCGGCCGAAGTGAGGAAGCTGGCCGAGCGCAGCCAGGTGGCAGCGCAGGAGATCGGCGAGCTGGCCGGCACGAGCGTGAAGACGGCCGAGCGCGCGGGGGCGCTGCTCGATGAGATGGTGCCGTCGATCCGGCGCACGGCCGAGCTGGTGCAGGAGATCACCGCGGCTTCGGAAGAGCAGTCGGCGGGGGCGGGGCAGATCAACATTGCGATGGGGCAGATCAGCCAGACCACGCAGCAGAACGCGTCGGCCTCGGAGGAACTGTCGGCGACCGCCGAGGAGATGAGCAGCCAGGCGGCGCAGCTGCAGCAGCTGGTGGGGCAGTTCCGGCTCGAAGGACAAACGGGCGAGGTGGGCGAGGCGGAGGTGACGCTGCGCCGTCCGGGCGGAGGCCGTCCGGGTGGAGGGACGCCGCGCCGGCTCGCGCAACCGGCGCTGGTGGCGGCCGGAGACGCCGAGTACGTGCGTTTCTGAGCGGGGCGAGGCCATGTCGGAAACCAACCTGACCGTTGCTGGTGCGCCCACGGGTTCGAGCGGGGGGCAGTACCTGGTGTTCATGCTGAACGGCGAGACATTCGCGATCGACATCCTGCAGATCCGCGAGATCATCGAATACGGCAGCCTGACCGAGGTGCCGATGACGCCGCCGACGGTGCGTGGGGTGATCAACCTGCGCGGCGCGGTAGTGCCGGTGATCGATCTGTCGGCGCGCTTCGGCCGGGCGCGCTCGACGGTGGGGCGGCGCTCGTGCATCGTCATCGTGGAGGTGGAAGGCGGCGGGGGGGCGCAGCGGCAGACGCTGGGCGTGCTGGTCGACGGCGTGAGTGAAGTGCTCGAGATCGGGGGCGCGGAGATCGAGCCTGCGCCCAGCTTTGGGGCGCGCATCCGGACCGACTTCATCGCCGGGATGGCGCGGGTCGGAGGACGCTTCATCGTCGTCCTCGACGTCGGCCGGGTGTTCTCGGTCGATGAGATCGCCACCTTCGCCACCCTCGCCGAGGGTGGCCATGCGACGCCCTGACGAGTCTGCATGTACCGCCGCGAAATCACCATCAGCGACACCGAGTTCAGCCAGTTTCGTGCGCTGATGCGCCGTGCCGCCGGTGTCGACCTGCCGTCGTCGAAGAAGCATCTGGTCAGCGGGCGCCTCAACCGGCGCCTGAGGGCGCTGGCCTTGCCCAGCTACGGCGACTATTACCGGGTCGTCACCGGCGGTGGCGCGCCCGACGAATTCCAGCGCATGGTCGATCTGCTGACCACCCACGAGACTTACTTCTTCCGCGAACCGAAGCATTTCGAGTATCTCGCCGGTCCGGTGCTCGATGCCGTGCCGCGCGGGCGTGCGCTGCGGGTCTGGAGTGCGGCCAGCTCTTCCGGGGAAGAGGCCTACAGCATCGCGATGGTGCTGATGGACCGCCTCGGCGAGCAGCACCCGTGGCAGGTGTTCGGTTCGGACATCAGCCGCGAGGTCGTGGACAAGGCGCGCACCGGCATCTACGCGATGAACCGCATCGACGGCATTTCCCGCGACTACCTCGGGCGCTTCTGCCTGCGCGGCATCGGCAGCCGCGCCGGCACCTTGCAGGTGATGCCCGCGCTGCGCCAGCGGGTGCGCTTTGCCCAGGTCAACCTGAACGAGTCGCTCGCCGGGGTGGGCGAGTTCGACGTCGTGTTCCTGCGCAACGTGCTGATCTACTTCGATCTGCCGACCAAGCAGCAGATCGTCGCCCGCATCGCCCGCCAGCTGAAGCCGGGCGGCTGGCTGTTCGTCGGCCACTCGGAAACCCTCAACGGCGTCTGCACCGCGTTGCGCCAGGAGCGGCCGACGGTGTATCGGCGGATCCTGTGATGGGTGGCGGCCGCCATGTGATCGACATTTTCCTGCAGCCGGGCGACTTCTACTTCGGCGACCGCGACACCCGCATCCGGACCCTGCTCGGCTCCTGCGTGTCGATCACCCTGTGGCATCCCCGACTGCGCCACGGCGGAATGTGCCATTACATGCTGCCGGCGCGCAGCCGGCGCGGTGGACAGGCGCTCGACGGGCGCTATGCCGACGATGCGATCGCGCTGTTCCTGCGCGAGCTGCGCGCGCAGGGCACCCGGCCGGGCGAATACCAGGTCAAGCTGTTCGGCGGCGGGCGGATGTTCCGCACGCCGCGCAACCGGGAAGGGAACGAATCGATGGAGATCGGCAACCGCAACATCGAGGCCGGGCAGCGCCTGCTGCGTCAGCACGGCTTCCGGATCAAGGCTTCCCACCTCGCCGGCGACGGGCATCGCAGCGTGATCTTCGAGGTCGGCAGCGGGGAAGTGTGGGTGCGCCACGTCGCCGATTCGACGCTGGCGCCGGTGCCGGACGGTGCAGCGACAGGGGCGCTGTGATGAGTGCGGTCGTGGGCGAAGCGGGAAGCAGGGGGGCGCGCAACCCGATCCGGGTACTGATCGTCGACGACTCGGCGGTCGTCCGCCAGGTGATGGGCGAAGTGCTGCGCCGGGCGCCGGGCATCGAAGTGATCGCCACCGCCTCCGATCCGGTGTTTGCGCTCGACAAGATGCGCCAGGCCTGGCCCGATGTCATCCTGCTCGACGTCGAGATGCCGCGCATGGACGGCATCACTTTCCTGAAGCGGATCATGGCCGAGCGCCCGACACCGGTGATCATCTGCTCCACGCTCACCAGCCGGGGGGCGGAAACCACGATGCAGGCGCTGGCCGCTGGCGCGGTGTCGATCATCACCAAGCCCACGCTCGGGCTGAAGCATTTCCTCAACGATTCGGCGGCCGAAGTGGTGAGCGCAGTGCGCTCGGCGGCGCGGGCGAACATGCGGGCGATGAAGCTGGCCGCCGCGACGCCGGGGCGGATGCCGCCGCCCGCCTCATCCTCGCCCTCTTTGCCGGACGGGGCGCAGGGGGCACGGCCGCCGGCGACCGCCGGGCACGAAGCGCTGGCCGAGACCACCGACCGCCTGATCGCGATCGGCACTTCGACCGGCGGCACCCAGGCGCTGGAGGTGGTGCTGCGTGCCTTGCCACGCACCATTCCGGGCCTCGTCGTGGTGCAGCACATGCCGGAGAAGTTCACCGAGCTGTTCGCCCAGCGCCTGAACCAGCTGTGCGCGATCGAAGTGCTGGAAGCGCAGGACGGCCAGCGCGTGATCGCCGGACGGGCGCTGATCGCACCCGGTGGCCGCCATCTGACGGTGCGGCGCAGCGGCGCGCATTACCTCGTCGAAGTCCGCGATGGGCCGCCGGTGAACCGGCATCGGCCGTCGGTCGATGTGCTGTTCCGCTCGGTCGCCAGACATGCCGGGCGCAATGCGATGGGCGTGATCATGACCGGTATGGGCGATGACGGCGCGCGCGGCCTGCGCGAGCTGTTCGACGCGGGGGCGGCCACCGTCGCCCAGGACGAAGCCAGCTCGGTGGTGTTCGGCATGCCCAGGGAGGCGATCCGTCTCGGTGCGGCGGGGCGCGTGCTCGGGCTCGAAGCGATCGCGCCGGCGCTGATCCAGTACGGTCGGCAGCGCGAGCTCTGAGCATCCCATCGCCCGCAAGCGGTGGACGATGTTCGCAAAGGGAACAGGAGCTTGCAAAACGTTTTCGTGAAAGCTATTCCGGGCGCTGCCAGGTGACCTCGCCGAGCACGTGGGTCGCAGCCACCGCGCGGTCGTCGCCCAGCATCATCAGCACGAACAAGCGTTCGCCCAGGGTCGTGCACCCGGCGCTGCGCCGCGCCAGCAGCGGTGTCGCCCGTGGGTCGAGAACGACGAAGTCGGCCTCCTTGCCGGGGAGGAAGTTGCCGATCCGCCCGTCCAGGTAGAGGCTGTGGGCGCCGCCCAGGGTGGCGAGGTGGAAGGCGCTTGCCGCCGACAGCGTCTGGCCGCTGAGCTGCAGCACCTTGTAGGCCTCGCTCAGCGTCTGCAGCATCGAAAAGCTGGTGCCGGCGCCGATGTCGGTGCCCAGCCCGACGCGGATGCCCAGTGCCCGGGCACGCCCGAGATCGAACAGGCCCGAGCCGAGAAAGAGGTTGGCGGTCGGGCAAAAGCTGATCGCCGTGCCGGTGTCGGCGATGCGCCGGCGGTCGGCGTCGTCGAGCCAGAGGCAGTGAGCGAACACCGCGCGCGCGCCGAGCTGGCCGAAGCGGTCATAGACGCCGAGGTAGCTGCGCGCTTCGGGGTAGAGGCGGGCGACCCAGTCGGCCTCGGCACGGTTCTCGGCGACGTGGGACTGCAGGTAGACGCCGGGGTGCTCGGCGAACAGGCGCCCGGCAAGGCGCATCTGCTCCGGTGTCGACGTCGGCGCGAAACGCGGTGTGAGTGCGTACAGCAGGCGGTCGCGACCGTGCCAGCGCTCGATCAGGGCCTTCGATTCGGCCGCGCCGCGGGCGGCGGTGTCGCGCAGGAAGTCCGGGCAGTGACGGTCCATCAGCACCTTGCCGGCGATCAGACGCATCCGGCGGCGTTGTGCGGCGGTGAACAGCGCATCGACCGAGGCCGGATGCACGGTGGCGAAGGCGAGCGCGGTGGTGGTGCCGTTCTTCAGCAGCTCGTCGCAGAAAAACGCGGCGACTTCGGCGGCGTGCGCCGGGTCGGCGAAGCGGGCTTCGGCGGGGAAAGTGTATTTTTCCAGCCAGGTCAGCAGCTGCTCGCCGTGGCTGGCGATGATGTCGGTCTGGGCGTAGTGGATATGGGTGTCGATGAAGCCGGGCAGGATCAGCTTGCCGCGGTAGTCGGTGAGCGGCGTGCCGGCCGGCAGTTTGGTCAGCACTGCGGCGGCGGGGCCGAGTTCGGCGACGTGGCCGTCGCGGACGACGAGAACGCCGTCGACGAAGTGTTCGAGCGCGTTGTCCCCATACGCCGCCGGGTCGGCGAGGAAATGAACGAACTCGCCGCGCACGGCGCGCAGTGGATGCGGGGAATCGGTCATCGGTGTGGCGGGTGTCATCAGGGGCAGACTGCGGACGTGGTGGAGCGGGAGGCGCCGGGACTGCAATCGGTGCAGGTTGCAATCGGCGCACACCGTATCTTAGGCCTTGTCGCGTGGCGGAGGATCCCCGATGCCGTCGCGGGGGGCTGCCCGCGCCGCGCCGATTGAACTCGCCGGCCCCGGCCTTCTCGAACCAGCACGGGTTGCGGCCGACTGCGGCCGGCCCCGCTGGCGAGGAGGACATCATGGGTGGCGATCTGGTCGATAAATCCTGCGTTCCCTGCCGTGGCGGCATCCCGCCGCTGAGCGAAGCGCAGGCGCAGGTCTTGCTGCAGCAGATCCCGGAGTGGTCGTTGGGCGACGGCGGGCGGCGCCTGAGCCGCCGCTTCGATTTTCCCGATTTCCGCCGGGCGATGGAGTTCGTGTGCCGCGTCGGCGAGCTGGCCGAAGCCGAAGGCCATCATCCGGATGTCCATTTCGGTTGGGGCTGGGCGGAGATCGTCTGGTACACCCACAAAATCGGCGGCCTGCACGACAACGACTTCATCATGGCGGCGAAAACCGGGCGGCTGTCCTGAAAGCGGCGAGCGCTTGCGCAAGGAACGACCGCCTGCCAGCAGGCGGGGCGTCGCCGTGGGCGGAAAGTGAACATCATTGCATGACATATCGGCACCGACTATAAAGAAACGGCATGGACCGGATTGCCGGCCGCTTTCGAGGGAGAATCGCTGATGCAGCAGACAGCCTGGTGGGTATCGATCGCGCTGATGGCGCTGGTCGCCGCGATGTTCGCCTATGGTGCGGCAAGCTCCCGGCGCCGGGAGCAGGACTATGCCGGGCTGGCGCGGCGGGCGTATGCATTGCGCGCACGTGCGTTCTGGGTGCTGGCCCTGATCCTGGGCTCGGCGATGATCTACTCGCTGCGGGCGCTGCCCTACGCTGCCCGGGCCAGCGAGGCGGGCGCTGCGGCGCAGGTCGTCGAGGCGAAGGGCTACCTGTGGTACTGGGAACTCAGCCCGAACCGGGTCGAACCCGGTCGCCCGGTGGAGTTCCGCGTCACCAGCGCGGATGTCAATCACGGCTTCGGCATCTACGACCCCGAGCTGAAGCTCGTCGCCCAGGTGCAGGCGATGCCCGGCTACACCAACGTGATCCGCCATACCTTCGAGCGCGAAGGCCGCTACCGCATCCTGTGTCTCGAATACTGCGGCACGGTCCATCACGGGATGACCGCCGAACTCACCGTGGGGGGGAACTGAGATGGCCGACAACAAGAGTGCGCCCGACACCGATCGCGGCGCGAGCACGGGCGTGGTGGCCTATCTGGTGGTAACGGCTGCGGTGATCCTGCTGATGATGCTGTTCGGGCTGCTGATGCGGCTCGAGCAGGCCCGCTTCATCGACATCGGCGCGCTGTGGTTCTACCGCCTGATGACCCTGCACGGCGCCGGCATGGTCGGCATCGCCGGGCTGGCCGGCGCGGCGGTGATGTGGCACTTCCTCAGCCGCTACGTCGATCTGTCGCCGGCGATCCTGATCGCGAATCTGGTGCTGTTCCTGGGGGGCGTGGGGATGGTGCTGGGGAGCGTGCTGCTCGGCAGTTTCCACGGCGCATGGACCTTTCTCTACCCCCTGCCCGGCAACACGATGGGAATGTGGTCGGCCGGTGCCGCGGCCCTGTTCCTGGGCGGGATGCTGGTGATCGGCGTGGGCTTCGTGCTGCTGCACCTCGACGTCGCCCGGGCGCTGATCGCCCGCTACGGCAGCTTCGCCCGGGCGCTGGGGTGGCCGCAGCTGTTCGGCGCGGATGACGGCAAGGCACCCCCGCCGGCGGTGGTGGCGAGCACGATGGTCACCATCGTCAATCTCCTCGCCCTGGTCGTCGGCGCGACGATCCTGAGCATGATGCTGGTCAATCTCTACCTGCCGGAGTTCGCCATCGACCCGCTGCTGGCGAAGGCGATGATCTACTTCTTCGGCCACGTCTTCATCAACGCCACCATCTACATGGCGGTGATCGCGGTCTACGAGATCCTGCCGCGCTACACCCAGCGGCCGTGGAAGTCGGGCCGAGTGTTCCTCGCGGCCTGGACCCTGTCGACGCTGATGGTGCTGTTCATCTTCCCCCACCATCTGTTGATGGACTTCGCCTTTCCGAAATGGATGCTGGTCATGGGCCACGTGATCGGCTACATGAACACCTTCCCGATCCTGCTCGTGACTGGCTATGGCGCGCTGATGATCGTGCACCGTTCCGACATCGACTGGGACATGAGTTCGAGGCTGCTCTTCCTCGGCCTGTTCGGGTGGACGGTGGGCGTGATGCCGGCCTTCATCGACGGCACGATCCCGGTCAACTACGTGATGCACAACACCTTGTGGGTGCCGGGACATTTCCATACCTACCTCCTGCTCGGGATGGTCGCGATGGTGTTCGGCTTCATGTACTTCCTCGGCAAGGCGCGCCGCGACGAGCGCGACGGCATCCTTGATCGCGCCGCGTTCTGGGTCTTCGTCGTCGGCGGGATGGGCTTCGTGCTGAGTTTCCTGATGGGCGGCAAGGAAGGGGCAGCACGCCGCTACGCCCAGCATCTGCCGGAATGGCTGCCTTACGATCGGGCGGGATCGGTGTTCGCGGCACTGGTGATTGCCGCCAGCCTGCTGTTCATCGTCCGCTTCCTGCTCCGGCTCGGGCTGGCCCGGCGCGAACATGCGCGCGCCAGCATTCCGGTGGGGCTGCCCGCCGCGTGAGCGTCGGCCTGCGCGCGGTGCTGGCGTCGGCGCTGGCGGGCATCGCCGGCGCCGCGATCCTGTGGCAGGCGACCGACGGGCTGAGCGCGTTCACCGCGGAAAGCGCCCGCCGCGCCGAAGTGCTGCGCAGCCCGCGGACGCTGCCCACGGCCAGGCTGCAGGACCAGGACGGAGCCTTCTTTTCGCTCGACGACTACCGCGGCCGGCTGCTGGCGGTGGAATTCATCTATACCCGCTGCGAGACCGTGTGCCTGAGCTTGGGCGCAGCTTTCCGCCAGATCCACGACCGCGTTCCGCCGCAGGCCCTCGGGCGCGATTTCGCCCTGCTGAGTCTGAGTTTCGATCCTGAACACGATCAGCCCGCGCAACTGCGTGACTACGCCCGCCGCTTCGGGGCCGACGGCAGGCACTGGCGCGTGGCCCGTGTGCCGGATCGGGTGGCGCTGGATGCGCTGCTCGGACGCTTCGGCGTGGTGGTGATCCCGGACCGGCGCGGTGGCTTCGAGCACAACGCCGCGCTCCACCTGATCGACCGTGAGGGGCGTCTCGCCCGGATTAGCGATCCCGAGGATGTGCAAGGTTTCGTCGCCAGCGTCGAGGCGCTGCGATGAGGGAGGGGCGCGCAACGGCCCGCCATGCGCTGCTCCTGCTGTACGGCGGACTGGCGTTGCCGCCGCTGCGGGCCGGGCTCGAGGCGACGATGTCGGCGCACATGCTGGTGCAGATTCCGCTGCTCGGCGTGCTCGGTTTCGTCGCCGCGCGTTGGCTGCCGCCGCAATGGCAGCAGCGCATGCTGGCGCTCAGCGGCGGCCCGGCGGCGTGGGTGGTGGTGGCAGTGTTTGCGATGGCGTACTGGATGCTGCCGCGCGTACTCGATGCCGCCCTGGCGTCGCCCGCGGTCGAACTGGCGAAGTTCCTCACCGTGCCCCTGCTCGTCGGCCTGCCCCTCGGGCTCGCCTGGCCGCAACTGTCCCTGATCGGACGCGGCTTCGTCTGGACCAACGCGATCAGCATGGTCGCGGTGCTCGGCTGGCTGTATCTGGCCGCACCGCTGCGGGCCTGCAACAGCTACTCGCTCGAGCAGCAGCAGCAGACCGGTGGGCTTCTGGTGGCGGCGGCGTTGACCCTTTTCGTCGTCTGGTTCGGCACGCTGTTCATCGGCCGGGGGGCGGCTACCGGACGCTGATTCGACACCCCGATGTCTTCCGCTGCGGTTTCGGCGGCTGATCGAGCGGTTTCCGGCTCAGCTCTTCCAGACCCACAGAATCACCACGACGGCGACCACGACCAGGAACGTGCTGCCGCCGATCGCAGCGAACAGAGGATTGTTCCGCAGCACTCCCTTCGGTGCCGGGCTGTAGAAGCGATGTACGCAGGACATGCAGCGCCAGGCGAGTTCGCCCGGGTGGGTGCGCCGTTCGTCTTCCGAGCGCCAGGGCGATTGGCGACAGTCGGTGCCGTCGCAGCGGGGGCAGGTAGGCATGGGAGCGGGGCGGGGGCAGGAAGCGGCATTGCCGGGTCGTGCCCCCGGTAGTTGCAGTCAGGGTCCGGATTATAGAGGAAGCGCCTCGGCGCGTTCGCGGCCGCTGGCGCGCCGCCAACGGCCGCGGCGCGAGGCGCCACCCGCGCTCAGCCGCAGGTGCCGACCGCACCGCAGGCGGTGCAGAAGTCGCAGCCGTCCTTGCGGATCACCGTGTGGTTGCCGCATTCGGCGCACAGCGTGCCCTGCATCAGCTTGGGCTCGCTGTCGTCGCGCGGCGACTCGAGAATGCCCATTTCGCGCGTCGGATAGCCGCGCTCGTCGAGCACGCCGAGCATCGCATAGCGGTGGATGATCAGCTGCGCGAGGTAGGCCACGGTGCTCGGATAGTTCTGCTGGCGCTTGGTGCCGGGGACGAAGGCCATGAAGTCGCCCAGAGGTTCGGGGTAGTCGAGCAGTTTCCTGAGCTTCATGCCGATCCACGCCGGGTCCATGACGCGCATGTCGAGCGAGAGGATGCGCGACAGCCCGTCGAGCGCACGCGGGTAGTTGCCCGACAGCCACATCGAGTAGGGGCGGGTGACGCCCGCGCTGAAGCCGTCCTGCGCCGGCAGGGTGATTTCCTTCAGGCCGAGGACGAAGTCTTCGCCGGTCGCCGGGTTGTAGATGTCCACCGTCCACGACAGCGTGCCGTCGGTGCCGGTCTTCGGTTCATCGAGACTGAACAAGGTGTCGAGGACCGGGTTGGTCTCGTCCTCGTGGTCGAAGGCACCGAGCTTCTCGCAGCGGTAATTGACCGCCTGGGCGAAGGCGGACACCACGCCGGGCACGAGTTTTTTCTCGCCGTGCGGCGGGAAGGGCATCTCGAAGGACTTCTCGCCGACGGTGCGGGCCAGGGTCTCGAGCTTCAGCTTGAGCCAGCCGCGGTCGTTGGCGCGCATGTCCATCGACAGCGTCTTCGCCACCGCGCCGAGGCCGCGCGGCTGGTCGGCGCCGTTGACCCAGACTTCGAACGGGAAGGAGCTGCCGTTGTTGCCGACCTGGCCGACGAACAGCGCGAAGCCGCCGGTCGGGGTGTTGAGCATGTAGGTCCAGGCGAGGTTGCCGTCGGGCAGTTCGGGGCGGCCGGGCCAGCGCAGGCTGGCGAGCACCGGCGCGGGCAGGCTCTTGATCGACAGGCGGCGGTTGGCGTCGGAGAGCTCGACGTCGTGGGGCTGCTTCTGTTCGGTGCTCGGGGTGACCGACAGCACCGAGCCGAGGACGCTGTTCGGCCGGTAGGTCGCCAGGCCCTTGAGGCCGGCCTTCCACGCGGTGAGGTAGAGATCCTCGAACTCGGCGTAGGGATAGTCTTCCGGCACGTTCACCGTCTTCGAGATCGAAGTGTCGATGTAGGGCGCGACCGCGGCGACCATGTCCTTGTGCGCCTGGGCGGAAATTTCCAGTGCGGTGACGAAGGGGGCGGGCAGCTTGTCGACGTTGCCGCCGAGGTGCTTGTACAGGCGCCAGGCGTAGTCCTCGACCGCGTACTCCTTGAAGGTGCCGTCGGCCATGCGCTTGCGGCGGGTGTAGGTGTAGGAGAACGGCGGCTCGATGCCGTTGCTGGCGTTGTCGGCGAAGGCCAGGCTGATGGTGCCGGTGGGAGCGATCGACAGCAGGTGTGAGTTGCGGATGCCGTTCTTGCGGATCTTGTCCTTGACTTCGGCCGGCAGGCGCGAGGCGAAATTGCCGCCCGACAGGTAGAGGTCGGCGTTGAACAGCGGGAATGCGCCGCGTTCCTTGGCCAGATCGGACGAGGCGAGGTAGGCGCGGTTGCGCATGTACTCGGAAATCTTGCGTGCCTCGTCGCGCGCTTCGGGCGTGTCGTAGCGCTTGCCGAGCATGATCAGGGCGTCGCCCAGGCCGGTGAAGCCGAGGCCGACGCGGCGCTTGGAGTCGGCTTCGGCGCGCTGCTGCTCGAGCGGCCAGTGGGTGCTGTCGAGCACGTTGTCGAGCATGCGGATCGAGATGTCGACGATCTTGCCGAAAGCGGCGTAGTCGAACTCGGCCTTGCCGGTGAACGGGTGCTTGACGAAGGGCGTGAGGTTGATCGAACCGAGGCAGCAGCAGCCGTAGGGCGGCAGCGGTTGTTCGGCGCAGGGGTTGGTGGCCTCGATGGTTTCGCAGTAGTACAGGTTGTTGTCCTGGTTCATGCGGTCGAGGAAGAGGATGCCCGGTTCGGCGTGGTCGTAGGTGGAACGCATGACCTGATCCCACAGCTCGCGCGCGCGCACCTTGCGATAGACCCACAGGCCGTCGTCGCGCTGGTAGGCGCCGGCTTCCCTCAGTTCGGCGGTCGGCTTGGCCTTGTGCGCGAGTTCGACGAAACCGTCGGCTTCGACCGCCTGCATGAAGGGGTCGGTGACGCCGACCGAGATGTTGAAGTTGGTGAGGTCGCCGTGATCCTTGGCGTGGATGAATTCCTCGATGTCCGGGTGATCGCAGCGCAGCACGCCCATCTGCGCGCCGCGGCGGGCGCCGGCCGATTCCACCGTTTCGCAGGAACGGTCGAACACGCGCATGTAGGACACCGGGCCGGAGGCGTTCGAGGCCGTGCCCTTGACCAGTGCGCCCTTGGGGCGGATGGAGGAGAAGTCGTAGCCGACGCCGCCGCCGCGGCGCATGGTCTCGGCGGCCTGGGCGAGCGCGGTATAGATGCCGGGACGGCCGTCGACGGCCTCGGTGACCGAATCGCCGACCGGCTGCACGAAGCAGTTGATCAGGGTGGCAGCGAGCGTGGTGCCGGCGGCGCTGTTGATCCGCCCGGCGGGGACGAAGCCCTTTTCCTGCGCTTCGAGGAACTTCGCTTCCCAGTGGGCGCGCTTGTCATCGGTCTCGACTTCGGCGAGGGCGCGGGCGACGCGGCGACGCACTTCGGCGACGGTCTGCTCGTCACCCTTGGCGTATTTTTCGACGAGGACTTCGCCGGAGATTTCCTGCATCGGCAGGTTGGCGGCGGAGGGTTTGGCAGTGTTCGGCATGGATGTGCTGGTGGACGCGCTGTTGGTCTCGCTCATGGCTTTTTTCTTCATCCGTGGTGGTTCGTGGGATGGACTGAAGAATAGCGCGGAAAATCGCGTTTCGCAAAAAAATAAAATCCTTATAAAACAGTGTCTTATGTATTTATGTTGTGTTTTTATTTTTTACGATCCACTACATGTAGTAGGTCGTAATGGGCTTCCGGAAGGCTGAAACCCACTGTCCGCGCGGGTTTGGGCCTGCCGGGCCGGGCAGATCGTCGAGCGCGCGCAGCCGTGCGACGCCCGGGGGGCAAGACCCGCGCCGGGGGCACGTGGCGGCGGCTGGCTGCGTGGCCGCGTGCGGGCAGAAAAGGGTGGGGGAGAACGGTGGCGCAATAGGTAAAACCGTCTAGTCCGCTGCCTTGTTTCGCCGATTTTTGCCGCGGCCGCGCAGGCCTAGAGTGACTCCCACGCCAACGGCTTCTGGAGTTCCGCCATGAAATCCTGTTCCGATTTGCCCGTATTTCCCGCCTCGCCCTCGCGCCGTGCCTTCCTGCGCGGGGCGACGGTGCTCAGCGCCGCCGCGGCGGCGGCGCCGGTACCGGCGGTTGCCGGTACCGGCAAGAAGCAGTGGGCGATGCTGGTCGACGTGCGCAAATGCATCGGCTGCCAGGCCTGTACCGTGTCCTGCATCCAGGAAAACGCGGTGCCCGAGGGCAGCTTCCGCACCGTGGTGTCGACCTACAGCGTCAAGCTCACCGACAGCGCCCAGCCTGCCGGCACCTACGTGCTGCCGCGCCTGTGCAACCACTGCGACAACCCGCCGTGCATCCCGGTGTGCCCGGTCGGTGCCACCTACAAGCGCGAGGACGGCATCGTCGCGGTCGATGGCGACCTCTGCGTGGGCTGCGCCTACTGCGTGCAGGCCTGCCCCTACGACGCGCGCTTCATCAACCACGAGACCAACAAGGCCGACAAGTGCACCTTCTGCGCCCACCGCGTTGATGCCGGCCTGCTGCCCGCCTGCGTCGAGACCTGCGTCGGCGGCGCGCGCATCTTCGGCGACATCAACGACCCCGAGGGCGAGCTCGCCAGCCGCCTGAAGGAGACGCAGCCGCAGCTCAAGGTGCTCAAGCCCGAGCTCGAGACCGCGCCGCGGGTGTTCTACATCGGCCTCGACGAACGCTTCACCGGCAAGGTCGAGGGCCAGGGCACGCTGTGGAAGCCCCGCAACCTGCCGCACGCCTGAACTGCACGCGAGGAGATCCAGCATGAACCCGAACATCGTCGAAACCATCAACGTCGCGCGCGAAGTCGCGTGGCTGCCTTGGGCCGTGCAGTACTTCTTCCTCATCGGCCTGTCCTATGGCGCCTTCCTGCTGTCGCTGCCGGGGATCGTGTTCCGCCGGCCGGGCTGGGCCGGCATCTCGCGCCTGGCCCTGCTGGGGGCGCTGGTGTGCGGCCTGGCGGCGCCGGTGGCGCTGCTCGCGGACCTGCATCAGCCGGGCCGCTTCTGGCACTTCTATGCGTACTTCACCCCGACCTCGTGGATGTCCTGGGGGGCGTTCTTCATTCCGGTCTATCTGGGCGGACTGCTGATGTACGCCTGGCTGGCCTTCCGCCCCGAGCTCGCGCGCCACGCCGCGAGCGGCGGCAAGCTCGCCGGGCTGGCCGGCGTACTCGCCTACGGTGGCCACGACAGCCGTGGCGCGCTGAAGGCGGCGGCGCTGCTCGCCTTCGTCGGTGCGGCGCTGGTCGCGCTGTACACCGGGGCCGAGGTCGCCGTGGTGCAGGCGCGTCCGCTGTGGAACACGCCGCTCTTGCCGCTGCAGTTCTTCATCACCGCCTTTGCCGGCGCGGTCGGCCTGGCCTTGCTGTTCAACCGCTTCGGTCCCAAGGACGAGGCCGCCAAGGGGCGCATGGCCCGCGTGCTGGCCGCAACCCAGGTGGTGGCGCTGGCGGTGGGCGCGCTGTGGCTGGCGCTGGGACTCTCCGGCGTGTCGCCGGTCCATGCCCAGGCCCTGGCCGAAGTCGGCCCCTCGGCCAACTGGCAGCTCTCGGCGGCGTGGGCAGTGGCTGCGACCGTGCTGACCCTGGTGCTGGCGTGGAAGCGGCCCGGCTCCGGCCTGGTGATCGGCCTCCTGGCGCTGCACTCGGCGTGGATGATGCGCTGGTCGATCTTCATCGGCGGCCAGGAAGTGCCCAAGACCGGCGCCGGTTACTACACCTACTCGCTGCCGCTCGGTCCCGAGGGCCTGATGGGCATCGTCGGCACCGCCGGGCTGTGGATTTTCCTCTTCGTCCTCATCACCACCTTGCTGCCGCTCGACCGCCTCGCGGCCGGCAACACCGACAAGGCTGCCGCCTGAGCGCGGGCGACCAAGGAGAAACATCATGAAAATCGAACGTCGTGAACTCATCGCCGCCGGTGGTCTGGCCGCCTTTGCCGCCGGCTTCTCGCAGACCCTGGGCCGCATGGTGGCCAACTTCACCGGCCCCGAAGAGAAGAAGATCGCCGAAGGCCGCCACATCCACGGCCGCTCGGCCGAGCCGGAATTCACCGTCGATCCGGTGAGCGGCGACTTCACCCCCAACCCCAGGCAGCAGGTCAGCTACACCGCCTGCCTCGGCTGTACCACCCAGTGCGGCGTGCGCGTGCGCATCGACAAGGCGAGTGGCCAGGTCATCCGCGTCGTCGGCAACCCCTACAGCCCGCTGTCGACCGAGCCCCACCTGCCGATGAAGGTGTCGGTGAAGGAAAGCCTGGTGGCGATGTCGCGCTTCCAGGACAAGGGCCTGGCCGGGCGCTCGACCGCCTGTGGCCGCGGCAACGCGGCGATGGACCAGATGAGCTCCCCCTTCCGCGTGCTCACCCCGATGAAGCGCGCCGGCCCACGCAATTCCGGTCAGTGGCAACCGATCTCCTTCGAGCAGCTGGTGAAGGAAGTGGTCGAGGGCGGCGACCTCTTCGGCGAAGGCCATGTCGACGGCCTCGCGGCGCTGCGCGACCTGGAGAGGCCGATCGATGCCGAGGCGCCCGAGCTGGGCAAGCGGGTGAACCAGGTCGCGGTGCTGACCAGCGTCAATGACGGCCGCGAGAACTTCAGCCGCCGCTTCTGGAACCAGGCCTACGGCACGCTCAACCACGTCGGCCACGGCTCGTACTGCGGCGGTGCCTACCGCTCCGGCTCGGGCGCGCTGTTCGGCGACGTCAAGAAGATGCCGCACGCCAAGCCCGACCTCGCCAACGCCGAGTTCGTGCTCTTCATCGGCACCGCGCCGGGCAACGCCGGCAACCCCTTCAAACGCACCGGCGGCATGCTCGCCAAGGGCCGCGCCGAGGGCCGGCTCGACTACGTGGTGGTCGATCCGGTGCTCAACAACTCGCACAACCTCGCCGCCGCCGAGCACGGGCGCTGGGTGCCGATCCGCCCCGGCACGGACGGTGCGCTGGTGATGGGCATGATGCGCTGGATGTTCGACAACGACCGTGTGAACACCGCCTACCTCGCCTGGCCCAACCTCAAGGCCGCCCAGGCCGCCGGCGAGCCCTCCTTCACCAACGCCGGCTGGCTGGTGATCGCCGAGGACGGCCATCCGCGCCAGGGTCGCTTCCTGCGCGGCTCGGACATCGGCATGGCCGTTGCCGCCGAGGACAAGTACAAGGACGCCGACCCCTACCTGATCGCCACCGCCGGCGGCGAACTGGTTGCCGCCGAGACCGCGGCCGAGCCGGCGGTGCTCGAGGCCACCCGCGTGATCGAGCTCGGCGGCAAGCCGGTGACGGTGAAGACGCCGTTCGAGCTGCTGCGCGAATCGGCGCGCGCGCAGTCGATCGACGAGTACTCGGCGATCTGCGGCATCCCGGAAGAGGTCATCACCGGCCTCGCCGACGAATTCACCCGCCACGGCCGCAAGGCGAGCGCGGTGGCCCACGGCGGCATGATGGCCGGCAACGGCTTCTACAACGCCTACGCGGTCGTCACCCTCAACGCCCTGATCGGCAACCTCAACTGCAAGGGCGGCTTCGTGATGAACGGCGGCGGCTTCAAGGACAACGGTGCCGGCCCGCGCTACGACCTCGAGACCTTCCCCGGCATGCTCAAGCCCGCCGGCACCCCGCTCGGGCGCAATGTGCCCTACGAGCGCTCGGCCGAGTTCAAGCGCCGCCAGGCCGAGGGCAAGGCCTATCCGGCCACCGATGCCTGGTTCCCCAACGCCCCGGGCCTGGGCACGGAATGGTTCCCGGGCGCGCTGCGCGGCTATCCCTACGGCCTCAAGGCGCTGATCCTGTGGAGCTGCAACCCGCTGTACGGCATCACCGGCGTGCGCCCGCTGATCGAGAAGGATCTCGCCGACCCGAAGAAGCTGCCGCTGATCGTCTCCGTGGACCCGCTGATCAACGAGAGCAACGCCTTCGCCGACTACATCGTGCCCGACTCGCTGATGTACGAGAGCTGGGGCTGGACCGCGCCCTGGAACGGCGTGCCGACCAAGGCCACGACCGCGCGCTGGCCGGTGGTCGAGCCCAAGGCGGTGAAGACACCCGACGGCGCGGCGATCGGCATGGAGACGTTCTATCTCGCGCTCGCCAAGGCGATGCAGCTGCCCGGCTTCGGTGCCGGGGCGATCGCCGACATGGACGGCAAGCGCTATCCGCTCGACACCCCCGAGGACTGGTACCTGCGCGGCGGTGCCAACATCGCCTTCGCCGGCAAGGCGCCGGTGGGCGAGGCCAGCGACGAGGACCTGCAGCTCTCCGGCGTCGAGCGCATCCGCCCGCAGCTGGAGGGCGTGCTCAAGGCCGAGGAATGGCGCAAGGTCGCCTTCCTGTTCACCCGTGGCGGACGCTACCAGCCGGCCAGCGAGGCGCAGGACGCCGAGCAGCCCGAATGGCAGGCCCACCGCTTCACCAAGCCGCTGTGGCTGTGGAACGAGACGATCGGCAGCGCGCGCAACACGCTCACCGGTGCGCGCTTCCGCGGTTGCGCGCAATGGACGCCGCCGGCCTTCTACGACGGCACCCCGGTGCGCCGGGTCCACTCCGAGGCCGACTGGCCGCTGCAGATCGTCAGCTACAAGTCGGCGCTGCAGAACTCGTACAGCATCGCCACCCGCATCACCGGCCTGCATCCGGACAACCCGGTGGTCGTGCATCCAGCCGATGCGGCGGCGCTCGGCCTGCAGAGCGGCGATACGGCGCGCATCCGCACCCCGGGCGGCGCGGCCGAGTGCACCGTGATCGTGCACGAGGGCGTGGTGCCGGGGGTGATGGCGGTCGAGCACGGCTACGGTCACCGCGAACTGGGCGCGCGCGCGCATCGCATCGGCGATCAGGTGCAGCCCGACCGCCCCGACCTGCGCGCCGGGATCAATCTCAACGAGCTCGGCCTCTCCGACCCTACCCGCGGCGGTAAGGTGATCTGGGTCGATGCGGTGTCCGGCACCGCAGTGCGCCAGGGCATTCCGGCGCGGCTCGAGCGGGTGTGAGGCATCGCGGCGTGCGGTAAGGCCCGAATCGCGGCTGC